>NZ_JBQWRI010000010.1:0-191080 GCF_052545135.1 Nocardia aegles
CGGGCCCGCCCGCCACAACAGGGCCGCGAACACCCAGCGCCGCAGGCGCTGGAAATTGAACACAGCTATGGTGCCCCTGTGGCCAAGACCAAGCCGACCTTCCGCTGCTCCGCCTGTTCGCACGAAGTCGCCAAATGGGTGGGCAAGTGCCCCGAATGCGGGGCCTGGGGCACCGTCGACGAGGTAGTCGCCGGGGCGGGCGCGGTCGGTTCTCCGGGGCGCAGGGCGATGTTGCCGAGTACCGCGGCCGCGCCGATTTCGCAGATCGACTCCAAGGTCACCCGAGCGCGGCCGACGGGTGTCACCGAGCTGGACCGAGTGCTCGGCGGCGGCGTGGTGCCCGGCTCGGTGGTGCTGCTGTCCGGTGAGCCTGGGGTGGGCAAGTCGACCCTGCTGCTCGAAGTGGCGCATCGCTGGGCGGCTCAGCGCGACGAGAAGTCGCTGTATGTCACCGCGGAGGAGTCGGCGGGGCAGGTCCGGCTGCGGGCCGATCGCACCGGCGCGGTCCACGACCGGGTCTATCTGGCGTCGGAATCGGATCTGTCGATCGTGCTCGGACACGTCGAGCAGGTGCGGCCGACGCTGCTGGTGGTCGACTCGGTGCAGACCATGCTCGCCCCGGAGGTGGACGGCGTGATCGGCGGCGTCACCCAGGTACGCGAGGTGACCGCCGCCCTGACCTCGCTGGCCAAGGCGAGCGGGATCGCGGTGCTGCTGGTCGGGCACGTCACCAAGGACGGCAACGTCGCGGGCCCGCGCACGCTCGAGCACCTCGTCGACGTGGTCCTGCAGTTCGAAGGCGACAAGAATTCCACGCTGCGCATGGTGCGCGGCATCAAGAACCGCTTCGGCAGCGCCGACGAGGTGGGCTGCTTCGAGTTACACGAGGACGGCATCGCCTGCGTCGACGACCCGTCCGGCCTGTTCCTGCACCACCGGACGGATTCGGTGCCGGGCACGGCGGTGACCGTCGCGATGGACGGCAAGCGTCCCCTGGTCGGCGAGGTACAGGGCCTGACCGTGAAGACCGAGATTCCGCAGCCGCGCCGCGCGGTGAGCGGCCTGGACTACAACCGAGTCGCCATGGTGCTGGCCGTCCTGCAGAGCCGAGGCCGGGTGTTCCTCGGCAAGAGCGACGTGTACGCCGCGACGGTCGGCGGCATGCGCCTGGTCGAGCCGTCCGCCGACCTGGCCATCGCGCTCGCCATCGCAAGCGCCGAGTCCGACGTTGCGATCCCCCCGGGCTGGGTGATCCTCGGCGAGGTCGGACTCGCCGGTGAGGTCCGGAAAGTGACCGGCCTGAACCGCAGATTGGCCGAAGCCGAACGCCTCGGCTTCACCACCGCCCTGGTACCCCCCGGCCTCGCCCCGGTGAAAAGCACCATGAAGATCCACGAGGTCACCGACCTCCGCTCCGCCATCCGCATAGCGGGCCTGCGCAAACTACGCGCCGCACCCGAAGAAGCCGCCGGCTGACTCGATCAACCCTCGCGCAAAGTTGGACTTCGTGTCGGCATCTACCGACCCACGC
The DNA here is from genome assembly GCF_052545135.1 of Nocardia aegles. Lineage (NCBI taxonomy): Bacteria > Bacillati > Actinomycetota > Actinomycetes > Mycobacteriales > Nocardiaceae > Nocardia > Nocardia aegles. Next base: position 1,532 of record NZ_JBQWRI010000010.1, read on the forward strand.
GCCCAGCGCACCGCACCTACGTCTTTCGAGCCACCAGAGGGCCGCGAACACGCCGCGCCAAGGCGCGGCCGGTCCAGCACAGCTCAAGCGATATTGAACGGCTCGGCCATGCTGCGTACCGAACCCAATTGCGCCACCACGCTGTAGGCGCCCGGTGGGACTTGGACGCGTTCGCCCGCGCAGCCGGGCTGGGACGTAGTGCCCGACCAGGTCACCGTGAACGCCGCCTGCTCACCGCGGCTCATCGTGCGGACGTCGGGCTGACCGTCCGGATAGCAGTCGGTGCTCGACCACAGGCGCCGCTGGCCGTCGAGCGTGTGCACCGACACCTGTTGCAGGCCGGAGCCCATATCGCGGGTGCACGCCACCGCGGAGATGTTGGTGATGACGATCCCGAACACCGGCTGCTCGCCCGTCTTGTAGGTGGGCTGCTCGACGGTCACCTTGATCGCCAGCGATTGGTCCGGGCACGGGCCGGCCGCGACGCTGGTAGCCGCCGCGGAGGACTTCGGCGCGCCGGACTCGCCCGACGGCTTGGCCGCCGCGTCGGCGGACTTGGTCACGACCGAGCTGGTCCCGGCGGCAGCGGCGTCACCGGGCGAGTCACCGCCGCGTACGACCGCGAGCACGACCCAGATCACCAGCGCCAGGGCGACCACCAGGATTCCGATGGCGAACACGCGTCGACGCCAATAGATCTCCGGTGGCAGCGGTCCATTCGGTTCCAGCACGCCTCAACGGTAAGGGCACCGTCGGGCGCATCGTCTCAGGGGCACGGCGTGTCGGCCGCCCGCGCCCGCAGGCGGCGAGTACATTCCGCCGGCACGCCGGCCCGTCCAGGGTCGCGCCGCGGCTCAGACCACTTCGCCGATGTTGCCGACGACCCGGTGCAACTGCACCTTGCCCTCGGCGAGCTTGTAGGTCACGCAGGCGATGGCGCACTCACCGGTCGCGACCCGCTGCGAGATGATCATCGAGCGCTGCATGAGCAGGCGGCTGGTCTCCACCACATGCCTGGCCTCCATCTCGTCGACGGTAGCCAGGCCTTCGCGCCGCCCGATCAGAATGGACGGCGCGACCCGCTCGACCACGCTGCGGATGAACCCGCCGGGCACCTCGCCGCCGTCGAGCGCGTCGATGGTGGCCTTCACGGCTCCGCAGCTGTCGTGCCCGAGCACTACGATGAGCGGCACGTTGAGCACCTGCACCCCGTACTCGATCGAGCCGAGCACCGAGCTGTCGACCACATGGCCCGCGGTACGCACCACGAACATGTCACCGAGGCCCTGGTCGAAGATCAACTCGGCGGCGACCCGGGAGTCACCGCAACCGAACAGGATCGCGTGCGGGTGCTGGCCGCTGACGAGCTTGGCCCGGTCCGCGGCGCCCTGGCTAGGATGCAGCAGCGCGCCGCTGACAAAACGCTCGTTGCCTTCACGCAAGGACTTCCAGGCACTGATCGGGTTGGAATCCGGCATACCGACCATTGTGCAGGACGGTCGCGTTACCAGCGAGTTCGGTCGGTTACGAACGGGCAAATATCGCCTGGCGGCAGTAGGACTGGGATGGTGAGAACAGTGTGGAACGGCGCAGCGAACGGCATCGACGCCGGCACGTTGCTGGACTGGTACGCGGAGACCGCGCGCGATCTGCCGTGGCGCCGCCCCGGCGTCACCGCGTGGCAGATCCTGATGAGCGAGATCATGCTGCAGCAAACTCCGGTCGTGCGGGTCGAGCCGATCTGGCGGGAATGGGTGGCGCGCTGGCCGGTGCCTTCGGCGATGGCCGCCTCGTCGCAAGGGGAAGTGCTGCGTGCCTGGGGCAAGCTCGGGTATCCGCGCCGCGCGCTGCGGCTGCACGAGTGCGCCAGGGTGCTGGCGACCGAGCACGGTGACGAGGTGCCCGCGGAGGTGGAGGTACTGCTCGGCTTGCCGGGCATCGGCGCGTACACCGCGCGTGCCGTCGCCTGTTTCGCCTACGGACAACGGGTTCCGGTAGTGGACACGAACGTCCGCCGGGTAGTTGCCAGAGCAGTGCACGGGCGCGCGGAAGCCGGCAACCCGTCGTCGCGGGACCTCCTCGACACCGAAGCGCTGCTGCCGCCGCAGGTCGATCGCGCCGCGGTGTTCTCCGCCGCGCTCATGGAGCTCGGTGCGACCGTGTGTACCGCCCGCACTCCCGATTGCTCGCGCTGCCCGCTGCCGAGCTGCGCGTGGGTCACCGCCGGACGGCCGGTGAGCGAGATTGTTCGCCGCACCCAGAAATTCGAGGGCACCGACCGCCAGGCGCGTGGTCGGCTGTTGGATGTCCTGCGTGCCGCCAGCGGTCCGGTGGAGCGGGTGCGCCTGGACCTGGCTTGGACTCGCGACCCGGGCCAGCGCGACCGCGCGTTGGACTCATTGCTGGTGGACGGCTTGATCGAACAGACGCCCGACGGGTTGTTCGCTCTGGCGGGCGAGGGCGGGGCCGGCGGCTGACCGAGGCGGCCCTGCTGCCCTAGCTGCTCTAGCTGCCCAGCACCCGCCGTAGGAAGCGCTCGACCTCCGCTCGGTAGCGCTCCGGTTGGTCGTCGTGCACGAGGTGGCCCGCACCGGGCACCAAAACGTAGTCGGCGCCCGGATGGGCGTCCGCCATCTGCCGCATCTGTCCAGGCGGTGTGATGCTGTGCTCGCCTTCCAGCAGCAGGGCCGGCGCCCGCACCGCATGCCAGTGCTGCCAGAAATCCCGCGTCCCCCACTCCTCGGAGATATCGCGGAAGGTGCTGACCGAGCCGTGCAGCCGGTATCCCTGCGGCCCGCGCTCGAAAGAGTTCAGGAAGTAACGTCCGGCGACCGGCCCGAAGAAGGACAGCACGGCTTCGTCGTCCGGGAACGGCTGCGGCCACGCTTCGATCATCGCTGCCCAGTGCGCGGCGGTGCGGCCGGTGAAATCCGGCGCGATGTCCTCGATCACCAGCGCCCGTACCCGGTCTGGGTGGTTCGCGGCGAACACCCAGCCGTGTAGCGCCCCCATCGAATGCCCGATCACCACCATCGGCTCTTCGATCGCGGCGGTGCCCGCGAGGAGGTCCGCGACGAAAGCCTCGGTCGTCAGTACCTCGGGTGCCGGCCTGCCGTGCCCGGCGGCGTCGTAGGTGTAGACGTGGCCGTGCTCGCGCAACCAGTCCAGTTGATCGCGCCAGGTGCGCGCGCTGCCCATCAGCCCGTGCAACAGCAGGATCGGCGCGCCGGCTCCGCCTTCGTCGTGCAACATCGGTTCGACAATACGAGGAATACGAGGCCCCGAGCATCTGCTCGGCGACAGCGGCTAGCTTGGATACATGGCTGTTGTGAAGATCAACGCGATCGAGGTTCCCGAGGGCGCGGGTCCCGAGTTGGAGAAGCGGTTCGCCCACCGTGCGCACGCGGTCGAGAACTCCCCAGGTTTCCTCGGCTTCCAGCTCCTGCGGCCGGTGGCCGGGGAGAAGCGGTACTTCGTAGTCACCCAATGGGATTCGGAAGAGTCCTTCGCGGCCTGGCGGGACGGACCGGCGCGCGAGGCGCACGCGGGCGAGCGCCAGAAGCCGGTCTCGACGGGTGCCTCGCTGCTCGAGTTCGAGGTCGTGCTCGACGTGGACGCGAAGCCCGCGAACTGAGTCCGAGCCCGAGTCGCCGGGCGGGTCCGCCCGCCCGGCGACTCGCCCGACGCCGTGGTTCGCCCGTGCCGGACCCGGTTGACGCCGAGGGTACGCGGGTGTCACAGTTCGAAGGACAAACGCGAGGGTGATGCGGTAATTCCGGTGAGATACCGGAGCGGTCGCGCCACTGTGTTCCACGCACCGAGTCCGGTGCCGGAAAGCCAGACACCGGCACCGTCGCGCCACCACCCGACGGGACGCGTATCCCAAGGAGGACTCGAATGGCCATCGCGCATTCACCCAGCCGGGCAACCGATTCCCTGGCCACCGTGCTCGTCACGGTCGGTGTCGTTCTACTCGCACTGCTCACGCTGTACCTGGTCGGTTTCGACCAGGGCGTCATCTCGCGCAGCGGGATGTACCTGCACGAGCTGATGCACGACGGACGCCACCTGCTGGGGCTTCCGTGCCACTGATCGGTCCGCTCCGAACCCTGCTGTTGCGCGGCCTGCTGGCCGGTCTGATCGCCGGACTGCTGGCCGCCACAGTCGGTTACTTCGTCGGCGAACCCAAGGTGGAGGCGGCCATCGCCATCGAGAAAGCACACAGCGAACACGCCGAATCCGCAGACGGGCACTCGCACGGCGAGCACGCCGAATCGCCCGGCGGGCATTCCCACGGTGACGAGGAAGAGCCGCTGGTGAGCCGCGGCGGCCAGAAGTTCGGACAGTTTCTCGCCCTCGGGTTGGCCGGTCTCGCGCTCGGCGCCATCTACGCCTCGGTCGCGCACTTCGCGCGGCGCTACACCACGCTGTCCGGGCCACGGCTCGCGCTGACGCTCGGTGTGGCAGGGTGGGCCGCGATCGTCGCGGTGCCGTTCTTCAAGTACCCGGCCAACCCACCGGCGGTGGGGGACGCGGACACCATCGACGAGCGCACCCTGCTGTGGCTTGCCGCGGTCGCGCTCGGCGTCGTGGCGGTCGGTGCGGCGGTGGCGGTGTTCACTGCGCTACGCAAGCAACTGCCCACGTTCCGGCTGATCGGTGGCGTCGCCGCGTTCGTGCTGGTCACCGCACTCGGCTACCTCCTGCTACCCGGCGTGAACGAGGTGAGCTCGGATTTCCCGGCCACTCTGCTGTGGCAGTTCCGGGTGGCGTCGCTGGCCGAGACCGCGACCCTGTGGGCCGGTCTGGCTCTCGGCTTCGCCGCGCTCACCGAGTTCGCGACCCGCACCGATACTCGGGTACCGGTTGCGGCCGCCACCGCTGGGTGATTCGCGTCCGGAAGCAGCGAGGCGGTGTCGGTCGTGACCGGAACAGCCTTTTCCCTCTGGCCCGCATAGCTGCGCGTCCACCCCGCTCGACCGGTCGCGTTCGTGCGTCGGTCGCGGGTGGTGCCGTGGCGATCGTGCGGGGCCCGCCCGCGCTGTCTCGTGCCCCGCGCCTGTCCACGGCGCGAGGCACGAAACGAGCGAACTACGCGAGAGCGGCGTCGAGGGTGATGTGGTCGACGCCGGCGAGGGCCTTGCTGACGGGGCAGCCCGCCTTGGCGGCCTCGGCGGCGGCGTGGAAGGCGTCGGCGTCGATGCCGGAGACCCGACCGCGGACGGTCAGCTTGATCCCGGTGATCCGGAAGCCGCCCGCCGGATCGGGGCCGAGGGTCACGTCGGCGGTGACGTCCAGGCTCTCCGGGTTGCCGCCCGCGTTGCCGATCTGCGCCGACAGCGCCATCGCGTAGCAGGAGGAGTGCGCGGCCGCGATCAGTTCCTCCGGGCTGGTGGTGCCGTCGGCCTCCTCGGCGGAACGCTTGGGGAACGACACGTCGTACTTACCGACCCCCGAACTGGTCAGTTCGACCTGGCCCGAACCCTCCTGCAGGGTTCCGGTCCAGGCGGTACGCGCGGTACGTGTGGGCATCACGGTCCTTTCGCCGATGATCGTTTCACGATTCAGCACGAACCTACCCCGGCCGACGCGTCTCGGCCCAACAGTTCGCCGATCGGGTTGCCGCAGCGCACGGCGCACCGCGCGCTGCGGCGGTAAACCCGTTGCGCGGCAGTCGAATCCGCCGAGCCCACCACGAGCGTGGGCCCACGGGCGATCGCGCCGATCGGCGACCCGCCAGAGTCCACATACCGAGAATGGCTACACCCGTCAGGTTTCCCGAGCAGCGACCGATCCAGCGCGGCCGGGCGAGCGCCTGCGATCGGGACGCCGCGATCAGCGCCGCGACCGAGATTCGACGCCGAATACCGTGCACCCCAGCTCGACCACCAGGGCCGCGAGATTCACCACCGCCCACGAAAGGCCCTGAGTGAGAACGGTTTTTCAGGTGCCCCAGCTGTACTCGCTGCCCACGCGCCTCCTCGACCTCCGACCGCCCGGAGCCTGATATTCGGCGAGCGCACAGGCTTTCTCAGCCGGAAAGGCAGGGATGGAAACCGGGCCCCTCGTGGGACAGCGACGAAATACGTTCCCATGCGGACGTCTGATCACGACCGGGCGCATAGGCTACGTGGGTGCGGGTGGCAGGGATGACAGATCGGAGTTCGGTCGGCTGGGATTGGGGCGTCGCGCTCGTCGTCGCCGCGATTCAGTTGGTCGGAGGCACTTTCGCGAACATACGGCAGACCGGAGTGCACTCCCTCGACGCGCTCGATTACCTGCTGTTGCTGGCCGGTCCGGTGGCGCTGATCTGGCGGCGCGCGCAGCCGCTGCCCGTGCTGATCGTCGTCCTCGCCGTGTGCGTGGCGTACTTCCTGCGGGGCTACGGGTACGGCCCGATCGTCGTCGCACTGGTGGTCGCCTTTCTGACCGCCGCGAGCACCGGATCACGGTGGTGGACTTACCCGCTCGTCCCAGTCGGGTATCTGGCGCTGGTCTGGCCGCTGCCCGCACTGCTCGACCGCCCCGCGAATCTGTGGCAGGTGTTCGCGCTGCTGGCGTGGGCGGCCGTGCTGCTGCTGGTGGCGGAGGGCATCCGGCAGCGCAAGGCCTTGCTCATCGCGCGCGGGCAGCTCGCCGAGGCCACGCGGCGGGACGAGGAAGCGCAGCGTGAGCACCGGGTCGGCGAAGAACGTCTCGCCGCCGCGCGCGAACTGCACGACGTGCTCGCGCACAGTCTGTCGATGATCAACGTGCAGTCCTCGGTGGCGCTGGAGCTGCTCGACAAGCGCCCAGAACAGGCGGAGACAGCGCTCACGGCGATCAAGAACGCCAGCCGCGACGCCCTCGCCGAGGTACACGCGCAACGGCACACGATCCGGTCCGGAAGCGCACCCGCCGCGCACAGCGAGCAATCGCCCACGGCTGAGGCGGAGGAGACCGGCGCGGCGACCGAAGCCGAGCCGCCGCCCGCCCCCCGCACCCCGGCGCCGAGCATCGGCGACTTGGACGACCTGTTGCAGCGCCCGCGCAGCACCGGACTGACCGTCACCACCCGAGTGCTCGGCACCCCGCAGCAGTTGCCCAGCCTCATCGACGCGGCGGCGGCGCGAATCATCCAGGAGTCGCTGACCAACGTGCTCCGCCACGCGCCCGGCGCCGATGCCACGGTGACCGTGCGCTACACCCCGGACTCGGTCGACATCACCGTCGACAACAGCCGCCCGACCAGCGCCACATCGCGCTCCGGAAACGGCGGCGGCAACGGCATCATCGGCATGCGCGAGCGCACCCATGCCCTTGGCGGCGCTCTCACCGCGGGCCCGCGCCCCAGCGGCGGGTTCCGGGTAGCGGCCCGGCTACCCATGCGGACAGCCGCGGCCCAGGAGGGCTCGGCATCACCGGGAGTGCAGACCCGAAGCACCGGGAAAGCCGAAGCGCCGAGCCGGAAAAACGCGGTATCCCAAGCCCCGGTCCAGGACGCCGCGACGACGAGCATGCCGATACGCAGCGTCACGACAGCGAGAGAAACTGAGTAGACCGGCCCTACATCGAACGCGCCGGCGCCGAGTCCCGCGGGATCGAATTTCGCCGCAGGGTGCCGGGACATCGAGCTCGGCAGCCACGGACACGTCGAGCGCCACCGGACCGAGCGAGCCCCAGTCGCGAACCACACCGGACCGAACCGCCGATTCGGCCGATCGACCGAGCAACCTGGGCCGGCCCCGCACCGCCCCGCACCGCCCCGGCCGGCTGTGCGCCGCTCGCCTATCGCTGCCCACCAGAGCCGGACGACCTCGCCGCACCGCGAAGGAACCGGAAGCGAACAACCCCGGCCTCGCGTTCAAATATCGACCGCAGGAAGGCGACCAGTCAACGAGCAAACCCGCGGAATGCACTGATTCGCGGTCGGACGGCCCGGCAAACAAGCAGCCCGCTCCCTTTTGGGCGTTCTTCGTCCCGCCACTGTCGCCCGGACCAGGGCACAGCCGGAGTCGAGACCGAAATGCGTCCTCCTGGCGCGGCGCGACACATAGTGGCGCACGGCCCATCTTCCTCAATGTCAACAGACAGCAATTTTTCAGCGAACTGAAATTTACCGACCCACGACCGTATAGCAAATAACCGGTAAATCATTGCGGGCAGTCCCTTGCACGCTCTGGGCATCCGTATCCGAGCATATTCCGAGTGCCGACGCGCGACCGATGCCACCGGCTTGCCTTTCGGCTCGGTCTTTCATCATGACTATTTTCACTCGACCCGAGGCAGTGGGGACGACCGCCGAAAAGTCACACCAGCATGCGAAAAGCCCGTGCCCACGGTGGGCACGGGCTTTTCGGTTGTGACTTACTCGCCCGACGCGGCCTCGGTGGAGCCTTCCGTCGCACCGGTCAGCACGACTTCGGGCTTCTCCTCGCCCGCGGCCTTGGTCAGCTTCGCCTTACCGGTGAAGGTGAACTTGGCGTCCTCGCCGGAGCCCTCACCGTCCCAGCCCTCGACATCCACGGAGATGCTCTGGCCCGGCCCGATCTCGCCGAAGAGGATCTTCTCCGACAGCTGGTCCTCGATCTCGCGCTGGATGGTGCGGCGCAGCGGCCGGGCACCGAGCACGGGATCGAAGCCACGCTTGGCCAGCAGGTTCTTGGCGTTCGGGGTGAGCTCGATCGCCATGTCCTTGTTCTTCAACTGCGTAGCGACGCGGCCGATCATCAGGTCCACCATCTGCACGATCTGCTCGTTGGTGAGCTGGTGGAAGACGATCACGTCGTCGATGCGGTTGAGGAACTCCGGCCGGAAGTGCTTCTTCAGCTCGTCGTTGACCTTGAGCTTCATCCGCTCGTAGTTCGAGCCCTCGTTGTTCGACTGCGAGAAGCCCAGCCCGACGGCCTTCGAGATGTCCGAGGTGCCGAGGTTCGAGGTGAAGATCAGCACCGTGTTCTTGAAGTCCACGGTCCGGCCCTGGCCGTCGGTCAGGCGGCCGTCCTCCAGGACCTGCAACAGGGTGTTGTAGATCTCCTGGTGGGCCTTCTCGATCTCGTCGAACAGCACGACCGAGAACGGCTTGCGGCGCACCTTCTCGGTGAGCTGGCCGCCCTCCTCGTAGCCGACGTAGCCCGGAGGGGCACCGAACAGCCGCGAAGCGGTGAAGCGGTCGTGGAACTCGCCCATGTCGATCTGGATGAGCGCGTCGTCGTCGCCGAACAGGAAGTTCGCCAGCGCCTTGGACAGCTCGGTCTTACCGACGCCGGACGGGCCGGCGAAGATGAACGAGCCGGACGGACGCTTCGGGTCCTTCAGACCGGCACGAGTGCGGCGGATGGCCTTGGAGACCGCCTTGACCGCGTCCTCCTGGCCGATGATCCGCTTGTGCAGCTCGTCCTCCATACGGAGCAGACGGGTGGTCTCCTCCTCGGTGAGCTTGAATACCGGGATACCGGTCCAGTTCGCCAGCACCTCGGCGATCTGCTCGTCGTCGACCTCGGCCACGACATCCAGATCACCCGATCGCCACTGCTTCTCCCGCTCGGCCCGCTTGGCGACGAGTTGCTTCTCCTTGTCGCGCAGCCGTGCGGCCTTCTCGAAGTCCTGCGCGTCGATCGCGGACTCCTTCTCCCGGCGCGCCTCGGCGATCTTGTCGTCGAACTCGCGCAGGTCCGGCGGAGCGGTCATGCGACGGATGCGCATCCGCGCGCCCGCCTCGTCGATCAGGTCGATCGCCTTGTCCGGCAGGAACCGGTCGTTGATGTAGCGGTCGGCCAGGGTGGCGGCGGCCACCAGCGCGCCATCGGTAATGGAGACCCGGTGGTGCGCCTCGTAGCGGTCGCGTAGACCCTTGAGGATGTTGATGGTGTGCTCGACGGTCGGCTCGCCCACCTGCACCGGCTGGAACCGGCGCTCCAGGGCGGCGTCCTTCTCGATGTACTTGCGGTACTCGTCGAGGGTGGTCGCGCCGATGGTCTGCAACTCGCCGCGGGCCAGCTTCGGCTTCAGGATCGAGGCCGCGTCGATTGCGCCCTCGGCGGCGCCCGCACCGACCAGCGTGTGCAGCTCGTCGATGAACAGGATGATGTCGCCGCGGGTGTTGATCTCCTTGAGCACCTTCTTCAGGCGCTCTTCGAAGTCACCGCGGTAGCGGCTGCCCGCGACCAGGGAGCCCAGGTCGAGGGTGTAGAGCTGCTTGTCCTTCAGCGTCTCGGGGACCTCGCCGTTGACGATGGCCTGCGCGAGCCCCTCGACGACGGCGGTCTTGCCGACGCCGGGCTCGCCGATCAGCACCGGGTTGTTCTTGGTACGGCGGCTGAGCACCTGCATGACCCGCTCGATTTCCTTCGAGCGGCCGATGACCGGGTCCAGCTTGCCTTCGAGCGCGGCCTGGGTCAGGTTGCGACCGAACTGGTCGAGCACCAGCGAGGTGGACGGGGTGCCCGCCTCACCGCGCGAACCGGATTCGACCGGCTCCTTGCCCTGGTACCCGGACAGCAACTGGATGACCTGCTGGCGCACACGGTTGAGATCGGCGCCCAGCTTCACCAGCACCTGCGCCGCCACGCCCTCGCCCTCACGAATGAGGCCGAGCAGGATGTGCTCGGTGCCGATGTAGTTGTGACCGAGCTGCAGCGCTTCGCGAAGGCTCAGCTCCAGCACCTTCTTGGCGCGCGGGGTGAACGGGATGTGACCGGACGGGGCCTGCTGGCCCTGGCCGATGATCTCCTCCACCTGGCTCCGCACGCCTTCCAGCGAAATGCCGAGCGACTCCAGCGACTTGGCCGCGACGCCCTCACCCTCGTGAATCAGCCCCAGCAGGATGTGCTCGGTGCCGATGTAGTTGTGGTTGAGCATCCGGGCCTCTTCCTGGGCCAGGACAACGACACGCCTCGCGCGGTCGGTGAACCTCTCGAACATCGCTCCCTCACTCTCCTGCTCCGACATTCTGGCAACAGACGCCGCAGTGTGCTGTGTACAACAACCGTGGGCGTCAGCCTGCCATGAAGCCCGGGGGTTGCGGCCCCCGCCTCCACTCTAGTTGGCGGGGGATGCCACCGCCGCCGGTCCACCCTATTGCCGACCGGCGACAGCACGGTCATTCACTCATAACGTGGGTGGCGCGGGATTCGTTTCCGGCCGGGTTTTGCCCTGAGCGAACAAACCGTCCGCCGGCCGGAGCACGCCGCACACGCACGACCTCGGCTGCCTACCCGGTGTACGGGTCGACGAAACCGCAGGGCACGGGGCGTTGATGAGCAGGATCGAGCGCGTTGAGCACGTACGTCGCGGCCCTTTTGCTGCCCGCTATGCCCGTATGCCCAGAGTAGTCCGTCGAGCAGCCGTCCTGAACCACGATGTTGGTCACATGGGGACCGCTGACCAGGCCGGAGGTATAGGGCACCACCAGCTCGTCCAGGGCGGTCGCGATGTTGGTGTAGGTCACGTCGGGGTGATAGACGCCGTCCGCGTTGAGCGCGCGCACGAACTCCGACCCTTGCAGTACCTCACGGCAGGCATTGCACGGCGAGCCGGCCACGGCGTCGAAGACCGGTCCGAGGCCGAGGTGCGTGCCGAAGGCGTTCAGGTCCGCCATGCCGTACGCGTTCGAACCCAGCCACGGCGGAGCCAGAGCGACCATTTTGTCCACCTTGCCCGCGCCCCCGAGCCGTTTGACGAAGTAGTTGCCGATGAAGTTGCCCTGGGAATGGCCGACGAGATCGACCTTGCGCGCGCCGGTCGCGGCGCGTACCCGGTCCACGAAACCGGCGAGCTGGTCGGAGCTCTGTTCGATCGGGAGCATGCCCCCGATGGCCGACGCGGGCCACGGCAGGTCGTAGGCGCCGAACGTGGCCGCGTAGACGCAGTAGCCCTCGTTGGCCAGCAACGGCGCATACACGCCCCAATTCGTCTGCGCGCCACCACCCGTGCCGTGTACGAGGACCACGGGGTTCGGATGCTCGGAGTTCGGCCGGCAGGACCAGTCGTTGGTGCCGGGCAGCGAACCGCCCGGATGGGATATCTCGGCGGGAACACCCGCGAAGAAGTTGAACTCGACCGGATATCGATCCTGCGCGTGTGCCGCGCCCGCGGTGGCGCACACCGCGGCGAACAGAACGATGAACAACGAAAAGCCTGGGACACGCCGCACGATAGCCTCCCGGTCCGGACTCGTCTTGCGGGGAAGCTACCGCACGGAGTGGCCCAGACGGCGCAGATTCCGGCGGGTCGTTGCGGAAACCAGCTCTGACCGAAGATCGACGCGCCCGACGGGTGCGGCGCCGGGTGCCCGCCCGCGGATATCCGGCCCGGCGCCTCCGCCGCGGCGGAGGCCCTCCCCCGCCGCCGCCCTGACGCTCCATAGCCGAGAATCGCGACCGGCTGCGCGACCGGCTACGGCGGACGTCTCACAGATCCCGGTCGGAGATGAGCCCACTCTGCATGGCCAGTCCAGCCAGCCGCACTCGCTTCTGGTTCTGCGGCAGATCCTCCACCCCGAACTTGGCGAACAACGCGCGCAGATGGGTCTTGATCGCGTCGACGCTGAGGAACAGTTCCTCGGCGATCTGCTGATTGGACGCGGGCGTGGCGAAACCCGCGCCGTGCTTGTACGGGCGGCACAGCGCGATCAGGACCGAGCGCTGCGTTTCGGTGAGCGACCGAGCGGTGGGTATCGAGCCGGTGGAGGTGCGGGTGATGTCGTCGGTCACGCCGCCGAAGTCGTGAAAGGACACCCGAGAGGTGCCGACCCGGATGACGTCGCCTGCCATCAATCTGCGGCGGCCCACCAGCCGGTCTCCGTTGACGAAAGTACCGTTGCGGGAGAGGCCATCGTCCACGATGGTCCAGTGCGCACCCAGATATTCGACCGCCGCGTGCAGCCGGGAAACCTCGGCGTCCCAGCTCAGGGCGAGATCGGCATGCGGGGAGCGGCCGATCGTGACGCGTCCGCGATCGGGTGTGAGCGTGAACTCCTGCTGCCGACCGGCGTCATCGGTGAACCGCAAGAATGATCCGACGAATCCTGTCACTGCGCCGATACCTCACCTCTCCATACCGCCAGTGACCGTCGCACGTTTCCATGGTGCCGCGTACGGGTACCACGAGCAAGATCGATTCATCCGCTGTGACCGGCCACCATGCGATCCGGTCTCGCTGCGCTATCGAAGCCCGATCACAAACAAGACCGCCGCCCGACGTCGCACGATTCGCCGGGACGGCGGCCCGAAAAAAAGAACTATCCCTTCGCGGCCTTGTTGTACGCGTCGGTGATGTCGGCGGAGATGCGGCCCCGCGCGGACACCTTGTGCCCATTACGGCGCGCCCACTCACGAATTGCGGCGCTTTGTTCCCGATCGATCGAGACGCGGCTCTTCGGAGCGCCCGTGGCAGCCGCGGCGGCCTTGACCCGGCGCCGACCGCTGACCCGGCGCGCATTCGAAACCCACTCTTCCAAACCGTCGCGCAGCTTCGCCGCATTTGCCGACGACAGATCGATCTCGTACGACACACCGTCGATCGCAAACTCGATGGTCTCGTCTGCGATGGACTCACCGTCGACATCGTCGATCAGGCTAACGGTGACCTTCTTTGCCATGAGATGAACGTCCTCTCGAAATCGTGCGACCCGCATACTAGGCCGATTACCCGAGGCAAGAATACCTCGAATTCCGGAAATTCCAAGACGGAGCCGCTGCTTTGCAATCCAGTGGTCACCTGGTGACCGGACGCACAATTGGGAACAGTATCGTTTCTCGGATTCCCAAACCCGTGAGCGCCATCAACAACCGATCGATTCCCATACCCGTTCCGGTCGTCGGCGGCATGCCGTGCTCCATCGCGGCGAGGAAGTCCTCGTCCAGCACCATAGCCTCGTCGTCACCCTGCGCGGCCAACCGGGCCTGGTCTACGAACCGCTCCCGCTGGATCACCGGGTCGACCAACTCCGAATAGCCCGTGGCCAACTCGAAGCCGCGCACATAGAGGTCCCACTTCTCGGTGACGCCGGCGGTGCTGCGATGCTGCCTGGTCAACGGGGAGGTTTCCACCGGGAAGTCGCGCACGAAAGTCGGTGCGTACAGCTTCTCGCCATACTGGTGTTCCCAGAGTTCCTCGACCAGTTTCCCGTGACCGTAGCCCTTGCCCTCCGGAATTTCCAGACCGACCCGATCCGCGAGTGCGCGCAATTCGGCGACCGAAGTTTCCGGAGTGACCTGCACACCCAGCGCATCGGACAGCGAAGGGTACATCTCGACGGTGGCCCACTCGCCGCGCAGATCGTATTCGGTGCCGTCGGCCAGAGTCACCACCTGCGTGCCGAACGCCTCCTGCGCCACTTCCTGCACCAATTCCCGGATCATCACCGCCGAATCGTCATAGGTGCCGTAGGCCTGGTACGTCTCGAGCATCGCGAACTCGGGCGAATGGGTGGAGTCCGCTCCCTCGTTCCGGAAGTTCCGGTTGATCTCGAAGACCCGCTCCAAGCCGCCCACCACGCAGCGCTTCAGGAACAACTCGGGCGCGATGCGCAAGAAGAGGTCCATGTCGAGGGCATTGGAATGGGTGACGAAGGGCCGGGCCGCGGCGCCGCCGTGCAGCGTCTGCAACATCGGCGTCTCCACCTCGAGGAAGCCCCTGCGCTCGAGCGCGTTGCGCAGCGCGCGCACCACGGCGATGCGGGTACGGGCCATCTCCCTGGCCTCAGGGCGCACGATCAGGTCGACATAACGCTGCCGGACCCGCGACTCCTCGTTCATCTCCTTGTGCGCCACCGGCAGCGGCCGCAGGGCCTTCGCCGCCATGAACCAGGAATCGGCCATGACGCTCAGTTCCCCGGTTCGCGAGGAGATGACTTCACCGTGCGCGAAAACGAAGTCACCGAGGTCGACGTCCGCCTTCCAGGCGGCCAGCGCGTCCGCGCCGACCCCGTTCAGACTGATCATCGCCTGCAGCTTGGTGCCGTCACCTTCCTGCAGTGTCGCGAAACACAACTTGCCGGTATTACGCAGGAATATGACGCGCCCGGCTACGCCGACCTCTTGCCCGGTGGCGGTGTCGGCGGCAAGGTCCGGATATGCGGCCCGAATTTCCGCCAGGGTATGCGTGCGCGGCACGACGACGGGATACGCGTCGCCACCGGCCGCGAGCAGCCGCTCCCGCTTCTCCCGGCGAATCCGTATCTGCTCCGGAGCATCGTCGGCGGCAGGCGCCAGGGCGGGCCGCGAATCCGATGTCGATGCGCTGGAAGATGCAGAGTTCGGGGTGCTCACATCGAACAACCCTAGCGTGCACCGGAAATCGTTTTGCACGCCGCCCGGACTCCGACGGGGAGTCACGAAACGGTATCGATACAGCGCCCCACCCGGGGCGTCCCGGCCCGCGCCCCGGAGACGCGAAATAGCCGGTGCGCATCATGGTGTGTGCGAAAACACCTGCGTGTCCGGCTATTTCGAGATGGAAGTGTCGGCGGGGAATTATAGCGAGGCGAGCGCCGCCGTCTCGCGCACGAAGTGCGGCGCCCCGACGGCGACGTTCAACAGCCCGGCCGCCTTCAACGCCTGGTAGCCGCCCACCAGATCGGTCGCCCGGTGCAGCCCGAGTTGCTGTAGCGCCGCGGCGGCCAAGCTGGAGGTAAAGCCCTCGGAGCAGACGACGATCCATTCCACGTCGTGATCGGCGGCCAGCGCCAAGCGGGCCGAACTGGTGGGGTCCAGCCGCCATTCCAGGACATTGCGCTCGATCACCAACGCGCCGGGCAAGGTGCCCTCACGTCCCCGTTGCGCCTGGGGGCGGATATCCACCAGAATGGCGCCGCGCTCGATGGCTTCCGGCAATTCGAAGGCGTAGATCCGGTCGAGTTGGGCCCGTGCGTTCTCGAGCATCTGATCGATGGTCAAACGGGTCATCACATATCACCTTCGGGCTGGTCGGTGAGGACGGTTCGAGTGCGCCGCAGGGTGCCGTGGCCGGTCACCTCGTAATAGGACATGGCGGTGAGCGGCGGGGAATAAGCGTGCACGCTGAGCGTCGGATCGAGCGGGCCCGCGGATTCGACGGCGCCCGGCACGGCGGCGGGCGCCCGCATCACGTCGTGCACCCACCCGATCGGGAACGAGGCCTGGTCACCCGCCACCAGCGTGCGGCAACGCAATTCCGTTCCGTTCCAACGGTATTCGGAGAGCGCGCCGCTGAGCACGGTGAGCGCGCCGAGCGACCCGGCATGGTCGTGCAACTCGGTCGACTTGTCCGGCGTCCAGCTGATCAGCCAGACGTCCACCTCGTCATCGGCGAGCAGCCTGGTCGCCCAGCGCTCGTCGTGCGGCCAGTTCCCACCAGCGGGAAGCAGGTGGTCATAGCGCCCGGCGAGCACGTCCTCGGCGCCTTCGTCGGTCAGTCGCAGCAGATCGGCCGGGCGCAGGCGGGTGGGCAGGGCGGGTGCCACCGAGCGTTCCAGCGGCGGAGTAGCCGACAGCGCGGTACGCGCGGAAGAAAGGGAAAGAACAGAGGAACGCATGAGCGAATCTCCAGGAGGAAGGTAACGGTCGAGGGCGGGATGTCAGCCTCGATCGGTCGAGGCAAGTCAGCCTCGACAACACTCCTGGGTGCTCACGTAGAAAGTCACGAGAAGGAGTTTAACAGCATGCGACGCGGTATCGACAAGTCCCGGCCTGCGACAAATCCGACACCGCGCATATCAGACATTTCCCTTGCGCCGCTGGTTGCGTTCGTATACAAGCCGCAGGCCGGTCAACGTGAGATGCGGATCGTGGTTGTCGATCGTCTCGGATTCCGGGACGATCAGCGGTGCGGTCGCGCCGGTCGCCACCACCGCGACATCGTCGCCGGCAAAGGCGTCGAACTCGTCGCGAATCCGATCGATCAGGCCGTCCACCAGTCCGGCGAAACCGAATACCGCGCCCGATTGCATGCATTCCATGCTGTTCTTCCCCAGCACCGACCGTGGCCTGGTCAGCTCCGCCCGCCGCAGCGCACTGCGTTCCACCAGGGCTTCGGTGGAGATCTCCACACCGGGCGCGATGATCCCGCCGAGGAACTCGCCCTTCTTCGACACCAGATCGACACAGATCGCCGTGCCGAAATCGACGACGATCGCGGGCCCGGAATACCGCTGGTAAGCGGCCAGACAATTGACGATGCGGTCGGCGCCGACTTCTTTCGGATTGTCCACCAGCAGCGGAATCCCCGTGCGTACACCGGGTTCCACCAGCACATGCGGAACATGCCCCCAGTATCGGCCGAGCATGTCGCGCAGTTCGCGTAGCACGGGCGGCACCGTCGAGAGCGCCGAGACGCCGATCACCTCGTCGAGTTGCGCGCCGACCAACCCGCGCACCTGCATGGCGAATTCGTCGGCGGTCAGCAACGGATCGGTGTGCATCCGCCAGTGGCGCACCAGATCGGAATGTGCTCCGGAACCGGAGAACAAGCCGAGTTCGATGCTCGTATTGCGGACATCGATGGTCAGCAACATGTCCGGATCGCCGCTGTTCAGACGAATGACAGCGAGCGCGGCGAGGTCAGGCCGGAGCCTTCCGGCGCGTGCGCCGGGTCCGAACCGAGTTCGACCGGGCGGTTGCGCTCGTCGACGAACACGACCTTGGGGTCGTATTCCGCGAGTTCCTGCTCGTTCAGCTGGCCGTAGGCGATCAGGATCACGAGATCGCCGGGATGCACCAGGTGAGCCGCGGCGCCGTTGATCCCGATCACCCCCGAACCCCGCTCACCGGCGATCACGTAGGTCTCCAGGCGGGCGCCGTTGTCGATGTCGACGATGCAGACCTGCTCACCTTCCAGCAGGTCGGCGGCGTCGAGCAGATCCTGGTCCACGGTGACCGAGCCGACATAGTGCAGGTCGGCATGCGTGACGGTGGCACGGTGGATCTTCGACTTCATCATGGTGCGCAGCATTGCGGCGACCCTTTCTAGTTCGCGGGCGGAAGCGGGGCGGGATTCGACGCCGCCGCGACGGGCTGGTGGTCCACGGCGGGCCGCGAATCCGAAACGTTGGGATGGCCGTCGATCGGAGCGCCGAGCGTGACGGCGATGTTGTCGATGAGCCGGGTGGCGCCGACCCGGGCCGCGATCAGCAATCTGGCCTTGCCGGTGACCGGGGCCGGGCCCAGGGTGGCCGAGCGCAGCTCCAGGTAGTCGACGTCCACGCCGGGCGCGGCGTCGAGCACCTGGCGCGCGGCCGCGAGCACAGCGCCGCCGCCGAGGCCACCGGCGTGCTTGCCCGCCGACAGGGCGGCCGACAAGGCGAGCGCCGATTCGCGCTGCACCGGGTCGAGATAGCGGTTGCGCGAGGACAGGGCCAAGCCGTCCGGCTCACGGACGGTGACCACCGGGGTGATCTTCACATCGAAATTCAGGTCGCGGACCATCTGCCGGATCAAGGTGAGCTGCTGGTAGTCCTTCTCGCCGAAGAACGCCTCGGTCGGCCGCGCGATCTGCAACAACTTGGCCACCACGGTGAGCATTCCCGCGAAGTGGGTCGGGCGGCTGGCCCCTTCCAGTTCCGCGCCGAGCGGGCCGGGGTGCACCGTGGTGCGCGGGCCGTCCGGATACATGTCGGACACGCTGGGGGCGAATACCAGCTCGACGCCCTCCGCACGCAACAATTCGACGTCGGCGTCCAGCGTGCGCGGGTACTTGTCCAGGTCCTCGTTCGCCCCGAACTGCAGCGGGTTGACGAAGATCGAGACGATGACCACCTGGTTGGTCCGCTTGGCCAGCCGCACGATCGCCAAGTGCCCCTCGTGCAGCGCGCCCATGGTCGGCACCAGCGCGACGGTACGGCCGACGCCGCGCAGCGCGGCGGACACCGCGCCGAGCACAGCGGGATCGTGGTGCACGGTCAGCGCGCCGGGCCGGTAAGCGCCGCGCAATTTCGGGTCAAACATCAGCGTCCTTCCAGCAGTTCGATGACAGCGGGAGCGGTGCCCGCGCGTTCCGCGGTGCGCAGCGACAGCGCGCGATACGCCTCGGCCAGCCGGGCATCGACCGACGCCAGCGCGGTCAGATGCGCCGCCACCGCGTCGGCGTCACCACGGGCGACCGGGCCGGTCAGCGCGGACTGACCGCGGCGCAACGCGTTGTCCAGCGCCGCCGACGCCAGGGGCGCGAGCAGCCGCTCGGCCAGGCCGTTGGGCTGCTCGTCGACCAGCTGCTGGCCCAGCAGTCCGCGGCCGGCCAAGGCGGCGCGCAACGCGGCCACCGCGTCGACGATCACCGTGACCAGGTGATTGCTGCCGTGCGCGAGCGCCGCGTGGTACAGCGGCCGGTTCTCCTCCGTGACCCGGACCGGCTCGGCGCCCATTTCGATGACCAGCGACTGCGCGATGGCATAGCCGACCTCGTCGGCGGCGGTGATGCCGAAGCACGCGTTGCCGAGGCGGGCCACGTCCTCCTCGTGCCCGGTGAAGGTCATGGCCGGATGCATGGCCAGCGGGAGTGCGCCGATCTCGGCCAGCGGTGCGAGCACGCCGACACCGTTCGCGCCCGAGGTGTGGGCGACGATGGTGCCGGGCCGGACGACTTCCGCGCCGGCCAGCCCCCGAACCAGGCCGGGAAGCTCGGTGTCGGGCACGGCCAGCACCAGCAGCTCGCTGCGGGCGGCCACCTGTTCGATCGGCAGGATCTCCGAGTCGGGCAGCCGGGTGCGGGCACGGCGAACCGACGCGTCGGAGATCGCGCAGACGCCGAACACCACGTGTCCGGCGCGCTCGAGTGCGACGCCCAATGCCGAACCCACGCGTCCCGCCGAGACGATTCCCACCGTCAGGCGTGCGGGCGCGGGGTCGTAGCCCGAAGCAGCGTTGTCGGAATTCACGCTTCTCGAGGTCAACGTTGTCCTCTCGATGTCGTTCCAGTCCCGCCATGCGGGTACCGGACGGTACGCCACGAGGATATCCACCGGTTCTTCGCTGCCGCCACCGGGTGTGCGCGTGATCTAGGCCGCAGTACGGGGCCGCGGCCCGGCCCCGATCACCGGCGTTCGCGCTCCTCGGATTGCAGGTTGGCCATGATTTCCGCGACCGAGAGACGGCGCGACGGCGTCTCGTCGTCGCTCTCGGCCCGGCGACGCCTGCGCGCGCTCGGTATGCCCATGGTGGGCGCGGACGCCGGCGTGGGAGCCGGTTCCGGTGTGGGCCGGGGCCGCGCGGCGGGCTGGGTCGGCGGCTCGTCCACCGTCTCGGTGAAGGCGTCCGACCAGCCACGCGGCTCGGCGTGGCGCGCCGGTTCCGCCTCGGTCTGCTCGTCGTCGTCGACGGAGACCACCGCGGTCTCCGCGGTGACCGGATCGTCGAAGGGGCTGGCGAAAACCGGTGGCTCGGGGTGGTCGGGCTCGAAGATCGGCGTCATATTGCTATGCGGTTGCTGGTCGGCGAGCACCGACCACATCCTGGCATTCGCGGAGCTATTGTTCCCCGATTCGGTGCCGGAGCTGGTCAGCTCCTGGATCCTGGTCGCCTCGGCGCGCAACGCGGGGCGGTCCATCGGCAGATCGCCGTCGAACAGCCGCTGCAGGCTCTGCCGCAGCACGGTGAGCTCCGCGCGCAGGGCCGCGAGTTCGGCCGCGTCGGCGCCCACTTCCTCGCGTACCCGCGTCTCCACGCCGAGCTCGTACTCGCGTCGCGCGGTGACCTCCCGCTCCAGCTGTAACTGGTAGACGGTCTGCAGATCGCGGACCTTCGCCTTGTCGATCGTCGCCTCTTTGCGGTACTTCGTCGCAGCCAGAGCCCCGATCGCCGCGGCCCACAGCGCCGCGACCAGACCTACCCGTACGAACTCGACGCTGTTGCTGAAGATCAGGAAAACACTGGCAACCAGACCGAGCACGATCAGGACGCCGACGAAGTATTTTCCCGCGTCGTCCCGCCGTCCCCGGGAAGTGCTGCTACGGGAGGGTGAAACCATGCCAGCCAGGGTAGCCAATTGCTCCGGCCGCGCCCAGATTCCGTTTTGTGATTCCGTCGTTCCACTAGCTATGTAGTTGCCGCATCGTCGGTGGGGTCCTCGGGGGCCCGGCAGCAATACTCCAGCCAGAGGGCCGCAGCAACCAATGCGACCCCCGCCAGCATCCCGACGATCGCACCGGGACTGTCGGCCGCGGCCGCGCCCAGCGCGCCGCGCTGCGGGAAGACCCAGCACAGGAAACCCAGCCAGATACCGGCGGCGATCGAACCGACCTGCGCCGACGCCTTGGCCAGCGCGACGGCACGAGCCGCGGTGATCGGATGCAACTGGTGACGTCCGTCGCCGATCTCGTGGTCGTTGACCCGAGCCCGGATGACGAAGGCGAGCACCGCCTCGATCCCGGCCACCGGGTACAGCGAGGCGCCCGCGAAGATCGAGATCGGCGGAAAGCTGTCATAGGCCACCCGGGTGGCGATCCACGCGACGATCGCGGCGATCAGTACGTTCGCCACGAGGTCGAGAATGCGAGTCGGCTTCAGTTTCACGACGGCGCGCCCGTCAACGAGAACTCGGTGCGACGCACCCCGGCGCGCTCGGCCGGATCGAGCCGGGCCACCAGATCCGCGACGGCGTACGGTGCGCCGTCGACCTCCAGCACCGCGTCCGGGGCCACGTCCAGCCACGGCACCAGCACGAAGGCGCGGCGGTGCGCCTGCGGGTGCGGCAGGATCAGATCCGGGTCGGTGCTACGGCACGCGACCGGCTCACCGCCGCGCAGTTCGGCGCACCAGACCACGTCCACGTCCAGTGTGCGTGCGCCCCAGCGCACTTCACGAACCCGTCCCGCGGCCTGCTCCAACTCCTGTCCGCGACGCAGCCAGTCGACGCAGCCGAAGGCCGGATCTTCCACCAGCACAACGGCATTGAGATAGTCCCCTTGCGGGACGCCGCCCCAGGGCGGGGTGGAGTACACGGCGGAGACCGCCAGTACGCGATGGCCGAACCCGTCCAGGACACTGCGCAGATGCGCGAGCCGGTCACCCAGATTCGAGCCGATGGACAACACGGCACGGGTCATCGGCGCGCCTCCGCGGCACCCGGCACGGTGAGAAAGGCCGCGCCGCAGTTCCGCTCGCTCATTCGGCGGGCTCCCCCCGGTGACGTGAGGTGATCACCCGCACATCGGCGAAGGTGTGCGGGATCGGCGCGGACGGCTTGTGCAACACCACCTCGACCGACCTGATCCGGGGATCGGTCATCACGTCGTCGGCGATCTCCGACACCACCGTTTCGATGAGATTGCGCGGCGGGCCCTGGACTATGCGCACCGCGCGCTCGGCCAGCGCCCCGTAATCCACGGTGGCCGCCAGATCGTCGGACGCCGCGGCCACGTCGAAGTCGACCCAGACCGTCAGGTCGACCAGGAACTCCTGGCCGTCGCGGCGCTCGTGCTCGAACACGCCGTGGTGTCCGTAGGCGCACAGGCCGCGCAACTCGATGCGATCGGCGCCGCGCCGAATGGCCGGATCACGCGGCGGTGCATCGTCTTCGGCGTGGACCGGAGACCGGCTCATCGTTGAGCTCCTTGCGCACTCGATCGGGCGGGGTCGTGCGGTACGGCGCGCTGTCGTGCGGCATCCTGCCACGCGTCGGTCACCGCGATGGCGTCCAACGAGGCGCGTACGTCGTGCACCCGCACGCCCCACGCACCGTGCAGTGCGGCCAGCGCCGAAATCGTCGCGGTGGCCGTCTCCCGCCCGTCCGGTGGACGCAGTCCCGCCGCGTCGGCGAGCAGCGATCCGAGAAATCGTTTGCGGGACGCACCGATCAGGACCGGCAGCCCGTGCGCGACCAATTCCGGCAGCGCGCCGAGCAGGGCCCAGTTGTGCTCGGCGTTCTTCGCGAAGCCCAAGCCGGGATCGAGGATCAGCCGGGACGGCTCGACGCCGGCGGCGACGGCCGAGTCCACCTGCGCGGTCAGTTCGCTCAGCACCTCCGCGACCACGTCGTCGTAGTGGTCCGCCGGCCCGGTGTGCCGGTAGTCGGCGCCCGCCCGCCAGTGCATGAGGATCCACGGAACCCGCGCGGAAGCCACCACGTGCACCATGTCGGCATCGGCACGGCCGCCGGAGACGTCGTTCACCACCGACACCCCGGCTTCGATCGCGGCCGCGGCGACGGCGGCGCGCATGGTGTCCACGCTGGTCGGCACGCCCGCCGCGACCAGTCCGCGGATGACCGGTGTCACCCGTGCGGTCTCGGTCGCCGCGTCGATGCGGACCGCGCCGGGCCTGGTCGACTCGCCGCCGACGTCGATGATGTCCGCGCCCGCGGTGTACAGCCGAACGCCGTGCGCGATGGCCAGTTCGGGATCGAGGTATCGCCCGCCGTCGGAGAAGGAATCGCTGGTGACGTTCACCACACCCATCACCACGCAGGAGCGCCCGTCGCGGGCGCCGAGGCTTTCGAAGCGTCCCGGTTCGGACACCGCGGGCCCGCTCACTTCCGCAGGATCAGATCGAGCGCCTCGGCGCGCGAGGCGGCGTTGGACTGCAGCAGTCCGCGCAACGCGGAGGTGGTCGTGCTCGCGCCCGGCTTGCGGATACCGCGCATCGCCATGCACAGATGCTCGGCCTCGACCACGACGATCGCGCCGCGCGGGTCCAGTTTGCGCATCACCGCGTCGGCGATCTGGCTGGTCAGCCGCTCCTGCACCTGTGGACGCTTGGCGTACAGGTCGACCAGACGGGCGAGCTTGGACAGGCCGGTGACCCGGCCGTGCGGGCCCGGGATGTAACCGACATGGGCGACACCGTGGAAGGACACCAGGTGGTGCTCACAGGTGGAGTACATCGGGATGTCCCTGACCAGCACGAGTTCTTGATGGCCCTCGTCGAACGTGGTGTTGAGCACCGAGTCCGGTTCCACGTAGAGCCCGGCGAAGGTCTCCCGGTAGGCGCGCGCGACCCGCGCGGGCGTATCGAGCAGTCCGGGCCGGTCCGGGTCCTCACCGACCGCGATCAGCAACTCCCGTACCGCCGCTTCGGCTCGCGCCTGATCGAACGATCTGCCCGTTTCCAGTGCCACGAGGCCAGGTTCCGGCACTCCGATGTCGACACCGTCGCGTTCCGCGCTATCCACTTCGGCGAGGGTGTGACCACCGCCATACTCGTTGGCCGACAATCGAGGACACCTCCAAACTCCCCGGGTACCGGCAATCTCTCGGCACCCCAGATGGTCGAGCCTAATCGTCACTGGTCAGTGACGACCGTTCGGTCCATCCCAATCACCGTCGCCCTCGCCGTTCGGACTCGTCCGGCGCGGTTCGTCGTAACCGCCGCGGTCGCCGTACCCATCACGGTCGTAGCCGCCTTCGGGCGAACCCTGCGGACCCCACTGCGGGTAGCCGTGCCGCGGCTGCTGCGGGTCACCCCAGCCGGGCTGACCCTGCTGCGGCTCGTCGCGCGGCGGCCAGCCGGGAGCCGACCAGCCCGCCGGAGCGCCGTAATCCGGCCGCGAACCGTGCGTGCCCTGGCGCGGATAGGCCGGAGCGGGCGCCTGCGGCAGTGGGTAACCGGGCGCGGACGGGCGGGCGTACTGCGGCGGAGCGCCGTACCCGCTTTCGTGCGGCGGATATCCGTTGGCGGGCTGCGGCTCACGCTGCGCGGCCGCGGCCACCGGCTGCGCCACCGGTTCCGGCGGCCACGACTCGCCGCGCTCGGCGGCCAGCTCACCCGGGGTCTTCACCGGCGGCTTGTCCGAGGGGACCCGCTCGCCGAAATCGTTGAAGGCGGTGATCCGCGGGCGCTTCTGCACCGAGGCGAGGATCTGCTCGAGATCCTTGCGGTGCAGCGTCTCCCGCTCCAGCAGCGCGGTGGCCAGGTCGTCGAGCACGTCGCGGTACTCATTCAGGATGGCCCACGCCTCGGTGTGCGCGGCCTCGATCAGGTTGCGCACCTCTACGTCGATCGCGCCCGCCACCTCGTGCGAGTACTCCGAACCCATGCCCATCGAGCGGCCGAGGAACGGGTCACCCTGCTCCTGTCCGTAGCGGACCGCGCCGAGCCGCGCGCTCATGCCGTACTCGGTGACCATCGCGCGCGCGATCTTGGTGGCCTGGTCGATGTCGGAGGAGGCGCCGGTGGTCGGCTCGTGGAACACCAGTTCCTCGGCCGCACGGCCGCCCATCGCCATGACCAGGCGGGCGATCATCTCCGAGCGTGTCATCAGGCCCTTGTCGTCCTCGGGCACCGTCATGGCGTGGCCGCCGGTGCGACCGCGTGCCAGGATGGTGACCTTGTAGACCGGCTCGATATCCGGCATCGCCCAGGCGGCCAGGGTGTGGCCGCCTTCGTGATACGCGGTGATCTTCTTCTCGTGCTCGCTGATGATCCGGCTCTTGCGGCGCGGACCGCCGATCACGCGGTCGACGGACTCCTCCAACGATTCGCCGGTGATCACCGCGCCGTTCTCCCGGGCGGTGAGCAACGCGGCCTCGTTGATCACATTGGCGAGGTCCGCGCCGGACATCCCGACGGTGCGCTTGGCCAAGCCGTCCAGATCGGCGTCCGGGGAGATCGGCTTGCCCTGCGAGTGCACGCGCAAGATGGCGCGGCGACCGGCCAGGTCCGGGTTGCCGACCGGGATCTGCCGGTCGAACCGGCCGGGACGCAGCAGCGCCGGGTCGAGGATGTCGGGGCGGTTGGTCGCGGCGATCAGGATGATGCCGGTGCGGTCGCCGAAGCCGTCCATCTCCACCAGCAACTGGTTGAGGGTCTGCTCGCGCTCGTCGTGACCGCCGCCGAGGCCCGCGCCGCGCTGGCGGCCGACCGCGTCGATCTCGTCGACGAAGATGATGCAGGGGCTGTTCTGCTTGGCCTGCTCGAACAGGTCGCGCACGCGAGAAGCGCCGACGCCGACGAACATCTCCACGAAGTCCGAACCGGAGATGGTGAAGAACGGCACACCGGCCTCGCCCGCGACGGCACGCGCCAGCAGGGTCTTACCGGTGCCGGGCGGGCCGTAGAGCAGGACGCCCTTGGGGATCTTGGCGCCGAGGGCCTGGTAGCGGACCGGATTCTGCAGGAAGTCCTTGATCTCGTAGAGTTCCTCGACCGCCTCGTCGGCTCCGGCCACGTCGGCGAACGTGGTCTTGGGCATGTCCTTGGACAGCTGTTTGGCCTTCGACTTGCCGAAGCCCATCATGCCGCCGCGACCGCCGCCCTGCATCCTGGCCATCACGAAGATGAACAAGCCGAGCAGGATGATCGTGGGCAGCACGAACAGCAGGATCTGGGTGAACCAGCTGTCCTGCTTGACCACGGTGTTGTAGGGGGCGCCGGAGTTCTTCACGGCCGAGAAGATCTGGGCGGAGGTCTCGCTGCCGCCCGGATACTTCGTGATGATCTTGTTCTGTCCGCCGGTGGCGTCGCTGCCGTTCTTCAGCTCGATGCGCAGCTGCTGCTCGCGATCATCGATCTGGACGTTCTGGACGTTGCCCTTGTTCTCGAGCTGGCTCAGGGCAACCGAGGTATCGACGCTCTTCCAGCCCCGCGTGTCGTTGCCGAAGTAGCTGAACGCATAGATCACGAGCAAGATGCCCGAGACTATGGCCAGGGTGCGAAACACTGTCTTGCGGTTCATAGAGCGTCGGCCGGGGCGGCCAGTCCTTTCCGGTGTCTCCGGTTCTTGCCTAGCGATGCGTCTGGCGCGTCCGGTTCCGCGGGGGTTCGGATGCGGACAAGCCACGTTACCGCGTACGGTCTACTCAATACATCGCACAGTTCGGCTGCAGGTGCAGTTAAAGAGGTAAACGGCCGGAGACCGACGGTGGTTCCCGATGTCTCCGGTTCGGCTTCCTCCAAGTGGCAACAATCATGGCATGTTCGGCCTATCGTGAGCGACGACACAACATCGCGGCGCGAGCGACGGGCCACCCAGGCGGTAGCTCGCACACCACGAAGGGCCCCGGGAGCGCCGCGCATCAGACACGAGCGCAGGGGGTATGGACATAGTCGAGTTACGGACACCCACAGCGATACTGCGTCACGGCCGCGGCAGGTTGATCGTCTTGCGACCCGGATCCGACGGCGAGCGCGTGCTCGATGTCCCGGTCTCCGACCTGCTGAAGGTCCGGCTGAACCGGCGTGCGGACGACGCGGTCGTCATCGAGATCTATCTGCGCTATCCCACGCCCGTGCTCACCGGCGTGCCCGCGGACCGCACCCCCCTTCCGGTCATCATCGCCGAGCACGACGTTCCAGCGGCCACCGAGATCGTCAACCGCATCAACGCGCAGATCCTGGCCACCCAGCGCATCGACGTGGCGGCGCCGGACCTGCGCCCGCCCGCCCCGACCTGGGGCCGCGGCGGTCCCACCCGCGCGGACGTGGAACGGGCGACGCGCAGGATGTCACCGCGCCGCGAGGCGAAGCAGGCGATAGCGGCTCTGCATCGTTACGTGACGCCGGAGGAGTACGTCTTGGAGACCGCCGTCGCGGTCGCGCGCCCTCCGGCGGGCGACGGCACCGGCCTGCTCGCCGCGACGACGACGCGGCTGCTGTTCGTCGCCTGCGGCGACAGCCGATACGCCTACGAACTTCCGATTCCCGTGGTCTTGTGGGCGCGCGTCACCGATTCGCCGGTCGCGGGTCGCGGCGAAATCGGGCCGGGGCGCGGGGCCGCCGGCATAGAAGTGCACGACGGCAGCCGGACGCTGTATTTCGCCGGCGCCGACCGCGCCGACACCGAACGGGTCATCTGCGCGGTGAACTTCGCGGTGCGCCGGGAATCCGCCGACGGCGCCACGGGATCCACGGATCCGGGCGTGGCGCAGTTGTATTCGGAGTGGGAGCTGCTGGTCGAGCGGCACTCCCTCGGCATGGTCGACGACGCGCAGTTCCAGCGTTACGGCCGGGGGATCCTGCGCTCACTCCCGGACGGGAGCTGAGTTCAGCGCGACCCGCCGCCACGGGCTGGTGGGGCGCAGCCACAGCCGCAGCAGTTCCTTGCGGCGGTCGACGCCGCCGTTCTTCAGCTCGGCCAAGTCCTCGCAGGCCTGCCAGTAGGTCCAGCCGGTGAGGTAGGCGTCGCCGAACTGGCGCCAGTTACGGTACTTGCTCTGCGCCAGCGGCAGGGCGCGTGCCAGATAGCTCCAGGCGAGGTCGGCGTCGACGTATCCGGCGGTGTAGGCCATCCTGGCCACCGCGACCACCCTGGCCAGATCCCAGGCGTGGATGTCGCTGGGCAGCGGCCGGGCCAGATGGTCGGTGAATCCGATCTTGATCGCCTGCGACCAGATGTCGTAGTCGCGGACCAGCGCCTCGGGATTGTCCATCCCGCGGAACGCGCCGACCTGCCGCAGGAACGCCCGGTGCCGGTCGGCACGCTCACCGAAACGATCGCGTTCGCTGGCGTTGATCGAAGCCGTCACCAGCGGGTGCACCAGCGCGTAGAGCGGCGCGTGCATGCCTTCCAGCAACTGCTCCATCGACGCCTGCGCCTCGGTGCCGTCGGTGATGCCCCACGCGCCGGTGAGCGTGTCGATGGCCAGCTCGCGCCGGTCCCCCAACGGATGCGCGCGTTCCGGGCCGAGCAGTAGCGCGTCGTGGAAGGCGTCCCAGCGCGCCGAATAGAACGCGCCGAGGGCCAGAGCTCGCAGTTCGTCGTCGGATACCGCGGCGCCGGACCAATGGTCTTCCTCCCGCTCGTCCAGCTCCGCGTACGGAAAGGTCGTCAAGGTGGGTACACCGCGCGAAGACATGCCATAGATTGTTCCCCATCCCGCACGGCGGACGCTCGATATTCCCGGATGGGCACAAATGTCCGCTTCGGGGCGATTCGATTTCGGCCGGGTTGCTCCTTGCGCTGACGCCTGTCTGATCTGGAGCTAGTGTGCTCGCATGTGTAGAAACATCACCGTCCTGCGTGGTCTGGAACCTGCCGCAACCGAGCAGGAAATCTATGCCGCCGCACTGCAGTACGTGCGCAAGGTCGGTGGCGTGTCCGGCCTGAGCTCGACCACCAAACCGGCCGTCGACAAGGCCGTCGCGGCCATCGCAAAGGCGACCACCACCTTGCTCGCCGAGTTACCCGACCGCAGGGTGGCGCCGACCACCGAGCCGCCGCTGCGCCGCATCGCCGCACGCGAGGCCGCGGCGGGAGAATAGGCGTTCAGGGCGGGCGATCCGCTGCACGCGGTAGCGGACCGTGTTCTTGTGTACCCCGAGGATCTTCGCCGTGGCCTCCGGGCTGCGTTGGTTGCGGTTGGTTGCGGTTGGTTGCGGTTGGTTGCGCAGATAGGCGTGCAGTGTCTCGCGTAACCGAACGGCGTGCGCGTCCCGGGACGCCAGCGCGCCCAGTTCCCGCTCGACCAGCCCTCGCATGGCGCTTCGTCCGCGCCGGCCAGATAGGCGATCTCCACCGTGCGATACCCGGTGACCCGCCGCCCGCCCGCCGGTGCGCGCTCGGCGACCGCCTCGCGGTGACTGCGACGAAAACCGGCGATTCCTGCGGCGGGCACACCGAACGCCACCCGCACCGGCGCCTCGATCCGCGCCGCGGCCAGCCGCTCCACATCACCCGGCACCGCGAGTTCGGCGCCGTGTTCCCCGTCCTCCGAACCGGCCCACGCCCACATGGCGCCGGCCCCGGAAGCAACGGTGAGCACGCGCGTGCCGCCCAGAGCCGAGGCCAGCCGCGCCGCGACCCGATCCAGCAGTCCGGTGGCCTCCGCGTTCGCACCGGCGGGCTCTGGCGAATGCCGTAACCATTTCTTGTTCAATGGAAACAAAATTGTCTGTTTCCCTTGACAATTCGGGCCGAGAAAGTCCGTTCGTATTGTGTCACGATCATAGTTCAGTGGCTTGTATCACAGGAGTAAGTAGCACAGCAGCAAGCAGACCGCCGTTCAGCACGACGTCAGTGGGAGAGCAGCCGTGACCAACACCGAACCAGCGCCCGCGACCGAGAAGACGCAGGCACGCGAAACAACCGCGAAGACCGACGGCCCCGCCGTCATCGAGGTGCGCAATCCCGGCACGGGCGAGGTCGTCGGCACGGTGCCGGACGAGACCGCGGACGCGGTCGCGGCCAAGGTCCGCGAACTGCGGCTGTACCAGCCGGAATGGGAGGCGATCGGCCCCGGCGGACGCAAAGTCTGGCTGTTGAAGTTCCAGGACTGGTTGATCGACAACACCGACCGGCTGGCCACCGTGCTGCAGTCGGAGACCGCCAAGCCCCGGGTGGACGCCCTCATCGATCCGGGTTTCGCGACCGATCTGATCGGCTACTACGCCCGCCGCGCGGCCGCGTTCCTCGCCGACGACCATCCGTCGCCGCACAGCCCGCTGGCCCGGGTCAAGCGACTGACCACCGTCTACCGTCCCTATCCGGTGGTCGGCGTCATCACGCCGTGGAACTTCCCACTGGCCATGCCGGTGATGGACGTGTTCCCCGCGCTGGCCGCGGGGGCGGCCGTCATCCTCAAGCCGTCGGAAGTGACCCCGCTCTCGGCGATCGAACTGGCCAGAGGCTGGACCGAGATCGGCGCGCCGCCGGTCTTCTCGGTCGTCACCGGCGCGGG
The DNA here is from genome assembly GCF_052545135.1 of Nocardia aegles. NCBI lineage: Bacteria > Bacillati > Actinomycetota > Actinomycetes > Mycobacteriales > Nocardiaceae > Nocardia > Nocardia aegles. Next base: position 32,034 of record NZ_JBQWRI010000010.1, read on the forward strand.
CGCGACCGGAGCCGCCGTGGTGGGCAACGCCGACTACATCCAGTTCACCGGCTCCACCACGACCGGCCGCAAGATCGCCGCCGCGTGTGTGGAACGAATGGTGCCCTACAGCCTGGAACTCGGTGGTAAGGACCCGGCCATCGTGCTGGCCGACGCCGATCTGGATCGTGCCGCGCACGGCATCGCCTTCGGCGGCATGTTCAACTCCGGCCAGGTCTGCATCTCGGTGGAGCGGGTGTACGTCGAAGCGCCGGTGTACGACGAGTTCGTCGCCAAGCTCACCGCCGACGTCGAGGCGCTGCGCCAAGGCCTTGACGGACGCGAATCGAAACACGACGTGGGAGCGCTGGCCAACGAGAACCAAGTCGCCATCGTGCAGCGCCACGTCGACGAGGCCGTCGCGGCGGGCGCCAAGGTCCGCACCGGGGGCAAGCGGGCCGGATTCGGCACCGCCTTCGAGCCGACCGTGCTGGTCGACGTCGACCACAGCATGTCCTGTGTCACCGAGGAGACCTTCGGTCCGACGCTGCCGGTGATGAAGGTCGCCGACGAGTCCGAGGCGATCCGGCTGGCCAACGACTCCGTCTACGGCCTGTCCGCCTCGGTGTGGACCGGTGACAAAGCGCGGGGCGAGCGAATCGCCCGGCAGCTGAACGTGGGCGCGGTCAACATCAACGACGTCTTCGCCAACCTGTTCAGCTACGCGTTGCCCATGGGCGGCTGGGGGCTGTCCGGCGTCGGCGCCCGCTGGGGCGGCGCGCACGGCGTGCGCAAGTACTGCCGTCAGCAGGCGATCACCGCGCCGATGCTGCCAACTCTGCGGAAGGAACTGTTCTGGTACCCGTACTCGATGCCGAAGCTGCTGTTCGCGCTCGGCGCCATGCGGGCTGCCGGCGCCCGGGGCCTGCGCCGCCTCGACCTGCCTGCCCTGCTGAAGCTGAAAGGGGACGACAAGTGACCGAGGCGAACCAGATCCGCGGCAAAGTCGCCGTCATCACCGGTGGTGCCCGCGGCATCGGGCTCGCCACCGCGACCGCCTTGCAGGCCCTCGGCGCGCAGATCGCGATCGGCGACATCGACGAAACCACGGTCGCGGAGTCGGGCACGGCACGCGGCTTCGAGCTCGCCGGCAAGCTCGATGTGACCGATCACGACTCGTTCGACGGCTTCCTCGACGAGGTGGAGCGCACCCTCGGCCCGATCGACGTGCTGATCAACAACGCGGGCATCATGCCGACCGGCAAGGTGGTGGACGAGCCGGACCCGCTGACCCGCCGGATCCTGGACATCAATGTCTACGGCGTGATCCTCGGCTCCAAGCTGGCGCTGCGCCGGATGCTGCCGCGCGGCAGCGGGCACATCATCAACATCGCCTCGCTGGCCGGCGAAACCCACATCCCGGGCCTGGCCACCTACAACGCCAGCAAGCACGCGGTGCTCGGGTTCACCGACACCCTGCGGGAGGAGTACCGCGGCACCGGCCTGCGGTTCTCCTCGGTGCTGCCCACACTGACCAACACCGAACTCGGATCCGGCATCACCGCGCTCAAACTGATCCGGGCCGCCGAGCCGGAGGAGATCGCCGACGCCGTCACGAAGCTGATCGTCGCGCCGAAGTCGAAGGTCAGGGTGACCGCGGTGGCCGGGTTCATCTCCCAGTTCGTCGGTCTGCTGCCGGAAGCGCTCGGGGACAGCATCGGCCGGGCGCTCGGGTCCGCTCACGTCTTCCTCGACGACGTCGACACCGAGAAGCGCAAGGCCTACGAAGAGCGCGCTCGCGGCAGGTGAGCGGCGCGGCGAACGAGGCCGCCGGGGCGGGATTCGTCTCGGCCGCGGCGCCGCGCTGTGTGCGTGGGGACACACAACGAGCGCCATAGTGAACAGTTCTGTGATCAAAATCACGACAGATGTCGCCCGCATCACATAGCCCGTTGTGGGCAAATTTTCAGCCAGGCTCGGCGGCCACGAAGGTGTCGACAATCCGCCCCGAACACGTCCGACCGACTGTCATTCATGCTGGTCAAGCGCCCAGATCAGCGAACGGGACGGTAGACGCCCAGAGCATGCCGAGAATTCGCCAACCGCCTGGTGCGCGGCACCATCGCAGGCAATATGCTGTCCCTAACAAACCTGTCGACCGTTTCGGTGCCCGTATCCGAACTTTTCGGCCTGATATGGCTGGAAATTCCGGACTGATTCTGATAGCAAGGGGCTATGGACCCGCATTTGCGCGACCTGCGGTATTTCGTCGCCGTCGCTGAGGAACTGCATTTCACCAACGCCGCTCAGCGGCTGCACATCGCTCAACCCACCCTGTCGCGTCAGATCCGTCAGCTGGAACGTCAGCTCGACGTGGTCCTGTTCGACCGCAACCAGCGCAGTGTCGCGCTGACCGTCGCGGGCAAGGAACTACTCGAAGGTGCCCGCAAGATCCTGGAGCTGTGGGAAGTCACCCACATCTCGCTGCAAGAGGCGGGCGAGGTGCTGCGCGTCGGCATCCAATCCACCCTCGGACGCGGTCTGCTCAGCGATCTGGAGAGCGCGAGCGGACATCGTCTCGCCCTGCACGCGGCCTCCTGGACCGATCCCTCCAGCGGGCTCGCGGGGCGGCAGGCCGATCTCGCGCTGGTCTGGCTGCCGCTGCCGGACCAGAGCCGCTACCGGTGGCAGGTGCTGCGCACCGAGCCGCGCTGGGTGCTGCTTCCGGAGACCCACCCGCTGGCGATTTCGGAGACCATCGAATTCGCCGATCTGCTCGACGAACCGTTCGTCGCGCTGCCCACCGAGGCCGGTGCGGTGCGCGATTTCTGGCTCGGCAACGACGGACGCGGCGGACGTCCGCCCAAGATCGGCGCCGAAGCCGCGACCGCCGAGGACAAGCTGGAAGCGGTGAGCCTCGGCCTGGGCGTGTGCCTGCTCGCCGAGAACAACGTGCCGATGTATCGCTGGCCCGGGTTGACCGCGCGCCCGGTGTCGGGGCTCGCGCCCTGCGAACTCGCCGTAGCCTGGCGGGCCGACGACAACCGGCCGACCATCCTGGAGTTCGCCGGACGCGCTGTCGAGGGCGGGTTCGCCGCGCAGCAGTCGCCGGTCAGCGTCTGAACCGGCCCGGCGGGGCCTCGGTGGCGGTGCGCTGCCACGGACGGCGGGTCTCCAATTGCGCGGCCAGTCGTAGCAAGGTGGATTCGCTGCCGGGAGGTCCCGCGAGCTGAGCGGCCACCGGCGTACCCGACAGCCGGTCGATGCCCATCGGAATCGAGGCGGCGGGCCAGCCGACCAGATTCCACAGCGGAGTGAAGGGGGCGAACCGCGCGCTGGTGAACAGAGTGGCCGGCCGATTGTGGAAATGCCAGGCCCGCGCCGTCGGCGGCGGAGCGGCCAGAGTGGGAGTGATCACCACGTCGTAACGCTCGAAGAACTCCAGTAGTCGCGCCTCCACCCGGTCGATCTGGGCGGGACGCGCCAGCCGTAACCGATACACCGTCCGGCCCAGCGCCAGGCGGTGCCGGGCTCTGGCCGATAGCCGGCCGGGCTCGGGTAGCGCCGAGGCGTCGCGGGCACCCAGGGCCAGCCAGCGTAGCGAGGCCGCGAGCAGTGCGTTTCCGTACGGTAGCGCGGTCGGTTCCACCGAATGGCCTGCCGCCGCGGCCGCCGAGGCCGCTCTGCGGGCCGCGGCCGTCCAGTGCCGGTCGACGCGCAGCAGGCGGGAAGGTGGATCCACGGCCAGTCCGATGCGTAGTCGGCCGGGTGGATCCACCTCGGCTAGGTCCGGCCGCGCCGCCAGGACCGACAACGCCAGCGCGGCGTCGTCCACACATGTCGCCAGGACACCATGTTCGACCAGGCTCGACCACGGTCCCGCACCGGGGACCATGTGCTGCCCCGGCTTGATCCCGAAGACTCCACAGCACGCGGCCGCGACCCGCACCGCCCCCAGGCCGTCGCAGCCGTGCGCCACCGGAACCAGCCCGGCCGCGACCGCGGCGCCGGCCGCGCTTCCCGCGTTGCGCACCGGATTCCACGGATTGCGGACGACACGCGCGGCGCCACCGGTCGTCGCCCATCGACTCAGCTCGGGGGACGCGACAAGGCCGACGACCACGGCGCCCGCGGCGCGCAGCCGGGCCACCACCGGATGATCCGTGGCGGCGACCGGGCCCCACGGCATCGGCTCGCCCGCGATCGGAACGCCGTGCTCGACCACGACCGGCACACCGGCCAGGGGCAGCACGTCGAGGTCGTCGCGTTCCAGCAAGCCGACCGACTCGGCCGTCGCCTGTTCGGCGCGCAGCACGCTGAAAGCGTCGCATTTCCGGTCGGACGCCGTGATTCGCGTGCCGGCATCCGCGGCCACCTGGCCGGGATGAAGCAGGCCGTCTCGCACGCACGCCGCGATCGTCGCGGCCGGGCCGCGTTCGAGTGCGGACTCGGCTTCCGCGGCGCGGTCCGGCCGCGCGTCGGAAGCTCCCGGCGATCGGGCGAGCATCGATTCGCCGGTCTTCCCGTTCGGAATGATGGTTTGGTCGGCGGCATTTCCCGCTGAAATCGAGCCATCCGCCATGATTGCGGCCTCGTCGGACATGTGCTGGTCATCCCCCGTCGCGTCGTTGTCGAAATCGGGTGATCCACTGTCGAGCCGCAAGTTATCATTTCGAATACGGCGCGGGGGATGATGGAGTCGGGTGTGGCGGAAATTTTCGGCACATCTGACAACGACCGGTGCGGATTCCGCGACGTCCGCCGAGCCACTAGGTCCGAGCATGAGTGCGAACTCCGAGAGAAGGTTCGACCCCGACACGGGTATTTCCACCCGGCCGAGGAGTGGCGACCTGTCGCGTGCCGAATCCGAGGCGGTGGCGGCGTTCTCCGCGGCGTGGGAATCCACCCGGCGCCCACCGGCGATCGCCGAATATCTGCCCGATGCCAGCACCCTGCGGCGTGCGGCATTACTGGAGCTGATCCGCGTCGACTTGCGTCATCGCTGGCTGCTTCGCCGCGGTAAGGACACCGGCGCCGCGCCGGAACCGGCCGCGCGCATGCGCTTGGCCGATTACTGCGCGGAATTTCCCGAACTCGCTTCCGACGATATTCCGGCCGGCCTGGTGTACGAGGAGTTCGTCATCCGCCGCCAGAGCGGCGAGCGGGTCGATCCGCGCGAATGCCTGCGCGAATATCCGCGACAGGCCCAGGAACTGCGCGAGTTGTTGAACGCCGACGAGATCGACCAGAGCACCCGCCGCGCGACCTCGCAGGATTCCCCCCTGACCGTCGTCGCGCACGGCGACTCCGTTCTCGACGACACCGCATTGAACCAGACCGCTGGGTCTGTTCGTGATTTCGAGGTGACCAGAACGACCGCCGCCGATCTGACGGGTACGGCCACCGCCGTACCCACGACGATCGGGACCGGGCCGGGCGGGGCCAACCCGCTCGACCGGATCGAGATCGGTCAGCGGATCGATGACTTCGATCTGCTGACCGGTCTGGGCAGCGGTGCGTTCGCCCGGGTGTTCCTCGCACGGCAGCGTTCGCTGCAACGACTGGTCGCGGTGAAGATCTCCAGCGACCACGGCACCGAGCCGCAGACGCTGGCCCAGCTCGACCACGACTACATCGTGCGAGTGTTCGACCAGCGGTTGCTCGACGACAACGAGGGCGCCGCACGCCGCCTGCGACTGCTGTACATGCAGTTCCTCCCCGGAGGCACGCTGCTCGGCGTGCTGCGCTGGGTCCGCGCGACCCCGCCCGCCGAGCGCAGCGGCCGGCTCCTGCTGGACGCCGTGGACGCGGCCATGGAGGAGAAGGGCGAAATCCGGCCGACCGACTCCAGCGTGCGCGCGGAACTCGCGACACTGAGCTGGCCGGAGACCGTGGCCTGGCTCGGCCGCAGACTGGCCGAAGCACTGGACTACGCCTCCTCGCACGGCGTGTTGCACCGCGACGTCAAACCCGCCAACGTCCTGCTCACCGCCGAGGGCGTCCCGAAACTGGCGGACTTCAACATCAGCTTCAGCCGCAACGTGGAGGGCACCAGCCCGGTGGCCTACTTCGGCGGGTCGCTGGCCTACATGTCGCCGGAGCAGCTGGAGGCCTGCCATCCCGGCTTCGACCGCAGCGCCGCCGAACTGGACACCCGCGCCGACATCTATTCGCTCGGCGTGGTGCTGTGGGAACTGCTCACCGGCGTGAAGCCGTTCGACGACCGGACGGCGAACGCGGGCGACCAGGGCGACGACACCACGCTGGAGGCCATGCTGGAGCGGCGCAGCACAGGCGTGGACGAAGCCGCGCTGGCGCGCGTTCCGGCCGACTGTCCCGCCGCGTTGTGCCGCATCCTGCTGAAGTGTCTGGCTCCCGAGCGCGCGGACCGCTGGTCCAGCGGCGCCATCCTCGCCAGGCAGCTGGAGATGTGCCTGGACGCGCGGGCGCGGGAGTTGGTCGACCCAGCGCCGAACAGCTGGCGGCGGCGGCTGCGCCCGTACATCGTGCCGGTAGCGCTGGTGGCGATGGCGCTGCCGAACGTGCTCGCCTCGCTGTACAACATCCAGCACAACGAACAACTGATCATCAGCAGGATGCCCGAGGAAGCCCAGCAGACCTTCCTCATCATCACCGGCGTCGTCAATGCGATCTTCTTCCCGCTCGGCATCGCGCTGGTGTTGTACCTGGCGCGATACGTGCTGACCGTGCCACGCGGCCTGCGAAAAGGGCGGCGGTACGACCCCGGAACCCTGCGGCGTGCCAGACGCGACGCGCTGCTGATGGGCGACCGAGCCGTGGCCGTGGCATTCTCACTGTGGGTGCTGGCGGGACTGATTTTCCCGATCGCGCTACAGGTTTCCACCGGAGATATACCGGCCCGCGCCGTGGTGCACTTCTTCTCGTCGCTGGTGGTGTGCGGCGCCATCGCGGTCGCCTACCCCTTCTTCCTGCTGACGTTCTACATGGTGCGGTGCGTCTACCCCCTGTTCCTCCGGCACGGGGACATCAGTCCCGAGGACGCGGTGTGGCTGCGTGGCCTTGATCGGCGCTGCAACGGCTACCTCGCGGTGGCGGCTTCGGTGCCGTTGCTCGCGGTCACCGGTGTGACCTTCCTGCCTCCGTCCGATATCCCGTTGGTCATCGTCGCGGTCCGGCTGCTGTGCGTGGGCGGCATAATCGCGTTCGTCGGCACCTATCTGCTCTTCCGTGCGCTGGAAGCGGATCTGCGGGCGCTGGAGCGGGTGGTCGATCCGGATTCCGCCGAATCGGATACCGCCGAGGGCCGAACCGCCCGAGCGACCCCGACGACCGCCCTGGAGACCAGCACGTGAGCTTGCCCCGCACCGATGCCGTCGCCCGGTTCTCCGCCGACTGGCAGCGCAGTCTTCACAGTGATCGGTTACCGCCGCAGATCGGTGACTATGTGCCAGACGGCACGCAGGTCCGCTTGGGCGTACTCGTCGATCTGATCCGGGTGGATCTGCGGCGGCGCTGGCAGCGGGAAGGGCTCGGCAAGCGGGTGGCCGACTATCGCGAGGAATTCCCCGATGTGGAGACCAGCCCGGAGCTGGTCGATCTTCTGTGCGAGGAATTCCTGGCGCGCCGCCGAAGTGGACCGCTGCCGCTGGAGGACTTTCTCGCCGAGTATCCCGACCGCGCCGGCGCGGTCCGCGAACATCTCGCCGATTTCGCCGCCGACGCCACCGACTCGGACGCCGGGTCCAGCGCAGCCCTCGCCGCGCTCGCCGACCTCGCGCCGGGCCTGCGGATCGATGACTTCGACCTGCTCACCGACTTGGGCGCCGGTCTGCTCGGCCGGGTCTTCCTGGCCAGGCAGCGGTCGATGCAACGGCTGGTCGCCGTCCGGTTCTCGGCGGGCCGGGCGGGCGCGGCGCACACGATGGCCCAGCTCGATCACGCCCACATCGTGCGGGTCTTCGACCAGCGAGTACTCGGCGCCGACGCCGCACAGCCGCTGACCGTCGCCGGTCCCCCCGCGAACGGCCGCCACACCGCGGCGAACGCCACCATCGCCGCGCCGCTCCCAGATCTCGACACCACAGCAGCCGAGCGGTTCGACCTCGACGCCACCGCCACGGCCGCTCCACCCAGCCCGACGAGCCGCTCCGGCGACGACGACACCATCGCGGCACCGCCACCCCGGACGGCCGGCCACCCAAGCGACGACGACACCGTTCTCGAACCGGACGGCGCCGAAAGACACCCGCCAGCCGTCACCCACCCGCCCGCGGACGAGGCGACCGCCGCACCGGAACACATCGACGACGAGACCGTGGTCAGCGAGCCCGACGTGTCCGCTCCGCTCCGCCCACGCCGCGCTCCGAACCCCGAATCCGGACGATCGGCCGAACCGCGGGACAGCGCCGCGGTTCTGGCTTATCCGGACGCGGTGACCGAGCGATCGACCGATCCGGACGCGACCATCGCGGCCCCGCCGGATGACACCGCGTCCGCGCCCGCTCGGCCGCCTCACGCACCGGAATCCGGGACGGCCGCCGTCCCGCGTCTGGTCTACATGCAATACCTCCCCGGCGGCACGGCTGTCGGCCTGCTCGCGCAACGCCGTCGCGGCCCCGTGACCGACGGCGGGGCTCTGCTGCTGCGCGCGGTGGACGCCGCCATGGAGGCCAAGGGCGAGATCCGGCCGTCGGACTCCAGCGTGCGCGCCGAGATCGCGCGGCTGAACTGGCCGGAGACCGTGGCGTGGGTGGGCAGGCGGCTGGCCGACGCGCTGGACTACGCCGCACACCACGGCGTGCTGCACCACGACATCAAACCGGCGAACGTGCTGTTCACCGCAGAGGGCATCCCGAAGCTCGCCGACTTCACCCTGGGTGAGGTGGCGGGCCGCCGCGCGCCGCACGGTCCCGGTGCGACCGACGCACTGGTCTACCGTTCACCGGAGCAGCTGACCAGCTACATCGATCCCGACGCCCCCGCCCCGGGCGACGCCAGCGACGTCTACTCCCTCGGCGTGCTGCTGTGGGAAATGCTCACGGGCGCCACCCCCTTCGACGATCCGCCACTGGACGGGGACGGTCCGGACACCGAGACGTACGCGCGGATGCGCGCGGTGCGCCGCGGCGGCGTCTCGGACGCCGCGCTCGCGCGCCTGCCGGAAGACACCCCGGCCGCGCTGCGCCGCGTGCTGCTGGACTGCCTGCACGAGGACCCGCAGCGGCGCTGGCGCGGCGGCGCCGAACTCGCGGGACAACTCGATCTGTGCCTCGATACCCGCGCTCGCGACCTGGTCGATCCCCCACCCGGCAGCCTCGCACACCGTGCCCGGGGGTGGCTGCTGCCGGTCGCGGCGCTGTGCGTCGGCGTGCCGAACGTGCTGGCCAGCTTCTACAACATTCAGCTGAACCAGACCCTGATCATCGACCGGATGTCGACCGCCGACCAGGAGAAGTTCACCGCGGTCGGATTGATCAACAACCTCATCACGTTCCCGGTCGCCGCGCTGCTGCTGTTGTTCATGACCCGGCGGCCGCTCGCCATCTCCTACCGCCTCGGCCGTGGCGACGGGTACTCCGCGCACACGCTCGCGAAAGCGCGCCGCGACACCTTGCTGATGGGCGACTGGGCGGTGTGGATACCCTTTGGCTTCTGGCTGGTCGCCGGCGTCATCTGGCCGCTGGGGCTGGCCTTCTCCGGTGTCGACCTGCCGCGCGGCACCTTCTTGCACTTCTTCGCCGCGCAGGTGGTGTGCGCGGCGATCGCGCTGGCCTATCCGTTCTTTCCGATCATGGTCTACTCGGTGCGCGCGATCTATCCACAGCTCTTGGTGCGCGGCGGCATCGGCCCCGACGACGAACGCCAGCTCCGCGCGCTGGCCAAGCGCGGCAGTTTCTACCTCGGTGTGGCCGCGTCGGTTCCGCTGCTGGGCGTGGCGAGCGCGACCTTCGTCGAGGCCGCCGACCTGGAGCTGGTGATCGTTCCGGTGCGCGTGCTCAGCGTGGGTGGCATCCTGGCATTCGTGCTGACCTATCGACTGTTCCGGCTCCTGGAAGCGGATCTGCTCGCTCTGGCCAGGGCGATTCCCCAGCGGACGCGATGACCGCACCGCGCCCGCCGGGGCGGCTGGTGAACCTGTCGCACGTCCACGACCCGGTCACCACGCCGCTGTACCCGGGCGATCCGGAATTCCGCACCGACATCGTCGCGACGATCGCGCACGACGGCTACCTCCTGCGCTATATCCAGCAGGGCGAACACACCGGAACCCATTGGGGCGCGCCGATTCATTTCCGCGCCGACGGGCTCGCCGCCGACGAACTCGACCTCGACGATCTGCTGCTGCCCGCGGTGAAGATCGATCTGCGGCAACGCTGCGCGAACGATCGTGACTACGCGGTCACGGTCGACGATCTGAAGCGGTGGGAGGCCGACCACGGCCGGATCCCGGACGGCGCGGCGGTCGTCGCCTGGACCGGGTGGGACGCCAAGTGGGGCACGCCGGAGTTCGTCGGCACGGGCGAATCAGCGGGCAGGCAACCGGGTTTCGGGGTGCAGACGGTGGAATGGCTGCTGCGCAGCGGCAGGCTCGGTCGCCGTGGCGCGCTGGGCATCGACACATTCGGCCCCGACGTGGGCACCGACGAGACCTACGCGGTGTCGAAGCTGCTCTACGGCGAGCACCGGATCAGCTTGGAATGCTTGGCGAACCTGGCCGCGCTGCCCGCGACCGGGGCGTGGGTGCTGGCGGGCGGACCGCTCTATCGCGGCGGTTCCGGTGCACCGGCAACGATTTTCGGCATCTTGCCCGGCTGACGTGTCAGCCGCCGTAGACCTTGGGGTTGAGGGTGCCGATGTAGGGCAGGTCGCGGTAGCGCTCCGCGTAGTCGAGGCCGTAACCGACGACGAATTCGTTGGGGATGTCGAAGCCGACGTGCGCGACCTCCACGGGCGTGCGTAGCGCGTCGGGCTTGCGTAGCAGGGTGACCACCTCGAGCGAAGCCGGGTTGCGAGTGGATAGATTGCGCTTGAGCCACGACAACGTGAGCCCGGAGTCGATGATGTCCTCGACGATCAGCACGTTGCGGCCCGCGATGTCCTTGTCCAGGTCCTTCATGATGCGCACCACGCCCGAGGACGAGGTCGACGACCCGTAGGACGAGACGGCCATGAACTCCATCTGGGTCGGGATCGGCAGGGCCTTGGCCAGATCGGTCATGAAGAAGATCGCGCCCTTCAGCACGCCCACCAGCAGCAGATCGCCCTCGGGAGCGTCGGGGGGATATCGCTTGGCGATGAGTTCGGCCAACTCCTGGGTCTTGGCGGCGATCTGTTCCGCCGTGATCAGCACAGACGCGATGTCATCCCCGTACACGTCAGCTGGGTTCCCTTCCATGGTGATGAGCCCGTTCGGCCGGTTCGGTCTGCGTCATCGGTCCGATGCCATCCTCACCCAGCCGCAGTGTCAGCCTGCCATGTTCGCGCCCGGCGACCAACCTGCTGCCCGGCCGTCCGCCACCGACCGCGACGCCGCCCTGCCCGCGCCAAGCCGTAACCAGTTCGTCGACTGCCTGTAAATGCTTGGTGGTCAGGGCTTTCGCACCGAACTCTAGCAGCCACGCCCGAATTGCCCGTTTACGCAGAGCCGCCGGCGCAGTGGCGAGCGTCTCGATCACCAGCGTCTGCCCATCACTGGCGGTGTGCCGCAGCTCGGCGGCGAGCGCGTCCAGAACCGCCCCGTCCTCCCGCAGTTGCTCGGCCGTACGCGCCAGCGCCGGGGCCACTCCACCGCCGAGGATCTGCTCCAACAGCGGCAACGCCTCGGTGCGCAGCCGGACCCTGGTGAACTCCGGCGCCGTGTTGTGCGGGTCGTCGTGCGGCGTCACGCCCAGATCGGCGCATACCCGCCTGGTGGTTTCCCGGCGCACGCCGAGCAACGGCCGCCCCCACGGCTCGGCGCAGGCGGACATCCCTTGGATCGAGCGGCCGCCCGAGCCACGCGCGAGCCCGAGCAGCACCGTTTCCGCCTGGTCGTCGAGGGTGTGCCCGAGCAGCACCGGAAGGCCCTGGCGCGCGGAGTCCAGCGCGGCGTAGCGCGCCCGGCGCGCGGCGGCTTCCACACCTCCCTCGGTGCCGACTTCGACCGCGAGCACCCGCGCCGACCGGCAACCGAGGGCGAGCGCCTGTGCCGCGGCCTCGGCGGCGACGGCGCCGGAACCCGGTTGCAGGCGATGATCGACCACCAGGGCATCGACCGCGCTGGTCTCGGCCACCGCCGCCGCGGTGAGGGCCAGCGAGTCCGCGCCGCCGGACAACGCCACCGCGACCGCCCGCTCCTCGGACTCGTGCGGCCCGAACCTGCTCAGCCAATCCCGCACCGCCCTGCGGACGGCGAGCACGGCAGCGGTCTCGGGCAAACGCCGGGCGGCGGACGGCCGCCCGGATCCGGATGTCCCGCTCTCCGGCCCGAAGCGCCCGGGTGTCGTTCCTGGCGCACGCCCCATGGGCGCAGCCTACCGGCCGATCGCGCTCGGCGAGTCGCGCCGAGCCGCAATCGGCGGGCCCGCTCAGGCCAGCACTCGCTCGATCCAGCGTTGCGGACGCTCGATCTCGTCGGTGCGCGGCAGCATGTCGGCTTCGGTCCACACCGTGTTGAACCGCGCCATCCCGACGGTGTCGATCACCTCATCGACGAACTTCTTACCGCGCACGTACTGCGCGACCTTCGCGTCCACGCCGAGCAGGGCACGCAGCAGGCGCTGCACCGGGTTGGTCGGACGCCTGCGCCGCTGGTCGAACGCGGTGCGGATCTGCTCGACCGACGGGACGACCGCGGGGCCGACCGCGTCCATGACATGATCGGCGTGCCCCTCCAGCAGCGTGCCGAGCATCAGCAGCCGGTCCAGCGCCGCACGCTGCGGCGGCGCCTGGGTGGCACGCAGCAGGCCGACCACGCCGCGTGCGGCCGGATCGTCGGAGGCGGTTCCGCGACGGCGGTCGCGCAGCTCTTCGACCAGCCGCGACAGCATGTCGCTCATCGGCTCGTCACCGGCCTCGCCGAGGATCTCGACGTTCGCGCGCATGTATTCGCCGAGCCACGGCGCGGAGGCGAACTGCACCCGGTGGGTCACCTCGTGCAGGCACACCCACAGCCGGAAATCGCTCGGCGACACCCCGAGCGCCCGCTCGACCGCCACGATGTTCGGCGCGACCAGCAGTAACGTGCCATCCGCTCCCGTGAACGGGTCGTATTGACCGAGGATCGCGGTGGACAGGAAGGCGAGCATGGCGCCTGCCTGCACCCCGGCGGGTTTGCCCGCGAGGAGCTTACGGTCGGCCGGCGCCTCGCCGGCCCCGGTGAGCTGGGCCATCGAGTCGGCGGCGGCCGAAATCCACCCCGGCCGGTCGACGATCCTGGCCGCCGGGACCGCCCGGTCGTCCAGCAATTCGCTGACCTCGCGCACCGGCGCCTCGGCCCGCATGGAGGCATCGGCGAGCTCGGCGACCACCTGCTCGGCCGAATAGCGCGACGTGCGCGGACCCGCGGGCACCAGAGCGGAGCCGGTCCGCGCGGCCAGGCGCCAATCGACCACACCGGACAGGCCGGAGCGGAGCTTTCGCCGCTCGACCGGGTCTGCGGAGCCGAATTCGGCTGCCTCGGAACCTTGCTGGGTCATGATCAACCACCCGTCACGAGCATCCACAATTTCGCAGCGTGCCTGCGATCGCGTCCAACGCGGGCCTGCTGACCTCCGGCGGTCGATCATTCGACATCAGAGCGAAGGTCAGCACCCGCCCATCGGCGTCCAGCACATATCCGACCAACGCGCTGGAGACCGACAGAGTTCCGGTCTTGGCTCGCACCCAGCCCGCGGCCTGACGATCCCGGGTGACGTAGCGGCTGGTCAGCGAGCCCGTGGCGCCCGCGACCGGCAGGTCGTCGAGCATCGGCGCCAAGGTGGCCGCTACCCGGTCGTTCTGGGGCTTCGCTGTGGTTCCCGCCGGTTGCACCGCCGTGGCGGCGGTGGGAGCGGCCGCGGTCGCCACCACCCGGTCGAGCAATCGCGCGGGAATCCGGTCGTCCACCGAAAGCCCGCTGCTGTCGTGCATATCCAGGCCGGACAGATCGAAACCGGCCTTGCTCAGGGCCGTGCGCACCGCGGTGACCCCGCCGGTGAACGAGGCCTCGCCGCCGGTGGCCGTCGCGATCTCCCGTCCGATCGCCTCGGCGAGCACGTTGTCGGAGTAGACCATCATGTCGCGTAGCCGGTCGCGCAGCGGCGCCGAGCGCACCGAGGCGACCTCGGCCGCGCCCGCAGGGGCGGCGCCCGCCCGGACCCGCGCCGGGTCGAGCCCCAGTTCGGTGGCCAGCCGCCGTCCCGCGTCCAGCGCGGGCGTCGCGGTGCGCGGCGAGTACTCGACCAGCGGCTGTAACCGGCCGCCGTCGATCATCACCGGCTCGATCGGGGCGATGGAACCCTCGGGGATGTCGACCGGGTCCCAGCCTTGCGCCATGGCCGGGCCGGTGTAGGCGGACAGATCGACGACGATGGTGTCCACCGCGCGGCCCGCGGACTTGATCTGGGTGACCAGATCGGACAGGCGCGGTCCGTTCGGGTAGTACCCCTTGCCGTCCGGCTGCGCGGTGAGCGTCGGATCGCCGCCGCCGACCAGCACCAGTTCGTTCGGCGCCGCACCCGCGACCACCTTCGTGGTCACCCGGTGCTCGGCGGGCAGCGTGAGCAGGGCGGCCGCGGTGGTGAGGATCTTCGCGGTGGAGGAGGGGATCATCGGCCGGTTCGCGTCGCCGCTCCACAGCACCGTCCCGCTGTCGGCGTCGGTCACCTGGCCCGCGAACGCGCCGAGGTCCGGATTGGCGATCACCGGCGCCAGCGCGGCGGCGACCCCGGCGGGACTCGGCGCGGAATTGGTGGACCGGGCCGGGCCGACCTGCGCGGACGGCCGGACCGGCGCGGGCGGGGCGGCGATGGTGAGACCACCGTGCCGGAACTCCTCGGTCCACGGCCGCACCGCCAGCAGCGCCACTGCGGCGGCGACGACCGACACGACCAGTACCGTCGAGATCAGCAGCCATCTGTTGCGGCGCCGCCGGGCAGCCAGCCCACCGATGTTCTCGTTGCCACCAAACACGTCGCCGCCGCTCTCCTGACCGATTCCCGCAGCAGCCGCCTGCCGCACCCATGTCCCCGACGACCACACTATCCTCGTTGCGCAACCGTTCCCCTGAACAACCTGGCGAGTCGGCGCACTCCGCAGCGGCCGAGTCGGCAGTCGCCGAAAACAAGCCGAGTCGCACAACTCGGCACCGATGCAGAAGGAGATGGCGTGGAGTTCGACGTCACGATCGAGATCCCCAAGGGTTCCCGAAACAAGTACGAGGTCGATCACGAGACCGGCCGGGTCCGGCTCGACCGGTTCCTGTACACGTCCATGGTCTATCCCGCCGATTACGGCTACATCGACAACACCCTCGGCGAGGACGGTGACCCGCTGGACGCGCTGGTCCTGCTGCCCGATTCGGTGTTTCCCGGCGTGATCGTGGAGGCCAGGCCGGTCGCCATGTACAAGATGACCGACGAGGCGGGCGGCGACGACAAGATCCTGTGCGTGCCCGCGGGCGATCCGCGCTGGGACCACATCCAGGATCTGAAGGACGTCCCGGAGTTCGAGTTGGCCGCGATCAAGCACTTCTTCGAGCGCTACAAGGATTTGGAGCCCGGCAAGTTCGTCAAGGGCTCGGAGTGGGTCGGACGGGCCGAGGCCGAGGCCGAGGTGGCGGCGTCCATCCAGCGGCTGAAGGACCAGGGCGGGCACTGAAACCCTTCGGGCACAACGAAAGCGGGGAGTCCGACAGGCACGGACTCCCCGCTTCGCGGTCCGGGGTCACGAAAGGCGAAAAGGGACACCCGGAATCCGGATGCCCCTTCTCAGTGACAGGTGGCTCAGTAGTAGATGTACAGGTCGTAGCCGTCCCAGGTCTCGAAGCACTCCCAGTAGTAGCCGCCGGTGCTCGGCGACTCGCCGTCGGCCCGGCACGCGCTCAGCGTGGCGTAGGTGCCGACGTAGGTGCCGCCGTAGGCGACCTCCTGGTAAACCGGTGCGGCCGAGGCCGAAGCGGCCGTCGACACCCCGGCGACGGCAGCGGTGGCCAGCAGACCAGCGGCGAAGAAAGACTTGATACGCATTGTTCTTGCTCCTGAATGCGAGAGGAAATTTCTGACGCCTCAAACGATATGGGCGATCGGAGCCCCGCACAGCCACCCCTAGGGTGAGGGCGATGCAACCCTGAGGCGAATCACCTTACCCACCCTCGATACCCACCCTTGGGTTCCGCGGGTGACGCACTCGGCCGGGTGCGAGCGCGCCGCCGGGTGTCACTGTCCGCGGAATTCCGGAGGCCGCTTCTCGAAGACGGCCCTGACCGCCTCGGTGAGGTCCTCCGACGGCAGAAACGCGGCATTCCACGCGGAGACGTAGCGCAGGCCCGCGGCGATCTCGTCCGTGCGCCGCTGATCCAGTACGTCTTTGACGCCCTGCACCACCAGCGGCGGGTTCGCGGCGATCTCGCGCGCGGTGGCGTGCGCCGCGTCCAGCGCCGCCTCTCGGTCCGGGAAGACGTCGTTGACCAGGCCGATCTTCTCCGCGCGCGCGGCGTCGATGTCCTTGGCGGTGTAGGCGAGTTCGCGCAGGTGGCCCTCCCCGATGATGCCGGGAAGCCGTTGCAGCGAGCCGATGTCGGCGACGATCGCGACTTTCGCCTCCCGCAGACTGAACTTCGCCTCCGCGCTGGCGTATCGGATGTCGGCCGCCGCGATGAGATCGAGCCCGCCTCCGATGCACCAGCCGGACACGGCCGCGATCACCGGCTTGCGACAGTCCGCCACGGCCGTGACCGCCGCCTGCATCTTGCGCACGTCGATGAGGAAGCCGGTGCGCGGGGCGGCCTGCGCGCGATCGGCCAGCAACGGGCCGAACATGCCGCTCATCGCGGGCAGGTCCAGGCCGTAGGAGAAGTGCTCACCGGAGCCGGTGAGCACGACGGCGCGCACCTGGGAATCGGCGTCCAGTGCCTGGAACACTTCCGGCAGCTCACGCCAGAAGTCGGGACCCATCGCGTTGCCCTTGCCGGGGCCGATCAACGTCACCTGCGCGACATGATCCTTGGTTTCGACGGTGAAAGCCTGCCAATCTGTCATTTGTACAGCGTATCGAGACACAGCGGCGCCCGTGCCCGACCCTGGCGATGGGGACTCGGAGGAAAACCTCGCAGCGTGTAAAAGCTGTGCAAAATCGGAATGGTCTACTGGTTCCCGGTTGGCAGAACAGTGGATCATGAGCAGGTCAGCAAACCTCACATTCACCGGCTTCGGAGGACATCGTGCTGATGCATCGCGGGATCGGTCTGGACCGCTTCAACGAAATGCCCCGCGGCCGCGCGGTGCACGCGCTGTACGAGTGCTGCTGCAACGTGACGTGGGCGGCGACACTCGCCGACGCCCGCCCCTATCCCGATCGGGACGCCTTGCTGAGCAAGGCCGACGTCGAATTGCTCGCGCTGTCGCAGCGCGACGTCGACCGCGCCTTCGAAGGGGTTGCGCACGAGCCCATCTCGGCGCGCGACGTGACCGAACTCGCGCGGATCACCCGTACGCGGATAGCCGGGATGCTCGGCCCGGCCGAGGGTTACCCGGAATACTGAGCCGCTGCGCGACTTCCCCGGCGTCCAGTCCGCAATCGCTCTACCCTGGTGGGATGCGCAGGTCGTCATTGCCACCGGTCGCCTGCCGGGTCGCGGACACCCTCATTTCCCGGGGCCATCACGGTCTCATCGTCGCTCGGCCGGAGCCGATCCATACCGCCGTCGACGCCGCGCGGGTACTCGGCGTCGACGTAGGGGCGATCACGAAGTCACTCGTGTTCCTGCTGGACGACGACCCAGTGTTGCTGCTGGTCTCCGGGGCGCACCAGGTGGACCTGGCGAAGACCGGCGCGCGGCTGGAAGGGACGCTGACCAGCGCCCCCGCCGACATGGTGTGCGAGGTGACCGGTCAGCCCATCGGCGGTGTCGCGCCGGTCGGCCACCCGACCAACCTGCCCACCTGGGTGGACAACGCGCTGGCGCACCATCGGGAGATATGGGCCGCGGGCGGGCATCCGAACACCATCTTCCGCACGTCGTTCCGGGAGCTGCTGCGGATCACCGCGGGCCTTCCGATCGACGTCGACTGACGTCGCGCGAACGTGCCGGACACCACCGAGCGCGAGTTCGATGCACAGCCGCCGAGTCCGGCGAGCGGATCGCGTTCATCGTCGTGCGATGAAACGCCCCCGCCATGGGCGGAAAGACCGGGCGTAGTTTCGTGATGTGACCGACGCACCACAGCCCGCGACGGAACTACCGGTTCCGACTGATCGCAACGGCATCACCGCAGAGCAGTATCGCGCGTCCATGCGCCACTATCCGGCCGGCGTCACCGTCGTCACGCTGCATTCACCGCAGGGGCCGGTCGGCTTCACCGCGACGTCCTTCGCCTCGCTGTCGCTGGACCCGCCGCTGGTGTCGTTCAACATCGCGCACACCTCCTCCAGCCTGTCCGGCCTACTGGACGCCGAGTCCGTCGTCATCCACTTCCTCGGCGAACACCAGCAGCACCTGGCCCACCGGTTCTCGCGGACCGCGGAGGAACGTTTCACCGACCGATCCCTGTGGACCACCCTCGACACCGGCGAACCGGTCCTGCACGGCACGCCCATCTGGCTGCGCGCCACCGTGCACCAACTGATCCCCATCGGTGACCACACCCTCGTCGTCGGATTGGTCACCCGGGTCCACGACAACACCGACGAGAAGCCGTCCGCCGCACCGCTGCTGTACTACCACGGGCGCTACTACCGGCCGACCGCCCTCGGCGACTGACCCGGAATTCCGCTACGCCACCCGCGGCCGCACCTGCACCACCAACTCGGCGTCGAGCGCATGGGCCAGCCGCTCCAGCACAGGAAGGCTGGGCACCGTCCCACCCGCCTCGAACCTGGCGACCGCGGACTGGGTCATACCTGCGGCGTCGGCCAGTCCGGTCTGACTCCAGCCTCGTTCCTCGCGCATCCGCCGAATTGTCCGCCCCAGTTCATAGGCCAACCGAGCCGCCTCATAAGCTTCCGCGGCGCCGGGCTCCTTCATCCGGCGGTTCCTGATTTCCGCCCAATCACCACGCTCAGCCATTGATCTCATCCTCCTCGGCCGTATGCCGCTCCGCGATGCAGCGGTCGAGCGCTCGCCGCGCTCGCTCGACCTCGGCATGCTCCCGCATCCTCGTCTTGACGAATACGGTCAGCATCACGATCCGACGCCCGGGCGCAATCCAGTAGGTGAGCCGGACCGCGAAACTGTCCAAATAGAACCGCAGTTCCCGCAGCTTACCGTCCAGCTGCCGGGTATACGGCTCGCCGAGTAGCGGTCCCTTGTCCTCGAGCAACTCGATATAGAACGCCACCCGGGCGAATGCTACCGAGGGGAGCCTTTCCACCCAATCGCGTACCTCCGGTTCCAACTCCACAATACCCCAACCCATAGCATCGATGCTATAGCGTGTGGCAGCAGAAGTGCCCGCTTCGATGAAACCGAGGGATAAGCGTGGTGTCAGCCCACTAGGCAAGGGGCCGCGCCGGTGGGGGCGGTGGAGGTGAAGGGGCGGGTTTCCGGAATGGGGTTCCATACGCCGTTCTCGGCGGCATAGTCCCAGGTGGGGCCCGTCGCCACGAGGCCGGCGATCGCATCGACCAGGCGGTCCACATCGCCTGCGGTGGTGCCCAAGCCGATGCTCGCGCGCAGTGCGCCGTCCAAGCCGAGGCGGGTGAGCAGGGGGTGGGCGCAGAAGCGTCCGTCGCGCACGCCGATGCCGTGTTCGGCGGAGAGATAGGCGGCGACCTGGCCGGGGGCGAAATCGTCCACGGTGAAGGCGACGATGCCGACGGAGTCGGGACTGTCGGACCAGATGCGCAAGAGCCGGACACCGGGAATCGCGGCCAAGCCGTCCCGGAGGCGGTCGGCGAGCCGATGTTCGTGCGCGGCAAGGGTTTCGGCGTCGATGGCACAGAGTGCGTCACAGGCGGCGGCCAGCGCGGCGGCTCCGAGCACGTTCGGCGACCCGGCTTCGTGCCGCTGCGGAGCCTGCGCCCACTCGGCCCCGTCGGCACTCACCTCACGCACCGCGCCACCGCCCGCCAGGTAGGGCCGGGCCAGGTCGAGCCAATCTCGCCTGCCCACCAGCACACCCGCCCCGAACGGCGCGTAGAGCTTGTGACCGGAGAGGGCGAGGTAGTCGATTCCGCTGGTGCGCAGGCTGATTCGTCGATGCGGCGCCAACTGGGCCGCGTCGACCAGGATCCGGGCGCCGCACTGGTGCGCGACGGTGGCCAGCCGCTCCAGCGGAAGCACCTCGCCGGTGACGTTCGACGCGCCGGTCACCGCGAGCAACGCGGCGGGCTTGCTGCACAGTTCGGCGACCAGCCTGCCGATGGTCTCCTCGACCGTGTCGGCGGAACGCACGACGCGCCTGCCCTGCCTGGTCCAAGGCAGGAAGTTGGCGTGGTGCTCGATGTCGAGCACCACAGTGTCGCCGGGGACGCAGGACGCGAGCAGGTTCAGCGAGTCGGTGGTGTTGCGGGTGAACACCACCACGTGGTCGTCGGCGGCGTCGAGGAACCGGGAGACCGACCCGCGAGCGGCCTCGTAGCACTCCGTGGAAATCCGGGACGCGTAGCCCGCGCCGCGGTGCACACTCGCGTAGAACGGGAGCAACTGCTGCACCCGGTCGGTAACCCGCGCCAATGCCGGTGCGCTCGCCGCGTAGTCGAAGTTGGCGTAGGTGGCCGTTCCGCCCTGCACCAGCGGCACGCGCAGTTCGTCGCCGGAGACCCGGGCAAGGGCGGCGCAGGTGTTGTCGACAGTGGTAGTCATCACGTGAATCCCGTCGGCTCAGGGACTCGCAATCGAATGATTCGTCGAGTCCGCGCTTGCCGCGCCCGGTCGGGCGGCGGCCGGGTCGTCACCCGGAGCACCCCACCGCGGAGGAGGGTTGCCGGCCAGCAAGCCGGGGCTTCGCGCTGGCACTCATGACCTGACCCGAGAGTGGCAGAAGCGCCCCGGCGCTGTCAACCACGCTCGACCCCGAGTCCCCATGAGCACCGCGTGGAGATAACCACCACGCGTGCACCTTTACAAGCACCCCCACGACAACGCGCGAGCCGCCGGTCGCGGAGTCCGCACCGACCGATGAGCGGAATCACATCCGCGGATCAGCGATCTTCCAGCGAATAACGCTGTGCGCCGCCGACCTGCGAATGCCGTGCCGGCACGGCATATATCGATTCCACCTGCAACAACGCGCGCGGGGCCGGTCGCTCCGTCACCCGGTCAGGTGAACAACGGACGACGACAACCCCGGGTACCGTGGACAACTGGCCATCGCGGCGTTTGCCCTTTGGTAACCCAGCTATGGCACAACAACAGGAAAGTGTGAGGCAGGTCGATGGGAGGTGCGCAGAGCACCATGCTCGAGACAGACGTCGACGCGACCGCGGGCCCGTTGTCGCGCGGTGACCGCGCACCGGAGGCCAGGACGCTGGTCGACATCCTGACCGCGACAGCGCTCGCCCATCCCGACGCACCCGCCATCGATGACGGCCGAGTGGCGCTGTCCTATCTGGAGCTGGTCGTCGAGATCGAGAAGACCATGGCGCGTCTCGCCACCGCTGGTGTGCGACCGGGCGACCGGGTCGGCGTGCGCATCCCGTCGGGCACCTGCGAGCTCTACGTGACCATCCTCGCCGTCCTGTACGCCGGCGCCGCTTACGTGCCGGTCGACGCCGACGATCCGGACGAGCGCGCCCACCTGGTCTTCGGGGAGGCGCAGGTCACCGCGATCGTGACCGCGGAGGGCATCGAGACCACCGCCGCGGGCATCCGCGCGGCGGAGCGGCAGCGCGAACAGATCTGGTCCACCCTGCCCACTCCCGGCGACGACGCCTGGATCATCTTCACCTCCGGCTCCACCGGAACGCCGAAAGGCGTTGCGGTCACCCACCGCAACGCGGCCGCCTTCGTCGATGCCGAAGCGGATCTGTTCCTCCGGGACGCTCCGATCGGTCCCGGTGACCGGGTGCTCGCCGGTCTGTCGGTCGCCTTCGACGCGTCCTGCGAGGAGATGTGGCTCGCTTGGCGCAACGGCGCCTGCCTGGTGCCCGCCCCGCGCGAGTTGGTGCGCACCGGGGCGGATCTCGGTCCCTGGCTGGTGCGGCGGCAGATCACCGTGGTCTCGACCGTCCCGACGCTGGCGGCGACCTGGCCGGTCGAGGCGCTGGAGGCGGTGCGCCTGCTCATCTTCGGCGGCGAGGCCGTGCCACCGGAACTCGCCGAGCGTCTCGCCGGCAACGGTGACGTCGCGCGTGAGGTGTGGAACACCTACGGACCCACCGAAGCCACCGTCGTCGCCTGCGCCGCGCGATTGGACGGCCAGTGGCCGATCCGAATCGGGTTGCCGCTCAACGGCTGGGATCTGGTCGTCGTCGATGCGGCGGGCAACCCGGTGGCCGAAGGGGAATCCGGCGAATTGGTGATCGGCGGCGTCGGACTCGCCCGCTATCTCGACCCGGTCAAGGACGCCGAGAAGTACGCGCCGCTGGCCTCCGTCGGCTGGGAACGCGCCTACCGCAGCGGCGACCTGGTGCGCAACGACAGCACCGGTCTGGTGTTCCTCGGCCGCGCCGACGATCAGATCAAGCTGGGCGGGCGGCGCATCGAACTCGGCGAGATCGATAACGCTCTGCAACACCTGCCGGGAGTCACCGGCGCCGCGGCGGCCATCCGGACCACCAAGGCGGGCAACAAGCTTCTGGTCGGGTATCTGACCGGGCCCGGACCGGACTTCGATGCCAAGGCCGCGCGCGCCATCCTCGCCGGACAGCTTCCGGCGCCGCTGGTGCCCCGGCTCGCCGTGGTCGACGAACTGCCCACCCGCACCTCCGGCAAGGTCGACCGCGACGCGCTGCCCTGGCCGCTGCCCACCGCCGCCGAGGACGACGACGACAACGAGCTGACCGGCACGGCCCTGTGGATAGCCGGACTGTGGGATGCCATCCTCGGCGCGGAGGTCGGCGATCTCGACGCGGACTTCTTCGACCTGGGCGGCGGCTCGCTCGCGGCGGCGCAGCTGGTCACCGCCCTGCGCGAACGGTATCCGCAGATCGCCGTCGCGGACGTCTACGACCATCCCCGCCTCGGCGCGCTCGCCGAACTGCTGGAGCGGACCACGCCCGCTGTGGCCGTCGCCGACCGAACGGTGCGCCCGACGCCACCGCTCGCGCAAGCCGCGCAACTGCTGGCCACCGTCCCGCTGACCACCCTCACGGGATTGCAGTGGCTCACCTGGCTGGCGATCGTCGGCAATATCGCGGCTTGGTCCGGCTCGCTGCCCTGGCTGCCGCAACTGTCCTGGTGGTGGACGCTCGTCGCGTTCGTGCTGTTCATCTCGCCGCTCGGCCGGATGGCGATCTGCGTGTCCGGGGCGCGGCTGCTGCTGCGCGGCGTCCGGCCCGGGCGCTATCCACGTGGCGGCTCGGTGCATCTGCGGTTGTGGGCGGCCGTCCGCCTCTCCGAGGCCAGCGGCGCGGAGAACCTGTCCGGCGCCCCGTGGATGGTGCCGTTCGCCCGCGCGCTCGGCGCGAAGATCGGCAAGGGTGTCGACCTGCACAGCCTGCCGCCGGTGACGGGCATGCTCGAACTCGGCGACGGTTGCAGCGTCGAGCCGGAGGTCGACCTGTCCGGCTACTGGATCGACGGTGACGTGGTGCACCTCGGCCCGATCACCGTCGGCCCCGGCGCGGTGGTCGGCTCGCGCTCGATCTTGCTGCCGGGCACGAAAATCGGTAAGAACGCCGAGGTGGCGCCGGGCTCCGCGGTAGCGGGCAAGGTGAAGGCGGAACAGGAGTGGGCCGGTTCGCCCGCGGTGAAGGTGGGCAAGGCCCAGCACCGCTGGCCCGCGCACACGCCTGATCGAGCCCGGCGCTGGGTCGGCGTCTTCGGCATCACATCGATCGCGTTGGCCGCCATGCCGATTCTCGGCATCGGCGCCGGTGGCGCGTTCCTCGCTTGGGGTATTCGCGACACCCGCACACTCGCGGGCGGCGTCGCGCGCGCGTTCGCGGTACTGCCCTTCGCGACCCTGCTCAGCCTCGGCGTCTACGCCGCGACGACCATCGTCGCGGTCCGGCTGCTGAGCATCGGCCTGACCGAGGGCTACCACCCGGTGCGCAGCCGGGTCGGCTGGCAGGCATGGGCCACGGAGCGTCTGCTGGATTCCGCGCGCACCTTCCTGTTCCCCCTGTACGCCAGCCTGCTCACCCCGCTGTGGCTGCGCTTGCTCGGCGCGAAGGTGGGCAAGAGCGTCGAGGCGTCCACGGTGCTGCTGCTGCCGAAGTTCACCACCGTCGCCGACGGCGCGTTCCTCGCCGACGACACCATGATCGCCGGTTACGAACTCGGCGGCGGCTGGCTGCACATCGGTGCGGCCAAGGTCGGCAAGCGCGCCTTTCTCGGCAACTCCGGCATGACCGCCCCCGGACGACGGGTCCCGAAGAACGGGCTGGTCGCGGTGCTGTCGGCAGCGCCGTCCAAGGCGAAACCGGGCTCGTCCTGGCTGGGCAGCCCGCCGGTCCGGCTGCGCCGCGCCGCGGAGAACGCCGACACGGCGCGCACTTTCGATCCGCCCGCCCGCCTGCGCGTCGCCCGCGGTGTCGTGGAGACCTGCCGCTTGATTCCGGTTCTGGTGACCTTCGCGATCGGGCTCGGCGTGCTGGGCACCCTCGCGTGGCTCGCGCAGACTTTCGGCTACCTGGCCGCCGGGCTGCTCAGCGGGCTGGTGCTGCTGGGGGCGGGCGCGGTCGCGGGGACGAGTTCGGTAGCGGCCAAATGGTTGCTCGTGGGGCGGATCGGCGCCGAGGAGCATCCGCTGTGGAGTTCGTTCGTGTGGCGCAACGAGGTCTCCGACACCTTCGTGGAGACGGTTGCCGCGCCGTGGTTCGCGCGCGCGGCGACCGGTACGCCCGTACTGAACCTCTGGCTTCGCGGCCTCGGCGCCGACATCGGGCGCGGGGTATGGTGCGAGTCCTACTGGCTACCGGAGGCGGACCTGGTGACTCTCGGCGACGGCGCGACCGTGGAACGCGGCTGTGTGGTGCAGACCCACCTGTTCCACGACCGGATCATGGCCATGGACACCGTCACCCTCGGTGCGGGCGCCACCCTCGGTCCGCACTGCGTGGCGCTGCCCGCCTCGACGCTCGGCGCCGGCGCGACCATCGGCCCGGCGTCCCTGGTCATGCGCGGTGACGCCGTGCCCGCCTCGACGCGCTGGTGGGGCAACCCGATCGCGCCCTGGTTCACGGGCGACCCCGGGGTGCGCTGATGGCGGGCAAGTTCTACGAAGCCCCCATCGACGAGTACCTCCCGCAGAACGGCAACCGGGGGTATCGGGTCTCCCGGTACGAGCTGGAATTGGCCTACCGGGTGTCGGCCAACCGGCTCACCGGGCGCGCCGCGATCACCGCGGTGGCCACCGAGCCGCGCACCCGGTTCGCGCTCGACCTCGGCCAGGCGCTGAGCGTGTCGAAGGTTTCCGTCAACGGGATCAAGGCCGCGAAATTCGGCCACCAGCACGGCAAGTTGGTCGTCACGCCGCAACAGCGGATTCCGGCGGGCGGCGTGCTCGCGCTGGTGGTGCAGTACGGCGGTAGCCCGAAACCGGTGCGCGGGCCGTGGGGCGAGGTCGGGTGGGAAGAGCTGACCGAAGGCGCGATCGTGGCCAGCCAGCCCAACGGCGCGGCGTCCTGGTTCCCCTGTGACGACCATCCGAGTTCCAAAGCCAGCTACCGGATTTCGATCACCACCGATTCGCCCTACTACGCGGTGGCCAACGGAACCCTGCTGCGCAAGCAGACCAAGTCCAGTCAGACCACGTGGGTGTACGAACAAGCCGAGCCGATGTCGAGCTACCTGGCCACCATCCAGATCGGTCACTACCGCAAGCACCGCATCGGTTCTTCGCACTCCCTGGTGCCGATGCACGCGATCCTGCCGCCGCGGTTGCGCGCCAACTTCGATCACGATTTCGCTCGGCAGCCGAGGATGCTCGAGGTCTTCAGCGAGAAATTCGGCCCCTACCCGTTCGCGGACTACACCGTCGTCGTCACCGACGACGAACTGGAGATCCCGATCGAGGCGCAGGGTATCTCCATCTTCGGCGCCAACCACTGCGACGGACGCCGTGGCGCGGAACGGCTGGTCGCGCACGAGCTGGCGCACCAGTGGTTCGGCAACAGCCTGACCATCCGGCAGTGGCGCGACATCTGGCTGCACGAAGGCTTCGCCTGTTACGCGGAATGGATCTGGTCGGAGGCCGCGGGCGGACCCACCGCCGATCAGCTGGCCCGCGCCGCGCGGCACAACCTGGCCCGCGAGCCCCAGGACATCGTCATCGGCGATCCGGGACCGCAGCGCATGTTCGACGATCGCGTCTACAAACGGGGTGCGCTCACCCTGCACGCTCTGCGCCTGGAACTCGGCGACTCGACCTTCTTCGACCTGTTGCGGGAATGGACCATTCGCTACCGCCACGCGTCGGTGACCACCGAGGAATTCACCGACCTGGCCGGGCACTACAGCCTGGTGTCGTTGCGCCCGCTGTGGGACAGCTGGCTGCTCGCCGAACGATTACCACAGCTGCCGCCCTACGGCGGCGCATCGATGGCCTGATCAGAACACCAGATAACGCGCGGCGAGTTCCTCGACCAGCGGATCGTCCTCCGGCACGTTGGCCAGCGCGTCCAGGTCGGTCTCCAGGGCGATCTGCCGGGGGTCGTCGTGCTCGGTGTCCCGCGGGTCCTCGATGAGCTGGCGCAGCAATTTCTGTTGGACCCGGATCTTCAGCGAATCGTTCATACCTGAGGGCTGCCCGCACACCCGCGTGTTACACCGGTGTGAACAGGGTTCCCCAGGGTGTGTTGCGGACGACCGTGTAGATCGCCAGCACCGCGAAGAATGTCCACATGGTGGTCCGGCTGATCGACGGCAGCCGCATCTTCTGGCCGCGCCACGCTCGAACCGTCCAGTCCAGCACCCACACCGCGAACGCGAGAACCAGCGGAAGCGCGAGCAAGTTGCTGTGCAGGGCATCCAGGACATGCCCGTCGGTGAGATTGTGCACGGCGCGCATTCCGCCGCAGCCGGGGCAGTACCAGCCGGTCAGCGCGTAGACCGGGCAGATGCCGTAGGAGCCCTCGACGTGCGGGTCGCGCAGGTGCAGCAGCACGCCGACGCCCACGCCGGCACCCGCCACCAGCAGCGGAATTGCCGCCCCGCGCCACCCGGTCTTCGGCTCGGTTCCCGGGTCCGCCAGAGGGCCGGAGGCAGGATGCGCGATGTCCACGGGTCAACCGTAACCGGGCGGCGACCTCCGCCGCTACGCCGCTGCGACCGAAATGAAGCGCGCGTGATTTTTTTCTTTCGAAATGATCTTTACCGTATCGAATCCGGGGGTACTCCCCGATATACACCAGGGATGCCGTCGTACGGCGCTAACACTAGCAAGCAGCGCAGCTTGCACTGTACGGTGACGGTGGACACAAAGGAGTGCCTGATGCTGGCGAAGTCGATGAGGACGCTGGTGGACGCGTGCAACGGTGCGCTCACCGCCGATTACCGTGCCGGACTGCGGTCGCGCACCTTCCGGACCGCGTCGTTGAACGCGCCGACCGCCCGCCACGCGGTCATTCCGGTCACCACCACAGACGGCGCTCGGCTGCGAGTACACGCCTACGGCCCGGCCGAGGGCGATGTGATCGTCCTGATCCACGGCTGGAGTTGCAGCATCGAGTACTGGAACCCGCAGATCAACGCGTTCGCCGACCGGTATCGCGTGGTCTGCTACGACCAGCGTGGACACGGCGCGAGCGAATCCGGCACGTCCGTCCCCAGCAAAGAGTCACTGGCCGACGATCTATCGGTCGTTCTGAACGCCACACTGCGCCCCGGACAGCGGGCCGTGCTGGTCGGCCACAGCATGGGCGGTATCACCGTGCAGGCGTGGGCGGCTCGCTATCCGGAGCAGGTCCGCAAGCAGGCCGCCGCGGCCGTCCTGTTGAACACTACGTCGGGCAACATTCGCTACGACACCGATCTGCTTCCGCTGCTGAACAAGCCGTTGACGCTGGCCGACCGCCCGGTCACCGTGCTCGGCGCCACTGTGCGGATGCCCATGATCATCGCCGAGACGCTGCTCACCGCCCCGGTCCCGCTGCCGGGCGGCTGGCCGGCCGGCGCGCTGCTCAAGGCACGCGTGATGACCCCGCATGCGACCCCGGATGAGGTGGAGTTCGCACTGGGCATCGTGCGCTCGTGCCGACCGCTCACCCGCGGCAGGCACGCCGCCGCCCTCGCCGACATGGATCTCGCCGAAGCCGCCGCCTCCCTCACGGTGCCCACCACGGTGATCGCGGGCGCCCACGACCGCTTGCTGCCCGAGCGCATGTCGCGGCGCATCGCCGACGCTCTCGCGGGAACCGGTCACTTGGCCGCCTACCACGTCTGGCCCACGGGCCACCTGGGCAATATCGAAGCCGCCGACCGCTTCAACGCGGAATTGGCCGCCATCGCCGAGCGCGCCCACCTGCGCTCCGCGGCCACCGGCTGACCCGGGAACGTTCTCCCGGCCCGGTTGACGGCGCCCGGTCGAGGAGCATCGTTTTCGCGGCAATCACCCGCTCCCGTTAACATTCGGCGAACTCATGTCGACACAGCTGACAGACATTTCGGGTCCGACGAAGGGAGCAGTGGTGAATGTCCGGCATGGTGTGGCGGTCCTGTCCCTGGCCATGGGCGCACTCGGTGCGACCGCCCCGGCGGTATCCGCGCTTCCCCTCGGGGTTCCCCCGGCACGAACGCTCTGCGACGGCGGCGGCGCGGGCATCGGCATGATCGCCGCCTACTACGACCCCGATCGCAACTACTCCGGTACCCCGACGCTGTGGATCCGCCCGGAGTTCGTCTACGCACCCGACCGGCCCGGCGGCTCCTGCGGCGTCGAAGTGACGGTTTCCTGGCGAAATTCCGACACCGGAGTGTTCGGCACTCTGCCCCCGATCCGGGTCGAGGACAGCACACCGGCCGATGAGAACGTCGCGGACTCGTGGGTGCCGCTGTCCATTCCCTCCGGGTTGGGCCGGGTGGAAGTTCTGATCGCGACGGACTCCCCCCACGTCCCCGGAAAGGGAGTCTTCGTCGTGACGTAGTGCTCGCAACAGCGGGCAGCGGCGATCACTCCGCCGCACGGCGCGATGGTGGCCAGACGTCGCCCCATTCCACATCCCTCGCCCCGCGGTACGCCTCACCCTGCCGCTTCGAGACGAGGTCTTGCCGCATCCCGTCGTCGCCCGTGCAGACTTGCAGCGTGACCAGCCCCTTGCGTTTGAGCGGATGACGCAGGATTCGACCCGGCGCGGGGGCGTATGCGGTCCTGGACGCGACCACATAGGAGAATTTCTCGTCTTCGTGACCGAGTTCGCCGCCCTTCAAGCGCCGGTGCAGCGAGGTCCGGTTGATTCGCGTGCTGAAATGGCACCAGTCCGTTCCCTCGGCCAGCGGACACACGCGCTGATGCGGACAGGGTGCCACCACAGTCATATCCGCACCGATCAAGACCTCACGAGCGGCGAGGATTCTGCGGTGGCCGTCCGGAGTTCCCGGCTCGATCACGGTCACCACGTCCGCCCCCTCGGCCGACCGAGCCACCAGGTCGGCCTGGTCGGCCTCGGAAAGCTCGCTCAGCACATAGGAGATCGTGACGAGGTCCGCTGGGCCGAATGCTTCCCGAGCGGCGAACGAGGTCCGCCGCCACACGGCGGAGCGCAGCGCCGCGGCGGTCGCGCCGGCCGCGAGCCCGCGCCCCAGTCGCAGCGCTTCGTCCACCTGATCGAGCACGGTCACCTCGGCCAACGAGGGGAACAGTCCGGCCGCTGCCCACAACGCCGCGCCGGTGCCCCCGCCGACGTCGAGCATTGTCGTGGGCTGAAAGCCGGGCGCCTGCTCGGCGAACCGCTCGAGCGCACTACGCACGGCCGCCCACGTCGCGGGCATGCGATAAGCGGCGTAGGCGGTGACGTCGGCGGTCGAAGCGAGGATCGGCGTCGCTGCCGGGCGCGGGTCCCGGTAGCGCGAGATCAGCCGGTCGACCGAGGTGGCGAGCTGCCGCTGGGGAACGCCCGCGCATGCTCGATCGAGTGCCTCGACGAGTTCGACGGGCAGTTCCACCCGAGAAACTCCTTTGATCTGTGATGACTGGCCCGTCATTCTGTCATGGCGGTGCGCGCCCGCCGAGCCATGGCCCGCGCCGTGCTCGAGGATCGCGCGGTGGCCGCGTCAGCCCGGCTGCGGCGGGCCGGACGCGTCTCAGCGGCTGGAGGTCGAGCCCGCACGCCCGGTCCTGGTGGATCAGCGGCGGAATCTGCGTTCCAGGAAGTGCCGGGCTTGGTCACGGTGGACTGCGGACCAGGCTTGAACCCGGACCGTCCACCAGGGGGCGATGTCGTGGGGTTTGGCGGTGACGGCGTGCGCGATGAGGTCGGAGGCTTCGTCGACGGTCAACCCGGGGATGCGGCTGAAGTCGGTGGGAGCGCTCATTCTGGTGTGGACCAGTGGCATATAGACCGAGGTGGTGGTGACATCATCGCAGGCGATTTCGACGGCCACGCTGCGCAGCCAGACATCGAAGGCCGCTTTCGAGGCGAGGTAGGCCGACCAGCGCGGGCTCGGCGGCATGAGCACACCCCAGGTGGAGACGTTCACGATATGCCCCTGCTTGCGTGCACGCATGGGCGGTAACAGCGCGAGCAGCAGCCGCACCGGGCCGAGATAGTTGATATCGATGGTGCGGGTGAAATCGTGGAAGCGGTCGTAGGACTCGGCGATGGGCCGCCGGATCGACTTTCCCGCGTTGTTGATCACGACGTCGATGTGCCCGTAGTCGGCCAGCAGCGTCCGGCCGAGCAGGTCGACGGCCGCCATGTCGGTCAGGTCGGTCGGGTACGCGTGGGCGGTGCCGCCGGCGGCGGCGATATCGGCGGCCAGCTGTTCCAGTTCAGGACGGGACCGGGCCACCAGCGCCACCACCGCCCCCGCCGCGGCCAACTTCCGCGCACTGGCCTTGCCGATACCGTGCGAGGCCCCGGTCACCAGCACCACCTTGCCTGCGACAGCCGCCCGCAATGATTCCTCGGTGGGCCGGAACGTCGGGTACAGCAGCCGGATCGCCAGCCGTTCGGCGAGCGACCGCCCACGGTGCGTGGCCGCAGTCCCGTTCACAGCTCTCGAACGATCTGTTCGATATTGCGCTCGGCCAGCGCGCTGATGGTCAATGAGGGGTTCACCGTTCCGGTGCTACCGGGCACTGCCGCCCCGTCCATGACGTACAGGTTTCGATGACCACGCACCCGGCCGTATCCGTCTGTCGCGAGTCCGATCACCGCGCCGCCCAACGGATGGGAGGTGAACGAGGCGTCCGCGTCCACGGCCGGCCGAGAGATGGGCCGACAGTTGCAGGCCGCGTTGTCGTTCACTTCCCGGGCACGCTCGAGATAGCCCGCGGCGCCGCCTGCCGGCCATTGCAGCTCCACGCGCCCGTCGGCCGGGTCGTAGACGAACCGGCCACGGGTGTCGTCCAGCACGATGCCCAGCGATGCGAGCAGGGTGACGTCGAACGGCGTCGTGCCGGGGATGAACCAGCTCTCCAGCGACACGGGTACGCCCGCCTCGTCCAGGATCCGGCTCGCGGACGGCGTGCCCTGCGTGCCCACCTCGAACGTGCTGAGCGGCCGTGCCAGGGCGACATCGCCGTTGCTGCCCCAGCCTTCGCCGATGTGCTCGTTCAGGTTCGCCAGCGCGCCGGTTGCCCGTGCACGCACCAGCAGCTCGGTGGTGCCGATCGAGCCCGCGGCCAGGAACAGCATGTCGCAGGTCAGCGTCCGGGTGCGGAGCACCTCACCGGTCGGGGCCAGTTTGGTCACGGCAACGGTATAGCGACCCGACGCCGCGGGTTCCTCGGCGATGGCATCCACGCGATGCCCGGGATAGATCCGGGCACGGCCGGTGTCCTCGGCATAGCGCAGATAGTTCTGGTTCAGATCGAACTTCGCGCCGTTGGAATTGCCGAGATTCGAGCAGCCGACCGTCGCCGACGGCCTCGATCGCCCGGCTAGCTCGGCGCGAACGACATCCCAATTCCAGGTGCCGTCGATGCGCTGCGGCGGATAGCCGGCCGTACGGACCTGTTCGTCCCAGGCCCGCGAGTGCGCGAACGCGAAAGAGTTGTAGATGTCGTCCGGTATCACACTGGGCCTCAACATGTTCCGGACTTTGGGGTAGTAGACGTCATGCATCTCGCGATAGTCGACCACGCCACGGAACACCTGCTCGAAGAACCGCTGCTCCGGTTCGATCATCACCC
This sequence comes from Nocardia aegles, assembly GCF_052545135.1. NCBI lineage: Bacteria > Bacillati > Actinomycetota > Actinomycetes > Mycobacteriales > Nocardiaceae > Nocardia > Nocardia aegles. Next base: position 64,568 of record NZ_JBQWRI010000010.1, read on the forward strand.
CGGTGAACACCACCGAGCCGCCGCCCACACACGCACCGCGCCACACGTCGATGCCCGGATAACTCGTGACATCGAGGACCCCGCCGAACGGGTCGATCGCCAGCGGGATCCGGTTCACCCCGGTGAAGGTGGTGCGGTGCCAGAAGCCGCGGCCATCCGGAATGGTGTCGGTGGCGAAGATGTCACGCCATGGATCATTCGGCCATCGGGACCCGCGCTCGAGCACCGCGACCTCGATCCCGGACTGCGACAGGCGCAGCGCGGTGACCGACGCCCCGAACCCCGATCCGATGACGATCGCGGGCACATGATCGGCTGGATCCGGCAGCGGCGCGAAGATCTCCGGCACCAGCATGCGGTACATCGACGTCCTCGGGCTGGCATCGACGTTGTCGGCCCATGCCGTAGACGCGGCCGTACTCGCACCCGCCAGACCCAGCACCGTCGCGGCGCCCTTGACGAACCCACGCCGGTCCATCGTGCCCTTCGCCCGATCCGACCGCCGCTCCGTCACCTCCAGCAACCAAACGTGACAACCATCGTTACTGCCTTTCTGGCCCGGTCAACCACCGGCTCACGGGGGCAAATGCCGACAGGATCAATAGCAGCGCTACGCCGTAGCTACTCTCTATTATGAGCAGTGGGTCGGGAGTGAGGGAGGTGTCGATGTCGACTCGCGCGTGGATTCGGTGGCTGCTCACTCATGGCCTGCTACGGACCTATCTCCGGTGGTCGGCGCATCGGGGCGACCCGCTCGGGCAAATCGCCGTCGGCCAGGATCGCTTGCTCGGCTCCTCGCCGTACATCGAGGAGATCCGGCGGCGGGGGCGGATTCCCAGTATGTCGGGCGTACATGTGACGGCGGACTACGAACTGTGCCGGCTCATCCTCCGAGACCGGCGCTTCGGTGTGGTCACCCCCAACCATCCAGCACTGCCGAAGCCGGTCCGCTGGATGATGACCAAAACGGATCTGGGACTTCCCAATATCGGGGAACCGCCCTCCATGCTGGTGACCGATCCGCCGGATCACACCCGGTACCGGCGCTCGGTCCGACAGGCATTCGGCCCGAAGGCGATCGCCACGCTGGAGGAGCGAATTACCGAAGTGACCAAGGACTTGCTCCACCGCCTGGAATCGAAGTCTCGCCCAGATCTGATCAACGACTTCTCCGCACAACTGCCGGTCACGATCATCGCCGAGATTCTCGGGTTGCCCGCCGACATGCACGCGACCCTGCTGAAATGGGGAGACACCGGCGCGCCATTGCTCGAAAGAGGCCTGGCCTGGACCACCTACCGCCACGCCATGGAAGACCTGGTGGAGGTCAAGCAGTACTTCGACCACTACTTCGACGGGCTCACCGCAGAACCGAACAACGATGTACTCGGCATGCTGGTGACAGGTGGCGAACTCACCCGGCGCGAGCAGGTGGCCAACGCGGCCCTGCTACTGGACGCCGGATTCTTGACGACGGTGAACATGCTCGGCAACGGAATCGTCCTATTGACCAGCCATCCGGACCAGCTGGAACTGCTGGCCGCGCAGCCGGAGCTGTGGCCGAACGCGGTCGAGGAAATCCTGCGCTACGACGGTCCCGTGCGGATGACCGGCCGAGTCGCGAACAGTGACGTCGACATCGATGATCAGCACATCAAATCGGGTTCCCTGGTCCTGCTGTCGTTGGCGGGCGCCAACAACGACCCCTCGGTGTTCCCCGAGCCCCAACGATTCGATGTGACCAGGGCAAACGCCCCGGAACATCTCGCGTTCAGCAGCGGAATACACGGCTGCCTCGGAGCCAGGCTGGCCCGGCTGGAGGGCACCGTCGCGCTGCGAACTCTCTTCGAGCGGTACCCGAATCTGCGCCTGGACGGCCCGCCGATCCCCCACCCCCTCCGAAACCTGCACGCCTACCGTTCCATGCCCGCCGAGCTGATCGCCTGAACACGACGAGACCACGGGTGGTGCCCGAGGTGACGTTCGATCGTCAGCGGATCTCGTTGGCGGGGTGGGCGGTGTCGTAGGCGAGTCGGGCGGCGGCGATGCCGGCTCGGTGTTCGAGTGACCAGTCGGCGAGTGCTTTGACCAGGTGCGTGAGGCTCGTGCCGGTCGAGGTGAGGCGGTAGTCGACCTGGGCGGGCACGGTCGGATACACGGTGCGAAGCACCAAGCCGTCTCGTTCCAACCGGCGCACAGTGAGGGTCAGCATGCGCTGGGAGATCCCGTCGATCGCACGCTGGAGTTGCCGGAACCGCCGGGGCCCGTTGGCGAGTTCGACGATCACGAGCACAGACCACTTGTCGCCGACCCGGTCGAGGACATCCCGGATCCCGCAGTCGGGGTGATCGATCTTGCCGCACGGGTCGAGCTGGGCGGCTCCAGTGGTTACCTCGGTGTGCGTCAGTGACACGAGACTGCCTCCTTGTGAGCCGGACATAGCCGGTTCAGGATCTCTACCGTAGTTACCGAAGAGAACCACGGTAGGAGACACAACCGCAATGATCATGGTCACGGGCGCGAATGGGCAGCTGGCCTCCCTCACGCTAAAGAAGTTGGCCGAGCGCAGGATCCTCGCCGTGGGAGGCAGCCGAACGCCCACCGAAGGGCAGCGCCACCTCGACTTCGACAACCCCGACACCGTCGATTTCACCGGTATTTCGACCCTGGTCGTCGTCTCTGCCGGATATGCGGAGGACGACCACGTCATCGCCCGCCACCAGAGGGTCCTCGACGGCGCGGTCCGCGACGGCGTCGGCCATGTGGTCTACACCAGCCTGACCGGCGTCGGCGACCACCTCGGGTTCGCGCTCGCCCACCGGGCCACCGAGCGAATGATCAAGGCCAGCGCAATCCCGTGGACAATACTGCGCAACGGGCTCTACGCCGAACTCTTCGGCGCCCTGCTGACCTGGACTCCTCGCGGCCTGGAGTCGGCCTTCGGAGACGGTGCGCTCTCCGCGGTAGCGCGGGACGACCTGGCCGCTGTTGCCGCAGTCGTCGCAAGCAAGCCAACCGCGCACACCGCGAAAACCTACGATCTGGTGGGGGACCCGTTCACCGCCACCGACATCGCCGAGCGTCTCGGAGTCGCGCACCACACTATCGGGCTGGACGAGTACCGCGCCCGCCTACTCGCCGACGCCGCCCTCCTGCCGTTCCAGCCGCCGATGCTCGCGTCGATCGCCACCGGCGTGCGCCACGGGTTTCTCGACAACACCAACCCTGACCTCGCGCGACTGCTGGGCCGACCGCTGACGGACCCACTCACCGTCGCCGCGAGCACCGCCGACACAATGCGGCCCGGTACGCACTGACCCCGATGGTTCGTCGCACGCGCCACAGTTCGACATAGGTCTCGCGCCCGCACGCGCGCCGACTCGAGCGAGCCGTGCCGTCGACCGTTCGCCGGAGATGCCGCAGCTTCAGCCGCAAGGTCCTGGTCTAGGCCTCTTCGAGGGCTTCGCCGATTTGGTGGGCGACGCGGTTGTGCTGATTTTGCAGCAGCCAGTGGCCGGTCGCGAGGACGACCGCGACCGGCCATTCGATGATCTCGGCGGCGGCCAGGGCGCCGAGGGCACCGTAGTACGCCAACTGCTCGGGCCGGGGAATGCGGACTCGGCCGAGTCTCGGCAGGTCGACGGCGAAACCTTGGGCGGCCAGCACGCGGTCGACGGCGTTTTGGTGGCTGGTGGGTGATTTTTCGGCCATGTTTTGGCTTTCTGTCATGGTGTGTTCGAGTATTCGACGTCTGGCATCCGCAAGGTGTCCAGTGTGATGAGTGCTGGTGCGGGTGCGAGCCCCGATTCATTGACGGGTGCGTTGACCCAGGTGCTCGCGGTGCCGCTGCGTGAGTTGTACGCGGTGCTGTGGCGCTTCGGGGTCATCGAGATCATCGACTGATCATCCCGCTGTTCCTCGACCCTGGCGAGTATCCGGGGAGCGACGGCGGCGACGGCGGTCGCGACGGCGGCCGTCGACAACGCCTGCAACCAGCCGATCGGACCCAGGGGTGTGCTGCCGAGCAGTTGACTCACTCCCGGCGTGCTGATCAGTGCGCCGAGCGTCAGCAGTGAGCCGGCCGCGGTGGCGACCACCAGCGGGCTGTGCGAGTCGATGAGTGTCTGCCCCAACTGGGTCGCGACCAGCGCCACCAGCGCCACCGTCGACGCGCGCCGCCGCCGGCCCGTCAGCCTCGCCAACACCCATGCGGCCATGGCGGCGGAGGCGGTCGTCGCACCGCGCACGGCAACCGTCCGCCACAACGCGGGCCGTTCGGGCCCGCGGCCGGAGTAGCACAGCGCGGCACTCGGCGGGCTGACGGCGAGGGCGGCGGCAGGCAGCGCGTCGGTGAGGATGTTGACCAGCAGCAATTGGCGGGCGTTCAGCGGCGCCCGGCCGGTGAGCGCGGTGCCCGCGATGGCGAAGGCCACTTCGCCTGCGTTGCCGCCGAGCAGTACGGCCACCGCCGACTGCACCCGCCGCCACAGTTGCCTGCCTTCGTCGAGCGCGTCCAGCAGGGCACAAATCCGGCCGTCGAGCAGCATGACGTCCGCGGCGGTGCGGGCGGGGTCGCTGCCGTGCGCGGCCACGCCGATACCGACGGTCGCGGCGCGGATGGCCGCGGCGTCGTTGGAGCCGTCACCGACCATCGCGCACACGTGCCCCAGCCGCTGGATCGTTTCGACGACCTGGACCTTGTGTTCGGGCGACATTCGGGCGAATACCCGCCGGTTCTGCACTGCCCGCTGCTGTTCATGCCGGGACAGCGCTTCCCATTCGGGGCCGCTGATGACCTGATCGTCGGTGACGGGCAGGCCCGCTTCGGCGGCGATCGCGGTGGCCGTCACCGGGTGGTCACCGGTGATCAACCGCACCCCGATGCCACGGTCGGCCAGCTCGGCCAGCACCTGGGCCGCGTCCGAGCGCGGGGTGTCCGACAAACCCAGCAACCCGGAAAACCGCAGCCCGGCACCGCACAACTCGGCGAAGGCGTCGGCGTCGTCACGAACCGATCGGGCCTGCGTTGCCGACAGCCGCCGGGTGGCGACGGCGATCACCCGCAGCCCCGCGGCGGCCATCTTGCCCACCTGCCGCTGCGCCGCCTCGTCGGCATCCGCGCATGCGGCCAGCACCGCCTCCGGCGCCCCCTTGATATACAACCGCGTCCCGTGCACGGACGCCGAGAACGGACGACCCGATCGGAACGACAGATAGGCGGTCGGCTCGCCGCAGTCGAGGTCTCGCCCGGCATCGGCGACCGCGCGGTCGGTGGCATGCTCATGCGCCTCGCCGTTGGCTGGGGGTGTGGCCCGCACGGCGTGGGTGAGCACATCGTCGTCGGAAGTTCCGGTCGCGGCGTGCACCGCGGTCACCCGCAGTCGGTTCTCACTGAGCGTCCCGGTTTTGTCGAAGCACACCACGTCGACGCGGCCGAGTGCCTCGACCGACCGCGGGCTGCGCACCAGCGCACCCGCCTGGGTCAGTCGCCGCGCCGAGGCCTGCTGAGCCAGTGTCGCGACCAGTGGCAGTCCCTCCGGGACGGCGGCGACGGCGACGGCGACGCCGCTGCTGACGGCTTGGCGCAGACCGGTGTGCCGCAACAGCCCGAGCGCGGTGACCAATCCGCCGCCGAGCAGGCTGAACGGCCAGGCCTTGCTGGTCAGATCCTTCAGCTGGCTCTGCAGGCCGACCGTGGAGCTCTCGTCGTGCGCGATGGCGGTAGCGCGGCGGGCGTGGGTCTGCTCGCCGGCATCCGTGACGATCGCGACCGCGGTGCCCGCGACCACAGTCGTGGTGGCGTACAGCATGCAGGCGCGTTCGGCAACAGGCGCGGCCGGTGTGGCGTCGGTCTGCTTGGACACGGGCAGCGACTCCCCGGTCAAGGACGACTCGTCGACTTCCACGTCGAGCGCGTGGGTGAGCCGTCCATCGGCGGGCACCACTTCACCGGACCGTACCTCGATGACATCACCGGGGCGCAACTCGGCGGCATCGACCATCACATAGCGACCAGCGCCGATCAGGGTACGGGCCGGTGGGTCCTGAGTGGCCAGCAATCGCCGCAGCAGCCGTTCGGACCGGATCCGCTGGGCCGCCGCCAAGGCCGCGTTCCCGGCCAGCACCGACCCGACCAGGATCGCGTCGACCGGCGAGCCCAGCACCGCGCTGGCCGCCGATCCCACCGCCAGCACCGGAACCAACGGGTCGGATAGTTCCACGCGCATCGCATGGGCGAAATCCCACACCGCCCGACGCATCGGCTCGAGGACCGAGCGCGCGGGATGGGCGGTGGACGCCGGCCGCGATCGTTTGTCTGCTTCCTCGGGCGGCGGTGGCAGCGCACGACGCACCTGCTCGACGGACATGGCGTGCCACTCGTGCCCGCTCACCGCGGCAGGCAGCGGGCTCGCGAGTGCCGCGCGGGCCAGCCGATATCCGGTCCAGGCACCGGCGGCGGCTCCGGCGCTGACCGGACCCGAGCCCCGGCCGCGCACCCCGGGAATCATCAGCAGCGCACCCAGCAGGGAAGCGCCGGTGGCGATTTCGACGCCGCGTTCGCTGGCGCGCCGGGCCGCCGACAACGCGTGCACCATCCGCCACACGCTGTCCAGGTCGTCCACGAGCAGGTCGGCGTGCCACGGCGGCGGCCCGCCCGCGGTGACACCGATCGCGACGTCGGCATCAGCCAGTGCCTGCGCCGCGGCACCCGACACCACCGCCACCGTGCGACCCTGGCGCTGCAAGCGGTGCACCGCGCCGATGAGCGCTTCATCGACCGACCCATACACCGGGTCCAGGTCGTCGAACGACGAACGCAGGTCATCGAGCGTGTCGACGTCGACCGACACCACCTCCGCGTGACTGCGCCGCGCTTCGCGCAGCACCGCGCCCGCCAGCCGGTGATGCGCGTACCGCACCAGCACCGCGCCGCCCGTGCCATTGCCGGACACCGTCCGCGCGACCGGCTGCCACCCGGGCTGCCACGCTCCGCGGTCCAGTTGGTCCTGTGCCCACTGCCACACCGCCGCCCGCTCGTGCTCTGGCACCTCGCGAATGCGCGCGACCTGCAATTCCTCGCTACCCAATACCCGAGGATCGACCACCACGGCATCGACTCGGTCCAGGCGCCGGAACGCCCGCGGTCGCACAGTCAGCACACCGTGCCGGTCGGCCAGGCCGCGCGCGAGTGTCGCGGCGAACGACTCTCGGCCGATGCGGGCCGCTTTCGGCGCGGCGACTGTGACCGCGGTAGCGGCGCCGGCGAGATCAGAGGTCACAACGCCGATCGCCGGTGCGGCGGCGCCCTGCGCCGCTGCGCTGCGATCCCCGTAACGTTCGACCGGCCCTGGCGGCAGCGGCACCGGCCGCGCGCCGGGCCGGACATTGGCGACACACTCCGCATGCGGCGCGAGACGTGGTTCGCGACGTCGCCAGACCGCGGCCGCTGCGCGGGCCTCGGCCGCTTTCGCGAGGTGGATGAACACCTCGACGCCCAGCGAAGCCGGTTGCTGGGTGAGGGTGTAGGTGGCAGCGGCGGCGAGCGCGATCGCGGTATCCGCGGCGCCGGCGCCGAGGCGCTGCTCGACCGCGCGACGCAGCCGCGGCTGGTAATCCACGAGCGCGACAATCGCGTTGAGACCGGCAGGCAGCCGTCGCCAACCGCCCACCCGACCGGCCAGCGCCGCACCCAGACCCACGGCGCTCACCGCCGCCGACACCGCGCTACCGGCCAGCACGATACCGTCGGCGGGCAGGTCGACCGGCCGGTCACCCGAGCCGGACCGATGCCGGTGTTCGGCAGCGGCCACCACTTCACACAACTCGTCGACACTAGCCGGGTCGTCCACCCCGACGATGACCCTCGACAGCGGATAGTTCAGTGTCGCCGAGGTCACACCAGGATGTGAACGCACGGCGGCGAGCACCGCGGGCCCGAGCCCGTCGCTCGGCTCCCGACCGCCCAGGCCGCGCACCTCGATCCAGCAGCGACGACGGCCGCACCAACGTCTCCGGCCCGGACCACCACCGAGCAATTCCGACGCCGCGGCGGCGACGGCCTCGGCCACCGAACGCTCGAGCATCGGGGCCACCGGCACGCTGACCAGTTCCACCCCCGCCCCCGCGACGACCACAGCCGACCGCACACCTGCGTCCACGGCGCGCGACGGCACTGACGAGACAGTCCGTATGAGCTGACCCAGGTCCACGTCGGGAGCTATCGCTTGCTCGGCGTGCGCTGAGCCCGGGCAGCGTTCTTGGGCGTGGGAACCGCGCCCTCGTCCTCTTCGCGTGCCGTTCGATCGCCTTCCGGCGACGGCTCGGCAAGTCCTTGCTGATCCTCGGCGGTGGGCGCCGGTAGCCTGCCCGATCGCTGTCCGAGCCGCTGCACCACCAGGGCAGCGCCACCGACGCCCAACAGCACGGGCCAGTCCACCAGGCCCGTGGCGCCGATCGCGGTCAACGTCAACACCGCGGCCGGCGTCGAGTGGCTGCCGCTGCCCAACCCGCTCTTCACGCCGGCTGCCACCCCACGGACACCGCCGACCACGCCTTCCACAGCAGCGCCGCCCACCGCCCCGGCCGCCGCCGTCGTCGCATCGGCCGTCCGAGCGATCACGTCCACCAAGCCATCGGTAATTTTCATTATTCCTCCGTTGTGTTCACCTTCTAGACACTAAGGAGCAAACCGGAGTTTACCTCTGAGGAGGGGCCATGTACGCAGATAACTCCTCATCTTTCCGAAGCTGCGACCGAAGTGGCGACCTACACGCCATACCCCAGCAACCTCACCGCATTCATATATCGGTCGATCGACGCGGAAAGCGAAACCAGGGGTCTGCACGCACTCCGTCGGACAGAACTCGGCGGTGCGCACTCGGATGACGCGGCACGGAGAGGTTCGATCGGCGGTATTTCCGCAGCCGCAGCATGCGGTCACAGCCGCCTACCCGCTATACGGTGGCGTGGACGAGATAGCCCTGCGGGACCCCTGCGGTGCCGCGGGGAGCGTCCGGGAACGGCCAGCGCCCCAGATCGGTTCCGGCCGTTCCGATTCGAGTCGCGGTGGCTCGCCAGCCCCGGCTCTCGAGCAGGGTTTCCGGCTCTTCGGTCCCGTACTGCCACCTCATGCCGCGTCCGGCCAGGCTGTCGAGCATGGGTCTCATCGCCTCGGATTCGAGCAGGGAGGTGCCGACGAAGTCGATGAGCAGATGACTTCCGGTGGCGGACTGGCTCGTGATTCGGTCGAGCATCCGGCGTACGTCGGATTCGGTGAGGTATGGGGTGAGCCCTTCGACCAGCCAGCACGTACGCTGGTCGGCCCGGAATCCGGCGTGCACCAATGGGATGGTGAAGTCTGTCGCGAGATCGACGCCGATGGGTTGCCGGGTGCCGCGCGGTAGTGCCGCGCCGAGCAATTCGTGTTTGAGGCGCAAGAGATTCGGCCGATCGAGTTCGAATAGCACAGTGTCGTCGGGTAGGTCGAGCCGGTATGCGCGGGTATCCATACCGGCCGCGACGACAACAAACTGCCGGATGCCGCAGCCCACGGCTTCGGCGACAGCGTCGTCGAAGTATCTGGTACGCACCGGAATGATCGGACTGTCGCGCATGCCGAGCTGGTCGATCAGTTCCTCGCCTGCCGCACCCGCCAACCGAGCGGCGAACGGATCGTGGAACAGCCGGTCGGGGCGGGCCGACTCGGCGGCGCGCAGGGCTGCGGTCAACCTGGCAGTGGAGGCCACTGCGTCGATAACCACCTCGCCTACGTCGCTGGCCGGTGGTGCTGGGTGTGTTCGCTCGTGTCGCACGTACCCACTGTCGCGGGGTGGGACCGGGGATGCCCGTCGGGGCACGGAATACGGCGGTTTCCGACACCGCGAAGACCCCGTCCGGTGGATTCACGCACGCTCGAGCGGTTGGATCGGCACCTGATGCCATGCCTTCGATGTCGACGCCGAACCCGCCGGTCGTTGTGATCGTCCGGCGTCACCCTTTTCCGCAGGCGGCGACGATCAGGAGCGCGTACACGGAGCCGTCTTTTATGCCGGCGATCTGAGCTGCGGTCAATTTGTCTTCGTAGTAAGGGGTTTCGATCTCATGGTTGATCGCCAGCCCACATTCATCGCTCCATCTTCCCTCAGCGACCTGGACGGAGACATAATTACGTTCGCCGGGCACCAGATTCACCCGCGAAGGGCTGGGCGAGCTCGGTGGCAGGAGTTGCGCCACAGTGACCTTGTCGAGGTAGGCGTACGCCTCGTTCTCCGGTGTGAGCCACACTCGGATACCCCCACAGAACCGCCACCACACAGATAACCCACGCGGCTATCTTGAACGCGCGGCGGCGAGACGGGTTATCTGCGGCCTGTGCGTCCATGGATGGCACGGTAGTCGTGCGCGTGAAGCACACTCAGCCGAAAGACGGCCGGCAGCTCGGAGAACCGGCACGTCGAGCATGGCCTGCACCGTGGGACGGCGGGGGGCCACGGACCGCCCCCCGCTCCGCAGTGCAATCCCGATATCGACTCCTTCAGTCACTCGTAAGTAGGGTGCAAGCCACCCCATGCACTGTGTCCGGTATGCCGACCCACACCACCGTGCCCGACCTGCTCGGTATGCGCTTGGCCCATCGCGCCATGCTCGCCGACACCGCCCGCCTCACCAGCATCACCGCCGACATCGCGGCCGAGCGCACCGCCTGCCCACCCACCCGTGCCGCAGCCGTCACCGAATACCTGCTGCTGCTCTGCGACAGCATCCACCATCACCACGACATCGAGGACACGGTGCTGTGGCCACTGCTGCGCGACACCGCCGACAGCACCGTCGACCTCCGTGAACTCGAAGACGACCACGCCCAGCTCGACCCGCTTCTGGACCGGCTGCGCGCCACCGCCCGCGCCTTCGCCCGTTCCGCGCCCGGCTCGGCAGCCGAACTCACCACCGGCCTCGGACACCTGCACGCGCTGCTCACCGAACACATCAGCGATGAGGAGGCGACGATCTTCCCGGTCATTACCACCCAGCTCGGCGCCGACCAATGGGGTCGAGTCGAAGCCGCCGCCCGCCGGGGCGCGACGATGAGTTTCGAACTGCCCCGCATGTTCGGGATGTGCACGCCGGAGGAATGGGAACGTGTCAGCGCCGAAGGTGGGCTGGTACTGAAACTCATGCTGCGCTGGTTCGGGCGGGTCCATCGCCGCCGCGAACGGCTCATCAACGGGGAGTGACCGCGCGACATTTCTCGAATTCGACGCGGGTCTTCGATGCTGATCAGCCGTTGCGGCCGAGCAGTTCGATGACGAGGGATTCCAGACGCCGCGAACCGGCGTCGTCGCCGATCAATCCGGAAGTTCGTTCAGCTGAGCGGTGATGCGAGCGGACAGCGCGGCGGCGTGGGCGCGGTGTTCTGCGGCCGCGGCCGGGTCGCCGAGCGCGTCGGCGAGTTCGGCGAGCACCGTGTCCATGGGGCCGTAGACCACCGAACCGGTATCCAGGCCCGCCATGGTGCCCGCGCGCGACAGCATGTCGCGGTAGCACTCGGTCATGGCTGCGGAATCGTTCAACCGGATTGCGGCCCGAGCGCGGAAAACCACCATGACCGACCAGTAGTGGTCCCGCTTGATCGGCGCGGCCCGAAGGAAGACCTCACGGGCCCTGTCGATCTCACCCGCATCCCACAGCGCCAGCACATACGGGAACACCATGGCCTCGGGCGCGACCGCATACACCAGGGACATCGGCTCCACCAGCGCCGACAGGTCCCCGCGCGCCCAACCCACCACCATGTCGGAAACGATCAACAGTTCGGCGCCGTTCGCGGTGCCGGAGGCGACCATCGCCGCACTGCATTCGGCGTAGATGCGCTCGGCGGCGGCCAGATCGCCACGCAGGACCGACAGCACCGCCGAGAACGTCGACAGCACGGTCAGCATCTGGCGCAGTTGCCCACCGGTCGCGCACTCCAATCCCCGTTCGGCCTCCGCGCGCGCCGTCACCAGATCATTGGCGCTGGACGCGATCAGACAACCGAGGAAATGCGCGACCGCCTGGAACTCCACCAGCCCCGCCGCCGTGGACACCGTGAGCAACTCGGCCGCCAACGAAGCGCGCTCCACCCACAGATCCGGTCCCAAGGCCAGGAAGGCCCGAGCATTCACCGCGGCACAGAGCAATTCGGCATCACCGAACTCCCGCGCCAGCGCCACCGCCTCCGCCGACGCCGCGAAAGCCAGCGGATCGTCGTCGCCTTCCACCTCGAAAACCAGCGTCACCAGCAATCGCACCCGATCCGCCACCGCCAACGGACGATCCAGCGCGAACCGCAACGCACCGATCATGCGCTCATCCGGCAACCGCTTGTCCCGCGTCGCCCAGATCAGGGGTGCGCGCCAGCACCCGAGTGCGAACGCGACCGGGTCCGCCGCGGCACTGGAACTCCAAGCGCGCTGGGGAGGGCCGGACGGGGCTGCCAACTGTTCGGCGAGATCGAGGGCCTGCGCTCGCACCAGGCGGGCGGCGGCGTCGTTTCCGCCGTAAGCGAGAGCGGCGACGCGGGCGCAGCGGGCTTCCAGGATGGCGATGCCGGTATCGCGATCGGTGCCGTCGTCCGGGTGACCGGCCAGGCTGTGCAGGTCCAGTACGGCGCGCCAGAGCGGTTCGGATTCGGCGAACGCGCGGCGCGCGGTGCGGTGCCGGGCCGCCGCGAGCACATGCGCGAGCGCCTGTTCGGCAGTGCCCGCGGACGCGCCGATGAGGGCGTGGTGGGCCAGGACGTCCAGGTCGGGTGCGGGTGCGCGCTCGGCCACCGCGAGAGCCGTCCAATGCATGCGGGCGCGGCGTAGCACGGGTATTCCGTCGTACACGGCGTCACGAGTCAAGGCATGTCCGAAGCGGATTCGCCCATCGGTTCCGTCGAGCCGCAGCAGCCCCGCGACCACGGCCGTATCGACCAGATCGATCAGCGTCTCCTCGCTCTCACCCGCCAGTCGCAGCAGCGAATCGATATCCGCCTCGTCACCCCAGACCGACAGCAGCCGCAGCAGTCGCGCCGCCTCGGCGGGCAATCGGGCGATCCGGCGGTGCAGCACATCCCGCACTCCCGCCGGCACCGCCAGCAGATTGCCCTCCACCGCAGCGAGTTTCGCCAACTCGGCCACGAAAAGCGGATTACCCCCCGTCCGCTCACGCACCAATTCCACAGTGCCGTCGTCGATTCCGGTGACACCGGCCGTCACCAGCAACATCCGCACCGCCGCCGCGTCCAACCCGCCGAGTTCCAACCGTCCCGCCGTCACCGCCGCCAGCGCCGCCGACGTGGCCCGCACCTCGTCCCCTGCCTCCGACCCGCGCAGCGTCACCGCGAACAACACCGGCTCCGCCGCCGTCCACGCCACCACCTGCCGCAGAATCTGCAAGGTCGCCCCATCCGCCCGATGAGCGTCCTCCAGCACAACCAGCAGCGGCCCCACCCCCACACACCGCCGCGCCACGGCCCGCGCCAACTCGAATGGGGTGGAATCCCCCTCTGCCCCGGGCGAAATCCGCAGCGCCGCGGTGCGCACCGCGGCTGACGTATCCGCCACAGCCTTCGACATCCGCGGCGGTTCGGTCCCGACCGCCGTGGGCGAACCTGCTTCCGCCTCCGGCGTCCGTCCTGAAGCCACCGCCGCCGTCGACACGGCCGCCTCGGCGACCGGCGGCACCCACGCGGCTCCGGACTCCTCCGCTCGCGACTTCTCGAACGAACCATCGGATTGCGCTGCGACAGTGCCCAATTCCGCGTGCGCCTGCCGCCAGGCCCATGCCGCGGGCGCGCCGTCCACCTCCGGGCATCGACCGGTGACCACGTTCCAGCCGAGCCCGGTCAACTCCGCGGCAACTGCTGCGACCAGCGTCGATTTCCCGGCACCGGCTTCACCCTCGATCCACACCAGTCGCGCCCGCCCCGCCGACGCCTCCCGCGCCGCTGTCAGCAGTGCGGCTCGCTGCTCGGTGTAGCCGACGACCTGCGGCATCGTGCGCAGCGGTGCCGAATCCGGTCGAGGCGCAGACGAATCGAGATGCCTGGTAGTCGAATCGGTGCCGTCAGCTTCGAGATGGTCACCGATCCGGGGAATCTCGGCCGACTGCCGGGCCGATCCGACGTCGGGCGCGAAGGTCAAGGCCGGGTCGTGGGTGAGGATGGCGGATTCCAGATCGCGCAGGGGCGGACTGGATTCGACGCCGAATTCGGTGGCGAGGTGGTTGCGGACGCGGCGGAGGGTGGCGAGAGCTTCGAGGGGGCGGCCCAGGCGGTAAAGGGCCAGCGCCAGCAGGCGGGCGGCGGTTTCGCGTTCGGGATGGTCGTCGACGAGGCGGTGCAGCGTGGTGGCGGCCTCGGCGGGACGGTCCAGGCGCAGGGCGGCGTCGGCGCACTGTTCCATCGCGGTCCAGCGCAGATCGGTGAGGCGGGCGATTTCCGGTGCGGCCCAGTCTGCGTCGGCGTAGGCGGCCAGGGCGGGGCCGCGCCAAAGGGATAGCGCGGTGCCCAGGGATCGGTAGCGGATCGAGAGATCGGATCGGGTGGCGGCGGTGGCGAGCAGACGCTCGAAATGCCACGCGTCCACGGCGGTGGGTTCAGCACGCAGGGCGTAGCCGGGGGCTTGGGATACCACCACGCGGGCGGGGGCGCGGGGCGGGCGGTGGGGTTCGAGGGCGCGGCGGAGGTAGGAGATATGGGCTTGCAGGGCGCCGGAGGCTTTGGGCGGCGGTTCCCCCTGCCACAGATCCTCGATCAACCGATCGGCCGACACCACCGCGCCGGCGGCCACGACCAGCCGCGCCAGCACCGCGCCCTGCATGGGCCCGCGCAAGGCCGCCGGGCGGCCATCCACCGTCACACGCAGAGCGCCGAGTACGTCCACAGTCACCACGGGGGGTACATCGCCTGCGACAACCGGTTCGGTAACTCCACGGCCGGATCGCATTGCTCCAGCCTAAGTCCCGACCGGGCGCGACACCCACCGATCCGGGGCAGCTACCCTCGGCGGACAGCGCGACCGACGGACCGGTGACCGCATCGCACGTGGCCAAAGCTGAAACGACGCGGACCGGGTCCGATGCACCGTGGTCAGCGACGTTCACTCACGCAGGGCGCGCACTCCGGCCGCGGCGAGGACCAGGCCCACCACGACCGTGCCGGGAATGATCCACAGGCCCTCCGCACCGGGCAGACCTTGCGCCGCGGCCATGGCCAAGACCGCGAGGACGATCAGGGCTCCGGCGGCCCGGCCCATGCGCGGACGCGGCGCGATCAGGGCGCAGACCGCGATCGACAACGCCCCCAACAGGAAGGCGGCGGCGAGCGGACCGGTCACCGGCAGCGCGGCGTCCTCGATTCGATGCTGCGCGTCGTGCGACAACTGCGGGGCCACGTAGATTTCGTGGTACGCGCCGATCGGAATGGCCAGGATCAGACCGAGATACAGCAGGACCCCGGCAGCGGTAGCGACCTTCGCGATCCCGCCGCGCTCGTTCGACGGCGGGCCGGCGACACCCGATCCGACGCGTTCCGGCACACCGCGGTCGGCGGTTGACGCTCGCTGGTCGGCGGTGCCGGTCCAACTCGAGGTCACCACCCCGAGCCCGGCCGCCAGCAGCACCGCACCGACGGTGAAGGTCATGTGGGCAGCCGCCCAGGTGCTCGCCAGTTCGGCGGCTTCGGAATGTTCCAACGGGTGCAGCGCATTGCCCACCGCGAACAGCACACCCCCGGCGATCAGCGCGTAGGCCCGCCACCGGATGTCTCGATCGGCCGCGAGCAGTACTTCAGTCCTAGTCATGGAACGCACTCTCCGGCACGGGCATTGACCACGACTTGCCACCGACTTGCGAACCCGGTGACGATCGACAGCAAGGGCTGGGCACACTCTCGTGTCCGAACCGATCAGATATCGGCCGCACCGATGAATTCTGTGTGGGTCCGTCGTCGATACCTCTGGATACACCGACAATGGTGGGCCTGCGCGGGGCCGTTCCAGCGCAGGAAAACACACGGAGGAACTGGGATGCGGAAGTCGACCCTGGGCTTTTACGAGCCGCTCGACGGCGAAAGCGCTGACGCGGGCAAAGGAATTCGGGACGTGATCATGTGCGTCGACGCCCCGAGCAGGAGCAAGACGGTTCGGACGAGTGCGCGGGTGGCGCGATGAGCGGTATGCGGGTTTTGGTGGCGGGGGCGAGCATCGCGGGGCCCGCGTTGGCCCACTGGCTGCGCCGGCGGGGGGCCGAGGTGACCGTGGTGGAGCGGGCCCCCGAGCTGCGTCCGGGTGGGCAGGCGGTGGACGCGCGCGGGGTGGCCAAAGAGGTCATCCGGCGCATGGGGCTGGACGCGGCGGTGCGCGCGGCCCGCACCGAGACCGCCGGCGCATACACCGTGGACGCGGACGGGAACGTGCTGGAGACCTACCGCGCGGACGACAACGGCGGCGACGGGTACATCTCGGAGATCGAGATCCTGCGCGGAGACCTGTCCCGAGTGCTGTACGACGACACCCGCGACGGTGTGGAGTACATCTTCGGCGACCGGATCGCCGAGCTCACCCAGGACGCCGACGGGGTCGACGTGGCCTTCGCGGGCGGCGACCGGCGGCACTTCGATCTGGTGGTCGGGGCGGACGGGCTGCACTCGGCGCTGCGGGCGATGGTCTTCGGGCCACGGGAACGGTTCGTCCGCCATCTCGGGCTCGTGCTGGCCTTCTACAGTGTGCCCAATGAGTTCGGACTGGACCGCTGGCTGATCGACTACCAGGAGTCCGGGCGCTCCGCCGGCCTGCGGCCCATCCAGGACGCCGGCCGGGCGATTGCCATGTTCTCCTTCCCCGCTGCCGACCTCGAAGTCGACTACCGCGACGTCGCGGCCCAGAAGCGCCTGCTGCGTGAGCGGATGGCCGGCCTGGGCTGGTTGACCCCGCGCATCCTCGCGCACCTGGACGACACCCCGGACTTCTACCTCGACCAGGTCGCCCAGGTGGTGATGGACCGCTGGTCGAACGGGCGGGTGGGGCTGCTGGGGGACGCGGCGTTCAGCTCGTCACCGATGTCCGGGCAGGGCACCGGGCTGGCGCTGGTCGGCGCCTACCTACTGGCCGGGGAGCTGGCTGCCGCCGGGTGGGACCCGGACGCCGGTTTCGCCGGCTACGAGCGGCGGATGCGCTCGTTCGTCGAAGCCAACCAGGAGATCGGCCGGTTGCATGTGCGCAGCCGCGACGTCCCCGGCCCGGACGCCGAGCCGAGCACCGATTTCGACAGCGAATGGTTCACCGATCTGATCGACCGTGCGATCAACGGCGTCGAACTGCCCGACTACACAGGGGTGCCGGACTCCGGGGCCTCGTAGAACTGGACCGCAGTGCGGAGATAGACCCCGGCGACTTCGTCCACCTTGTCGGGTCAGTCGATCCGCGTACGCGCTGCGCAGCGGCGAGCATCGGAAGGTCCGCGGCGATCACCCGGGTGTGGTTGCGGTCGAAAGACTACTGCCGCATTGTCGTCTGGGGATCCTGGGCCGGCTCCGAGTGACGTGGACGGATGGGTAGCGAGCGGCGAGCCGTCGATCGCGAGTGGCCGGTGCGGCCCTACTGGTTGTGCGAATGCGGCCAAGTAGTCGTCGGTCCACAGCTGGTGGCTGTTGTCGTCCCCCGCACCTCGATCGATGCGGAGCGATCCCGCTCGGCCCCGACGTTACGCGGTAGTTACCGTTGAACACTCGAGGTAAATTCTTTACGAAAACGTTCACAAATCTGTCGGTCAGTACGGATTATGTATGGCGTGCCAACCATCCTGAATGCGGTGTCGCAGACACGCACGAACACCCGATCACCCTGCGGCGCATCCCGCGCCGACCACGAGGGGCCGCAGCCGTAGCACCCGCGCGGCAACCGAACTCGAACGTTCCCCTCCCCTCCCCTCTCCCTTCTCGAGCTCCGTCGGCCACGCAATCCGCAGCCGACGCGGCAGATCCACCACGGCGTCCCTCCCCGCCGTCAGCACATCCACCGGCCACGAAAGCGCGTCCGCACGTCGTGACGTTCCCGGTCGGCAGAGAAAGGCCCCACCCATGGGAAGCACTCCTATTCCGGCGTCGCCGGAACACACGAAACTGTCGACCGATTCGCTCGGCGTCGGCGGCGTCGTGTTCCTCGTTCTGGCCGCCGTCGCGCCGTTGACCGGCATCATCGTCATCGCCACCCTGGGTATCGCGCTGGGGAACGGCGGTGGGATGCCCGCGGCATTCATCATCACCACCGGGGTCCTGCTGCTGTTCGCCGTGGGATACGCGCAGATGTCGAAGAAGGTCGTGAGCGCGGGCGGCTTCTACACCGTCGTGGTGAAAGGCCTCGGGCGCCCCGCCGGTATCGTGGCCGGCTTCATCGCGATGGTCGGCTACAACTGCTTCGTGGCCGGCGCCGTCGGGACGGCCGGATTCTTCACCGCCACGATCGTCGGCGACCTGACCGGACTGAAACTGTCGTGGATGGTCTGGTCCGCGATCGGCGTGGTGATGATCTTCCTGTTCGCGCGCCGGGGAATCGGATTCAGCGCGACGCTGCTCGGGATCTGCCTCGTCCTCGAGGTCAGCATCCTGCTCCTGCTCGATATCCGGATCCTGCTGAGCACCGGCTACTCGCTGGCATCCTTCACGCCCGGCATCGTCGGCTCGGGTTCGCTCGGCATCGCCCTGCTGTTCGCGGCCAACACTTTCGTCGGGTTCGAGGCGACCGGGCTGTTCAGCGAAGAGGCGCGAGACCCGCACCGGACCATTCCCCGCGCGACCTACATCGCCATCACGTTCATCGGCATCTTCGCCGCCGTCACCACCTGGGCGATCGTCAGCGCACTGGGCGTCGCCTCGGCGAAGGACGCCGCGGTGGAACATCTCTCGACCGGTGACCTGGTCTTCACGTTATCCGAGCAGTATCTGGGGAGCTTCCTGACCAAGGTGATGATGGTCCTGCTGCTCGTCTCCTTGTTCGCCGCGCTCCTGGCCCTGCACAACTCCGCCGCGCGCTACATCTACTCGCACGGCCGGGTCGGACTGCTTCCCGGCCTGCTCGCCCGCACCCGCCGGGTGAACGGCTGCCCCCAGAACGCGAGCTTGGCCCAGCTCGCCTTCGCGATCGTCGTCGCCTTCGTCTACTACCTGCTCGGCCTGGACCCGATCGCGGCCCTGACCGCGTCGATGACGGGCTTCGGCACGCTGGCCATCCTGACCCTGCAGGCGCTCGCCGCGGTGGCGATCACCGTGTACTTCGTGCGGGCGCGCGACCCGCGGCTGTTCCGGGCCATCCTCGCACCCGCGGCGGGCTTCCTGGGCCTGGCCGCCATCGTCGGCCTGGCGGTGAGCAATTTCGAGATTCTCGCGGGCTCGGAGAATCCCGTTATCGGGATGCTGCCCGTGCTCCTGATCGTCTGCGTCATCGGTGGGCTGGTGACCGCCCAGTGGCTGCGGATGCGCCGCCCGCACATCTACGACAACCTGCACGGGAACCTGGAGATGATCGGGCAGCCCCCGAGCGCGTCCGAATCCCCGGTCAGCGAATCCCCCGTCAGCGAATCCCCGGTCAGCGAGCCGCCCGTGACCGAGCCTCCCGTGGCCGAGACCGGCAAAGCGGCCGCCGAGCCGCGGTAACCGGGACACCGCCGGACACCCCCGGCTCGCGGAAACACAGCCGCACCCGCTGAGCGCCGTCGATTCCGTCGAATCGACGGCGCCGTCCGGCTGCCGCCCGCTCACCCCGTGCGTGCTCGCCGGTTTGCCGCTCTCCCCGTAGCCGCGGGATCCGGCACGACCGCGGTGACCTCGGCTGCGCCGCCCACAGCACCTAAACACACGTCGATTCGGCCACCTGCGCGGATTGCCGGTGAACATGAAACGAGGCACCTGCCCGCCGGCTGCCATCCGCTATGCGGACAGCACCCGGGGGCAGGTGCCTCTTTCGGTTGGTTACAGCCGTACCGTTCAGCCTGCGGCAGCGGCCGCCGCGCCGATGACGGACGCGAACTGCTTGCTCGCCTCCCAGTAGTGTCTGCCGAGTTCCTCTTCGTCGACGAACGTCAGTTGACCACCGTCGATCAGCACCCGACCGTCGACGACCACGGTGTCGATGTCGTTGCTGCCGCCGTTGCTGAGGAACACCGACAGCGGGCGACTGCTGCCGAGGTATCGCCAGTCGCGGGCGGGAACGATCGAGAAGTCGGCCCGGTAGCCGGGCGCGAGGGTACCGATCTCGTCATCCCACCCCAGTGACCGCGCTCCCGCCCGAGTTGCCATACCCAGCACGGAGATCGGGGTCACCAGCGCGCCGTCGGCGGCCGCCTCGTTGTACGACAGCCAGGCCGCGCGCATCGCTTCGGGCATTCCGCCGCGGGCCAGATCATCGGCATCGGTACTCAGCCCGACCGCGGCCCCGCCCCGGAGCAGGTCGACGATCTGCTTGGACGTGGTGATCACGCCCTCGCCGGTGGTTCCGTAGCGGTTCGGCGCATGGGTGAGGTGCACGCCCGCCGCGATGAAGCGGGTGAGCTCCTCCTGCGAGAGGAAGGCCGTGTGGGCGGCGATCAGCTGCGGGCCGATCAGCCCGGCCTTCTCGAAGCGAGCAGCGCTCCGGACGCCGAACACCGTTTCGCTGAACGCTTCCTCGTTCGCCACGCCCGAGAGGTGCGCGCCCACCGGGGTGCCGTGCCGGGCACTCAAGTCGGCCGCGCCCTGGAGAAGTTCGTCACTGGCCAGCAGCGACCAGAACACGTTGGGCATCGCCCGCACCCGATCGGAGGGCGCGGCATTCGCCAGATCCATCGCCTCGGCGAGCTCGGCCAGTCGGGCATCGGTGTCCTGCACCCGCACGAAGGTGCCGTCGACGGACGTACCGTCGATCATCATCTGCGAGATGACCGCGCGGATGCCGGTCGCCTGTGCCGCTCCCAGCAAGGTCTCGGCCGAACCGAAGGATCCGAGGTCGCCGACCGTGGTCGTGCCCGACCGCAACTGCCAGACCAGGCTCTGCACCGCCGCGATCGCGGCGACCGGTTCCGGCAGCGCGGCGGCGACCTGCGCCAACCCACCGAACTCCGCGAGCAGGGCTTTGACGTCGCCGCCGTGCGCCCAGGTGGACGGCGGATCGAAGCGGTCGTCGACACCGTGGCAGTCGGTCAGCGCGCGCAGGATCGAAATGGTGTGCCAGTGATTGTTCACCAGGCCCGGCATCACGAAGCAGTCCCTGGCGTCGATCCGGCGGATCCGGGTCTCGGCGGGCAGCCCCAGATTCTGCTCGGCGGTGTCGGCCTCCGAGCGGCTGCCGACCACTTCGATCCGCCCCTCTCGGGCGAGCAGTGAGGCGTCGGTCAGGACGGGACGGTCGGGATCACCGGTGTAGATCGTCGCTCCGTCCACCCGCAGGATGGTGTCGCGTTCGGGCAGCCGCAGCAGCGAGAACGGGTCGAAGTCGTTAATTGTTCTCTCCATCACTTGTCAGCTACTTGTCAGCGGCCCAGCTGAGCGGACCACTCGCGGACCACGGCGGCGATGGCCGCCGGGTCGGAGAGATGGCCCGAGTGCTCGACATGCGGCACATCGATCAGGGTGGCGTCGGGAACCACGCCGACGACCGCTTCGGTGGACTCCCGCAGATGCGGCGCGCTCTGTCCGCCCCGGATTCCGAGCAGCGGGGCCGAGATCGCGGCGAACCGCTCGACACCCAGCGGCATGCTGTCGATGGTCCGCAGCTCGGGGAGCCAAGACGGCACAATGCCGAGCATCCCCTGCCAAGCGGGGGTGACGCGGAATTCCGCGAGCTGTTCGGGAGTGCCGCCGACGAAGTTCAGGAAGCCGAAGGCCAGTGCTTCGTCGATGTCGCCCTCGTCGATCAGCCGGGCGTACTCGTCCTTCCGGGCGGCAACCGGACCGGTCAGCGGCAGCGGCGGTTCATACACGATCACCCCGCGCAAGCCGGCCGCGGCCAGTGCGACGTGCAGCGACACGGCGGCGCCGTAGGAATGGCCGAACAGGATCGCCGGTTCACCCACGGCCGCCAGCACGGCCTGGTAGTCCTCGACAGCGCGATCGAGGGAGTAGCCGTCGCCGATCGGGTCCGACAGTGGCCGGCCGCGCGGGTCGACGATAACGAGAGCGAACTCCGAGGCCAGCTCGTGGGCCAAGGGCTCGAACTCCTCGCCGTCGCTCAACGACCCCGGAACGACGACCAGCGGCCGGCCGGACCCGATGGTGCGGTAGCCGATCCGGGTGCCGTCCGCGCTGGTGACGTGGTCGATCGTGAAGTTCGGATGATCGGGCAACGGTGCCTCCTGAAAACAACGAGCGGTCTGCTCATCTCACGGCTTCTTTCGTGAGCGAGCCGTGCCGATCCGCGCGCCGCCGCTGCCGACTCTGGCGGACGGCATCGAGGCGCTCGGTGGCAGGAGGAGAAGTTCTCGAACTCCCTCCGGAAGGCTGCTCGATTCGCTAATATCCCACAGACTGAACTATTCGTAAGCAATTTAGACACGTAGTTCACAGAAACGAAACAGTAGGAATATTTGCTGAAACCCGCGGCCTCTACCGTCGAAACGGCCACCCCCTCACCGGGTGTGCATGTTGGTCCGGCCCATGATTCCGAAGGATGAACGCAGTGCTCACGGAAGAGAACTCGCACGACGTCGCGAAGCTCGCCCTCCCTCATTTCGACTTCGACCACCGAGCGCCGCTCGCATTCGTCAAACTCCGCGAGAACTGCGTCTTCCGGGTCGACGACCCGTCCGGCCCGATCGCACTGCGACTGCATCGCCCCGGGTACCGCTCGCTCGAGGAGATCGCGGCGGAATCCCGATTCATCGCCGCGTTGGCCGACGAGGGCCTGCCGGTGGTCGAACTGGTACGCACCCCCGCCGGTGCCCACACCGTCCTGATCGAGCACAACGGATTGCAGGTCGTCGTCGACGCTCAGCGCTGGGTGTCGGCCGCCCAGCCGCTGGGCAGCTCGGAAGCGGCGTTCGCCGGCACCAGCCCACTGACCGAGGCCGATTTCGAACAGATGGGCGCCCTCGCGGCCCGGATGCACGCCGCGTCCCAGCGGCTGTCGACCTCCGGCGACTTCCCGCGCAGCCCGTGGGATGCCGAGGGGATGATCGGCGCGGACGCGCTCTGGGGCGACCCGCTGGCGGCGCCGGGACTGTCCGAGGAGGATCGCGAAACGCTCGGGCAGGCCCGCGAAGCGATGCTGGAGACCCTGCGCGACTACGGCACCTCGCCGACGGTGTACGGGCTGATCCACGCCGACTTCACCCCGGAGAACCTGCTGACGTCCGAGGATGGGCTCGTCATCATCGACTTCGACGACTTCGGCGCGGGCTGGTTCCTGTTCGACCTGGCCACCGCACTGTTCTTTTACCTCGCCGACCAGCGGTACGAGGCGTTCAGGGCCGCCTTGCTGCGCGGCTACCGGGCGCATCGGCCGTTGGATCGCGCCGAGGAGGATCTGCTCGAGCTGTTCATCACCGCCCGCGGATTCACTTACCTGGGCTGGGCCGCGACCCGGCCCGAGACCGAGACCGCGGCCTTCATCGCCGAGGAGATCGCACCGATCGTCGTCCGGCGTGCGGCGGCGATCGCGCGCCGGACCGTTCCGGCCGCCCCCGCGCTGGACTGAGCCGCGCGGCCCGGGGGGTGCGGTCGATCATGATCGGTGACCGGCACGAGGGGACAGCGGCGACCACCGGGGCCGCGCCCCGGTTCTCCTACACCCACTTCACTCCGCGTCGGCACGAGCTGCCGTACGGCTCGAAACATGCTGCCCCTCCCGCGCTCGGTTCCACGGCTTCGTCACGGATGTCACCGACGCAGCCACGCATGCGCTGGAGATCGGCAGTACCGCGCAGTCGGTGCACCGCACGCCCCGCGGCAGCGCACGCGGGACACAGCATCCGGGCGCGGCGGCTGGAGCGGAGCTCCGGCCGGCACACCGACGCGCCGGCACCATCGGGGCCGTGCACGGCTTCGCCGATCCGGCGCACTTCAGTCGGGCCTTCCAGGCCGGGTTCGGCGTCCCCCCGGTGCTGTCCGGCTGCCGCGCCTGACGACCGCGGCCCGCACTCGCTGCTGACAGACCCGTCCATACCGAAAGCCGCCACCGACCGGTGGCGGCGCACAGCGAAAGGACACTGTTCATGACGGACAATCGCACCGCCGAGTTGATCATCACCGGCGCCCGGCTGTGGACCCAGGATCCCGACCGGCCCTGGGCGGAGGCGGCCGCCGTGCGCGACGGACGGTTCCTCGCCGTCGGCGACCACGCCGACATCATCGCACTCGCGGGAGACGACACCGAGATCCACGATCTGCACGGGGCATTCGCCGTGCCCGGGCTCAGCGACGGCCACATCCACCTCGGATTGGGTGGCACCCAGACGATCGAGCTTCCGCTGCTGCCCTCGGACGATCTCGACACGATCTTCGCCAAGGTCGAAGCGTGGGGACGGGAACTCGACGACGACGAGTGGATCGTCGGCGGCATCGTCGGCAGTACCGTGATGGATCGGATCATCACCTCCGCCGAGTACCGCGCGCGCCTGGACGAGGCCGCGGGCGGACGGCCGGTGATGCTGCGCGACGACACCATGCACAACCGCTGGGTGAACTCCGCCGTCTTCCGGATCCTCGGCGTCGACGACACCTCCCCCGACCCCGAGGGCGGCCAGTTCGTTCGCGACGGCGACGGACGCCTGACCGGCGTGCTGTACGAGATGGCCTCCACGCTCGGCGAGGCGGCATTCGCGGCCTCGCTGGACGACCCCGCGGCGCGCAAGCGGACCGCGCTGCGCGCCGCGCAGCAGACGCTGTTCGCGCTGGGCATCACCTCGGTCCAGGAAGCGGCGACGATGGCCGACCTCTGGCAGGCGATGGTGGATCTCGATCAGGCGGGCGAACTGCATCTGAAGATCGTCGCGTCCACTCCGGTGCGTCCCTTCCTCGAAGAGGGCGCCACCGGGGACGAGCTCATCGAGGCCGTCTCCGGGTACGAGAGCGACCGGGTCCGGCACACTTTCGTCAAGGTCATCATGGACGGTGTCCCGATGACCCGCACCGCGTCCATGCTGACCCCGTACATCTGTAATCACAGCCACGACGATCCGGACTTCCGGGGCGAGCCGTACTGGACCGACGAGGATCTCGAGCAGCAGGTCGCCGCACTGTACGAGCGCGGCCTGAACGGCAAGTTCCATGCGACCGGTGACGCCGCGATCCGGCAGGTGCTCGACGCGGCCGAGAAGGCCCGCGCTCAGCGCGGCGACGGCCCCATTCTGCAGGTCGCCCACGTCGTCTATCCCGATCCCGCCGACATTCCCCGCTTCGCCGAGCTGAACGTCGTCGCCGACGTTTCACCCCACCTGTGGTACCCGAACGTGATGATCGAGTCGATGAGGGCCCAGGTACCCGCACCCATCATCGAGGCGAGTTCGCCACTGCGAACCCTCCTCGAGACCGGAGCGCTGGTCGCCGCCGGATCGGACTGGCCGTGCGCGAGCCCCTCGCCGAACCCCTGGCCGGGCCTGGAAGCGATGGTCACCAGGCGCAATCCCGATCCGGCCATCGAAGGCGTGCTCGGCGAAAGCGAAGCGGTGTCCGTCGAGCAGGCGCTGACCGCGTTCACCACGGCTCCGGCCCAGGCCATGGGACTCGGGGACGTCACCGGCCGGATCAAGGCAGGGTTCTCCGCCGACATCGCCGTCCTCGACCGCGATCTGTTCGCCACCCCGCCGAACCGGCTGCACGAGACGGCAGTTCTGCGCACCTACGCATTCGGCCGCGTTGTATACGACGCCACCGTTCGATAGCGCTGGCAGTGCGGCCCACTCGCCGGCCGCACCTCCGTCAGGATGTGGGGATGGAGCGGATGCGTCTGCTCATCGACGGCTTGCCCATCGTCGTCGCGAGGATCGGCATCGACGAGGTGACCATCGAGCGAATCACCGAGGCAGCAGGGGTTTCCGGGGAAACTTCTACCCCTACTTCACCGACTGACGCGACGAGGTGACCGGCGGGGCCTACGCCCAGGTCGGGCACTGAATTGTTGCCGACGGCACCCGGTTCGCCGCGAACAGAATCACCGTGGCGGACCGGGTCAGCGCCTGGGCCGAGACGTTCCTGCAGCTCCATCCTTCGATCGCCGAGCGGCCACGCCCGATAGAACGCGGACTCGCATCAGCAGCGCTGCGGTGCAAGGTGATCCGCCAAGGCGCGGCGGGCCGAGTCGGGTCTATATGCGGTGTCGGTGGCGGGAAGTTTCCGCTGTTTTGCGTTTTCACCTCTGGAGAATCGATCCGCGGATGGCGATGTGCAGCCGCGGGATGCCCAAGGCCACGCAATTTTCGGGCAGACGCTCATCGATTTGACGGCGGTTCCGGCGCAAGGCAATCAGCCGTCGCGATTTGGCGTACAGCGCGAAATCAGCGATGATCTCCTGTCCGAGTCGATTTCAGTGCTCGGGTTCTAGTGGGAGAAGTTCATATGTCACTGTCGCGCAAGGCTGTCTTCGGTATGGTCGCCTCGATGGCGGCCATACTGATACCTGTCGGTGCGGGCGTTGCTTCGGCTGAGCCGGGACCGGATGGCCGGTACTACGGTTCGCTCGGAGCGGAAGTCGTCGGAGATTACATCCACGCGGTGTGGGCTGTCGACTATCCCAGTTGGGAACAAGCCGACGCGTCGGTGTTACAGCATTGCACCACCGCGAAATGCCGTATTCACGTGCGATTCGTCGACGGATGCGGGGCCATCGCCTATCGCAGTGGCGCGCTGGTCGGCCGGGCCGCGGCGACACGAGCGGAAGCCGAGCGGTCCGCGCTCGACGCGTTCGGCCCGCCGGTGTCGTCGCTCAGCGCCGCCCCGAAGCAGGCCCAGATCCTCCAGGTGGCGTGCACCAATAACGCGGGCTGAGCACGGCTCGGGGATGCCGGGCCCATTCGCCGGGGCATCCCCAGAGTGCGGCTCCGGTCCCGTCGTTTCCGAAGGTTTCGATGTTCGCTTCATATGTTGTCTTGCTCGCGATCAGCGGCATCGTGCTGATCACGCTTTCCCTGATCGCCCGCGAGCTGCCCACGCGCCACCGCGTTTTGAACGGCGTGGCCGGCGGTGTATTTCTCGGCTATGCCGGATATCTCACGTTCGGCTTCCACGGCGGAACGTACCGAATGTTCTGGGCGGCATTCATTCTGCCCGTCACCATGCTCGTGAATTTCGTCCGGACGATCGACCTGAGCGAGGTAGAGGGATCGCCGCAACGTGTCCGGCGTATGCCACCGCCGGAACCGCAACCTCAACGGACGCAGGCGACCCGGGCGCGGCGGGCCGCCCGTCGAGAAGCCGAGCTCGCCGCGATGCGAGCCAAGCATGCCGGCCACCCGGAATGAGACGGCAGCAGGCACAGCTCGGGCGGGGCTTGCCTTTCACTCTCGGCACGGTGAATATGTGGCGCGACCTGGAAAGCGCCCCCGGTCCCACGGTCGAGGCGCTCCGCTATCGACGGGAGTCATTGCGATACAGCATGTTTCGCGTGCCTTAGCCGTTCGATGTCGGACCACTCTACCCGCCCGGTAGGTATCGCGGAACGCCTACCCGCTGCGGGCCTCCAGCGCCAATGCGATGAGCGCGCGGGCGGCGTCGCCGTAGACGGCGTGGCTGCATCTGCTTGCCGTGCTCGATGCGGGATGTCTTAGACCAGTGCCACCCGGCGGCGGTGGACAATTGCCGTCCGTCCAGCCCAGCATCTTTGCGCAGTTCTCGGAGCCGCGCCCCGAGAGCTACTTTCGCCCGCGCTGCCCCGCTCATCGGTTCGCATACTCCTCGAACGGAATTGCCGCCGACCACACCCGGTCACGGATCGCGACCGCGTGCGCGTGCGCGACGATCACGGGTTCGTCGGTCAGTGCCGCCCCAACCCAGAACCCGCGCGCATCGAACAGGGAGAACGCCACCGCCCGCTCATCGAACAACCAGAAATCCTCGGTGGCCGAGTCGGACGGATCGGCGTCCCGCCGTACCAGATAGCGGATGTCCTCACCGGCCGCGACATTGTGGCGGCTCAGCGCGAGCAGATACTTCTTCCGCTCGGCCGGCCATGCAGACCGCAAAGCCGCCCGCACCGTCTGGTACCCGACATTGCACTTACGCTGCAGATCCCGGCCCGACACCCCGGCCCGCGAGTCTCGCCGGATGGCGGCATACAGCTCCACCTTGGACTGACGCGGCGGCGGCAACGACGGCTCCTACGAGACAGGTTCCGGCCCCTCGGACAGAGCACACAGAACGTTGCGGCGCAACCTACCACCATCACGGCCAGGTGACGTCGAAATTCGTCTGTACCAACATCTTCGGATCACCAGCGATGTTCAGTGGCCAGGCCGATGGTGCCGGCGATCAACAGCAGGATGTTACCCAGCACCCAGCAGGTAGACGGCCGGAATACCCGCTTCTCACATGCCTGGGCTGTTCGGCTTCTGCCAGACCAGAAGGTAACGCCAGAACAGGAGTCGTCGCACCCGCACGCCAGGCAGTACCGCGGCGGCCTGGTGCGCGACCTCTCGGGTGGTCAGCGGCGGATCCATGACGACGGGCATGATCGAGCCGGTGGAGTCCTTCGCGAACCCGCCTTTGCTTCCCAACAACCTTCTCGACAGGAACACCACACCAAGCAGGCGGGAACCAACTGCCGCGACGATCTCAACAGGCAGTTCCCGGCGCAGGTCCGGTCGAGGCAGAGCAATGGCAGCAAGGACCCCGCCAGGCCGCAGCGCAGCCGCGAGTACCGCCAGTGCATCCTGCAACGGCATGTGGTGCAGTGCAGTGATCGAGAAGACCGCGTCGTAATCCTTGCCCGGCAGCGAGTCGGTCAGCACATCAGCGAGAACGCAGTTCACGTTGTTGGGGGTGCGGCGCTTCGCCTCCTCGATCATCTCCGCGGAGCGATCGACGGCGTCGACCTGTTCAGCCCGTTGGGCAAGTCGAGCCGCGAACGCTCCGGCACCACAGCCGACATCCAGCACCCGTCGGCAGTGCTGCGGCATCCGGCGGAGCAGCAGCCGGTGGTAATAGGCGTTGTGATCCCAATCGAGCACAGCCGTACCCTACCCGGCAACGCCGCTCGCACCGTCTGGCACCCGCCTCGGACGGAGCACACAAAACGTTGCGGCGCAACCTTTCACCATCCCGACCATGTGACGTCAAAATTCGCCTGTACCAACAGCTTCATATCACCAGTGACGTTCAGATCCACCTGTAAGTGATGTCGTAGATGACCTGTAGAACCAGCTATGCGATCTTGCAGTGAGATTTGAGGCCGAAACCTACCTGTACGAGAGCGTAGTAGTACTTTCCGCGCGCGCACAGGTTCCCGGCAGCCAGGCTGGCAGTATTCGAGTCAGCCGTTTCGATGACGAAGCAGCGCGAGTGGAGACGGGCTGGTGCTTCAACCTCGTGATCGACTATGTCTTCGAGGGCGAAAGCCGTCCCGTTCCCGCGCTCGAGGTGGTAGAAGCAATCTGCTCTGGTCGCGCATCGGAGAGCTGCCTGCTCGACGCTGACGGCGAGTGGATAGGCGTCCTCTCCGAAGCCTGGACCAGCGCAGGTTCGCGATGGACGTCCGGTACTGCTGTTTCGGCCGAACAGCGGGTGACACGGCGATTTCCTAGCTGGATCGACCCGAACTGAGAGCGAAGCAGTCGGGAGCCGGGGCCACGGCCGATGCCGAGCTCGCATCGGCCGTGGCCTCACTTCGCCTCGGTCAGCACGCGGTACAACAGGAGAAGGCAAGGGGCCTGATCCGTCAGGAGTGGACCAAGACCGATGCCGGATACCGGTCCATCGCACTGCCGAAGTTCGCTGTGGACGCACTCATGCGCCGCAAGCTCGATGCGACGCCGAACAAGCTCGATCTGGTGTTCCCGAACCGGAACGGCGACATCTACGACCCGCACAACTTCCGGCGCACCTGGCGCGAAGCGCGCGGGACCAACTTCGCTTGGGTCACGCCGAAGACGTCCCGCAAGTCGGTCGCGACATTGATTGCGAATGAGCACAGCGCAGCGGGACCAGCAAGCCAACTGGGCCATGCAGACGATGGCGCGACGGCCGTAAGCACTACATCGACAAGCCACACGAAGCGCCGGACTTCACGGCCATTCTGGACCGACACGCAAGCTAAACCGTGTCGTTTCCGTGTCATCGGGCCTGATTACGGCCCGCAAACATCTGAGATTCCGCTGGTAGATGGAGCCGCCTGGGGGAATCGAACCCCCGACCTTTTCATTACGAGATAGCCGAGTAGCGTCCTCGAACGTCATTCGCCGTACCTCCCCGTAACGCTTCTGCCCAGGTGAGAGCGGCTTTTCGTATCCGAACGTCATTCGTCGTCATACGACATTCGGTGTCACACTGCGTGACACACTCCTACGTCCACACCGCCCGTCGTCGGCGCGAAGGTCACAACTTGCCACGGAGTCCATCGTCACCTGTTCGGACCAGCGCCTGACCTCTCTTACGTTGCTGTCGCACGCCACCAAGGCGACACCGACGAAGGAGACCACGATGACTACGCCCGCCGCGAAGAAGACCACCACGAAGCCCGCCGAGACCCTGTCAACCAAGCAGGTCGCCGAAGCGCTGGGCACCGACCCGAAGACGCTGCGGGTGTTCCTGCGTGCTTCGGATGACTACGAAGCCGTGGGTGCCGGTTCGCGATACAGCTTCACCGCCAAGGACGTTGGCCCGATGAAAACCCGCTTCGCCAAGTGGCTCAAGGACCGCGAAGCCGCGAAGGCTGCCAAGGCGGAAGCCGCCAAGCAGACTGAGGAACCCACACCCGACACCGAGTAGCCCGACGAACCTCTCAGCCCTGGCCATGTGCCGGGGCTTTGTGGTGGACGCGCTACTCGACTATCTGCCACTCACCGAACGGTGGGCGCTCATGCGAGATGACACGAACCGGCGCGTCGGGATTGTCAATGTCGAAGATGACCTTCTCGACCAAGAACTTGTGCTCGCCCTCCTCCAGCCAGTACCCCGCGCCCCGCTCAAGATCGGACTGCATGATGCTCAGCGTCTCGTGACCACGTCCGACCTCCTGATAGATTTCCTCGGTTGAGTGAACTTGCCGGTAGTTGCACCAACCCTCGTTGTCCGTGCGTTCCCAGACGTGGCTACCAGGCCGAACAGTCACGGCCCACCTCCTTGTTTCGGCTGGGCAACATCGTAGCGACGACCACCGACACCAACACTCGCCCTGAGCATGTCCGTACTGTCCTGACTAATCGTCACCATGCGGGATCACTCGAGCGAACACGTGTCGGTCTCTCTGGAGACGAATCAGGGACGGATACGGTAGGGCATCACGTCGTGCGTCGCGCATCACTGATCACCGGCAGGTCAAGCGCGATCTCATGCCCACACCTGCACCTGAAACGGCGAGAGCCGCCCAGCATCGAAACTAGGCGGCTCTGTTCGCATGGGGTGTGGTGGGTCAACGTCCCCCGGATCGGTTACGGGCGCGTTCGGTGGTGGTGACACAGTCCTGAACCTGCGTGCCGAAGTCATCACCGGCGCTGGCGTTCAACACCTTTCGGCCATCCGGCAGGGTGGTCCGTCGCCGGGCATCACCCGACAGCGAATACACCGATCCGCGCTGAGTGACCCATACGTCGGCGCTGGATACCTTCGTCGTGCCCTGCATGATGTTCGCACCGACGTACACGAGTCCACCCGGGGCACTGACCGCGAACGTATCGGCCAGCGTGTTCGACGGGTCCGAGAACGCAGCTGAGATCGTCGCCACCACACCAGAGGGGGCCGGTTGGCATCCGGTCGGGATGGGCGCATTGGCGAGCGTGGTGGTCGGCCGAGGGGCCGGTGTGGTGACAGCGGGCCGTTGCGTCCCGGTCGGGAGTTGGGTCGTCGTCGTGGTGGGTGCGGCGCATCCGGTCAACGCGATGGCGAATGCGGCAAGCACAGGTCGGCGGATCATGGTCTCCTCTTGTTCGTTACGGGACGCTCCGGCCACGCCGAGCGGGATCTGACCGGCGGAAGTTCGAGCGTGGTTTCGGCAGGTGTGGAGAGATATTCGAAGCTGTGCCGTCCGGGAGGGTGCCGACGACGGCCCAGCATGAAGCCGAGTACAAATGCCGCGACTACGGCGACGCTGAAGACGATCACGACCATAGCCGCTCACAAGGCAGAGGCGGCAGGTCTTCGTGGACTTCATCGTCTATCAGCACGGGAACGCCGAGCCATTCCCCTACGTCCTTCGCGTACAGAATCGCCGCTTGCCTCGCTGCGCAGAAGTCGAACACCAGAGACCCGAACACGATGCGCACGTGGCACTGATTGTCTTGCACGCCAGAACCTTTCGGCGAACGATTGGTTCCGAGCCGGGTGAACGACAGACGTCAAGCTCACCCGACCCGTTGCAGTCGAACCTAAGAACCTGAGCGCGCAAACCTGAACGAGTTTGTTAGAGTTTGCGCGATCAGATGGTTTTTGTTGACTGGTTGCACCTGGAATCCGACGATTTATGGGTGTGCGCAAACAGGCGCAACGCTCCAACGGGAGGCATACCCATGCTCTTAAGGTTCCTCGGCAAGAACACGAACCACGGTGGCAGTCCAACCCTGTTCCTCACGGACAGACGGACTTACGTCGTGCAAGGTTGGAAGGTGCCCGGACACGATGACCAAGTGGAGATTCCACACCCGCTACTCGCGTTCCTTGAGCGTGGCACGTGCCTGGGCTCCCTTCTGCACGACACCGGACACGGGACCTTCATCCTCAGCGGGCAGCTAGTCACCGACGCCGATGCGCTCGCCCAGATGAACACCCCTGACCACGAGACCAGCGTAGAAGTTCCCATCGCACAGGAGATCCGACCCGATGCAATTCCTTCAAGGTGAGGAAATCGACAACCTCCTCCGCGCCTGCGAGCACAGCGCCTACCACCTGGAACTGCAAGACTCGTACAGCACACCGGAGGAAGCCGAGCCGTTCCGTAAGTTCCTCGACGGCGAGCCGGACGATTACGCATGGTGTGACGAGTGGGACGGCTTGATTCACGAAGTCACGAGCACTGGGCGTCTCGTGCGCCGTGCCCGCGTCGTCACTGAACCACACACTGACTATGTGCGGTGGTCCATGGTCGTGGCGAACCGCAATATTGCTGCGGGCGAAGAAATCCGGTATCTGCCCCGCCGCCAGATCGACCCAACCGAGCTGACCACTGATGACTTCTGGCTCCTCGACGACCGAGCGCTTGCGTTCACCGTCTTCGAGCCGTCAGGGCGGTATGCCGGCTGGGCGATCACCCACGACCCGGTGATTGTCGAACATGCGCGAGCAGCGTGGAATCGGGTGTGGGACAAAGCCGTCCCCCACGCTGAATACGTCAAGGCGTGACTACTACCGCGAAAGAGGCCCGCGAGGCGTTCGGTGAGCGCCTGCGCAACCTCCGCAAGGACGCTGGGCTGACCGGCAGGCGACTCTCCGAGCTTGCCGGTTGGCACAGTTCCAAGGTCTCGCGAATCGAGTACGGAAAGCAGTCGCCGACCGACGCAGACCTTCGGGCTTGGTGCATCCACACCCGCACCGACGACCAGTTACCCGACCTCGTAGCCAACCTGCGCAATGTCGAAGCCTCATATCTCGAATGGCGACGAATGCGTTTGCCACACAGGCAGAAGCAATCCGTAACTACCGAGGCCAAGACCAACCTCATGCGGTGGTATGAGCCTGTCGTGGTGCCGGGCCTGTTGCAGACCCCGCCCTACGCTGAGGCGATTCTTCGCATGGTGCTCGACTTCTACGACGAGCCGGAGAGCGACATCGAATCCAGCCTTGGCGCACGTCTCGAACGTCAACAGGTCCTGTACCGAGGCAACCACCGCTTCTACTTCATCCTCGCGGAACAGGTTCTCCACACCCGCGTTGGCACCGCGGATTTGATGCTAGAGCAGATGGACCGATTGCTCACAGCGATGTCTCTGCCTCGTGTTGTGCTGGGCATCCTGCCGACAGGTGCCGACTACCGGACGCCGGTAAACAACTTCATCATGTTCGACTCCCGCATGGTGCAGGTCGAGACCATCTCCGCCGAGCTGACCATCACTCAGCCCAGCGAGATTGCGTTGTACGAGAGGGCATTTCACCGGCTTAAGGATCAAGCCGTCCACGGGCAGGATGCACGGGCCATGATCACCGCAGCTATGGCCGACCTGCGTTCTGATGACTGATCAGATGAGTGGTCCCACACCGCACGTTGGTCACGGTATGCGTGGACTGTGTTCAGCCGTCGTACTGCTCCAACGACCAGACACGCGAACCGAGTTGCGCGGCAGTCATTTGCGACACGTGCAACCCGGACGCTCGTAGCAGGCCCTCAAGACGCTCGTGACGCCTCCGCGCATGTTGCGCGATCATTCGATGCACATGACGATCACGAGACGTCAGAATGTCTACTGGCAACCCGTCGTCATCACGAGGTTTACGGGGACGACCCTCCGGCTTCGGTTGCCCGATATCTGCGCGTGCCTTGCGTATCGCGCTACGCGTGGCCCTAGAGTCCTTGAAGCCCAACGTATCTCGTATATCGTTCACACTCACTCCGCTTTCGCGCATGGCAAGGGCTTTCGCGCGGCGGTCGGCAATGACTTCCATATCTGTTCCTCCTATAGATACGGCGAAGCCCCGTGACGGTGGAATGGGGAGATTCCCGTCACGGGGCTATGGGCGGAGTGCCCGGGGGCACAAGCACTCCGGGTCTCTCAGTCGTCCGAAAGCGCCTCGTTCAGCATCCGGTCGCGCATCTCGATACCGAGTTGCTTCAGGTTGACCTTGGGCTCATTCAGCGAACGAAGCTCTTCCTTACGCTCGGCCGTGTGGAACACGTGAGAGCCAGCCTTGCCCCGGCTGGGCACGAATCCGCGCTTGCCTTCCTCCACCGCGAGTTGGATGTAGTCCTCCCCGCTCACGTACTGCTTCCGCCACCGCTCCGCGTCTTCAGGAACGGGCGCGTGGTGGGACTGCGGCGCTCCTGTCCGGGGATGGTTGTGCAGCCCTAGCCTGGCAGCCCTTGCCTTGATCTGGGATTGCTTATTGAGGTGTTCCTGTACGAGGGTGTGAAGGTCAGCGACCGCAACGACCAGGTTCGCGTACGCCTCGCGCAGCGGTTCGAAGTCAGTAGCCATGAACTCCTCGTAGTCCTCGGCCTTGAACTTGGCAACGGCGGCCGCGTGCTCGGCGGCTGCCTTCTCCTTGGCCTCGCGCTCGTCGGACAACTTCTGAAGCCCGGCCAGCTCATCGGCGGCCTGAGCCTCGGCATACTGCTTTGGGGTGACCTTCTCGCCCCCAATGACGCGGGCCTTCAGTTCTTCGAGTAGTGACATGTCAGTAACTCCCTTCGGGGACGTAGTGACCGGTGCCCTGCTGGGCCTGGTCGACGTTGTGCCGGGCGATGGTGGCCCGCTTCTGGTTCGCGTCCTGCTGTTCGAGCGCGGACGCGAGATCCGGCGACAACGGGATGAGCACCCGCTGAGTGATGGTGTCCTCGGTCAGCGCGTAGGCACCCTGCAAGTAGGTGACGACTTCCTGAGCCATCAACGGACGAACGCCCGTATCGGCCGCCTGAATAGCTTGCACGCCAATCCCTATTGCAGCGATGGCGTTGACAGCTGACGTCAGTTGGCCGTGAATGTTCGTCCACACCCGCCCGAAGGTTTGTTCCGCGAGCAGTCGTTCGTCGGTGGTGCCGGACACTGCGGTGATCGCGTCCCGCGCAGCCTGCACGGTGGCTTCGTCATCGCTCAGTGCAGCGTCGATCTGACTCCGAATACTGTCGTACTCCTCGGGAGCCTTCGCGGTAATCGCCTGCTGCATGAGCGCGGCGATATCTATTTCTGCCATTTCTTTCCCCATTCCTAGGTTCTTATTCTCGACTTAGTTCACGGACTCCTGACCCGCTTACGCGCCTTGCCATTGCGGCGATAGCGCTATCAGCGGATATCAGTCGATCCTTTGCCCACACCCGCTATCGCGGCATGTAGGCCATTCTTACCTCTGACGATTGAGCACTCGCGGCTTTATCTTTGACTCCTCTCGCGCCGTAGGGCACATCTCGTCATGCCATACCCAACGCACTTTGCCCGATGTCCGGTCCTTCATCGTGAGCACGGGCATCGAGCAGTCCTGGCACAATTCGTCCGGGTGAGCCACGAACTCATGCGGAACCCCTGGAATTCGATAGGTAACCTCTTCCGCGAGGCCAGCCATCCCGTCTACGCTTCCGTAGATATCGGGCCGATTGTCTCGAAATGCACGGTAGCCCATTGGCTTCCCTTTCCGGGTTTCCTCCGAATGACGCGGCGGTCATTTGCGCCATTGTCGGCATGATATGCAAAAAGATATTCGAATCCGAACCCGCGAGTTTTGCTCACTCGCACGTAGACGCGACACAGCCATACCTGTTGCCCGAATAACTTTCCCCACTACCTGAATTGCGTTCGCAGTGCATGGCGCGTAAACCAGGCAGCGATACAGGACGCTAGAAGATCCGTACAGCGACTTTCATACACTCTCGCGATAAATCACACGTTCGCGCATGTTCAAGACATCAGCGTGTCTTCCTCGCACGTACGCACATGAACCGCCCCCACTCGCGCAGAATGCGAAGCATTCAGTCCAACGCTCTCGCTTATAGCAAGAGGCCCGTGCACAGCGGTGACATACACCGAACTATCTGCACACGAGCCCTGCTCACCTGATTGGATATGAAGTTGTGCATGTCCTTCGGCGATCAGTCGAGCTTCACCCGAACTATTTTGTGGTTGCCTTTGCACAGATGACCGCAGTAGTAGCGGTCGATCTGTTCCAACGACCATTCAGCCCTCTCGCGAGTCTCGTGCAGCATTACCGTGGGGACTCCACACCAGGCGATGAGCGCGTACGGACCTTCACCCCACACCCAAGCTGCCCGACGGATTGCACACTTCATGAATGTCCGAGTGGTGCGGTGCTTCCTCTCA
Organism: Nocardia aegles; assembly: GCF_052545135.1. Lineage (NCBI taxonomy): Bacteria > Bacillati > Actinomycetota > Actinomycetes > Mycobacteriales > Nocardiaceae > Nocardia > Nocardia aegles. The sequence continues at coordinate 101,660 of NZ_JBQWRI010000010.1, forward strand.
CAGTTGTGTCGCTTATAGACCGGCGTCGGGTCCAGCTGAACTATCGGCATTGTCTTTTCCTTTCTCACGCACACAGGGACCCCGCGAACTGTGAGTGTTCGCTTTCTCAGTTTCACTTTCTCAGATTCGGAACTAACACCTTCCTCGCATACGCGCCGGTCCGTGTACGCGCTCCGGCGCAGTCTGCGCGCCGGTGTGAATAACCGTGTAACTATGCAACGATGATGCGATAAGCCCCGCAGCCTCATAGTTACATAAACACATAGTTACAAACCTCCGTTACGTACGTACGTGCGCGAGCGGGCATTATGCCCGCCGGTGTGCGCCGGTGTGCGCCGGTACCGGCATGCGCGAGTCAGATCAACGGCAAGCAATAGGGCTTGCGATTTCCACCCGGCTGAACGAGTCGCTTAGCATCTTTCAATCGAGACAACGATGCACGAACGGTGCCGACTTTCAGGTGTGGATATTCTCGAACGATATCTGACGCTAGCCCGCCAGCCCGATTCGTCTGCATGAATTCCATCACGTAGTCATCGACCGATTTCTCGTCCCCGATTTCAGCCAACGCTTCGTGGCGCCATAATGGAAATACGATCTCGAACCGTTCTTCCCGCTCCTCGACATCTCGGCCCGTGATATAGCACTTGACCTGGTTTGTCCCGCGCTTCTTATCGAGGAACAACACAGTGTCCGCGCCACCGACGATCTTTCGATGTCCTGAAACGCCATCCATCCAGTCAAGCGAGTCCTTATTCTTGCGGTCGTGATGGATAACCACGATAGCGGCATGGTGCTTGTCACTGAGTTTCTTGAGCTGTTTCATAACCTCCTGGTCCAACTTGCCGGGCTCACTGCTGCGGGACGACGCAGGACGGATCTGATCCAGGGTGTCAATAGCGACGAATTTACAGTCCGGGTTCTCGGTCAAGTACAAATCGAGAAGTTCGATCCCCCCGTCTCCGATTTCGGGCCATTCCCCAACAATCATCACCGGGTGCTGACGGTCACCAAAGTCGAGTTCCATTGCTTCCGTAACCTCGTTGAGGCGCTTCTGCATACGACGCGGGGAAGGATCGTCCACGCTGATGATGAGCGCGCCGCATTCGCCCACGACCATCCCACCCAATGCCTTCCCTAGAGACCATGCGAGAGCTACTACAACGTTGATAACGAGGTACGACTTACCAACCTTTGGAGCCGCCACAATGAGGGTCAGCCCCTCGGGAATGAGTTCATCCAGAAGCCATTTCAGCTCCGCGAATTCCTCGGCCATTAGATCGTCTATGTCTCGCGCACCAAGTGCGCTGAGCATTTCGCCCAGCGACTTGTCCGGGTCGTACTCGGCGGCTCCACCTTCGGGCAGTCCATCTGCGGGATGTGGGACGGAGGTCTTCCTCCTGGGCTTGGCCGGCGGTCTGGTGTCGCCGTCCCAGCACACAACGACCTGCTCAGGCAGTCGGTCATAGCCGAACTTGGCCACTGACGGCTCGTGCTGTTCGAGAACCCACAGAGCTTCGGCCTGCGTCAGACCCTTCTCGTTGCACAGCCGCACGAGCTTCTTCGTGAGCTTGTGTCGACCTGTCCCGTCCCCAGGGTCGGGCTCGTCCAGCATGGACCGAATCTCGCGCCCTTGGCGGTCCTTGGAGACCTCACGAGCGACTAGCGCTGTCGCATCGCCACGTACCCCGCGCGACGGTTCGTCAGGCACGTCATCGAACGCCCAGCCGACCAAGCTGTCGAACCACTCGACGCTCGTCGGACGACGACGTGACCGCCCAGCCCTGCGCAGCGTAACCTGAGTTCGAGCCTCGGCCTTGGTGTTGAACGTTCCGATAAGTCGGAGCAATTCGCCGTCGCCGTACTTTCCGCCTTGCTCATTGCCCCTCACCCCACACGCCCGAGCAAGTCGCCTGGCGCGTTTCTTCAGCTCGACGCCCGTTAGATCACGATCGCGTTTCTGACAGGATCGCCGATCGGTTGGGTGTGGACCTCGAAACGGTTATGGACGTCGCGCAACAACTTTGGGGTCATACAGCCACGAAGGAGCGCGACGAGCGCCTGTTGTCTACACCCCCGAGTGACCCGAAAGCGCTGCGCACCTTGCGCGCTGGCATGACCAAGCGGTTGTTGCGTGAGGTTCGTGAGCACATGCAGAAGGGCGGTGAGTGACTACACCGGGCAATCACACGTACCGCATCCCACCAGGCGTTCTACGCGCCTCCTAAACACCTGAAATCGACTGAAGGACAACGACAATGCCCTTGACCGAAGAAGCGCTACAGAGCATGTTCGATCGCCTCAAGAATTGCTGCCTGACCTGCAATAAGGACGTGCCCGATGACCAGATCGCGGGCTACTACTGCAACGCCTGCCTTGATGCACAGCCAGAGGCTTACCGATTGTTCCGTGAGTGGTTGAGCCTTGCCGCATGGAAGCGCGTCCTGTGGCGAAACACTGACTCGCGAGCATCAGAGCGGTATCAGATCGTCGGCGTCCTCGACCTGAGCGAGTGGGGATATAACGACTTCGACCCGCCTACCAGGATGGACTTCGCGGTCACGAACGAAGCGATCTTGTCCGGTGAGGACATTGACCTGTGGGACGCAAGGAACCTGGCCACGACAGACCCCACTGGACGCGATGCGAACGGCCAGCCATGCGTCTCATTCATGGTCATAGACGACGAAATCGAATCGCTCAATCAGTTGCCGTTGGGCGGCACCTGGAACAGCTACGCGGATTGGCTCGCCCAGCGCGGTATCGACGTCTGACTCCACACTCACCAATCCCCGATGGGCCCTGCGCGATGCGTGGGGCTCGTCGCATTTCTCCACCAAGAAAGGCCCGAACGATGGCACAAGGAACGATCACCAAGCGCTGCGGCTGCACCTACGTCGATGAGGACGGCATTCGTCGTCAGCTGGGTAAGGACTGCCCAAAGCTTAAACGGGCTGGCGGTGGATGGTCGCCCACACACGGCACATGGGGCTACATCATCGGAATCACCGACGCCACGGGTAAGCGCCGTCAGCGCACACAGTTCGGGTTCGAGTCGAAGCAAGACGCCGTGGATGCCCTCGACACACTGAAAGCGAAAGCCGCGCGGGGTGTGGACATCTCAGTCCGCGTCACCGTCGCCGAGTATATGGAGACCTGGCTCAAGGGCAAGGCGCACGAACTGAAGGGCAACACCCACGACCATTACACCCGGTACTCGAAGCGCTGGGGGCTGTACATCGGGCGCGTGAAGCTGGACGACCTTCGGGTTCATCACCTGACCGCAGCTTTCGAGCACATCGAGGAGCGCAACGAAGAAATCCGACGGGGCAAGATCAAGGCTCGCGTCACTGGCCCGTCTGCCATGCAACGAATGCGCGCCATGCTCCGTAGCTGCCTGAGCGATGCCCTGCGTGAGGGTCTGGTCACGGTGAACGTCGCGAAGCTCGTCAAGCTCCCATCGGGCAAGCCGCCCAAAGCCCAGGTATGGACCAAGGCACGCGAAAAGACCTGGCGTGACGCCATAGCCAAGCTCATCGAGGAAGGCCGCACACCGAAGCAGGCACGACGCGAAGCGCCCACACCCTCCACTGTCATGGTCTGGCGTGCTGATCACCTGGGCGCATTCCTCGATGCCGTCGAAAGCGACCGGCTCTACGCCCTGTGGCACATCTTGGGTACCCGTGGCTTGCGTCGCGGCGAAGTGCTCGGCCTGCGGTGGGGTGATGTCGACTGGGACCACGGGACAATCACCATCGAACATCAACTTGTGCACAGCCCAACTGGCGTCATCGAGGACACGCCTAAGTCCGAGGCAGGTGACCGCACCGTAGCCCTTGGCACCGAGAACGTCTCACTCCTGAAGGCGTACCGCGCTGCGCAGAAACGCGAACGGCTGGAGTGGGGCGAGGCGTACACCAAGACCGACCGCATCTTCACCCGCGAGGATGGGCGCGACATCGACCCGAACCACTTCAGCAAGCAGTTCAAACGCCTTGTGGCCGCTGCGGATCTGCCTCCGATCCGGCTGCATGACGTTCGCCACACCGCAGGGTCGCTCATGATCGCGTCGGGCTCTGATCCGAAGACCGTTCAAGAGACCTTGGGGCACGCCGACATGAAGCTCACAATGGAGGTCTACGTGTCCATGTTCGAGGATGTAGCCCAAACGAGCGCCGACAACGTGACCGCGTTCATCCCGAGGACCCGCAAGAGCGTCTAAGTTCGTCCGTACACGCCCGCACGTTCGTACTGACACACACTGTCGCGAGCGTCATCACCAGACGCTCAGAGACGCACTCAGCGCAGCATCTCCGCCGGTCAAACCCACATTCTTACGATGCGCGCATGACGAGCGAGAACATCAAGCCGGGTCGCCGGTTCAAGGGCGGTGTGGAACAGGACCCGCTCAAGCGCATCATCACGGCTTTCCAAGACGCCGACTCCGAAGAGACTGCACATGCGGATCTGGGCATGTCGCCCGCCGAAGTCGTCAAGCAGCTGCTCAACAGTCGGATCAGTCACCAGCACTGCGCCCATCCGCGCACCAAATCAGCTATGGCGAGATGCCGCGCCGAACGCATGGCCGAGGTACGCGGTCAGACTCTCCCCGGGCCCTCTCCCACACGGACCCGAGTGGACCATTCTCGGTGCAGTCACTCGAACACACCTTCGGCCCGCCAGAAGTGTCGAGCACGACGAGTGGTGTCATAGTGGTGACACACCGAATCTTTGTTCGACCGGCAAAAAGGCCCCCGCATACGTTTCCGCATGTCAGGGACCTTCTTTGTGGAGCCGCCTGGGGGAATCGAACCCCCGACCTTTTCATTACGAGTGAAGCGCTCTACCGACTGAGCTAAGGCGGCGTGCCTTTCGGCCAGGGAAGTCTATCGTCTCACGGCACGGATCGCGAAAACGGGTGGTCACGGTCACTGTGCGCGGGCCGCGATGAGGGCGGCGGCCATGGCGGCGAGGGCGAAACGGGGTTTGACATTCAGGTCGAGTGCGGTGCGGCAGGCGAGTACGGCCTCGATGGACTTCAGCAGGCCCTCCGGGGGCATGCGGTCGGCCAGATCGTGGATCTCGTCGGCAAGGTCGGGGTGGGTGAGCGCGATGCCCGAGCCGAGCCGGGTGGCGCCGAACCGGACGGCGAGCGCGTCTCGGTAGACGCCCGCGACGTCGATCAGGGCGCGGTCGAGAGCGTCGCGGCCAGTTCGGGTCGCGCGCGACTTCTGCCGCCGCTCGAGGTCCTTGAGCACGCCCGCGGAACCGCGGGTGGCGCTCGCCGCGCCCTTGCCGGTGCCGCCCGCGCCCAGCGCGGTCGCGAGTTCCTCGCGCTCGCATTCGTCGCGGGCGGCGCTCATCTGCTTGGCCTCGTCGTCGGCCGCGCGCACCAGCTCGTCGGCGGCGCCGTAAGCCGCGCCGGGCTTGCCGACCGCCGCGACCAAGGCCAGAGCGCGCTGCCGGCGGGCGCGCGCCTGCTCGTCGGTGGCGAGCCTGCGGGCCCGGCCGACATGTCCGCCGCTGATGGACGCGGCCCACGTCGCGGTCTTCTCGTCGAGGTTGTCGCGTTCGCGCAACACCCGCGCGATGGCGGCCACCGATGGCGTCACCAGGTGCACGTGCCTGCATCGGGAGCGCAGCGTGATCGAGATGTCCTCGGGATCCACCGACGGTGCGCAGAGCAGGAACACCGTCCGGTGCGGCGGCTCCTCGACGACCTTGAGCAGCACGTTGCCCGCCGCCTCGGTCAAGCGGTCGGCGTCCTCGATGACGACCACCTGCCAGCGCCCCGTGCTCGGCCTGCGCGAGGCCACCTGAACGATCTCGCGCATCTCCTTCGTGCTGATGCTCAGCCCCTCCGGCACCACCCGGCGAACGTCGCCGTGCGTGCCCGCCATGGTCGTGGTGCAGGCATGGCACCTGCCGCACCCGGGCGTCGCGGGGTCGGTGCATTGCAGCGCCGCGGCGAAGCACAGCGCGGCGACGGATCTGCCCGACCCGGGCGGGCCGGTGAACAACCACGAATGCGTCATCGCGCCCCCGACCACTCCCCCGCGGGCCGCGACGGCGGCAGCCGTCAACTCGGACTCGACCGCCTCCTGGCCGACCAACCGATCGAAGACTCCCGCCACGGCGTCCACCCTAGCCGCCGCCACCGACAGCTCCCGGCCGGCGCTCAGCCGACGACCGCGAGCCGGGAACTCACGACTTCCCGACGCCGGTCTTCTTCGCCGCCGCCTTCTGCGCCGTGGTCTTCTTGGCCACCGTCTTGGTGGTGGTCGCCTTCTTGGCGGCGGTCTTCTTCGCGGCGGTCTTCTTGGCGGGCGCCTTCTTCGCCGCGGCCTTCTTGGCGGTCTTCTTCACCGGTCCGCGCGCCCGCCGGTCGGCGAGCAGTTCCATGGCCCGCTCCGGGGTGATCGATTCGATCTCGTCGCCCTTGCGCAGCGTCGCGTTGGTCTCGCCATCGGTGACGTACGGGCCGAAGCGGCCGTCCTTGATCACCATCGGCTTGCCGGTAGCCGAGTCGTTTCCGAGTTCCCGCAGCGGAGCGGCGCTCGCTGCCTGCCGTCCACGGCGCTTCGGCTCGGCGTAGATCTTCAGCGCCTCTTCCAGTGTGACGGTGAAGATCTGGTCCTCGCTGCTCAGCGAACGCGAGTCGGTGCCCTTCTTCAGGTACGGCCCGTAACGTCCGTTCTGCGCGGTGATCTCCTCGCCGCTGGCCGGGTCGGTGCCCACGACGCGCGGCAGCGACAGCAACTTCAGCGCGTCGTCGAGCGTGATGGTGGCCAGGTCCATGGACTTGAACAGCGAACCGGTGCGCGGCTTGGGCGCCGCGGCCTTCTTCGCGGTCTTCTTGGCGGGCTCCTGTCCCTCCTCGACCTGCGGTTCGGGCAGGACCTCGGTGACGTACGGACCGAAACGTCCTTCCTTGGCGACGATTTCATGCCCCGACTCGGGATCGACGCCGAGCGAACGGCCTTCTTGCGGGGTCGCGAACAGCTTTTCGGCGACCTCGGGGGTCAGCTCGTCCGGCGGAAGATCGTCCGGAAGGTTGGCCCGCTGTGACACCGCATTGCCTTCGGGGTCATCGGGATCGGTGACCATTCGCTCCAGATACGGCCCGTACTTGCCGACCCGGACGACGACGTCTCGCCCGGCGGCATCGGTGAACAGTTTGATGGAGTTGATTTCACGGGCGTCGATGTCGTCGAGCCGTTCCCCCACCATCTTCTTCAGACCGCCGGACCGCGCGACCGAGCCTTCCACGCCGTGATCGCCACCGAAGTAGAAGCTGGACAACCAGTTTCCGCGCTGCTCACGTCCTCCGGCGATAGCGTCGAGGTCGTCCTCCATGGCGGCGGTGAAGTCGAAATCGACCAGTCGGCCGAAATGCTCCTCCAGCAGGCCGATCACGGCGAACGCCACCCACGACGGCACCAGCGCGCTGCCACGCTTGTAGACGTAGCCACGGTCGAGGATCGTCTTGATGATCGACGAATACGTCGACGGACGGCCGATGCCGAGCTCTTCGAGCGTCTTGATCAGCGACGCCTCGGTGTAGCGCGCGGGCGGGTTCGTGCTGTGCCCATCGGGATTCAGCTCGACCGCGGTGACCGCCTGGCCCTCCTCGAGCGCGGGCAGCCTGGACTCGGCGTCGTCGGACTGGCCGCCGGCCTCCTCGTCGACGCTCTCCACATAGGCCTTCAGGAAGCCGGGGAACGTGATGGTGCGGCCGGACGCGGAGAACACGCATTCCTCGCCGGTGCCCGCGACGCCGGTGATACGCAGTGTCAGCGTGGTGCCCCTGGCGTCGGCCATCTGGGAGGCGACGGTGCGCTGCCAGATGAGTTCGTAGAGGCGGAATTCGTCGTTGTCCAACCGCGCGTGCAGTTGGCCGGGCGTGGCGAAGGTGTCGCCCGCCGGACGGATTGCCTCGTGTGCCTCCTGCGCGTTCTTCACCTTGCGGTTGTATTGCCGGGCGGTCGGGTGCACGTACTGCGAGCCGTAGAGCTGGGTCGCCTGCGCACGCGCCGCCGCGATGGCCGACTCCGACAGCGTCGTCGAGTCGGTGCGCATATAGGTGATGTAGCCGTTCTCGTACAGTCGCTGCGCGACCCGCATGGTCCGCTCGGAGGTGAAACGGAGTTTGCGCCCCGCTTCCTGCTGCAAGGTCGAGGTCATGAACGGCGGGTAGGGCTTGCGGGTGTACGGCTTGGCCTCCGCCGAGGAGACCACAAGATCCGCGCCGTCCAGCGCCTCGGCCAGTCGCCGCGCATAGCCTTCATCCAGCACGACGACACCGTTGGTGGACTTCAGCCGTCCATCCGATCCGAAATCGCGTCCGGTGGCGACCCGCGCGCCGTCGACAGTGACCAGCCGCGCACCGAAGGTTCTCGGGTTGGTGGCATCGGTCGTCTCGCCGTCGCCCGCGTCGAGCTTGGCGGCGATGTCCCAGTACTCGGCCGAACGGAACGACATCCGCTCGCGTTCGCGCTGCACGATCACCCGGGTGGCCACCGACTGCACACGGCCGGCCGACAGCCGCGGCATGACCTTCTTCCACAGCACGGGACTGACCTCGTAGCCGTAGAGCCGGTCCAGGATGCGGCGAGTCTCCTGGGCGTCCACCAGATCGTTGTCGAGGTCGCGGGTATCCGCGGCGGCGGCCTGGATGGCGGGCTCGGTGATCTCGTGGAACACCATCCGCCGGACCGGCACCTTGGGTTTGAGCGTCTCCAGCAGGTGCCAGGCGATCGCCTCGCCCTCGCGGTCGGGGTCGGTGGCCAGGTAGAGCTCGTCGGCGTCCTTCAGCAGACTCTTGAGCTCGGTGACCTTGGCCTTCTTGTCCGGGCTCACGACATAGATGGGTTCGAAGTCGTTGTCCACATCCACGCCGAGACGTGCCCAGGATTGGCCCTTGTACTTGGCCGGGACATCGGCCGCACCGCGCGGCAGATCCCGGATATGCCCGACCGACGCCTCGACCGTGTAGTTACGACCGAGGTACGGCGCGATCTTGCGGGCCTTGGTCGGGGACTCGACGATCACGAGACGACGCAGGGGACGGCCCTGGTCGGCGGTACCGAGGTCTCGTGTTGCCACCGGCGAATACACCTTTCCTGATCGACCCGCGCTGCGTCGTTTCCAGCTGCGCGCGGCTGGGGTGAGCGGCTGCGACGGCTCAACATCGCACCAGACACGTTTATACCGTGACACCGCGTGTGGTCGAGTGCTTGCGACTCGAACCACCGAGCGTACGCCCGTCAGTTCGAATCAGTATGCCCTGCCGTTTCGCCACACCTGCGCCGCGGCATACTCGGCGGACCGTTCCGCCGGCTCACGCGGGCCGTGACACCCCCAGATATAGCTCGTCCCTCACCCCGTTTCCGGTGGTGAGGGACGAGCTGTGGATCCTCGCGCCGCTCAGCTGAGCGCACGCACTCCGGTGGCCTGCGGGCCCTTGGTGCCCTGGCCGACCTCGAACTCGACCTTCTGGTTCTCCTCGAGGGTCCGGAAACCCGAACCCTGAATCTCGGAGTAGTGGACGAAGACGTCAGCGGAGCCGTCCTCCGGCGCGATGAAGCCGAACCCCTTCTCCGCGTTGAACCACTTCACAGTTCCCTGTGCCATTCTGTTCCTTCTCTTTTCTTACCGGAACGGCGGACAACTGGGTTCGTCCACCGGGTCCGTTCCGACCGTTGTACTGTTGGTTCCCCCTGCAAGGAAAGCACCAAGCACACCGTTCGCAACATCGATCCTGCTGACGGTTTGGACTTTGGATCCGTCCCTCGAACACAGAAGCTTGCGACCAGGAACCAGTGAACCATGTCTTCGGGCAATTCAACAGTCGAGTTACCGACAATTTGCAAAAAAGTTGATCTTGCGAATGCGCAGGTGAGGGACACAATGGCGGAATCCGGACTTGCGGTTCGTTTGCCTAGTGATAACCGAGTCGACGTTCAGCAAAGAAGCTGTGACCCAGGTCGCTATTGGGTATCGAAATGGCAGGTCGAGCTTCCCGGACACACACGTTTCACACTTCCCGAGCGTGTTGCGGGGTTCGGCTCGTGAATCCGCGGGATTCGGCGCGGCGCGGGCGGCCAGGAACCGAACTCGCCTACGGGACATCGTTGCTGAATCGTGTCCTGGCCGGAGGGCCCGACCGAGACCCCCGGCTGACGCATGTGGCCGAGTTGCCCGCGCGGGCCGCCCAGCACTCGGCCTGGCCCGCGTGGGCGTCGCCGGAAGTGATTGCGGCCTTGCGCGAGACGGGCATCGCGGCGCCGTGGCGCCATCAGGTGGAGACCGCGGAGGAGGCCTTCCGAGGACGGCACGTCGTCGTCAGCACCGGAACCGCCTCGGGCAAATCGCTCGGCTATCAACTTCCAGTGCTCACGACGCTGCAGGCGGATTCGACGGCCACCGCGTTGTATCTGTCGCCGACGAAGGCGCTCGGCGCTGATCAGCTACGCGCGCTCGGCGCGCTCACCCACGAAGGCCCGTTGCGCGATATCCATCCGGCCACTTACGACGGCGATACGCCAGCCGAGATCCGGCAGTGGGTACGCGCCAACGCGCGCTGGGTCTTCACCAATCCGGACATGCTCCACCTGGGCATTCTGCGATCACACCAGCGTTGGGCGCGGGTGCTGCGCAAGCTGCGGTACGTGGTGGTCGACGAATGCCACGCCTATCGCGGTGTTTTCGGTTCGCACGTCGCACTGGTGTTGCGCAGGCTGCGGCGGATCGCCGCACGATACGGCGCCGATCCCGTGTTCGTGCTCTGCTCGGCGACCTCCGCCGAGCCCGCGGCCGCCGCGGCACGCCTGATCGGTGCGCCGTGCACCGCGGTTACGCGGGACGGATCGCCGCAGGGGCCGCGGACTATCGCCCTCTGGGAGCCGCCGTTGCTCACCGCCGTGACCGGCGAGAACGGCGCGCCGGTGCGCAGGCCCGCCACCGCCGAGGCGGCGCGGATCATGGCGGATCTGGTCGCCGAAGGCGCGCGGACCTTGACCTTCGTGCGCTCCCGCCGGGCCGCGGAGCTGACCGCGCTGGACGCGAAAAGACTGTTGGGCGAGGTCGATCCGGATCTCGCCGCGCGCGTGGCGTCCTACCGGGCGGGTTATCTCGCGGAGGATCGGCGTGACCTGGAAGCGGCTCTGTCGGACGGATCTCTGCTGGGCGCCGCGACGACCAGCGCCCTGGAACTCGGCGTCGACATCGCGGGACTGGATGCCGTGGTCATCTCGGGTTTTCCCGGAACGGTCGCGTCGTTCTGGCAGCAGGCCGGGCGGGCAGGACGACGCACACAGGGTTCATTGGCGCTGCTCGTCGCGCGCGACGATCCGTTGGACACCTACCTGGTCCATCACCCGGATGCGCTGCTCGGCAAGCCAGTCGAGGCCACCATCACCGATCCGCGCAATCCCTACGTGCTGGGTCCGCAACTGTTGTGCGCGGCGCTGGAGTCGCCGCTCACCGACGCCGAGGTGAACGAACTCGGCGCCCGTGAGGTGCTGGCCGAGCTGACCGCGAAAGGGCTGATCAGGCGGCGTGGAACCGGAGATCGCGCCCGCTGGTACGTGACCGCGGAGACACAGCCGCACGACGCGGTGGACGTCCGGGGTGGGATCGGCGCACCGGTGGCCATCGTGGACGACGAGACCGGCAGGCTGCTCGGCACCGCCGATGCGGGGCGGGCCCCGGCCACGTTGCACCCCGGCGCCGTGCACCTGCACCAAGGCGAGACCTATGTGGTCGACGAACTGGATCTCGATGACGGCGTTGCCTTCGTGCACGCGGCCGAGCCCGGGTGGACCACCAGCGCGCGTCAGGTGACCTCGATCGTCATCGACACGGTGACCGAGCATCGCGCCTACGGTCACGTGACGGCCGGCCTTGCCCGGGTGCGGGTCACCAGCCAGGTGATCGGTTACCTGCGCACGCTGATCACCGGCGAGGTGCTCGACCTGGTCGAGCTCGACCTGCCGCCGCAGACCTTGCCGACCAAGGCGGTCATGTACACGGTGACACCGGAGTTGTTGGCACTGGCGGGGATCGAACCCCAGGACGTCCCGGGAGCGCTGCACGCGGCCGAGCACGCGGCGATCGGCCTGTTGCCCCTGGTAGCGACCTGCGATCGGTGGGACATCGGCGGTGTATCCACCGCCGAGCATCCAGACACCGGACTGCCCACCGTCTTCGTCTACGACGGCCACGCCGGCGGGGCGGGATTCGCCGAACGCGGGTTCGCCCAACTGCGGCAGTGGCTTACGGCGACCCTGTCGGCGATCGAGTCGTGCGGCTGCGCGGCGGGCTGCCCATCCTGCGTCCAATCACCCAAGTGCGGCAACGGGAACCACCCGCTGGACAAGGCGGCTGCGGCACGCCTGCTCACCGCCGTGCTCACCGAACTGGCCGCCGGTGCGGAGGCGTCCGCCGATTCGTGACGGCTCGGAGCCGGACGTGTGACCAATTGTCGACCTTGCCAGTGCGCACGCTGAGAAGGCCCGGGAGACCTCCCAGTGGAATGACACCGCTTCGGCCCTGACCAATAAAAAGGAGTCGATTCATATTAACTAGCCTATTGCCACTTCATCCATTCCCGACACCCGCATTCCTTCGTTTTGGATAACCCGACCCGCAGGTAATTCCCCGAGCCCGCTTTTAAACCTGCCAGTAAAATTTCCGATTTCCGCTACCTGAAGCGACGCAGAGCCGACCGTGTATCGAACTCCGTCACTCTTCAACCGGTCCGGCCCGCGCACTCGCGCGAACGCTGCGACCGCCGTACAGACCTATTGGTACATTTCTTTCCACGACCACCGTGGCGTCCCACTCCGCCGCCTCACAAACACGGATTCGCGTGTCCATCCGCCGTGCCACCGCATCTGCCTCGCCACATGCGACGTCGACGCCATCGATCAAGGCGCCCGCCGCGGTGAGCGCCGCCGAATCCGCGGCCGCCTGCGCCCGATGCCGCGCCACCACCACGGCCCCTACCTGCGCGATCAACAGCGTCACACCGATCAGGGCCATGAGGGCAGAACATGCGAACACGGTGGCCAGGCCCTGCTCATCGCGCATCCGTGGCGCGGAGGAGGCCGTCATTCGGTGGCTCCGGGCTCGACGGTCGCGACCGCCTCCGCGCGAAGAGTGAGCAGCGGCAGCAGCGGGGTTCGCGCGGAAACCACGGCTATCACGCGAGTGCCCTCGGTGTGGAGTGCGATGTCGGCCGACGGCGGGGCGATGCGCTCAGCCGCCGAGCGGGCGTTCGCGTGATCGCCCCTGGCGGTCAGGCGGGCAGCCTCGCGAGCGGCGTCGACGCAGCGGACCTGTGTCGACGCCGCCAGTAATGCCCCGAGACAGAGCACGACAGTGGCAACGATCGAGGTCAGAGCGAGCGCGGCCTCGATCGTCACCTCTCCCCGATCGTCGCCGAGCGTCGGTGCGGCGACGGTTACACCGATGTGTTGAGTGCCCGGTCGATGATCTTCGTCAGCGCGTTCACGATGCTGTCGCCCGTCACCACCCCGTACAGCACGGCGCCGAAAGCCGCCGCCGCGATCGTGCCGATCGCGTACTCCGCCGTGCTCATGCCGTCCTCCGCGGCCATCACCCGTAGCGCTCGCGCGCGCAGGCCCATATATACAGCCCACATCCTGCGGCCAACGGACTTCGCGACCCCCTGGATACCCACCCGATTCCTCCTTTCCGGCTCGTGCGGCCGGTCCGCACGAGCACGCTTTTTCCGATGTAGTACTCGCCGCGGCCGGAGCACGGTCACCCACGCCTCGCTCCGTGACGGACCGCGAGGGCGTGCCGACCAGCAGTGCCCAGGAGCGACCGAACGCTGGACCCGAGGCAGCACGCGAGGCAGCCACCGAACCGCCGGATACTCGGCTCGCCGCCGAGCCGTCGAACTGTTGGCAGACCGACCAGCGTCGCGTCACGCTCCCCGACCCTTTTCGGTAGCGGCGATGCACCATCACACGGCCGCGCACGTGATCCGTCCTGGTGACCAGCGATAGCCCGCGCGCACGCCGCCACGCCGACACCACGGGCGGCGCAGTCGCGGGCTGGGGCGGAGTTACAGCAGGCCGCCGTCGAGCACTCGGCCCGCCAAGCCGATGACCACGGGCACTATGCCGAGGCACACGAAGGCCGGGAGGAAGCACAGCCCCAACGGACCGCCGATCAGGACGCCGGCGCGTTCCGCCTTCGCGGCAGCGATGTCTTCGACCGCGGCTCTGCGCTGCTCGGCCAGCTCCGTGACCGCTGCCGCCAGCGACGACCCGGACCGTGCCGAACGGCGCGCCATCCGGGCCAGCGACTCGATTTCCTCGACCCCCGGACGCCCGTTGGCATCCTGTGCCACCTGCTGCCAGGCCGTGGCGGCGTCGGCACCGAGGGCCAGCAGGTCCGCTGCCCGTCGCAGTGCTTGGCCGAGCGGTTCCGGCGCCTCCTGCGCCACCGCGCGCGCCGCCCCGGCCATCGGCAGCCCGGCGCGCAGGCAGGCGGCCAGCAGATCGAGAACCGAAGCGACAGCCAGCGGATCGGTCGCGCGGTTCGCTCGGCGTGACGCCTCGACCGGTGCGCTGGGTGTCCGCCCGAGGACCTGCAACCGCCTGCTCACGGCCACGCGACCCGGCAGAAGTACCAGTGCGGTCGCCACCAGCAGCAATGGCAGCGCCGTCCCCGGGGTGAACGCCATCAGCAGCCTTCCTGATCGTGAGACACCTTCCTGCGCGACCCGCCGTCGTGCTGTGCGGCGGCATACCGTGCGTCACCGCCGCGGCAACGCCGACGCGGGTGCCGACGAGGCCGACCAGCAATCGCCCGAGTCGGCCTTCCACGTCGACCGCAACCGGCCGCGAAGGCGGCGACTGCGCCGGCCGGCCGGGACCGGTCATCGAGAATGACTTCATCTCAGTACCTTTCGTGTGATGGCATCGGTCCACAGCAAGCCCGCGCAGGCCAGGCCCGCACCGAGCGGCAACAGCACCGTCCCCGCGGGCGAGGCGAACAAAACGTGCAGCGGTGCGGCGCCCATCATTTGGCCGAGTGCGATGCCGAGAAGCGGTAGGCACGCGAGTACCGCGGCGGTGGCCCGCGGGCCGGCCAGCGCAGCGGTGGTGCGGCTGTGAAATCTGATGCGCCCGGCGAGATCCGTTCGGGCTGCCGACAACAACTCGGCCAGTGCCAAGCCGTGCCGCTCGGCCACCTGCCAGGCCCCGGCGACCCGGGAAAGTTCCGCGGCGATCGGAGAATCCGGCCGGCGCAGGCCCTCCGCCGCCGAGCCGCCGAGCCGGCTACGGGCGGCGCCGACGGTGAGGGCGCGCACCGACTCGCCCCGCACGTCGCGCGCGGCGGCTTCGGCGGCGGCGATCGGGTGCGCCCCCACTCGCAGTTCCGCGATCACGGCCTCCAAGGCAGCGAGCAGGTGACCTAGCTCGACCTTCCTGCGCCGGTCCCGTACCGCCCGGCGGGTCCGGACCCCGACCGTTCCGGCTACCAGACCGGCGGCGATGAAAGAACCCGGCCCGAAGACGACGAGCACGATCACCGCGCCCGCACTCGCACAGACGCGGAACAACGTGCGCCCCGAGGGCATTCGGTGCTCGACGCGCGCGGTGAACAGCTGCCCGAAACGGCGGCGCGACCGGGGCGCCGGAACCAGCACCAACGCCAGCGCGAGACACAACACCGCGCCGCTCACCGGTCGAGCCGTTCGGCGATCAGGCCGGCCAGGTCCGCGGCGGCGGGGGCCGCACCGGTGCTATGCCAGGCCGGTGTTATCCGCACACGCCCATCGCCGGTGCGGTGAACGAGGCCGATCTCGCGCAGTCCGCGCGAGCCGTCGGATCGGCGGTGCACGTGCAGGACGACCTGTACCGCGGCGGCGAGTTGACTGTGCAGGGCCGCTCGATCCATACCGCCAAGAGCGGCGAGTGCTTCCAACCGTGCCGGGACTTCTTGCGGTGAGTTGGCGTGCACGGTGCCCGCGCCGCCGTCGTGTCCGGTGTTCAACGCGGTCAGCAGATCGACCACCTCGGCGCCCCTGACCTCGCCGACCACGATGCGGTCCGGCCGCATGCGCAGCGCTTGCCGGACCAGATCGCGCACGGTGACCTCGCCGACGCCTTCCACGTTCGCGGTCCTGGCCACCAGGCGGACCACGTGTGGATGCGGTGGCGCGAGCTCCGCCGCGTCCTCGACGCAGATGATCCGCTCGGATGGGTCCACCGTGGCGAGCAGACCGGACAGGAGCGTCGTCTTCCCGGCTCCGGTGCCGCCGACGACGAGAAACGCCAGCCTCGCCTGGACAATTCGTTCCAGCAGGAGCTTCGCGGCGGCGGGCACCGAGCCCGCCGCGGCGAGTGCGGCGAGCCCCTGGGTGGCCGGACGAAGTACGCGCAGCGACAGACACGTGCCGCCGTGCGCGACCGGAGCGAGGACCGCGTGCAAGCGGACCCCGAACGAATCCCCTGATGCCGCACCGGTTCCGGACAGCCGGCCGTCCACCCATGGTTGCGCGTCGTCGAGTCGTCGCCCCGCCGACAGCGCCAGGCGCTGCGCCAGCCGCCGGACCGAGGCCTCGTCGGGAAAGGTGATCGAGGTTCTCTCCAGGCCGTGCCCGCGATCGATCCACACCGCGTCCGGACCGGTCACCAGGACGTCGGCCACATGGGGATCGTGCAGCAGCGGTTCGAGTACGCCGGCGCCGGTGAGTTCGGTTTGCAACAGCCGCAGGGCCCGCAGCAGGTCGGTGTCGCCGAGCACCCCGCCCGCCTCGGCGCGGATCGCGGCGGCGACCTGCGCCGGATCCGGGTCGCCGGTCTCGCTCGCCAAGCGCTCCCGCACCCGGTCCAACAGTTCGCTGGTGAGTATCGCGCTCATCGCCCCCTCCTCACCGCCGTTGTCCCGGTGGTGCGCTCAGTACGCTGAGCACCGCGTCGGCGGCATCGCGCAGCGGCCCGCGGCGGCCTACCGACATCCCGCCGCGCTCCAGCCGGTGCGCGAGACCGGCCTGGGCGCGAACGGCGGCGAGTAGCGGGAGATCGAGCACTTCGGCGACCTCGGCTCCGCGCAGGCCGCCGGGCGCCGGGCCGCGAACGACCAGTCCCTGGTTCGGGTTTCGCCGCGCGATATGGGCCGACACCGCTTCGGCTGCGGCGACCGCGCGCAGCCGTGCCGGAACGACCAGCACCACCAGGTCGGCCGAGTCGAGCATCTGGTCGGCATGCGGCCCGCGCTCACCGGAAATGTCGCAAACTATGAAATCGCCCGCTGCACGGCCTGCTTCGATTACGGCGCGGACCGCGGGCGCACCGAGCGCACGTGGCAATCGTCCCGCACCGCAGCGACCGCACGACAGCACCGCAAGTCCTGGCGCCGCGACGGGCAGGGCGCCGTGCAGCGCGGTCGCGGAGACCCTCCCGTCCTCCACCACCAGGTCGGGCCAGCGCAGGCCCGCCGCGTTCTCGATACCGAGCAGCAGGTCGAGACCACCCGCGAAGGGTGCGCCATCGACCAGCAAGGTCTCGCGCCGGAACCCCTCGGCGGCGGCGCGCAGCGCGACCGCGACGGCGAGAGTGGACGCACCGGCTCCTCCGCCCGCGCCGACCACGGCGACCACCACGCCGTCACCTGCACGCTGCTCGCCGTACTCAGCAAACATCTCGATTAGCCCCACCGCCGCGCCGGGCAGGGCGATAGCCCGCTCCGCGCCGACCGCGGCGGCGGCCTGCCAGTCGAGCAATCCTGGCTCACCATCGGTTACCACCACCACGCCGGACCGGCGCAGGTACCCCGCGCCGGCCGCCGCATGCGCCGCATCGGTGTCCAGGATCACCAGCGGAGCGCCGGTCCAGGAATGTCGGCCGACAAGTTGGGCCCGCTCGTCGAGTGGCCGTTCGGCGGCCGCCGCGATACGGCGGACTTCGTCGCGCAGGCGGTCGTCACCGATGAGCACGAGGGCGGGCGCCGGCCCGCTCGGCTCCGATGCATCGAGGTTCATGCAGGTCAGCGTCGCTGAACCGGAGCGGCGACAGAAGGGGCGATATGCCGAATGTGGACAACTCCGGGGTTGTGGACAACCATCCGAGCCCGGCGCCGTACCGCACTGTCCTTGAAATAGAGGACGGCCCCAGCCGGGGGGGGAGGAGGCTGGGGCCGTCGGGTTCAGCCCCGGGGGGTCGGGCTGAACGCGCCTGGACCATGTCCAGGTGCCAGCAATACTACACCCATTCCCCGGCCACAACGCAAGTCTGCCGATGGAGGTCTTTGTGGCCGTCGTGGCTTCGGCGTCTGCGGGGCAAACGCCATCCCCATCGCGCGGCACAGGCGTACGGAGCGGCGTGGCCGTGGCCCGGCCGCCGCCGACTCGCGGCCGATCGAGGGCGGGACAGCCGCCACACGATCGAGACCGCGTACCGGCCGGGGGACCGGGCGGCGGCCACACCGCCGCCTATCCTGGTCGGGTGGACCACTCAGCCACTACGGGTCACCGCGTCGCGGCCTTCTTCGATCTGGACAAGACCGTGATCGCGAAGTCGAGCACGTTCGTATTCAGCAAGCCCTTCTACGCACAGGGCCTCTTGAACCGCCGCGCCGTGCTGGAGAGCAGTTACGCCCACTTCCTGTTCCTGCTGTCGGGCGCCGACCACGACCAGATGGAACGGATGCGCGCCTACCTGACCAGCATGTGCGCGGGCTGGGACGTCGAACAGGTGAAATCCGTTGTGGCCGAGACGTTGCACGAGCTGGTCGATCCGCTGATCTACGCGGAGGCGGCCGACTTGATCGCCGACCACAAGATCCGGGGGCACGACGTGGTGATCGTGTCGGCCTCCGGCGAGGAGATCGTGGGCCCGATCGCCGAAGCGCTCGGCGCCTCGCACACCGCCGCCACCCGAATGGTCGTGGCGGACGGAAAGTACACCGGCGAGGTCGAGTTCTACTGCTACGGCGAGGGCAAGGTCACCGCCATCGAGAAACTCGCCGCAGGCGAGGGGTACGACCTGTCCCGCTGCTACGCCTACTCAGACTCGATCACCGACCTACCACTGCTCGGCGCGGTCGGGCACCCCACCGCGGTCAACCCGGATCGCAATCTGCGCCGCGAGGCCACGACGCGGGGTTGGCCGATTTTGACCTTCTCCAACCCGGTGTCGCTGTGGGCACGCTTCCAAGCACCGTCCTCGACGACGCTCGCGGCCACGGTGGCGGTCGGCTTGAGTGCGGTGGCGGCCGGCGCGATCAGCTATCGGATGCTGCGCCGGCGCCGCTGAGAACGGACGCTCGGGCAGCCCGGCACAACTGGTCGCCAGATACTTGCCGGAATCTCAGCCGACGCGGCAGACGAGGCCGCGGACCAGGCATTTAACCACGAAATGCCGGGAAAAACGCCTGCAAAAACGCCGATTATTCAATGTTCTCCGAGCCCTTGATGTGAATGCAGTCACAGTGTAGAAAGGTAACTACGGAAGGACGGAAGGCCTAGGCAGTACCGGAAGAGAAGGCACTGTCTCCCGACCCTCCTTCCCAGCACGGACACCAGGCACCCACGCGGAGCGCGCCGCGACAAGGGCAGAAGCGTTGTGGGCCTGCGAAATTCGGATAGTCGACGGCGAAGGCCTCGCACAGGTTGCGGGGATGAACCGGCCGGTGCCCGAATTGTCGCCGAGGCCGCAGAACACAACCCACCTAGCACGCTTGGTAACCGGGTAGTCCGTGCTAGCGGGCGGTGAGGTCGACAGACAACGCCGCCCGCTTTGACGTATACGGGGATTATCCCGCCGCCGAGTCGGCGATCGATGTGGCCTCGCGGGCACCGTCCTCGAACGCCCCGCAGCAGAAGATCACCCAGCCGCCGACGGCCTCCGCATCCCCGGTTCCGAAGCCCGCGGCCGCGTCCAGGTACGCCTGGCGCCTGCGCAACCAGAACACTTCCGGCACGCCGAGGCTGTGCGGGTCCAGCCCACTCGACACCGCGACCAGCCTGGAGGCCGCCCGCGCGACTACGCCATCGGCCGTTCCGAACGGCCGCAGTGCCAATAGCTCACCGTGTACTACCGCGGCGAGCACCGGGGCGGGCGCTCGCGAGCCGAGCACCGTCTGCGCCAGCAGATCCAGCCGCTGCGCGACGCCCGAGTCGCCACGCGGCCTGCCGAGCGACTCTTCCCGAGCGACCAGATCGGCCGCGGCGAGCAGATGCAGCCGCGCCAGCGCCTGCAGCGGGGCACGCTGCCAGGTGCCCACCAGATTCCGCAGCGCGTCCCCGTCCAACGCCTGGCCGACGCGCAGCGAACCGGCCAGAATCGGGTCCGCGACGCGGCCGTCGGCGGGAATGTCCGTGCTACCGCCGTCGATGGCCGCCGAGGACCGGGCCGCGCGCACGGCGGCCTCGGCCGCTGTGGTCGGCCACCCACGCCGGTTCGCCTTGTGCCGGTGTACCTCGGCGAGCGCGTCGCGGGCGCGGTCGGCCGCGTCCCGGACACCGGGGAGATCGACGAGGGGTTGCAGCGGGTCGGTCACGGCATACGAGGCTACTTGCGCCCGCGCCGGCCGATCCGCGCGCCCGGCTCACCTACCCGGCCAGCAGATCGCGTCCGGGTATCGCGTCGAGCAGCTTGCGGGTGTACTCCTGCTGTGGATCATCGAACACCTCGTCGGTCGTCGCCGCTTCGACCACCTTGCCGCGCTGCATGACGAGCACGTCGTCGGCGATCTGCCGCACCACGGCCAGATCGTGTGTGATGAACAGATACGCCAGCCCGAGCTCGGCCTGCAGCTCGTTGAGCAGGCGGAGGATCTGGGCCTGCACCAGCACGTCGAGCGCGGACACCGCCTCGTCACACACCACCACGTCGGGCCGCAGGGCGAGCGCCCGCGCGATCGCCACTCGCTGACGCTGTCCTCCGGACAACTCGTTGGGGTAGCGCCGCAGCACGCCGGTCGGTAGCGCGACCTTGTCGAGCAGTTCCCGCACGGTCGCCTGCCGTTCCTCGGCGGTACCGATCCGGTGGATGCGCAACGGCTCCTCGATAGTGCGGTAGATCGTGTACATCGGGTCGAGCGAGCCGTACGGGTCCTGGAAGATCGGTTGCACCCGGCGCCGGAAGGCGAAGGCGCTCTTGCTGTTCAGGGCGGTCACGTCCGCGCCGTCGAACGTGACCGTGCCGGAGGTGGGCGCGAGCAGCCCGAGCACCATCTGCGCCACCGTGGTCTTGCCCGAGCCGGATTCGCCGACGATCGCCGTGGTCGACCCGCGCCGCAGCCGGAACGACACATCGTCCACCGCGACGAACTCGGTCGACTTCCACGGCGTGCGATCGCGGATACTGAACGTCTTCGTCAGGTGCTCGGCTGTCAAGACCTCGTCCGGCGCCACCGCGAGTTCCGTATCGGCCGCTGCCACCTGCACGGCCTGCGCGTGGACCTCGGCTCGCCGCCACACCGCCGAGCGCCGCCGCGCGGCCAGCGACGGCGCCGAACTCACCAGCCGCTTGGTGTACAGGTGCTGGGGATCGCGCAGAATCCGCAGTGCAGGCCCGGACTCCACGACCCGCCCGCGATACATCACCACCAAATGTTCGGCCCGCTCTGCCGCCAAGCCCAGATCGTGGGTGATCAGCAATACCGCGGTGCCGAGGTCGGCGGTGAGCCGTTCGAGATGGTCGAGGATCTGCCGCTGCACGGTCACGTCGAGCGCCGAGGTCGGCTCGTCGGCGATCAGCAGTTTGGGCCGGCAGGACAGGCCGATGGCGATCAGCGCGCGCTGGCGCATCCCGCCGGAGAACTCGTGCGGATACTGGTTCACCCGGCGTTCGGCGTCGGGCATACCCGCTTCCTCGAGCAGCTCCACCGCTCGCCGCGCGGCGGCCTTGCCTTTCGCGATGCCGTTGGCCTCCAGCGTCTCCCGGATCTGGAACCCGATTTTCCACACCGGGTTCAGATTCGACATCGGATCCTGCGGGACCAGGCCGATGCCGCTGCCGCGGACCGCGACGATCTCGCGTTTCGAGGCCGCCGTGAGTTCCTTGCCCTCGAACCGGATCGAGCCGGAGGTGACCCGGCCGGTGCCGGGCAGCAAGTCGATGATGGCGTGCGCGGTGGTCGACTTTCCTGAGCCCGATTCCCCGACGATGGCCACGGTCTGACCCGGATAGACCGACAGACTCACATCCCGGACCGCGGGCGCCGGCTTGCCGTCGGCGGTGAAGCTCACGGTCAGATCGGTGATCTCCAGCAGGGGCCGGTCGGCCTCTCTCATCGCTTCCTCGCCTTCGGATCGAGGGCGTCACGCACGGCGTCGCCCAGCATGATGAAGCTCAGCACGGTCAGTGCCAGCGCTGTCGCCGGATAGAACAGGATGCCCGAAGTACGGATCTCCTTCTGACCGGTGGCGATGTCCGCGCCCCAGGACACGACAGTGCGCGGCAGACCGACGCCGAGATAGGACAGCGTCGCCTCGGTGACGATGAAAACGCCCAGCCACAGCGTGGTCACCACGATCAGCGGTCCCGCCGCGTTGGGCAGCACGTGGCGCACGAGCGTCTGTATCCGGGAGACGCCCAATGCTTTCGCCGCGGTGACGTAGTCGCTGTTCTTCGCTTGGATCACCGCGCTGCGGGCGATCCGCGCCGCCTGCGGCCAGGTGAACGAGGCAAGGATGACGATCACGGTCCAGATCGTGCGAGCGTCCAGCAGTTGCATGATCACGATGGCGGCCAGCATCAACGGAATCGCGTAGAAGATCTCCGCGACCCGGGAGACGATCGAGTCCAGCGGCCCGCCGTAGAAGCCCGCCAACGCGCCGAGCGTTCCTCCGATCAGCACGAACAGCAGCGTCGCACCGACCCCGGCGAGCACGGAAGCCCGCGCTCCGTAGACGGTGCGGGCATAGATGTCGCAGCCTTGCTTGTCGAAGCCGAACGGGTGGCCCGCGCTGCGCGGGTCCATGCTGAAGTCACCGTTGCAGTACCGCGGATCCTGATCGGTGAACAGCCCCGGCCAGACCACCACGATCAGTACGAACACGATCAGCACCGCCGCGACGAGGAAGATCGGGTTGCGCCGCAGCTGCCGCCACGCGTCGCGCCAGATGCTGGTCGGCGCGCCCGCGTCCAGCACTGCGTCGGTGGCGAGCACCTCGACCTCGTCGGACGGTGCGACGAAGTGTTCCTGGCCGCGGCGCGGACCCGCGTCCTCGGTCGGGTCAGGCATAGCGGATCCTCGGGTCGAGTGCGGCGTAGAGCAGGTCGACGATCAGGTTGGTGAGCAGGAAGATGACGATCAACACCGTGACGAAGGAGACGACGGTCGGCGGCTCGCCCCTGGTGATGGCCTGGTAGAGCGTGCCGCCGACACCGGGGATGTTGAAGATGCCCTCGGTGACGATCGCGCCGCCCATCAGTGCGCCCAGATCGGCCCCGATGAACGTGACCACCGGAATCATCGAGTTGCGCAGGATGTGCACGGTCACCACGCGTGGCCTGCCCAGACCTTTGGCGGTCGCGGTGCGCACGTAGTCGGCGGACATGTTCTCGGCCACTGAGTTCCGGGTCAAACGCAAGACATAGGCGAACGACAGCGAGCCGAGCACGATCGCGGGCACCAGCAGTTCGCCGATCGTCGCCTTGCCCGAGACGGTCACGGGTGCGATCCCCCATGTCACGCCGAGCAGGAACTGTGCGAGGAAGCCGACCACGAAGACCGGTACCGCGATCACGACCAAGCTGATCACGAGCATCGCCGAGTCGAACAGCTTGCCCTTGCGCAGCCCGGCGATCAGCCCGAACAGCACGCCGAAGACGGATTCGATCAGCACCGCCAGGAACGCCAGCTTCAGCGTGATCGGGAACGCGCGCGCGAGTTCGTCGCGCACCGGTCGGCCGGAGAAGGCCGTGCCGAAATCCAGCGTGACGATGCCCTTCAGATACAGCAGATACTGCACCAGGAACGGCTCGTCGAGGTGATAGCGCGCCCGCAGTTGCGCCTCCACGGCCGGTGTCATCGGCTTGTCACCGGCCAGCGCGTGGATCGGGTCGCCCGGGACCAGGAACACCAGGGCGTAGACGAGCAGGGTCGCACCGAGGAACACGGGGATCATCTGGAGCAGACGCCGCCCGACATACCAGGCCATTTCGCCTCCTGAACAGGACCGCCGAGCGTCCCGCGGACGCCCGGCGGCCGGCGGCTACTTCTCGATGCTCTCGAAGTCGAACAGACCGTTCCAGGCAAGCTCGGCCTTACGCACCCGGTCGGAGCGGCCCGCGGCGGCCACATAGTCGAACACCGGGACGTCGGCCAGATCCTTGATCAGCAGGGCCTGCGCCTGCGCGACGATCTTGTAGGACTCCTCCTGGGTCGGTGCGGCCAAGGCGGCATCGAGCAGGCGGTCGAATTCCGGGTTCTTGTAGTCGACGTTGTTGGTGTCGGAGTAGCTGTAGTACTGCGAGGTGAGGAACTGCAGCATAGTCGGGTAGTCACCCTGCCAGCCGTAGCGGAAGGCCTTGTTGATGGTGTGCGCGTTCACCTCGTCGCGGATGTTCTTGAACGTCGGGTACGGCACGCCGATGGCGTCGATGCCGAGGGTGTTCTTGACACTGTTGGCCACCGCCTCCACCCAGGCCTGGTGGCCGCCGTCGGAGTTGTAGGCGATTTCGTAGCGGCCCGACCACGGCGAGATGGCGTCGGCCTGTGCCCAGACCTTCTTGGCCTCGTCGGGGTTGTACCGCAGCACCTCCGAGCCGGGCAGGTTGGGGTCGAAGCCGGGAAGTGTGCTCGCGGTGAAGTCGCGCGCCGGGATCCGGGTGCTGTGGAAGATGTTCTGCGCGATCTGGTCCCGGTTGATCGCCATCGAGATCGCCCGGCGCCGCAACAGCCCTTCCTGGCCGGCGAAGTGCGCGACGTTGGTCTGGATGCCGATGTGCTGGTTCTGGGCGGTCGGCTTGGTGATCGCGCGATCACCGAGATCCTGTTCGTAGGAGGTGAGCGCGCTGTCGGGCACCGTGTCGAGCGCGTCCAGGTTGCCCGCCTGCAAGTCCGCGTAGGCGGTGTCGAAGGACTGGTACATCACGAACCGCAGCCCTTTGTTCTTCGCCGGACGACCGCCGGGATAGTCCGGATTGGGCGCCAGATCGATTTTGACGTTGTGCTCCCATGCGCCGGATCGGGCGAACTTGTAGGGGCCGTTGCCGATCGGGTTCTCCCCGAACGCTTTCATGTCCTTGAACGCGGCCTCCGGCAACGGATAGAACGGCGCGTACCCGAGTTCGGTCTCGAAATCGATCGACGGCGCCTTCAGTTCGATGGTGAAGGTGCGGTCGTCGAGCACCTTCAGTCCCGACATCGTCTGTGCCGTCGGTTTTTCGGCGGACACCTCGTCGAAACCGACGATGGGACCGAACACATAGCTCTGCAGCTGCGCGTTGCTGCCGAGCGCGCCGTAGTTCCAGGCGTCGACGAACGACTTCGCCGTCACCGGGGTGCCGTCGGTGAACTTCCAGCCGGGTTTGATGGTGACCCGGTAGTTCTTCCGGTCCGTGGTCTGGATCGACTCCGCCATCTCGTCGTGCGCCTTACCGTCGGCGTCGTAGTACTTCAGGCCCGCGAACAGCCGGTCGACCACGCGCCCGCCCATGTTCTCGTTGGTGTTGGTGGGCACCAACGGATTCTGCGGCTCGCCGCCGTTGACGGTGACGATATCGGCGTCCGCGCCGTCACCCGAGGAACATGCGGACAGCCCGAGGGTCGTGGCCAGCACGACTGCCGCGGTCAGCGCCATCGCTCTGTGGAATTTCAACGCGTCCTCCCGGTGCGAGAAGGTGGGAGCCGAACGGCACCCGCGGGAGGCCGGTCAGCGCATGCCGACGCGATCCCCCTGTGTGGTTGGCAGAGTAACCACCGGCGCGAGCACTGTCACCTGATTGATTCGAGTTCGTTGTACTTGTTACCGATCCGGCAACATTGCCGAAACACCCCGAGTTTCGTGCGGAAATGCCCACAGGGCCGGAACATTGCCGTCATCCGGGCGACCGTCCAGGGAGGAGGCACGGCGGCGTGACGCCGGCGAAACCCGGCCGACACATCGCACGCGGCGTGGGTCACAGTTGATTACTGTCGAACCCGGCTGCGTCGAATCGTGCGCTCAGGCTACGTGGAAAGAAGAGACGAGATGACCGAAACCAGCGCCGACCACAGGGACTCATATCCGGCGAGCGCGGAGTTCGCCGCACAGGCGAACGCCGACGCCGGGCTCTACGAGCGGGCGGCGGCCGATCGCGACGCGTTCTGGGCCGAACAGGCCGGGCGGCTGCACTGGCACGAACCGTTCACCCAGGTGCTGGACTGGAGCGAGGCGCCGGTGGCCAAGTGGTTCCTCGGCGGCAAGCTCAACGTCGCCTATAACTGCGTGGACCGCCACGTCCTGGACGGACACGGCGACCAGGTCGCCATCCATTGGGAAGGCGAACCCGGCGACTCCCGCGCCATCACCTACCGCGAGCTGCTCGACGAGGTGTCCCGCGCCGCGAACTACCTCACCGAACTCGGCCTGGAAACCGGCGACCGGGTGGCCATCTACATGCCGATGGTGCCCGAAGCCATCGTGTCCATGCTCGCCTGCGCCCGCCTCGGGCTCACCCACTCCGTGGTCTTCGCCGGGTTCTCCCCCACCGCCCTGCGTCAGCGCGTCGACGACGCCCGAGCCCGCTTGGTCATCACCACCGACGGCCAATGGCGGCGCGGCAAAGCCGCCCCCTTGAAGGAAGCCGTCGACGAAGCCCTCTACGCCCACGGCGACACCCCCTCCAGCGTCGAACATGTGCTGGTGGTGCGCCGCACCGGCATCGAAGTCCCGTGGACCGAAGGCCGCGACCTGTGGTGGCACGACACCGTCACCACCGCCGCACCCCACCACGAAGCCCGGGCCTTCGACGCCGAACACCCCCTGTTCATCCTCTACACCTCCGGCACCACCGGAAAACCCAAAGGCATCCTCCACACCACCGGCGGCTACCTCACCCAAACCGCCTACACCCACCACAACGTCTTCGACCACAAACCCGGACGAGACATCTACTGGTGCACCGCCGACATCGGCTGGATCACCGGACACAGCTACATCGTCTACGGCCCCCTGGCCAACCGCACCACCCAAGTGCTCTACGAAGGCACACCCAACTTCCCCGACGAGCACCGCCACTGGCAGATCGTCGAAAAATACGGCGTCACCATCTACTACACCGCCCCCACCCTGGTGCGCACGTTCATGAAGTGGGGCCGCGAAATTCCCGCCGCCCACGATCTGTCCAGCATCCGCTTGCTCGGCTCGGTCGGCGAACCCATCAACCCCGAAGCCTGGCGCTGGTACCGGGAGGTCATCGGCGCGGGCAGCGCACCCATCGTCGACACCTGGTGGCAGACCGAGACCGGCGCCATCATGATCTCCCCGTTGCCCGGCGTCACCGCCGCCAAGCCCGGCGCGGCCATGACCCCGCTGCCCGGTATCTCCGCCCAAGTCGTCGACGAAGAAGGCGCACCGGTCCGACGCGGCGAAACCGAAGCCAACGGCTACCTCGTGCTCGATCAGCCGTGGCCGTCGATGCTGCGCGGCATCTGGGGCGACACCGAACGCTACAAATCCACCTACTGGGAACGCTTCGCCGACCAAGGCTGGTACTTCGCCGGCGACGGCGCCAAACTCGACGCCGACGGCGACCTGTGGGTCCTCGGCCGCGTCGACGACGTCATGAACGTCTCCGGCCACCGAATCTCCACCGCCGAAGTCGAATCCGCCCTGGTCGGGCACCACGCCGTCGCCGAAGCCGCCGTCGTCGGCGCCACCGACCCCACCACCGGCCAAGGCATCGTCGCCTTCGTCATCCTCACCTCCGACGCACAAGACCCCGCGACCACCCTCATCGACGACCTCAAAGCCGAAGTCGCCCGCGAGATCAGCCCCATCGCCAGACCCCGCGAAATCCACATCGTCCCCGAACTCCCCAAAACCCGCAGCGGCAAGATCATGCGCCGCCTCCTGCGCGACGTCGCCGAAGGACGCGAACTCGGCGACACCTCCACCCTCGTCGACCCGAGCGTCTTCGAGGCGATCCGGGCTGGTAAGGGCTGAGCGCACAGCGCTGAGCGCGGCCGGTGGCGAGATTCGTCACCGGCCGCACCCGTTAAGATTGCATAAGGTGTGCCGGGAAGTCTGGTCGGCGAGCGGTCGCGTACCCGCTGAGCCGATTCCGGTGGGTGCCGCCTCCGCGCCGCCCGACCACCGGCCGAAAGGTTTCCCGTGATCACGCAAGTGCGCTCGGAACTGTACCGGTACCTGCGCACGGAAACTTTCGGCGGCGCACTGCTTCTGATCGCGGCTGCCAGCGCGTTGCTGTGGGTGAATTCTCCCTGGGGGGCCAGTTATCTGACGATCAGCGAGACAGTCGTCCCGATACCGCCGCTGCACCTGGAACTGACCCTGGCCGAGTGGACCCAGGACGGTCTGTTGGCGGTGTTCTTCTTCGTCGCCGGGCTGGAACTCAAACGCGAACTGGTCGTCGGCGAACTCGCCGACCGCAGACGCGCCACCCTGCCGGTGGTCGCCGCGATCGGTGGTGTGGTGACCCCCGCGCTGATCGCGGCGGTGGTCGGGTTGGGCATCCCCGGTATGGACCGCGGCTGGGCCATCCCGGTCGCCACCGATATCGCGTTCGCGCTGGCCGTGCTGGCGTTGACCGGCTCCCGCATCCCCGCGGGCGCTCGGGTGTTCCTGCTCAGTCTGGCCGTGGTCGACGACCTGGTGGCGATCGTGCTGATCGCGGTGCTGTTCACCACGACGGTGTCGCTGCTGTGGCTGCTCGCCGCCGTCGGGTGCTTCGCCGCGTGGGCAACAGGGCAACACGCGCGAATCCGCACGCCGTTGCTCTATGTCCCGCTGGCGTTGGTGTCCTGGTACGCGCTGCACGAGGCGGGCATCCATCCCACCTTGGCGGGCGTCGCGCTCGGTTTGCTCACGCGGGTGCGTCCGGATGCCGGTGAGCGGGAAGCGCCTGCCACCCGGCTCGAGCACCTCTTCCAGCCGATCTCCGCCGGATTGTGCGTTCCGCTGTTCGCGCTGTTCGCCTCCGGAGTTCCGTTGAATCCCAAGGTTTTCGGCGAGTTGTTCACCGACCGCCTCGCGCTGGCCGTGATTCTCGGCCTGCTGGTGGGCAAACCGCTGGGGATCTTCGGGATGAGCTGGGTGGCAATCCGGTTCGGCCTCGCGACGCGCCCCAGCGGTCTCGGCTGGCGGGACCTGTTCGCCCTGTCGGTGCTCGGCGCGATCGGCTTCACGGTTAGCCTTCTCGTGGCGGAACTCGCGCTCGCCGACGTCGCGGGCGAGTCGGCCGTCGAGTTGGCGAAGGCCGCTGTGTTGGTGACATCAATGACGGCGTCGCTCGCCGGTTCGGCGCTACTGTTGCGGCGTGGGCGTGTCCACCAGGCTCGGCGGGACGCCCGTGCGCTACAACGTGAACAAGACGGCGGCGCGAGCGATCCGCCCGGCGGCGGTAGCCTGCGTGACCACGGAGGACACCGGGAGCACCGCCGATCGAACGGGAGTTGAAGCAGTGCCGGGACAGGGAGAAGGGTCGACCAAGTGAGTTTCAACCACGGCGGTAACGGAAACGACGCGCAGGGCGGTCGTACGGTCACCTCCATTCCCCTCACGGATACCGATCCACTCGGTTCCGCGAGTTTCGGGACCCTCGTCCGCGACGCCGCCGAGCAGATGTCGACCCTGGTCCGCGCCGAGGTCGAGCTGGCCAAGGCCGAGGTGACCGGCGAGATCAAGAAGGGCCTGCAGGGCAGCGTCTACTTCATCCTCGCGCTCACCGTGCTGCTGTTCAGCACGTTCTTCTTTTTCTTCTTCCTCGGCGAACTGCTCGACGTGTGGCTGGCGCGCTGGGCTGCCTTCCTGATCGTCTTCCTGCTGATGATCGTGGCCACCGCCGTGCTGGCGTTCTTCGGCTACCGCCGGGTGAAGAAAGTGCGCGCGCCGGAGAAGACGATCGATTCGCTCAAGCAGGCGCGCACGGTACTGCCGCACAGCTTGGGCGCCACCGCGCACGACGACCGCCTCGCCGTGGAGAAGCAGCCTTCCTAGGCGCGCGTTCGCGAGCCGGTACGGCGGCTACTAGGCTCGATCGGCGTGTCGGCGAACTTCCTTCCGGATCCGTCCAGCGTCCGTTACGACGGACCGTGGACGCATCGGGACGTTCACGCCAACGGCATCCGATTCCATGTCGTGGACGCGGCGCCCGAACGGCCGGATGCTGCGCTGGTCGTGTTGCTGCACGGCTTCGCGGACTTCTGGTGGTCCTGGCGGCACCAACTGACCGGCCTGGCCGAACTCGGCTACCGCGCCGTGGCCGTCGATCTGCGCGGCTACGGCGACAGCGACAAGCCGCCGCGCGGTTACGACGGCTGGACGCTCGCCGGTGACGTCGCCGGGCTGATCCGGGCGCTGGGCTACACCGAGGCGACGCTGGCCGGACATGCCGAAGGCGGCCTGGTCTGCTGGACCACGGCGGTGCTGCATCCGCGGCTGGTTCGCTCGATCGCGCTGGTGGGCTCGCCGCACCCGTCGGCACTGAAGAGTTCCGTGCTGCGCAACCGCCGCCAGCGCGCGGCCTGGCTGCCGAACTTCCTTCGCTACCAGCTCCCCCGGTACGGCGAGCACTTGCTGACCACCGCCGATGGCTTCGAAGTGGAACGGCTGCTGCGCCAGCGGGTGAGCGCGGGTTGGGCGGGCACCGCCGAATTCGTCGACACCGCACGGCGAATGCGGTCGGCGATCCGGATCCCCGGCGCCGCGCATTGTGCGCTGGAGTACCAGCGCTGGGCCTTCCGCAGTCAGTGGCGTCCGGACGGCCGCCGGTTCATGGCGACCATGCGCGAACCCATCCACATCCCTGTCCTGGCCATGCGCGGCGAACTGGACCCGTACCTGCTGCCGGGAACCTTCCGCCGCGACCTTCATCTTTCGCCGGAACGACGGCTGGCCGGTATCCCGGCGGCGGGGCACTTCGCCCACCAAGAGAACCCGGACGCCGTGACCAAGGAACTCGCCGAACTCCTCGACTGATCCTTTCGCGTTCAACTCCGACCGCGGATGTGCGGGCGGAGTCGCAGTTCGCTACACCTGCGCCCTCGCGTGCACAGCGAGCAGTACCTTTGCGGCCGAACCAGTTGGACGGCACCGGCGTGTCGCCCCGTTCCGGTGGTCACCGACCCGCGTCGCGCTGAGCACCGCGGATCAGCTCAACACACATGCTCCGGTTGCTACCGGACCATCGGAACGCTGCGAAGCGTCGAGTTCGGAGCGGACTTCGTCGAGCGTCAGCACATAACCGGTGTCGTTGTCGGTCACCGCCGCGCCGAAGACGACTCCGAGCACCTGCCCTTCGGTATCCACCAGCGGCCCACCGGAGTTGCCCGCCTGGACGAGCCCGCGGACGGTGTACACCTCACGCTTCACCGTTCCGTCGCGATAGATGTTCGGGCCGGTCAGATCCAGCGTCTCGCGGATCCTGGCCGCGCTCGCGGTGTACCGGCCACCGCCTGGGTAGCCGAGCACGATGGCACTGTCGCCGGTACGAGCGGGCGACGGCGCCTGCGGCACCACCGGAGCGGTGAGGCCGGGCACCGAGAGCACCGCGACATCCGTGAACGGATCGAACAGCACCACCGAAGCGGGCAGCGAGCCGTAAGCGGTGTCCACGTCGACGCTCGTAGTGCCCGCGACGACGTGGGCGTTGGTCATCACGCGCTGCGGGGCGATCACGAAGCCCGAGCCCTCCAGCGCCCGCTGGCAACTCGGCGCGACACCGCGGATACGCAACACGCTCTGTTGCAGCGACGCGGCGACCGGGCCGGCCAGCACGCTCGGATCGGGTGGTTCCACGGCGGCGATCGGCGCCCGCCCGAACGGCCCGATCACATCCGGCAGGCCGGAGGTGTTCAGCAGTTTGGAGAATTCGTTGGGCAGCTTGCGCAGCCAGTTCGGCGCGACGTCGTTCACGTCGGCGAGCACCCGCGAGCCGTTGATCGCGGTCGCGATGGCCGGCTGCGACGAAGTGGCCAGCGGCAGCGCCAACAGCCACGCGGTGACCAGCACGGCGACCGCCTGCAGCACCGCCCCGACCACGCTGTCCACGCTGCGTGTGAACGGATGCCGCATGCCGCTGCGCGCTGCGCGCCCCAGCACCATGCCCGCCACCTCACCGACGATCACCAGCACCACGATGAGCAGCACGCCGGCGAGCACTCTGGTGCGGCCCTCGTCGACGTGCACCAGGATGTGCGGCGCGATCAGGATGCCCGCCACCGCGCCGAGCACCACCCCCAGAAAGGCCAGCGCGGAGGCCACCGCGCCTTGCCGCCACCCCGAAGAGGCGGCGAGCAGGGCCAGCAGCACGACGGCGATGTCGAGCCAGGCCGATGAGCTCATAACGTCATCCCCACAGCAGCGAGAGCGGTCTGTAGATCACGGACGTCCTCGTGGTCCCATTCGCGGTCCCAGCCGGAGGCCTTGCTGATTCCGGCGAGGATGCCGCCGGTCAGGCCCCAGACCAGCATTCCGTCCACCTGGAACGCCGGGCTCTGATAACCGAGGGGGCTGCGGACCAGGAAGCGGTTGGCCGGGTCCAGCAGGTCCGCGAGCGGAACGCGCACGACCCGCTCGGTCTCGCTCTGATCGACCACCTTCACCGCACCCGGCGTACGCCAGTACGCGAGCACCGGCGTCACGTCGAAACGGGACACCGGCACGAACAGCTTCGGCTGCACCGCGAACGGTTCCACGCCGGAACGGTCGAGGCCGGTCTCCTCGCAAGCCTCCCGCAGCGCGGTCTCGATCGGCCCGCCATCGCCCGGGTCCGCCGCGCCACCGGGGAAGGCAACCTGGCCGCGATGCTGGCGCAGGGTGGAGGCGCGCTGGGTGAGCAGCACCTCCGCGTCGGCGGGCAGCCCACCGGGCGCTTCCGGGTCCGGCTCCGGCGAGCCGCCGAACAGCACGAGCACCGCCGCTTGCCGCGGCTTCGAGGCCACGGTCGTGGCGCGGCGCAGCGCACGCGCCCTGGTCATGGTGTCGGCGCTGTCGGGGGCAGGTTCGGTCGAGCGGGTCAGCCACACCGGGATGCCGGGCGGCATCGCGATGCTCATCGCACACCTCCCCCGTGCCTGCGCCCACCGACCCGCGTGCACGCCCGCACCGTCACCTCCACCATCGATTCATCCACCCGCGTCGTCATGCGGCCACTCCGAGCTTGCCCGCGACGGTATTAGCGATGTCGTCCACCCCGTCGAAGGCGCGCACCTCGACGTCGGCGACCGAGCCGTCGGCCCGCACCAGCACCGAGATCGGCAGCACCGCGGGGGCTCCGACCGCCGTGCGGACTCGCGCGTCGGCGTCGAGCACGCCGGGCAATCGCACGTCCAGTCCGCGCATACGGGACAGTGCCTTGGCCTCATCAGGGTCGCTGTGCACGGTCAGCACCGTAATAGTGTTTCCGGCGCGTTGGGCGTATTGCTGCAAATACGGCAGCTCTTTGGCGCACGGTGCGCACCAGTAGGCCCAGAGGTTCAGCAGAGCCGGCTTACCGGCCAGCGCGGCGGCCAGGTCGACCGGCCTGCCATCCGCCAGGCATCCCAGTGTTATCCCGGCCAGCGGGCCGTTACCCGGCGCCGCGCTGCTCGGGCAGTCGGGCAGCCGGGCGGCGGCGCGCAGATCGTCGGAGACGCCGGGGGCGACGGGCGCCGGGTGTTGCTCTTCGGTCCGTTCGTCGCCGCGCGGCCACACCGCGACCGCCAGCGCGACCACGACGATCACACCGGCAAGTGCCCAGCGCCACGCATGTCCCGCACTCCTTCGGCCCGAGGGCTCCGAACTCACCGGCCCACCAGCTCGAGCAGATGCTCCCGCTCCGGCCCCTTCACCAACTTGGCCGCGGCCTCCGGATCGGTCGGCCCGATCCCGAACGACGGACAGTCTTTGACCAGGACACATGCCCCGCACGCGGGCTTGCGGGAATGGCAGACGCGCCGTCCGTGGAAGATCACCCGATGCGAGAGCATCGTCCATTCCTTGCGCTCGATCAGCGCGCCCACGATGTGCTCGACCTTGACCGGGTCCTCCTCGTCGGTCCATCCCCAGCGGCGCACCAGACGGCCGAAGTGGGTGTCGACCGTGATGCCGGGGACGCCGAACGCGTTGCCGAGGATGACGTTGGCGGTCTTGCGCCCGATGCCGGGCAGCTGGACCAGTTCGGTCAGGGTGTGAGGCAATTCACCATCGTGGCGTTCCAGCAGCGCTTGGCCGAGTCCGACCAGAGAGCCGGCTTTGTTCCGGTAAAACCCGGTCGGCCGGAGGTATTCCTCCAGCTCCGCGCGATTCGCCTCGGCGTAGGCCCGAGCGTCCGGGTAGCGGGCGAACAGCGCGGGCGTGGTGAGATTCACGCGCTCGTCGGTGCACTGCGCCGAAAGTATGGTCGCCACAGCCAATTCCAGCGGTGTGGTGAAATCCAGTTCGCAGTGCGCGTCGGGGAAAGCGATCGCCAGTTCCCGGTTCATCCGGCGCGCGCGACGAACCAGCCCGAGCCGGGTTTCCGCCTGTCGTGCCCTGGTTTTCCGTTTCGGAGCCGCGGCGGCGACCGGCGGCGTTCCGGAGGGCTCGGAGCCGGGCGGAAGCCCGTTCCCGGAGACAGTGGAGGGGGAGACGCGCACTCGTCCACCATACGGAATTGGCAGACAACGTTGCCCTTCCAGTTCAGTTGCCGTGTTCCATCTGAGACCTCGACAGTGTTTACTGCTCGTCATGCAAGGACTCGCTGTGGTGCTCTTCCCAGTGGTGCTGATGCTGTTCGCACTGGGTATGGAGCGGGTCGAGAACCGGCTCCGCAAACTTCTCGAACCCGACGAAGAGGTTCAGCAGTACCTGGACAAGGCCAGCAATGCCGAGGTGAAAGAGTTGACGAAGCTCGGTCTGCCCGCCGCCGTTGCCCGGATGCGCAAGCGCCGCTCCCGCGGTGAGGAGATGGACGTGGCCCGCGCGAGCTGACCCGGCTGGAGTGTCGCGCAATCCACTCGTTACGTGGTGTCCGTCACTACGCTGTAATGACGCCGCGTAGACTGCGCTGTTGGCCGAGTCGCTTCGGTCCGGTACAGAGCCATTTCCCTAAGGAGCACATTCGTGGACGAGGCCCTCGCCAGAGCAGGCATCTTCCAGGGCGTCGAGCCCACTGCGGTGGCCGCCCTCGCCAAGCAACTTCAGCCGGTGGATTTCCCGCGCGGTCATGTCATCTTCAACGAGGGTGAGCCGGGCGACCGGCTGTACATCATCACGTCCGGCAAGGTGAAGATCGGACGTCGTTCGCCCGATGGGCGCGAGAATCTGCTGACCATCATGGGCCCGTCCGACATGTTCGGCGAGCTGTCCATCTTCGACCCCGGGCCGCGCACCTCCACCGCCACCACCGTGACCGAGGTGCGTGCGGTGACGATGGACCGCGAGGCACTGAAGGGCTGGATCGATCAGCGGCCCGAAATCGCCGAGCAACTGCTCCGCGTCCTCGCCCGGCGCCTGCGCCGGACCAACAACAACCTGGCCGACCTGATCTTCACCGACGTGCCCGGCCGCGTCGCCAAGGCGCTGTTGCAGCTCGCGCAGCGCTTCGGCACGCAGGAAGCGGGCGCGCTGCGGGTCACCCACGACCTGACCCAGGAGGAGATCGCCCAGCTGGTCGGCGCCTCCCGTGAGACCGTGAACAAGGCGCTCGCCGACTTCGCGCATCGCGGCTGGCTGCGGCTGGAGGGCAAGAGCGTGCTCATCTCCGACTCCGAGCGCTTGGCCCGCCGCGCCCGGTAGCGCGGACCATACGACGAATACGCCGGGTTCAGCGCTCCACTGAACCCGGCGTTGTCGTCGTTCCCGCCCAACAGGCGCAGCCGGACGCAGTCCGCCCTCAGCCCCGCGCACGGCCGCAGCGAAGGCGGAGGTACGCCACCACCGCAGCCGGACGCAGTCCGTCCTCAGTCCGCGCATGGCCGGAGCGAAGGCGGAGGTGCGCCTAGCCGTGCACGCGCAGATAGTCCAGTTGCGCCTGCACCGAACTGTGCGCCGCGGGCCACAACCGCTCGTCCACGTCCGCGTACACGCGCCGCACGATCGCCATCGCGCCCGCATCCGAGCCGAGCGCACGCAGCGCCTCCCGCACCTGATCGAGGCGCTCGTGCCGATGCGCGATGTAGTAACGGGCGATGGGCTCGAGATCCGGGTGATCCGGGCCGTGCGCGGGGAGCAACGCCTTGCCCTTGCCCGCTTCCACCAGCCGGTCCAGCGAGGACAGATAGTCGGCCAGCGTGCCATCGCTGGAATCGAGCACGGTGGTGCCCGCGCCGAGGATGGTGTCGCCGGTCAGCACCGCGTCGTCGAGCACGAAACTCACCGAGTCACCCGTGTGGCCCGGCGTGTCCAGCACGGCGATCCGCAGGCCCGCGGCCTCGATCACCTCACCGTCGACGAGCGGGGCATCCGAGCCGCGCAGAAAGCCGGGGTCCTTGGCGCGCACCGGTGCCCCGGTCAGCTCGACCAGACGATCGATACCGCCGGTGTGGTCGTGATGGCGATGGGTGATCAGGGTGAGGGCGATCCGGCCGCCGGTGGCCTCGGCGATCGCGGCGCCGTGCGTCTCGTCCTTCGGCCCCGGGTCCACCACCACACAGTCCGGCCATCCCGGCGCACGCAGAATCCATGTGTTGGTTCCGTCCAAGGTCATCTGTCCCGGATTGTCGGCGAGCAGCACCGCCGCCGTCTCGGTGACCTGCCGGAGCTGCCCGTAGGCGGGGTGTGTCAACGTCATGAAAAAACCTCGGATAGAAATGGAGCCGACAGTTTCGGTCTAGCGCACCTCGGCGATCAGTTCGACCTCGACCGGAGTGTTCCGGGGCAGTTCGGCCACGCCGACGGCCGAGCGCGCGTGCTTGCCCGCGTCACCGAAGACCTGACCGAGGAACTCCGAGGCGCCGTTGACCACCACCGGCTGATCGCCGAATCCGGGTGCCGAGGCGACGAACCCGACCACCTTCACGATCCGCACCACCGCGTCCAGCCCGACCAGGTCGTGCACCGCGGCCAGCGCGTTGAGCGCGCACAACCGGGCGGCTTCCTTGGCCACGTCCACCGAGACCTCCGCGCCGACTTTGCCGACCGCGGACAACTCGCCGTTCACGAACGGCAGCTGACCGGAGGTGTAGACGAGCGACCCGGTGCGGATCGCGGGAATGTAGGCCGCGACCGGGGTCACGACCGGGGGCAAAGTGATTCCGAGCTCGGCGAGATTCTTCTCCCATTGGTTCACCGCGTCACCCTCCTTCGCTACTTGGGCCGCTTGAGGTAGGCGACGTGCTGCTCACCGGTCGGGCCGGGCAGCACGGTGACCAGCTCCCAGCCGTCGGCTCCCCACTGATCCAGAATCTGCTTCGTCGCATGTGTCAGCAGCGGGACGGTCGCGTACTCCCACAAGGTCGTATCACTCATGTGCGAGAGCGTAGCTGTGTCGGATGGCCGCGACTTCGTCGCGGCGTGTTCGCGGCCCACTTGTGGCTCAGCGCGCAGCCGGGTGTTCACCGCACCATGGACAACTGGTTCGGCATTCCAGCGCCCAAGAGCGCTTGGTCGATCTCGCTTTCGCCTCGAAAACGTGGAGTTCGGTGCGCTGGGCACGCGTGTGGATCGGTTGCGGATTTCGCACGGATGCCGGCGATTCGATGGGTGCGCTCGCCACCCCGGCGCGGGGGCGGGAACAGCTTTGTGATCAGGCCATCTGGTGCGGCCGGTGCCCCGCGGCGGCGAACCAGTTATAGGCTCGCGATCGTGGGAGTACCAACAGCAGTGCCGCTTTCGGAGGAGCCGGGAGTGGGCACAAGGTGGCCGAAGCGCGCTGAACAGGCCCGCTTGCACTACGTCTCCGGCAAGGGAGGCACGGGCAAGTCGACGGTTGCCGCGGCGCTGGCCTTGGCGCTCGCCGCGGGCGGGCGCCGGGTGCTGTTGGTCGAGGTGGAAAGCAGACAATCGATCGCGCAGTTGTTCGATCTGCCGCCGCTGCCGCCGACCGAGACCCGGATCGCCACCGCGGAAGGGGGCGGCGAGGTGGTCGCGCTGGCGCTGGACATCGAACACGCCTTCCTCGAATACCTCGACATGTTCTACAGCCTCGGCTTCGCGGGCCGCGCGATGCGCAGGATGGGCGCCATCGAGTTCGTCACCACGATCGCGCCCGGTCTGCGCGACGTCATTCTGACCGGCAAGATCAAGGAGTGCGCGGTTCGGGTGGGCAGGTCCGGCCGACGGGTCTATGACGAAATCGTGGTCGACGCGCCGCCCACCGGACGGATCGCCGGTTTTCTCGACGTCACCAAGGCGATGGCCGAGGTGGCCAAGGGCGGACCGATCGCGTCGCAGGCCGAGGGCGTCGCGCAATTGCTGCACTCCGACCAGACCATGATTCATCTGGTCACGCTGCTGGAGGCGCTGCCGGTGCAGGAAACCGCCGACGCCGTCGCCGAACTCACCGCCGCGGACCTGCGCATCGGCACCGTCATCGTGAACCGGGCGACCGAGGGGCAGCTGGCGCCGGAGCTGCGTGCCCGGGCAGCCGAGGGTGATCTGGACGCCGACGCGGTCCGCGCGGGCCTGGCCGCCGCGGGGATCAGCCTCCCGGACAGCGACTTCCAGGGCCTGCTCACCGAAACGATCGAGCACTCCGCGACTCTGCAAGCGCAGGACGACAGTGCCGAAGAACTGGCGAAGGTCGACATCTCCCGGCTCTACCTGCCCGCCCTTCCCGACGGTATGGACCTGGGCGGGCTGTACGAACTAGCCGAACACCTCACCGCACAGGGAGTCCGATGAGCATGCCGACCCATCCCCCGGCTGCCCCGCTGGATATTTCGCGGATCATCGCCGACCCGTCCGCGCGCGTGGTGGTCTGCTGCGGCTCAGGCGGTGTCGGCAAGACCACCACCGCAGCCGCCATCGCGCTGCGCGCCGCCGAACAGGGCCGCAAGGTCGTGGTGCTCACCATCGATCCCGCGCGCAGGCTGGCTCAATCCCTGGGCGTCGCCGACCTCGGCAACAACCCGCAGCGGGTGGCGCTGGGGCCGGAGGCCAAGGGCGAGTTGCACGCGATGATGCTCAATATGCGCCGCACGTTCGACGACATGGTGCTCGAGCACACCAGCGGAGAGAAAGCGGCGCAGATCTTCGCCAACCCCTTCTATCAGACGGTCGCCTCCTCCTTCGGCGGTACACAGGAGTACATGGCGATGGAGAAGCTGGGCCAGCTGGCCCATCGCGGTGAATGGGACCTGATCGTGGTCGACACGCCGCCATCGCGCAACGCTCTCGACTTCCTGGACGCCCCCAAGCGGCTGGGCAACTTCCTCAACGGCCGAATGATCCGGGTGATCATGGCTCCCGGCCGAGGCGTGACCCGGTTCGTGACCGGGGCGATGAGCCTGGCGGTGCGCGGTGTGTCCACCGTCGTCGGGGGCCAGATGCTCAAGGACGCGTCGAACTTCCTGCAATCCTTGGAGTCGCTGTTCGGCGGCTTCCAGGAGCGGGCCGACCGCACCTTCGCGATGCTGTCGAAGCCGGGCACGCATTTCCTCGTGGTGGCGGCGCCGGAGCCGGACGCGCTGCGGGAGGCCTCGTTCTTCGTCGACCGCCTCTCGACCGAGCGCATGCCGCTGGCGGGCCTGGTGCTCAATCGCACCCATCCCGTGCTGAGCTCGCTGTCGGCCGATCACGCGCTCACCGCCGCCGACCAGGTGGCCGACTCCGATCCGCTCACCGCGGCCGTGTTGCGGGTGCACGCCCGCCGGGTCGCCACCGATAAGCGGGAACAGCATCTGCTGCACCGCTTCACCGGCGCGCATCCGCACACGCCGATCGTGTCGGTCACCGCGCTTCCGTTCGAAGTGTCCGACCTCGCCGCTCTGCGCGCGGTCGGTGATCAGCTCGCCGGTACGGCGCCCGCGACCGCCTGATACTTAGGCGTATCCGCTATTGCTCCGAACGGAAACAACCGTCCTGAAACGAAACTGAGCCCGCTTCCGCGGGCTCTGTTTCGACTTCGCCGGGGCTACATCGCCACTTGGTGCTGACGCTGGGCCTGGAAGAAATCGGCCCACGAGGTCACTTCCGGATGCTGCTTCAACAGGGCGCGACGCTGCCGCTCCGTCATGCCGCCCCACACACCGAACTCGACGCGATTGTCCAGCGCGTCGGCACCACACTGCATGAGCACCGGGCAGTGCCTGCAGATCGTCGCCGCTTTGCGCTGCGCCGCGCCGCGGACGAACAACTGATCGGGATCCACTTCCTTGCATCGCGCCTGGGCTACCCAGGCGATCCTTGCTTCGGCCTGCTCCACGTCCAATCGAGCGATGGGGGTTGTCATGTGCATTTGGTGTGCCCCTTTGCAGTCCGAACACCGGGTCAACGGCGCTCCAGAATCGCGTTGTCACCACGCAGCACCCAAACCCAGCTGCGGAGTGCACCACATTCCACTTTGAGTGTTAGCTCTATCACACTGGGTTCTCAATCTAGGTAAAGGTATGGCCGTGCGCAAGACCAGCTCGAGAATTTTTGGTACGTCCGTCCCTGCAAAGCCCGGCACGCTGCGGAAGGGCAGGCAGATTGCGTGCGCGCCCTTCCGCGACACGCCGAGCATGATCAAGCGACACGCCCATTCCGGTTCCTGAACAACCAGTTCCGCGCTCCGGACAAATGCCGCCAAGAACGCTGGAATGGCAACCCGTAGTCTTGATTCGTGCCGATCACACATACGCTCGCGCGGCTGGCCGGCAGCTGCGTGCTGGCCTCCGTGCTCGTCGCCGGGTTGTTGTTCCCGCTCGCCGGCGGCTTCGGGTTCGTCTCCAACCGTGCCGCCGACGCTGTCGACAACGTCTCCTCGGAGCTGGTCGAGGGAACGGTGCCCGCGGTCTCGACCATGGTCGACGCGGCGGGCAATCCGATCGCCTGGCTGTATGAGCAGCGCCGATTCGAGGTGCCCAGCGACCGGATCTCCAATGACATGAAATTGGCGATCGTGTCCATCGAAGACCGCCGCTTCGCCGAGCACGAGGGCGTCGACTGGCAGGGCACGCTGCGCGCATTCCTCACCAACTCCGCCAGCGGCGAGGTCCAGCAGGGCGCCTCGACGCTGGACCAGCAATACGTGAAGAACTTCCAGCTGCTGGTGGTCGCCAAGACCGACGCCGAGCGCCGCGCCGCCGTCGAGACCACTCCGGCCCGCAAGATCCGGGAGATCCGGATGGCGCTGACGCTGGACCGTCAGCTGACCAAGGACGAGATCCTCACCAGGTACCTCAACCTCGTCCCGTTCGGAAACTCGTCCTACGGCATCCAGGACGCGGCGAAGACCTACTTCGGCGTGGACGCGGCCGATCTGAACGTCTCGCAGGCCGCGATGCTCGCGGGCATGGTGCAGAGCTCCTCCAAGCTCAACCCCTACACCAACCCGGACGGCGTGCTGGCCAGGCGCAACACGGTGCTGGACACGATGATCCAGAACATCCCCAGCCGCGCCGAGGAGTTCCGCGAGGCGAAGACCAAGCCGCTGGGCGTGCTGCCCGAACCCAAGGGCCTGCCGCGCGGCTGCATCGCGGCCAACGACCGCGGCTTCTTCTGCGACTACGCGCTGCAATACCTGGCCAACGCCGGCATCAGCCGCGAACAGATCGAGAAGGGCGGCTACCTGATCAAGACCACCCTCGATCCGGCCGTGCAGGACTCGGTGAAGCGCGCGGTGACCGACGCGGCGAACCCGAATCTGGACAACATCGCGGAAGTCATGTCCGTGGTCGCGCCGGGGCAGGACACGCATCCGGTGCTCGCGATGGCCAGCAGCCGTACTTACGGCCTGAACCGGGACGCGAACGAGACCGTGCAGCCGCAGCCGTACTCCATGGTCGGCGACGGCGCGGGCTCGATCTTCAAGATCTTCACCACCGCGGCGGCGATGGAGAAGGGTCTGGGCATCGACGCCCAGCTCGACGTGCCGGGGCGGTTCGAGGCCAAGGGCATGGGTAACGGTGGCGCCCGCGGGTGCCCGCCCGCCACCTACTGCGTGGAGAACGCGGGCCGCTACAAGTCGCCCATGTCGGTGACCGAGGCGCTGGCGACCTCGCCGAACACCGCGTTCGTCAAGCTTATCCAGGCCGTGGGCGTCACCCCGACCGTGGACATGGCGGTCCGGCTCGGCATGCGCTCGTTCACCGAAGCGGGCACCTCGGGCCACGGCAACCAGAGCCTGGCCGACATGATCAAGGAACAGAACCTCGGCTCGTTCACCCTGGGACCGGTGGCGATCAACCCGCTCGAGCTGTCGAACGTCGCCGCGACGCTGGGGTCCGGCGGCCGGTGGTGCCCGGCGAACCCGATCAAGGAGGTCCTCGACCGCCAGGGCAAGCAGGTACCGCTGACCCAGCAGGCCTGCGAACAGGTCGTCGAG
The DNA here is from genome assembly GCF_052545135.1 of Nocardia aegles. Classification (NCBI taxonomy): domain Bacteria; kingdom Bacillati; phylum Actinomycetota; class Actinomycetes; order Mycobacteriales; family Nocardiaceae; genus Nocardia; species Nocardia aegles. Next base: position 144,247 of record NZ_JBQWRI010000010.1, read on the forward strand.
CCGGGCCTGGCGAACACACTGGCCAACGCGATGAGCCAGGACGACATCTCCGGTACGGCGGCGGGCGCGGCCCACTCGGTGGGCTGGAACTTCCCGATGTCGGGCAAGACCGGTACCACCGAAAGCCACCGTTCCTCGGCGTTCCTCGGCTTCACGAACGCTCTGGCCGCCGCGGTCTACGCCTACGGCGACAGCCCGACCCCGGGTGAGATCTGCTCGTTCCCGCTGCGCAACTGCGGCGACGGCAACCTGTTCGGCGGTAACGAGCCCGCGCGCACCTGGTTCAACGCGATCAAACCGGTGATACCGCTGTTCCCACCGCCTGCGCTGCCCCCGCTGGACCACAAGTACGTGCGCGGCGCGAACAACGCGCAGGTACCCGATGTCGTCGGCATGACCCAGGGCGAGGCCACCTCCGCCCTGGTCGCGGCCGGCTTCCAGGTGTCGCCGGTGACGGGGGCGGGCGATCGGCCCAAGGGCACCGTCATGGGCACCGCGCCCAACGGGTCGGCGATCCCCGGCTCGGTGATCACGCTCTACATCAGCGACGGCACCGTCCGGGCGGCGCCACCGCCCGGACCGCCCCCACCGCCGCCGGGCATCCCGGGACTGCCCGTGCCGCGGCTGCCACCGATCCCCATCCCGATTCCCATCCCGCGCTGAGCACGCGAAAGGGGCCGCGAACCGTTCGGTTCGCGGCCCCTTTCGCTTCGCCGGCCTACAGCCGCGCTTTCACCGCGGCCGAGATACGCGAGCCGTCGGCCTTGCCCGCGGCGAGGCCGGTGGCGATCTTCATGACCTGCCCCATCTGGCGCATGCCGGGACGCTCCCCGGTCTCCTCGGCCACCTGGGCGATGGCGGTGTCGGCGAGATCGGCGACCTCGGCGTCGGTCAGCTGGGTCGGCAGGTACTCCTCGATGACGCGTGCCTCGGCGTGCTCGTTCGCCGCCAGTTCGCCGCGCCCGGCCTGTGTGTAGACCTCGGCGGATTCGTTGCGCTTCTTCGCTTCCCTCTGCAACACGGAGACGACCTCGGCGTCGGTGAGTTCACGGGCCTGTGCGCCGGCGACCTCGGCGTTCTGAATCGCCGACAGCAGCATCCGCAATGTGGAAAGGCGCAACGTGTCCTTGGCTTTCATCGCGGCGGTGAGATCCGCTCGCAGCTGCGATTTGAGTTCCGACATGCCGCTCACGGTAGCCGCTGGGGCGCGGCGGTCCCACTACATTTGCCGCGCGGCCCGATTTCCGGCCGGAAAAACGGGCGCCTGTGCGGAAACACACTCGGCGCTCCTGCGCGAGGTCACCTATGCTGGCCAAATGCCCGTGATCTCGACCTCTGCTGTCCGCACGACCGCGCTGGGAGCCGCCGGAGCCGCGGTGGCCGGAATCGGCTACGCCTCGCTGGTCGAACGCAACGCCTTCGTCCTCCGGGAGGCGACCATGCCGCTGCTGGCACCGGGGTCGTCGTCGCTGCGGGTGCTCCACCTCAGTGACCTGCACATGACGCCGGGCCAGAAGCTCAAGCAGCAGTGGCTACGGGAACTGGATCGACTGGAGCCCGACCTGGTGATCAACACCGGCGACAACCTCTCGCACCAGAAGTCGGTACCCGCGGTGGTCCAGGCCCTCGGCGGATTGCTGTCCCGCCCGGGCCTTTTCGTTTTCGGCAGCAACGACTACTTCGCGCCGGTGGCGAAGAATCCGCTGAAGTACTTCAAGAAGGACCATCGCCGCACCTACGGCGCTCCGCTGCCGTGGAAAGACTTGCGCGCGGCTTTCACCGAGCGCGGCTGGCTCGATCTGACGCACGTGCGCCGCGACCTCGAAGTGGCGGGCATCCGCATCGCCACCGCCGGTGTCGACGATCCGCACTTGCAGCGCGACCGGTACGACACTGTCGCGGGCGCCCCGAATCCGCTGGCCGACCTGCGACTCGGCCTCACCCACTCGCCCGAGCCCCGGGTGCTGGACCGTTTCGCCGAAGACGGGTACGATCTGGTGCTCGCCGGGCACACCCATGGCGGCCAGCTGTGCCTGCCCGGCTACGGCGCCCTGGTTACCAACTGCGGGATCGACCGGTCCCGGGTGAAGGGCCCGTCGAAGTGGGGCGAGCACACCCAGTTGCACGTCTCCGCTGGTGTCGGCACCTCGCCGTGGGCACCGTACCGATTCTGCTGCCGCCCGGAGGCGACCCTGTTGACGCTGGTGGCCGCGCCGCCGAAGCGACCGGGAGCCGACACGGGCCAGGGAGTGTCGGCATCGGAGGCCGTCGCCCGCTAATGTCCCCTGCCGAGACGTGTGGCAGGTAGGGGACAACTGTGAGTGGATTCGACGACCGGCGCGGCCCGACTACTCCGGGACGGCCCGCCGGGCCGCCGACTCCTCAGCACCAGGCTTTTCCTCCCTTGCGTTCGGTCCTCCCACCGCCGGACGACGACAACAGCGCTCGTCCGCCGCACAGCGGAGCGCAACAGCAGCCCACGCAATCGCAGCCGGGCGGGCACGCCGAACCGGGACGCCCAGCAGGCACGCCTTGGCAGCGCGCGGCTCGAGATCAGTCCTCCGCGGAGACTCCGGGGCAGTGGCACGACTCGAACCCGTTCCCGTGGCAATCAGACCCGGCCATCCAGTGGCAGCCGTACCAGCAGCCCGCACCGACGCTCCAGTGGCAACCGGGCTGGCAGAGCGATTCCGCTCTCTCGTGGGCGCCCGACGGCGGTTCGGCGGCGAGCCGGTCCGCGCCGGACGACCCCACCTTGTTCGCCCCGCCGGGCGGTACGCGGTCGGGATCTGATCAGCCCGGACCGACCGGCCGCGACGATCAGACCAGGCCGGCCCGGTCTCTCCGGCAGACGCCCTCCGGGCAGTGGCCGCCGCGCGCCGAGCCGGATCCCGGCGCACGTGGGCGTACCGATCCGACCATGTTCGGGCAGCCGCTCGGTGCGCTCGACCAAACTGCCGCCCTGGGTCACCGCGGGCCGAGTTCCCCGCCGGAATCCGGCGATTCGGCGCCCACCCTGCTCGGCTATCCGAGCCCGAACGGGTTCGGCCAACCGGCGCAGACCTTGCCGTGGCAACCCGGCGGCGGCCCCGGGCAGCACGGCACGGCGCCGCAAGGCGGATTTCAACCTGGCTACCCTCCGCAGGGCGGATTCGGTGGACCGCCGCCGAACCCTCCGGGCGCAAGCAAGGGCGGGAAAAACGTCCTCCTGGCCGGCCTGGCGGCGCTGTTGGTGACCGGTCTCGTGGCCGGGGCGGTGGCCCTGACGAGGATGAGGACCGACCAATCCGCCCAGGGCGCCGAGCCGTCGCTGGTGGACGCGCGCACTACCGCCACCAGCCCCACCGCGGGCGCCGCCCGGACTACGACCAGATCCGCTCCGACGACGACCGCGCGGGGTTCCGGCGACACAACTCCGGTTGTGCCCGGCTATCAGGTCGTCCGAGCACCCGACAGCGGCGCCGCCTACGATGTGCCCGCCGACTGGACGGTCGCGCCGCAGGGCACCATCGGAGGTTTCGGCGAGCCACCGAACGCCGTCGCGGGCAAAGGCTTGGCCAGTGAGGGCAAAGGCTACTGCCCCGGCTCGACTCGGACCGTAGCCTTCCTCACCGGCTCCAGCACCTCCGACCCGGGGAAAGCGGCCACCGAACTCGGCACGAGAACCGCCACGCTCGCCTACAAGGCGACGCCCGGCGGCACACCCGGTCTGCCCATGCCGCTGGCGTCGCTGGACGGGTCGCAGCACGGCATGTTCGTGGAGACCAAGGGCACCGTCGCCGACGCCAAGCCCGGCTGCGCGAAGGCGTACTCCGTCTACACCGCCGCGTTCCCCAACGACCAGGGCAACTTCGTCATGGTGATCGCCGCCGACACGGGCGTCCCGCACGCGCTCGACGCCGATACCGCCAAGCGCATCTTCACCAGCATTCGCCCCCTCGCAGGGTGACTGACCTGCCGGTTTAACGTCTCGGGCAGCCCTGTTGTAAGCTACTCCAGGTCCGCTTCACGGGGTGTGGCGCAGCTTGGTAGCGCGCTTCGTTCGGGACGAAGAGGTCGCAGGTTCAAATCCTGTCACCCCGACTCGTGGTTGAGACGACGGGAAGGCCCCTGACCAGCATTGGTCGGGGGCCTTCTCCGTTGCCGGGAACGACCGGAGCAGTGCGGATGCCGATCGGCGTCTCAGCCCTTCGTCCCGGTACTCGAGGCGGATCGCCTCGGCTGTGCGTCCGAACCCGCGGGCGGGCAAGTCGTCGCCCGCGTCTGCCGATATCGAATTCATCGCTGCGCCAGCGCAGTTTCGCGAGCAATGCCGACCCGGATGCGTAGCCTCGGCACATGCTTGCCCGCTACAGTGCATCCGGACGCACGGAACCGCTTCTATGCCTGCGCGCGACCAGACTTCGGCATTCATTCCGCGCTACCCCGGCCCGCGGCCGTCGCGGCCACTCGCCGTTGCCGGCGAACCGGACACGATGGCGGCCGACGGACCTTCGTAGGTTGGTCCGACCGCATGCGGGAATATCATCGCTGAAACCGAATTCCCGCAATCGACGAAAGGTCAGCAGATGAGCAAGCCCGTCGACGGCGCGCCCGCGGACAGACCACTGTCCGGGAAGACCGCGCTGGTCACGGCGGCCTACACCGGATTAGGCAGGTCGATCGCGAAAACGCTTGCCGCGCAAGGCGCTCAGGTCGTGGTGCACCATCCACATTTCCCGGAGCCCGCCGCGGACGTGGTCAAGGAGATCACCGAGGCGGGCGGCGCCGCGCTGGCACTCGCGGCGGATGTCGCCGATCGGGACGAATACGAGGAGCTGGTGCAGGCGCTGCTCCAGGATTGCGGAGGGTGGCACGTATTGGTCAGCACCGCGGCGGTGCCGGAGTCCGAGCCGTTCCCGAAGCTCAGTTCGGAGGCGTTCGACAGCGGTTTCGCCGCGACGGTGAAGGGCGTCTTCCACGGCCTGCAGCTGGCCTTGCAGCACCTGGCCGACGAAGGCCGGGTCATCACCGTTTGTGATCCGGCGAACCCGGGCGGCGCGGTGCACGACGCGACGCGCGGCGCGGTCGAGCAGCTCGGCCAGGCCGTGGCACCCGACTTCGCGCCCCGGCGGATCACCGTCAACACGGTCAGCTACGGCGTCGGCACAACCGGCAACGCGGAACTCGAGACCGCCATCGCCGCGATGGGCCCGACCGAGCCGAGCGCGGTGGTCGCCTATCTGGCCGGTGCGGCGGCGAGCACGGTGAACGCCCAGATCATCCGGCTCGACGGCGCGGGCGGCCGGTAGCCGCGCACCGGGACCGGCGCGCCCGCGCTCGGCGAGCGCGCCGGTCGGACGCTCAGGCGGTAACCGTGCTGCCGTAGGAACTGAATCCCCGGCCCAGCGCCTGGCAGGTGAAGCTGCCGTGGAAGCCGACCTGGCACGACGCCCCCGCGTATTCGATGATCGGGCCCCATTGTCCCGAGCCGGTCTTCACGTCCTCGATCCTCGGATTGCCACCCGGCAGGGTGTACGGCGTAGCGGGGTCGAAGGTGGGATGCGCGGGCAGCCAGCCCTGGTCGATCACGATCTCGCTCACCGTCACCGGCACCGGGATGTAGGTGCCGCCGACGTAGTAGCTCAGGTGCTGGGGATAGCCGAAATCACAGCCGACGGAGCCGTTTGCGAAGATCGCGCAGTTCGTGCTGCCCGCCGAGAAGTAGACCGTGCCCGGGTCGGCCTGGGCGTTACCGGCCGCCACAAGGGTCGCCACCGCCGCGGCGGCGAGTGCTCCGGCGAACTTCGTTCTGCGCTTCATACCGTCTCCTTGATGATTCGCTGATGGACGACCGACCCGATGACTCTGTCGAGCCTGCGGCGGATTGCGTTTCACCCCGGGTACCGCGCATGGCCGCGAGATCTCCTCGCCGCCATGGGCCTTTGTCGTTCGAAGCCGCTTATACATTTGTGCTAGACATCCGTGCCACCGCATGTTAGACATATGTCTGAGACGTTTGATCAAGCCCACCGATGGGAGTCGAGGAAAGTCATGAGCGCCAAGTCCATCAGCAGCCAGCTCCGCGTGCTCGTCGCAGGCGGCGGCATCGCCGGCAATGCCGTTGCGCTGCAACTGCTCCGGTCCGGCATCCGGGCCACCGTGGTGGAGCGCGCCGCGGCGCCGCGACCCGGCGGGCAGGCTGTCGACCTGCGCGGACCCAGTCACGAGGTCGCCGAGCGGATGGGCATGATGCCGGGCATCCGCGAGTATCAGCTCGACGAGCGCGGCATGAAGTACGTCGACGACGCCGGCCGCGAAATTCTCCGCATGTCCTCCGAACTCTTCGAGGGCAAGGGCGCGGTCGCCGAAATCGAGATCACTCGAGGGGATCTCAACCAGGTGCTGCTCGACCTGCTCGGCGCCGAAGGCGGCGTCGACTACCGCTACGGCGAGTGGATCACCGAGATCGGACAGGACGACGCGGGCGTCGAGGTGACCTTCGCCTCCGGCGCGGCCGAACGATTCGATATCGTGATCGGCGCGGACGGGCTGCACTCCGCCACCCGCGCGATGGTCTTCGGTCCCGAGGAGCGGTTCGCGACCTATCTGGGTGGATACATGTCGTTCTTCACACTTCAGCGCCCGGAAGACCTGGAGCCACACTGGTTCACGATGCATTCGCTGATCGGCGGCACCGGCTTGGGCATCCGCCCCGACGCCGACCCGGCCACCTGCAAAGCACTTGTCGTGCTCCGCGCGGCGGCGGACCCCGCCTTGCGGCGCGACGTCACGGCCCAGCAGCGGTTCATCCGCGAGCGGCTGGCCGGCGGCGGCTGGGAGTCGGCTCGCATCTCGGCGGCGATGCCCGAGGCGCCGGACTTCTATTTCGACGAGCTGGCCCGCATCGACATGCCGAGCTGGGTACAGGGCCGGGTGGTGTTGCTCGGCGACGCCGGGTACTGCGGTTCCCCGCTCACCGGGCAGGGCACCGCGATGGCCCTGGTGGGCGCGTACGTGCTCGCCGGTGAACTCGCCGCGCACGCCGACGACCCCGGGCAGGGCTTGGCCCGCTACGAAGAGGTGCTGCGCCCCTTCGTGAAGACGGCCCAGCAGTTGCAGCCGGGCGGCCTCAACGCCATGACGCCCAAATCCCGCTTCGGCATCCGCGCGGGCCACGCCATCAGCAAGCTGATGACGTCGAAGGCGATGCGACCGCTCGTGATGCGGATGCTGAGCAAGACCGAGACCTACGATCTGCCCGACTACTCGGCGGCGACCGTCTGAGCCGGCGGCCGACGTTTCGACCGGGGCCCCGCGCGGCTCCGGTCGACAACACCGCACGACAAAACCGGCAAATTGTATAGAACACGTTCCAGGTCGGCCGGCCGATCCCTCGACGACCGGCCCAGCCGCTCCTGCTTCGCATCGGACCCGGCGCCGCACACCCGTGGGTTACCTTCGGCAGCCGCAACACCGTCTCGTTGCCGGTCAGCTCCAGGAAGAGCCGGCGCGAGCGACCGCTCCGCGTCCCGCGTCCGCCGGGGCCGGCCACCCCTCGTAGACCGGCCCCGGCGGACACCATCCCCGAGACCCCGACCTGTCACCCCTCGAGACAGGTCGCTGCTCGGTTCGCACCTGCGGTGCTGGGTATGTCCCTCCCGCGAGAAAAACAATGCAGGCACGGGCTTGGCGCGCTCTTAAGAACACCTTGCAAGATCGCAATCGCGGGTGAGCGGGTTTACCAAGCGGTGACCCGGCATGCGCCTACCGCCCTGCCGCGGATCGCGGGATGATGGTCATAAGTGCGCCAAGAAGATTGGGAGCGACGATGGAAACCGTGGTGGTCTGGATTCTGGCCAGCCTGTTCTACTGGTGGGGCCTGCTGTAGGTGATCGAGCCTGGCCGCCTGATCCGGCCAGGTCTACTACAACTCGTCGTTATCCGCTCCGCCACGTGGGCGGGCGCCAAGCATTCGTACCCACCGCCGTGACCGAATCCGCACCGTCGACCGCATCGCGTGTCGGATTCCGGCGTATGCCGCGACCGGGGAGGCCACGACCCCGGGCATCGCTCGATACTCGGTTCACCCGATCCGAGAAGGAGTCATGATGCTTACTGTCCTGCCCATCAGGTACGTCGCGGATGTGGAAGCGTGCCGGAAGTTCTACGCCGGTCTCGGGCTGGCGCTCGATCCGACAGCGAGTCTCGACATCTGGGCGCAGCTTTCGGGCGACGCGGGCGCGGTCGGGCTGCACGACTTCAGGGTGTCGAAAGGACGCCCGGCCGGATTCGTCGAGCTCGGGTTCGCGACCGACGAGAAGTTGGAGGCGGTCGCGAGCCGGCTGCGCGAGCATGGCTACGACTACGAGATCCACGACGAGGACTTCGGTCGCAGCTTGCGGGTCGTCGACCCGGACGGCGTGACACTCCAGATCCAGGAGATCGACATGGAGGTCGCCAGGGTGTCCGAGTCCGCCTTGACGGAGACGCCCGACCAGTGACACCCGGACCGATCGGCGAGTCGAAGTGACAGGCGAGCGGGAACGCGGCTCCCGGGCAGGTCACCGGAGCCGGTCTACGACCACCTTCGCCACTTCCACCAGCAGGTCGTTGTCGACCCCGGCGTCCGCGTCCGGTTTGCGGCTCAGGATCGCGATCACGATCGGCGCCCGGCCGCCCTCCGGCCACACGATCGCGACGTCGTTGGCGGAGCCGTAGGCGCCGGTGCCCGTCTTGTCGCCGGTGACCCAATCGGCGGGCAATCCCGCGCGGATGCGCTTGTCACCGGTCGTGTTGGCTTTCAGCCAGGCGACCAGCTGGTCGCGTTCCCGCGCGCCGAGCGCGTCACCCAGCGCCAAGGCGCGGTAGTCCGCGGCCAGCGCGGCCGCGGTGGTGGTGTCGCGTTCGTCGCCGGGAATCGCGGTGTTCAGTTCGGTTTCCCAGCGGTCGAGCCTGCTCGTCGGATCACCGAGCGTGCGGAGGAACGCCGTGAGCCCCTCCGGGCCACCGATATCACGTAGCAGCAGGTTGCCCGCCGTGTTGTCGCTGCGGGTGATCGCGGCCTCGGCCACGCGCGCCAGGGTCATCCCGCCGGCCACCTCGGCGCTGGTCACCGGCGAGTTGTCGACCAAGTCCGCCTCGTGGAAGCGGACCACCTGATCGAAGTAGCCGGTGTCGAGCGGATGTGCACGCAGCACCGCGGCAGCCGCGAGCGTCTTGAAGGTGGACAGGAACGGGAAACGCTCGTCGGCGCGATGGGTCACCGTTCTACCGGTGCCGGTGTCCACCGCGAACAACCCGACCCGTGCCCCGTACCGAGCCTCCAGGTCGGCCACTCTCACGTTCGCGGCGGGCCCGGCCTCGCCGCTCGGCGTGATCGTCTCCGGCTGCGCCGCACCGGTTTCCGCACCGCAACCGGCCAGCAGCGCCAACGCGGCGGCCAGCGCCACCCGGTAATCGCGTGTCAGCCGAGACATGCCATCACTCTGGCACCCGAGCACCTACCGGGCAAACTTGATCGGCCGGACACGCCGAAGGCAGGTGCTCGGCGCCGCGCACACCTGCCTTCGATGCGGATTACTCAGGCCCGCGAGTTGTCGAGCCCGGCGCGCACGCCCCCTCGACCTGCCGAGTTCGGCGTCCACGTTTTTCCAAGTGGAATACCCAGCTCAGCACGGGCTCTCGGACGCCGCCGAGTACGTGGCCGACCATGTTGTCCACCAACCGTTCCCGCTGCGCGTGGTGTCCGCCTGGGTGAAGCCGCCGTCCTCGGCGTGCTGGATGTAGCCGGCCCGCACGATGGTCGGATCGAAGTCCCAGATGCCGTCGTCCGGCGCCTGTTCCGGGCCGGCGTGCGGTCCGCCGAACGAATTGGGCGCGTACACCGGCACATTCGGGTCGTTGTAGTGGTACCGCATGGCGACCCCTTGGAGGAGGAGTTCACTTCCGCCGCCCTGGCCTGGTTCGGCGGCAGCTGCGCGTAGTTCGTACCGATCCGGGAGCGGTGCGCGTCCGCGTAGGCGAATACCCGGCCGCGCAGCATCTTGTCCGGCGAGAAGCCGATGCCTCGATCGCCCTCGCAGCTCGCCGCACCGGGCCGACCGAGGCCGGACGTGGCGAGCGTCACAAATTCCGGTCGGAATAGGTTCCGGCACTATGTGGTTGAACCCCCTGTCGACGTCCGGACAGCCCCGGGCCGCACCCTTTGTCGCTACGAGCGACCACTCGCCGAGAGGCGCTTGTGGGACGTCGACGACTACTACACCACGGCGCCGCCAGGTCATTGCAACCTGGCGGCGCTGTCGCGTCTCGCGGAGTCGCGCTGCGGGGGTGGGGGTGGTGCGGGAGGATTCGGTTATGGCTTCGCTGGATGGGACCTTGCGTCGAAGGCTCGGGCTGGTCGATTCGGTGGTCATCGGGTTGGGGGCGATGGTGGGGGCGGGGATATTCGCGGCGCTCGCGCCTGCGGCGGCTGCGGCCGGGAGTTGGGTGCTGGTGGCGCTCGCGGTGGCGGCGGTACTGGCGTATTGCAATGCGACGTCGTCGGCGCGGCTGGCGGCGCGGTATCCCGTTTCCGGCGGCACGTATGTGTACGGGCGTGAGCGGCTCGGACGGTTCTGGGGGTATCTCGCCGGGTGGGGGTTCGTCGCGGGCAAGACGGCCTCTTGCGCGGCGATGGCGTTGACGGTCGGTAGTTATGCCTGGCCCGAGCAGGCACACGCCGTGGCGGTGGGCGCGGTGGTGGCGATCACCGCGATCAATTACACGGGCGTGCAGAAGTCGGCGTTCGCGACTCGGGTGATCGTCGCGGTGGTGCTCACGGTGCTCGCCGTGGTGATCGTGATCGGGCTGTTCGGAACGCATTCGGCGGCAACCGCCCTACCCGGCCGGATCGGTCCGCGCGACGTGCTCACCGCGGCGGGACTGCTGTTCTTCGCGTTCGCGGGGTACGCGCGCATCGCCACGCTCGGCGAGGAGGTGCGCGAACCGCGACGCACCATCCCCCGCGCCATCATGATCGCGCTCGCACTCGCGCTCGCGGTCTACACGCTGGTCGCGGTGGCGACGCTGAGTGTGCTCGGCTCCGCCGGACTGGCCGAGGCGACCGACCCGCTCGCGCGAATGGTCGGCGCGGCGGGGGTTGCGGCTACCGCGCCGGTGGTACGGATCGGCGCGGTGGTCGCGGCGGCCGGATCGCTGCTCGCCCTGATCCTCGGCGTATCCCGCACGGTGCTGGCCATGGCGCGGGACCGCTATCTGCCGGGCGCGCTCGCCGCCGTGCATCCGCGGTTCGGGGTGCCGCACCGCGCCGAACTGGTGGTCGGCGCGCTCGTCGCCATGGTCGCGGCGCTCTTCGATGTGCGCGCGGCCATCGGGTTCTCCTCCTTCACGGTGCTCTTCTACTACTTGATCGCCAACATCTCCGCCACCACACTGACCGCCGAGGAGAATCGGCCGCCCCGGTGGATTCCCATGGTCGGTGCGGTGGGATGCGTCGTCGTCGGATTCGCGTTGCCGCTCGGCTCGGTTCTCACCGGGCTCGGCGCACTGATCATCGGCGCGGCGCTGTATGTGTTGGGGAAGCGCTACCGCTAGAAGTCGGCGTCGGCCGCCTCCTGGACCGGCCGCGCTGGAGACATCGGGCAAATGCCACCGCCGAAACGGTCGCGCGGCGGGCCGTCCGCGCCCGAGCATGGCGAACGGCGCGAGAGCCGGATCCGGCGCAGTCGGCCGGATCATCCGACCCGCAACAGCTCCGCGCGCCCGACTCGGCATCGACACCGCTTGTGCCGTCCTTACCGCACACACCCAGCGAACGACCCTGTCCGGTCAGCGTCTCGTTGCGAATATCAGACGTCCAGTTCCCCGCCTGTTAACCGCGTGAACAGGCCGAAGGACGCTAGCCTTTTGCGCATGGGGCGTTTCGGTGGATTCCTGGCGGGAATCGCGGCGGTTTCGCTGGTGGCGGGCAATGTCTTCGCCGGAAGCGCGGTCGCCGCGACCGGCGACGAGCTGCGCTGCGCGGTCACCTCGGGGCGCGATCTGGAGCGGGCGGCGCCGGAGCAAGTCGGCTTGGATTCCGCGAAGCTGCGGGACGCGCTGACCTTCGCGGCCGGTCGAAACCGTTTCAACGTGCAGGTGTTCCGGCACAACTGCCTCATCGGCGAGGGGCCGACGAACGCCCAGAGCGGCAATGTGGCGTGGAACATCTGGAGCGCGACCAAGAGCATCGTCTCGCTCCTGGCCGGAATGGCCTGGGACCAGGGAAAACTCGATCTCCACGCGCCCATCGACCGCTATCTGCCCACCGGACTCGGTGATGCGCAGCACCGGTCGATCACCGTCGAGAATCTGCTCACCGAGACCTCGGGCATGCGGGTAGGCGTGCTGACCGAGGGCGTCACCGGTGTGATCCCGGTCGACCCCGACAGCGCGGTGCAGGCGCTGGGCGTGCCGCTGGACAACCCGCCGGGCACCGTCTTCACCTACAGCCAGCGCAATGTCGACCTCTTGTCCTACGTGCTGGAGCTGGCCGTCGCCGAACCTCTGCAACAGTTCGCGCAGCGGGAATTGTTCGATCCGCTCGGGATTCCTCGCAGCGACTACTACTGGGCTCAGGACCGCTCCGGGCATACCTACGGCTACGCACACCTGATGATCCCGCCGAACGACTTCGCGAAGCTGGGACTCCTGGTGAGCAACGACGGGCGCTGGGGCGAACAGCAGATCGTCTCCCGTGCCTACCTGCGCAAGGCGCGCACGCCCTCACCGACGAACGCGTGCTACGGGTACCTGTTCTGGCTCGGGGGCGGTTGCGCCGAGATCGCCGACTTCCTGCCGGGCGACGTCTACGCGATGGCAGGCCTCGGCATGCAGAACGTCTTCGTCATACCCAGTCTCGACCTCACGGTGGTGTGGACCGGCGTCTTCGGGAACGTCAGCAGCCAAGGCGTGTCCGGAGTCGTGCAGAACACCCAGGAATTGCCCTACGAGTTCTTCCGCAAAGTATTCGACGCGTTCTACGACCGGCCGGTACCCGACCCGGGCCCGTACGCCGAGCCCCCGCTGCGACTGGACCCACGCCGTTTCGTCGACACGGACATCCTGATCGCGGTGTTCGGTCTCGGTCCCGCCGCCTATCCGGGCTGCAATGTGTTCGCTTGCCTGAATCACCCGCTGGATCCGCCGTTCGCGGACACCCCGCCGGGTTGCGCCATCCTGGTCTGCCTGGGACCCGACCCGCGCACCCCGGCGATCCGCTGAACGACCCGCTACCGGGTCGCGGTCAGATCCGCGATCCAGCCGTGCACGTCGTCGGTGCGCAGTGCCGCATGGTGGCGTTTGCGCAGTGCCTGGGAGATCGGGCCGGGGACGCCGTCGGCGACCAGGCGGCCGTCCACCGCGACCACCGGCGCGGCACCGGATGATGTGCCGGTGACGAACACTTCGTCGGCGATGTACAACTCGGTGAGATCGACGGTGCGCTCTACCACCGGAATCCCGTCTTCGGCCGCCAAGGTGAGAACGGTCCTGCGGTTGATGCCGTCGAGGATGTCGCAGGAGACGTCGGGCGTGATCAGTGTGCCGTTGCGAACCAGGAAGATATTCGCCGCGCTGAGTTCGCAGACGTGCCCGTTACCGTCGAGGAAGACACAGTCGTCGTAGCCGCTGTCGATCGCGTCCTGCTTGGCCAGCACCGAGTTCACGTAGGCGCCATTGACTTTCGCGCGAGACGGGATCGCGTTGTCCGGTATGCGCCGCCACGGACTGGATTTCAGGCGCATGCCGTCCTGCGGGACGATGGGCACCGCGTCGTAGACGAACATACTGACCCGAATGGCGCAGCCCCGCACCTGCGTGCCCGGAATGGACTCAACCACATGCACCGTCGCCCGCACGAAAACGTCCTCGCGCGGAGCATTCGCCGTGATCAATTCCACGACGGCCGTACGGAACCGCGCGTAATCCCACTCCGCCGCGAACCCATCGATCCCGATGATCTTGCAGGATTCCTCGAGCCGGCGGAAATGGTCGTCCAACCGGAAAGCGGTGCGCGCTGCCCCATCCACGTGCACCGGGAAGACAGTGTAGACACTGAGTCCGTACAACACCGCCGACGATGCGACGCTCACCGTGGCCGCTTCGGCCGCGACGATCCGGTCGCCGAGATACACGTGAGGATGAGGATTCGCCATCGGCGCAGGCTAGCAGCCCGGCCCAGCGCGGAGCGAGGCCTTTTCCGCGCCGAGGTCAGTCGTAGTGCTTGCCGACCTTGGCGATCCAGACCGCATCGTCCACCACTCGGTAGACGATGCGGTGCTCCTGCGTGATCCGGCGCGACCAGTACCCCGACAAGTCGTGCTTCAGGGGCTCGGGTTTACCGATACCTTCGAACGGATCGCACAAGATTGCTTTGATCAGCACGTTGACCTTCTTCAGCACGACCCGATCGCGCTGCAGCCAGGCCGAATATTCTTCCCATGCGGATTCGGAGAATACGACCTTCATTCGATGAGGTCGCGTTCGACGCCGCCGCCACCTTCGAGTTCTTGAATCGATCGGCGTAGGCGCGCCCCGTCACGCCCGCTCAACAGCTCCACGGTCGTCATCAGTGAGTCGTAGTCCTCTTTGGACATCAACACCGCGTTCCCCCCTTTCGACACGATCTCGATCGTGTCGTGATCTTCATTGACCTTCCGGACCAGGGGGAACAGGTTCTTTCGCGCTTCACTCGCAGTAATCGCAGCAGCCATGATCCCTCCAGCCATCAGTACGACATATGGTACCACTGCCTGGAGCAGGGCCATCGGTTCCGGAGGCACGCCGACAGCGGGGTTCCGCCGAGCAGGAACTCAGCCCGCGGCCAGGCGGGCGAAGCGGGCGGTGTCCATGTAGTCGCGGAACAGCACTACTTCGCCGTCGCGGACTCGGACAACGTTGACGGACGTGCGCACCCGGGCGCGACCGGAACCGGGGACGGTCATGTCGACCTCGTTCTCCACGAGCAGCACTTCGGGATCGGTGGTCTCGTAGACCTGGGGATGAATCGCGTGCACTTCGATTCCGGAAAGCCCCGACCACCGCTGCGCCAAATGCGCGCGGATCGCCTCGCGGCCTTCCAATCGGGTCGCAAGCCCCGGGATGGTGAACGGGATCTCGAAGACCGCGTCGGGCGCGAGCAGCGCGACGAACGCGTCCGCATCGCGAGCTCGCAGGTCGCCGAACAACCGCTCGACCAGCTCGCGCGGGCTGCGCACAGAAGGATCGGTCGCCATCACACACCTCCAAATAACCGGAACGCAAGACCCGCTTATCATCCGGAACGTGCGCCCCGATTGTCAACAGTAGACTCGCTTCTCGTGACCGAACCCGAGCGACGACCGCTGCGCGCCGACGCTCGCCGCAACCGCGAGCGGGTCCTGGCAGCCGCGCAGGAAGCCTTCGCGGCGGAAGGGCTCTCGGTGCCGCTGGACGAGATCGCGCGGCGGGCCGGGGTCGGCGCGGGCACCGTCTACCGGCACTTCCCCACCAAGGAAGCGCTGTTCGAGGCGGCGATCGTGGACCGGGTGAACCGGATCATCGCGCTGGCGAGGGAATCGGCCGACGCCGCCGAACCGGTGCCCGCGTTCTTCGACTTCCTGGACCTGCTCGTGGCAGAAGGCAGCGTCAAGCGCGATCTCGTCGACGCCGTCGGCGGCCCGGACGCCCCGGCATATCTCCGGCCGGTGCACGAACTCAACGCGGCCATCGGCACGCTGCTCACCCGCGCGCAGCGGGCAGGCGGCGTGCGCACCGACATCGCGGTGGAGGACCTGATGCGCGTCATCAAGGGCGCGTTCCTCGCCACCCACGGCACCGCCGCCACTCCCGCGCAGCGCGAACGCACCTTCGCCGTCGTCTTCGATGGCCTGCGCGTCCGCTGACCCATGCCATAAGCGCCTGCCCGAAGTGGGCGGCCGATCGATCCCTCCGCCCTGCTCGGCGACCAGCGCAGCGGGGATCAGCGATACGACGCCGACCGTCTCCACCGGCAGCATCGTCCACGCGCCGGGCGCGGGCGCGCACGCGGAAACGACGAACGGGCCGCGAAAACTCCACGGCCCGTTCGATCGACGAATGTCTCAGCGGTCGCTGAGCAGCACCTCGGCGATCTGGATAGTGTTGAGCGCCGCGCCTTTTCGCAGGTTGTCGCCGGAGATGAACAGCGCGAGCCCGCGACCGTCCGGCACACCCGGATCCTGACGGATGCGGCCGACGAGCGAATCGTCGACGCCCGCGGCGGCGAGCGGAGTCGGCACGTCGACCAGCTTCACGCCGGGCGCCTTGGCCAGGATCTCCTTGGCGTGCTCGACCGAGAGCGGCTCGGCGAATTCGGCGTTCACCGAAAGCGAGTGGCCGGTGAAGACCGGCACGCGCACGCAGGTACCGCTCACCGCGAGATCCGGGATGCCGAGGATCTTGCGGCTCTCGTTGCGCAACTTCTGATCCTCGTCGGTCTCGCCCGAGCCGTCGTCGACCAGCGAACCGGCCAGCGGAAGCACGTTGAACGCGATGGGCGCGACGTACTTGTCCGGCGGGGGGAAGTCGACGGCGCGCCCGTCGTGGGTCAGCTTCTCGGCCTCGTCGATCACCGCGCGAGCCTGGCTCACCAACTCTTCGACACCGGCCAGGCCGCTGCCGGAAACCGCCTGGTAGCTGGAGACGATCAAGCGGCGCAGACCGGCGATGTCGTGCAGCGGCTTGAGCACCGGCATGGCCGCCATCGTGGTGCAGTTCGGGTTGGCGATGATGCCTTTGACCAGGTTGCGCGTCTGCTCCGGGTTGACCTCGCTGACCACCAGCGGGACCTCGGGATCCTTGCGCCACGCCGAGGAGTTGTCGATCACCGCGACACCCGCCGCGGCGAAGCGCGGCGCCTGCACGCGGGACATGGTGGCGCCCGCGGAGAACAACGCGATGTCCAGGCCGGACGGATCGGCGGTCTCGGTGTTCTCGACGACGATCTCGCGGCCGCGCCACGGCAGCGTCTTGCCCGCCGAACGAGCCGAGGCGAAGAACCGGACCTCGTCGGCCGGGAAGTTGCGCTCGTGCAGTAGTTTCCGCATCACGGCGCCGACCTGCCCGGTCGCGCCGACGACTCCTACCCGAACTCCCATGCTTATCGCCCCGTCCCCGCGTGGACCACCGCGACCTCGTCGCCGCCCAGATCGAACGCCTTGTGCAGCACCTGGACCGCCTCGTCCAACTCGGTGTCCTTGACCAGCACGGAGATCCGGATCTCAGAGGTGGAGATGAGATCGATGTTGACACCCGCCTTGGCCAGCGCCTCACAGAAGGTGGCGGTGACGCCGGGGTGACTCTTCATGCCCGCACCGACCAGCGACACCTTGCCGATGTGGTCGTCGTAGAGGACCTGGGAGAACCCGATGTCGGACTGGCGCTTGGTCAGCATCTCGACCGCGCGGGCGCCCTCGGTCTTGGGCAGCGTGAACGTGATGTCGGTCTTGCCCGTCTCGACCTTCGAGATGTTCTGCAGGACCATGTCGATGTTGATCTCCGCGTCGGCTACGGCGCGGAATACCTTGGCGGCATAACCCGGTTCGTCCGGCAGCCCGACCACGGTCACCTTGGCCTCGCTGCGGTCGTGCGCGACGCCGGTGAGGATTGCTTGCTCCAAGGGGATGTCCTCCATCGATCCGTAAACGTAGGTGCCCTGCTTGTCGGTGTAGGACGAGCGCACATGCACGGGCACGTTGTAGCGGCGGGCGTATTCCACGCAGCGCAGCATCAGCACCTTGGCGCCGCAGGCCGCCAGTTCCAGCATCTCCTCGTAGGAGACCTGCTGGAGCCGCTGCGCGTCGGGCACGATCCGCGGGTCGGCGGTGAAGACGCCGTCCACGTCGGTGTAGATCTCGCAGACGTCCGCGCCCAGTGCGGCGGCCAGCGCCACCGCCGTGGTGTCCGAACCGCCACGGCCCAGCGTGGTGACATCCCTGCTGTCCTGGCTCACGCCCTGGAAGCCCGCGACCAGCACGACGAGCCCCTCGTCCAGCGCATCGCGGACACGACCCGGGGTCACGTCGATGATCTTCGCGTTGCCGTGCGCGCCCGTGGTGATCACGCCCGCCTGCGAGCCGGTGAACGAGCGGGCCTCCGCGCCGAGCGAGTGGATGGCCATGGCGACCAGCGCGTTGGAGATGCGCTCACCCGAGGTGAGAAGCATGTCCATCTCACGGGCCGGCGGCGACGGCGCCACCTGCTGGGCCAGATCGAGCAGCTCGTCGGTGGTGTCGCCCATGGCGGAGCAGACGACCACCACGTCGTGGCCCTGCTTCTTGGTCTCCACGATCCGTTCAGCGACGCGCCGGATCCGCTCGGCGGTCGCTACCGAGGATCCTCCGTACTTCTGAACCACGAGAGCCACGACAGGGTCCTCCAAGATCGACAACAAACTGGTAACAGTCATTCAGGGTACCGGCCGAGGCCAGCGGTTTTGCTTCTACCTACCCGGCTTGTGGAAAAGCACACAGGCGCATCCGATCCCGATCATCCCACGCGCCACGCCGCGGATGGGGGACGATGGGCGCATGAAGAGCACGCTGCTCGAGGTGCGAACGGGCCACAGTGAAGTGGTGCAGGACATCACGCCGCAGTGCGCGACCTTCGTGCGCGAAGTGGGCGGGGACGGGTTGCTGCACGTCTTCGTGCCGCACGCCACCGCCGGAATCGCGATCATGGAACTGGGCGCGCGAAGCGACGACGACCTACTGGCCGCGCTGCGCGATCTGCTGCCCGCCGACGACCGGTGGCGGCACGCGCACGGCTCGCGCGGACACGGGCGCTCGCATGTGCTGCCCGCCCTCGTCCCGCCGTACGCGACCGTCCCGGTGCTGGGCGGAAAGCTGGCCCTCGGCACCTGGCAGTCGATCGCGCTGGTCGATCTCAATGTCGACAACCCGGACCGCCAGGTGCGGCTGTCGTTCCTCACCGAGGCGAGCTGAGCGGGCCGGGAGTGGCGCCGAGCGCGAAACCAGGAGCGGAGCCGGGCACTGATCGAAGCCACGGTCGAGCGCGTGAGCAGCGCGACCGACTGAATCGAAGCCGCGCCGTGGTCTGGAGTGGTTGTGACGCGCAGCCCTGGCGGTCGATAATGGGGCGATGATCGCACATGTAGGAGATCGACTCTGCGTGCACGGACACGTGGTGGGCGAAGTGGATCACCTGGCCGAGATCATCGAGGTCCGCGGACCGGACGGGACGCCGCCGTACGTGGTGCGTTTCTCCGACGGTCACGAATCGCTGGTGTATCCGGGGCCCGACGCGATCGTCGAGCCCGCTACGTCGGAATGAACGCCGCGCCGGATCGAGCGCTGGACGACCTCGCCTCCGCTCGGCCCGGCGCTCGCCGGCGGCGTACTCGCGCCGCGCCGCTCAGTCGCGTCGCTTCAGGCGGCGGGTCAGCGCGAACGCGAGGATTCCCGCGATCAGCACCCTGCCCGCCGTCGCGATGATCGCGTTGACATCCACGGCCGGGTGCCAGGTCAGCCGACCGTCCCGGAGCACATAGGCGCCGACGGGCTTCGCGCCCACGCCGAACGCCACGCCTTCCCCGGACCCGTCTCCGTCGGCGCTGTTCCCGGCGCCACCGCCGCCGCCACCGCCGCCCCCGACCGAGGCGGCGGGGATGACTATCGCTCCATCGCGTTCGTAGGGCTCCCCGTATACCCGGCGCACCGTGATCGTGTCCCGAGCCTGTGCAAGCAGTTCGGCGTATTTCATGACGTCCTCCCGCCCGTACCTACGGCGCCGGAAATCGGCGCCCATTCGGATCCGATCGTAGGCGCGCGGACCGCCGGCATGCGGGGTCCTTCCGACCGAAGTTGCTATCACGGTTGCCGATCGCCGATCTCGACCAGATAACGGCACGTTATCCCGGTTAGCCGAGAATCGGCCTGGCACAGTCGAGTTGACGCAGCGTACAAATCACGGAGACAATCGGCCCGAATTGTCCACCCGGGGGTCGGAGGTATGCCATGCGCACCAAGACGGATATCCGATTCGTCATCGACACGGATCCCGATCAGGTCATGGACGCCCTGACGGATGTCGAATCGCTTCCGGAATGGTCGTCCGCCTACCGCGACGTGCGGGTCGCGACCCGCGACGCACGACGCAGGCCGCGGCGGGTCTTCCTCGAGGCGGAGCTACTCGGCAGTTCGGATCTGCAAGTGCTGGAATATGATTGGACCGACGACCGGTCCTCCTGGATCGTCACCGACAGCACCAGGGGCGTGCGGGGCGGCGGTTTTTTCGAGGTGTCCGACAGCGTCGACGGCACGCACGTCTGGTACCACGTCGAACTCTATCTGCCCCTCCCGGTTCCCGGATTTCTACTCAAACGCAGTTTCCGCAAGGCCAACCAGGGGGTCGTGGAGTGCTTCATAGATTTCGCCGGGCGGTTCCCCGAAACGGAGACCTATCAACCCGTATAGCGCGGACGGCTACGCTCTGCGCGAAATCGCTCCGGATGACGCGGCGAACCGGGGCGGAATCGAGCGGAGTGCGACGATGAGCCTCATGATCGGTCCCAAACGAGCGCGGTTGCAGCCGACGGCCGAAGGCGCGTCGGTGACCCAGCTCGAGTTGTTCTTCGACTTGGTACTCGTGTTCGCGTTCACCATGGTCACCGGCCTGGCCGCCGGGGAAACCAGCGCGAAGAACATGGTGCGCGCGCTGCTGGTCCTCGCGGTGATGTGGTGGTTGTGGATCGCCTACTCCTGGCTCGGCAACGTGGTCCGCGCCGACGAGGGCATCGCACGGGTCGGAATGTTCGCCGCCATGGGCGGCGCCTTCCTCGCCGCGCTCACCATCCCCGAAGCGTTCGCGGACGCGGCGGGCGGATGGTTCGGCCCGCTGGTCTTCGCCGTCGCCTATCTGATCGTGCGGTTGGTGCATCTCGGGATGTTCTGGCTGGCCAGTTCCGAGGACCCGCAATTGCGCGGCCAGTTGCTGCGCTGGGCGCTCGGTTCGATCACCCTCGGCACCACGCTGCTCGTGGTCGCCGCGCTGACGACCGGTCGCGTGCAGATCGCGCTGTGGATCGCCGCGATCGCGGGCGACTACCTCTGGACGCTGTTCGCGGGCACCGATTGGCGGTTGAATTCGGCCAACCATTTCGTCGAGCGATACGGACTGATCATCATCGTCGCGCTCGGGGAATCGATCGTCTCCATCGGCATCGGCGTGGCCGGCCTGCCGATCTCCTGGCCGATCGCGCTCGGCTCGATGCTCGGCCTCGCCATTTCGGGGCTGCTGTGGTGGGCGTATTTCGATGTCGCCGCCCTGGCGGTGGAGCACGAACTCGTCCACGCCGAGGGCCGACGGCAGATCAAGATCGCGCAGGTTTCCTACACCTTCTGGCATTTCCCGATGATCGTCGGAATCATCGCGCTGTCGCTGGGTCTGAAGAAGGTGCTCTACTACGTCGGGGACTCCTCACACCACACTTTGACCGACGCGCTGTACGGGATTCCGCTCTACGCCCTCTACGGCGGCGTCGTGCTGTATCTGATCGCGCTGGTGGGGTTCAAGCACTACGCCACGCGCACCGTCACGGTGCCGCGCGTGGTCGCGATCGCGGTGCTGGCGGCGCTCATCCCGTTGGCCTGCGCCCTGCCCGCACTGGCCGCGCTGGCCCTGCTGTGCGCGGTCCTGGTAGCGCTCATCGTTTGGGAGACCGTGCGTTTGGCCCAACCGCGGGACGCGATCAGGCACGCGGTACCCGATTGACGCGATGCCGCACGCCGTCCTCGGCGGCAGTGCGTCCGGACGCGGCCGGCGGCACCCGCACGCCGTCGCGGACCGCGTCGCGAATTTGATCGATGTTCTCCCGCAGCATGTCCGCGACGAGTTCGTCGGTGCGCGGATCCTCCAGCACCTGGAACACGATGCGGAACGTCGTGTCGGCGATCAGCCGGATGATCTCGTCGTGGAACGGTAGGTAACGCACCCGGCCCGCCTGCGGATCCTTCTTGATCAACTCGAGGATCATCTCGTCCAGCTCGGTGCGGTTCTCCTCCAGAGCCGCCGCGATGTTGCGGGTGTAGTGGCCGGTGCGCAGCACCTGGGCCACCTCGTCCATCATCGCGATCGTCATCGGGCGGCGGATGGTGTCGACGATGGTCGCCACGAAGCGGTTGACCACCGCGGCGGTCACCCGGTCGCCGAACATCCGGTCGGCCACCCGGGCGAGCCTGCCGAGGATCACCCCGACGCGCAACAGCCGGAAGCCGCGGAAGAACGGGCTGGTCACCGGGATCATGCCGATGATCTCGTACCAATAGACGAACGGGAAGGTCCAGGACCAGCCCGCGCGGCGCCAACGCCACAGGAACTCCAGCGCGAACACCGCGCACACCGACCAGTCGACCACCACGATCGTGTGGTACGTGTGCCCGGAGACCGAAAAGAACGTGATCCAAGTGACCAGCGCTACCGACACGACGGCCAGCGCCAGCATCACTAAATCCGTCCACAGCGTCGGCGGCTTGCGCGGATAGTCCCGCGGGTGCGACGAATCCCCCAGGCCGTATCTCTCGACAGACGAGCTCTCGATGCCCGAGCTGGGGGTAAGAGCGGACACTGCGGATCCCTTCCACGCCGAACGGTGCCGCCGACATTAGTACGCGGAAAGCCCCCTCGGCACGGTTGGCGATGCCCGCGCGCACGGCACCGGACGCGCCCGGCGACCGCGCGATCAACGACCGGCGCGAACGATCGCCTCGATATTGCGTTCGGCCAGTGCGGCGATGGTCAGCGACGGGTTGACCGTTCCGGTGCTGCCGGGTACCGCGGCGCCGTCCATCACGTAGAGACCGGGGTGACCGTGCACCCGGCCGTAGCCGTCGGTGGCGCGCCCCAGCACCGCACCGCCGAGTGGGTGCGCGGTGAACACCGCGTTCGCGTCGTAGCCGAGGGCGCCGTACTCGACGAGGGCGTCCGCTCGTTCGGCGATCCGGTGGTCGACCGCACGGGCCAGCGCGACCGTGTCGTCCCGGTTCTTGACCGACCAGCTCAGCCCGACCCGGTCCGTGGCCCGGTCGTAGCCGAACCGGGTGCGGGTGGGGTCGAGCACCATGCCGAGCGAGGCGAGCGCACCGGTCTCGAACGGAATACCGGGGATGTACCAGCTCTCCAAGGTCAGCGGCACAGCGGACTCGTCGAAGATCCGGCTCGCGCTCGGCACGCCTTGGCCGTGACCGGCGAGCGCGCTGGCGCCGCGGGCCAGCACCACATCACCGTTGGTGCCCCAGCCGTCGCCGACGTGCTCGTTCAGGTTCGGCAGCGCGCCGGTGGCCTGCGCGCGGACCAGCAGTTCGGAGGTACCGATCGATCCTGCGCCGAGGAAGAGGCGATCACAGGTGAGCGTGCGGGTGGACAACACCTCACCGGTCGGCGACAGCTTCGCGACCGTGACCGCGTAGCGGCCGCCGGATTCCTGCGCTATGGCGTCGACCCGGTGACCGGGGAAGACTCCGCACCGGCCGGTGCCCTGCGCGTACGCCAGGTAGTTCTGATTCAGGTCGAACTTGGCGCCGTTGGAGTTGCCGAGATTGCTCCTGGCCGCCGTCGCGGAAGCCCTCGAGGCTCCGGCCAATTCGGCGCGCAGGATGTCCCAGTTGAAGATCGAGTCGTTCGGCTGGGGCTGATAGCCGGCCTTGCGTACCTGGTCGTCCCAGGCGCGGGAGTGCGCGAACGGCGCGGAGTTGTAGATGTCCGCAGGCATCGGGCTCAGCCGCAGCATCTCCCGCACGCGTGGGTAGTAGACCCGCTCCATCTCGCCGTAGTCGACGGTGCCGCCGAAGATGTGGTCGAAGAAGCGCCGCTGCGGGGCGATCATGGCGCCGCTGAAGATCACCGACCCGCCGCCGACAACGGCCGCGCGCCACACGTCGATGCCCGGATATTCGGTGCAATCCAGCACGCCGCCGAACTTGGTGAAACGCATCGGCACCTTGGTGACGCCGGTGAAGTCGGTGCGGTGCCAGAAGCCACGGCCGTCGGGGAGGTCGTCGCCGGTGAAGATTTCCCGCCACGGGTCGTTCGGCCAGCGCGATCCGCGTTCCAGCACAGTGGTGACGATCCCGGACTCGGCCAGACGCAACGCGGCCACCGCGGCGCCGAAGCCCGAACCGATGACGATCGCGGGCGAGTGTTCCGGCGGATCGGGAATCGGGGCGAAGATCTCCGGCACCCAAGCCCGGAAGAGGCCCTCCCACAGCGGATCGGCGGACGCCGCGCCCGTCCCCCTCATCGTTCCCACAGCACCGAGCAGGGCGGCCGTGCCAGCCGCCTTGAACAAGGCACGTCTACGCACCGGTCACCTTCCATCATCAGGCTTAGCGTGCGCAGATTACCGGTATTCCCGATTTGTGAACAGATATCCGTTTTCGCTATCGCTCGAACGGCAGCTCGTCCGCACGGCAGGTCGCCCCGGGGGCCGGTAGCTGCAAGTCGATCAGATAGCGCTCGCTCAGTTTCCGGGTGCATTCGCTGAGCAGACTGTGCCCGTATCCGCCCTCGACGACGACCAATCGAGCGTTCACCAGTTCCTGCTGCGCGCGCCGCGCCGCGCCGAGCGGGGTGACCGGGTCGAATCGGTTGTTGGCCAACAGAGCCGGGGTGTCCGACCGCAGGATCCACGGCCCGGCGTACCGCTGCGCGTATCCCTCGGGCGGAGCCGGCCAGGAGGCGCACGCCTGGTGCAGCCACAGCCAGAACGCGCCGTACGTGGGACCGACCCGCGCCACATCCGCTGCCAGCGTGGGCCATTGGCCGGGGTCGCGCGTAAATGTGTTGTCGGCACAGGAAATAGCGGTGTACGAGTCGAGGAAGTCCGCCTGCTGCGCGGTGGCCGACAGGATCTTGTGCACCGCATCGGGATTGCCCGCCGGGCCGCGTTCCAGTTCGGCGAGCAGCTCGGCCAGGGCGGCCCAGCCCTCGTTCGGGTCGTACAGCAGCAGTGCGTGCGATGACAGCACTTCGGCATAGGTGACCGTCCGCGTCCGCTCCCCCGTCCCCACCACCAGCGGTGCCTGGCGAAGACGTTGCAGCACAGCATTATTGCGAGCGCGCAGATCGGCAGCGCCACCGGGATCGCCGGCGCCTCCGCGCACGACGGAATCGCCCTGGCCGGCACCCGCCGCGAAGGCGCAGCGCTCCCGGCCCGCCTCCGCGCACAGCCGCAGGAATTCGCCGAGCACCTCCTCGGTCCCGGCGGCGGTGGTCTCGATGGCGCTTCGGGTGTCGTTGGTATACGCGTCCGGGTCGATCATCGACGTCAGGTACAGCGCACGCACCCGGTCGCCGAACAGCGCGCCGTACACCTGACCCAGATAGCTCGCATAGGACCCGCCCTCGTAGGTCAACTCGTGGTCGCCGACGGCCCGGCGCAGCAGGTCCAGGTCGCGCGCCGCGTCGACGGTGGTCAGGTGCCCGAGCAACGCGCCGCCGTGCGCCGCGCAACCGGCGGCCAGCGCGCGGCTCGCCGCGTCGGCCATGCGCTCCTGCTCCGGGTCGACGGGCGGCAGCAACACGCTGGACCAGAACCGCCGCTGCTGCTCGGTGTCGGCGAAACACCGCACCTGCCCGCTGCGGCCGACGCCACGCTGGTCGAAGGTGATCACGTCGAAGCGGCGGGCGAGCTCGCCGCCGACCATCTCCCCTCGCGCGGCCCAGCGCAGTCCCGACCCGCCTGGCCCGCCGACCGCGGAGAACAGCGTGCCGATCCGCCGCTGCGGGTCGGTGGCCTGCTGACGAACCACCGCCAGACCGAGGGTCGGGCCGTCGGGGTGCGCGTAGTCCACCGGCACCTGTGCGGTCGCGCATTGCAATCGGCTCAGCTCCGGCTCGGCGCACGGCGCCCAGTCCAGCCGGGGCGTGGGCGCGGCGTCTGCTTGTGCGACCAGGTTGGCGACCGCCGACTCGTGTCGGCTCGGCGGCCCTCCGCAGCCGCTCACCACGGGCAGCAGCGCGGCGATGATGACGATCTTCCAGCGAAGCACGGCACTCATCCTGTGCTCCGCACGCGGTGGCCGTCGTCACCCTGAAGAGTGACATCGGGCCCGGAAATTCGTGCCGCACTACCGCACTCGCCGTGGGCGCGGCGCCAGTTCACCGCCACGGTTCGCGCATCTCGACCGTCATCGGCGCGTCCTCAGGACGTCACGAGGCGGACCACCGCGATGAGGCCGACCACGACGATGACCCCGCGCAGCAAGGTCGGCGGCATCCGCCTGCCCACGCGCGCGCCGAGTTGCCCGCCGATGATCGAGCCGAGTGCGATCAGGGCCGCCGCGCGCCAGTCCACGTCGGCCACGGCGATGAAGATCAGCGCGGAGACCGCGTTCGCGATCAGGGCGAGCACGTTCTTCACCCCGTTGAGGCGCTGGATGTCGTCGTGCACGAAAACGCCCAGCAGTCCGATCAGCAGCACGCCTTGCGCGGCGCCGAAGTACCCGCCGTAGATACCGGCGGCGTAGACCGCGGCGAACAGGATGGGTCCCCCGTGCTCCGGCACCGGAGCGCCGTTGTCCTCCCGGCGGCGCTTGACCCAGTTCGCGAGTCGCGGCTGCACGACGACCAGCACCAATGCCAGGATGATCAGGATGGGCACGATCGCCTTGAACGCTGTGGCGGGTAACACCAGCAGCAGCACCGCGCCGGTGGTGCCGCCGAGCAGCGCCGCGGTGCCCAACCGCACCAGCCGGTCGCGCTGCCCCGCCAGTTCCCTCCGGTAGCCGTGCACGCCACTGATCGAGCCGGGGACCAGACCGATGGTGTTGGACACATTCGCCGTCACCGGCGGCAGGCCGAACGCGAGGAGAACGGGAAAGGTGATCAGCGTGCCGGAGCCGACGATCGTGTTGATGCCGCCCGCCGCGATGCCCGCACCGAAGACGGCCAGTTGCTCCAGCCAGGTCATTGCCAATCCTTCGACGTCCCGTCGGTCCCCGCGCCCGCACAGGGTGGTTCATTGCCGGACCGAACGGTAGCGGGGATCGTCGGATCACCCGACGACGGGACCTCCCTTCCCGACCGGATCTCGGCACGGTAAACTCGCGGACATCATGCAGCGGGCACTTCTTCTCGACCGCCGCGACGGGGTCTGATCGGACCGGCTCCCGTCGCGGGGTTTTGCCGCGCCGGTCGACCAGCCCTTTGGGAAATACGACATCCTCGGGAGAACCGCCCATGTCCCCTGCTGACGCATTCGTGTCAGGCGCGCGCACCATCACCGCGCCGAGCAAGCCCGCCCCCGCCGACCAGCCCGGTTGGAACAAGCAGAAGAACTCCTCGATGCCGACGTTCCGCTACCGGCCGTTCGCCGAGGAGGTCGAGCCGATCACGTTGCCCGACCGCACCTGGCCGGACAAGGTCATCGACCGGGCGCCCGGCTGGTGCGCGGTCGACCTGCGCGACGGCAATCAAGCGTTGATCGACCCGATGAGCCCCGCTCGCAAGCGCCGCATGTTCGACCTGCTGGTACGGATGGGTTACAAGGAGATCGAGGTCGGCTTCCCGTCGGCCAGCCAGACCGACTTCGACTTCGTCCGCGAGATCATCGAGGACGGCGCGATCCCCGACGACGTCACCATCCAGGTGCTGACCCAGTGCCGCCCGGAGCTGATCGAGCGCACCTTCGAAGCGTGCGCGGGCGCGCAGAACGTCATCGTGCACTTCTACAACTCCACCTCCATCCTGCAGCGCAAGGTGGTCTTCCGCGCCGACCGCGATGCGGTGAAGAAGATCGCCACCGACGCGGCCGCGCTGTGCCTGGAGATCGAGCAGCGCTACCCGGACACCAATTGGCGTTATGAGTACAGCCCGGAGTCCTACACCGGCACGGAGCTGGAGTACGCCAAGGAGGTCTGCGACGCGGTCTCGGCGATCATCGCCCCGACGCCGCAGAAGCCGCTGATCATCAACCTGCCCGCCACTGTGGAGATGGCGACGCCGAACGTCTACGCCGACTCGATCGAGTGGATGAGCCGCAACCTGGCCCGCCGCGAGGCGATCGTGCTGTCGCTGCACCCACACAACGACCGCGGCACCGCCGTGGCCGCCGCCGAGCTGGGCTACCAAGCCGGCGCCGACCGGATCGAGGGCTGCCTGTTCGGCAACGGCGAGCGCACCGGCAATGTGTGCCTGGTCACATTGGGGATGAACCTGTTCTCCCGCGGTGTCGATCCACAGATCAATTTCTCCGACATCGATGAGGTTCGCCGCACCGTCGAGTACTGCAACCAGTTGCCGGTGCACGAGCGGCACCCGTACGGCGGCGACCTGGTCTACACCGCGTTCTCGGGCAGCCACCAGGACGCCATCAACAAGGGCCTGGACGCGATGAAGACCGCGGCCGACGCGGCCGAGTCGGACGTCGACGACATCGTCTGGGAGGTGCCCTACCTGCCGATCGACCCCAAGGACGTGGGCCGCACCTACGAGGCGGTCATCCGGGTCAACTCGCAGTCCGGCAAGGGCGGCGTCGCCTACATCATGAAGACCGACCACGGGCTGGCATTGCCGCGACGGCTGCAGATCGAGTTCTCGCAGGCGATCCAGAAGATCACCGACGGCGAGGGCGGCGAGGTGACGCCCAAGGAGATGTGGGATGTCTTCCACGAGGAGTATCTGAGCCCGATCCGGCCGCTGGAGCGGATACGTCAGAAGGTCACCGCGTCGGAGACCGACGGCGGGGTCGACTCGATCGTGGCCGTGGTGAAGGTCGACGGCGTCGAGCAGGAGATCACCGGCAATGGCAACGGGCCGCTCGCCGCGTTCGTCGACGCGATCGCGGCCGTCGGCTTCGAGGTCGAGGTCCTGGACTACTCCGAGCACGCCATGTCCGCGGGCGACGACGCGCAGGCCGCCGCCTATGTGGAGTGCGCGATCGGCGACAAGGTGGTGTGGGGTGTCGGCATCGCCACCTCGATCACGACCGCGTCGCTGCGCGCGGTGGTGTCGGCGGTGAACCGGGCGCACTGACAGCGCAACTCGGCACGCATCCGATCGGGCGCCGCGCGGTTCAACGCGCGGCGCCCGATCCCGCTGGGGCAGGCCATTTGTCAGGGCGCCGCGCTCCCCCTGCCCGGGCACACCTACCGCGACACGGGGTAACGAACCCCGTGCTAGCGTTGGATTCGCACTCCAAGCGCCGAGCTCTCTGCTCGAACTCCCGAGCAGATGGGGGAACCGTGACAACAAACGACCACAATCCGACCTCTCCACCCTGGCTGCAAAGTCATTCCGTGGATACGGCCGAAGTCAGCGACGTGGAGTCATCGGCCAACGACCCGTCGGCCGAGCAGGCCGGCGGCGCGGAAGTGAAGGGAACCGACGGGTCGGCCGGGGCGGCCCAGCCGGACGCCCAACCCGAACAGCCGGAGCCGCAAGGCCCGACGGAGCAGACCACGGCCTACCCGCAGGCCACGGCACCGGCGCAGGCCTGGGCTCCCCCGCAGGGCGGACCGGCCGAGCCGTACGGTTCATACGCTCCGCCGAGCGCGGGCGCGTATCCCCCTCCGTCCCCCTTTCCGGGAGAGCCGTTCACTACCGGCCCATTTCAGCCACCGTCGGGCCACAGCGGTAACCACCCGATAGCCACACCTCCGGACGGGCCTCATCCCGGCTACGGGGAGTACCGCCAGGACATCGGCGGCGACGGACTGAACCACCGCGTGCCAGTGGATTCCGCACAGCCGGAATCCACTGCGCCGCAGCCCGATCAGCCCAGCGGCCCGATCTACAGCTGGGCGCCGCCGCCTCCCCCGGTGACGCATCAGCCTCCGCCGCCCGCCTATCAACCGCCGTCCGCGCCGCCGCTCGCGCAACCGCAGGGGCCGAGCTGGCAGGGCGGCCCGGGTCAATACCAGTCGGCACCGCCGTTCCAACCGCAACATGTGCCACAGCCCGGCCAGCCCGGACATTCGGTGAACGACCTGAATCTGCTCCGGCGCGCCCGTAGGGCGCCGCGCAGCGGCTGGCGCCGTGCGGTGCACAAGGTGTCCGGCGGCATGATCAATCCGGGTGAGTCGGCGGCCGACATCGTCTACCAGGACCTCGTCGACCGGGTGAACCAGCCGGTGCGCGGTGACTACCGGATCGCGATCCTGTCACTCAAGGGCGGTGTCGGGAAGACCACGACCACGGTCGGTCTCGGCTCCACCTTCGCTTCGCAGCGCGGCGACCGGGTGATCGCGATCGACGCCAACCCCGACCTGGGCACGCTCGCGCACCGTGTTCCGCGGCAGACCCGATCCACCGTGCGCAACCTGCTCGAGGATCATCACATCACCAGGTACTCCGACGTGCGTGCGCACACTTCGCAGGCGCCGAGCCGCTTGGAAGTGCTCGCCAGCGAACAGGATCCGGCGGTCTCCGAGGCGTTCAGCGAAGCGGACTACCGCAAGGCGATCGGCATTTTACAGTCGTTCTACAACATCATCCTGACCGACTGCGGCACCGGCTTGATGCACTCCGCGATGGCGGGCGTGCTGGATATGGCGAGTTCGCTGGTGCTGGTCACCTCGCCCGCCATCGACGGCGCGCGCAGTGCGTCGGCCACGCTGGACTGGCTCGACCACCACGGCTACGGCAAGTTGGTGGAGCGAACCGTCGTGGTGGTGAACGCTTCCCGGCGCGGCGCCTCCACCGTCGATCTCGACCAGCTGCGCAAACTGTTCCTCGATCGCACCCGCGCGGTGCAGGTCGTGCCGTTCGACGATCACCTGGCCGAGGGCGCGGAAATCGATCTGGAACTGGTGAGCAAGCCGACGCGGCGGGCGCTGCTGGAGCTGGCGGCGATGGTCGCCGACGACTTCGGCTACGTCAGCTCACAGGCCCAGCATCCCTACCGGCAGCAGCCGCCGCAAGGATTCTGACCCTCTCGGCACCGCCGCGCGGAGTCATGCCCGTACGGCGGAGCCTTCTCCGTGTGCGGAGTCGGCTGTCGCCAATGCGGCGGCCGACTCGAACGCCGCGAGCACGGCAGCGATCGCCGGACCGGCATCGGCACGGGGCCGGGTGGCCAGTTCGTACACTCGCGCGGCGCGCACACCGGACAGCCGTAGTAGCGCCAAGGCGGGGTGGCCCACCGCGTAGCGGGGCATGAGCGCGACGCCGTAGCCGGTGGCGACCAGCGTCTCGATGACACGGAAATCGTTGAGTCGCTGCGCTATGCGCGGCTGCACGCCGGTCACGGTGGCGATCGAGCGCAGTACGTCGTCGACGGGGAAACCACCCCGCACGCTGAGCCACGTCTCGTCCGCCAATTCCTCCGGCGCGACGGCCGCACGGCCCGCGAGCCGATGGGTCGGCGCCGTGACCACATCGATCGGCTCGCGCATCAGCACCCGGGTAGCGACGCGCGGGTCGGCGATGGGCGCGGCACGTTCGTCGCGATGGGTCAGCACCACGTCGTAATCGGCGAGCAGTCGCGCCACTTGCGAGGGCGGCACGTCCTCGTCCCGCGCGATCACCTCGACTCCGCTGTCCGCCATGCCGGGTAGCACGTGCGGCAGCAGCAACGCACCGCCCGAGGGGAATACCGCGACGCGCACCCGTCCGCGCGGCGAGCCGCGATAGTGCGCCATCTCGGCGACCGCGCGATCCATGGCGGCGAGCACTTCGTCCGCGCGCACGACCAGGGCGCGCCCCGCGTCGGTGAGCCGCACTCGTCTGCCGTCCGGTTCGAGCAGGGCCACCCCCGCCTCCCGCGCCAGCACCTTGAGCTGCTGGGAAACGGCGGATGGCGTCATGGACAGTGCTGCCGCCACGGCGGACACGGTGCCGCGATCGGCCAGTTCACGCAGCACGCGCAACCTCTCCAGTGCCATGGGCGGACCGGGCGCGACGGGTTCGGTGCCGAAATTTATTAAGTCAAGCTACAACATTGATCCATAATTATTCGATTGTTCTGATCTTTAGCGCACCGCACGATGACGGTGTGACCAACCGCGACCGCCTGCTCGGCCTGACCGTCGTCCTACTGTGGGGATTGAATTTTCTCGCCATTCGGGTCGGGCTCGACCACTTCCCCCCGTTCTTCTTCGCGGCGCTGCGCTTCGCGGTGCTCGCGGTGCCCGCGCTGCTGTTCATCCCGCGTCCTCCGGTGCGGATGCGCTGGATCCTGCTGTACGGCACCGGTTTCGGCATCCTGCAGTTCACGTTCCTGTTCACCGCGATGCGGATGGGCATGCCGACCGGGCTCGCCTCGCTGGTCCTGCAATCCTCGGCGCCGTTCACCGTGCTGCTCGGCACCCTGCTGCTGGGCGAGCGGATGCGCCCGGTGCAGATCGCGGGCATCGCCGTCGCGGTGGCGGGTATGGCGGTGATCGGCTGGGACCGGCTCGCCCACGCCGAGCTGGTGCCGGTGCTGTTGACCCTCGCGGGCGGACTGGGTTGGGCCTTCGGCAATATCGGCGCGCGTCTGGCCGGTACCGAGACGCCCGGCGTCAACCCGTTGCACCTGATGCTGTGGACCACCGCCATCCCGCCGCTGCCGCTGTTCGCGCTGTCGGCTGTCGTCGAGGGGCCGACCACGGGAGCGCACGCTGTGGTCGAGGCGTTCACACCCACGGGCCTGCCCGCCCTTCTGGCACTCGCCTACATCGCCGTCCTCGCCACCGTGGTGGGCACGGGATTGTGGACCTATCTGCTCGGTCGCTATCCGGCCGGCCTGGTCGCGCCGTTCTCCCTGCTCGTCCCCATCATCGGCATCGCGGCGGCGTGGACTTTCCTGGGCGAGACCCCTACCCCGTTGTCGCTGATCGGCGGGGTTGTGGTGCTGACCGGAGCGTTCGCCGCGACGTCGAGCAGGCCGCACGCGGGCACGGTGCGCATCCAGAACTCGGGAACAGCGGCGATCGCAGGCATCGGTCGCTCAGCCTGAGCGGACGGCGTCCGCGCCCGATGTGCACTCACGAAAATCGCATGCGTTACGGGGTCGGTGCGAATCCATCGCCTTGCCGCTTTACAGTAGTGCCCGGCGTGGAAATTGGTCCCTAGGCAGCAGAGCAGCGCATGGCAGACAATCAGTGGACCGTATCGCGGAGAGCACTGCTTCGTAACACGGTCGCGGCGGGGGTGGCGACAGCGGGGGCACTGACGGCCGGTGCGCTGAGACCCACGCCGGCCACGGCGAATCCCGGTGGCACAAGGGTCGCGGTACTCGGTGGCGGTGTCGCGGGCCTGACCGCGGCACATGAACTCGCGGAACGCGGGTTCCAGGTCACCATCTACGAAAAACGGGCGTGGGGCGGTAAAGCCCGCAGCGTCGGCGTGCCCGGCACCGGAACGGACGGGCGGCCGGACCTTCCCGGCGAACACGGCTTCCGTTTCTTCCCCGGCTTCTATCAGCACGTGCCGGATACGATGCGCCGAATCCCGTTTCCCGGCAACACGAACGGCGTATGGGACAACCTCGTCACGGTGCCGGAAGCGCGATTCGCCCGCCGCGGCGGCGACGACTTCCGCGCCCCGCTCGGTCCGCGCGCCCGTGCCGAATTCTCCCCGGACAGTTTCCGCGAAACGCTCGGCGCGGTGCTGTCGACCGCGCTGAAGATGCCCGCCAACGAGGGCGTCTACTTCGCCGAACGCCTGCTGGTCTTCAACACCAGCTGCGATGCCCGCCGCCTCGGCCAGTGGGAGCGCACTTCCTGGCATGATTTCGTCGGCGGCCACGCGCGCTCACACGAGTTCCGCGCGCTGCTGTCGCGTACGCTGACCAGCATCATGGTCGCCGCGAAGGAGAACATCGCGAGTGTGCGCACCATCGGCACGATGGGCGAGCAGTTCCTCGGCAATCCCCTGGAGATCGGCAACGACGGCAGCCTGGACCGGGTGCTGAACGGCCCGACCAACGCGGTGTGGATCGAGCCGTGGACGCGGCGGATTCGCGAACTCGGCGCGGAATTCGTGCTCGGCGCCGAAGTGCGCGAGCTCCAGGTGCGCGACCGCAGGATCGTCGCGGCCCAGGTCGTGGACGCGACCGGCACGCAGCGCGCGATCGAGGCGGACTACTTCGTCGTCGCGTTGCCCGCCGAACGAGCGCGCGCGTTGTGGTCGCCGCAAGTGCTAGACGTCCAGCCCGAATTGGCCGGGATGGACAACCTGTTCACCGACTGGATGAACGGCATCCAGTTCTACCTGCGGCGACCGGCCGACATTTCGCGCGGCCACACCGCCTACATCGACGCGCCGTGGTCGCTCACCTCGATCAGCCAGAACCAGCTGTGGCGGCGCAAGCTGACCGAGTTCGGCGACGGCGGCGTGCAGGACTGCCTCTCGGTGGACATCTCCGACTGGAACACCCCCGGCATGCTGTTCGGCAAACCCGCCGAGGAGTGCACCCACGAGGAGATCGCTCGCGAGGCATGGGCGCAGATCAAAGCCCATCTGAACGATCGCGGCGAGCTGCTGCGCGACGCCGACCTGCACTCCTGGTTCCTCGATCCGGGCATCACCTGGCAGGAGGATCAGCGGCGCAATGCCAACGCCGACCCGTTGCTGATCAACACCGCCGGGTCGTGGGAATACCGCCCGCAGCCGCACGGCGCACTGGAAAACCTCTTCCTGGCAGGCGATTACGTGCGCACCAACATCGACCTGGCGACCATGGAAGGCGCCAACGAGTCCGCCCGCGCCGCGGTGAACGCATTGCTGGACGTGGCCGGTTCGAACGCGGAGCGCTGCCGGATGTACACCCTCTACCGCGCACCCGAGCTGGAACCGCTGCGCCGGATCGACGCCGACCGCTATGCGGCCGGGCAGCCCAATATGTTCGACGTCCCGGTCTGAACCGCGGTCGATGGACGCGGCAGGGTGATAGGTCGGCTGGCCGCGCTTACCGGCCACATCGGATCCCCAAAACCATTTTCGGGCGAGCGGGTTGTTCAGTTCTCGATCGCCGGTGTTCCATCCTGTTGCGTGAGCCATTGTTGGGCGGCGAGTTTACGGGGGCATGAGGGCGTGCACGGGGCGTGGAGTTTCAGTAAGCCGTTGGCGTGTTTGTGATCGGCGGGTGGGGTGGTGTCGTTGCAGTAGTCCATGATCCAGCTCATCAGGTGGTCTCCATGGTGTTCGGGCGGAGCCGCGATTGTGGGTGTTGGCGGGTGTAGGAGGCGGGTGGGTGGATGGTCAGTAGTTCGCATGCGCGCCGGATGCGGTGGATTTGGTTTTCGATGTGGGACAGGGCTGGGGTGATGATCGCGGTGATATCGGCGTAGGCGATTCGTTCCAGTGCTGCTTCCAGCACGTCGGGGGTCCCTGGGCTGCTTCAGGCGCCCCGGTATACCCAGACGCTGATCGCGGCTGGGCGCCCTGATGATCGTGCGGCTGAGATCGAACGACGGGTCCAATTGCGCATCAAGCGGCAATCGTTGACTACACGAACGTCCGACCCTGTGGAGATGGACGTGGTCATCCACGAGTCCGTGTTGCGCCAGATTATTGGCTCCGCACGGGTAATGGCAGAGCAGATACGCGCTCTGGTCGACGCCAGTCGCCGACCGAACATCGCGTTCCGGGTTCTGCCGTTCGCCGCCGGGTATCCCACCGGCGACCAGATCGGCCCGTTTACGATCCTCGAGTTCAGCAGGGCTGGCAAGGACCCGGTTGAGCCGCCCGTTGTCTACATGGAAGGGTTCACGGGCGCACTGTACGTAGATAAGCCCACGACAGTGCAGCGGTATGGTATGGCGTATGAGGCGATCCGGGGCGCTGCCCTGGATGTCCAGGAGAGCCGCAGGCTGCTTCGGGATATAGAGAAGGAGTATGGACGTGAGCACTGACCTGTCCGGGGCGCGATGGTTCAAGAGCAGCCACAGCGGAGCAAGCCAGGACTGCGTCGAGGTCGCATTCCTCGACGGGGGCAAGGTCGGCGTCCGCGACTCGAAGAATCCAACCGGCCCGGCGCTGGTCTTCACCCCCGGTGAGTGGGATGCCTTCGCCGCCGGCGTAGCCGATGGCGAGTTCCCGCGCCCGTAGCAGAATCAATCTCGACGGCCCGGCCCGCTGACCTCGAACGGTCAGCGAGCCGGGCCGGTTTCGTCGAGCGATCGCTACGTAGCCGGACAGCTGACCCGGTTCACGTCCGACGGACTCGGATACCCCGCACCGGAACAGAACTCGATCGCCACGCGCTGCGTGCGGTGCCACAATCGAACCATGCGTGAGAGCACCGTCCCGAATGAGATCACCGACCCGGCGGACCTGCGGGCATTGCTCGGCGAGGTGGCGCCGCGCGCCGCCACCAAGGAGCGCCCCGCCCTGCACGCCAGGGACCGGGAGTGGATCGCGCGGTCCCCGTTCCTGGTGATGAGCACCTGCGACGCGGACGGCAACTGCGACGCCTCGCCCAAAGGCGATCCGGCGGGGTTCGTGCGGGTGCTCGACGACACCACCCTCGCCATCCCGGAGCGCCCCGGCAACCGGCGCGCCGACGGCTACTTCAACATCCTGGCCAACCCGCACGTCGGCCTGCTGTTCGTGATCCCGGGCCGCCGCGAGACGCTGCGGATCAACGGCCGCGCCCGGCTGGTGCGCGACGCGCCGTACTTCGACGACATGGTGGTGCGCGGGCACCGCCCGATCCTCGCCGTCGAGGTCGACATCGATCAGATTTTCTTCCACTGCGCGAAG
Organism: Nocardia aegles; assembly: GCF_052545135.1. Taxonomy (NCBI): domain Bacteria; kingdom Bacillati; phylum Actinomycetota; class Actinomycetes; order Mycobacteriales; family Nocardiaceae; genus Nocardia; species Nocardia aegles. Next base: position 180,928 of record NZ_JBQWRI010000010.1, read on the forward strand.
GCGTTCATGCGCAGCCATCTCTGGGAGCCGCAGCGGTGGCCGGAGGACACCTTGCCGAGCCCCGCCTGCCTGGTCAAAGAAGTGCAGAAGAACGTCACCGAGACGGTGGAGGAGCTGGAGCGCTACTACGCGCCGGAGAACTACGCGGCCAAGCTCTACCAGGCGTGAGCCGCGTGGCCCACGCTACCCGACCGCGGCGCGCCCGGATCACGCCTCGAACATAGACTCGCGACGTGGCAGAACTATCGGTGCGCGGACGGCTCGCGCTGGCGGCGGCGGACGCGGCGTCCTGGGCCTCGCAGAAGGCGGGTCGCGGTAAGGGCTCGATGATCGGCGGCCTGATCGCGTTGAAGATCGATCCGACCGTCATGGACCAGCTCGGACAGCGGCGGCGCACCGTGCTGGTGACCGGAACGAACGGCAAGTCGACCACGACTCGGATGACCACCGCCGCGCTCAGCACCCTCGGTGCGGTCGCGACCCAGGCCGACGGCGCCAATATGGACGCGGGCATCGTCGCGGCGCTCAACGCGCACCGGCGCGCGCCGCTGGCCGCGATCGAGGTCGACGAACTGCACCTGCCGCACGTCTCCGATTCGCTGAACCCGTCGGCGGTGGTCCTGCTGAACCTCAGCCGCGACCAGCTCGACCGGGTCGGGGAGATCAACATGATCGAGCGCAAGCTGCGCGCGGGCCTGGCGAAGCACCCGGCCACCGTGGTGGTCGCCAACTGCGACGACGTGCTGGTCACCTCGATCGCCTACGACCACCCCAACGTGGTGTGGGTGGCCGCGGGCAGCGGCTGGGCGATGGACGCGACCAGTTGCCCGCGCAGCGGCGAGCCGATCGTCTGGGAGGGCGAGCGCTGGCGCAGCACCGGAGCGGATTTCCAGCGTCCGGAGCCCGATTGGTGGCTCGACGGGGACGATCTGATCGGGCCGGAGGGCAAGCGTTTCCCGCTGCGGCTCGCGCTGCCGGGCCGCGCCAACCGCGGCAACGCCGCACAGGCGGTGGCCGCCGCCGTCGCGTTGGGCGCCGACCCGGAACGGGCCGTCGCGGCCGCGGGCACGGTCCGCGAGATCGCGGGCCGCTACCGCACCGTGCAGGTCGGCGAGCACGACGCGCGTCTGCTGCTGGCGAAGAACCCGGCCGGGTGGCAGGAGGCGCTGTCGATGATCGAGCCGACCTCGGCGGGCCTGGTGATCGCGGTGAACGGTCAGGTGCCCGACGGCGAGGACCTGTCCTGGCTGTGGGACGTGCGCTTCGAGCACTTCGAAGGCGTGCAGGTGGTGGCGGCCGGCGAACGCGCCACCGACTTGGCGGTCCGGCTGACCTACGCGGGCGTGGAGCACACGCTGGTGCCCGATCCGGTGCGGGCCATCGCGTCGTGCCCTGCGGGCCATGTGGAAGTGCTGGCCAACTACACCGCCTTCCGTGATCTCAACCGTGACCTCGAGGAGCGGGCATCGTGAGTGCATCGACCTTCCGCATCGGCCTGGTGCTGCCGGACGTGATGGGCACCTATGGCGACGGCGGCAACGCCCTCGTGCTGCGCCAGCGGTTGCGCATGCGCGGCTACGACGCCGAGATCGTCGAGATCTCCCTGTCGGAGCCGGTGCCGGATTCCCTGGACGTCTACACCCTGGGCGGAGCGGAGGATTCCGCTCAGCGGCTGGCCACCCGACACCTGCAGCGTTACCCCGGCTTGCAGCGCGCCGCCGGGAGAGGCGCTCCGGTGCTGGCGATCTGCGCGGCCATCCAGGTGCTCGGCCAGTGGTACGAGACCTCGGTGGGCGAGCGGGTGGACGGGGTCGGCCTGCTCGACGTCACCACCTCGCCACAGCACAGACGCGCCATCGGCGAGGTGACCACCACACCGCTGCTCGACGGGCTCACCGCGGCGCTCACCGGCTTCGAAAACCACCGGGGCGGCACGAAACTCGGCGGTGACGCGCACGGTCTGGCCCGTGTCACCCGTGGTGTCGGCAACGGCGTCGGTGACGGGCTGGAGGGCGTCGTCCAGGGTTCGGTGATCGGCACCTACATGCACGGCCCCGCGCTGGCCCGCAACCCTGAACTCGCCGACTTGCTGCTGATGCGCGCACTCGGCGTCACCGAACTGGCTCCTCTGGACCTGCCGGAGGTCGACCAGCTCCGCCGGGAGCGCCTGCGCGCCTGAACCGGCGGATCACAGGAGCAGCTGTTCCTCGCCGCGTCGGCGCACGTGACCGAGCACGCTCCGGGTGCGTACGTCGCGCCGCGGTGCGGCGAGTTCGGTCGTCGTCGCGTTCTCCCAGGGGAGAGGAGTCGGCGTTCTCCGGTTGGATGTGGTGGTGGAGTTCGAGCACCACCGTGGTGAATTGATGGCGTACTGCTACCGGATGGTGGGTTCGGTGCACGACGCCGAGGATCTGGTGCAAGAGGTCCTGATACGGGCCTGGCAGTCGCGGGAGCGGTACGACCCGCAACGGGCGTCGGTGCGGACTTGGCTGTACCGGATCGCGACCAACGCGTGCCTGACCTTCCTGCGAGGCCGGGCACGGCGACCGCTGCCGTCGGGTGTGGGCGCCCCGTCCGACGACCCGAGGGCCACGCTGACACCCGCGATGGACGTGCCGTGGCTGCAGCCGTTCCCGGATGCTCGCTTCGACACCGGGGCCCGCGGTGATGTGCGCTTGGCGCTGGTGGCGGCATGGCAGGTGTTGCCGCCACGGCAGCGAGCGGTGCTCGTCTTGCGGGAGGTGCTCGGCTTCACTGCCGCGGAGGTGGCCGGACAGCTCGATACCTCGGTCGCGGCGGTCAACAGCGCGTTGCAGCGCGCGCGGACCGCTCTGGCCGCGGTGGGCCGGATCGAGGACATCGCCGAACCGGACGATCCACAGGTGCGGGCGATGGTCGGGCCGAGCCGGACGTCCGTCACGCTGCGCCGCACATCCCGGCCGGTGATTCGGCGGTGCCCGGCTGTTCGGCTCGCCACCGTGCGGTTGAGCGCTTCCTGGAGCGTGCGCTTCACCGGTCGTGATCGCGGGCCGGTTCTCGGACTCCGACCTCGGTGACGTCTACGGAGACGGTGATCGCGCTGTCCTTCGCGTCTGTGTAGATGATGCCGCGCAGCGGCGGGACGTCGGCGTAGTCGCGGCCCCAGGCCACGGTGATGTACCGCTCGTCGGCGAGTTGGTCGTTGGTGGGGTCGAGGTCGATCCACCGGCCCGAGCGGTCGTGTCCGTCGGCGCCGGGCGCCCACACCGCCGCCCAGGCATGTGTGGCGTCGGCGCCGACCATCCGCTCTTTCCCCGGCGGCGGATCGGTGGCCAGGTACCCGGACACGTATCGGGCGGCGAGGCCGTGCGAACGCAGGCAGGCGACCGCGAGGCGCGCGAAGTCCTGACAGACGCCCGCGCGGGCCGCGAACACGTCGGCCACCCGGGTGGACACCGTCGTGGCCCCGGACCGGTAGGCGAAGTCGGTGTAGATCCGGGTGTTCAACTCGGCCACCGCGTCCAGCAGCGGCCGGCCCGGCCGCAAGGATTCGGCCGCGTACGCGACAATCTCCGGAGTGATCTCCGACGGGTGCAGGTCGAGAGCGAACTCGACGGCGAACGGTCCGTTCGCCCCCGTCGGGCGCGCGCGTTCCCACGGCTCGGTCGCCGCCGCGGCATCGCGGGTGGGGGCGTCGACTTCGACCAGTGATTCGCCGACGACCGTCAGAGCGCGATGCGCGATGGTGACGTGGAAGTAGGAAGTAATGTTGCCGTACACATCCGCGCCCACCGACCGGTCCGAGGGAGCGGGATCGATCCGGATCTCGTGGGCGAGCAGCCGCTGGCCGGGCAGATCGCGCGGCGTCAAGTACGCGCGCCCGTAGGAGCTGATGACTTCGCCGGAGTACGAGTACGTGGTGCGATGCTCCACCCGGTAGCGCCGGCCCGCGCGACCGGTCATCCGACGACCTGCGCGCTGCCCCACAGCGGCTGGATGTCCACCGGGAGCGACAGCGTCGCGGTCTCGAAGGACTCCGACAGCTTGCGCAGGCGCAGGTGCACTCCCTCCAGCAGCTCCGCCAGTTCGGTGCGCCGGTCGTCCGCGTCGGTGACCTCGAGATCGTCGGGGTCGAGGCGGCGCAGCATGCGGCGCGCCTCCGCCAGCAGCCGCTGGGGACGCGACGAGCCGGACGCACCGGGCAGCGCCTGGAAATCGGCGTGCAGGCGGCCCAGCTGATAGGCCAGTGATCGCGGATTCGCGGTGTCGAACAGCAGGAGCTCGGCGACGTTGGCGATCCGCACCGAATCCTGGTGGCGCCGACGGTAACTCACCGAGGACTCGGTGGCGCGCAACACCCATTCGGTGACCTCACGCTCGATCTCCTCGGTATACCGCTGGGTCAGCGCGGCCGACAGCAACGCGGTCAGGGCGAGACCGCGCTCGATCCGCTTACCGATGTCCCGGACGTGCCACCCGGTGTCGCGGATCAGCGACTCGCCGTCGATTCCGGACAGTGCGAGCAGGCCGGCCAGGGTCCGCGAATGCACGTCCGACAGTTCCGCCTCCTGGTCGTCCATCGCGGCCGGGTAGCAGGCCAGTGCACGCTCGACGGCGCCGAGGATCATCCAGGTGTCCACCGACAATTGGTCGCGCACGGCACGCGCGGCACTGCCGTACCGATCGATCGCGAAGGCCAGCGATCCGGGTAGCTCCCGGTCGATCGTCAGCGTGACGAGGTAGTCGTGCCCCGCACGGGACGCGCCCGGCACCCGGTGCGCCTCCGGGGTGGTGTCCTGCGCCGCACCAGCCGTCCGGTCGTCCGGTCGGCCGGCGACGGCCTCCATGCCGGCGGTGATCGGTTGTCGCGCATCGACTCCGGCCACGGCCTCGTTCCGCGTCACAGCGGAACGGTACCGGGCGTGCTCCGAATCGCCCTCGCCCCGAACAGGTTCGGGCGTCCCGGAACCGGATGACTCGGCGGCGGGGACCTTCTCGGCCGACCCACGGCCGGAAGACCGCGACCGGTCCGGCGCCGAAGTCCCCTCCCCGTACTCGCCCACGCCGGGCACCGCACCGGAACGCGGGAACGACCGCGCCGCGGAGTGCGAGCGCTCGTCGCCGTAGCGCGCGACATCGACGCCGACACCTGACGGAGCGAGCATGCCGCGATCAGCCGAACTCTGTTGCGGCGCAAGTGCCCGCACTTCCGGACCGAACAACCTCTCGGTCGGAGCCGCGATGGCGGTGGTCCGTCCCAGCGCGGCCAACAGGATCGGTAGCGCGCCGGCGCCTTCCAGCCAGGGGCGATACCGGAACTCCTGGTAGCGCTCGTGGGTGGCGATCAGCAGACGAGCGGTGTCCTCCGCGCGCTCGCCGTAGCGGCCGATCCAGAAAAGATCGTTGAGCACGCGAGGGGAGCTGATCGCCGCCACGATCGGAGCGGTGCGCCGCGGCTCGCGCGGCGGCTCGGTGCTGATCGCGGCGGCGGCCGTGGGCGCGGCGCGCACCCAGATGTCCTTGGCCGCGACTTTCCGCGCGGCGCGGTCGGTCGTGCGCGCACGCAGCTGGCCGAGACCGCCGGACATCACCGTGTAGCCGCGCCGATGAGCGAGCGAGAACAACCGCATGCCGACCGGAGCCGCGGCGATGCCGTCGTGCTCGCGGACGGCGGGCGCGACGGAGAATTGCGCCGGTTCCTGCCCCACCCATTGCCACCCGTGCGCGGCGATCCGCGCCTTCATCTCCTCGCGCTGCTCCCGGCTCAGCTCGGGGCCGCACAGCGTGGCTCCGTCGACCGCCGAGCGGAGCACCAGCTTGTCCAGATTCGCGATCAGATGTCCGCGCTGCCGCTCGTGACCACCCCAGTACGACGGCGCGCTCTCCAGCAGCAAATCCTCACCGAGCAGTGCACGCGACAGGGCGGGCAGGAATCCGGCCAGCGCGGGATTCTCCAGCAGCCCGCTGCCGAGCGTGTTCACCACCGTCACCGCGCCGCGGCGCAGCACCTCGACCAACCCCACCACGCCCAGCCGCGAATCCGGCCGCAGGTCGAGCGGATCGGAGAACTCGGCGTCCACCCGGCGCAGCACCACGTCCACCCGCTCGAGCGTGCCGAGCGACCGCATCCACAGCGCGCCGTCGCGGACCACCAGATCCGCGCTCTCCACCAGCGGGAAACCGAGTGTGGAGGCGAGATACGCCTGATCGAACGCGGTCTCGGAACGCACGCCCGGGCTGAGCACGACGACCACCGGCTCGTCGTCGTCGGCCTGCGCGGATTCGATCAGCATCAAGCGCATCGCCCTGGCGAAGGGCGTCAGCGGACGCGGATTCGCGTGCTCGAACGCCTCCGGGATCGCGGTCGCCACGACCCTGCGGTCGGCCAGCGCGTATCCGGCGCCGGACGGCGCCTGCGCCCAGTCGGCGAGCACCCGGAACCGGCCGTCGCCCCAACGGCTGAGATCACAGGCGTGCAGGAAGAGCTGGTGGCGCCCCGGTACGGTGATGCCGTGCGCGGCCCGCACGTAGCCGCGATTGCCGAATACGACTTCCGGTGCGAGCAGCCCCGAGGCGAGTGTCCTGCGCGGCCCGTAGATGTCGGTGAGCACCTCGTCGAACACCCGGGAGCGCTGTTCCAGCCCGGCCTCGAGCAGGCTCCAATCGTCCGCGGCGACCGGCAAGGGGATCGGATCCAGGCGCCACGGCGCCGCCGTCGTGGTCTCGGGCGACGCGCCGACCTCGAGGTAGGTGATGCCGTCGTCGTCGATCAGCCTGCGCACCCGGCTGTCCAGCCTGCCCAGACCGTCCCCGCCGAGTTCGGTGAAGTCGGCGGACAACTGCGACCACACCCGGCGCACCTTGCCGTTGACGTCGACCAGTTCGTCGTAGTAGTCCGCGACGGGCGCGCCGCACTCGTCGTAGGCGGCGGTGGCGGCGGCCTCCTCGCGGTAGCGCGCGAGCTGTTCGCGCACGGTGGGGGCGGTCTCTCGCCGCTCATCGCGCACCGTCACCGCCCGACCTCACTTCCGCCATCCGTACCAACGGTCGCCGAATGCTGCCCGCGCGGTCCGGACCGATCGTGCCGAGCGCGCCTCATCGGTGGGCTGTGCGGCCATTTTCGCATGTCGCAGTGCCAACGCCGGGCAAAACGGCGCGCGGCGGGAACCGGTTGCACCGCGTTCGCACCGGCACCGGGCGCGGCGACACGCTGGTCCGGGTCCCACCGTGACAGCCGGGCCGGTGGTATCACCGAACGACGAGAACGATCTCGTCAGGAGGTCATATGCGTAGATCTGACTGTTCGTCTTGTGAATCCGCGTTCGACCACTGTCATGGAACCCTGATCGTGCACGTGAGCCGGATCGCCGAATGCACCGACGAGCACTGCCTAGAGCTCAGCCATTCCAGGCACGACTTCATCCTCGATTGCCGGGACCTCGCGGGCGGCTGCCGGTGTGGTGAGGACGATACGGCCCGGCGCCGCGCCTGAACGGTATGCGTACCCTGGCCCGGTGAGCTATGACCACGTGTTGCTGCCGTCCGGTGTCGCGTCGTCGATCGCGGAGGTCGACGCCTACCTGAGCACCCAGCAGGGCGTCCCCGAGTCGAGGGCGGTCGCGCGGATCGCGGCCGAACTGAACAGACGCAACGCGGAACTGCCCGAGGAGGACACCTTTCTCAGCACCGCGCCGGTCGGCGGCGCGGCCACCGGTGCGGCACTGCATGTGCCGTGCCCCTACGACGCGATCGGCTTCGTCCGCCACTTGCTGTTCGAACTCGCCACACCGCTGAACTACGCCGTCTACGACCCGCAGCTGGCCTGGCTGATCGATCCGGCCGGGCACGTCAGGGCCATCGTCACGCACGGCGGCGCCGGCGAGTTCCCGTATCTGACCGAAGCGCTGGTCCAGCAGTGGATCCCGGAGTTGAGCCCGCCCAACCCGTATCTCGTCGTCGAACGCGGCGAGCAGTTCTACATCCAGACCTACCGGGAGAATTCCGGCGCCTACACCGTGGAATACCGGGACGGCTCCCCCGACAAGCATTTCGGCACCACCGCCTCCGACCCCGCCACCGTGGCCGCCCTCATCTGGGGCTGGGCCAACGACGACCGCTCCCGCTTCCCGGGCCTGCACTGGTCGCGCGTCGATCTCTGAACCCGGTCACCGATTCTGGAGGGCCGGCCCGCGAGCGTGAGGAACGAGGCGCCGAAGACCCGGCCATCCGGGTGACCACGGCGGGACGGGAAATGACCTGATCGCGGACGGCGGCGGCGCACGCGCCGTACACCGCGAACACCAAGAGCGGGAAGATGCCGCCGGGACGTTTCCGCTGGCTACATCGCGCGCCGGCCGGACAGCGCGCGCCCGAGGGTCAACTCGTCGGCGAACTCCAGGTCGCCGCCCATCGGCAGGCCCGAGGCCAGCCTGGTCACGCTCAGACCGGGGAAGTCGCGCAGCATCCGGACCAGGTAGGTGGCGGTGGCCTCGCCCTCGGTGTTCGGATCCGTCGCGATGATCACCTCGCTGACGTCGACGCCGTCCTCCTGGTTTCCGATGCGCGCCAGCAGTTCCCGGATCCGCAGCTGGTCGGGGCCGACACCGCTGAGCGGATCGAGGGCGCCGCCGAGCACGTGGTAGCGACCGCGGAACTCCCTGGTGCGCTCGATCGCCTGCACGTCCTTGGGCTCCTCGACCACGCAGATCATGGTCCGGTCCCGGCGCGGGTCGGCGCAGATGCGGCACAGCTCGCCGTCGGAGACCGTCCCGCAACTCACGCAGAACTGCACGCCGTCGCGCACCTTTTGCAGTGCGGCCTGCAACCGATCGATCTCCGGCGGCTCCACCTGGAGCAGATGAAAGGCGATGCGCTGGGCGCTCTTCGGACCGACGCCGGGCAGTTTGCCCAATTCGTCGATCAGATCCTGGACCGGACCCTCGTACAACTGCTGCCTCGGCTCAGAAACCGGGCAGCGAACCGCCGCCGAGGCCTTGGGACAGCGGTCCCAGCCGTTCCGCGGCGAGGCGCTGCGCATTCGCCATCGCGTCGTTGACCGCACCGATGACCAGGTCCTGCAACGTCTCGACATCGTCCGGATCGACGGCCTTCGGGTCGATGGTCAACGACACCACCTCACCGCTCGCCTTGAGCCTGACCTGGACCAGGCCGCCGCCCGCCGCGCCCTCCACCTCGGTCGCCGCGATCTCGGCCTGGGCTTCCATCACCGCCTGCTGCATCTGCTGCGCCTGGGCGAGCAACTGTTGCATATCGAATTGGCCACCTGGCTGCACGGGAGGTCCTCTCTGAAGAAGGTGTCGTCGGCCAGCCTAGTCCTGCTGCACCGTTCCTCCGGTGCGGCCCGCACGGTCCCATATCCGTCGCGCATGGCGGGTAACAGGTTGGGTAGTTCCGAACGGAACCGACCGCGCGCGCCCTACCATCGAGAATGAGTCGGGGTGCAAATCTGGAGCCAACGATGATCGCTGTTCGTGCACGTTTTCTGAGCACCCTGGTGCTCACGCTCGGTATTCCCAGCCTCCTCCTCGGCGCCGCGAGTCCCGTGGCGTCCGCGGACACGGAGAGCACCGATACGACGACCGAAGTGATCGACACCCAAGAAGTCGGCGACTACGGGGGTGGCTGCGTCCTCTACCCCGACGACAAGGCGGCGACCCTCGATTCACTGCGCTTCCGGTGCTCGCCGGAACAGCAGGACGCCATCTTCCACGACGCGCCGCTCGGCGCCGTTCCGGTCGGCGTGAAGTCGGGCTGGGTCACTCGTCCGCCGGTCATGCAAGCCATCGCGCCCCCGCTGTGGATCGGCAAGACCTTCTACACCGGCCCGGACGGCGGCTTCCTGATGAACCGCCTCACCGGTGCGGGCTTCGAGGCCTGGGGCGCGGACGTCTACGTGGCGCCCGCCCTGACCGACGGGCAGCCGACCTGGGCCCTGAACTACGCGCCCTCGCCGACACCGCAGGTCTACGACGAGATACGGGAGGTCACGCCCGGTGTGTGGTTCGGCTACTCGTGGTGGCGTGGCGCCTTGCAGACCACCCTGCTGCTGACCTTCGCACTCGCCTGAACAACGGGTGCCGTTCGACCCACGTAGATCGGCCTGCTCGCTCCCGCCGAGCAGACCCGGGGGGGGGGGGGCCCCGCCCCGCGCCGC
>NZ_JBQWRI010000011.1:0-182999 GCF_052545135.1 Nocardia aegles
GCCCGGCGCGGTCAGCAACGCGGTGAACTGTTCGAAGGTCTTGAGCCAGTTGATCTTGTCACCGACCACCGCCGGGACAACCGACGCCCTGCCACCCGACACCGCGAACGTCGCGTCCTTCGGCTCGACCTCAGTGGTAGCCAGTTGCGGCCCGAGCAGACCGATCGCGGCGTCCTGATTCACCGACGCGGCGAGACCACCCTGCCCGTCCGGCCCGAACACCAGCACGGACGCGATCTGCTCCGGATCGAGCCTGCCGGAGGCGCCCTTGCCCGCGAACGAGATCGGCGCGCGCACCGCGGGCCGGGCGATCTCGCGCAGGGCCTTGTCCACGGCCTCCGGACGCACCTGTAGCGGCGCGGGAACAACGGGAAGATCCACGGTGGTGCCGGTGACCCACCGCGCGGCCAGTTCCGTGCGCGCGGCAGCGACGTCGAGCACCCGGCCCGCAACCGGCGGTACGGCGACAGGTTCGGCTTTGTCGAAGGTGATGGTGCCCTCCACCGAGGGCCGGTCGTGCACCCGCAGCTCGGTGAGCCGGCGATCCAGGGCCGGTTCGTCGATCGCGCTGACGATCGGCACCTCATGGGTGGTGAAGAAGGAGGCGAGCCGGGTGAACGGGTTGAGCGGCTGGGAGCCGATCCGCGACCAGGTGGCGTCCCAGTCCACGGCCAAGCCGGCGGCGCTCGGCACGATGCTGGTCCGCACGTCGCCGATGCGCAGCGGCAGTTCGCGGCCCGCCCGCGGGTCCAGTTCGGCGCGCAGTTTCGCGTCGGCGACGGCTTTATCCATGCCACCGACGTCGACACCGGCGACGACGGTGCCGCGCGCGACCTCGCCCGAGGACATCACCCAGTCCACCAGATAGCCGAGACCGGCGACCGCCAGCACAACGCCTACCGCGATACCCACCCGGCGCACGACGGCGCTGTCCAGGCGTTTCGGTGGCGGGGTGGAGATCGGGCGACGCGCGGGCGCACGGCGGGGTGCGGGCGGCACCGGCCGCCGCCGAGTAGCGTGCAGAGGCTGGGTGAGCTGATCGTCGCCGGTCCAGGCGACCGAGTCCGCTGCCCGGGATCGATCCGACCCGAGCAGCCGGCGCAATCCGACTTCGCCACCAGCCTCAGGGCCGCGTCTTCCGGTGCTCGGCTGGCTCGCCACGAACCGTCCTCCCCGTTCGATCGAATTGTGGACCCGCACCGCTGCGTGTCCGCACCAACGATAGTGGTCGGCACCGACAGCGGTCGGCACAGTTCGGGCATAACGCACATCCCGCGCGGAACCGGGTAGACCACACAAAGCGGCCCGCGCAGTTGCCGGGTCGGGGGTCAGGCAACTGCGCGGAGCCGATTGGTTTATCGGGCTGTCGCGGGCGGCGTTACACCCCACGAACCGAACCGTGACCGATCCCACGCGGGAGAATCGAGACGAACCCCCGCCGCAAGACTTCGCAGACATGAGATGGAGATGGATGGCATGCAGCTGGGAATGATCGGCCTCGGCCGGATGGGCGCGAACATCGTGCGCCGCGTCGTCGAGGACGGACACACCGCCGTCGGATACGAACGTCACTCCTCGAACATCGAGCAACTGCGGACCGAACTCGGTGACGGCTTCCGTGGTACCACCGACCTCACCGAGTTCGTCGGAATGCTCGAGACGCCGCGCGTGGTGTGGGTGATGATCCCCGCCGGGGCCACCGGGGCGGTGCTCGAGCAGGTCGCCGAGCTGCTCGAACCCGGCGACATCGTCATCGACGGCGGCAACAGCCGGTACCACGAGGACCTCGCGCGCGCCGAACGGTTGCGACCCAAGGGCATCCACTACGTCGACATCGGCACCTCGGGCGGGGTGTTCGGCCGCACCCGCGGCTTCTGCCTGATGATCGGCGGCGAGTCCGAACCGGTGAAGCACCTGGACCCGCTGCTGAAATCCATCGCGCCGGGCCTCGGGGCGGCGGAACGGACACCGGGACGCGGCGGCGAGCCGTCCACGGCCGAGCTGGGTTACCTGCACTGCGGGCCGGTAGGGGCGGGCCACTTCGTGAAGATGGTGCACAACGGCATCGAGTACGGGGCGATGGCCGCCTACGCCGAAGGGCTGAACGTCCTGCGTCGGGCCAACTACGGCGCGGAGCACACGGGCGAGTTCTCCGCGGAGGAGACCCCGCTGGAGCACCCCGAGTACTACCGGTACGACCTGGACATCCCCGAGATCACCGAGGTGTGGCGCCGGGGGTCGGTGGTGGCGTCCTGGCTGCTGGATCTCACCGCGGCCGCGCTGCACGCGGACCCGAACCTGGATTCCTACAGCGGCCGGGTGTCCGACTCGGGTGAAGGCCGCTGGACGATCGATGCCGCGATCGACACCGGTGTGCCCGTCCCCGTGCTGGCTTCCGCCTTGTTCGCGCGGTTCTCCTCGCGAGGCGAAGCGGTGTACGCGGACAAAGTGCTTTCGGCGATGCGCAAAGCTTTCGGCGGGCACCTCGAGCTGCCCGGTGCTTGACGCAAAGGTGGTCCGACCGGAATTCCGATCGGACCACCCCTGGTGTGCGACCGGTCAGCGCTCGAGGATGGCGACGACGCCCTGACCGCCTGCGGCGCAGATGGAGATCAGCGCGCGGCCGGAGCCCTTTTCGGCCAGCAACTTCGCGGTGGAGGCGACGATGCGGCCGCCGGTCGCCGCGAACGGGTGGCCCGCGGCCAGCGACGAACCGTTGACGTTCAGCTTGTCGCGATCGATCGAGCCGAGCGCGCCGTCGAGGCCGAGGCGCTCCTTGCAGTAGGCGTCGGACTCCCACGCGGCCAGAGTGGCCAGCACCACCGAGGCGAACGCCTCGTGGATCTCGTAGTAGTCGAAGTCCTGCAGCGTCAGGCCGTTGCGAGCGAGCAGGCGCGGCACCGCGTAGGTCGGGGCCATCAGCAGGCCGTCGGGGCCGTGGATGTAGTCGACCGCGGCGACCTCGCTGTCCACCAAGTGCGCCAGCACCGGCAGCTTGCGCTCGGCGGCCCACTCCTCGCTGGACAGCAGCACCGCGGAGGCGCCGTCGGTCAGCGGGGTGGAGTTACCCGCGGTCATGGTCGCGCCGCCCGCTTTGACTCCGAAGACCGGCTTCAGCGTCGCCAGTTTCTCGATCGAGGAGTTCGGCCGCAGATTGTCGTCGCGGGTCAGGCCGAGGAACGGCGTGATCAGATCGTCGAAGAAACCGCGATCGTAGGCGGCGGCCATGTTCCGGTGCGACAGGTAGGCCAGCTCGTCCTGCGCCTCGCGCGGGATGCCGAATTCCTTGGCGGTGATGGCGGCGTGCTCACCCATGGACAGCCCGGTGCGCGGCTCGGCGTTGCGCGGGATCTCGATGCCGAGCATGCTCGGGCGCAACTGGCCGACCAGCTTGAGGCGCGCGGAGTTCGTCTTGGCGCGGTTGGCGTCGAGCATCCACTCGCGCATGCCCTCGCTCACGCCGATCGGGGCGTCGGAGGTGGTGTCGGCGCCACCGCCGACACCGGCTTCGATCCGGCCCGCGGCGATCGCGTCACCGACGGTGACGATCGCCTGGAGGCCGGTGCCGCAGGCCAGTTGCAGGTCGTGCGCCGGGGTGTAAGGGCTGAGCTTGCTGCCGAGCACGCTTTCCCGGATCAGGCCGTGCTCACCGACCCGCTTGAGCACGGCGCCGCCGACGACCATGCCCAGCCGCTCGCCCTGCAGGCCGAAACGGCTGACCAGTCCGTCCAGCACGGCGGTGAACATGTCCTGGTTGGAGGCGTGCGCGTACGCCTTGTCGGAGCGAGCGAACGGAATCCGGTTGCCACCGACGATCGCGACCGGACGGGTGGTCTTGCCGGTCTTGGCGGCGCTTGTCGCCGAACTGGCTGTGCTAGTCACTCGAGTCTCCAAGGTCTCGTGGATGGGTGTCCCGGCGGCCCGGTGGAGCGCGGATATTCCGCGCTGATCGGCGCCCCGTCGCGGTTGTTTACATTGAACTTACTCTGGAGTAAGTTCAATGTCGACACCTACCCCGCACAGTGCGCTCGCAGACCACGCCGGGGCAATACCCCAGACCCGAGAGACAGAACTCAGAAAAGGTAGGAATAGTGGCAGCCAGCAAGAGCAAGGGTGCTCCCAACCTCTACGGATCGTTCGTACACTCCGCGCCGGGCGCATTCCTGGCCGGCAAGCTCGGCCTCCCGAAGCCCGAGAAGCTGCGCCGCTACGTCAAGGGCGAGCCGCCGTTGTCGGGTCCGGTGCTCATCGGCGGTAAGGGCCGGGTCGCCGAGCCGGTGCGCGCCCTGCTGTCGGACTACACCTTCGCCGACGCGCTGAGCCAGGGCACCAAGTACGGCGCCCTGGTGTTCGACGCCACCGGCGTCGGCACCGTCGAGGACCTCTCGCAGCTGTTCGAGTTCTTCCAACCCGCCATGCGCAGCCTCACCCCGTGTGGGCGCATCGTGGTGATCGGCACCACTCCCGAGCTGGCTTCGAGTGTGGACGAGCAGATCGCGCAGCGCGCGCTGGAGGGCTTCACCCGATCGGTGGCCAAGGAACTGCTGCGCGGCTCCACCGCCCAGCTGGTCTACCTGCACCCGGAGGCGTCCGCCGCGGCGACCGGCCTGGAGTCGACCCTGCGCTTCCTGCTCTCGGCCAAGTCGGCGTTCGTCGACGGCCAGGTCATCCGGGTCGGCAAGGACGACGCGAGCGCCCCCGCCGACTGGGACCGCCCACTCGACGGCAAGGTCGCTGTGGTGACCGGCGCGGCGCGCGGCATCGGCGCGACCATCGCCGAGGTGTTCGCTCGCGACGGCGCCCGGGTGATCGTGGCCGACATCCCGGCGGCGGGCGAGGCGCTGTCGCAGACCGCGAACAAGGTGGGCGGCACCGCGCTCGCGCTGGACGTGACCGCGCCCGACGCGGCGCAGAAGCTGGCCGAGTTCGCCACCGAACGTTTCGGCGGCATCGACATCATCGTGCACAACGCGGGTATCACCAGGGACAAGCTGCTGGCGAACATGGACGAGGACCGCTGGAACGCGGTCATCAACGTCAACCTGGCCGCGCCGCACCGGATCACCGAGGGCCTGGTGGCCCGGGGCGCGTTGCAGGAGGGCGGCCGCGTGATCGACGTGTCCTCGATCGCGGGCATCGCGGGCAACCGTGGGCAGACCAACTACGGCGCATCGAAGGCGGGCGTCATCGGCATGGTGCACGCCGAGGCGCCGAAGCTGGCGGAGAAGAACATCACCATCAACGCCGTCGCGCCCGGTTTCATCGAAACCGCGATGACCGCCGCCATCCCCCTGGCCACCCGGGAGGCGGGCCGGCTGATGAGCTCGCTGTCGCAGGGCGGACAGACCATCGACGTCGCCGAGACCATCGCCTACTTCGCGAGCCCGGCGTCGAACGCGGTGACCGGCAACATCGTGCGGGTCTGCGGGCAGAGTCTGATCGGAGCATGATGGCCGAGGCTCCGGCAGGCAAGGAAAAGACCCAGGTGCGCACCCTCACCGAACCGCCGAAGAACAGCCGCCTGTTCGTCAAGGCGGCGCTCGGCGCGGTGCCACTGCTGTCGGCGCGCAAACCGACGCTGCCCGACCGCGCCGTGCGGGTCGAGGGGCTGCGGGTCGACTCGGATCGTTTGGCCGCCTACTGCCGCGCGACCGGTTTGCGCTTCGGCGACGCGCTGCCCCTGACCTATCCGTTCATCCTCACCTTCCCGCTGGCCATGCAGTTGGTGGTGGCGCGAGACTTCCCGTTCGTCGCGGTGGGTGCGGTGCACGCGCAGAACGTCATCGAGCGCACCCGCGAGATCTCGGTGAGCGAGCCGCTGGACATCCGCACCCACATCGAGAACCTGCGCGAGCACCCGAAGGGCCTGCTCGTGGACGCGATCAGCGACGTGAAGGTGGGCCGGGAGCAGGTGTGGCACCAGGTCACCACGTTCCTGCACCAGCAGCGCACCTCGCTGTCGGGCGGGCCGAAGCCCGAGCCGAAGCCGGAGGAGGTTCCGCCGCCGCCGCTGCGCACACTGCGGGTGGATCAGCCGACGATCACCCGGTACGCGGCCGCGTCCGGTGACCACAATCCGATCCACATTTCGACATTGGGCGCCAAGGCATTCGGCTTCTCGCGATCGATCGCCCACGGCATGTGGTCGGCGGCGACGATTCTCGCCGCGGTCGAGGGCCGGATTCCGGACCAGACCACGTACTCGGTCAAGTTCGGCAAGCCGATTCTGCTGCCCTCCACTGTCAACCTGTATGCCGACCAGGCCGAAGGCGGTTGGGATCTGGCGCTGCTGCATCCGAAAAAGGGGTACCTGCATCTGACGGCGACGCTGCGCTGAACGATCCGCGAGCCGCATCCCGTTTTCCGAATCGGGATGCGGCTTCGTGCTTTTCCGGATTTCTCAGCAGTCGCAACCGCAGTCGCAGCAGTCGCAGTCCCCGCAATCGCAGCAGCCGCAATCACAGCCGTCGCAATCACAATCACCGCAGTCGCAATTCTTGATCCACGCGTCCTTGCGCTCGCCCGTGCACGGTTGCGTATGGTCGGCGCAGCACGCGTAGCCGGTGCAGTAGCCGCCCAGGATGAGTGCGAGGGATTCTCCGATACCCGGGCGACGGATCGGCGGACGGTGACGGGTTCCGCGGGAGTGGGCGCGGACATCGGCACGCGGCGATCCCTCGGCTTCCGGCGATACCGAGCAGGTGTGGGTGGCGAACGCGCCGAGCCCGCCGCCGAGCCGCCGCAGCACGGCGGTCAGCGGGTCGAGCAACATCCAGCGGACGGTGGGAACTCGACTGAGCTCGGCCGCCGCGACCGCCGCGCGCAGACGCGAGTTCGATTGCCGCATCAGGTCGTAGGCCTCCGGCACGCTGGTCCCGGTGGCCGCGAGCGGGTTGAAGCGGTGGTGGGTGCCGTCGTCGTCGTGGTCGGTGACGGCGTCGGCCAGATGCGCGATCCGGCCGAACTGCCAGCCCGCTTCACGCAGCGCGTCGACATTGTCCGGACGGTCGGCCAGAAGGGCTGTGTGCGCGAAGAACTCCGATGCGCACAGCTGAGTGGGTGCGGTCAGCCGGTCGAGCGGGTCGGCCGACGGCGACATCGCCGAACGCCAATACGGAGAATCGGCGAGCGATTCCGGCACAGCTGCCGCGCTGCGCGAAGCCCCGACGGCCACCAGCTCTTTCGCCTCCTGCTCCAGGCGTACTTGCGCGTCGAGCGCCGCGACGAGGGGTTCGACGTCCAAACCGATCCGCGCCGCGCCCGCGCGAGCCTGCCGGTTCCATCGCGTCGCGGCTTTCGCCAGCGGCCCGCGCGCGAGCGCGGCGACCTCACCGTCGTCCACGTGATCGCGAATCTTGGCCGCGGCCAACAACAGCGACGCCGTCGTGGCGAGCTGAACGCCGGGCGCGTCCGCGGTGACCACCGACGCGCGGCGCATCCCGCGCAGCGGGCAGGGGGCCGCGATGGTGCGCGCGGCCGATCCGGACTGCGCCTCGGTGAGCATGCTCAGCACCAGCGCGTCCTTGTTGGTGGTCACGCGGGCGAGCTGACCGTGTCCGTCACGCAAGCCGAGACACAAACCACACAGATGCGCCTGCCATTCGGCCGCGTCTATTCCATACTTCTGAGCGCCGTGCGCACACGGCCTGAGCAACCCGAACACTTCCGCCCCGTTTCTCCCCGGCTCTTCGAACGAGCCGGTCCGCGCTGTGCGAACTCACGCACTGTGGCAGGAGGGCGGCACGGAAGCAACCGATCCGGGCCGAAGCGATCCGGGCCAAAGCGATCCGGGCCAAAGACGGCCTACTCGGTCTTCTTGCCCGCCAGACCGCGCCAAGCCAGATCGTCGAGCAGGTCGACGGCCTCCGCGACCTCGATCCGGCCACTGGCGAGCCGGTCGGCGATGGCCTCGCCCGCGCCGATCACCGCGACCGCGACGACGTCGAAGTTCGTGCCCGGCTCGGCGTGCTTGGCGCTGGACTCCAGCAGTTTCGCGGTCAGCTCGATGACGCGTTCACGCGCGTTCTCGATCTCCGAGGCGAACGCCTGCTGGCCGATGGCCTGCCGGTAGAGCACCTGCCAGGAGCGCCGGTTGCGGTCGACGAAGCCGAGGAAGCCCTCCAGCGCGGTGCGCACCTGTTCGTGTGGCGTGAGCAGCGGGTTGCCCGCGGGCGCGACGGATTCGATGAACCGCATCCCCTCCCGTTGGATGCAGGCGCGGAACAGTTCGTCCTTCGAGCCGTAGTACAGATACAGCATCGGCTTCGAAATCTTCGCCTCGGCGGCGATCGCGTCCATCGAGGTGTCGTGGAAGCCTTTACGCGAAAAGACCTCCACGGCGGCGTCGAGCATCTGCTGCTCGCGTACCGCCCGCGGAAGCCGCTTCGTACCGCCCGCCATCCACACTCCTACCACCGGTGAATCTCACATATTACTCCAAGGTAAGTTCCGGCGGTCCGAGTGCTCACCAGTTGCCCGAGCCGACCGTGCGGCGCGTCTCAGCAGCGCGGCAACGCACCTTTGTACGCGGCCAGCCGCAACACCGACGCATCCACCTGGGCCATCGGCAGTCGCCCGCTCGACACCGCCTGCTCCAGCCGGTCGAGCACCTGGGGCACCGCGTCGGTGGTGATCCACAAGGCGCTGTCCGCGCCGGCGACCAACGCTGCCTCGACGGCATCCTCGATCGACATCCGGCTGGTGATCGCCGCCATGCCACCGAGATCATCGGTGAAGATCGGTCCTTGGAACGGCGCGGCTCCGTAGCCGGTGCCCTCGCGCAGCAACCGCATCGCTTCCGGGCTGATGCTGGCCGGGACGTTGGGGGTGGTCAATCCGGGCACGTCGAGGTGACCGACCATCACCGCCGCGCCCGAGCCGATCAGGTTGCGGAACGGGACCAGGTCCGTGTTCTGCATCTGGTCCAGTGGCGGAGTGCGCACCGCGCCGGTGTGCGAGTCGCCCGACCCGGATCCGTGGCCGGGGAAGTGCTTCATCACGGTACCGACGCCGACTTCGTGCATGGCGCGGATGTAGGCATCCGCGTAGCGGGTGACCACCTCCGGGTCGTCGGAGAAGGAACGGTCGCCGATGACGGAGTCGTCCGGCTGGGAGCTGACGTCGACGTCGGGGGCGAAGTCCACGGTCACGCCGAGATTCTTCAGCGCGCGGCCTCTGGTCAGCGTCGCGTTGTAGAACTCCTCGGGACTCATGGTCTGCGCTGTCACCCGGGCCGAGGGCGCGGCGCCGATCAGGTCGCGCACCCGCGAGACCCGGCCGCCCTCCTCATCGATGGTCACCATCAGCGGCACCTTCGCAGCCTGCTTCACCTGCGCGATCTGTCCGGAGGCGAGCAGCGCCTGGTCGGTCCAGCCGCCCACGAAGATGCCGCCGATCTGCTCGTTGCGCACCACGTTCGTGGCGTCGGCCGCGCCGGTGACGCCGACCGTCAGCAACTGGGCGAGCTTCTCTCGGGTGGTGAACTGCGCGAGGTAGCCCGCGTTGCAGTCCGGCGGCGCCGAACTGGTGACGGGAACCGCGGCGGTGGTCGCGTCCGTCGTAGTCGTGCTCGACGAGACCGGCTCGGTGGAGCCGCCGTTCGAGCAGGCGGTCGCGATGGCGGCGAGTAGGGCGAGGACGAGCAGCGGCGTCTTTCGCATAAAGGTCAACCGTACTCGCCGCGACGTGCGTGACCGCAGTCGCTACATCCCTACCGAGCGGACAACTCGCGCGACCGCCCTACCCGGCCGTCGGCGATCGGCCGGTGTTTGCGCAGGTCATACCGAGGAATAAGCCGATTCTCGCGGCCCTGCGCGGGGTAGTCTTCGAGGTGTCGCCGTGCGTCCCCTCCAGGAGGTCATCGTGACTTGCGATCTGGTCCTCATCGCCTACGACGGCTCCGAGAACGCCAAGCGGGCCGTCGAATACGCCGGTCGATTCCTCAGCGCCGACCGGGCCATCGTGCTCACCGCCTGGGAGCCCATGGTGCGGCAAGCCGCTCGCCTGTCCGGGCTGTCGGGTGTCCTGCAACCGGACTGGGTGCCGGACGACGAGATCGAGGACATCGCCTACGTCGACGCGCGCGCCGTCAACGCCGAGGGGGTGCGGCTGGCCGAACTGGTGGGCCTCAACGCCGAGGCGCGCACCGCCGAATGCGCCACCACCATCTGGAACGCCATCGTCGACTGCGCCGACGAACTGGACGCCGACATCATCGTGGCGGGCACCCGTGGCGCCACCGGCATCCGCGCGCTTCTGCACAGCAGCGTCGCCGACGCTGTCCTCAAGCATTGCCACCGCCCCGTCCTGCTCGTCCCACCCGGCAAGGACTCGTGACCGCACTCGCGTGAGACCTGGATCGCCGGCGCGGGGCGGGGCGGGATCCTCCGCCTTCGCTGCGGCCATGCGCGGGACTGAGGGCGGACCGAGTCCGGCTGCGCGCATTAAGTTGGGTTCATGGATGGGTTCCTGCTTGCTCGGGCCGACGGGGTTGTACGGAGTCACGGGAGCCGGGTGTTCTTCGATGACGCGCGACGAGCGGCAGCGGCGCTGCGGGATGGCCGCGCGGGGCTGGTGGTCGGCGCGCTGCCCTTCGATCCACGTCAACCCGCCGCGTTGAGCGTGCCGGAGCACGCCGTGCACACCGCGGGCCCATGGCGGCCCGCCGCGCTACCCGATCTGCCGCCGGTGCGCGTAGTGGCCGAGCTACCGAGCCCGGCAGAGCATGTGGCGCGGGTGACGAAGCTGGTCGAGCAGCTCAACGATCCCGCGCAACCGCTGCGCAAGGTGGTCGCGGCGCGTTCGGTGCTGGCCGAGGCGCACTCCGCGCTCGACCCGGAAGTCGTCGCCGCGCACCTGCTGACCCGGCATCCGCACGCGAATGTCTTCGCGGTCGACCTCACCCCCGCCGGACGGCCCGGTGCCACGCTGGTGGGCGCGACGCCCGAAGTGCTGATCGCCCGGCAGGGCGACACGGTGACGCTGCGCCCGCTGGCGGGCACCGCGCCCCGGCGAGCCGATCCGGAAGCCGATGCCGCGCAGGCCGGTGAGTTGCTGGCCAGCACCAAGAATCGCGACGAGCACGCCTTCGTGATCGACTGGATCAGGCAGCGGCTCGGGCCGGTGTGCGCCGAACTGTCGATTCCGCAGGGCCCGGATCTGATCAGCACCCAGGAGGTGTGGCATCTGGCGACGCCCATCACCGGGCGCCTGCGCGACAGCTCGATCACCGCCCTCGACCTGGCGCTGCTGCTGCACCCCACGCCCGCGGTCTGCGGCACCCCCACCGATCTGGCATTGGACACGATCGCGCGCATCGAGGACGACCGCGGCTTCTATGGCGGCGCGGTCGGCTGGTGCGACGCCGACGGTGACGGCGTCTGGGTGGTCGCGATCCGCTGCGCGGAACTCTCGGCCGACGGTCGCACCGTGCGGGCGTACGCGGGCGGCGGCATCGTCGCGGCCTCCGACCCGCAGGCGGAACTCGACGAGACCACCGCGAAACTGCGCACCCTGCTCGGCGCACTGCACTGCGCTCTCCCCGCACGCTGACGCGGCCGCTCTCCGGACAGTCCTCGAGCGCTCGAGAGTCCCCCGGCGCAGAGTCGGCGGCCTGAACGCATACGAACACCGGACGCCCTGCTAGGTTGGCCGGGAACGTGCCGGCCTCGACGTATTGGAGTACCGCGATGAAGTTTGCTGTCCCGGGTGTGGCGAGTGCTGTCGCGGGCGCCGTGCTGGGCGTGCTCGGCGTCTTCCTCATCACCATGGCGGTCCAGCAGAACTCGCGTCCGGAGATCGACCGCAGCGGCGACAAGGACTCCTCGCTGCTGAACAACGTTGAGTACGGCAGCCGCTGACCCGCTGACCACCCCTTCACCCGCCGACTCGCTCGGATCGTCCGCGGCGCCGGGGCAGCACAGCACCGCGCCGCTGGGCAGACGCTGGTTCGCCGCGACCGTCGTCGTGGCGTTGCTGCTGACCTTCGCGCAGGCGCCCGGACTCACGGTCGCCGACACGAAATACGACCTGGCGCAGAATCCGCTCGGTTTCCTCGCCCGCGCGAGCCATCTGTGGAGCAGCCAGGCGCCGATGGGCCAGGTGCAGAACCAGGCCTACGGCTACTTCTTCCCGCACGGCGCGTTCTTCTCGCTCGGCCATCTGCTGGGCGTACCCGCCTGGATGACGCAGCGGATCTGGTGGGCGCTGCTACTGCTCGCCGGGTTCTGGGGGATCGTGCGCCTGTGCGAGGCGCTGGGCATCGGCACCCGCGGGTCGCGCGTCGTCGCCGCGCTCGCCTTCGCGCTGTCGCCGCGGGTGCTGACCACCATCGGGTCGATCTCCTCGGAGACGCTGCCAATGATGCTGGCGCCGTGGGTACTGCTCGCGCCCGCCGCGCTCGGTGTCGCCGGGCGCCGACGGCGGCGGGGCGGGGCGGAGTCGCCCGCGGGCAGTGCGCTGGCGCTGGCGCTGATGGGCTCGGTCAACGCGATCGCCACGGTGGCCGCCTTCCTGCCCGCCTTCCTGTGGTGGGCGACCGACTCGCCGGTGCGCGGCCGCCGCCCCACCGCGTCGGGCAGCGCTCGATGGCGTTCCTATCGGCTCGACCGGCGCTGGTGGCGTTTCACCGCCGCCTGGATTCCGCTGCTGGTGCTCGCCACGTTCTGGTGGGCGGTGCCGTTGCTGCTGCTGGGCAAGGTGAGCCCGCCGTTCCTGGACTACATCGAGTCCTCCGGCGTGACCACCCAGTGGGCCTCGCTCGGCGAGGTGCTGCGTGGCACCGACAGCTGGACGCCGTTCGTCTCGCCGGAACGCATCGCGGGTGCGGTGCTGGTCACCCAGCCCGCGGCGGTGCTGGCCACCGGGCTGGTCGCGGCGGCGGGCATGGCGGGCCTGGCCCTGCGGTCGATGCCGTACCGGGGCAGGCTCGTCCTGATCCTGGGGATCGGGCTGGTCGGCATCTGCGCCGGGTTCGTCGGTGAGCTGAGCGGACCGTTCGCGGACTCGGTGCGGGTCTTCCTGGACTCCGGCGGCGCTCCGCTGCGCAACGTGCACAAGCTGGAGCCGCTGATCCGCATCCCGCTCGTGCTGGGACTGGCGCAGTTGCTCGCCCGGGTCCCGCTGCCCGCCTCGGTACCGCTGAAGACTTGGCGGAGCGCGTTCGCGCACCCCGAGCGGGACCGCGCGGTCGCGATCGCGGCGTTGATCCTCACCGCGCTGGCCCTGTCCACCTCGCTGGCCTGGACCGGCAAACTCGCGCCGCGCGGCGCCTACGACCGGGTACCCGAGTACTGGCAGCAGACCGCCGACTGGCTCGAACACAACGCAGCCGACACGCGCGCCCTGATGGTGCCCGGCGCGCCCTTCGGCAGCCAGGTGTGGGGCCTCACGCGCGACGAACCGCTGCAAGCGCTGGCCCGGACACCGTGGGCGATCCGCGACGCGGTGCCCCTGAACCCGCCCGGCACCATCCGCGCGATGGATTCGGTGCAGCGGCTCATCGCTGACGGCAGGCCATCGGCGGGACTGGCCGCGACGCTGAGCGCCCAGGGTATCGGCGTCGTGGTCCTGCGCAACGACCTCGATCCGGAGACCTCCCGCTCGACCCGGCCGATGCTGGCGCACGAGGCGCTCGACCGGTCGCCCGGTCTGCGCAAGGTGGCCGAGTTCGGCAACCCCATCGAATCGGTGGTGATCGCCGACGACCTGGTCGCCGACGGTGACCTGCGCCCGCCGTATCCGGCGATCGAGATCTACCGGGTGGACACGCCGGGGCGTGGAACACCCGCGCAGGTGCGCAGCGGCACCGGCGCGCCGGAGGCGTTCCCCGGCGCGTACACCGTCCCACTCGGAGCGGTCCCGGTCATCCAGGGCGGACCCGAAGTGCTCGAGCGGATGCGCCGCGATCCCGACGCCGCCGGAACGCCCGCCGTGCTCGCCGCCGACGCGGCGCGGGCCGGGTTGCCGATGGGCGCGGTGACCGTCACGGATACGCCGATGGATCGCGAAGCCGATTTCGGTCGCGTGGACAACCACAACTCCGCGTTGCGCGCGCCCGACGACGCGCGCCGCACCTACAACCTGGTCCCCGACTACCCGGTGCCCGGCGCCGAACCGGTGCGCGGCGAATGGTCGGGTGCCACCGTCACCGCGTCGAGTTCGGCCTCCGACGCCACTCAGCTCGGCGGTGCGGCGCCGGGAAGTTCCACCGCGGCCGTCGTCGACGGCGATCCGTCCACCGCGTGGATCAGCAACGGCACCGAACACGCCCTCGGCCAATGGCTGCGGCTCGATCTCGATCACCCGATCACGGCCGGGCAGCTGAACCTGACCACCAGTGCGGCCGCCATCGGCGACCCGATCAAATGGATCGAGGTGCGCACCGCGAACGGCACCGTCTCGGTGCGGGTGTCCGAACCTGGTGCGCCGGTCTCCGTTTCGCTGCCCGCCGGCCGCACCGAGTGGCTGACGATCACCGCGATTCGCACCGAGAACGGCTCGTCGGGAGGGCAATTCGGCATCAGTGAACTCTCGCTGGACGACTACTCGACGCGCAACGCGCCCGTCCGCGTCGACATCCGGCATCGCACCGTGGTGCCATCGCCGCCCGCCGGAACACCGGTGCGCGGATGGGATCTCGGTCAGGAATTCCCCGGCCGCAGTGCTTGTTTCGACGCGCCCGATCGGGTGCGGTGCAGTAAAGGCCTCGCCTTGGCCCCGGAGGAACCGGGAACGTTTCAGCGCACGCTGACCGTTCCAGAACCGATGCCGGTCGTCCCGGAACTGACTGTTCGCACCAGGCCGGGTCCGGCACTGGAGGCGCTGCTCACCGACCACGCTCGGCCGGTGGCCCGGGGCAAAGCCGATGTCGGCGATTTGCGCGGGGCCGCGTTCGCCGCGACCGACGGCGATCCCCGCACGAGCTGGACCGCGCCGGAGGACTCGGTGCGCGAGCCGACCGCGGGCAGGCCGACGCTCACCCTTGAACTGCCCGAACCCACGCTGGTGACCGGCCTGGAACTGGCCCCCTCGCTCGGCGGTCTGCCCGCGGCGCCCACGTCGGTGACGGTGAATCTGGGTGACGGCCCGCAGGTGCGCGAGTTGGACGACGAGGATCCGGGCACGCCGACGCGGATCGCCCTGCACCCCACCGTGACCGATCGCATCGAGCTGAGCATGCGAACCTGGCGGCCGGTGCTGGACAAGACCGCGCTCGGTTTCGTGCAGACCCAGCCGCCCGGACTGGCGGAGGTGACGGTCCTCGGACCGGACTACCCGGCGGCCGCCGCGCTGGACCGCGAGATCACCGTCCCGTGCGCGCTGGGACCGACGATCGACGCGGGCGGGCGGACGCTGCGCACAACCGTCACCGCCACTGTCGGCGAATTGCGCTCCGGCGCACCGGTTCCCGCTCGGCCGTGCCCGGACGGGCCGGACTCGTCGAACGAACTCGCACTGCCGCGGGGCCGGGCCGACGTGGTGGTCGGCCCGACCGATCTGTTCTTCGTGGATCGACTGCGCCTGAACCGAACCGAGGTGCCGACCTCCGCGCCCGCACCGGAGACGGGTGACCGCCTGCTCGTGCTGCCGCTGAGCACCAATGTCGGCTGGCGGGCGACCAGTGCGGACGGCCGCGCGCTCGAACCCGTGGTGGTCGACGGCTGGCAGCAAGCGTGGCTGCTGCCGGCCGGTGCCACCGGTCCGGTGACGATCGCCTTCCCGGTCGACCGGTGGTATCGACTCGCCATCTTCGGCGGATTGCTGCTGCTCCTGCCGCTCGCGATTCTGGCCGTTCCCCGCCGCGCGCGGGCGGAGGCCGCCGGCCAGGTGGATTCGGGCGCCGATGCGCCCGGCACCTGGGGCCGCCGCTGGATGGGCGCGGTCGGGCTCACCGCCGCGGCCACCGTGATCGCAGGCCCGGTGGGCGGTGCCGCTACGGTGATCGCCTTGGCCGCAACGCGTTTCACCCGGTATGTCACGCCTCGCGTGCTGGTCGTCGTGGCGGGTGCCGGGACCGCGCTGTCCGCCGCCGCGCTGTCCACCGGCCCGTGGCGCTCGCCCGACAGTTATATGGGCGGATCCGTGCTGGTGCAACTGCCGGCAGTGCTCGCGATCATCGCGGTGGGTATCGCGGCGCTGCCCCCGGCGAAACACGCCGATCGGCCCGGTGCGATCCGGTCGGACGAAGCCGATCCGTCGACCGGGAAGCACTGACCGCGCGCCGGCCGACGATCGCGGCCCGCGCACGCGGGGCGGCACCGCCGGACGAGACGCGCATTCGCCGTGCGCCGCAACGGCACCCGTTGCTAACGTGCCACGCGTGAACACCTGTGCCGAATGCGGTTTCGCCTACGAGTTGGCTTCGGCGGCCGACGTGCCGTCGCTGGCGCGGGAGCACGCCGTGGAATACGCCGACCTGCTCGGCGCCGACAGCGTCAAGTTGCGCGAGCGCGGCAAGCCCGATGTGTGGTCACCGCTGGAATACGCCTGCCATGTCCGAGACGTGCTGCTGGCCCAGCGCGAACGCGTGCTGGCCGCGCGCCGCTCGGACCATCCGCTCGCGGTCCCGATGGGCCGGGACGAGCGAGTCGAACACGACGGCTACGCCGACCAGAACCCCGCGGACGTGGCCCGCCAGATCCGCGACGCCGCCCTGCTGTTCGCCAACGTGCTGGAGCGGCTCGGCGACGACGACTGGGAGCGGACCCTCGGTTTCCCCTATCCCGAACCCGCCGATCGCTCCCTGCGCTGGCTGGCCGTGCACACCCTGCACGAGCTGCGCCACCACCTGCTCGACATCCACCACCAGCTCGACGGCTGACCTCGCGCGAGCCGCCGATCAGGGCGCGGGCTCCGGTTCGGGGGTCCGCCGCACCCGGTCCCGGCGGCGGACCCAGCGCCGCACCGGCTCCTCCACCAGCGCGTAACTGGCGGCGGCGACCGGAAGGGTGATGGCGACGGTGAGAACCAGGACGTAACCGAAGTCGCCCTGGAAGGGCAGGATGCCGAACACCGGGAACACGATCGACAACACCGCGAGGTGCCAGATGAAGATGCCGTAGGACCAGCGTCCGAGCGTCGCGGCCACCGGCGACTCCAGCAGGCGATGCCCACGCGCCGCCGGGTCCCGCAGCACCAGCGGCGCGAGCAGCGTGAACCCGATGATCGCGCCCGAGCCCATTTTCACCGCGTACTGCCAGGGTTCGGCGCGGGTCAGCCCGGCGGGACCGGCCAGATCGGTCGCCGCGAGCAGGAAGGCCGCCGCCGCGACGGTCCACATCAGTGGTTGATTCGCCCCGACTTTCCACCAGCGTGATCGCCGGACGCTATGTTCGGCGAACTCCGCCAGGAGCATGCCCGCGGCGAACCAGGGCAGATAGCCCGGCAGCCAGTTGTCCGAGTGGATCGCGTCGGGCGTCGGCACCGGAATGAAGTTCCAGCCGAGGCTGACGAGCGTGAGCGCGACCAGCACCGGCACCCGCCGCCGGGCCGCCGGTCCGCGCAAGCGCACCAGCGCGAACGCCAGCACCGGCAGCACCAGGTAGAAGGCCACCTCCACCGAGAGACTCCACATCTGGGTGAGGCCGTCGGTGAGCGTCAGCGGCACGAATACCTGCAACAGCGCCAGGTTCGACACCCATACCCGCAGACCCGCGGTCCCGGCCGCGCCGGGCAGCAATATCAGGACCGCGCACACCACCACCCAGTACGCGGGCAGGATGCGCGCGGCACGATGCCGGAGGTAGTAGCCGACGGGCGGGGCGCTGTCGAGCCCGCGCGCCGCAGCCGCGTGCGGGCGCCAGAGCAGGAAGCCGGAGAGTGCGAAGAACACCGCCACCGCCATGTCGAACCGGCCCCACACCCGTCCGATGACCGGCGTGCCCGCGGCGCCGGTCTGGAAGGCGACGTGGGTCAGCAGCACGCCGAGTGCGGCCATGCCGCGCATGCCTTCCAAGGCGGGCACGAACGCGCGGGGGCGCACCCGTTCGGTGGCGGGCGCGGCGGTGGGCAGTGTCGCGGTCATCGGCTTCCAGTCTGCCTCGGCGGATCCCGGTTGATACCCGACGTTTCAGACTTCGCACTACACTCCTCCGATTTCTCGGCCGTTTCCGGCCTCGACACCGCAGCGTACGACGTCGGACTGTTAGTGTCGGGGCTCACGAGTGCCCGCGGCGTGCCCGCCGGGCCCGCCGGAACGAGTTGTGTTCTACGACGAGGAGAGTTTGCATGGCACTGAGTGCCGGTACCAGAAGGATGGTGGCCTGCCTGCTCGTGGGTCTCGGCGCGTTGCTGATCGTCGCGGCGATCATGATCCCGACCTACACCGTCGACAAGCTGGCGAAAACTCCCCTCGACCTGGAGATCACCACCATCGCGACGAACCAGCAGGGTGAAGACAGCCTGGTGCTCGACTCCAAGTCACTGACCGCTCCGGAAGGCTCGGCGAAGGTCGACACCAACGTCCCGCTGGTCTCGCAGCGCTTCCTCACCGTCGAGGAGCCGGCCGACGCCGAGAAGATGACGGTGCAGGCGGGCCAGACGCTGCGGCGCATCGACAAGCAGGGCGACACCGGCCTGCTCACCGCGACCGTCGACCGGGTGACCATCGACCGGGTGACCGGTGAGCCCGTCGGCACCGAGCCCAACGGCTCGATCGCGGTGACCGCGAACCCGCAGGGCCAGAGCATCGCCGAGCCGGTGCAGCACACCGGTCTGCAATACCGGTTCCCGATCGGCACCGAGAAGAAGACCTACCCGTACTTCGATCTCAACGTCCGCAAGTCCTTCGACGCCAACTTCGTCGAAGAGACCGAGATCAACAACACGAAGGTCTACCACTTCCAGATGTCGGTGCCGGCCACCAGCCTGTGGGACGTCGTGCAGGCCCCGACCAACCGGATCAGCCTGCCCGCCGCCAAGTGGGGCGTCGAGGGCGGCGACGCCCCGGTGACCATGACCCGTTACTACACCAACACCCGCGACCTGTGGGTGGAGCCGCAGACCGGCACGGTCGTCAAGGGCGGCGAGGCGCTGCACATCTACTACTCGCGCACCCCGGGCAAGCCGGAGGTCACCGCACTGAAGTCGCATCTCGTGTTCGACGAGAACACGATCGAGTCGCAGCTCTCGGTGGCCAAGGACAACATCGACAAGCTCTCGCTCTACGGCCGGATCCTGCCGATCGTCCTCGGCGTCCTCGGCGTGATCGCACTGATCGCCGGTGTGGTTCTCGGCCTTCGCGGCGGCTCGGCTCCGACGCCCGCGCGCCGGGCGGGCCGCGCCCCGGTCCAGCGTCCGAGCGGTTCGGCTCCCACCAGGCCCGCTCCGCGCGTGAACCACGGTGCCGACGATGCGCCGACCGAACAGATTCGGATCGATAAGCAGCCCTGACCGGCTGAACGTCTCGACTTCGGCTCCCCCGCCTCCCGGCCGGGGAGCCGAGGTCGTTTCCGGGGCACTTATCCGTCGGTGGGCGCCAGCGGATAGGCGACCGGATGACGCGGCTGATACAGCAGCATCGTGCCCGCACCCGGCACACGCAGATCCACGCAGCGTCCGAAGCCGCGCTCGGCGATCTCGCCCTCGAATCGTGCTCCCCGCGCGGCCAACTCGGTCATCGTCCGGTCCAAGTCGTCGCACATCAGGGAGATCTCGTGGCGCGGCCGATCTTCGGTGGGATGAACGGCGAGTTCGCTCGGCCCGGTCGCGAACATCAGCCAGCCGTCATGGGCGTCGAGGTTCGGCAGCCGCAGGACATCGCGGAAGAACGCGCGGGCCGCGTCGGGATCGTTCGCGTAGACCAGGGTGTGCACCGCGGTGATCATGGACCGATCGTAGGCGTGGTCAGCCCACCGGGCGCAGCGGTTCGGGGCGCGCCGTGTGGTCGGCCGCGCGCAGGACCATGACGGCGACCACGACGGTGGTGGTGGCCGCGACCGACACCGCCGTGGTGATCAGCGCCGGAACCGAACGGGCCAGTGCCAGCATCAGGGTGACTTCGACGACCAGGCCCAGCCAGGTGACCAGTGCGAGAGAAGTGCGATCGACGGCGATCGCCGAGAGCACCGCGCCTTGCAGCACGGCCAGCAGCGCGCCGTGCAGCGCGAACATCCACAGCAGGCCCTGGATCGGGGCGTAGTCCGCGCCCGCCAGCAGCGGAGCCAGCGGCGCGGCCAGTGCCGCCCCGAGCACGGCGACCAGTCCGATCCCGCTGAGCACCGCCAGCGCCGCCCGGACCGCGCTCGCCGAGTGCGTCGGCTGCGCCATCCGCGGATAGAGCACCACACCGACCGCCTGCGGCAGCCAGAAGGCGATCTTCGTGGCGATGGTGCCGAGTGCGTAGCGGCTGGCGTCCACATCGTCGAGCACGAGCCGGACCACGATCAGGTCCGCCGACGAGAGCGCCATCATCGCCGCCTGCACTTGAGCGGCCCGCAGAACGGGCAGCACGCCGGGGGCGCCTGCGCGCTCGGGGTCGGCGCGCGCCTCCGCACCGGCGACGAGCCTGGCCAGCAGCGCCGCCGTCGCGATGCCGCAGGTCGCCGCGGCCAGCGCGAGCGTCGCCCCGCCGCCGAGGGCGAGGACCATCAGCGCGGGCGCGACCCGGGCGATCCCGGCGCCGCCGAGCACGGCCGCCAACGCTCGAAACCGCTTGCTGCCCTGGAGCACGCCCTGCTCACCGGACAACAGCACCAGCGCGGGCGCCGCACCCAGCGCCGCCGCGGTGGCGGCCACCCCGACGTGCAGCGCGACGGCGACCAACGGCACCAGCACCGCACCCACCACGGCGACGATCACGGCGCAGCGCCACTCGAGCCCCCGCAGCGCCGCCGTTCCCGCGCCACGAACGAGTTCCCTGGCCACGACGTTCTGCAATGCGAGCGCGGGCACCGCGCACAGCAGTTGCACCGCGAGCAGACTCGCGAACTCGCTGTACCCGGTGACCCCGAGCCACCGCCCGGCCAGCAGTTGCAGCAGATATCCGGCGACGTTCGCGGTCATCGCACCCGCCGTCACCCACGTCAGATCCGCCACCACGGGAAACCGACGGAGAGCAGACACGCGCCCATCGTCGCACCCACACGGCCCGCCACCCGGCGCGCCCCACCGGAGCACCGCTCCCCGCAGTTTTCCGGAGACTGGGACCGAGTCGAATACTGGCGCGCACCGCCCATACTGCCGGGGCCGACCCCGATTTCGGCCTTCTCCCGACCACCGCCGGACCGGAAGTGCCGAGCTGGTGTATCCGCCGGGGCGGCGTCGTTCGGAGTCGACCTCGGGCACCGTCGTGGCTGTGAGGTTGTACCCGCTGGCTCGGCGGCGGCGGTGACCGGTACGTACAGTGCTCAGGCGTGAGCGGGATCGGGCGCGACCGAGCGGCGGCCGCGGGATACAGCGCGGCCGGGGCGCTGCTCGTGGCCGGGCCGCTGCTGGCGCCGGGATACCTGCTCGTGCGGGACGCGGTGAGCACGCCGCGCAGCTATCCCACCGACTCGGCGCTCGGACTCGGCGCCACGGCGCCGCGAGCCGTGCCGCAGGACGCGCTGCTGGCCGTGCTATCGACGTTCGTCGACGGCGGACTGCTGGTCAAGGCGATTCTGGTGGTCGCACTCTGGGCCGCCGCCTACGGAGCGGCGACGCTCGCGCGCGAAATGCTGCGCGCGTCGCTCGGCCCGCAACTGGTCGCCGCGACGGTCGCGTTGTGGAATCCGTACGTGGCCGAGCGCCTGCTCCAGGGGCACTGGAGCCTGCTGGCCGGCTACGCGGCGTTGCCGTGGACAGCGCTGGCCGCCTATCACCTCCGATCAGCGGCCACCGCGAAGCGACGCCGGCCCGACGGCCAGGCGGCCCGGCGCGCGACCATCCGAACGGCATCCGCATGGGCGGCCCTCGCCGGATCGCTCGCCGCGGCCGGGCTCACCCCGACTGGAGCACTGCTGGCGGGCGCGACCGCGATCGCCCTGGTCCATCGACGTCAACTGCTCGGGACGCTCGTGCTCTGGCTCGCCGCCTCCGCGCCATGGCTGGTCGCGACCGCGCTGTCGGGTGCGGGCGCGGAACGTTCCGATCCGGCGGGCATCGCCGCCTTCGCCGCACGGGCCGAACCCGGTCTCGGCACGGTCGGCAGCCTGGCCGGTCTCGGCGGGATCTGGAACGCCGATGCGGTACCGGACTCACGCACCACGCCGCTGGCGGCGGTCGCCACCCTGGTGCTGCTGGCGATCGTCGCGCTGGGCGTTCGCTCCGTGGCCACCGGCGGGGCCGACCCCGACAACCGCCACGTCCGCCGGGCATTGCTGGTGCTCGCTGCGGTCGCGATCCTGTTTCCCGCGCTCGGCGCGACCGCGTGGGGCATGCACGCAATGGAGTGGCTGGTCACCCACGTGCCCGGCGCGGGTCTGCTGCGCGACACCCAGAAGTATGCGGCCCTAGCCATGCCCGCTTTCGCCTTGTGCGCGGCGGCTGGTTGCGCGGCGACGGCCCGGCGTCTGCACCGCCCGGACGCGGACTCGGCGACGGACCAGCATGCCACCGTATCTGCGGCCACGATGGCAACCGTCGCAGCGGTCTTCGCAGCGCTGATCGTATTGCCGCTCTACGACCTGGCCTGGGGCGTCGGTGGAGCCGTGCGACCGGTGCACTTTCCCGCAGGTTGGCAACAGGTCGCCGAACGAATAGACGGTCCGGGCGACGTCGCGGTGCTGCCGGGCGGGATGTTCCGCAAGTTCCGCTACAGCGGCGCGTCCCCTGTACTCGACCCCGCCCCGCGCATGCTGCCCAACGACGTCCTGCAGACCGGCGAGTTACCGGTGCGCGGGCGTACGGTCTCCGGTGAAGGCACTCGCGCGAGAGAAGTGGAGAACCTGCTGCTCCACGGTGGCGCGCCAGCCGACCTGGCCCGCCTCGGAGTGGGCTGGATTCTCGTCGAACGGACCACCCCCGGCCCGCTCGGCGCATCGGCGTCCACTCTCGCCCAGGTCGAACAGGTCTACGAGGACGCGGACCTCACGCTGTATCGCGTCCCCGATGTCATCGAGCGCGGTACATCGACAACCACGCAACGCTCCATCGCCATCGCGGCCCACATGCTCTGGGCCACATTGCTCATCGCAGGCCCACTAGCCGCCCTCGGCGCACGAGTCCGCTCGAGACCACGGAACCGACCCCATCACCGTGAGGCCGGAACTGGCGGTTTCGACGCCTCGGGCAAGTGCCACTATGCGATCCATGAAGGCCGTCGCGGCCCTCGTTCGTGATGTGCTCGCTCAGCTCCACAGCGCGGACGATCCGCTGATCGCCGTGATCGGCGGACTCGGTATCCGCTTGTCGGCATACCTGCCTACGCGCACGTTCGAACTCGCAGTGCACAGTCTCGACATCGCCGCCGCGGCCGACGTTGCCTTCGCCCTGCCCGGCGAGGTGCTCGAAGAGACGACCGTGCCGGCAGCGAGGATCGCGGTCGCCATCGGCGACGGCTCCACCTTGTTGACGGCGTTGACCGGCAGAGGCCCGCTCCCGGGGGGTTCTCGGTCGTATGACCCGGCGAGGGCGCGCATCCCGGATACCGGTCGCTGCCTCCGGCCGAGGTTCAGCCGACTGTCCGTGGCGCGATCAACCCGCTCGTGCGCTCCCCTCGGGTAGCCGCCGCCAGCACTTCGTAGACTCCGTTTCCGGTTTGCTCCCAAGAGAATTCGCGGGCGCGGGCGCGGGCCTTCTCCCCCATGACCGTGCGTGCGCCCGGATCGTCGAGCAGGTCGCCGACGGCGTCGGCCAGCTGGGCGACGTCGTCGACCAGAATTCCGGTGGCTCCGTCCACGATGGAGTCGGTGAGTCCGCGCGAACCGCGGTAGCCGACCGTCGGAACACCGTGCTGGGCAGCCTCGATCACCGCGAGCCCCCACCCCTCCTTCCGGGAAGGCAGCACGTGCACCCATGCGCGGGCGAGAAGTTCGTGTTTGCGCCGCTCGTCCACGTGCCCGTGGAAGGTGACGGCGTCGGCGATGCCGAGTTCGACGGCGTTGTCCCGCAGGTTGTCCGCCCACCAGCCGTCGCCGATCACGTCGAGGCGCAGAGCGGGGATGCGGTCGCGCAGCCGGGCCACGGCCGCGAGCGCGTCCTCGATCTGCTTGTGCGGCACCAGACGGGAGAGCACCACGACAGTCGGTGCGGCACTGCGAGTTTCGCTGGCGCCGGTGGGCGCACCCGCTGGAACAGGTTCGGCTCCGTTACGAACCACCGCGATGCGGGAACGATCCACACCGAGCGTGGCCAATTCTTCCGCCGACGGGAGCGAAACGGTCAGATATTGGTTGCGGCGGTGCACGCGGGGCGACAGCCGAGACTCGATCCACCAGCCGACACGGCCGACCAGCCTGCCCGCGACCGGCCACTGCTCCCGGTGGCCGTGGTGCACCAGCACCACCGACGGGGCCGCGGTGACGGCGGTGGCGAAGAAAGGTATGCCGTTCTGGGTGTCGATCACCGCGTCCGGCCGCATGCCGCGCAGCGGGCCGAGCCCGATCCTGCCGAGCAGGAGCGCGGCGAGCGCGCGCGGGTACACCGTGTAGCGTCCGCCTGCCCTGCTGATATCGATGCCGTCGACGCGTTCGCGCCGCGCCGCCCCGGGGTAGCGGGCGGTACGCAGGGTGACTTTGACGCCACGTGCCGCGAGCTGCGCGCCGACCTGCTCGAGGTACCGCTCGCTGCCACCGCCCTGCGGGTGCCCGGTGTCACGCCAGCAGAGCAGGAGGACTTCGCGCACAGTGGAGCTTCTCTCGGTCAGTGGGTCCAGGTGGGAACGTCAGTTGTCGCGATACACCCTATCCCGAGCACCCGCCCGAGCAGCCCGGCATCGGGATTGTGCGAGACTCGGCGCCGTGCTCAAAGCCGCAAAGACGCCGACACGCAGCAGCCCGCCCCGGTTCGCCCGCCGGGCGACCCTGCGCCGGTCGCTGCGCCTGCTCGGTAGTTTCCGGTTCGAGCAGACCGAGCCGGCCCTGTTCTACGGGGGTCTGGCCGCCGACAGCGCGGCGCTGCTCGCCGACTTCTACGCCGATCTCACCGGCCGGTCCCTGGACGGAGCGACGATCGTCGACGTCGGGGGCGGTCCAGGCTACTTCGCGGACGAGTTCGCCCGTACGGGGGCTCGCTACATTCCGGTGGAGCCCGACCCCACGGAGATGCACGCCGCCGGCCTCTCGGTGGCGGGCGCGGTCCGCGGGTCCGGGATGGCGCTGCCGTTCCGCGACGACGCGGTCGACATCTGTTTCTCGTCGAACGTCGCCGAGCATGTCTCGAAGCCGTGGGTGATGGCCGACGAGATGGTCCGGGTAACCAGGCCGGGCGGGTTGATCGTGCTCTCCTACACGGTGTGGCACGGTCCGTTCGGCGGCCACGAGACCGGACCGTGGCACTACCTCGGTGGCGAGTACGCCGCCCGGCGGTATCGACGCAAGCACGGGCGCGAGCCCAAGAACAGGTTCGGCACGTCACTGTTCGCCGTGCGAGCGGCGGACGGATTGCGCTGGGCGGCAGGCACTCCGGCGGAGGTGCACACGGTCTTCCCGCGCTACCACCCCCGCTGGGCGTGGTGGCTGGTCTGGGTACCGATGGTGCGTGAGTTACTTGTTAGCAACCTGATTGTGGTGGCAACCAAAAGTTAGCCGAAGTAAGGCTCCAGCCATCCGCGACGCCAGTGCCGCTTTCCGCAGGGAGCGTGCACGGGCTCGCTCCAGGGCGATTCGCGCATCGCCAACCCGACGGTCTCGAGCGCGGTGAGGCCGACCTGGCGGGCCAGCGTCCTTACCGCGGCGACCGCCTCCGCGGCCTGCATAGCCGCCGTCGCCTGCTCGATCGTCAGGGTGCGTCCGGGCAGGAAGGAGACCACCCACCCGCCGCTGCCCACACACTTGGCCTGATGCTCGGTTTGGTCACTGGTCATCAGCGACCGGCCGATCACTTGCACCGCCATGACTCGAACTCCCCAGTTTGCGGTAACGATTCGGTAATGGAGCGAGCTGATATGTCGATACAGCATCCTCCTTACAGCAACAGAACGCAATAGTGCGTTCTGCGAAAAGCGAACCGAGAGGTCGGAATTCCCACCGGCCAGGGCGTCGCCACGCCGTAGAATTGGAACAGGTTGCAGACATAACCGGGGCAAAACTGTAACGTGTTCTCATGGACTACGACAGCTTGTTCATCGGCGGCCGCTGGACCGCGCCGGCCACCGCCGAGCGTATCCGGGTCATCTCGCCGGCCACGGTCGAGCCGGTGGGCAGCGTTCCCGCGGTGAGCCGGGCCGATGTCGACGCCGCGGTCGCCGCGGCCAGGCACGCCTTCGACCACGGCCCGTGGCCCGGCACGCCCCCGAAGGAGCGAGCCGAGGTACTCACCCGCGCCGCCCGACTGATCGAACAGCGCTCCGCCGACCTGCTCGCCGCGCTGATCGCCGAGGTCGGCGCGCCGCGCATGATCGCCATGACGCTGAACCAGCTTCCCGCGGTCGCCGCGCTCGACGCCTACGCGGCCTTGGCGGAGTCCTTCCCGTGGTCGCAGACCCGGGTCGGCGGATTCGGCACCACGCGCGTCACCCGCGAGCCCCGCGGCGTCGTCGCGGCGGTGACCGCGTGGAACGTCCCCCTGTTTCTCGCGGTCAACAAGCTCGCGCCCGCCCTGCTGGCCGGCTGCACCATGGTGCTCAAACCCGCCCCGCTGACTCCGCTCACGGCGAACCTGGTCGCCGACATCTGCACCGACGCCGGTCTGCCCGAAGGCGTGCTCTCGGTGCTGCCCGCCGAGCCCGACACGGCCGAGTACCTCGTCTCGCATCCCGGCGTGGACAAAGTGACCTTCACCGGAAGCACCGCGGTCGGGCGCAAGATCGGCGCCATCGCCACCGGTCAGCTCAAGAGCGTGTCGCTCGAACTCGGTGGCAAATCGGCGGCGATCCTGCTGCCCGACATGGACGTCGCGGCCGGCATTCCGGTGCTGGCGTTCTCCGGCCTGATGAACAGCGGGCAGGGCTGTGTCGCGCAGACCCGCATCCTGGCCCCGCGCCGCCGGTACGACGAAATCCTCGACGCACTGGTGGAACACGTGAAGACGATGAAGGTGGGCGACCCGAACGACCCGAGCGTGCAGCTGGGCCCGCTGATCTCCGAGCGCCAGCGCGACCGGGTCGAGGGCTATATCGCCAAGGGCAAGGCCGAGGGCGCGCGACTCGTGCTCGGCGGTGGCCGTCCGGAAGGGCTGGACCGGGGCTGGTTCGTCGAGCCGACGATCTTCGCCGACGTGGACAACAAGTCGACCATCGCCCAGGAGGAGATCTTCGGGCCGGTGCTGTCGGTCATCCCGTACGAGACCGAGGACGAGGCCGTGGCCATCGCCAACGACTCGGTCTACGGTCTCGCGGGCTCGGTGTGGACCACCGACATCGAGCACGGCGCCGCGATCGCGGCGCGGGTGCGCACCGGCACCTACGCGATCAATTGGTATGCGTTCGATCCGACTTCGCCGTTCGGCGGCTACAAGGCCTCCGGACTCGGACGCGAGAACGGCCCGGAGGGTCTCGATTCGTTCTGCGAGCAGAAGTCGCTGCTCATGCCGCTCGGCTGGACCGGGTGATCACTCCGGTGCCATGACCACCCGCAGCAGCGGCGAGCGGTTGCCGTAACGCCGGGGTGGTGCGTCGACGATCTCGACGCACCACCCGGGCGGCAGCACCGCGCGCAGCCGTGCCGCGGCCCGGCGCAGCGGGGTACTCACGGTCGCCGACTCGAATTCGGCCACCATGGGGGCAACCGACGACGACGTCGTCTCCAGATCGGCCATGCTCCATCCACCTCTCGCGTCGATCTCGCCGCGGCATCGCGGGTCCGATATCGGTAGGGAAGTCGTTCAGTCGATCAGTTAACTGCCAGTAATCCGACTGGGTGGTGCGGAAGGAAGAACACGCCAAGCATAGGTTACGAATACACGAAATCTCTCGACAAGATCATTACCCCCTTCGCCATCCGGCTAAACGGGTCAATCCGCGGGAAGTTCGAGACCTCGAGTGTGACACGCGACATCATCACAGCCGCGCCCCTCTCCGGCACGGAAGCAAGAACGCCCGAATCAACTCCCCCACAACGTCATTCGTCGAACCGGGCAATACATCCCGGCGCTCACCGGACCGACGAACGCCGATACACGGCCGATGTCGCACCCGTCGCCGCACGCAGGTGCACCTGAAGCGCGGTGACGCTGCCGAATCCGGCCTTCGCCGCGACGTCTTCCGCTGGCAAACGGATGGTTTCCAGAAGTTCGCGGGCGTGGGCGGTGCGCTGGGCATCCAGCCGACGCCGCGGCGTGCTGCCGACTTCCGCCTTTCCAGCGCCAGCGCCACCACTTGCTTCATCGGCGCCAGTTCGGCATGAATCCGAGTAATACTGTCCGTTCCGCCACTCGTCGCGGATCTCGACACACGCTTGACTTTCAGTGCACACCGAGTTCCGAGCAGAAAGGAAGGCATCGTGGCCGCACCGAGGGGCCTCGACTGGGCCTGGGCCACCCGCGCCGGGGGCACTTTGTCGAAGGGACAACGCGTTGGATTGGCCGTCGCGACCACCCGCACGCTGCCCACCATGGCGGTCGACCGGGTCCGGCTGGCACTGGGCAGGCGGGGACGCGGAAAACTGGAGTTCGCCGGTCTGCGGCTACCCGATTCCAAGCTGGCGGTCGCGGCGGAGACCGAGGCCAGGGAGTCGCTGTCGCCGCACGTGCTGAATCATTCGCTGCGGACCTATTACTTCGGACGGGTCCTGGCCGCCCTGGACGACGCTGCCTACGACGACGAACTCGTCTACGTCTCGTGCCTGCTGCACGACCTGCACCTCGAACAACCCACGCCCGGAAGGTGTTTCGCCGTGGTCGGCGGCGAGCGGGCCGCCGCTGTGGCACTCGATGCCGGCGCGCCGCCGGAACGGGCCGAAGCGATCGGCGCGGCCATCGCCGCCCACATCACTCCCGGCGTCGCC
Source organism: Nocardia aegles (assembly GCF_052545135.1). Taxonomy (NCBI): domain Bacteria; kingdom Bacillati; phylum Actinomycetota; class Actinomycetes; order Mycobacteriales; family Nocardiaceae; genus Nocardia; species Nocardia aegles. Next base: position 29,019 of record NZ_JBQWRI010000011.1, read on the forward strand.
GACGATCTCGGCGACGCCGGCGGCTTCGTCTCCGCAGGAGCGGCGGTCGACGTGCTCGGAACACGACTGGCGGAGCTGGACCGGGATTGGGTCGCCGAACTGCTGCGCCGACATCCGCGACTGGAATTCACACGACACGTCGTCGCCGCCTTCCGAGCGGAAGCGAAGGCTGTGCCGAAGGGCCGGATTCACTGGCTGAACAGCGCGGGATTCCTGGCCATGGTCCGTATGTCCCCGTTCGCCGAATAATGAAGCCGCGCTACGCGGTTGCCTTGCGGAACTGCACGCCGGCGCCGGCCGTCGGCACAGAAACCACGGCCCGGTGCGTATGCTCGATGCTATGAACGGTGTCACCGGCATCGCAAGCGCGCGACAGAAGCTTGCTCGCGCGGGGCACCACATCAACGACCTCGAACGCATGATCGCGGAATACCAGAACGCGAACCCCGTTCAGGTCCGGGTCGACTTTTCCCCGAGCATCGAATACGCGAACGAGATCGACTGCCAGGTAGCGGCGGTAAGCGTATCCGAGGTGCCCGACGACTGGGCACTCACCACCGGTGACGCGCTCACCAACCTGCGGGCCGCGCTCGACCACGCGGTTCATCCGCACGCCGAGCATTTCCCGATATTGCTGAGCAGTACCAACAGCGAAGGTGAGGAGATATTCGTTCAGGAGATATTCGACCCCGTGACGACGGCCGTAATTCTCCGCCATCAGCCTTATCACGACCCGCGGCCGACGCATCACCCCCTCGGCCTTCTCCGCACACTCGTCGACCGCGACAAACACCGCCGTCTACTAGTCACCAATTATTTCAGGACCGAGCTGATTTTCGCACCGTCGGATAACTACGAAGTCGTGGACACGCCGAGCCTGGCAATTCACGAACTCGTGCCGGGAGCCGTTTTCAAACATTTCCGTTTGCGCCTTCGCCCTGGCTTCACACAGTCGCAGCTCACCTACAACAACCGGATCGAGCCGACCGTCGTCGTCGATGTTCCGGACACAGATGACGATGTGCCGCTCGTGCCCGGCATGAAACTGATTCACACACGAGTGTCGGAAATTCTGGATCAACTCGAATCCGCCGGACTGCCGTAATCGCCGAGGCGTATTCCCGCAACGCCGCCGCGACGGATCGCCCAAGACGTCTACAACGCTCCCCGCGCGGAGACGACTTCGCCGAACCGGGCCCGGCCGGTTGGCCCTGCGCACCACGCAAAAGGCTTGTCGCGCAACACAAATCGCCCGCACCATCTGCCGGATGGTGCGGGCGAATGCTACTTTGGGTGAAGTGTCAGCCCAGACGCTGCCTGAGCGCCTCGAACTCGTCGCGCACGCCGGAAGGCAGCTTGTCGCCGATGAACTCGAACCACTCTTCGATGAGCGGGATCTCCTTGCGCCACTCGTCGGCGTTCACGGCGAGCGCCTCGTCGACGTCCTTGGCGTCGACGTCCAGCCCGTCCAGGTCGAGCTGCGCGGCGGTCGGCACGTTGCCGATGGCGGTCGCCTCGGCCTCGGCGGAACCCTCGATGCGGCCGATGATCCACTCCAGCACGCGGGAGTTCTCACCGAAGCCGGGCCACAGGAAGCGGCCGTCGTCGCCACGGCGGAACCAGTTCACGTAGAAGATCTTGGGCAGCTTGGCCGCGTCGGCGTTCTTGCCGATGTTGATCCAGTGGCCCAGGTAGTCGCCGACGTGGTAACCCAGGAACGGCAGCATGGCCATCGGGTCGCGACGCACGGTGCCGACCTTGCCCTCGGCGGCCGCGGTCTGCTCGGAGGACAGCGTCGCGCCCATGAACACGCCGTGCTGCCAGTCGAACGACTCGGTGACCAGCGGGACGGTGGTCTTGCGGCGGCCACCGAACAGGATCGCCGAGATCGGCACGCCCTGCGGGTCGTCCCACTCCGGCGCCAGGATCGGGCACTGCGCCATCGGCGTGCAGTAGCGGGAGTTCGGGTGCGCGGCCAGCGTCTCGGTCTCCCGCTGGTACCAGTCGTTGCCCTTCCAGTCGATCAGGTGATCGGGCTCGCCTTCCAGGCCCTCCCACCAGACGTCGTTGTCGTCGGTCAGCGCGACGTTGGTGTAGACCGTGTTGCCCGCCTCCATGGTGGCCATGGCGTTGGGGTTGGAGCTGCGGTTGGTGCCCGGCGCGACGCCGAAGAAACCGAACTCGGGGTTCACCGCGTAGAGGCGGCCGTCCTTGCCGAAGCGCATCCAGGCGATGTCGTCGCCCAGGGTCTCCGCGCGCCAGCCCGGCACGGTCGGCTGGATCATCGCGAGGTTGGTCTTGCCGCAGGCGCTGGGGAACGCGGCGGCGATGTAGTACGCCTTGTTCTCCGGAGAGATCAGCTTCAGGATCAGCATGTGCTCGGCCAGCCAGCCCTCGTCGTGGGCCATCGCCGAGGCGATCCGCAGCGAGTAGCACTTCTTGCCGAGCAGCGCGTTGCCGCCGTAGCCGGAGCCGTAACTCCAGATCTCCCGGTCCTCGGGGAAGTGGGTGATGTACTTGGTGTCGTTGCACGGCCAGGGCACGTCGGCCTGACCGTCGGCCAGCGGCGCGCCCACGGAGTGCAGCGCCTTCACGAACGGCCGGTCGGCGCCGAGCTTCTCCAGGGCGGCGGTGCCCATGCGGGTCATCACGCGCATCGACACGACGACGTACTCGGAGTCGGTGATCTCGACGCCCAGCTTCGGGTCCTCGGCGCCGAGCGGACCCATACAGAACGGCACCACGTACATGGTGCGGCCCTTCATCGAGCCCCGGTACAGCTCGGTCATCGTGGCGCGCATCTCGGCCGGGTCGACCCAGTTGTTGGTCGGGCCCGCGTCGGCCTCGGTCTTCGAACAGATGAACGTGCGGGACTCCACCCGGGCCACGTCGGAGGGATCGGAGAGGGCGAGGAAGGAGTTCGGCTTCTTCTTCTCGTCCAAGCGCTTGAACGTCCCCGCCGCGACGAGCTGCTCGGTGAGACGCTCCCATTCCGCGTCGGAGCCGTCCGCCCACACCACTCGCTCCGGCTGGGTGAGTTCGGCGACTTCTTGTACCCAGGCGAGTAGTTCGCTGTGCTCGGTCGGCGCCTTGCCGTCGGATCCACGAAGACCAGGAATGGTCGCTGACGTCATGAAAACTCTCCTGAGATGGGCGGCTGTTCGATGCTTCGCCGCCTGGCCCTAGGCCCATGACCAGCGCTAATGCACCGAGCGCCACCGTTGGCGGGAAGGCACCCGCTCCGACCGGTCGAACGCGCAACCCAGGCGGGCGGCAGATCAGGACTTAGCGGACGCCCAAGTTCCTGCATAGAGGTTAACGCGATGTGACGGCCGGTACGGTATCGGGTTCCTCACTGAGTACCCAATTGGTCGTTCGTTTCAACAGGTGAGATCCAGCGATCGAGGATCCGGACGTCACGTTCGCATGCGGCGAGCTGCCCCGGCTGCTCGGCCGCCATCCGGCGCAATTCGGCCTCGAGCTGGGCCACCCGGCGATCCGTCTGCACCATTCGCGTGGTGCTCGCCTGGACCACGTGATCTGCCAGAACGGTCTCCGCCTCGACGAGTGCGGTGACAACACGCTGCTCGAGCTGCGCTTTCACATTGACCAGCGCGTCGGCGACCCATTGCCGGACATGCGCTCGATCGGCCAGCTGGCGACGGGCCCGAACCACCCACGCCGCCGCACCACCGCCGAGCAGCAGCGTTACCGGCACGCTCGCGACGTCCAAAGCCGGGACGAGCGAGAACGGAGCAACCAGCAAGCGGCCCAGACCGACACCGGCCGACGCGCCGAGCGCGATCATGAGGTGATCTTCGACACCCCGATGGCGCGGGTCGGGGTCCGGGCCGACCCGAGGGGCCGGGTCGCGCCGCCGGGCCGGCGAACTCCGATCCGCGTTCTCGATCCGGGCGCTCAGCGCGGCGATGCGCTGGTCGATGACGTGGTCGAGCACGCCGGTCAGTTCGGTGACCGACTGCTGTAGCCGGGCCGGGTAGCCGCCGAACTCGGCGGGCCGCAGCCGATCCAGCTCGGCGCGCACGGTGGTGTGCAGCGCCCGGACGCTCGCGCCGATCTCGGTCATCAGATCCACCCGGGCCAAGTGCAACTGCCCGCGCAGGGCGGACATCGCCGTGGCTCGCCCGCCGTCACGACCGGCCAGCAGGACGGCGCGTTCCTCGCGCAGCCGGGCCGGTTCGGCGCCGGAGCGCAGCAACGCCACCTGCTCGGCCACCCGTTGACGGGTGTCGGCCAGGACCCGCCGGGTGACCGCGCCCGGCCGGTCACCGCCTGCGGCGGCAGCCGCGGTGAGCCGCGCGTGCAGTGCGCCGACACCGGAGCGATCGAGCAGTCCGGCGTCGCCCGCGGTGCGCGCGGCGGCCGCGAGCCGCGCCGAGACCGGCAGGATGTCCAGATCGCCCGCGCCCAGTGTGGCGAGCAACTCCAGGTCGCGGTCCCGTACCGCACGCCAGTCCTGGTGGGCGTGGATGCCGTTCATGGCGAGCAGCAATCGGGCGCCGTCCGCGCGCAACCGGTCGATCACCTCGAGCGTCTCCGCGCCGATGATGGTGCCCGCGTCGAGCAGGATCAATGCCACGGCGGGCTGGGTGGTCGCCGAGACGGCGTCGCCGTGTGGCTCTGACAGTGTGAGGCGCGGCTCGAACCGCGCCAGCTCGGTTCGCAACAAGGTCGTGTTGACGTCGGCGGGACCGATCACCGTGATCGCACCCGCGGCACCGGAGTCGGACACCGCACGCAGCAGCGCCATACCCTGCGGATTCCAGCGCTCCACCACGGCCGCGAGCTCGGGGACGAGCGCGGCGGCGGGGCCGGGGCGCTCGGCTTCGCCGGTGCGGTCGCCCCCCGGTGGATACACCATGGCGGATGTACCCGCCGACGCCGATTCCACGGGCTCAGAGACCGGCACTGCTCATCCGTTCCCATAGTCGGACGTACCCGTTGTGCACCCGCAACGCGGCACGGCGGGCGGCCGGGGGCATATCGCTGGTGACGACGGCGTGCCAGCGCGTGGCGCGAGCCAGCGCATCGTCGGCGTCGGACGGAGCCGGGCCGGAGTATCCCGCGGCGAGATGGGCCACTTCGGGCCCGGCGAGACCGGCGCACAGCCCGAGCCAGACGGCGTCGTCGCTGTAGAGATAGGACTCGAGGAGATCGCGCGCGCGGCCACCGTCCTCCGGCACCGCGCGGCCGGCCAGTCGGGCCAGCTCGTCGAGCAGTTCACCGCCGCGCTGCGCGGACACCTGGTCGTACCGGCGATGCAGCAACTGGTGGAGCGCGTCGATGCCGCTGGCCGCGTGCAGGATCTGCAGCAGCGCCCGCGGAGCCAGATCCGGATCGTGCCGCAGGGCCGTGCACGCGCAGGCCACGCCGTACAGGTCCCAGCGTCGCAGCAGTTCCGTGCGCTCGGCGGCGTCCGGCCCCGGCGCGACGAACAGGTCCGGCGCGAGCAGCAGTGCGGGGTCGGCTTCGGTGGCGAGCTTGCGCAGTAGGTCGAGCTCGGCGCCGGTCAGCGCGCCCGCCCTGGTGCGCACCGCCAGCGACGCGACCACCGGAACCACCGGAATCCGCAGCTGCGTGCCGTACTGCTGGGCCGCGGCCACCGCATCGCCCCAGCGGGAGCCGATCGCGTCGGCCTTGTTCAGCACCGCGATCGTGCGCTGCGGCGGCAGCGTGGCCAGGACCCTGCGATCGGCGGGCGTCGGCGCGGCCGACAGTACGTAGACGACGATGTCGGCGTCGAGTTCCGGATCGGGCGCCCCGGGCCGGTCCACCGGATCGGTCTCCACCGCCGATAGCAGCGCGAGCGCGTGCAGCACCGTTGTCCGTCCCGCGTGCGCGCGCCCGGTCACCTGGATGCGCGGCGGTTTGCGCCACGCGCTCACGGCCGCCGCCGCGGCGTACCCGATCTGCGGATCCCGGCCCGTGCCGAAGCGGAGCTCGGCGAGCAGCTTGTCGAGCTGATCGCGCGCGGAGGTGGGCACGCCGCGCTCCCGCAGCGGCCCGTTGGAATCAGTGGCTGTCGGCATGCGGCACACACCCCCTTGTACGGTGCGCAATTCTGTCAGAAGTCGGCTCGCGGGGCAGGGTCGACGGCGACGGCTCAGCTGCCACTGAAGTACTTGTTGGCGGTGCGCACCACCCAGTTCGGCGCGTATTTCCCCACCGTAGCCAGCACCTTCGCCTGGGTACCGATCTCGTAGTGCACCTTCGGCAGCCGGGCGCGCTTGCGGGTGGCCGCCCAGATCCCGGCGGCGACGTCGTCGGCGGTCAACCGCACGCCCAGCGACTTCGTCGTCCCGGTCGTCACGCCGTCCACCATGGCCGTGGCCACGAACAGCGGCCAGATCGCGAGCACCCGGATGTCATAGCGCTCCCATTCGAGGTCCAGCGCCTCGGTGAAACTCTTCACCGCGGATTTGGTCGCACCGTAGCTGGCCAGTTCGGCCTGACCGTAGATCGCCGAGGCCGAGCAGAGGTTGACCACCTGCGCGCCCGGGGTGTCGCGCAGGTAACGGAACGCGCTGTGCGTGCCCGTGAGCACACCCATCACGTTGACATCCACGATCGCGCGGTGGGCGGCGAGGTCGATCTCCTCGAACGGTCCCGCGCGCAGCATGCCCGCGTTGTTGACCAGGATGTCCAACCGTCCGGTCGCCGCGTGGAACTCCGCCAGCCGCTCGGCCCACTGCGTGTGTTTCGTCACATCGAGTACCCCGGGGTACACCATGCCGCCGTCGGCTGTGATATCACCGTAAAGCCTGGTCAGCCCGACTTCATCGATGTCGTAAGCCCCGACCCGGTATCCCTGCGCAGCGAAAAGCAAGGCCGTGGCCCGCCCGATACCGGCCGCCGCGCCGGTGATGAATACTGTCGGTCTGCTCATGCCGGGGAGTCTAGTGCCGGGAATGCCGTGTACCACGGGGTTCCCAGACGCCCGGTCGGTCACTTACCCTGCTGAAGTGGTCGGCACCACAACCGGTGCGCAGCTTGAACTTTCGCATGCGGCAAACCGACCTCGACGATGAGGAGGTTGCGATGACCGCGAATGTCATCGGCGCTGTCGACCCGGAGCCCGCCTGTCCTGCGGACCGCAAGCCTTTGCTGCCCAGCACAGACCCGTTTCATCGACCGCCGAAAGGGTTCGCGGCCAAGGCGCCCGGCACCGTCCTGCGCAGCAGGAAGATCGAAGTGGCGCTGTTCGGGATTGTCCCACAACAGGTCTCGGCCTGGCAGTTGCTCTACCGCAGCAGTGATCTGCACGGGGCGCCGGAAGCGGCGATCACCACGGTCCTGCTGCCGCTCGGTGCGGAACCGGACGCGGATCGCCCGCTGCTGGCCTTCCAGACCGCGATGGACGCGGTGACCGAGAAGTGCTCCCCGTCCTACGCCCTGCGCCGCGGCGCGCGGGCACTCGGTGCGGTCACCCAGTTCGAATGGCTCCTGGTCGCGAACGCGCTGCGGCGCGGCTGGGCGGTGAGCATCGCCGACCACGAGGGACCGCACGGGAACTTCGGCGCGCCGCGCGAGCCCGGCTACCGCGCGCTCGACGGCATCCGCGCCGCCCTGCGCTTCTGCCCCCTCGGGCTCGGCACCCACACCCGCGTCGCGGTGTGGGGCTACTCCGGCGGCGGCATGGCCAGCTCGTGGGCGGTCGAGATGGCGCCGACCTACGCGCCGGAACTCGACATCGTCGGCGCGGTGCTCGGCGCACCGGTCGGCGATCCGCGCCAAGTCTTCGACCGGCTCAACGGCACGCCCTACGCGGGCCTGCCCGCCATCGTTATCGCCGCCCTGCGCAGGCTGTATCCCGCGTTGAGCTCGCTGATCGACAACGAACTGAGTCCGGAGGGCCACCGGTTCGTCGTCCGTGCGGAGAACGCGACGCCGGTCGGCGCGATCCTCGGGCTGGCGGGCAAGAAGGTCGACGACTTCCTCGACCGCCCGCTCGCCGAGGTCCTCGACACCCCGGAATTGCGGGCGATGTTCGACGATCTGCGGCTCGGCAACACGACGCCCGCCTGCCCGCTGCTGGTGGTGCAACCCGTTCACGACCAGGTCATCCACATCGAGGGCATCGACGGCCAGGTGGCCCGCTACCGCCGCGGCGGCGCCGCGGTGACCTACGTCCGCGATCGGCTGAGCGAGCACTTGTCGCTGCTGCCGCTGTCCACGCCGATCAGCCTCGACTGGCTGGCCGACCGGTTCGCCGGGCAACCGGTCAGCGCGGGCGGCGACAGCACCGTCTGGTCGGTCGCGGCCTCGCCCTCCGGCGTGCGCGGCCTGCTGGAGATGGCGGTGACCGCGGTCAAGGTCGCGCTCGGAAGGCCACTGCGTCAGCAACGGCCGACCGAGGCCAGGATCTCGTCGGCACGCGCCGCCTGACCTCCTGCTCAGCGGCCTGTGCGCAACCACTTGCCGCACTGATCGCCGGATGCTGGACAATGGACGCCGTGAACGACGCCGCGAACCATACTGCCGAGTCAGTTCCGGGCCCGCCGTCCACAACGTCGGCTCCGGCCGAGAGCGGGCCCAGGCACAAGACCGGCTCCCGCCTGTACCCACGAGTCACCAGCTTCCGGTCGCGCAGGGGCGCGCTGACCGCGACCCAGCAGCAATCCTGGGACCGGATGTGGCCCTCGATCGGCCGCGAGGTCGCCGACGAGCAGCTGGACGCGGCCGCCTGGTTCGGCCGCGAAGCGCCGCTGGTCATCGAGATCGGCTGCGGCACCGGCACCGCGACGGCCGCCATGGCGCAGGCCGAACCGCACCTGAACCTGATCGGCATCGAGGTCTACCAGCCCGGCCTCGCGCAGTTGGTGCAGCGCGTCGAGCGCGAAGGGATAGCGAACATCCGCCTGCTGCGCGGAGACGCGGTCGACGTGCTGGAAAACATGATTGCTGAAGAGTCGCTGACCGGCGTCCGGGTGTTCTTTCCCGACCCGTGGCCGAAGGCTCGCCATCACAAACGGAGGCTGCTGCAACCCGCGACGGTCGCGCTGATCGCCAGCCGTCTGAAGCCGGGCGGCGTGCTGCACGTCGCCACCGACCATGCCGGCTACGCCGAACACATTCACGCGGTTGGCATGGCGGAACCCCTGCTCAAAGGGCTGAACGAGAACACGGGCGGGGTGAGCGCGGAGCATCGCGCCACCGCGCCGATCGGATTCGAGCGGCCCGTCACGAAGTTCGAGGGCAAGGCACATCGCGCCGGTAGCGCCATCACGGAGCTCATATGGGGGAAGATCGACCGATGAGCGTCAGTGAAATGGCCCACGAAGTGGTCGATGTTGCCGGGGAGGTGCACGGCGGCGGAGCGGAAGGTCTGGGCAGCTCGGGGCCGGATGTGCGCCGCGTCCTGCTGGTGTGGGACGCCCCGAACCTCGACATGGGCCTCGGCGCCATCCTGGGCGGTCGGCCGACCGCCGCCTACCGTCCGCGCTTCGACGCGCTCGGCCGCTGGCTGCTGGCCCGGACCGCCGAACTGTCGGTGGGGGCGATGCATCGGGTGGAGCCGGAGGCCACCGTCTTCACCAACATCGCGCCCGGCACCGCCGACGTCGTGCGGCCCTGGGTGGAGGCGCTGCGCAACGTCGGGTACGCGGTCTTCGCCAAACCGAAGATCGACGAGGACTCCGATGTCGACGCCGACATGCTGGCGCACATCGCCCTGCGCAGCCGCGGCGCCGGTCTGGCGGGCATCATGGTCGCCTCCGCCGACGGGCAGGCGTTTCGCGAGCCGCTGGAGGCGCTCGCCGCCAAAGGAGTGCCGGTTCAGGTGCTCGGCTTCCGCGAGCACGCGAGTTGGGCCGTCACATCCGATACTCTCGAATTCATCGACCTCGAGGACATCCCGGGCGTGTTCCGTGAACCGCTGCCCCGGGTGAGCCTCGACTCGCTGCCCGACGAGGGTGCCTGGCTGCAGCCGTTCCGGCCGCTGTCGGCACTGCTCACCTCTCGCCCCGCGCAAGGAGTCGCTTAGTGTTCACACGCTGGGGCGATCTGGTATACCGGCTGCGTTTCGCCGTCATCGGCGTGGTCGTGGCCGGTCTTCTGGCTCTCGGTGGCTACGGCCTCGGGTTGGAGGACCATCTCAGCTCCAGCGGGTGGGATGATCCGACCTCGGAGTCGGCGCGCGCGGCGCGGATCAAAGACGGTGCCTTCGAACGGGATCACACCTCCGACGTGATCGTGTTGTACACGGCGCCGGCGGGTAAGACCATCGACGATCCGGAATTCAGCGGCAAGATCATCGAGAATCTCTCCGGTCTGCCCCGCGAGCATCCGGACGAGATCACCAAGATCAACGGCATCTACTGGCGCAACGACGCGAACATTCCGGTCCAGGCCTCCGTTTTCGGTTCCAAGGACAAGAAGTACGCCTTCGCCTCCATCGCCATCAAGGGCGACAACGACACCGATATGGTGCGCAACTACCGCAAGGTGAAGAACGTGTTCTTCATCCCAGGGGTAGACGTGCAGGTGACGGGTCTACAGGCCGTGGCGGGCACGCTGAACGACACCATGGCCGACGACCAGAAGCGCATGGAGATCCTCGCCATCCCGGCGGTGGCCCTCCTGCTCTTCTTCATCTTCGGCGGCATCGTCGCCGCCGGATTGCCGCTGATCGTCGGTGGTCTCACCGTGATCGGCGCTTGGGGGATCGTCCGCTTCATCACCCTGTTCGCCGACGTGAACTCGTTCGTCTCGCCGGTCGTCTCGATGATCGGCCTCGGCTTGGCCATCGACTACGGCCTGTTCATCGTCAGCCGATTCCGCGAGGAACTCGCCGAGGGGTACGACACCCCGGTCGCGGTGCGCCGATCGGTGATGACGGCGGGCCGCACCGTGGTGTTCTCCGCGACGATGATCGTCGCCAGCCTCGGCGGCATGCTGCTGTTCCCACAGGGTTTCTTGAAATCGGTCGCTTACGGCGCCATCGCGACGGTCTCGCTGGCGGCGCTGGCCTCGATCACCGTCTTGCCCGCCATGCTGGCGGTGCTCGGTAAGCGCGTCGACATGCTGGGCCTCAAGCGGTTCCGTAAGACGAAAACCGCCGACGAGGTGGAGAACGGCATCTGGGGGCGTTCCACCCGCTGGGTGATGAAGCATCCGCTCAAGATCGCGATCCCACTGTGCATCGTCCTGCTGCTGTTGATCATCCCGGTCAAGAACCTCACTTTCGGAGGCATCAACGAGCGGTATCTGCCGCCGGACAATCCGACCCGGTTGGCGCAGAAACAGTTCGACACGATCTTCCCGTTGCGCAAATCGGATCCGATCGAACTGGTCTTCGTGGTCGATAATCCCAGCCTCGCTACCGAGGTGGGCAAAGTGGTGAAGGAGGCGAGCAAAGCGCCCGGGCTGGCGGGCGAATTCGCTTACCCCCCCAGCACGGCTCCCAACGACAAGACCATTTACAAAACCTCCGTCACGTTGACCAATTCGGAGGACGCCGATCCGACCATCGATTACCTTCGCTCGATCGAATTGCCCGACGGCGTCACCATGCTCGTGGGCGGTCAGCCGACGATTCAGAAGGACAGCATCGACGCGCTGCTGAGCCGGATGCCGCTGATGATCGCGCTCGTCTTGTTCGTGACGACGCTGCTGATGTTCCTGACCTTCGGCTCGCTGGTGCTGCCGATCAAGGCCGCGCTGATGAGCGCCCTCGGTCTCGGGTCCACGCTCGGCATTCTGACCTGGATCTTCATCGATGGCCACGGCGCCGGGCTGTTGAATTTCACTCCGCAGCCGATCATGTCGCCGGTGCTGGTGCTGATCATCGCGATCATCTACGGCCTGTCGACCGACTACGAAGTCTTCCTGATGTCGCGCATGGTCGAGGCGCGCGCCCAGGGCGCGAGCACCACCGAGGCGGTGCGGATCGGCACCGCGCAGACCGGCCGGATCATCACCGCGGCCGCGCTGATCCTGCTCGTCGTCACCGGTGCGTTCGCCTTCTCCGACCTGGTGATGATGCAGTACATCGCCTACGGCATGATCGCCGCGCTGTTCATCGACGCGACCGTGCTGCGCATGCTGCTCGTCCCGGCCATTATGAAGCTGCTCGGCGACGACTGCTGGTGGGCTCCGGCCTGGATGAAGAAGGTGCAGGAGAAGGTCGGGCTCGGGGAGCCCATTCTCGACGACGAGCGCGTCGGCGGCAGCGATGTCGTCGACCTGGTGAAGACCACGCCGATCACCGATCCGGTGACCATGCAGATCCCCGCGGTCGCCGCCGCCAACAAGGTGCCGCGCAGGCGCAAACCGCGCACGGTCGCCGAAATCGAGGCCGAGGCGCCGACCAGGCGGCTGGACCGGGTACCCTCCGCGCCCGCACCGCAATCGCCGCCCGCGTCGCCGCCGCCGCTCGATCCGGCCAGGCAGCGGCCGGAACCGCCGCGACACTCCACGCCCCCGCAGGGTGAGCCGATTCGTCCGCGGCGCATCTCGCAGGTCCCGAACGATCCTCGTGCGACGCCCGACCAGGCGGAGCAACGGCCGTCGGCGCCGCCCGTGAACCCGCCGCGACCGGCACCGCCCACCGGCCGGCCGCAGGACCCGAACGCATCGCACGCCGATGTGCCGTCGGTGATCCTGCCCGAGCCGAGTCCGCGTCCCACTGTCTCGCCGATCGCGCCACCCGCACCGCGTCCGACGCCCGCACCGGAACCGCACCTGCTGTCGAACCTCTCGCAGGATTCGGCCATCGACCTGCCCCAACAGGAGCCCGGCGCTTCCCGTCCCGCGCGTCACCTGCCGCCCGAGGATCCGGCCGCTTCCGACGGTCCCGCGCACCGCGCACCCGAGCCCGCGGAGCCGTACAACGGACCGGACACCACCAACCGCAGCAGCATCGAGAGCTGGATGGCCGAACTTCGCTCCTCCCGCCGCCACATCGGCCGGGTCGCCGAACAGGGCAGGCACCACGGCGGCGACGGCCGCACGGTGAGCGTGAACGAACTGCTGCGCCGCCGCGACCGTGAATGAGTCGAAGAGGAACAGTTCGGCCAGTGCGGCCGCCGTGACCAGTTAGGTCGCCGGTCGTTGCCCGGCTCGTTCGATCACTTCGTCCAGCACCTCCCGTGAGCGCAGGAGATCCTTGATGGTGCGGGTGATCCGCTCGCGCTCGGTGTGCAACTCGGCGGCCAGGGCGGGCGTGGCGCACTCGCTGGGACCGCCGTCCGCGTCGCGCATACAGGGCAGGATCCGCGCGATCTTCTTGCTGGTGAGTCCCGCCGCGAGCAACTCCTGAATGTGGATGACCCGGTCCACGGCCCGCTCCGGATAGTCGCGATGACCGCCCGGCGTGCGGGCGCAGGCCAGCATGCCCTGCTCCTCGTAGTAGCGCAGCGACCGTTCGCTCACACCGGTGCGCTCGGCGAGTTCCCCGATCCGCATCCGTCACCTGGCCTTCGCGTTCGGCTTGAAGCTCACCGCTCAGCGACCCATCAGCCGACGCCACTGCGCCATGAACGGCTGCTTCGCGGTGACCGAGCCAAATCGGATCTTGCCGTGCACCACCAGGTGCAGGGGGCCCAGCGGCGGCCCGGTGCGGACCTTGTTGTTCACGCTGGAACCGATCAGCTCCAGCCCGTTCAGATCGACGGTGGCCTCCGCGGGCACGATCAGGGTGATCGAACCGGCGAAGTCGTCAACGCGCAATTCGACCACCTGGGTCGACATGATCGCCTCGGTGAAGTCCAAGGTGACCCCGGACAGCCAGTTGTTCAGGTACAGCGTGGGCGGCACCTGCCACGGGCCGCGGCGGCTCACCCCGGACAACCGCGAACGGATCACGTTGCCCGCGCCGTTCGACCCGGTCGCCTGCCTGGTGAAAGCCGGCGAGGAGTTGACGAAGGTCGACGCGGGCGCGGCGGGCTGCCCGACCAGGCGGACGCCGGGCAGATCGATGAGAACGGCGTTCAGTTCGCCGCGGGTCTTGGCGGCCAGCGCGGTGTCCATCCGCTCGGTGAACTCACCGAGCGAGAGCATGCCGAGGCCGACCGCGCGCTGCAACAGTTGACCCACGTGCTCCCGCTCGGCGTCCGACACGCGCAGTTCCCGGTCGCCCACCGCGCCGCCGGAGCCGACCGTATTCGATACCGATTCGAGCCCGCCCATGCACTCGAGATTACCGAGCCGGCGGCCACGGCCGCATCAGGGCGATCCCTGAGATCCCTGAGTACACAGCATCGGCCCGGATCACCCGAGCCCTTGTTCGATGGCGTAGCGGGTCAATTCCACCCGGTTCGCCAGCTGGAGTTTGCGCAGCGTCGCCTGCACGTGGTTCTCCACGGTGCGGTGACTCAGTCCCAGGCGGTCGCGATCTGCTTGGCGGACAGCCCTTTCGCCACCATCCGCAGGACCTCGGTCTCGCGCTCGGTCAGGGCGGGCCAGTGCGGCTCGTCGGGTCGCGCGGGCGTGGTCGCGATCCGCCGGTACTCGCCGAGCACGAGTCCGGCCAGCCCCGGCGTGAACACCGCTTGACCGGCCGCGGTGGCGCGCACCGCGTCGATGAGTTCGGCCGCCGACGCGCTCTTGACCAGGTAACCCGATGCGCCTGCCTTGATCGCGTCGAGCACGTCGTCGCGCTCGGCCGATGCCGAGAGCACCAGCACCCGGCTCCGCGGCGACACCCGCAGCACCTCGGCCGTCGCCTGGGCTCCGTTGCCGTCGGGCAACTGCATGTCCATCAGCACTACATCCGGACACACCGCCCCGGCGCGCCTGCTCGCCGCGGCGACACCGTCGGCTGTGGCCGTCACCCGGAATCCGGCCTCGGTGAGGTCGCGGGAGACGCCGTCCCGCCACATCGGGTGGTCGTCCACCACCATCACCGAAATGGAGCCGTCCGCCTGATCCGCCATCCGCGCCTCCCCGTCTCTCATCTGGGCACCCGGAATTCCCATTCTGTGCCGAATCCGACCCCACCGTCGATCTCGGTGAGCAGATCCGCGCTGCCGCCGAGGGCGGCGATCCGCCCCACGATGGACCGGGAAACCCCCATGCGCCCTTCGGCTTCCGCCTCGGCCAGCCGTCCGGGCGGGATGCCGACGCCGTCGTCGCGCACACTGATCACCAGTTCCTCACCGGTGTCCTCCAGCAACACATACGCTCTCGCATCCGGCCCGGCGTGCAGTTCCACATTGGACAACGCCGTGGCCACGGCCGAGGCGATCTCGTTCGCCATCCAGCGGCCGACCCGCACCGGATCGCCGGGCGTGGACACCGACACCGTCGGCGTGGATTGCGCGGTCAGCAGCGGCCGTAGGTCGACCTCGGCGCCACCCGCGTCCGGGTGATCGGCCTGCTCGGTGATCAGCACGCGCAGCGCCACCTCCTGCTCACCGGCGCGGAGGGCCAATTCCTGAGTGGGACCGCCGATTTCGGTGCCGCGGCGCTTGATGTAGCTGAGCACCTGCAACACCCCGTCGTGCACCTCCCGCGACAGCCGTTCGCGCTCCTCGGCCGCCGCGGTCAGCCGCACCGCTTGCTCCAACTGGTCCTGGGCGCGGCGCGCGGTGTCGGCGGCCAAGCCGAGTGCGAGACCCACCGATACGAGCACCGGCACCGTCGCATCCGCCCACACATCCGCACCCCATTGATCGCGCACCGTCAGTGCGACCGCGGCGATCAAGGCTCCGGACAGCACGCCGGCCAACGGTCCGCGCAGGATCGCCGCCCCGATCACGGCGTTGGTGGCCCACAGCGTGGTCGGCAGTGTCTGGTGCCCGTGGTACCAGCCGTAGTCGGCGACCAGGCGGGTGGCGGCCATCAGCCCGATCACGACCACGTGATCGCCGATCACCACCCAGGTGCGCAACCGGGCCACCCCGGGGAAGTGCCACTGCGACAGCATGATCGCCGACGCGCCCGACCACACCGCCATCAGCGCGACGAGCACCCAGCTCAACCGCTGGTTGGTGTAGTTCGGCACCGAGGCGATCTGCTGACCGACCGCGTACAGCAGCGTGACCAGCCGCAGCGCCTGCGCGGCCCGCCACAGCGGGGTCGTCGCCACGTCGGCCGAGCGCAGCTCAGCCCTTCGCCGTGCCGTCGTCGGCTTGCGCGCCGTCATCGGATTCCGCCTTCCGCTGCGCCGCCTCCGTGGCCCGCTTCTTGGTCGCCTCGATGAGCGTCGCGGCCAGGTCGAACCGGCCCGGCTCGGGCCGATCCGGTTCGGCCGTATACAGCCCGCGATGCTGCTCCACGGTATGCAGTTCTTCGTAGAGTTCCTCGGGACCTTCCAGCAACGACCGGATCGCCGTGTTCATCACCGCCACGAACGGCACCGCCAGCAGACCGCCCGCTATCCCGCCGATCACCACGCCCGCCGTGATCGCCAGCACCACGGCCAGGGGATGGATGCTGACCGCCCGCCCCAGCAGCAGTGGCTGCAGCACATGGCCCTCGAGCTGCATCACCGCGATGATGATGCCGAGCACGATCAGGGCGGTGACGAGCCCTTTGGTGACGAGTGCGATGAACACCGCGATGGACCCCGCCAGGAAGGCACCGATGATCGGGATGAACGCGCCGATGAACACCAGCGAGGCCAGCGGCAGCGCCAAGGGCACACCGAGAATGGCCAGCCCGGCGCCGATGCCGATGGCGTCCACCGCGGCGACGACGACGGTCGCGCGAACGAATCCGACGAGTGTGCCGAACCCGAGCCGCCCTGCGGTGCGGACCCGCTCGCGATGGTCGGTGGGCACGATCCTGGTGACGAACTCCCAGATCTGGTCGCCGCTGTAGAGAAAGAAGATCAGGATGAACAGCGTCAGGAAGGTGCCGGTGAGCAATTCGCCGATCACGGTCGCGGTGGTGAGCGCCCCACTGGTCACGCTGTCCTGATTGGACTGGATCGCCTTGACGATCGCGTCACCCGCGTTGCGGATCTGCTCGTTGCTCAGATGCAGCCTGCCGTTGATCAGCCAGTCCTGAATCTGATGGATGCTGTCGGTGAACTTGTTCGACAGCTGCGGCACACCGGCGACGAACTGTTCCACGACGAAGGTCATGATGCCCGCGACCACGCCGATCGACCCGACCAGCGCCACGAAGACGCCCACCGAACGGGGCACGCCCAATCGCTGCATCCAGTCCACCAGCGGCGCCAGCAGGGCCGCCGCCAGCAGCGCGATGGCGAGCGGAATGACCACGGTCGCCAATTTCTGCACGATCGCCGTGACCGCGATCCCCAGCGCGAACAACACCAGTAGTCGCCAGCCCCATTCCGCCGACACCCGGACGATCGGATGCACTGTCTCCGCGGCGGGCCGCGACAGCGTGATTTTCCGCTCTGGACTTGGCTTCGGGTCGGTCACCTCCGTGAGCCTAATATCTGCCGTCGGACGTAGTCCGTCCTCAGCCCGCGCATGGCCGCAGCGAAGGCGGAGGTACGCCTAATGTCTGCTGTCGGACGTAGTCGGTCTTCAGCCCGCGCATGGCCGGAGCGAAGGCGGAGGTATGTCTAACCGGCCGGGCCGTATGCTGTCCGGTTCACCGGCGCCCGGCGCCGCGGAAGGCCGACCCGACCGGAACGCTAGATTGGACCCGTGTCGGCGCCTCTGGAAGCGGTCAAACAGACCATGCGAACGCGCTGGCCGCTGTACCTGACATCGATGCTGCTGGCGAACGCTTTCGGCGCGGTCCTGGTGTGGGCCTTCATCCAGTACGGACTACCCGTCCCCGAGGGCGAGCCATCCGGTGCCAGGAGCACCGGCCTGCTGATCCCGGCCGTCGTGTTCGTGGCGGGCGGCCTGCTCAGCATGGCCGCGGCCGCGCTGATGCTGCGCCCGGTGATGCGCTGGCAGATGCGCGGCGGACCGCCGAGCCGCCAGGAGCAGATGGCCGCGCTGCACGCGCCGCTGCGCCAGGCGATCCTGCACCTCGCGCTGTGGCTGATCGGCGGGGCCGTGCTGGCCGTGTTGATCATCAGGGACACTCCCGCGCTGGCAGGCGCGGTCATCGTCACCGAATGCATGGCGGCGACCATCGTGTTCGGCTTCACCTACATGCTGGGTGAGCGCATCCTGCGCCCGGTGGCGGCCCAGGCGCTGACCGAGGGCACCTTCGACCACACCCTCACCCCCGGCGTCGGCACCAGGATGGCGATGACCTGGGGCATGGGCACCTTCGCCCCCACCATCGCCATCGTCCTGCTGTGCGTCACCCAGATCTCCTCGGACGTGAAGTTCTCCGCGCAATCGCTGGCCATCTCCATCCTGCTGCTGTGCGGCGTGGTGATCATGCAGGCTCTCGCGCTGTCCATGCTCACCGGTTCGAGCATCTCCGACCCGGTGCGCCAGCTCAGCCAAGCCATCGACCGGGTCCAGGCGGGCGCGCGGGACGTGCAGGTCGAGGTCTTCGACGGCAGTGAGATCGGACTGCTGCAGGTCGGCTTCAACCGGATGATGGAGGAGGCGGCGAAGCGCCGTCAGTTGCAGGAACTGTTCGGTCAGCACGTCGGAGAAGAGGTGGCGCAGCGGGCACTGGACTACGGCACCGAACTCGGCGGCGAGACCCGGTTCGTCGCGGTGCTGTTCGTCGACATGGTCGGCTCCACCGCCGCCGCGGCCGAACGCCCGCCCACCGAGGTGGTGAGCCTGCTCAACGAGTTCTTCCGCATCGTGGTCGACGTGATCGACCGCCACAACGGCTTCGTCAACAAATTCGTCGGGGACGCGGCGCTGGCCATCTTCGGCGCGCCGCTGGACCGCCCGGACGCACCGACCGCCGCGCTCGCCGCCGCACGCGAACTACGCGAGACCCTGCTGGAGGTTCCCGGCCTGGACATCGGGATCGGTGTCTCGGCCGGCCTGGCCGTCGCGGGGAATATCGGCGCGGCCAACCGTTTCGAGTACACGGTGATCGGTGATCCGGTCAACGAGGCGTCCCGGCTCACCGAGCTGGCCAAGGAACGCCCCGGCCGAACGCTGGCCTCGGGCAGCGCGCTGTATTTCGCCGAGGAGAGCGAGCAGGACCAGTGGGAAACCGGCGACGAGGTGCAACTGCGCGGCCGACGCAGGAAAACGCTGTTGGCCTGGCCGCGCGAACAAGCCGACGCGCCCGACGATACCGAGGCCGAAACGGCGCGTTCGTGAGGCGTACCTCCGCCTCCGCTCCGGCCATGCGCGGACTGAGGACGGACTACGTCCGGCCGCACCCATTAGGCTGACGGCGTGACGGCCGACGGGGAACAGGCAGGGGGTCCTGCGCCGCCGCCCACGGCGGGTTCGCGCCGTGGCAGTTTTCGCTGGCTGAAATGGGTGATCGGGGCCGCTCTGCTGGCCCTGCTGGTCGCCGAGGGCGTGTACCTCTGGCCGCGGCTGCACGAGTCCTGGCGCAAGCTCACCGAGATCCACTGGGGTTGGCTGACGGCGGCGATCTGGCTGCAAGCGCTGTCGATGAGCGGATTCGGCCGGGTGCAGAAGCAGCTGCTCAACGCGGGCGGCGTCGCGGTGAGTCAGCGGAACTCCGTCGCCGTGGTCTACGGCGCGACGGCGATGTCGGTGACCTTGCCCGCGGGCCAGGTGTTCTCCACCGCGTTCACCTATCGGCAGACCAGGCGCTGGGGCGCCAGTCCGATCGTGGCCTCCTGGCAGCTGGTGTTCTCCGGCGTGGTGGCGGCGGTGGGGCTGGCGTTGCTCGGCGTCGGCGGCACGCTGCTGGCCGGCGGGCGGATCGGCCCGCTGAAGCTGATCCTCTCGCTGGCCGCCGTCGTCGCGCTGGTGTGGGCGGGCAATCATGTCTCGCGCAATCCCGGTTCGCTCGATGCGCTGCTGCGCACACTGCTCGCGCTGGTCAACCGGCTGCGCAAACGCCCGCCCGAGCACGGCGCCGCGAAGCTCGAGGACGTGCTCGGCCAGTTGGAATCGGTGGAACTCGGTAAGCGCGACGGCGTCCTGGTCACGCTCTGGGCGCTGGTGCACCGCTTCGCCGACGTGGCCTGTCTCGGTGCGGCCTGTTACGCGGTGGGCGCCGACCCGCGCACCGCCGGTCTGCTGCTCGCCTTCGCCGTGGGCAAGGCGGTCGGGTCCATTCCGTTCGCACCGGGCGGCATCGTCTACGTCGACGCGACGCTGATCTACGGTCTCACCGCCGCCGCGGGCCTGACCGCCGCCCAGGCGGTCGCCGCGGCGTTCGTCTATCGGATGGTGAGCTTCATCCTGGTCGCGATCGTCGGGTGGATCGTGTTCCTGTTCCTGTTCCGCACACCGCAGGCAGACGACGCGGAGTTCGAGAAGGAGTTCGAGCAGCGGCGGCTGTGACGGCCGTCGCGCCATGGGCTCCCGTTACGCTGGCCCGCGTGCGGAAACTTGTGCCCTTCGTGATGGATGCGCTGCTCGTCGTCGTCTTCTGCGCGATCGGCAGGCGCAGCCACGACGAAGCGGTGCTCGCCGGGCTGCTGCGCACCGTGTGGCCGTTCGCGACCGGGTTGGTCGTGGGCTGGCTGGTCGTCGTGTCGCTCCGGTGGCGCGCCGCCACCGGGGACACGCGTTTCGACATCACCCCGCTGTGGCCCGCCGGAGTCGTGATCTGGGCGTGCACCCTGGTCGGGGGCATGCTGCTGCGCGTGGTCAGCGGTCAGGGCACGGCGGTCAGCTTCGTGCTGGTCGCCGGCGTGGTGCTCGCGGTTTTCCTGCTCGGCTGGCGCGCGCTGTACCCAGTCGTGCGGCGATCACGGCTCCGGCGTCGCCAGCGCCTGTAGCATCCTGGCCGCCATCCGCGCGGTCGCGTCCTTGCTGTCCACGTCGTTGATGTGGATCGCGAAGACCAGATCGCCCATCGATCCGATCAGCCAGCCATCCGGGCCAGCGGTCGCGGCGAACGCGGCGACGTCGCGGTAGCGGCGCACGCTCGCCAGCTCAGGCGCGTTGGTGGCGTCGCGAAGCATGCCGCGCAGCCGGTCGGCGGTCTGCGGTGGCAGCGGGTCGAGTTTGGCATCGGTGGTGCTCGGGCGTCCGGCCTCGATCATCGGCGGCGGCACCGACCCGCGCGCGATCGCGGCCGCGGCGATGGCCATGCCGAACGGACTGGCCAGCACGGCGTCCGAACCGCCGCCTTGCGACACCTGTTCGGCGCTGCGCCCCGCGATGGCCAGGCGACCGGTCACCTCGTCGAGGCCGGGTACCTTGAAGTCGATGCCGACCCCGAGCGCGGTCGCCGCCTCGGCCGCGTCCTGCACCGAGACCTCTTGCGGTGCCTTGTTCTTCGCCGACGCCGCGACGACGCGGAACAGATCCATGTTGCCGCCGACCGGATACAGTCCGGTGAACGCCACCGAGCCGTGCTCACTGGCCTGGCTGTTCTGCGCGACCGCGACCACCGCCCCGGTGGACGGCTGGATCGCCACGATCGAAGCCTGCGTCGGCACGCTGACCACCGCGTCCTCGGCAGCACGCTGCAAGCGCTGGTCCATCGTGCCCGCGATGTCCGGTCCCGGCGGCCCCTGCTGACCGGCAAGCTGGGTGATGAACCGTCCGTCCTGTTCGAACAACTGCACACCCCACCCGGAATGCGCTTCTTGACTGTCCTGCTGCACCTTGCGCAGCGCGTCCAGCATCGGCGACCAGACCCGGCGGTCGGCGGAGATCAGCCGTGGCTGCTTCTCCATCACCACACCGGGAATCGGCGCCATCCGCGGCTCCAGGATGGCGAAGTCCCCCTCGCGCAGGTTCACCGCGACGACCGGCTTGCCCTGTGAGGTGGCCAGCTGCTGCATCAGCGACGGCCCGGTGATCAGCGGCGCGACCGGCTCGATGGCCTTGGCCAGCGCGTCGGTCGACGCGACCGGGTCGGGCATCTTGGTGGGATCGAGCTTGACGACGTTGATCGTCTGCTCGGTCATCAGCGGCTCACCGGCGATGTCGTTGACCCGAGGCGCAGGGGTCGGGTAGGTGCGCACCAGCCGCACTGTCCGGTTGTGCGCCAGCTGCGGCATCACGATCGCGGGCTCCCAGGAGATCCGCCAGCCGATGGCCAGCTTGCGCACGTTGCCCTCGAGACTGTAATTCCAGCTCTTGCGCTCGCCGAAGTTCCACTCGACGTCCATGCTGAAGATCGCGGACTGCGCGTCCAGCCCGATGAACTGGGTCTTGCGGTAGTCGACCGTGGCGCCGTGCAACCCCTCGAACATTTGCTTCAGAGTTGCTGTGGCCGCGGTGGGGTACGACGTCAGGTCTGCCGCTTTGGTGTAGTCCTGATCGTCGAGCAGGTCGGTGAAGCGCTCGACGACCGCTTCCGCCTCATTCTGCTTCTCGTGTATCCCGCACGACCCGATTCCGAGCGCGAGCGCCGCCACCCCCATGAGTGCCATTGCGCCGCGAACACGAAAGCGGCGGGATCCCCACACGTCCATGTCGCCCACTCTTCACTCTTGTCACTCCAGTAACAAGACCACCGTACCCGAAAAAGACCAGACCGCGATGCCTCCGTAGCGCGGACGTTACCCATGCTCAGCATCCCAATTCTGCCCCGGGATCTCGCATCTCGGGGGGCCTTTCATGATCGTCGTCCAGCCGGTCGGCGGCAACCGGCGCCGCTACCGTACCGGCCTTCCCGAAAAGTCGCGCGGTTACCACCGAACTCGACGTTTCGCATCAATAAATACCCCGAAGGGTGCGGAACGAAGCAACCGGACCCTCGTTCGCGCAGAGCGGAAGCCCACAATGTGATTTGCGCAGTAATCTTGTAATCACTGAAAGCACCGCACCACAGTAAGTAGGTGACCCGTCATGAGAAACGCGCACCGCGGCCGGGGTTTCGGCCGAACGGGCGGCTGGCAGCAAGCCGACCTGCCTGATCCGTCGGACGTGCCCGATTGGTTCGCCGGAAGATTGCCGAGCGACTGGTTCGCCGGTCCGCCGGTGATCGAGATCGACCGGGACGAGATCGTCGTGATCGGTGAGCTGCCGATCGCCCAACCGGAGAAGAAGCCGGACGCCGACGATTCCGAGGTCTCGGCCGAAGAAGTGCCCCGCGCGACCAAGGAGGGCGCGATCGCCCGGTTCCGCGAGTCCACCCGGCCCGCCCGGATGCAGATCGCGAACGAAGCGCAGCACCGCTACCGGCGCAACGTGGCCTGGGGCGTCTCGGTGGACGGGGAGCGGATCCTGTTCACCCATCTGGCCGTGCCCGTGATGACCCGGTTGCGC
Organism: Nocardia aegles; assembly: GCF_052545135.1. Lineage (NCBI taxonomy): Bacteria > Bacillati > Actinomycetota > Actinomycetes > Mycobacteriales > Nocardiaceae > Nocardia > Nocardia aegles. The sequence goes on from NZ_JBQWRI010000011.1 coordinate 52,205, forward strand.
CAGCCCGAGCGCAAGGTGCTCGACACCTTGGTCGACGCGGGCGTCGCCCGTTCCCGCGCCGACGCGCTGGCCTGGACGGTGAAGCTGGCGGGCAAGCACGCGGAGACATGGCTGGAGGAACTGCGCGAAGCTATGCGCAAGGTCGACGACCTGCGCTCGGAAGGCCCGCAGGGGCTGTAGCCCGGTCGGGCCCGGTCCGGGCGACGCGGTATCTTGCCGAGCATGGCTGTGACCGCGGACGCGACGCCGGGCCCGATCCTGGTTCTGAACGGCCCGAACCTCAACATGCTCGGCACCAGGCAGCCGGAGGTCTACGGGTCGGCGACGCTGGACGACGTCGTGGAGCTGTGCAAGCGGACCGCGGCGAAGTTCGGCCGGGAGATCGTCGCCTTCCAGTCCAATTCCGAAGGTGCGCTGATCGATCGCATCCACCGGGCACGCGGCGCCGAGTCGGGCATCGTGATCAATCCGGGCGGCCTCACGCACACCTCGGTGGCGCTACGCGACGCGCTGGTGATCCCGGAACTTCCGATCGTCGAGGTGCACATCAGCAATGTGCACGCGCGCGAGGAGTTCCGCCACCACTCCTACATCTCTCCCATCGCGACGGCCGTGGTCGCCGGAATGGGCATCCAGGGTTACGCCGCCGCCATCGAATTCCTGGCCCGCTCGTCCTGAGCTCACTTCAGCTGGAAGACCGGGAATCCCGGCGCGATGGCGGCGAGTTCCGCATCGGTGGCGTCCTTGGTCACGCCCTCGAAGAACTTTCCGACCTCCCAGCCCCACTTGCGCAGGTAGAGGCGCAGCAGGGGCACCTTGTCGGCATCGGCGACCTCGGTGGCGGTGAACACCTCGACCTTGCGGCCGAGCCGCAACTCGCCCCCGCCCGCCACGCGCAGGTTGCGCACCCACTGCGTGTGCCCGCGCGGCGCGACGAGGAAGCGCTCGCCGTCCTCCCGCACCATCAGGTTGACCATCGTCGTGCGCCATTCCCCGCTCTTGCGCCCGCGCACCGCGAGCAGCCGCGACCCCATCACGCTGATACCCAGCTTGGGCAGCAGATTGGCGATCCGGTTGAAGACCGCGTCGAATCCAGCGGGGCCGATGTAGCGGGTGCTGAGGTCCATGACCACTCCTTTTGTGAGCACTGCTCTCTATAGCGAGAAGTGTTCCACGTGACCCGCAGCAAAGTCAAGAGCACTGCTCTCTGGCGAGCTAATCCAGCCACTCGTCGGCGATCCGCGTGCCGACGCGCTCGAGCAGCGCCGCCGCCTCCGCCATCGAGCGTTCCGGATCTGGTTCCAGATCGGCGAGCGCGTAGCAGTCCGCGAAGCCCGCGGCCTCGATCTCGTCGGGCGCGAGCAGCGTGCGGCCCGCCACGACGACCACCGGGACGTCCGCCTTGTCCGCGGCCGCACACACGCCGACCGGCGCCTTGCCGTGCAAACTCTGCTGATCGAGCGAACCCTCACCGGTGACCACGAGCGTGGCGGTAGCGAGCAGGGCGGGGAAATCGAGCAAGTCGAGCACGACCTCGATACCGCTGCGTACCCGCGCGCCCAGTACGGCGAGCGCGCCGAAACCGGTACCGCCCGCCGCGCCCGCGCCGGGCAGCCGCGCGAACTCCGGGCCCACAAGTCGCGCCCATGTAGCGAGGGCGGATTCGAGGACATCGACCTCGGCGGGCCCGGCGCCCTTCTGCGGCCCGTACACCGCCGCCGCGCCGGTCGGCCCGAGCAGCGGGTTGTCGACATCGCAGGCCAGCGTGAACCTCGTGCCCGCGACACCGGGGTGCAAGCCGGAACGGTCCAGTCGCGCGGCACGGGTGAGAGCCACTCCGCCGCGCGGCAATTCCCTTCCTTCGGCATCCAGGACGCGGACACCGAGCGCCCGCAGCATCCCCGCACCGCCGTCGGTCGAAGCGCTGCCACCGAGACCGAGCACGATATCGGTCGCACCGTGCTCGATGGCATGCGCCAAGACCACTCCCAGCCCGAAAGTGCTCGCACCCAATGGGTCCGGCCGCCCAGCGGGCAAGTCCGCCAGACCCACCACAGCCGCCAGTTCGACGACAGCGGTCGTCCCGCTCCGGGCATAGATCGTCCGCCGCGGCACCCCGGTCGGTCCCGGCGCTGTCAACTCCACCCGCGTCCAACCCGCCGCGACGAACGCTTCGACCGTGCCGTCACCGCCGTCGGCGACCGGCACCTGCCGGATCTCGGCGTCCGGGGCGCTCCCCCGCAGCCCAGCAGCCAGCGCCGCCGCCACCTCCGGCGCGGCGAGCGACCCTTTGAACTTGTCCGGAGCGAGGATCACTCGCGGGGCGGATGCCGATGCCATTCCCACATTCTCGGACGCGACCGCACGCGTCGCACGACATGACACCGTCGTCGCGTGCGTCGCTGATCTCCGACGAGGCCGCATCCCGCACGTGGAAGTGGTGGCCCGCGCCCCCGACCGGCGGATTCGCACGCCAGAGCGCGGGGGCGAGAGGCCGAGTACCGCCGACCGACCGCTGCGGATTTCACCGACAGCGGACGGGGAACGAGCATCCGGACCTGCACGCCGGTCGCAACCTCGGTCGGCACCAGCCGACCGGATCGAGAGCGTGCCGAGGACGGGTCGTCACGAGTCGGCGGCCGAGCGCTGGTCGCGCCCACTTCCGCCGAACGGAAACGCTCAGCGCGCGGGCAGCGGAGCCTCGTCGGCCCGGGTGACGTCGACCTTCCCGGTGCGCAAGTAGGCGATCACGGCCTCGTCCACCGCCGGATTGCCGCGACCGAATGTGCCGTGGTCGCCGCCGTCCACGACGACCAGCGCGCCGCCCAAGGCCGCGGCCATGGCGGGCCCACCTTCGTACTTGGTCAGCGCGTCGTGGCGGCTCTGCAACACCAGCGGCGGGATGCGCAGGCCCGCGCCGGTGATCGGCACCGGTTTCGTCACGGGTTTCCAGGTGCCACAGGCCATTCCCGAGCGCACCAGGTCGGCGCGCGCGTCCATGGCGTTACCGCCGGACGCTATGGTGCCGACCGCCGCGCCGAGCAGCTCCGGCCTGCCTGCCACCGCGTTCTCGTTGCAGGTGATCGCGCTGAACACGAACCGCCCGGTGGGGTCGGTCGAGGTCGCGCCCTCGATGGCCCGCAGGCGCCGCACGTCAGCCGGGTCGGCGGCGGCGTCGGCCATCGCGCGGGCGAAACTCGGCCAGAAGGTACGGGTATAGGTGGCCACGGTGGTGGCGCCGAGCAACGGCACCTGCGCGGACACACCACCGCTCACCACAGTGCGCACCAAGTTCTGGAGCTTGCCGAGTTGCTCGACGCTGCCGGTGTACCCGTCCCGCGCGATCTCGGCCAACGGCTCCGGCAGCGCGCCGGGCAGGTCGGCGATGCTCGCGGGCGGCGGGGTCAGGTTGGCGTACCAGCCGCCGCCCTGCGCGGCCACCAGCCGGACCCAGGTGCGGTAGACCTGCAACGCCGTGTCGCCGAGGTGGTATTCGCCGTTGTGTTCGGCGATCCAGGCGAACAGGTCGTCGAGGCGCTGTTTGCCCGCGACCTGCTGCTGGGCGAACTCCTCGGTCCACACCCAGTCGGGATTGACGTTGGAGTCCAGGATCATCCGATCCACGCGGTCGCCGAACAGCGCCGCGTACACCGCGCCGAGGTAGGTGCCGTAGGACGTGCCCAGGTAGCTGATCCGCTCCAGGCCGAGCGCGGCGCGCACCGCGTCGAGGTCGCGCGCGGTGCTCTCGGTGGTGATGGTGTCCAGGTAACCGGGCTGCGCCGCGTCACAGGCCTGCTTGATCTCGTCGCGGTCGCCGCCGCCGAGCGAGACTCGCTGACCGCCTTCGTTCTTCGTGTTCGTGCCGCATTGCAACGGTGTCGCCCAGCGCAATCCGCGCGGCTGGACGGCGATCCGGTCGTAGTGCTCGGCGAGCGCCGCGGGGAACACCTCCGACCGGCGCGCCCAATAGTCCAGCGCATCCGCGCCGGGCCCACCGGGATTGGCGAACAGGACACCTTCGCGCTCGCCCGTGGCCGCGATGCGGCTGACCGTCAGCTCGATCCGCGCGCTGTCCGGATCGGCGTAGTTCATCGGCACACTGACCACAGCGCACTGCACGCCCCGATCAGCCGGCACGGAACCTACCGGACACGTGCCGAATGCGACGCCCGGTGCGGCATCGGCGACGCCGGTGCCGATCGATCCCCCGAGCAGGCCCGCGACGACGACGGCCGCGACCCGCGAAACCCGCTGTGGCCTCATCATATTCCGGTACCTCCCCGAGCCTGCCCGCTCGCGCGCGATGACGGACCCGATCACGAGCATTCTGCGCAGACTCGATCGAACAGACAAGTCGGTGGCGGGATTACGCCCCGCCGGCCGCGTGATTTACCGGGACACCGGCGCACAGAGTAGCGTCGAGCCATGTCGACCGAGGTCAACAACAACACCGCACTGGACCGTTTCGAGATCTACGTCGACGGTGCGATCGCCGGCTATGCCGAATACCAGGACACGGCCTCCGAGCGCGCGTTCGTGCACACCGAGATCTATCCGCGCTACGAGGGGCAGGGCTACGCGCGGCTGTTGATCGAGACCGCCCTCGACAGCACCCGCGACGACAAGCTCGGCGCGCTGCCCATGTGCCGGGCGGTCCACCACTTCATCGAGACCCGCCCCGAATACCTCGTGATGGTGCCGCACTGGGCGCGCGACCGGCTGAACCTGCCTCAGTAGGCCGCGACGGCGCCGTCGAGCGCCTGCTGTAGATCGGTACGCACCAGCCGGGCGATGTCGCCGGGCCGGGGCGGCAGATCGAGCACCGGGACATTGAAGTAGAAGCTGGCCCCCTTGGCCTCCTCCTTCGTCGGCGGCACCGCCGGGTCCGTGCGCGGACCGTAGCTCAGTGCCATGGACACCAAGGCGGGCTGGGCACCGAGCTTCATCGCCCGGAACGCGATGTGCCCGATGCCGCTGCCCACCGCCTGCACACGGGACGGGTCCACGTCGTTGCAGGTGCCCTCGGGGAACACCGCGATGCCGTCGCCGCGGGCCATCCGCTCGGCGCAGATGTCCATCATCCGCTGGCCCGCGGCGTTCACCGCGCGGATGCCGTGGTCCTTGCCGCGGAACACCGGGATGCCGCCCATCATGTCGATCTTGCGCCGCTGATCGGGATCGGCGAACAACTCGTCCTTGGCCAACACGCGCACCCGGCCGATCACCCGCCGTAGCCCGCTGCGCCACGCCGCGGCGGCCACCGTGTAGGGGTCGCTCTCGGAGAGGTGGTTGATCGCGATCAGCAGCGGCCTGTTCTGCCTGATCACCGCGCGGAGAGCTTCGCGCGCGCCGTCGGCGTAGGCGACGCGCGGATGGTAGCGGCGGCCGAGAATGGCGTAAGCCCCCCAGGCCTTCAGACGGTTCTGACGATGCTCGCGATAGAAGTCGTACACAGTGTCGGTGTTCTCGAGGCGCACCTCGGGCAGTTCCATGATCTGGACTCTACGAGGTGGCGGCGGTGGCGCAACGTGGCGTCCTGCGACCGGTTCGGCAAATCCGGAGGCAGAAGTGGGCCGGAGAAGGCGCATTGTGGGCGCACAGCTGCGATGATGTCGGAGTGGCACGCGCAGAAGACCCGGACGATCGGAAGACTCGCGGCGGGCACGGCGACCGCAGGCGACGCGATTCCCAGCACGGCGAGCAGGTGGTTCGTGCCGGGACACTGCTGGTGTCGGCCACCGAACTGGTCGAGCCGACCTTCCGGCGCACCGTCGTCTACATCATCGAGCACAACGACGCGGGCAGTCTCGGCGTCGTACTGAACCGCCCGAGCGATACGGCCGTGCACGAGGTGCTGCCGCGTTGGACCGACGCGGTCGCGGCGCCACGCACGCTGTTCATCGGCGGCCCGGTGAAACGGGACACCGCCCTGTGCCTGGGCACGGTCCGGGTGGGCGCGCGGATCGACGGCGTCCCCGGGCTACGCCGCGTCGACGGACGCGTCGTCCTGGTCGACTTGGACGCCGATCCCGAGCGGGTCGGCCCGCTGGTCGAGGGCGTCCGGATCTTCGCGGGTTACGCGGGCTGGACCTTCGGCCAACTGGAGGGCGAGCTGGAGAACAACGACTGGATCGTGGTGTCGGCCCTGCCATCCGACCCGATCAGCACGGGCCGCCCCGATCTGTGGGCGCACGTGCTGCGCCGCCAGCCGCTCCCGCTGTCCCTGCTCGCGACACACCCGATTGAACTCGAACGCAACTGAGCACGTGTACTCCTCGACAGGACCGAAGGAGACACGGTATGAGACACGACAACTGAACCGGCGACAGCATGGGTGACTCATCGGGTGCGCCCACCCACCGGCCCCGCAACTCGAGCGGAGAGGTATCCAGTTGTGCCCAAGACAAGTGGCGAAACGGGCCAGCCCGACGATCAGTCCGAATTGATGCGGGCTCTCTATCGCGAACACGCCACCCCTTTGTGGCGGTACACGCTCGGCCTGGTTCGGGATCCGGGACGGGCCGAGGACATCGTGCAGGAAACATTGCTACGGGCATGGCAACGCCCGAACGTCTTGGACCAGTCCACCACGTCGGCGCGAGCGTGGTTGTTCACCGTGGCGCGCAATCTCGCCGTGGATGAGCATCGCAGCGCCCGCAGCAGGCGCGAGTTCCGCACCGACAATCCGCCCGAACAGACGACCCCGGACCAGTCCGACCGCGCGCTGGACGGCTGGCTGGTCGCCGACGCCCTCGGCCGGCTCAGCGCCGATCATCGTGAGGTGATCGTGCGGGCCTACTACCGGGGACTGTCGACCCACCAGATCGCCGAGGAACTCGACGTCCCGCCGGGCACGGTGAAGTCCCGGATGCACTACGGCATGCGCGCATTGCGCCTGGCATTACAGGAGATGGGGGTGACAAACCAGTGACGGACATCACCGACGATTTCAGCACATGGGACGCCCCGTATGTGCTCGGCTCCCTGACCCGCGACGAGCGCCTGCAGTACGAGAGCCACCTGTCGAGCTGTCGCGACTGCCGAGCGGCCGTGGCCCAGCTGGCGGGCTTGCCGGGCATGCTCGCCCTCGTGGATGCCGACATCGCGACCGCGATGATCGAGCCGCCCGCCGCAGCCGCGGGGGAGCCACCGCCGATGCCGGAGCTTCCGCCGCCACCGATGCCCCAGCTCCCGCCGCCATCCCGGCTGGCCGACGCGGCCGAGCGGCGCCGCAGGCGCAGCGGGTGGACATCGGTCGGTATCGCGCTGGCCTCGGCCGCGGCCGCGGTGGCGATCGCGGTTCCGATCGCCGTCACGGTGTCCGGACCGACCAACGCGCCGCAGCCGGGCACCAGCGAACAGGCGTTCGCCGAACGCCAGATGACGCCGGTGGCGCCGACGCCGGTCTCGGCGAACTTCAAGCTCATCCCGGCGGGCAACCAGACGCGACTCGTGATGTCGTGCAGCTATCCCCCGGGCGAGCAGCCGCGCTACAGCTGGAATCTCGCGCTCTACGTCATCCGCACCAACGGACAGCAGCAGCAACTCGACCAGTGGCCCGCGAGCCCCGGCACCGAGCTGACCATCGACCGGACCATCGACGGCGCGCCCGACCAGGTCCGCTCGGTGGAGATCCGCGCGGCGAACACCGGGACCGTGCTGCTCGCCGGCACCGTCTGAGCGATGGGACGATCCCCCGCCGGGCACCGCCCGCGGGGGATCGTCTGCGCCGGCGACCGGTTCAGCGCGTCTGCCGACGGAAGATCGAGGACGACCACAGGTACCCGACCGCGGCGAGTCCGACACACCAAGCGAGCGAGATGATCCCGTTGTCGCCGATCTCGGTGCCCATCAGCAGACCGCGGATGGTCTCGGTGAACGGCGTGAAGGGCTGATACTCGGCGAACTGACGCAGCCCGGCGGGCATGGTGTCGGTGGCGACCAAGCCGCTGCCGAGGAACGGCAGCATCACCAGCGGGAAGGGCGAGTTGCTGGCGCTTTCGGGGTTCGGCGCGAGCAGGCCGAGCGCCACCGAAAGCCAGGTGAGCGCGAACATCACCGACGCGAGCAGCGCGAACACGGCGAGCCACTCGACCGGGTTCGCGTTGGGACGGAAGCCGATCAGCAGTGCGACGCCCACCATCGCGGCGATGCCGATCAGCGCCTGGATCAGCGCGCCGACCACGTGACCGGTCAGCATGGCCGACTGCGCGATGTCCATGGTGCGGAACCGGTTCACGATGCCCTTCGTCGTGTCGGTGGCGACCGACACCGCGACCGATACCGTCATGTACGCCGGAATCATCAGCAGCATGCCCGGAGCGAGATAGTCGATGTAGTTTCCGCCGGAGGACTTCTCCAGCGCGCCGCCGAAGACGAAATCGAACACCAGCAGCAGCACCGTCGGCATCACGATGACACCGAAGGTCATGCTCGGATAACGCTTGGCTCGCAGGAGATTGCGCCGCAGCATGGTCGCCGAATCGGCGAGGGCGTAGGACATGCTCATCGCACGGGTTCCTTTTCGGTCGAGGCGTGGCCGGTGAGGGTGAGGAAGACGTCGTCGAGGTTGGGGGTGTGCACGGCGAGACCCTCGACCTCGATCTGCTCGTGGTCGAGCCGGTCCAGCACGGCACGCAGCGATTTCACGCCGCCGTCGCTGGGCACCGCGAGGGTGAGGTCCTCCTCGTCGTCCTGCGGCGGAGCCACGGCTCCCAGCGCATCGGCCGCGGCGGTCAGGGCGGCTCGATCGGCGAATTCCAGCCGGATGTGGCCGCCCGGCACCAGTCGCTTCAACTCGGCCGCGGTGCCCTCGGCGACCAGCTTGCCGCGGTCGAGCACCGCGATGCGGTCGGCGAGCTGGTCGGCCTCCTCCAGGTACTGGGTGGTGAGGAAGACCGTGACGTGGTACTCGTCGACCAGTCCGCGGATGATGTCCCAGATCGCCCGCCTGCTGCGCGGGTCGAGCCCGGTGGTCGGCTCGTCGAGGAAGATGATGCGCGGATCGCCGACCAGCGTCATGGCCAGATCGAGGCGCCTGGTCATGCCGCCGGAGTAGGTGGACACCGTCTTGTCCGCCGCGTCGACCAAGTCGAAGCGCTCCAGCAGATCCGCCGCCAGCCTGCGGTTGTCCCGCCGCGGCAGATGGTGCAGGTCGCCCATCAGCAGCAGGTTCTCCCGGCCGGTGAGCAGTTCGTCGACCGCCGAGAACTGCCCGGTCACGCCGATTCGCGCGCGCACCTGCTTGCGCTCGGCGCCGAGATCGTGGCCGCCGACCCGGATTTCGCCCGCGTCCGGGCGGATCAGGGTGGTCAGGATCTGCACGGTGGTGGTCTTGCCCGCGCCGTTCGGCCCGAGCAGCGAGAAGACGGTGCCTTCCGGGACGGTGAGGTCTATCCCGTCGAGCACTACCTGCTCACCGAACGATTTCCGCAGGCCGCGCACCGAGACGGCGGGCGTGCGATGGCCGTACACCATAGTTTTTCCCTTCTGAAATAGATTTCACTATGCGCATGTGGGCATGTTTTACCCACACCGCTCCCCCGTGGGGGCGCGGTGCCGGTCGATTCAGTTGCGGCGGCTAGATGTCCAGATCCTCGATCTTCGGCCCTTCGGCCACGTCGACCACCCGCCGGTAGAGTTTGTCCGGCAGCCGGTCCTTCAGTTCGTCGAGCGAATCCACCACGACGAAGATGAAGTCACCCCAGTCCTGCTGCCCGACGCCGAGCAGGCGACGCCAGCTTTTCGGGTCCCGCCAGTCCTTGAGCCAATTCGTGCCCACCTCGGTGGGATATTCGTCCCAATTCGAATATTGGGCGTGCATCACGAATTTGCCCTTACGGCTGCGATACACCTGAACGTGCTCGATCCGCGTATCGTTCACCTCGTGCCACTCTCCGAGCAGAGTGCCGGAGAAGCGGACCTGTCGCACACCATCGCGACCGACCTTGAGCACGATTTCGTCATAGCCCTCCAGCCGGCCTTCTTCGAGTTCGATGAACCGGCGCAGCGCCGTGACCACCGCACCCGACAGGTTGCCGCCGACCAACTCCTGCGCGCGCTGGAAGAGTGGGAGGTCGTCATCGGCAACGTAGATCGTCTTGTTGGGCATGCTCCAACTATACGTAGATGTATACGTACACGCAAGGTGGGCCGCCGCCTCATCTGATCCGACATTGAACCGTTCGGCGACCGGCCCCGTATCACTCGTGTACGCAGTCGGATTTCGTCAGCGGAAGGGAGCGCGGATGCGGACTCGGGTCGTGGACCATCTGGTGCACTCGATTTCGGCGCTCGGCGTGCGCCACATCTTCGGGGTGGACGGCGCCAATATCGAGGATCTCTACGACGCGATCTTCGACGCGCCGGACCAGATCACCGGGGTGGTCGCGAAACACGAGTTCTCGGCGGCCACCATGGCCGACGGATATGCCCGCGGCACAGGCGGATTCGGCGTCGTCGCCGCGACCTCCGGTGGTGGCGCGATGAATCTCGTTGCCGGACTGGCCGAGTCGTTCACGTCGCGGGTACCGGTACTCGCGCTGGTCGGGCAGCCCCCGACCGCACTGGAGGGCAACGGCGCCTTCCAGGACACCAGCGGGCGCGCGGGCGCCATCGATGCGGTCCGTCTCTTCGGCGCGGTCAGCACCTATTGCGCGCGGGTGGAAACCGCCGCCGACCTGGCGGATCGACTGGACAGAGCGGTGCAGGCCGCCCGCCGGGGCGGCCCGGCGGTGCTGCTGCTGCCCAAAGACGTGCAGCAGGCCGACGCGGGCCCGATCGCGCCGCTCTGTCCGGCCCCCAGGGCGCATCGATCCGACCGGGCCGGGCTCGCTCGCGTTCGCGCCGCCCTCGCCACGGCCCGGCACACCGGAAAGGTCGTGATCATCGCGGGTGATCAGGTCGCGCGCGACGACGCGCGCGCCGAGCTGGCCCGCCTGGCCACCGCCTTGGAGGCCGCCGTGGGCGTCGCGCCGGACGCGAAGGACGTCTTCGACAACACCGATCCGGCCTTCTGCGGCGTCGCGGGCACCATGGGCCACCCGGAATTGGCGGCAGCCATCCGGTCCTCGGCCCTGTGCCTGCTGGTCGGCACCCGATTGCCGGTCACCGCCCGCGCCGGCTCGGAGACCGCGCTCGCCGAGAAAACGGTCGCGAGCATCGGCGTGGCGCCGCCGTACCTGCCCGCCGTCCACGCGACCAGTACCGATCTGTCGCACACGCTCGCCGAACTCGCCGACGAACTGGACGACGGCAGTACCGGATCCGAACGTGTGCGCGCGGCGCAACCGCTGAGTTCGCTACGGGTGCCCGCCTCCTCGGGGCCCGGTGTGCGGTATCGGGATGTGATCGAGACGATCGACGCCGCACTACCGGAAGGCACCGACGTGTTCGCCGACGCGGGGAACACCGGCGCGTCGGTGGTGCACCATCTGCGGGTGCCGCGCGACGGGCGGTTCGTGGTCGCCCTCGGCATGGGCGGGATGGGTTACTCCTTCGGCGCGGGCATCGGGTCCGCGTTCGCGCGGCACGCACGAGGCGACGGCGTCCGGCGGACAGTGGTCATCGCCGGTGACGGCTCGTTCTACATGCACGGCATGGAGTTGCACACCGCGATCGAGCACGCCCTGCCGGTCACCTTCGTCGTACTGAACAACAACGCGCACGCCATGTGCGTGACCAGGGAGCAGCTGTATTACCGGGACCGCCGCGGTTTCAACCGTTTCCGTCCGGCCGACCTGGGCGCGGGCGTCGCGGCGATGTTCCCCGGCCTGCCCGCGTTCTCGGTCGACACCATCGGCGATCTCGCCGCCGCGCTCCACCGCTGCCTGGAAGCCGAAGGGCCGTCGTTCCTTTCGATCGAATGCGATCCCGACGAGATTCCACCGTTCCTGCCCTTCATCAACGCCGCGGAGCAATCCCGCGATTGTCGATGACACCCCGCGGCGGCGCCCGCCGACGCCCACCCGAAGGAGTATCGCCGTGACCACCAGTTCCCTCCCCGCCCTCAGCGACATCCCAGAACAGGCCGTGCCCGGCGTGCTCCGCATCGAGAACTCCGACAAGGACGCGACCACACCGATCATCATGGACATGCTGCGGTCGGTGTATCCGCACGACCAGATCTACGGCGAATACTGCCCGGTGCAGGCGTACATCGACGCGCCGCCGCGCGAGGTCTACGAATACCTCGCCGACACCCGGTCGCTGGAGGAGTGGTCCTACAGCCTGCGCGGGTTCGTGGAGACCGACGAACCCGGACTCTGGCTGGCCTACGACCGGCTGGGCGAGGAGACCGAGATCTTCACCCGCACCGTCGCCAACCCCGACGCCATGACCGTCGACTACCACTGCGCCTGGGACCAGGGACAACACCTGTGGATGATCTACCTGCTGCGCGTGGTCGACGCGCAACTGGTGTTCCACAAGCCGGGCTCGGTGGTGTTGTGGGTGAACTGCAAGCACCCCTTCTACGACGCCAACCCGTACCCGGAGGCCGCCCCGCCGAACCGGCCGGTGTGGGTCGGCGACTTCTGGGAGATGTTCTCGGCGGGGCATCAGCTGGAGATGGACAACCTCAAAGCCATCTGCGAGTACCGGGCCGCGCACGGCCTACCCATCAAGCCCGACTGGATGAAGTGAGACGCAAGTGAGCCCCACGCAACAACATCTGCCGCAGGTCAGTCTCGTCGACGTGGCCTCGTATCTGCCCGGCGAGCCGGTCGGCACCGAGTACTTCACCCAGTTCGCGCGCTCGGACCGGATGGCGAAGAACGTCATGTTCCGCGCACCCAAGGGCCGCCACCACGTCGCGCGCGACGAGACCGCGGTGGACATGGTGGAGCGCGCCGTCGCACCGCTGATCGAACGCAACGGCGCCGACGCGATCGCCGAAGTCGACGTCCTGATCACCCACACCCAGCTGCCGGACAACCCCGTGCTCGGCTGCGGGCCCGAGGTGGCGCGACGGCTCGGCATCCAGCCCTCCTACGTCTACGACGTGCACAACGGCGGGTGCGCGGCGTTCGTGCACATGATGGCGATGGCCCGCATGGTCTTGCAGACCACGCCCGCCCGTACCGCGCTGATCGCCGCGACCCAGAACTGTGCCGGGCCGGTGTTCACCCAGACCGAGATCCGCAAGCTGGCGCAGGCTCCGGTGCCAGGCGACGGCTGCGGTGTCGGACTGCTCCGCAAGGACGACAGCGCGCCGATTCTCGACATCGAATGCCGGACCTATCCCGAATTCGCCGGAGACATGGCGTTCTCCACCAACGGCGAGCGCAAGTACTGGGAGCCGGGCGAGGGCCAGGGATGCGTCAGCTTCACCGAGTCCAAGGTCGCCAAGGTGTTCGCCAGGGGCAATCGGCTCGTTCCGGAAGTCGCCCTCGCGGTGTGCGATCGGATCGGTGTGGCCGGACGCGACGTCGACACGTTCGTCACCAATCAGCCGAACCGGTTGTTCCTGCGCAACTGGCACGATGCGCTGGAGCTTCCGCCGCATCGCCACCCCGATACCTTCGACTCCTGCGGAAACCTGTTTGCCGCCGGCATCCCGGTGACCCTGGACGTGGAGAACCGGGCGGGACGGTTGCCCAACGGATCGCTGGTCCTGCTGGCGGCGTTCGCGCACGCGGGCGACTTCGCCGGCGCGGCCGCCGTCCGCTGGGGAGCCGCGCGATGAGCGTACGCGTCGTCGACGGTACCCGGCCCTCGCACCGGTATCGGACGCATCGGGTACCGACCCGCTTCGACCTCGCCCTGAGCGAAAATCCGTTCCCGCCGCTGCCCTCGGTGCTGCGGGCGGTGCACCTGACGCTGGCTCAGATCAATCGGTACCCGGAGTTCCTGCCGCGGCGCCTGCCGGCGCTGATCGCCGAGCACCTCGGTGTGCGGGCCGACCAAGTCGTGGTCGGAGCGGGGGCGACCGGCGTGGCACTACAGATCCTGCAAACCCTGACCACGCCGGGGGCGGAGATCGTCTACAGCGCGCCGACGTTCGACGGGTATCCGATCATGGCCGAGATGACCGGCGTCACCGCGGTGCCGGTGCCGCTGGATTCGGCGGGGAACCAGGATCTGCGGGCAATGCGGCGGGCCGTCGACCGGCGCACCGCACTGCTCGTGGTGTGCCGTCCGCACAATCCCACCGGGACGGTCGTCCCGGCCGACGAGCTGAAGGCGTTCCTGTCCGATGTGCCCAGCCGGGTTCCGGTCGTGCTGGACGAGGCGTACGTCGAATTCCTCGGCGCCACCGCATCCGTCGACCCGCGGGCGCTGATCGCGAAGCATCCCAATCTGATCGTCCTGCGCACCTTTTCGAAGGCGTACGGCTTGGCGGGGCTGCGCGTCGGCTACGCCTTCGGCCGACCCGAGTTGATCGCGCGGATCGGCACACTGCAATTGCCCTTCGGGATGAGTGCCGCGGCGGTCGCCGCGGTCGCCGCCTCCTACGCCGCCGAACCCGAACTCGCCGCCCGCACCTTGCGCATCGCCGAGCAGCGCGACGCACTGCGCTGCGCGCTCCTGGCCCGCGGATTCGCGATACCGGAAAGCCATGCGAACTTTCTGTACATTCCCGGCCCCGGTGCGACCACAGCGCTGCGCCGCGCGGGCATAGCCGCGAAGTCCTACTCCGATGGCAGCGCCCGCATCGCTGTCGGCGACCCGTCGTCCGACGATGCGGTGCTGCGGGCCCTGACCGCCGGTCCGCCACAAGCGATGCCATAACCGCAGACCGGGCCTGCGTCGAATATGCCGCCGGGCGCTCGTTGCCGACGGGGTCCGCGGTTGCCGGTTCCCCGGCAGGCCGGTCGGCTCCGCACGTATCGACCTCACCTCCGGTGGCCCACAGCCACCGTCCGAGGCCGTCTGCGGCAGCGCCGAACTCGCCGCCGCGCGGCTGGGTGCGAGTGCGGTCGCCACACCCAGCAGTCGTCGACCGACGTAATCGAAGTGTCGGCGCGGGCAGCCGTGCAGTACGCAGGACCCGTGCCAGGCGCGGCGGATGGTTCGATCGAAGCGTGTGGTCCGAATTCGAGGTGAACGCGCCGCCCGCCCGAGGGACGGCCAGTCGGGTCCTGTTCCGGCTCGCTTTCCGACGGTGGGCGTTGGTGCTACGCCAGACGCTCATCGAGCCGGGCGGCAGCAGCGGGTGGCACTACCACGACGGGACATTGTTCGTTTTGGTCGCACGGGGGACGCTGGATCATCCCGGTGCGGACTGCGTGCCGTTCACCTACCGGCGTTGGCGGATATTCCGGGAACCGAGCGGGGCGCGCTACCCGCATGTGGCGCGCAATCTCGGAACTGTGCCGGTATTGCTGTGCGTGCTCTACTTCACGCCGGTCGACAGTCCGTTGTCCCGCAGCATCCCGCCGCCGGAGTGCGCGGACGCGGGGTGATCGAGCTCACCCAGCGGGCTGGCAGGCGTCGCGGAGGGAGCAGGCGCCGCAGGAGCTGCCGCAACCACCGGTCGGCGGCGGCGGAGCGATGGCTTCGGCCGCCTGCGCGGCGGCATTCGCACCGGCACCGAGGGTGAACAGCGCGACAAGGGCGGCGCAGGCCGCGACGACGAAGGCGATCACACCACCCGCGGCCAACCCGACCAGACCACCGGCGAACAGCAGCGCCCCGGCCGCGATCGAGGTGGGAGCGGCGACCCGGTTGGCGACGCGGAAGGTCTCGTCCGTGGACAGTGCGGCCTCGGTGTGGACCCCGAAGAAGCGATTGCGGGGCAACCGACCGGCCAGCCCGAGTGCTCCGGTTGCGACGGCGACCACAGCCGGCACGAACAGGACGAGAGCGACGACGAACACCCATGCAGGCTAGCGCATCGGCGCCGCGCGCCCGCCGACGGGCGGTGCCCGGGGAACCCGACTGCAACCGCGGGCGGGCCCGATTCTCGGTCCAGCCGATGCGACGTTCTACCCTGATAGACGAAGTTTGTCGGGGATCGGCGACCACAAGAAGGCAGGACCGTGCAAGACACACGTGCAACCGACAGCGATGTACCTGAGCACCGGTACAACGCGGAGCTTGCCGGCCGCATCGAGCGCCGGTGGCAGCGGACGTGGGCCGAACGCGGAACCTTCCACGCACCGAACCCGGTGGGGCCGCTCGCCGGTCCTACGCCGGCCGACAAGCTGTTCATCCAGGACATGTTCCCGTACCCGTCGGGCGCGGGCCTGCACGTCGGGCATCCGCTCGGCTACATCGCCACGGATGTCTTCGCCCGCTACCACCGCATGCACGGGCGCAACGTGCTGCACGCCCTGGGCTACGACGCGTTCGGCCTGCCCGCCGAGCAGTACGCGGTGCAGACCGGCGCGCACCCGCGCGACACCACCGAGTCGAACATCGCCACGATGCAGCGCCAGCTGGACCGCCTCGGTCTCGGCCACGACCGGCGCCGCTCGTTCTCGACCACCGATCCGGAGTACTACCGCTGGACGCAGTGGATCTTCCTGCGGATCTACAACGCCTGGTACGACACGCAGGTGAACCGGGCCCGCCCGATCGCCGAGCTGGCGGCCGAGTTCGCGTCCGGCGCACGGGCCGTGCCGGACGGCAAGTCCTGGGACGCGATGCCGCCCGCCGAGCGGAACACGCTGCTGGACTCGTATCGCCTGGTGTACCAGACCGATTCGATGGTCAACTGGTGCCCCGGTCTCGGCACCGTGCTGGCCAACGAGGAAGTCACCGCCGACGGCCGCAGCGAACGCGGCAACTTCCCGGTATTCCGTAAGCACTTGCGGCAGTGGATGATGCGCATCACCGCCTACTCCGATCGGCTGGTCGACGACCTGGATCGGTTGGACTGGCCGGAGAACGTCAAGGCCATGCAGCGCAACTGGATCGGACGATCCCGGGGCGCGCAGGTGAAGTTCGACGCCGACGGCGAGCAGATCGAGGTCTTCACCACCCGGCCCGACACGCTGTTCGGCGCCACCTACGTGGTGCTCGCGCCGGAACACGAACTGGTCGACAAGCTGACCGCCGCCGCGTGGCCGGCCGGCACCGATCCCAGGTGGACCAACGAGGGTGCCGCGACACCGGCCGAGGCCGTGGCGGCCTACCGCAAGTCGATCGCGGCCAAATCGGATCTGGAGCGTCAGGAGAGCAAGGAGAAGACCGGCGTCTTCCTGGGCAATTACGCGATCAACCCGGCCAATGGCGCGGCCGTGCCGATCTTCATCGCCGACTATGTGCTCAGCGGCTACGGCACCGGCGCCATCATGGCCGTCCCCGGGCACGACCATCGCGACTGGGAATTCGCGTCCGTCCTCGGGCTGCCGATCGTCGAGGTGATCAGCGGCGGCGATCTGGAGCAGGGCGCGCACGCGGGCGAAGGCGCGCTGGTGAACTCCGATTACCTCGACGGTATGTCCGTCGAGGAGGCCAAAGCGGCGATGATCGCCCGGCTGGAGGCCGACGGCCACGGCAAGGGCACCATCCAGTACAAGCTGCGGGACTGGTTGTTCGCACGTCAGCGCTATTGGGGCGAGCCGTTCCCGATCGTGTACGACGAGCAGGGCGCGCCGCACGCGCTGCCGGAATCCATGCTGCCGGTGTTGCTGCCGGAGCTGGACGACTTCGCCCCGGTGACGTTCGATCCGGACGACGCGAATTCCGAACCCTCCCCGCCGCTGGCCAAGGCGACCGACTGGGTGGAAGTGGAACTGGATCTCGGCGACGGGCGCAAGCGCTACCGCCGCGACACCAACGTGATGCCGCAGTGGGCGGGCAGTTCCTGGTACGAGCTCCGCTACGCCGACCCGACGAACACCGAGACGTTCTGCGCGAAGGAGAACGAGGCGTACTGGCTGGGCCCGCGCGCCGAGATCGGCGGGCCGAGCGATCCGGGCGGCGTCGACCTGTACGTCGGCGGGGTCGAGCACGCGGTCCTGCACCTGCTGTATGCCCGGTTCTGGCAGAAGGTGCTGTTCGACTTGGGTGACGTGTCCGCGAGCGAGCCGTACCGGCGGCTGTTCAACCAGGGCTACATCCAGGCGCACGCCTACACCGACCCGCGCGGCGCGTACGTGCCCGCCGCCGAGGTGGTCGAGCGTGACGGCAAGTTCTTCTGGACCGACGCCACCGGCGCCGAGATCGAGGTGCGCCAAGAGTACGGCAAGATCGGCAAATCGCTGAAGAACGCCATCTCCCCGGACGAGATGTGCGATCTGTACGGCGCCGACACCTTCCGCTTCTACGAGATGGCGATGGGTCCGCTGGACACCTCGCGGCCGTGGGCGACCAAGGACGTCGTCGGCGCGCACCGGTTCCTGCAGCGCGTCTGGCGTCTGGTGGTGAACGAGGAGACCGGCGCGGTGCGGGTCACCGATGCCGCCGCGAGCGAGGAGACGCTGCGCCTGCTGCACCGGACGATCGCGGGCGTGGACGAGGATTTCGCCGCGCTGCGCGACAACACGGCGGGCGCCAAACTGATCGAGCTGACCAACCACCTGACCAAGAGCTACCCGGACGGCGCGCCGCGCTCGGTGGTGGAGCCGCTGGTGCTGATGCTGGCGCCGCTGGCCCCGCACATCGCCGAGGAACTGTGGGACCGCTTGGGCCACACCGCCTCGCTGGCGCACGGCCCCTTCCCCGTCGCCGATCCGGCACTGCTGGTACAGGAGTCGGTGGAGTACCCGATCCAGGTGAACGGCAAGGTACGCAGCCGGATTCAGGTGGCGGCCGACGCGGACAACGCGGCGATCGAGGCGGCGGCGCTGGCCGACGAGAAGATCGCCGCGCTGCTGGACGGAAAGCCGCCGCGCAAGCTGATCGTGGTGCCGGGGCGCCTGGTGAACATCGTCGCCTGACGGCGGATCAGCGCGGCGGGAGCAACACGTCGTCGAGCGTGACCATGGACAGGTTGCGCTCCTTGATGATGTCGACCAGCTGTCCGTAGCAGTGGGTGACGGCGGGCGCGTTGGCGTGCCCGATGACGATCGTCTGCGGCTGGAAGTACTGCCGCGCGCATTCGATCAGGTACTCCTCGGTGATCACACCGGAATCGGACAGTGAGCCGTACCACATGGTGGGCACGGTGTAGCCGAGGTCGGCGGCCACCCGGTCGACCGTGGCGTTGTGCCTGCCGAACGGCGGCCGAAAGTACGGGGTGCCGTCCACCCCGAAGTTCTGACGCAGGTAGGTCTTCGCCTGCTGTAGTTGCGCGGCGACCGCCGACGCGGAGAGGCTGGTCAGGTCCGGGTGATCCCAGGTGTGGTTACCGAGCTGGATCTGCCCGGATTCCACCAAGGGCCGCAACGCGTTCCGATGGATCGCCCAGGAGTCGTAGTAGGCGGTCACGAAGAAGGTGAACCGTGCGCCGGTGTCCTTGGCGAATCGGATGTAGGCGCCGACCACCTCGGGGCTGGCTCCGTCGTCCACGGTGAGCGCCATGCTGCGACCCGGCCCGGGCAGCGCGGTGATCGTACTCGCCGGGATCGGCGTCTTCGGCCCGCCGGGCGGGGGCGGCAGCAACGGCGCCGCTGGGGGCGCGGGCGGCGCCGGAACGCCGCCCGCCGAACCGCTTTCGATCGGGTCGCCCTCGGCCACCGCGCATCCGGTCAGCGCGACCGCCGCGCCCGCTGTCAGCAACGCCAGCATGCGACGTCTATCCACAACCCGATCCCTCTTGCTCGCTCGAACCTCCCCGCGACCAACCCTCGGGGGCGGGCCGGACGCTAACGAGCGAACTTGACGGGAACCTGAACCCGCATCGTCGGCCGGGCGAATGACAGGTGCGAGAGCGCGGCGGTGAGGGTCATCGGCGCGCCCGTCTTCCTCGGCGGCAAGCTGCACGCAGGCTCGGGCGCAGCCGGCCGACCAGCTCGAGGCGCTACGGGCGCAATCCGATCGGCGACGTGCACGCCGACCGCCGAAGGCACGCTTCGGCTGGGAGAGCGCCGCCGGGTGCGTCCGGATCAGTACGACCGGCACACGGCCTCGGCGGGCGCAGACAGTCGAGCGAACGCTTCGGCCGCGCGAGCGACGGTAGAAAGTCCGGAATCAGTACGGCCGGAGCACGACCTCGGTGGGATGCGCGTCACGCGGGGTGTCGATGGCAGTACGCACCGTGTACGCCACGGTCTCCGGCGTGAGGAAGTCCTCGGCCCGGTACTCGCGCCCCTCGCCCGCGATGATCGCCCGCTGCATGTCGGTGTCGATACGACCCGGATGGATCGAGGTCACCCGCAGTCGCGGCTCCTCCTGGCGCAACGCGTCACCGAAGGCGCGCAATCCGAACTTGCTCGCCGCGTAGGAGGCCCAGCCCGCGTTGGCGCGCAGGCCCGCACCCGAGTTGATCAGCACCACGTGCCCCTGGCCCGCCCGCAGCGCGGGCAGCAGCAGCCGGGTGAGTTCGGCGACCGCGATAAGGTTGGCTTCCAACGTGTTTCGCCACTGCTCGACGGTGGATTCCGCGATCGTGCCGAGATCGGCGATGCCCGCGTTGTGCACCAGCACATTGAGGTTCCGGATCGGCGCGACCGCGTCGGCGAGGGCGGCGTAATCGGTCAACTCGACCGGCCAGCCCTGCGCGGCGGGCAACTCCGCCAGGATGCCGCGCAGCGATTGCG
The DNA here is from genome assembly GCF_052545135.1 of Nocardia aegles. Classification (NCBI taxonomy): domain Bacteria; kingdom Bacillati; phylum Actinomycetota; class Actinomycetes; order Mycobacteriales; family Nocardiaceae; genus Nocardia; species Nocardia aegles. The sequence continues at coordinate 72,793 of NZ_JBQWRI010000011.1, forward strand.
CCGATCGCGCGCCGAGGAGCAGGTCGTGGGTCGGCGCGAGTTCCCGCGCGATCGCGGCGCCGAGGCCGCGGCCGGCGCCGGTGATCAACGCGGTGGGTTTCGTGATCGCGGCGGAAGTCATGGGCCCACCGTAACCGGCTGGGTGAAACACGAACCGGCCACGGACCGATCGGAGGGGAATGAAACGGACACCGCTGAGCGGGCATATCTGCCGGTGACATCGCAGAATAGGAAGATGGCACATCCGGGTTTCACTCCCACGCAGCTCGCGGCCCGCGCCAGCTACCTGCTGCGCGGCAACGACCTGGGCACGATGACCAGCGCGGCGCCCCGGCTGTACCCACACATGTGGAGCTGGGACGCCGCGTTCGTCGCGGTCGGGCTCGCGCCGCTGAGCGTGGAGCGGGCCGTGGTCGAGCTGGACACTCTGCTGTCCGCGCAGTGGAAGAACGGCATGATCCCGCACATCGTCTTCGCCAACGGCGTGGACGGTTACTTTCCCGGCCCGGCCCGCTGGGAGTGCCGCAAGCTGGCGGCCAACGCGCCCGACGGACCGGACACCTCGGGGATCACCCAGCCGCCTGTGCACGCCATCGCGGTGCAGCGGATCCTGGACCATTCCCGCAGGCACGGCCGCAGCACCAGGTCCGTGGCCGAGGAGTTCCTCAACCGGCGCTGGCCGGATCTGGTGCGCTGGCACCGGTGGCTGGCGCACGCCCGCGATCCCAAGGAGACCGGCCGCATCACGCTGTATCACGGCTGGGAGTCCGGGATGGACAACTCGCCGCGCTGGGATCGCGCCTACGAGCACGTGGTCCCCGGCGACCTGCCGCCCTATCGCCGCGAGGACGTGCTGGTGGTCTCCGATCCGACCCAGCGCCCCACCGACCGCGAGTACGACCGCTATCTATGGCTGGTCGAGCAGATGCGCCGAGCGGGCTACGACGACTATCAGCTCGCCTCGACCATGAGCTTCGCCGTCGAGGACGTGTTCGTCACCGGAATCTTCGCGCTGGCCTGCGAGGTGCTGGCCAATATCGGCGAGGAGTACAAGCAGCCGCACGCCGACGTGCGCGATCTCTACGCGTGGGCCGATCGGTTCCGTGCGGGAGTCGTGGCGACGACCGACGCGCGCACCGGCGCGGCCCGCGACTTCGACGTGCGGTTGCAGCGGTGGATCAACACCGAGACGCTGTCGATGTTCGCGCCGCTGCTGTGCGGCGGCCTCCCCCGCGACACCGAGCGCGCTCTGTTGCGCCTGTTCGAGGGCCCACGCTTCTGCGGTCACCCGGATCTGCGCTACGCGCTGCCGCCCTCGACTTCGCCGGTGTCCAAGGATTTCCGTTCCCGCGAGTATTGGCGTGGACCGGTGTGGCCGGTGATGAGCTGGCTGTTCTCCTGGGTCTTCGCCCGGCGCGGCTGGGCCGAGCGCTCGTTCATGCTGCGCGCCGAGGGCCTGCGCCAAGCCAGCGACGGCAGCTTCGCCGAGTACTACGAGCCGTTCACCGGCGAACCGCTGGGCAGCATGCAGCAGTCGTGGACGGCGGCGTCGGTGCTGGATTGGCTGGGGTGAGAGCTCAAAACAAGTCTGACACCCCAGCTGTCACACTGGTAACAGCCAGAGCGAATGGCTATCGTCCTCCGTCATGGACATCTGGAGGTCGACCACTCGCCGAAGCGCGGCGCTGTCACTGATCACGCTGTCCGGCTTCTTCGTCGCCACACCACCCGCGACCGCCGCGCCGACCGGTCCGGACGTCTCCTCATGGCAGCACACCGACGAAACCCTGATCGACTGGTTCGCGGTCAAGCGTTCCGGCCACAACTTCGCGATGGTCAAGGCCACCGAGGGGCTCAACTACATCAACCCGTACTTCGTTCCCGACAGTCTGCTGATGCGCGCGGCCGGACTGGCTCGTGGCACCTACCACTACGCCAGGCCCAACCTGCCGCCCGAACCGCAAGCCGCGCTGTACGCGGCGGTGGTGCTGGGCCAGAACGGCCCGCTCGATCTGCCGCCGGTGCTCGACCTGGAGAACACCGGCGGTCTCGGCCCGGCGGCGCTGATCGACTGGACCCGCCGCTACCTGAACACCGTGGAAACGCTCACTGGCCGCGCCCCGATCGTCTACACCTATCCCGTGTTCTGGCGCACCGCGATGGCCGACACCCACGAGTTCGCCGAGTACCCGCTGTGGATCGCCGACTATCGCGGCAATCCCCAACCCGAGGTCCCCGGCGGCTGGTCCACCTGGACGTTCTGGCAGACCACCGACAGCGGCACCATCCCCGGTATAGCGGGCCGTGTCGACCTCAACGTCTACAGCGGCGCCCAAGGCGATTTCGCCGGTTACGCCAATATAAGTGGCACCGGCAGTGGGTGAGAGTGAGGCCGCTACCCGCCCAGTCGGGTAGCGGCCCCACTCATGGGAACAGCCGCGGAGGGTGGCCGTGGTCGCAGGGGGCCGGGGGTGCCGCGGCTGTGGTATCAGACCCCGATGCGGCCGCCGGCCTTCTTCCAGACCGCCACGACCGAGGGGCGGGGCTGGGCCGTGCCGCCATCGGGCCAGTGCGACAACGGGTTCTCCGGAGTGGCGTCGTCGGCCTCGCCCGGATGCTGCACGCACACCATGACCCGCGCCTCGCTGACCACCGGACCGCAGGTCTCCGCACCGCGCGGGACGGTGAGGAACTGCTTGGTCTGGCCGCGATTCGGGCCGTCGAGCACCACGGAGAACAGCCCGTCGTTCGACTTCAGCGCGTTGCCGTCGGTGGCGATCCACAGGTTGCCGTACGGATCGAAGGCCAGGTTGTCCGGGCAGGAGATCGGGCTGACCTTGGACTTGTCGTAACCGGCGAAGTAGGTGTCGGCCGCCACGGGATCGCCGCAGACCAGCAGCAGCGACCAGGTGAACGTGGTGCCGGTGTGGTTGTCGTCGATCTCCAGGATCTGGCCGTTCTTGTTCAGCTTGCGCGGGTTCGCCTCGTCGGGACCCTGCTTGCCGTCCGCGCCGCGGTTGTCGTTGTTGGTCAGCGCGACGTACACCTTGCCGGTGTAGGGGTTGGCCTCGAAGTCCTCCGGGCGGTCCATCTTGGTGGCGCCCACCTTGTCGGCGGCCAGGCGGGTGAAGACCGCGACCTCTTCCGCGCTCATGCCCTCGACCAGCGACTTGCCCTTGCCGTCCGCACCGGTCTCCAGCAGCGGAATCCACTGGCCGGTGCCGGTGAAGCCCTTGTCGGACGGCTTGGCGCCGGTGCCGTCGATCTTGTCCGCGTGATCGCCCGCGAGCTTGGCGACATACAGCGTGCCCGCGTCCAGGATGGTCAGGTTGTGCCGCATGCTCGCCGCGCCGGTGCCCGGCTGGATTTTGCGCGAGGACACGAACTTGTACATGTAGTCGAACTTCTCGTCGTCACCGGTGTAGGAGACGACGTCGCCGTTCTTCGTGACATAGATGGTGGCGGCCTCGTGCTTCACCCGGCCCATCGCGCTGTGCTTGATCGGCGTGGAGTTCGGATCCCACGGGTCGACTTCGATGACGTACCCGAATCGGTTGGCCTCGTTGGGTTCCTGCCCGAGATCGAAACGCTTGTCCGCACGCTCCCACTGGTTGGTGGTCTTGCCCGCGGCGAAACCGTAGCGCTTCAGCCGCGCCGCGGCGGCCGGCTCGGTCACCTTGTCCGCGTTGGCGAAGTAGCCGTGGAAGTTCTCCTCGCCGGACAGCACGGTGCCCCACGGCGTCAGGCCGCCGGAGCAGTTGGCGAAGGTGCCCAGCACCTTGGTGCCGGTCGGATCGGCCGACGTCTTGACGAAGTCGCTGCCCGCGGCGGGACCGGTCAGCTTGAACTCGGTGCTCGCGGTGATCCTGCGGTTGTACTTGCCGAAGGTGGGAACGAGCTTGCCGGAGCCGGCTTCGCCCTTCACTTCCACCACGGTCAAACCGTGTGCGGCCATGGTGACCGCGATCTGCTCGTCGGTCGGCGCGTCCTTGTTGTAGCCGCGGAACATGTGCGGGCTGGTGGTGTACTCGTGATTCACCACCAGCAGGTAGCCGTTGGCCTGGCCCTCGATCGGCAGCAGGGCGGCGAAGTCGTTGTTGTAGCCGAACTGTTTGGCCTGCGCGGCGGCGGTCTGCTTGTCGAAATCGAAGGCGGGCGCGTCCGGGAACAGCGGATCGCCCCAGCGGATCACGACGGACTGCTCGTAGCCGTCCGGGATCACCACGGCGTCTTCCTTGTTCGGCGCGACGGCGGTGAAGTCGGTGCCGGTTCCGGGCGGGCCCGCGGGCGTGGTGGACCCCGCGGTGGTCGGCTCACTGTCGTCCCCGCAGGCGGCGAGCGCGCTGGCCGCACCGACCGCGAGCACGGCGGCGGCACCGCCCTTGATCAGTCCGCGCCGGTTCAGGGAGCTGACGATGTCGCCGAAGTAGGCGCCCGAAGAGGTGTTGGGCGCCTCGTGGAAGCACGCGTTCGCGCACTTGTATTCACAGGTCACGGCAGCGCGCGACGACTGTCCGTCGTGCTTCACGAAAAGGGCGAGTGGCTGAAGACTCACAGTGACTCCTGGGTTGGGCCGATGGCCGCACGGTAGACGATCCGGACAATCCGGAAAAGACGACCAAATGAACAACCGCCCAATTAGGTAACCCTCAAATTGCCGGACCACCAGAGCTGGAAACGGCAATGCCGCGCCGACTCGAGGATCTCGAATCGACGCGGCATGGGGTCTCGGACGGCGACTTCGTCCGGCGCACCCATCAGGCGTTCACCGAAAGGGCGATGACGACCTCGCTCTCGTTCTCGGGCAGGTAGTGCGCCCGCAGGACGCGGCCCACCTGCACCTGGCCGACGCTGGCCGGTGCCAGGAACTTCGTCACCTCGGTGGAAAAGCTCGTCCCGTCGGGCCGGGTGACGACCAGGCCGAGCTCGACCTCGGAGTGACCGTCGCGGATGGTGCCGGTGACCGACAGCGACCGCACCACCGCCTGGGTGGCGATGCCGCGCTCGGCGATGTCGAGCTTGTGCCGCGTGGTGATGCCCTTGCGGATCAGGGACTCGTTCATCGCGTGCTGCGCGGCGGAGGCGTCGCCGGACAGGTCGACCTCGACCTTGTCGGTCCGGCCGGGCAGGTAGCGCACGGGCAGCACCACCCCGGCGCGCAGCAGGGCCAGTTCGGTGAGCGGCACGATCATCCTCGCGGAAGAGTGGAAGATCTTGCCGTCCGCCCCTTCGACGCTGAACTCGACGTGGACCTGCGGCTGGTCGTTGACGGTGACGCCGGTCTGCCGTACCGATCGGACGGTGCCGAGCCCGGTCAGGCCCTCGCGGAACTCCGCGCTGTTGCGGCCGGTCAGCGCGCTCATGATGCCTTCACCGGTGAACGCGAAAACTATCGGGACCAAGGTGAGCGCGATGATCGGCAGCGCCATTTCGATGCCGAGCCAGCCCATTCCGGCGGGCTCCCATTCGCTGGTCGGGACGTAGGTGACGGCGTGGTAGACGTAGTAGCCGATCGCGGCGGCGCCGAGAGCGAGGGCGATCAGACGGATCTTCTTCATGACGTTTCCTTTGGTGATGCTGGTGATGCGAAGTTTCGGGATTCGCCGCCCCGTCATCCCGTAGCCGACCGGGATGACGGGGCGAAGCAGGACCTGCGGCGATCAGGCGCCGACGATGGACGAGCAGGCGAAGGTGATGTCGAACTTCGACGTCTTCGGCCCGGCCAGCGGGTTGGTCAGGTCGGGGGCGCCCACACCCTCGCCGGTGACCTTGTAGGTGTTGCCGTCCTTGACGACCTTCGCGGAGCCGCCCGGCATGCCGTTGCCGAAGCCCACCGCGTAGGGCAGGCCGTTGTCGCCGCCCTTGCTGCCCGCGATCGCGACCGCCTGCACGGTGTTCGCGTCGGTGATGGTCGCGCTCACCGAGAGGTTGCCGTAGGCGGCGTTGGCGGTGTCGGTCAGCGCGAGCGCCAGCGTGCCGCCCTGCTTGGCGCAGGTGGTGGTGAACTTCGCGTCGAAGGCCTTGCCGTCGACCGAAGCGACCGACTTCCCCGCCGGGGCGGCCGGCTGCGCCGAGGACGGCGCGGGCGCGGCGGGCGAGCTGCCCTTGCTGTCACCGCATCCGGTGAGCACGACCACCGCGGCGGTGGCTGCGACAGCGGCGGCGGCGATGCGGAGCGAAGTGGTGTTCATGGTGTGTCCTTGTCGTCAGCGGGGCGGCGCCCCTGGTTTCGGTTCCTCCGGCCCTCCGGTGGGGCCGTTGAGTAAAAGGTAGGAACGATTCGCGCCCTACCGATCCCAGGTTTTCCGCGTTTGCGCTGGTAGAGGACGTGTGACCGCACCGGGCGAGCTCCGGCGGACCGGATCTTCCCTCTGGAAAACCGGCTCGACACCTGGGCGGGATGGGCACGACCGGAACAAGATGCTGAATGGCACCAAGGTTATGAAGCTTGGCGCAATAATTAATTTATATGGCAAATAAGTAGCCGAATTTGGCTATTATCGTGACATGGCTGCCGATACTCTCGTGGCTGAGCTGATTTCTCTGGCGGCAGAACAGCGAGGCCTGGTCACCAGTCGACAGGCGCGGGAAGTCGCATCAGTGACCCCGCAACAGCTCAAGCGCCTCACCGACTCCGGGGTACTGGAGCGGCTTCATCATGGCCTCTATCGGCTCTCCCGTGTTCCGCACGACGAGCATCTGGAGATGCGAGTGGCGTGGCTGGCACTGAATCCGGGCCTGGTGGCGTGGCAACGCCTGGAACAGGACGTGCCCACCGGAGTGCTGTCCCATCGAACAGCCGCCGCACTGCACCGACTGGGCGATCTGGACGCCGATGTCGTGGAACTGACCGCTACCCGGCGAATCCGGCTGTCGCTGCCCGACATCACTGTCCATCGCGGCCAACTCACCCGCGATGACTGGCAGATAGTCGATGAGCTACCAGTAACCACCCCCACCCGCACTATCAGCGACCTCGCCGCGGCGGCTCTCGATTCCGGCCATCTCGCTTCGATCGTTCGGGACGCGCTCACTCGCAACCTGACGACTATCGAAGAGGTCGTCGCGGTACTGGCGCCCCACGCCTTCGGCTATGGGCATCGAGCGCTGGACGGGCATGGCTTCCTCGACGCACTCATCGTGCAAGCAGGAGTACCGGTCAACACGCTGGCGATGGCGGACATCGCGAGACGCCACTCAGAAGCTCCCGCTTTCGAATCCATCCTGCGAGCCGCCGTCGCACAACTGCGCAAGATCGATCCCGACACCTCGAGATCCCTGCGGCAGGCAGCGGAAAGCCTGAGCAAGATTGACCCGGATATCCTGGAAAGTTACCCGCGCGCAACGCAATCAGAGGAGTAGCACCGACCGATGAGCTCGTCATCGCGCTCGCCCCATGCCGTCAGAACGAGCATCACGACGCGGACCCTGGCCGGACGAATCGAGCGCCGTCCCATCCCCCGATTGGTCGACACCGACGATTTCTCGCAGGAGACCACAGCCCAGCTCTATCCGCTCGCCGACCAGATCGCCGACAAGATCTGCGCAATGTATGAGATCTACGGCGCGGTCGGTACGGAGTCAGGGCGCTACCGCGACCTGGTGGATCTCCTGTTGATCAGCGGCTTCCTCACAATCGATCTGTCCTCGACTGTCACCGCCCTCGAGCACGAAAGAGCCCTCCGCGCTATCCCTTCACTGCCCACCACCCTCGAAAGCCCCGGCTCCACCTGGCCGGCCCGGTGGGCAGCTACGGCGCGCAATAGTCCGCTCGCTGCCGACTACCACGACTTCGACGTAGCACTCGCTGCGGCGAGCTGCTGCTACAGCCGAATCCTCAGCTCGCTCCCCGCTGCTGATCACGAAGCGACGTGGAACCACGAACGAAGCACTTGGGAGAACTGATCCACGGTTTACCAATTTGCGCTGGTAGAGGGCGTTTCCTGAAAGACGAGATTTCAGCCGGGGACAGCGGCTAACTGCTACGGACGCCTGAACTCGCCAGCGTGCACGCCAGCGGTGAACGCGTCCCACTCACCGGGGGTGAACACCAGCGCCGGACCGGTCGGGTTCTTCGAGTCACGCACACCGACCATGCCGCCTCCAAGATGCGCGACCTCGACGCAATCCTTGGTCCCGCTACGGGTGCTCTTGAACCACACCGCGCCGGATAGATCAACGTTCACCGTTCATACTCCTTTGCAACCTGGAGGACGAGATTTCGGCTAGCAGCCTGGTCCAGTGCCAGGCGGTCCAGCTCGGCGGAGACTTGACGGTACTCCCGCACCTCGTCGTTTCCCTCAAGGTACAGGTCGCCGAGAAAGCCTTGGAGGTAGACCACCGGGGGCATGGTCAGGTCTGCGGTGGAGTGCCGCGGGAAATCAAGCAGGACGAAGGAACCGATCAGCAGCGCGCGGTAGATACCGGTCGATGCAGGCACAACGCGTATCGCGATATTCGCCAGCTGACCGATGTCGGCGAGGTGATGAAGCTGCGCAGTCATGACCGAGGCGCTTCCGGCAGTGCGGTGAAGGGCGGACTCGTCAACGAACACATCCATAGTGAGCGGGTTCTTCTCGGAAGTGAGCCGCGATTGGCGCTTCCGGCCGACCTCCAAGTGCCGCTCAACGTCTTCCGCGGGCTTGTTCGGGTACTCGGCCCAGATGATCGCTCGCCGGTAATCGTCGGTTAGAAGCAGGCCCGGCAAGACAATGGTCTGATACGACGTGATCCGGTTGGCGGCATCTTCTAGGCCGACGAACAGGTTGAAGTCCTTTGGGATCGTGTCGTCGGTGAATGCCTGCCACCAACCTTTCGCACCCTTGGTCTCCTTCACCAGTTCCAGGACAACCTGGGTTTCCTTCTCAGTGGCGTTGTAGAGCTGACACAGTCGCTCGATCAGGACCGGGTTGAAGCGGACGGGTTGACCGGTCTCCATCTTCCAGATCGTCGATCGAGCCGAGGCGATCGCGGTAGCCGCGGCCTCTCTGGTGATGTCGGCACGCTCGCGCAGCGTCTCCAGCTGCATGCCCAGCATGCGCCGGGCGATTGTGGAATCTGTTGCCATCTCGACCTTCCGGAGGGTGTTGCAACTCGAACAAGGATGCACCAACAACTAAAACAGCACCAGATTTTTGGAAACGTTCGTGCTGAAATCGTCGCAGCGACTCGGTCTTTGGGTGTCTCCTTGGTGGTGCGCCCGGCGGCGTGAGCAGGTGACGGCGATCTTGCGCTCACGTTCCCTACGCCGGTTCACCTCCCAGCAGGGGTGGCCGGGCCGGGCGCACCCAACCCGCCAGTCGATGTGAGTTGAGGTCTAACGATGGATGAAGGAACATTCGGGGACACACCACGGTCCCGCTGCATGTTCTATCGCAGGAATTGCGGCTTCAACGCCGTGATCGACCCACCGGAACTCGGCCGGATCGTGCTGCGCGCCGGATCGGTGTGGGCGGTGACGATGCCCAGCAGGCTGGGCCGAGCGGTGAAAGCGCACCTGCAGAGCAGCGGCGGCGCGCTCGGACCTATTGTCGGACACCCACGTTCGGACCGCTGGACATTCCTCGTGCGTCCCGACATCGAAGACGACGACGTCAAGTTGTTCGCTGAGATGTTCCGTAGGGATGTGAGCATCGCGCGAGAGGGTGCCGTGATCGCGCTTCCATCTCCCAGCCCGAACGGCTCGATCCGGCAATGGATTGTCCCGGCTCGCAATGCCTTCCTTCCGTCCGGTCTCGCTGTCATCGCTGCCGTGCGGGCATGGTCCGCGGTAGCGCGATGATGGCTGTACTCATCGCATTCGGGGTCTTCTCATGGCTTGCGCTCTGTTTCTCCGTGAGCACGGCGATCCTGGAGGACCGCGTCACCCGCACGGAAAAGCTCTATTTGGAGCGGGCGGCGAGCAGACCGCTTCCATCCGACTCCGATATCGAGCGCATGTGTGACCTCACCGAGCCTCGCCGCGATCCGTGGGTCCGCGCGGAGCTGATTCCGGCTCAGCCGCTGCCGCTCGGAAGCGTGACAGCAATACACATATAACTCCGCAGTTCTGCCGCGGCTCCGCGCCGCCGTTTCGTGGGAGGTGTTCGAAAACGATGGTGGCCGACGGCGATGCCGACACCCAAGCCGAGTCGAGCGAACCGTGTTACGACACCAACGTCCTCGCCTACAAAATCCGGAAATCGGAGGGTGCCGGGGGTGTACCGGCCGGTACCTCCGCCCGCAATGGCTCTGCCATTCGGGGCGATCACCAACCGGCCCACACCCGAGAGCAGATGTCACCACACCCGGAGCAACCGGACGTGCGCCTGGCGGTGGTGATCGACGGACACCGGCTGGACTTCGCGGCCTGCCTCACCTCCGCACTATGGTTCCTCCAGGAGCAGTACCAGCGCCGATTCGTCGACTCCGTAGAGGTGATCCCCGGCGACACGACCGGCTTACGGCGGTTGCCGAACGAGAGACTGTACGACGGGCCGTGAACCACTTACGTGTACCTGGACCTCAGGTTGGTTGCGGTTCAGACGACAGATGGACGGTCCAGGCTCGAGTGGAGCGGACGGCCCTGCTCGGCGAACCGCCGCGCCAACTCGTTGCGGGCGTACGCGCCGCCTTCCGGGTGATCTATGCAGAAGCGACCTTCGGCGCGCGTAAGCAGTTTGACGTTGACCAGCCGGATCGATGACAGGGGGCCGGTGACCGTGTCCGGGATCTCGGCGTCGGTCAACCCGATCATCACCACCGCCCCGTGCTCGCTGTCGATGTAGGTGTCCGGCGCGTCGGGCAGCTCCACGTGTGGCAGTGCCATGGTGACCACACCGTATTGCGTGAGTCTGTCGGTGAACTGGAATCCGAGGTGGGCCGCCTGATTCGACACGTCCATCACCAGCCTGCCCAACCAGGACCCCGCGACGGTCATCGTGTCGCTGTCGACCGGCAGATCGTCGGCGATCGCATACACCTCGAGTTCGAAGCCGTTGGTGGGCTCGTCGTCGTCCCATGCGGTTGGGTCGGCCAGACCGCTGCTGGCCAGCAGGATCGCGTCGGTGCGTCGAGTGATCGAGTGCGCCTGACGCAGAGCGGGCCAGGCAGGTCCACCCATGAAGGCCGGGTTGATCAACGGTGCGATGACGTCCTGATCGATGCGACCCCACGACGTCCACGCCGATTCGATCGCCGCCCAGGTAGCGGTGTCGAATGCTTCGTCCAGCTCTGTATCACTCACGGGCACACCCTAATCGCCGTGCCCGGCAACGTATGGCATCGAGCAGTAGCTCGGGCCACTCAGGGTGTCCTTCCCGCGCCTGGATACTGAATTTGTGCAGCTAGGCGAACTGCGGTCCGCAGTGAACCTGATTCGCTGCGCGGGTCTCCAGCGCCGCTCGATGAACGAGTCGTTATCGGTCGGGTCGGCAGGCTGTATCGGTGTCCGGAAGTCGGCCGTACATGAGGTATTCGATGACTGCGGAGGTGGCGCAGGTGCTGGTGGTGGGGATCGAGCCTGGTAAGCCATTGGGCATGGTTTGTGGCAGGACCAGGTGATGCTGTGTGCCGGGGACTGTGACGAGCCGGGAATCAGGGATAGCGGCGTGTGCAGCTCGAGCTCCGGAGATCGGTGTTACCGGATCCTTCTCGTTGCTGATCAGCAGGGCGGATGTGATGTGATCGAGAGGTGCTGGGTTCGGGTCGTGGTGTGGTTCGGGCCAGAAGGCGCAGGCCGCGGTGAAACCCATGCCGAGGTAGGTCAGCGGCGCTTGGGCCGCGAGTTGTTGTGCGGTGGCGACGACCTCGTCGAGGTCGTGGCTCCAGCCAGCGTCGTTGCAGTTGCGTGCGGTCCACCAGCCGACTCGGGAGCCGGCCTGGACGAGATCTCCATTGAACTCGTCGGTCAGTGGCGGTAGGCGAAAGGTCACGGCTGTGTTCAGCTGTGCGGCGAGAGACGGGCTATCCATCGCGGCGCGCAGGGTGAGTAACTTCCGCTCCAATACCTCATACGGTCCGTTGCCGACACTGAAGAGGACTGTGTTCAAGTCGTTTCCGCTGAAGGTTCGATCGAGGGGCAGCGCGAGGGGGTGGGCCGTCAGGTCGGCACGCATCCGCGTGATCGCGACGAGGACGGCCTCAGGACTTTCTCCGAAAGGTGTGCCGCGGGTGGCGAGCCACGGGGCGAACGCGTCCTCGATCGTCCGCTGCTGGTGCAGGACGCGGTCTCGGTGCGCGTCGGCGAGGGAGCGGGCCGGATCGATGCTCGAGTCGAGCACCAGCCGGTCGATATGGCCGGGGAACGTGCGCGCCAACTCCAGCCCGAGCGCCGTCCCCTGGGAGGCGCCGAGGTAGCTCCACTTCGGCGCGCCCAGCAGTGACCGCACCAGATCCAGGTCCCGCACCGTCTGCCAGTAGTCGACAGCACCGAGGACAGTGCTGCCGGTCGGCGTCCGCGCCGACCGCTGCACGCAAGACTGGATCCATGCTTTGGCCTGCGACAGCTGTCGGTGTACCGAAGCCGGCGAGAAATCGAGGATGTCGGCGTCGTCGTTGCGGCCGGTCGCCAGCAGCTGCGGATCGCCGGAACTGTTCGCGTCACAGTCGGCCGCGGTGCTGGACAGGCTTGTGCCGCGCGGGTCGAATCCGATGAGGTCATAGGAGTCACGTAGCTCCGGAATAGCGGTGGCCCACTGGATGGGATTGAGCAGGGTGCCGGCTCCGGGGCCTCCAGGACTCGTCAGCAGGGGACGTCTCATGCCTCGTCCCGGCAGCCGCGAAATCTCGAAACTTACGGTCGGCCCTGCTGCGGGATCCGACCAATCCAGCGGCGTCTGCACGCTCGCGCACTGCAACCCGTCGAGCAGCGGCGTACGCGCCGCCGCCCATACCTCGCCATCCAGGAAGTCCTGAAGCCCTGTTTCGCCACACGGCTTCCAGGCCAGACTCTGATCCGCGATGGCCGCGGGCACCGGTGCGGATTCACTCGGATCGGCTGTGCGGGCCAGCGGTGTCGGACCGAATTCGAGGTTGTAGCTGCCACTTTCGGCGGCCGCGTACCCGCCCGAAAGACTCAGCGCGAAAACCAGAATAGATATCCGGGACACTGGCCCCACCGAACGCCGCACAGGCAACTCCCCTCGTCTCGCGACAGACCGTAGCCGACCTAACCGGCTCGATGACGAGTCGCCACTGCTGTCAGGCAACTACTTCCGCACCATCCGACAGTACGAGAGCAGCGCCACCAAACGCTGCGAGTTACACGCAGGGCCTCCGGGAGTGTGACCCGCCCGGTTGAATTGGACGAATCGGACGGCGATCCGCCATGATGCGTCAAGTTTAGTTCCACATGTGTTGACAGAGGAAAGTGCTCGATGAAGTTCATGGGTAAGGCCGTCGGAGCGGTCGCGGCGATGGGTCTTGCGGTAGCCGGATCGGTAATCGGTGCCGGCGCGGCGAATGCGGCTGGTCTCTACGGCGCGATCGCGTTCAGTGTCGAGGACTGGAGCTACGCCACCAGTATCGATGCGCCGAGCCGCGCCCAAGCCATCGACGAGGCGCTCGCCACGTGCAGTCAGGACGGCGTCTCCGACTGCGAGATCCTGGTCGAATGGTCGAACGGATGCGGCGCGCTCGTCTACACCGACAACGCGGTGGGCACCGGATCGGGCCGCACCCCCTCGGCCGCACTGTCCGGTGCCTACAGCAGCCTCGCCGACTACTACCCGCCGGCGCTTTTGGCCAAGGTCGGTTCCGCGGACAAGTCGGGGACGAAGATCAGCGAGGTGCTCTGCACCGCCAACGCGTACTGACCCAGTCGCCTCGGCGTCAACAGGTCTTGGTCAGCGAGTGATTGTCCAAGCCGCACGCAATCTTCCGTGCGGCGCAATCACCGACTCGCCCACACCCGAGAGCAGGCGTCGTCGCACCGGGAGCAGCTGGATGTGTGCCTGGCGGTGGCGATCGACGGGGCACCGGCTCCGGATTTCGCCGCCTGCCTCGGACATGACGAACGTAGGGATGTCCGGCCACTCGCTCGGTGGCTCGACCACGGTCCAAGCGTTGCACGGCGAACCCCAGATACCGACCGCAGCTGTTGATGCGCCTGATGCACGCGGCCGTCAGCGCAGTCGCTGTGACAAGTCGCCGCCCGGCCGAAATCGTTCTCGCAAAGTCCAAATTGAAGGGCGACGCGGCCGATATCAGCGATTACTACCCGATTTCGCGCGGATGCTCCTCAACCCCGGCCAACCGGCGGCTGTTTCACCTGCCCTGGTTGGCGATGAACCCCTGTACGGCGTCGAGGAATTCCGGCCCGCCCATGGCGTATCCGCCGATGGTTCCACCGATCAGCGCACCCAGAGGGATGCTGACTCCCCATACCAGGATCACACACGCCCCGAGGAGGCCGCCCACGATGGCGCCGGTGACGACGCCGGGGAGGTTCTTGTTGATCTGCTCCTTGAGCCGGTCGTAGGAGCTGATGTCCTTCGGTTGCGTGTTGTCTTCTGCCGTCGGGGTCGGTGTCGAGGTCAGGGTGTGGCCGTCCGCACCGATGTGCTGCGCGATCGCGATGGAATGCCCGTCGACGGCGTACTGTCGCGGCACTTCGGTCACCGCCGCTCCGTCGCCGGACTCGAGCACCACCGCACCGTTGCGCGCGAGCTCGAACCGACCGTTCTCGACGGTGGTGGTAACGACTCGGTCGACTGGCGAAACGGTGATCTGGTAGGTGATTCCGTGATCCACACCGGAGATCGTGTCTCCCGCGGTCACCGCAGTCGGCTGCTCCGTGGCGACCGGCTCCGCATGGGCGGTTGCCGCGGTGATACCCACGGCCGAGACGGCCAGGAAAACGGCAGCGCGGATTTTCTCGAACTGCATTCTTCGAATCCCTCCACTCAGCTGCCCCGGATGGGCGGACCGAGTCAGACCTTAGGCGCCGAATGCAAGGGTGTGTGGTACGCCACACACGCCGGGACGAAGTCGCGGCAAATACACTGCACGCATGCGACGACCGCGCGCCATGGTGCTCGATGAGGTGTGGCGCAGGTTCGAGGGCGTCGAACCGCTCAGCGGCCCGCACGGAGGCCCGCTGCGCCGGACGGTGAAACTCGTGCTCGACCCGTTGGTGATCCGGCCGGTGCAGCATCCGTTGTGCGCGGGGCCGATCCTGACGGCCGACGGCGCGGTGCTGCTGGAGGCGCGCATTCAGGCCGCGGCCGACGTGCTGCGTGCGACGGCGGCCTGGTTCACGGTGCTCAAGCAGGTGCGGCGGACGCTGCGGATCACCGAGGGGCACCCGCAGGATCTGTACTTCCAACGCTGTTTCGAGCTGGCGACCACCTCGGGTATGCCGAATCCGGCGCGAGCGCGCGCAGTCGCTGAGGACGCGTTGCGCGAGATTCACGAATACACCGCGGGACGCACCACGCAGGCGCTGAAGGAATACCTCACCGATCACGACCGGGAACGGGAGCTGGCCGGCCTGCTCGAGCTGGCCTGGCGGCGGCGTCCGCTCACCGGCCCGCCGGGCGGCGACCACGACGCGGAGGTGGACGCGCTGCTGGAGGCGTGCGCCGCGGCGCGGCGCGGCACGGACGCCGACGGACAGCAGACCCTGGACCGGCTGGTCGCGGCCCATGCCGGTACGCACACGGGAATCCGGCTGTGGCAGGACGCATCCGCCCAAGAATTAGGACTGACCGAGCATCCGGTGCCGCTGCGCCCCGCGATCGGTTCTTCGGCCTCGAAATCGACCCTCGGGCTTCCGTTCGATCGGACCGTGTACGAGCGGGTGTTCACCGTGCTGCAGGCGTCCACCGAGCGCGCGGAGTTGCCGCCGATCCCCGAGCTGGTCGGCGCCGAGATCGCCCGCAGCTGCGCACCGTGGGCACTGCTGGAGGAGTCCCTGCGCGTGACAGCGACGGCGGGGACCGCGCTGGCGACCGGTTTGGCGCCCATCGAACATCGCCGCGCACCGGCGACGGGCGGGCCGCAGCTGCACCTGGCCGAAACGGCTACGGAGCCAAGACGATCCACGGCGCATCAGGTAGTCAACAGCCGTTGGCGACGCGAAGCCTACGTGTTGCAGGCGCGGCGGCTGGTGGTGGTGCCGGCCGAGCCGCCGACCGGTCCATTGGCCGCCATCGCCGCCGAGCTGCGCACGCCGTGGCAGCCGTACCTGCGGCGTTTGTGGGTCCGTCTGCACGGCAGGGATGTCCGGGAGTTCGCCGTCCACGATCCGGACGAGCTGTGGGATCTGCTCGACGGTGTGGCGCGTTCGGTGATCCTGGACCATCGCACGCGGGTCAAGCGGGCGTTGAGTGTGCGGGCGAACGCGGGTGAGCCGGACGCGGCGGAATCGAAGGCGAGCTGATGAGCACCACCGTACGCGTCAGCCGCCGCGACGGCCTGTGGATCATCGCGCCGCAGGACGCTCCGACCGTCGTGGACGACGCGGCCGGGGTGGACGTGCTGGTGCTCGAGGTTTCGGGCGGGCACTTGACCTGGAGCCTGCTCAGCGGGCAGGTGACCCCGGCGGCGGTGCTCGACGACCTCGTCCTCGCCCAGGAGTGGATCTGGGCGGTGTACGGCCCGGAGGTGGCCGTCGCTGTCGACGAGGCGGACGAAGGGGAGTATCCGGCCGAACCAGCGCTGCCCGAGCTCACCGCGCGTGCCTGGCGGCTCGGTTACGCCCGTTGGGCGGCACGCTGGTGGCCCGCGTCGACGCTGGACGGCATCGCGCCGCTGGACGAAGACCTGCTGGAAGACGAGATAGCCACACTGAGCGAGGAATGCGACCTGATCGTCGACGGCGCCGACGCGGCTGCCGACGAACGCTCGACCACCGCAACACTCGGCCGCGCGGAGGACTACGCGCTGGCCGCCGGACCGGCCACCGTCGTCGCGCCCGGCGCTCTCGTCCTGGCCCGGGGCACCGAAGGCTGGGACTGGCAGCGCTGCCCACCCGGCCTGCTGGACGCCTCGGAACGCGCCGTGTCCTGGGAAGTGGTGCGCGCGGCCGGGACCACGATCGTGCGGGTGAGCGCGGTCGCCGCTCCACTCGCACCGGCGGACATCCCCGCACATCTGCATCCCCGTGCCGGAATCCGCACTCCGGCCGACGCCGCCGACGTGCCCTTGACGCGCGATGGTGAGCTCTGGCGGGCCGAGACCACGGCCCCGGCCGGTGCGGAAGCGGGCGTGACCGTGCACATCTACGTCCCGGGCGTCGGCGTGGACGAGCAGGAGCCGGACGCGGCCACCCGGCGCACGCGGATTCGCGACCTCGTCACGGCGCGGCTGAACCGCTCGGACGACACCGCCGGCGATCCCGTCGACGCGCTCCTGCTGGCGGAAATCGCTGCCGCCGGTTCGGAGTCGGATTTCTGATATGGCCGAGGACACGCCGGACGACGGCCGGGAACTGCTCGCCGCGGGCGCCGCCGCGTACACCCGCGGCGACCCGGCCGAGGCGAAACGCCTGTTCGAGGACGCCGCCGAACGAACCACCGGCGATATCCGGCTGGGCGCGATCATCAACGCCGCGAGCATGGCCGACGAACTCGGCGACCACGCCGCCTCGCTCGCGCTCTACCGTTCGGCGCTGGCCGAGATGCCCGAGCACGCACCGCGATTGCGCCCGAACGCCCTGGTCAACATGTCGCAGGCGCTTCAGCATCTGGGCGATCTCGACGCGGCGCAGGCGGCGCTGGAGCAGGCACGCGCGTTACTCGCCGACAACACCGACACCGATCTCGGTGTACTGCGGGTGGCGTGCCTGCTCTCGCTGACCGCCGTCGCGTTGCACCGGCAGAACTGGGCCTACGCCGCCGATCTGGCCACCGAATCGCTGTCGGCCGCACGGCGTTTCGCGCCGCAGCTGGCCGGTCATCCGTTGCTGAATCTCGCCGCGACCTACTTCGAGACCGGCCGCCACGACCTGGCCGTCGATTTAGCGCGGCAAGCGCTGGCCGCGTTCGAGTCCGCGGGCGATCGCAACGCGGTCGCCGAGACCGAACAGAATCTCGCCATCATGCTCGTTCGCCTCGAGCGGTACGACGAGGCGCAGGCGCCGTTGCGATCCAGTCAGGCGTATTTCGAGCAGGCCGGGCTGGGCCACCGGGCCGGGGTCGGCCTCAAGACCATGGGATTTCTCGCCGAAGGCCGCGGCGATCTGGCGGGCGCCCGAGAACTCTACGAGCGGAGCCTGGCGTATTTCGTCGCGTCCGGAGCCGTACTCGACGCCGCCGACCTGCGCATTCGTTCCGCCACCGTGGCGTTCAAGTCCGGACGATCCGGCGAATGCGAGCAGCTGCTCGCCGCGGCGTTCACGATCTACGCCGAGCGTGGCCTCGGCCTGCACTGCGCCCAGCTCGATTTCTGGCACGCGACGCTGCTGGAGGGCGCGATCGACGCGACCGATTCGCCGCCCGCGCAGCTGCTCGCGCACGCCGTGGGGATCGCCGTTCCCGCCGCCCTGGCTATCGACGCCGTGCGCCACACGTTGCCGAACGGCACCCAGCGCGAGCAGTGGAACCGGCAGATCGCCGACCCCGCGATGCGGTTGGCGTTCCGCTTCGCCTACCTCTGCGGCAACGGCGTCCTCGTCGCCGATTTGGTCGAAACACAGTGCGCCGGCACGAGTTTGGCGCTCGATCGCACCGAACGGGTAACTCCCACCCGGCTTCCGCTCGAGCTGCCGGACCCGCCGGAGGACTTCACCGATCATCCCGGCAGCGCCGCCCTGCAACTGGGCGCCGCCCTGGCCGGGGTCGCCGCCGGAGCGGGCCTGCCGGTCGCTCCGCCGCCGCGGCTGGCCCTGGCCGCGGAAGGCCGGATCGCGCTCGAGCCGTTCATCGCCGCGGCCGAGCAGCGCTACGGCCGCGTGATCCGCGACGATCGGGTGCTGACGGTATGACGCGACCGACGGTGCTGGTCCGCATGGCGGACGCGGGAGACATCTACGTGTCGTGGCGATGGGTCGACGAAAGCGCTCCCCGCGGCGTGGGAGTGCTTCCGGTGGACGAGGCGACGCGGGCGGTCGGACTGCTCGCCGCCGCGCTACCGCGTCCCGCCGAGCCCGGCGGCCTCGAGCGCGCGCTCACCACCGGCGCGTTCGCCGACTACGAGCGGGAGTATGCCGTCGCACAGGCGCTTTCCCGAGCCCTGCTGCCCTACGGCCTGGCCGCACAGCTGTATGAACTGTGGCAGCGCGGCGTGCGCCCGCATATCCGGCTACAACCCGCACCGCGTGTCGCCCAGGTGCCGTGGGAACTCATCGCGCCGGATCGCGATGTCCGGCTGATCGACATCGCCGACGTCAGCCTGCTCGCTCCGGCGAGCGTCGTGCAAGCGCCCGGACGAATCGCGCGCACCTGGACGGAGACCGCGGCGCATCCGGTCGTCGCGGTGCTCGATCCGCGCATTCCCGGCTTCCGCGCCGATTCGACGCTCGGCTCGGTGCTGGGCCGGATGACTCCCGAAGCCCCGCTCGCGCGGCGGATGGCGAGTTACGCAGGCAACGACCGCCTGCGGCCCGCGGTAGCGAACCCGGTCGAAGCCTTCCGGCGTACGGATGTCGATCGCGAGTGGCTCGGCTCTGTCCTGCGCGCGGGCGCGAGCCGCTTGCTCTACGTCGGGCACGTCACCGCCGCGGCGCCCGAATCCGGTCGCAGCGAGGACGCCGAATTACACCTCGCCTGTACCGCCGACACCATCGGCTTCGCCGAACCATCCCGCACCCACCGGCCGCTTTCGGCCAAAGACCTGCTGCTGGGCACGCACACCATCGATCCGGAACCGGTTGCCGGACCGCGACTGTGGCCGATGCCGAGCCGGGTCGCGCTGATCGCCTGTGAGAGCGGTGGCGACCTGCGGTTCAGCGAGGCGCTCGGCTTGACCGCCGCGATGATCACCGGCGGCGCGGAACTGGTCACCGCCGGCCGGTGGCCGCTGCCCACCGATTTCGCCTTCCAGCGCATCGCGGGCGCACCCGCGCGGGCCCTCCCGCTGCAAGAAGCCGTCTGTGCCATCGATGACGCGCACGAACAACCCGACCCGGTGACCGCCATCTCCGCATGGCAGCGCGACCGTCTCGCCGCGTGGCGCGATTCCGGCCGGATCGAGCATTCCCCCGTGCTCTGGGCAGCCTTCGCCACCGTGTGCGCCTGAACCGGGCAAACCATGCCGAATGGTCTCCATATAGCGGTCTACGTGCACCGATTCCGCGCTGATCGCGCGAAAACGGGTAACGCAACTAGCGCGCAAACCGACACCCAGCTTCGACCGTGTGGATAAGCTCGAACGCCGTCAGCCATCACGATTCGCGATCAGGAGAAGTAGCAACACCAGTCGGACACCCGCCTCGACCGGCTTCTGAGGAGCTCATCACAATGCGCTACTACGCCGTCTACGACAACGACGGAAATCTCGCCACCATCCTTGGACAACCCGACGACGCGCCGCCGCTGCGCCCCGCCGCCTTCCACCGGGGGCAACAGCTCACCGAACTGTCGCTACCGGAAGGGACCCTGGACCCCGCCGACCCGGACAACCTGACCGCGCTGCTCGACCTGGTCGCCGGCAGGCGCGTCGATGCCACGGCCGGCGGCACCGACACGCGCGCCTGCCGCTAGCCCGGGCTCGTCACACCCGTGAGAGCGGCCACCGGGATGACCCGGGGCGTCTCATCTCGTGTTCTGCGAAGAACGGGTATGTGTGCTTCAGCATCGCCCAGGTGCGGGCGCGGCCGTCGCCGGTCAACGGGGTGGCCGGCGCCGGATGATCACTGTGTCCACCTCGACGTCCACCTCGACGGTGACGTGCGGGTCCTTCCGCAGGTTCGCGTACCAGCTCGAAGATCCGGCGCAGTGCGGGACGCGAATCAGTGCTCGTCGAAGTGGCCGTCGTGCGCGGCGTGGCGGTGGCCGTCGTGCACGTAATCGACGTGGTCGCCGTGCTGGACGGCCTCGTGGCCGCAGTTGGGGCCGTGCCGGTGCGGGTGATCGCGGCATTCGGTGTGCTCGGAGCGCTCGCACTCGTCGTAGTGACCTGCGTGTTCGCGATGGAGATGACCATCATGGGCGTAGTCGATGTGATCGCCGTGCTGGAACGCCGTGTGCCCGCAGCCCGGGCCGTGCACATGATCGTGGCCGGTGTGCTGGGCGTGTGCTGTGGTCATCGAATTCCCCTCTCTCTCCTTGCGCGGATAGCTGGAATCCTGACGACAAATACATTAGCAGCTGCGCATCAATTCAGATTGCCGTCAGTGTGCTGAACCGCCTCAGAGCACTTGGGCGAGGAACCTCCGCAAGCGCGGGGTCTGGGCGTCGTCGAACAAGGCGTCGGGCGTGCCGGTCTCCACCACCTGCCCCTGGTCCATGAACACCACGCTGTCGGACACCGTGCGGGCGAAACCCATCTCGTGGGTCACCACGACCATCGACATACCGCCGGAGGCGAGGTCGGTGATCAGGCCGAGCACGCCCTTCACCAGCTCGGGGTCCAGCGCCGAGGTGGCCTCGTCGAAAAACATGATCTCCGGCCGCATGGCCAGCGCCCGCGCGATGGCGACGCGCTGCTGCTGCCCGCCGGACAGGTTCGCGGGACGCGAATCGGCCTTGTCGGCCAGACCGACGATCTCCAACTGTTCGACGGCCAACGCTCGCGCCTGGTCCTTGGACAGGCCGCGCAGTTTGCGCGGACCCAGCGCGACGTTCTCCGCGACGGTCTTGTGCGGGAACAGGTTGAAATGCTGGAACACCATGCCGATGCGCTGACGCAACCGGTCCGGATTCTCGGTGAGCACGGACTTGCCGTCCAACAGCACGTCGCCCTGATCGGGCTCGTACAACCGGTTCAGCACCCGCAACAGCGTCGACTTGCCCGACCCGGACGGACCGATGACGGTGACGGTCTTGCCCGCGTCGACGTGGATGTCGATTCCGCGCAGCACGTGGTTGTGCCCGAGCGTCAGATGCAGTCCGGTACCGGTGAGAGAGGCACTCATCTATCCGCGCCCTTCCGTGATCGTGGCCGCCTCGACCTGGTCGATCGGCCGGTCGGGTCGGCCGGTCCGCATCCGGCGGTCGATGTAGTTGACCAGGTGGGTGAGCGGAATGGTGAGCAGCAGATAGACCAGCCCGGCGGCCACCAGCGGTGAGAGATTCCCGGTCTGCGCGTTGAGATCGCGGCCCACGGCGAACAGCTCGCGCTGGGTGGCGAGCAAGCCGAGGAAGTAGATCAGCGAGGAATCCTTGATCAAAGCGATGAACTGGTTCATCAAAGCGGGAAGCACCCGGCGCACGCCCTGCGGGATCACCACCAGCGTCATCGCTCGGCGGTAACCGAACCCGATGGCGCGCGCCGCCTCCAGCTGACCGGCCTCGACCGATTGGATGCCGGAGCGGAAGATCTCACCGATGTAGGCCGAGGCGAGCAACGCCAGCGCGACCGCACCCAGCCAGTACGGGTTGTTGCCGGTGAGGTTGCGCACCACCGGACCGACGCCGAGACCGATCAGCAGGATGATCACCACGGCGGGCAAGCCGCGGAAGATATCGGTGTACACCCGCGCGGGCCAGCGCAACCAGCGGGTCCGGGAAATACCGGCGACCGCGAGCAGCATGCCGATCACGGTGCCGAGCGCACCCGAGAACACGGCGAGGATCAGCGTATTGGGCAGGCCGGTCGTCAACAGATCGGGAAAAGCCTTGCGGTACAACGACCAGTCGAAGAACGTGTCCCGCAATTGCCGCAGCGTGGATTTCGGCGCGTTCTGCTCCGTCTCGTCCTTGTGCTTGCCCGCGGCGAGCGCGGCGAAGTCCGGCAGCTGCGGCGCGGGCGCGGCCCGCGAGCCCGGCTTCCAGCCCGGCGGCAGCTCCCGTGGCACCCACTCGGTGTAGAGCCTGGCGTAGGTGCCGTCCGCGATCACCGCGTCCAGACCGCTGTTGAGCGCGTCGATCAACGGCTGGTTGTTCTTGGCGACCGCGTAGCCGACGAAGTTGTCCAGGCTGAAGGTGTTCTGTGACACCGAGGTTCCGTCACCCGGTTTGATCGCGCCTTCGGCTTGGGCGGACGGAGCCACCCAGGCGTCCACCTGGCCGGACTTCAGGTTGGCGTAGGCGGTGTTGTAGTCCGGGAACTTCACCGGGTCCAGATGCAGCTGGTTCACCACGAACTCGTCCTGCACGGTGCCCTGCACCACCGCGATCCGCGTGTTCCGGTTCAGGTCGGCGAACCCCTTGATCGCGCTGCCGGTCGGCACCACCAGGGAGAAGTAGCCGAAGTCGTAGCCGTTGGTGAAGCCGACCAGCCCGCGGCGCGCATCGGTGGTGGTGATGTTGGATGAGCCCACATCGAAACGGCCCCCGGATACCTGGGCGAGCAGCCCGGCGAACTCGGTGCCGGAGAACTCCACCTGGAGGCCGAGCTTCGCGCCGATCGCCTTCAACAGCTCGTTGTCGAAGCCGGTGAATGTGCCCTGCCGGTCGACGCAGATGCTGGGCGGGGCGTCGGAGAGCGTGCCGACGCTGAGCTTGCCCGGCGTGATCAAGCCGAGTTTCGAGACGTCGATCGAGGTCAGCGGCGCGGTGGTCGCGGTGGTGTAGCGGTCGCTGCCCGCGGCGGCCGAGGAGGCCAGATTGGTCGGCGCGGCCGAGGCGGCGGCCGGGCCGGGCGGTGCGCAGAGATTGCGCGCCGTGGCCGCGTCGTCGGAGCCGGAACCGCACGCCGTCACGCTGAGACCGACGGCAAGCAATATCACGGCGATCAACGCGCGAGACCGCACAGCGGGCAGAACAGCCATGACGGACAACCCTAGTGGGCGCGGTCGGACATCGTCCGCCGATGGCATCCCCATGGCCGGAGCGGACACCGCCGTCGCGCAACGACCAGCGCTCAGGCCAATCCGCTCACCGGTTCCGGGTTCACCTCGTCGCGCCATCGCACGGCCTTCTCGACCTCGCTCAGGTCGTAATCCGGTCCACTGGCCCCGATGGTGAAGGTGGTCACTCCCGCGTCGACGAACGCGGGCGCCTTCTCCAATCCCGGCCACTGCACCGAGCGCTCGATGCGCGCCTGGTCGGTGCCGACCGCGGCGCAATGCTCGGCGAGCACCTTGTTCTTGTGCGCGAGCACGTCCAGGTCGGCGAAGGTGTGCCACATATCGGCGTACTGCGCGACCAGCCGCAAGGTCTTCTTCTCGCCACCGCCGCCGATCAGAATCGGCAGGGCGCGGGTCGGGCGCGGATTGAGCTTCGGCAGCCGGGCGCTGATCCGGGCCAAGGTCTCCTTCAGCAGTTCCAGCCTGCTGCCCGCGGTGCCGAATTCGTAGCCGTACTCGGCGTAGTCCTTCTCGAACCAGCCCGCGCCGATGCCGAGGATGAGCCGCCCGCCGCTGATGTGGTCGACGGTGCGCGCCATGTCGGCCAGCAGGTCCGGATTGCGGTAGCCGCCGCCGGTGACCAGCGCGCCGATCTCCACCCGCTCGGTCTGTTCGGCGAACGCGCCCAGCATTGTCCAACACTCGAAATGCGCGCCGTCGGGATCGCCGGTGAGCGGGTAGAAGTGGTCCCAGTTGAACACGATGTCGACGCCCGCGTCCTCGCACCGCAACACCGCGTCCCGGATGAGCCGGTACTCCGGCGCGTGCTGCGGCTGTAGCTGGACTCCGATACGAACTGGCCGACTCATGGCATTCTCCTCGTCGCTCGCCCCACCCCGGCCCCGAGGCTACCGGCGCGCCGCGGTTGCCGCAGGCTGCCACACGATGCTTCCGACTTACCCGCGCGCGCTTCGTCGCAGGATTCCACCGCAGGCAGGCGCTCGATTCGGCACCGACGATGACGGTCGGCCCGCCGGTTCGCAGCATGTGCGCGAAAGCGCAGCTCAGATGCCTGCCGCAGTGGCACGTGGCTCGTCGCCGACCCGCCCGATAGGATCGCCGGACCCTTACTCGGATCGTCCGGCACGTTCCTGCCGGGATGGGATGTGAATTCGTCATGGCCACTGTGACCTTCGACAACGCGACGCGGCTGTACCCCGGTGCCGCCCAACCCGCGGTGGATCGGCTGAATCTGGAGATCGAGGACGGCGAGTTCCTCGTCCTGGTCGGTCCCTCCGGCTGCGGGAAGTCGACCTCGTTGCGCATGCTCGCCGGGCTGGAGGAGGTCGACGGGGGCCGCATCCTGATCGGCGACGACGACGTCACGCACGCCGAGCCGAAGGAACGCGATATCGCCATGGTGTTCCAGAACTACGCGCTCTACCCGCACATGACCGTCGCGGAGAACATGGGCTTCGCGCTGAAGCTGGCCAAGGTGGCCAAAGCGGAGAAGGAGAAGCGGGTTCTGGAGGCGGCCAAGCTGCTGGACCTGGAGCCCTTCCTCGAACGCAAGCCGAAGGCGCTGTCCGGCGGGCAGCGTCAGCGGGTGGCGATGGGCCGCGCCATCGTGCGCCAGCCGCGGGTGTTCCTGATGGACGAGCCGCTGTCCAACCTGGACGCCAAGTTGCGCGTGCAGACCCGCACCCAGATCGCGCAGTTGCAGCGCAGGCTCGGCACCACCACGGTGTACGTCACCCACGACCAGGTCGAGGCGATGACGATGGGCGATCGGGTCGCCGTGCTGAAGGACGGCCTGTTGCAGCAGTGCGCCACTCCGCGCGACCTCTATCGCGATCCGGCCAACGTGTTCGTCGCGGGGTTCATGGGCTCGCCCGCCATGAACCTGTTCACTCTTCCGGTCACCGACGGCCGGGTGGAACTGGGCGGGCACGCGATCGCGCTGCCGCGCACGGTCGCGGACGAGGCGGGCGGCACCGTGACGGTCGGCATCCGCCCGGAGCACTTCGAACTGGGTAACGGTTCCGGCATCGAGATGGAGGTCGACGTGGTGGAGGAACTCGGTTCCGACGCCTACATCTACGGCCGCACCGTCGCCGAAGGCGCGGGCGAAACCATCGTCTCGCGGGCGGACTGGCGCAATCCGCCCGCGAAGGGCACCCGGCTGCGGCTGGCCACCACGCCGGAGCACGTCTACTTCTTCCACACCGACGGAGCCCGGCTGAACTGAGCCCACCGCCGGGGGTGCGCGGATCGCCGCCCGGACGAGCGGCCGCACAGCTCTCCGCTCGATCCACGGCCGGGTCGATCACCGTGACATCGCCGCTCGGTCGTCCGGCATCCCCGGCTCACGTGTGGTCGCGTCGTCGCCGGTGGACGGCCCGGCCGTCCGGCTCGGCGCCGCGCGGCGGCATCAATCCGTCACATCCGATCGACGACGTTCGCGCCGCTGCCGGACATACTCCTCGTTGAGCCGTACGCCCAATTCCTCGAGCTCGATCTCGCGGCCGGACTCGCTGCGCACCTGCACCCGCACCGGAGCGCCGCTCGCCTCCTCGACCAAGAGCAGGGGGGCGGGCCCCGGCTGCAAGTAGGCGTCGCCCCACTGCATGAGTGCCAGCACGGCGGGCAGTAGATCTCGTCCCATCCGGGTGAGCACATACTCGTGCCGGGTGCGCTTGCCCTCCTCCTGGTACGGCCGTTTCGCGAGCAAGCCCGCCTCGGTGAGCTTGCGCAACTGAGCCGCCGCGGCCGCGTCGGTGATGCCGACCCGGCTGGCGAACCCGTCGAACCGCCGGGTGCCGTAGTACGCCTCGCGCAGGATCAGCACCGCCGAGCGGGTGCCGACGATGTCCATCGCCTTGGCGATCGAGCATTCCTCGGCCTTCCACGCGCCGAGATCCGCCAACGGTCCTTCCATCACTGCTGCCATGACGAACATCATACCGATGCTGACTTGTGTCAACTATTGCCAGGCGTAATCTGACTATGTGTTGATAGAGCCAGGCATGGCGGCCCGGCTCTCGGTCCGGAAGGAAGCACCATGAGAGACGCGGTGATTGTCGAAGCGGTACGCACGCCGATCGGCAAAGGAAAGCCGAACGGCGCGCTGCACGACGTCAATGCGGTTGATCTGCTGGCCCACAGCCTGCGCGAGGTGGTGAACCGCAGCGGCATCGATCCCGCACTCATCGACGACGTGATCGGCGGCGTCGTCACCCAGTTCGGCGAGCAAGGCGCGAACATGACCAGGCGAGCCGCGCTGGCCGCCGGATATCCCGAATCCGTCCCGGCGACCACCGTCGACCGGCAGTGCGGCAGCAGCCAGCAGGCGATCCACTTCGCCGCGCAAGGCGTGATCGCGGGCGCCTACGACATCGTGGTCGCCGCGGGCGTGGAGTCGATGGGCCGGATTCCCATGGGCGCCAATCTGGTCGGTTCGCACGACATCTCCGGCGTCGGCTTCGCCGAGCGATACCCGGACGGGCTGGTAAGTCAGGGCATCAGCGCGGAACTGATCGCGGCGAAGTGGGGACTCACCCGCACCCAACTGGACGAGTTCGCGCTCGCCAGCCACGAGAAGGCCGCGCTCGCCACCAAGAACGGCCTGTTCGCGCGGGAACTCGCGCCGATCAACGGACTCACCGCCGACGAGGGCATCCGGGTCGGCAGCACGCCGGCGACGCTGGCCGCACTCCGTCCCGCCTATTACGACCCGGCCATGGCCGCCCGCTTCCCGCAGATCGGCTGGGACATCACGGCCGCGAACGCCAGCCAGGTCAGCGACGGCAGCGCGGCGGTGCTCATCATGACCAGCGAGCGCGCGAAGGAACTCGGGCTGACGCCGCTCGCCCGGCTGCACAGCTTCGCGGTGGCCGGTGACGACCCGCTGCTGATGCTCACCGCGGTGATCCCGGCAACCAGAAAAGTCCTGCAACGGGCCGGTTTGCAGCTATCCGACATCGACCTGATCGAGATCAACGAGGCGTTCTCGCCGGTGGTCCTGGCCTGGGCGCACGACACCGGGGCGGACCTGGCGAAGGTCAACGTCAACGGCGGCGCGATCGCGATCGGACACCCGCTCGGCGCGTCCGGCGCACGCCTGATGACCACGCTGGTCCACGCCATGCGGGACCGCGGAGCCCGCTACGGCCTGCAAACCATGTGCGAGGCAGGCGGCCTGGCCAACGCCACCATCGTCGAAAGGTTGTGACCCGCAGCGTCACCAGGAGACGAGCACCACCGCGATCAGGAAGCCGACCAGCCAGGACTCGAGGATCAGCGGGACCGCGATCAGCGGGGTCCAGGCGATCGGCTTCCGATCGCGCACTTTCTCCAGGGCCGAGACGACCGCCGCCAGCACCGACGCCACGATGCCCGCCCAGGCGATCACTTGCGCCCACGGCAGGTACCCGACGCCTCGGCCGTCGTGTCCGTCGCGCACGAGCACTTCGTAGAGCGGGACGAAAGCGGCCATCACCCAGCCGAATCCGAGGACGATCAGCGAACCCAGCGCCACGCGCAAGGCATCGGCCGTTCGCCGCCGGATGTGCCACGCCATTGCTTCAGCATGACCGTTCCACGGCGGCACGGCATCTCAAACGCCGGTGTACACCTGGGACGCGAGCGCGACGCCGCCGGCGAAGGACGCGACGATCAGCACCATCGCCAGCACCGGCCAATACCACAGGTACCAGCGCTTGATCGCGGCCAGAATAAGGATCGCGGTGACGCCGACGATCGCGAGCGCCGTCCCGCCCCACGACACCACGAACGCCCAGCCGAGATAATCGGCGCGGCAGTTGTCCTGACCGCACGGATCGGCGGCGAAGGCGAAGAAGACGGTGCAATAGGCGGCGGCCAGACCGAGGACAACCGCGACGCAGTACAGCACGATGGCGAGTACGACATCCCAGGTTCGTACCGGCCGCTGCCCTACCGGCGGCAAGGGAGGCGCGCCGTAAGGCCAGGGCGGCGGGGTGCCGGTGTGGATCATGACGCCAACGATCCCGTCTCGCGCGCCTCGCCGACTCCGGGAAACTACTCGAGTGCCCCTGCGCAATCCCCCGGTCGGCCGCCGTGGCCGAATAAGCTGGTCGGCGATGAGCGACTCCGCAGCACAGAACATCGTCTACGCCATTCCGATGCGCACCCGTTTCCGTGGCATCACGGTGCGCGAGGGCATGCTGATCCACGGGCCGCTCGGCTGGGGCGAGTTCTGTCCGTTTCCCGAATACGACGACCGAGAGGCAGCCGCCTGGCTGGCCACCGCCATGGAGCAGGTGACGACGGGCTGGCCCGAGCCGGTGCGGGATCGCATTCCGATCAATTGCACCGTCCCCGCGGTCGACCCGCAACAGGCGCACGCGATCGTGGCCCGATCCGGCTGCCGCACCGCGAAGGTGAAGATCGCCGACCACCCGGAATCGCTCGCCGAGGATCTGGCCAGAGTGGAAGCGGTGCGCGACGCGCTCGGCCCGAACGGCGCGATCCGGATCGACGCCAACGCGGTCTGGGACGTCGACACCGCGGTGCGCCACATCCAGCTGATCGACAAGGCCGCGGGCGGGCTGGAGTACGCCGAACAGCCGTGCCGGACCATCGAGGAACTCGCCGCCGTGCGCCGCCGCGTGGACGTGCGCATCGCCGCCGACGAATCCATCCGCCGCGCCGAGGACCCGATGCGAGTCGCGGTCGCCGGGGCCGCCGATATCGCTGTCCTCAAATGCACGCCGCTCGGCGGAGTCCGCCGCGCCCTGCAGGTGGCCGAGGCGGCCGGGCTGCCCTGCGTGGTCTCCTCCGCCCTGGAGACCAGCGTCGGCCTCGCCGCGCAGCTGGCCCTGGCCGGCGCGCTCCCCGAACTCGACTTCGCCTGCGGCCTGGGCACATTGAGCCTGCTCACCGGGGATGTGACGCGCGGATCCCTGCGTGCGGTGGACGGCTACCTCCCGGTCTTGCGCACGCCACCCGAGCCGGAACCGGAACTGCTGGAAAGCCATCGCCACCCCGACGCCGACCGCACCGCGTGGTGGCAGGATCGCCTGGCCCGCGCCACCGCCCTGCTCCGGCCGGCGCGATAGCGCGACTCACTCGCTGATTCACACCGTCGGCGGCGGACTCACCCGATCCGCACGCCGCAGCCGAGCATGGTGGTGCGCAGCAGCAACGCCGCCTCGGGGCCGATGACGCCGTCGACCAGTTCCACATAGCGGTCGCAGAATTCCGGGCCGTGCGCGGCCACCGACGCGGGCGTGGACCCCAGGTGATGCGCCAGTTCGTGCAGGATCACCAGTTCCCGCAGGGCCCAAGCGGTGCCGCCGGTGTGCAGGGGTACTGCAAGGACGTTCCCGGCCGCCTCGTAATGCGCGGCCGTTGTTCCGGCGCGTGAGCGAACGCGCACCGCCACGGCGGCCTGCTCCCAGCGCGCCCGTACCCAATTGAGCGCGAGCACCTTGTCCGTATAACTCTGCACCGATTCCACCGAGGCGAACCGGCGCTCGATCGGCAACGTGAGCTGTGAACCATACAGCTCGACGGTGCGCACACCGTGCTCGTCCGCGCGATCGAACACCCCGCGTACCAACTGCTCGGCGTCGTAGACCTTGGCACGCTGGCTGTCGCGCGCGGTCATCGCCGCGCGGCCGATCCGACGGTGGGCATCGGCTGGTCGCCGAGTAGCGCCGACCGAACCCGGGCAGACGCTCGCCCAGGGCATCCCGTGACATTCACGCTGGTCAACCGCCCTCGGATGAGGTCAACTTCCCACGGGCCGCAGGCAGTTCGGGAGAAGTGCCGATCCGCGCGGCCCGGCCCGCGCGATCCCCCGCCGCCCTCGCCGCCGCCGAATGCCCCGTCGACGCCTGCGGCCCGCGCCAGGTGCCGCGCGCCTCAGACGTCTTCGCGTAGAAGTCGGTGAGTTCGATCTCCTTGTTCCGCAACGCGAGCGCCGTCCCGGCCGCCTCCGCGTCCCGCGGCAACACTTCGGCTTCGACCTCCGCCTTCACCTCCGACAGCCGCCGCCCGATCCGCGCCGCGAACGCCATCTGGAAATTCAGCCGCGCCGTCACACCCGCGACCGGCGCCTGCACCCGGCGTCGCACCTGCCGACCCCACCGCTTCTCCACCACGATCTTCTCGACGGTGGCCGATCGGTAAGCGCCCGACTTGATGTACTGATCGGACGCGCGCACCATCTGCACGAGCAGACTGGCGTAGAGCGCCTCGCAGGTATCGATATCGGAGTCGAACCCGTAGGCGTAGACCTGCGTCGAAGTCCGGGCAACGTCACAGCGCACGTCGTTCGCCGCCGCGATCGCGACGAAAAGCTGGACATAGGTGCGCAACCCGCGTTTGCCCGGCTCACCGATCGGAATGATCCGCTGCACCGGCGTGGGCTTGCGCTCGCGTCCCACGATGTGCGCCCGCGCCACGGCGAGGTCGATGGACGACTTCGTGGCCAGCCGTTGAGCCGCGGCGAGAAACGCTTCGGCCTCGTGTTCGTTGTCCGTGGACTCGGCCTTGCGCAGCAGCCCACCGATGCGTGTGAGCATCCGATCGGGAACCGCGTTCGGCGAAGACATCGCGCCCCAGCCTAGTGGGCGACTTCCGGCCACTGTCCCGCACGCCGGGTCGACACCATGTATCTTGCCTTGTGCACCGGCAGGGTGTGCTGCCGCTCACGAACGATCCTGGAGTGTTTGCGATGGCTGTGAAGAAGGTGACGTTCCTACGTTCGTCGCTCGTACCGCGGGCCGCGGTGGCCCTCGCCTCGGTCGGACTGCTGACCGCGACGTTCACCAGCGCCTGTTCCAGCGACAACAGTGGCAGCCCGATCAGCCAGAACCTCACCGGGCGCGGCCCGATCACCTACGTCGAGGGCAAGGACACCACCGAGACCGGCGCGGTCAAGCAGCTGATCGAGCGCTGGAACGCCGCGCACCCGGACGAGCAGGTGACGTTCAAGGAGCAGTCGAACGACGCCTCCCAGCAGTACGACGACCTGGTCGAGCACATGCGTTCCAAGCAGTCCAACTACGACGTGGTCGCCCTGGACGTGCCGTGGACCGCGGAGTTCGCCGCCAAGGGCTGGATCCAGCCGCTGAAGGACTCCTTCGCCATCGACACCAGCGCACTGCTGTCCCCGCCGGTCGCCAGCGCCACCTACAACAACACGCTCTACGCCGCTCCCCGCAACACCAACGGCGGTCTGCTGTTCTACCGCAAGGACCTGGTGCCGAACCCGCCCAAGACCTGGAACGAGCTGCTGGCCCAGTGCCCCATCGCGCGCCAGCAGAACATCGGCTGCTACGCGGGTCAGTTCGCGCCCTACGAGGGCCTGACCGTGAACGCGGCCGAGGTGATCAACGCCTACGGCGGCAGCTTCGTCGGCGCCGACGGCAAGACCCCCACGGTGAACAGCCCGCAGTCCCGCGCCGGACTGAAGGTCCTGGTGGACGCCTACAACAACGGCGACATCCCCAAAGAGGCCATCACCTTCAAGGAGCCCGAGTCCAGCAACGCCTTCGCGCAAGGCAAGCTGATGTTCCTGCGCTCGTGGCCGTCCACCTTCGGTGACGTCGGCAGCGAGGCTTCCGCCGTGAAGGACAAGTTCGCGGTCGCCCCGCTGCCGGGAGAGAACGGCGTCGGCGCCTCCACGCTCGGCGGCTACAACGCGGCGATCAGCGCGTACTCCAAGAACAAGGCCACCGCCCTGGACTTCCTGCGCTTCCTGATCAGCGAGGACGCCCAGCACATCGTCGCCGCGGGCGCACTGCCCTCGGTGCGCGCGTCCATGTACGACGACCCGGCGCTGATCGCGAAGATGCCGTACCTGCCCGCGCTCAAGGACTCCATCGCCAGCGCGGTGCCGCGCCCGGTGACGCCGTTCTACCCCGCCGTGAGCAAGGCCATCCAGGACAACGCCTATGCTGCGTTGAACGGAACCAAGTCCGTCGACGACGCGATCACCGGTATGCAAAAGGGTATCGAGACCGCCGGATCGTGAGCGGTTGAACGCAACGGACCCGACGAACCCGCAGGAGAGAAACGGTGTCGGATCCTTCGGGAACGGCGACTAGCGTGCCGAAAGACGAATTCGTCGCGGCCAGGCGCGGCTTCGCCGCCAGGTCGGCCCTGGAGCTTCGCCGCTCCGGGAAAGCGTGGCTGTTCGTCACCCCCGTACTGATCGCGCTCGCGGTCGTCATCGGGTATCCCGTGATCCGCGCGCTGTGGATGTCCTTCCAGAAGGACTCGGGGCTCGACCCGGCGACCGGCATGTTCGTCGAAGGCGGCAACGCCGGGTTCGCCAACTACACGCACTGGCTGCTGCAACAGTGCCAGGTCGCGACCGGCGAGACGGTGCCGTGCCCCACCGGCAACCTCGGCTCGCAGTTCTGGCTGGCCATCGGCGTCACACTGTTCTTCACGGTCGTCACCGTCGCGCTGGAGGCCACGCTCGGTCTCGGCATGGCCATGGTGATGGGCAAGACCTTCCGCGGCCGGGCGCTGCTGCGCGCGGCCGTGCTGATCCCGTGGGCCATCCCGACCGCCGTCACCGCGCGGTTGTGGGAGTTCATGTTCCAGTACGACGGCGTGGTGAACCGCGTACTCGGCACGCACATCCTGTGGACTTCGGACCCCTGGCCCGCCCGGATCGCGGTGATCGCGGCCGACGTCTGGAAGACCACGCCGTTCATGGCGCTGCTGCTGCTGGCCGGTCTGCAAGTGATCCCGGCCGACGTGTACGAGGCGGCTCGCGTCGACGGCGCCTCGGCCTGGCAGCGATTCACCCAGATCACGCTGCCGCTGCTGAAGCCCGCCCTGCTGGTCGCGGTGCTGTTCCGCACCATGGACGCGCTGCGGATGTACGACCTGCCCGCGATCATGACGCTGGGCAACCCCGCCACCCGCACGGTGTCGATCCTGGTGGTCGATCAGGTCCGGCAAGGCCCCAACAGCGCGGCCGCGCTGTCCACGATCACCTTCCTTTTGATCTTCGCCGTAGCGTTCGTGCTGGTGAAGATCTTGGGCGCCAACGCGGTTCGCACCCAGGAAGAGCAGCGGGAGGCGCACTGATGTCCGTGCAGACAGCGGAGAAGGCCACGACCAGCAAGCCCGCCGCGGCGCCCGTGCCGTGGACCAAGCGCATCGGCTCGGTACGGCTGTACCTGGGCGCGCTGATCGTGCTGGTCTGGGGGCTGGCGCCGTTCTACTGGATGGCGGTCACCGCCTTCCGCGATCCCGACTACACCTTCGACAACACCCCGTGGCCGACCCACGTCACGCTGGAGAACTTCCGCAACGCGTTCGACACCAGCCGCGGCAACGACTTCGGCAAGGCGCTGGTCAACAGCATCATCATCGGCTCGATCACGACGTTGATCGCGCTGGTGATCGGCGTGCTGGCCGCGTACGCGCTGGCCCGGCTCACCTTCCACGGTAAGTACGTGGTGTCCGGACTCATCCTCAGCGCCTCGATGTTCCCGGTGGTCGTCCTCGTGACACCGCTGTTCCAGCTGTTCACCAACCTCGGCTGGATCGGCGAGTACCAGGCGATGATCATCCCGAACATCTCGTTCGTGCTGCCGATGACGGTCTACATCCTCGCCTCCTTCTTCACCGAACTGCCGTGGGAACTAGAAGAAGCCGCGCGGATCGACGGCGCCACCAAACTGCAGGCCTTCCGCTTGGTGATGCTGCCCCTGGCCGCTCCCGCCGTATTCACCACCGCGATCCTCGCCTTCATCGCGGCGGTCAACGAATACCTGCTCGCCCGTTTGCTTTCCAGCGACAAGACCGAACCGGTCACCGTCGCCATCGCCCGCTTCTCCGGCAACAACCCGCTGGTGCAGCCGTACGCGGCCATCATGGCGGCGGGCACCATCGTCACCATCCCGCTGGTCATCATGGTGCTGATCTTCCAGCGCCGGATCATCTCCGGACTCACCGCGGGCGGCGTCAAGAGCTGAGTTGTCTGGCCGCGACTTCGTCGCGGCGTGTTCGCGGCCCCTTTATGGCTCGTGTTCGAGCGACCGCCGCTGGCGACTTCGTCGCGGACGCGGCGGCCGCTCGAACACGAGCCGGGCCGCGAACGGAACAGGCTCGGTCTCGCTTCGCTCGAAACCTGTGGTTGAGCTGGTGTGGTGGCGTTGGGGGATCGCCGTGGATAGACGATTTCGCCGTCTTGCCGGCGGGGGCCGTGCCCACGCGCGGTGCTGCAGGGCCGCGCGCCAGTGCGGTTGATGCGGCCGCACGGTACCCGGCCGGGCGACTGTCTACCAGCCGTACACCGAGAACTGCCTGCCCGCAGGGATCGACAGCAGCGTTGCCCGGCAGTACGCGATCATCTGATCGGGTGGCTCGGCGGGCGAAAACCATTCCAGCGCCCCGCCCGAAAAGGGGAAAGCCGGGCAGGGAACGAACAGGGTAAACTCTGTTTTTCGACGCTCTTTTCCGTTCGTGCAGGTGAGTTCGTCCGACGCTCCGGGAGGAGATGATCGTGAGCTCGTTCCGCAAACCGCGTGTACGCAGGCGTGGCGCCAAGGGGGCTCCTGGAACCGCACCGTATGCCTCGATCGCGGGCTGGACGGAGCGGCCGGGTGCGGCGAAGCGAAACGCGCGGGCGCGCCGCGAGCGCGAGGCGGCCCCCCGGAAAGCACGACCGCCCGCTGCGCGCCCGCCGCAGCCGGATCGACCGCCGCGCAGCCGGGCCGAGCGCATTCGCCGCCTGCTGCTGGCCCTGTTCATCCTCTTCGGCGTGCTGCCCGCACTGCTGTCGGTCCTGGCGTACTGGAGCGCCGAGATCCCGGATCCGACTGCGGTGCAGACGAATCAGGTCGCGACCGTCCTCGCCGCCGACGGCAGCACCGTGCTCACGAAAATCGTCCCGCCGGACGGGAATCGGACGCCGGTGCCGTTGTCCGAGGTGCCGCGGCCGGTGCGCGACGCGGTGCTCGCGGCGGAGGATCGCGATTTCTACACCAATCCCGGTTATTCGACTTCCGGTTTCCTGCGCGCCGCGCGAGACAACCTGCTCGGCAAGGACAACGCGGGCGGCGGATCCACGATCACCCAGCAGTACGTCAAGAACGCCTTCCTGGGCTCCGAGCGCACGGTCACCCGTAAGATGCGCGAGCTGATCATCGCGGCGAAGATGGCGCGGCAGTGGAGCAAAGACGACATCCTCGCCGCCTACCTCAACACCATCTACTACGGCCGCGGGTCGTACGGCATCGGCGCGGCGGCCCGGGTCTACTTCGACAAGCAGGTGAATCAGCTGACCCTCGCGGAGGGGGCGGTGCTCGCGGCGCTGATCCGGACGCCCTCGATTCTGGACCCCGAAACCCACCTGGCGGACCTGAAGGCGCGCTGGCGATACGTGCTCGACGGAATGGTCGAGATGGGCGCGCTCGCGCCGGGTGACCGGGACGCGACCACCTTTCCGCCGATCATCCCGCTCACCCAGATCCCGGACGAGAACGTGGCTCGCGGCCCGGAGGGCCTGATCCGCAACCAGGTGGTGCGCGAGTTGCGTGACTCCGGTATCAGCGAGCGCGACTTGAACAAGGGCGCGCTGCGGATCACCACCACCATCGACGCCAAGGCACAGCACGCGGTGCTGAGCGCGGTGCGGGACCGGCTCGGTGCGCAGCCGCCGGAACTGCGCACGGCGGTGGTGTCGATCGATCCGCGATCCGGCGCGGTCCGCGCGTACTTCGGCGGCTACGACGGCACCGGCTTCGACTTCGCGCAGGCGCCGTTGCAGACCGGCTCGGCGTTCAAGGTCTTCGCGGCGATCGCCGCGCAACAGCAGAGCATTCCGCTGTCCCGGGTGCTGGACAGCTCCCCGGTGACCGACCGTGGCATCCGGATCACCAATGTGGACGGCGAGTCGTGCGGCAAGTGCACCCTGGCCGAGGCGCTCAAACGCTCGCTGAACACCAGCTTCTACCGGCTGACCATGACGATGTTCGACGGTCCGCAAGCCATCGCGGACGCTGCGCACGCGGCGGGAATTCCGGAGGAACTGCCCGGCGTAGCGGGCAAGACCCTCACCGAGGACGGCGGCAAACCACTGAATGGGATTGTCCTCGGACAGTATTCGGTCCGGCCGATCGATATGGCCTCGGCGTACGCCACGATCGGAGCGTCGGGTGTCTACCACCGGCCCTATTTCGTGCAGCGGGTGGTGACCGGTGACGGACGGGTGCTTTTGGACCGTGGCGAGCAGAAGGTCGGCGAGCAACTGCCCGCGGGTCAGCAGCGCATCTCCAAGACAATCGCGGAGAACACCGTCGAGGCGATGCTCCCGATCGCGGCCTACTCCAACGGGCACGCGCTGATGAACAACCGCCCATCGGCCGCCAAGACCGGTACCACGCAGTTCGGCGCGAGCGAGCTGAACAAAGACGCGTGGATGATCGGCTTCACCCCGTCACTGTCCACGGCGGTGTGGATCGGAACCGATCAGCCGCAACCGATCCGCACCGCGCGCGGCGCCGACATCTACGGCTCGGGCCTGCCCGCCGACATCTGGAAACAGGTCATGGACGACGCGCTCGACGGCACCCCGATCGAACAGTTCCCGGGCGCGCAGGCCCCGGGAACGCAAGCCCCGGCCCGGCCGACTACGAGCAAGCCGCCCTCCGGCGGTCCCTACGACATCCTGAATCCTCCGCAGCCGTCACCGCAGCGCGAACCCGCCGTCACCATCCCGCCCAGCGCGCAACCGCCCAGCGAGGTGGAGATCTTCCCGGGTCTGAGCATCCCGGTTCCTGGATAGCGATGATGCTGTGACCTTCCGTGGCCCGGAGGAACGCACGACATGGCAGCATCGTTTGCCAGAGTGAGAGCGAACAGCGAGTGCGTCGAACGGGCCGACGCCGAAACCGCGAGAACGATGCGGAAGGATATGCGCCCGAGCGACGACAGCGCGGCGCGAGCGACGGGCCCGGAGGCGGTAGCCTGCGTCACCATGGAGGGCACCGGGGCCGACGCAAATCGAGGACAGACGAGACATAGGGGCTACGCCGGTGGATTTCAATGTCGTTGACCAACCCGAGACGCTGGTGGCGGGAACAGTGCTGCGCAGCCCCGCGCTCGCGGTCGAGGGGCCGCGTCGCGCGAAAGTCGAAGAGGCGTGGAAGCGCAACCTCGCCCGCACGCTGCCCGGGCCGCCGACCACGGCCTATGTCGACCACGCGCCGGAGATCAATTCGTACCTGACCCATATCGTCGGCTATCGCTGCCACAGCTTGGCCGACCTGCAGCCCGGGGACGTGCTCGCCCGGGTACCCGCCGGGCGCTTCGCCCGGTTCATCGCGGCCGGAGACAATCTCGGCGACACCATTGTGAGCATCTGGCGAGCGGTATGGGACGCGGAGGCCGCGGGGCGGCTCGTACGCGCTTACACCGGCGACTGGGAACACTATCCGGACGCGCGGACAGCGGAAGTTTTCGTGGCATTGGCAGACGATCAGGGCAACGGGTAGGAACAGACAGTGGATTTCGAGATCGTCACATTGCCGCAGAGCATGGTCGCGGGCCTGACCGTGCCGCTGGCCGGACGCGAGGTGACCGCGCGTGACCTGGACCTGGTGAACTTCACGTGGGATCGCTATCTGGCGCGGGAGAAGAACGTGCCGCGGGTGGCGGCCTACGTCGGCCAGAACGATCACGCGGTCGCCGTGCTCGGCTACGAGATCGGCGGGATGGACGAGTTGGACCCCGGCGATGTGCTCACCATCATCCCGCAGGGCCGCTACGCCAAGTTCGTCGTCGCCGACAAGCCCTACGACCTGCTGCGCACCGCCTGGGCACAGGTGGCGAAGGCCGAGAACACCGGAACCATCACCCGCTCCCACACCGCCGAGGTGGAGCGCTACACCGGCCCGGCCTCGGTGGAGGTCTACGTCTCGCTGGACTGACCGGGCAACCACAGTTGTCCGGCCACGACGACCTGTTCCGGCTGCGCGTCGGCAGATACCGGGTCGCGTACCGGCTGGACAACGGCGTATTGGTGATCCTCGTGGTGAAGCGGCTGGCGGAGAGACGTCTACCGGGGTCGGTAGTCGCCGGGCAGGTCGGCCGAGGGCATGTCGCCGTCGGCCGACCTCCTGCCGGTGCGGTGCCTACTCCGCGCCGATGATGAAAGCTTCCAACTGGGCGCGCGCGATGTCGTCGGCGAGCTGCTTCGGCGGGGACTTCATCAAGTAGGCCGAGGCCGGAATGACCGGTCCGCCGATGCCGCGGTCCTTGGCGATCTTCGCCGCGCGCACCGCGTCGATGATGATGCCCGCGGAGTTCGGCGAATCCCACACCTCGAGCTTGTACTCCAGGTTCAGCGGCACGTCACCGAAGGCGCGGCCCTCCAGGCGGACGTAGGCCCACTTGCGGTCGTCGAGCCAGCCGACATGGTCGGACGGGCCGATGTGCACGTCGTTGGCACCGAGCTCCTTCTTGAGGTTGCTGGTGACGGCTTGGGTCTTGGAGATCTTCTTCGACTCCAGGCGCTCGCGCTCGAGCATGTTCTTGAAGTCCATGTTGCCGCCGACGTTGAGCTGCATGGTGCGATCGAGCTGCACGCCGCGATCCTCGAACAGCTTGGCCATCACGCGGTGGGTGATGGTCGCGCCGACCTGGCTCTTGATGTCGTCACCGACGATGGGGACACCGGCCTTGGTGAACTTCTCCGCCCACACCGGGTCGGAGGCGATGAACACCGGCAGCGCGTTGACGAACGCGACACCCGCATCGATCGCGCACTGCGCGTAGAACTTGTCGGCCTCCTCCGAGCCCACCGGCAGGTAGGACACCAGCACGTCGACGTTGTTGTCCTTCAGGACCCGCACCACGTCGACCGGCTCGGCCTCGGACAGCTCGATGGTCTCCGCGTAGTACTTGCCGATGCCGTCGAGGGTCGGCCCGCGCTGTACGACGACGTCGCTCGGCGGCACGTCGGAGATCTTGATCGTGTTGTTCTCGCTGGCGAAGATCGCCTCGGCCAGGTCGAAGCCGACTTTCTTCGCGTCCACGTCGAACGCTGCGACGAACTTGACGTCGCGCACGTGGTACGGCCCGAACTTGACATGCATCAGGCCGGGAACGGTCGAGGACTCGTCCGCGTCCTTGTAGTACTGCACGCCTTGGACCAGCGAAGAGGCGCAGTTTCCCACACCCACGATGGCGACGCGAACCGCTGTGGCGTTGTCCGCCTTCTTGACGTCACTCATGGCCGATATTTCCCTCTTTCTGTGGTGCCGCCTTCGTCGATTGCTCCGCCGCAATCAACTCGTTGAGCCAGCGCACTTCGCGCTCGCTTGATTCGAGCCCGAGTTGATGGAGCTGCCGGGTGTAGCGATCCAATGACCCGCCGGCCTTCTTGATCGCCTCCCGGAGCCCCTCCCGGCGCTCCTCGACCTGACGCCGCCTGCCCTCCAGGATCCGCATCCGCGCTTCCGCGGGGGTGCGGCTGAAGAAAGCCAGATGAACGCCGAAGCCGTCGTCGGTGTAGTTCTGCGGTCCGGTGTCGGCGAGCAACTCGCTGAACCGCTCCCGCCCGGCCGGAGTCAGTTGGTAGACCCGGCGCGCGCGGCGTGTCGTCGCGCCCGCTGGGATCTCCTCGGCGATCAACCCGTCGGCCTGCATGCGGCGCAGCGTCGGGTAGAGCGATCCGTAGGAGAAGGCACGAAAGGCCCCGAGCAGGCCCGTCAGCCGCTTGCGCAGCTCGTATCCGTGCATGGGCGCGTCCAGGAGCAGCCCGAGGATTGCCAGCTCCAGCACGGGCTTCACCTCCTGATTGTGTACAGAACCTAACCGATAGATGCGACTTTCCACTATATCGGAGCGATACATCTGTGCACAGTTGTCGGCCAGGTGGGGCGACGTGCGCGGTCAGTGAGCGGGTGGGGAGACCACGATCGGCTCGCCCGCGAAGGTGACCGTCAAGTATCCGGACGAGCCGCCTTTGTTCTTGACGTAGATATATATCGCCGGGCCGGCGTCGACCGGACCGCTGGGCTGGAAATTCATGATGACGTGGGTGATCACCCCATCCGGAGCCTTCACCGATTGGGGCGCACCGGCCAGCAGACCGGCGATGGCGGGTACGTCGATGGCGGCGAGATCGAAGGAGCGGGTTCCGCGTTGACGCTCGGACGTCCTCGAGGCGCGGAAGTCGCCGTCGTAGTAGTAGTCGCCGGTCTCGGACGCGCTGCCGGGCTTCTGCCGGTCCACGGTCACGTACTTCGGATACAACGTGACCTCGTCGGCGCTCATATCGCCGAATTCCACCCGGTACTCCGCGAGAAAGTAGGCCAGCCCAGCGCCGGTGGTCAAGTCGGGAACGTTCTCGGATACCCCCGGCAGATCGTCGCCGCAACGGCTGATCCCCCCGACCATCGCACCTGCCACCAGGGCCGCGACCAGCACCGACACCGGCGCCGGCCAGCGGCGCGGACGCCGCCGGTCCACCCGCACCACCGGCGCGTCGGCCAGCCCGTCCGGAATCTGCAGATCGTCGATCAACGCGTCGAGCTCACCGAAGGACTTCGCGCGCATGGCTCGGGCGGTACGCGCGGCGTGCTCGGCCGCGTCGAGCTGGCCGTCGGCCAACGCGGCGTCCAGCAGGCCGCACACGTCGGCGCGATCGGTGTCGCGGGCACGGACGTCGCTGTATCGGGTGGTCGCCATCGCTCTCATCCTCCGAAGGGCCGGACGCGGCGCAGCTCGCCCGCCGGGGTCAGCACGAACTGGCCACTCTCCTGGACGGAGTTGGTCACGTAGACCTCGATGACCGGTTGCCCGACGGGAATGCCGTAATCGGCGGACAGCCCGTTGACGCGCACCTGGAAATACGACACGACGCCGCCGGGCACCCGGGTCGTGGTGGCCGCGTCGGCCAGGGCCCGGCCGATCGCCTCCGCGTTCAGCCCGGCCAGATCCACCGATGGAGTGTCCGCCTTGCGTGTCTCGATCTCCGTGGACTGGGCGAAACCACCGCGGTAGTCGTACCGAACCTTCCGGTTCGGCTGCCCGGGAACGGCCCGGGTGAGCGAGGCGAAGCCGTCGTACACAAGCAGCTCGTCGACTTGCAGATCACCGAATTTCCGCTGGTAGTTGCGCAGGAATGTGGTGATTCCCGCGGTGGTGACCAGACTCGGCGTCGCGACCACCACGGGCTGCACCGTCCCCAGTCGCACCGGGGGCGGCGCTTGGGCCGCGGATCGCGGTTCCGCCTCTCTGGTGACCGCGACGAAACCGGCGCAGGCGGCCAGCGCCGCGGCCACGACGACCGCGGCCCGATACCACCGACGCCGGTGCGAACGCGGCGGTCGCGGCGCGGGGGTGAGGTCGCGGGGCCGCTGGAGGTCCGCGACCAGATCTTCCAGATCCCCCAGGGTGCGCGCCTCCGCGGCGAGTTCGGTGAGGGCCTCGTGCTCCTCCTCGGACAGCTGACCGTCGGCGCGGGCGAGGTCGAGCAGTTCGCGCGTAGTGGCGCGATCGGCATCGCGCGCTCGGGTGTGATCGGGATAACTTTCACCGGATCCCGAGCGCCGCAATACTTTTCGCGTAACGGACGGACGCGGTCCGGCGAGCTCACCGACCGCGGCCGGGGTTTGCAGATCGGTGGTGAGCGCGGCCAGTTCGCCCAGCGTCTTCGCTGCCGCGGCCTGCGCGATCCGTGCGTGGTACTCATCGGCGCCGAGCTGGCCCTCGGCGTAGGCGGCATCCAGAAGACCGGACGCGTCGGCACGGTCGAGATCACGCGCTCGCATGCGCCCGGATGCTGCGGTGGACACAGACGGATCGTAGTCCGAGCGGCGGCCCTACGCGCTGGATCGGCCCGGTCGGGACCGGGCAATCCGCAACAGCCCGGGGCGGCCCGATTCCGACACCGCTACTCTGGTTCTCGTGCGAATTCAGCGGCAAGTTGTCGACTACGCCCTGCGGCGCAGGTCGCTGCTGGCTGACGTCTATGCGGGCCGGGTCGATGTCGCCGAGGTGTGTGATGCGAATCCTTATCTCTTGCGTGCGGCGAAGTTCCACGGCCGGGGGAGCGAGGTCACCTGCCCCATCTGCCGGAAGGAACAGCTGACCCTCGTATCCTGGGTCTTCGGCGACGGCCTCGGCCCGGTCGCCGGATCGGCTCGCACACCCGAGGAACTTGCGCGACTCGCCGAGACAAGCGAAGAATTCTCGGTTCATGTCGTCGAGGTATGCCGGACGTGCAGCTGGAACCATCTGGTGCAGTCCTATGTGCTCGGTTCCGCTCCGGCACCGCCGCGCCGCCGCGCCGGGACCCGCGCGAACCGGCGTACCGCCGCCGAATGATGTGCCTGGGTCGTCCCCAGCGGGTGACTCGCGGAGCCGGTATGCCTCC
Source organism: Nocardia aegles (assembly GCF_052545135.1). Taxonomy (NCBI): domain Bacteria; kingdom Bacillati; phylum Actinomycetota; class Actinomycetes; order Mycobacteriales; family Nocardiaceae; genus Nocardia; species Nocardia aegles. Next base: position 115,998 of record NZ_JBQWRI010000011.1, read on the forward strand.
GCCGCGGTGACGACCGCTGATTGCCACCTGGACCGCTACGAGTTATGGAGATCTTGTCAGTGAATTCGCCCTACGAGCCCTACGGCGATGAGCCACGTGGCGGTCGTCCTCCGCAGAGTTCACGTCCAAGTCCCAACCCGTACCAGAATCCCCGTCCCGGGCCACCCCCCGGCGCCCGTCCCGGCTCGCCGCCCGGTGCCCGTCCCCTCCCCGGTGACCCGCGCGGGCCGCAGCCGCCGCGCCGTCCCGGCCCGCCCCCGACCGGGCGGCCCCCGCAGGGCGCGCGTCCGCCCCAGCCGAACCGGGGCGTGCCCAATGGCGTCGCCCCCGGCCCCCAGGCGACCCAGCGGATCCAGCGTCCGGGTTCCCTGAGCGAGGCGGTGAGCGAGCGCAACCGGCGCGGCCCCGCCACCGGCCCGCGCCCGGCCACCGGCGCACGTCCGGCGGTGGACCGCGACGGACGTCGCGCTCCCGGCAGCGGACCCGGCACCGGCGAACGCAGGCAGGCCGCGGGCGGTCCGCCTGCGGGCCCGCCGCCGCGCCGTGGCGGCAGCGGCGGCTCCGACGGGCCGGGAGGCCGTCGGCCCGCGCAGCAGAAGAAGTTCCCCTGGCGGATCGTGCGCCGCACCCTCTACGTCCTGATCGCGTTGGCCATCCTGTTGCCCAGTGGCATCTTCCTGGCCGCGTACACCACGGTGTCGGTGCCGCAGCCGGGCGACCTGAAGACCAATCAGGTGGCGACCATCCTCGCCTCCGACGGCACCACGGTGCTCAGCAAAGTCGTTCCACCGGAAGGCAACCGGACCGAAGTCACCATCGACCAGATCCCGCCGCACGTGCGCAACGCGGTGATGGCCGCCGAGGACCGCGACTTCTACACCAACCCCGGCTTCTCGATCTCCGGCTTCGCGCGCGCGGCCAGGGACAACATCCTCGGCAAGGAAAGCGCGGGCGGTGGCTCGACGATCACCCAGCAGTATGTGAAGAACGCGCTGGTCGGTGACGAACACTCGCTGACCCGCAAGATGCACGAGCTGGTCATCTCGGCCAAGATGGCGCGGCAATGGAGCAAGGACGAGATCCTCGCCGCCTACCTGAACACCATCTATTTCGGTCGCGGCGCGTACGGCATCGACGCGGCGGCCAAGGCGTACTTCGGCAAGCCGGTGCAGCAGCTGACCGTCGCCGAGGGCGCGGTGCTGGCGGCCACCATCCAGCAGCCGTCCGGCCTGGACCCGGAGAAGAACCCCGACGGCGCGAAGACCCGCTGGAACTACGTGCTCGACGGTATGGTCTCCGGCGGCAATCTGGCCGCGGCCGAGCGGCAGGGCCTGCAATATCCGCAGGTCGTGCCCCTCGCGTCGACCAGGGACAAGGCGCAGGACTCCGGCCCCGAGGGCCTGATCAAGACGCAGGTGCTCAAGGAACTCGGTGCCGCGGGCATCAGCGAGCAGCAGCTGAACACCGCAGGTCTGCAGATCACCACCACGATCGACCCGAAGGCCCAGCAGGCTGCCGTCGACGCGGTGAACAAGAACATGGATGGCGAGCCGGCGAACTTGCGCACCGCCGTGGTCTCCGTCGATCCACGCACCGGTGCGGTACGCGCCTACTACGGCGGCAGCGACGGCCAGGGCTACGACTTCGCCAACGCGGGCCTGCAGACCGGTTCGTCGTTCAAGGTCATCGGCCTCGCGGCCAATCTGGAGCTGGGCATCCCGCTGTCGCAGATGTACGACAGCTCGCCGGTGACCGTGAACGGCATCAAGATCTCCAATGTCGAAGGCGAGCAGTGCGGCACATGCACGATCGCCGAGGCACTGAAACGGTCACTGAACACCAGCTTCTATCGGATGGAGCTGGACATGCAGAACGGCCCGCGCAAGATCGCCGATATGGCGTACAAGCTCGGCATGCCGGACACCATTCCGGGAGTCGGCAAGACGCTCACCGAGCCGGACGGCTCCGGGCCCAACAACGGCATCGTGCTCGGCCAGTACCAAGCCCGGCCGCTCGACATGGCCTCCATCTACGCGACGCTGGCGGCCTCCGGCGTCTACCACGCGCCGCACTTCGTGTCGAAAGTGGTCACCGCCGACGGTCAGGTTCTGCTGGACCGTGGTGAGGTGGCCGGGGAACAGCGTGTCTCGGCCGCGGTGGCCGACAACGTCACCGCCGCCATGAAGCCCATCGCCGCCTATTCGCGCAACCATGGCCTGGCCGGTGGCCGGGAGTCGGCGACGAAGACCGGCACCGCCCAGCTCGGTGATACCGGCGAGAACCGGGACGCGTGGATGGTCGGTTACACCCCGTCGTTGTCGACCGCGGTGTGGGTGGGCACGGAGCAGGGTGACCGGCTGCGCAATGCCAGTGGTGGCATGATCTACGGATCGGGCCTGCCGTCCGATATCTGGAAGGCCACGATGGACGGCGCGCTGAAGGGAACCCCGAACGAGAACTTCCCGAAGCCGGCTCCGATCAAGGGGCAAGCCGGTGTCCCGGAATGGTCGGCACCGTACACCCCGCCGTCCACTGTCGAATCCCCGCTGCTTCCGCCGGTAGTGGTCGCACCGACCCAGGTGGAGATTCTGCCCGGCATCACGATCCCCGTCCCCGGGGTTCAACCCGCCCCGCAGCAGCAACGCCCGCAGCAACAGCGTCAGCCGGACTCGGGACCGCTGCCCGGCCAGCCGGTCGCACCGACAGATGGCTCGTCGCCGACAGCCACCGGTGCACCCCGTCCTGGCAATCAGCGCAACGACAACTCCGGGCAAGAAGAAAACTCCAACGGGACGCCGTCGACACGAAGTAGATAGTCGATCGACGAAAACCTCCCTTGTCACTCCGGCAGTAGGTGAACCCCACTGTTCGAAATCGACGCGCCCTCCAGGCGTGCCGATCGCTCTCCGCTCGGAATCGGTCACAGGGTAGCCTCGGGTTTCGTGACCGATCAGCAGCTGGTGGAGCCACGCAGGAATGGGAGGGCACCGCTGTCGGACCAGATGGCGCCTCGTGGGGCGTACTACGCCGCCCCTGCTCCACTCGCTTCCGATCTCCGGTCGGCGGACGCGCGGGACCGGCCGAGTCGTAACGATTCCCTCACCGCGCAATTGTCGACGGTGATCGGTGGGCCGGTCGGTGATCACGCGCTGATCGGGCGGGTGCGGTTCTGGACGCCCATGCGGGTGCTGATGGCGTTCGCCGTGGTGTTCCTGGCATTCGGCTGGTTCGGCAAGGCGGCCTGCATACAGCAGACCGCGGGCGCGGACGGTCCGACCCTCGACTGGAACAACGGCCGCCAGTACGTGGCGATGTGCTACTCGGACACGGTGCCGCTCTACGGGGCGGAACGACTGAACGAAGGCGCCTTCCCGTACAAGAAGCAGTGGACCGAAAAGACTCCCGACGGCGGGCGCGAGACGCGGTACATGGAATATCCCGTGCTCTCCGGCCTGTACCAGTATTTGTCGATGCGGATCGCGAAGAGCTGGGACGCTTCGCCGCTGCCCGGCGCGCTCCAGGTGGTGATCTACTTCGACGTCGTCGCGTTCGGTCTCGCGATGGCCTGGCTGATCACTGTCTGGGCGTCGGCGTTGCTGTCCGGTCGCCGGATCTGGGACGCGGCGCTGATCGCCTGTTCGCCGTTGGTGATCGTGCACGCGTTCACCAATTTCGACGCGCTCGCGACCGCTTTCGCCGCGACCGGTCTGCTCGCCTGGGCCCGGCGCAAACCCGTGCTGGCGGGGGTTCTCCTCGGTCTGGGCGGCGCGGCCAAACTGTATCCCCTGTTGTTGCTGGGGCCCATCCTCGTGCTGTGCCTGCGCACCGAGACGATGCAACGCACGCTGCGGACGCACCTGGGCCTGCGGATGCGCGACATCGACGGCTGGCCGACCTTCCTGGCGTGGGTACGTGAGACGCCCTACCGCATCCAATTTCTCGGCGCCCGCCCGATCGGCGCCGCGTCCGTCACGATGTGCGCCGCGCTGGCCACCTGGCTCGCGGTGAACCTGCCGATCGCCGCGCTGTTCCCGAACGGCTGGCAGGAATTCTTCCGCCTCAACACCACCCGGCACGCCGACCCGGACTCGATCTACAACGTGATCTCCTCGTTCACCGGCTGGCCGGGCTTCGACGGCGCGCTGAAGTACGGGCAGCCGCCCGCGATCCTGAACGCCGTCTCGCTGCTGGCTTTCGTCGCGGCGTGCGCGGTGATCGCCTACATCGGCCTCACCGCGCCGCGACGGCCGCGGCTGGCGCAACTGTGCTTCCTCGTGGTCGCGGCGTTCCTGCTGACGAACAAGGTGTGGAGTCCACAATATTCGCTGTGGTTGGTGCCGCTCGCGGTCTTGGCGCTGCCGCACCGGCGCATCCTGCTGACCTGGATGACCATCGACGCGCTGGTCTGGGTGCCGCGAATGTTCTACTACCTCGGCGTGGACCGCAAAGGTTTGCCCGAACAGTGGTTCACCGGCACCGTCGCACTGCGCGACGTGGCGGTGGTGGGGCTGTGCGCCCTGATCGTGCGCCAGATCTACCGCCCGGAGGAGGATCTGGTGCGTCGCGATTTCGTCGACGACCCGGTCGGTGGCGTGGTCGATCGCATGCCGGATCCGCTGCCGCCCTGGCTGCCGAAGCCGCTGCGGCCGCGAACGGCGGTCGCCCGCGCCTGATCCGGCCGCCGGCGTTCACCTCGTGCGCAGGAAGCGCGCCTGCCGTTCCGGCTCGTGCGGCAACAGGTCCAGATCGAGTTGCCACGCGCTGCCGGTCCACGGATCGAACAGCGGTGTGCCGCCGACGGTGGGCAGGTGGCGGCACGACTGCGACAGCATCGCCACGGTGGTGTCGGCCGAATCGGACTCGTCCGCGCCGACGATCACGATGGACAGTCCGATCAGCTCGCCGCGCGTGATCAACGCGCCGATGCGCTGCGCGTCCGAACTCTGATAGCCGTGCGGGAAGTCCGCGGCCAACAGCACCCGATGCTCCGCGGGCGGTGTGAAAACGCCGCTCGAATAAGCCAATTCGGCCAGCTCGGCCGCGTCCACCAGCGCTTGCAGCCGCGCCGAGATATCGGCGTGGTCGGTGATCGGCGGGCCGTTCAGCACGGGAGCGAGCAGGCCGGTGAAGCCGCCGAACGCATCGGTGAGGTCGATGATGTCGACCAGGGTCCGCCGCTGCGGCGCCGTGGCGAGCAGTCGCGCCAGTAGTGCGCCGACGACGGGCGCGACCGCACGCGTCGACTCGGCATCGATCCACAGCGGCCGATTCAACGGCACCGGAACGCAGTACGGAACGCGCAGCGGTCCCCGGTCGAACGCGTACAGCTCGCCGAGCCGGATACCGTCGCTCGGCGCGGGCGGCTTGTCCCACGCGGGCGAGTCCCAGGACGCCAACGCGGGCGGCAGCACCCGGTCGGCCTCGGCGAGTTCGCCCATCAGCTGGTCGGCGTCACGCTGATGGTTGCGCTCGGCGGTGTCGACGAGTTCGTCGTACCGTTGCTGCGCGACGCTGCGCGCCTGCTCGGCCGCCGGCGTGTTCCTGGTCGCGGGATCGGAGACCGCGAGCGACAGTTCGTGATCCAATCGCTTGGCCGCGTACTCCCGCGCGGATACCAGGGCGGCGGCCGACCGCGCGGCGTCCTCGAACACCATCCACAACCGTTCCAGGCCGTGACCGACTTCCAGCGGCGCACCGGCGGTGGCGATCTGCGCGTCCCCCGCCAACGGACCGGCCATGGTGTGCGTGCCGGGCCGGGCGGGCTGCTCCGGGGCCGCACCGTCGACCTCGACGCCGTGCGCGGTGAGCAGCACGGCGAGCCCGCCCGCGTAACCCTGGCCCACCGCCCGCAGTTTCCAGGCCGGACCGCGCCGGTACACCTCCAGGCAGATCAGCGCCGTCTCACCGGATGACGGGGTGATCGCGAATTCGGCGATCGGACTGTCGTCCTCCGACAGGGTGGCGGTGACCGGCCCGAGCCCGCCCGCCCGCGCGGGGGCCGCCGGATCGGCGCTGACCACCAGCAGCACAGCCTTCGCGTCCGCGCGTACCTCGGTGAGCGTGATGGTTACCCCGTCGGCGGCCAAGGCGACCCCCGCCGCCGCCGGCTGGTTGTAGAAGACGAAATCGTCGCTGGAGAACACCTTCAGGTTCTCGGCGACCACCAGCGCGGAAACGTCGAGGGCAGCCTCGGCTTTCGCGCTGAAACGAACGACCTCACCGGTCAACGGGATGTTCTGACCGGCCTGCAGTTGAATCACCGTGTCCGCCCTGCTGTCCCGCCCGCTCAACCGTTGACGAGGAACCGGCCGAGTTGCGGCACCGCCTCACCCGGATGCTTGGCCTGGAATCCCTCACCGAGCGCCTGCAATTTCCAGTCGTTGCCCACCCGGTACACCTTGGACATCGCCATCGCGGTGAACGGCATGCCACCGGCGAGGGTGTACCTGGCCAGCTCGCCGTTGTTCGTCCCGTCGACCAAGCGGCAGAACGCGTTCTGCACCTGCTCGAAGGTGTGTCCCTTGTAGGAGGTCACGATGAACAGCAGCGTGGTGATGTGCGCGGGGACGCGGGTCAGGTCGACCAGGATCACCTCGTCGTCGCCCTCGCCTTCGCCGGTGAGGTTGTCACCCTGATGACGGATGGAACCGTCTTTGGAGGTCAGCTGGCCGTAGTAGGCGACGTCCACCGGGTTCATGTCGGCGAACATGACGACCGACGCGTCCAGGTCGATGTCGACCGTGCGGTTGCCGAACATGCCGCGGCTGCGCACCGGATCCCAGCCGAGCCCCATCTTCACGAAGGTCAGCGCGGCGCCTTCCTTGCGCAGCGTGACCCGCTGACCCTTGACCAGGCTGACCGGGCGGTCCTTGCTCAGGCTGACCTCGGCGGGCTGTTGCGGCCCGCCCGGCGGCGGATAGCCGGGCCCGGGGGCGGGCGGCGGCGGATAACCCGGACCGGGAGGTGGGTAACCAGGACCGCTCTGCGGCGGCTGGCCGGGGCCGGGCGGCGGCGGGTAACCGGGTCCGGGCGGCGGATAGCCGCCGGTCGGCGCGTACTGCGGCGCCTGCTGCTGGGTCGGGTACGCCGGGGTGGTCGGTGGCGGGTAGTTCGGCGGCTGCTGAACCGGCTGCTGCGGAGGTGGCGGCGGGGCCTGCTGGGCCTGCGGCGGGGCCTGCTGGGCCTGCGCGGGCTGGGCTGGAGCATCATCGACCGTCACACCGTGATCGGTGACCAGCGCGGCGAAACCACCCGCGTAGCCCTGCCCGACCGCACGCACCTTCCACGCCCCCTGGCGGCGGTACAGCTCCAGCGCGATCACGATCGACTCGGTGTTCAGCCCGTCGATTCGGTACTCGTACAACTGATTACCGGCCGCGTCCGACACGATCGCGGTCGGGGCGGGGAACCTGCCGAAATTGCTGTTCGCGTCGTCGAGCGTGATCACAGCGCGGATCTGGTCGATGTCGGCGGGCACCGTGTTCAGCGACACCGCCAGCGCCGCGGGCCCGCCCGCGGGCGCGGGCTGCAGATTGACGCCGGGGCCACTGGGCTGGTTGAAGAAGACGAAATCGGCATCGGAACGGACCTTGCCCCGCTCCGTTACCAGTAGCGCCGACAAATCCGCCGGTGCTGTGAGCTGGACGGAGATCACCACGTCATTGGTGGCCAGCGGACCGTTCTGGCCCTTGGCGAGTGTTGCGGACAAGTTCGACCCTTCGCTTGTCGGTGCGTTCCGCCTGACACTCTACGAGAAACGCGCTGCGCGCCGCTGGAATCCAACGGCCGCGCTGCCCCGGCACCCGTGCAAGCATCGGTTAGGGTGACGGCACGCAGATGGAATACGGCGATCACACCGTGTTCCCGATCGAGACAGCAGGCAAACATTCCATGGCGCAACTGTTCGAGCAATCGAAGAAGGTGATCGAGGCCCATCTGGCCGGCACCAGTCTCCGCGCGATCTCCGGTTCGATGATCGCCTACGAGGGGAACGTGCAGTTCAAGGCGGCGGGCTTCGGCGGGGGCGACGGCGTGCTCGCCGGGTTGAAGCGCCGGGCCACCGGCGAGAAACTCTCGCTGATGGAGTGCGCTGGTCACGGGCGGGTGTTCTTCGCGGTCAACGGCCAGCACGTCACCGTGGTGAACCTGAACAACGAGACGCTGCAAGTGGAATCGCAGCAACTGCTCGCGTTCGCCGGAAACCTGCGCACCGACGTACGTTTCGCCGGGTTGCGCGGTGCGTCCACCGGGCAGGGCCTGTTCACCACGACCGTCTCCGGCCAGGGCCAGGTCGCGCTGCTCTCGGCCGGCGGGCCGCTCATCCACCTGGAGGTTTCCCCGCAATACCCGTTGATCGTGGATCCGGACGCGTTCGTCGCGGCGCGGGGGAACCTCAACCAGTCCTTCGTCACCGACGTGTCCTGGCGCACTGTGGTCGGTCAGGACGCGGGCGAGGCGTTCTCGCTGCGCTGGGACGGCCACGGCGTGGTGTCGATCCAACCGGCGGAACGGTAGAGGCGGATGTTCGAGAAGGTCAACGGCAAAGTCGTCAAGGTCGACGTCGGGATGGCGGGCGGTGTGGTCGCTCGCAGCGGCGCGATGCTGTTCTATACCGGCGATGTTTCCTTTGCTCCCCACCAGATTCCGGGGGCGCAAGGGATGGGCGGCATGGGCGGGCTGATGGGTCTCGCGGGCCGGGCGATGGCGGGCGAGCACGAGCGCACCATGCTCGCGCAGGGCAATGGCGAGGTCCATTACGGATTCGCCGGCTTGGAGGTGCAGGTGGTGCACATGCAGCCGGGTGCGACGCTGCGCGTCGAGGCTTCGCGGCTGCTCGCCAACACCGCCGCGCTACAAAGTTCGGTGGTGTCGGTGATGAGTTCGGGCGGCGGAGGCGGTGGCGGCCTGATGGGCGCGCTGCGCGGTGCCGCCTCGGGCGCGTTGACCGGGCAGGGCCTGTTCACCACCCAGTTGTCCGGGCACGGCGCCGCGGTGCTGCTCGCGCACGGCGGGTTCCTGGAACTGCAAGTGGGCGGTCCGAACCCCGTCGTGGTCGATCCGCAAGCCTTCGTCGCCGCCTACGGCACTGTGCAGACCGAGCTCAAGGCGGCGCTGAGCTGGCGCGACGCCGTCGGACGCGGTTCCGGCGAGGCGATGCAGTTGCATTGCGTCGGGCAGGGCGTCGTCTACGTGCAGGCCTCCGAAGAGAAGTTGTGAGCATGTCCCAGATCCTCAACCCCATGAATCTCGGTATGAGCGACAACGTCCCGGGAAACAGCTACGCCTACTGCATCGACCTGAACAAGCCCTGGTTCATGCGCAAGGGCGCGATGATCGCCTACTACGGCGACATCCGGTTCCAGGCGCTCAGCCACGGGTTGCAGGGCGGACTGCTGCACATGGTGTCGCAGCAGTTCTCCGCGCCGCTGTTCACCGGCGACTACGTCGTCGCCGAGGGGCACGGCAAGCTGATCATCGGCGACCGCGGCTACGACATCAATTCCTACGATCTCGAGGACAACGGCAACCTCACCATCCGGGCGGCGAACCTGCTGGCCTTCGAGCCGGGCTTGTCGCTCAACCAGTCGATCGTGCCCGGTTTCCTCACCTTGATCGGCACCGGCAAGTTCCTCGCCTCCTCCAACGGTCCGGTGCTGTTCGCCGAGCCACCGCTGCGCGTCGATCCGGAAGCGCTGGTCGGCTGGGCGGATTGCCCGTCCCCGAGCCACCACTACGACGAACGCTGGATCTCGGGTTTCCTGGCCGCGGGTGCGGCGCGCTTCGGGGTGAACTCCGGTGAGGAGCGTCAGTTCGATTTCACCGGTGCGGGGACCGTGCTGATCCAGTCCAGCGAGAAGGTGCTCAGCGACTCCATGCTGGTGCGCACCATCGAGGGACAGCTGCAGAGCGGCATCACCGTCGGCGGCCTGCAACGCCTGCAAGGGATCATCGCGCAGCAGTTGGCCGGGCACCAGCAGTACTGAAACGCGCACGCTCGACGGAGCAGGGTATTTCGCGACGGCGAGGCGCGCGGGCCGCGTCGGCCCGACCGTGTCTCGTAGCCGTAATAGTCACGGAGAGCGAAGGTTTCGCGACGGATCGGTGAATTCGTCTAGATGTTCGCCGTGGGCGGTGCCGGTCGGCGGAGAATCGAACGATGGCTGACTTGGCGCTTTCGCCGCAGCGTCGCACGGCGCTGACGCACCTGGTCGAAGACGAGATCACGTTCGCGAAGGCGTATCCGCGGGTCGCGGACTATTGGTCCACCGCGGCCCAGTTGCCCGGCACCGGTGACGACATCGCCGACGCGACGTTCGACCTGCACCTACTGCACTACATGACCGGTGGTGCGAGCACGAACCCGTACTGGGACATCGTCGCCGCCGCGGTGTCGGCCGGCCCATGGGAACGTGCGAACCGCGCGGAGGTGAATGGCGGAAACCCGAAAGGCAGTGCGCGACTGGCATATGCGCAGATCGTGTTGCAGGCCGCTTACGCCTATGCGATTCCGTGCCCCGCCACGCTGCGCTGGGTGGCCGACGTCGCGCAGGGCAGGCCGGTACTGGAAGTCGGAGCCGGACGCGGCTACTGGGCGCATCAACTTACCGAACTCGGCGTGCCGACAAGCGCTTTCGACTCACATCCACCCGGCCGCGCGACGAACAGCGCATTCCCCGACGCGCCGGGGCAGACCACCACCTGGCACCCCACCGCCGCGCCGCCGGCTTCCCCGGACGATCTGGTCGCCGCGCACGCCGACCACGCACTGTTCCTCTGCTGGCCGCCCGGCTGGGAGAACCCGATGGCCTCTACCGCTCTCGCCGCCTACCAGGAGGCGGGCGGCTCGGTGCTGATCTACATCGGCGAACCACGCGGCGGGCGTACGGCCGACAGCGCGTTCTTCGACACGCTGGCGGCCGGATGGACTCTGCTCGACCAGGACCCGGACTACGTCTCGTGGTGGAATCTCGACGATCGGGCGCAGTGCTGGCAGCGTCGGTGACGAGTCAGCCACGTCGAGTGGAACACCTTCCCAGCCCGCCCGCGGCTAATCCTCCGACAATCCGAAGCTGTAGGCCGAGGCGGACAAGTACTGCTTGCAGCCAGGGCCGTGGCCGCTGTGGACATTCACGACGAAGCGCGCTTGCTCCAGAGATCGGAACGAGCCATCGGTCGCGCAATTTCGGTGCATCATGCGCCACTGTTCGGCATCAGCGAGCGAGATGATCATCGATCGACCTCCTGCTCGACGCGCCGGTCGATGCCGTAGGCATCCACCGATTCATCGAATTCTCCCTCGCGGTCGATAAGCCACGGCAGCGCGAACCAGATGACCCACAGCCCGAACAGGACCGCGAGAACAACGACGCTGGCGGTAACGAGATCTACGGCCATCACACAATCTCTCGACGTACTCGATAGTTGTCGTCGCCAACTACCCATAGCTGCAGGAACAGCGGCGATTACGGAGAGATTCTGGCGTCGGTGACGCCCTTCGGGCATCTCATTGTGAGACATGAACTCGGCGCAACCGCGTACCAGGTATTCGAGATCCCCGCGGCGGTTGGAGGTCGCTCGGGTGACGGTGAGGTCGGGGTGGGTCCAGTTGAGTTGTTCGAGTTCGCCGGACCACAACCGCGCCCGTGTTCACAAACCTCGACGAACGGGTCTGCCTACGCGCTGGAATTCCCACGGGTCGTGCGCGCTGATCAGGGTGACCTCGTGGCCGTGATCGCGGTGTAGTTCGCGCAGTCGCGCCTGAGTACCCAGCCGCAGGTCGTGGTGGACCTCGGAACCGGTCTGCACGATGTCGAGCACCGGGTGCGGCTGTGGAACGGAGTCGAGTTCGCGATGGTAGTAGTACGCGTCACCGCAGTGCAACAGCCAGTTGTCGCCGTCTCGAACGGCGACTCCCGTGTGGCCTGCGGTGTGCCCGCCCAGCGGGATCAACCGGAAGTCGTCGGGTAGGTCCTTCGGTTGAATCGCGTTGAAGCCGAACCACTTTCCGGTCGGTTCCGCGGGGTAGGCCACCCAGCGCACATCGTGCGCCCAGTGCGCGGGGCGATAGCGGAAACTCGGTGCCTGCGCCTGCGCCGCCGCCAGTTCGCCGGCAAGCACGTGCACCCGCGCATGTGGGAAATCGGGCAGTCCGCCGGAGTGGTCCACATCGAGGTGGGTGAGGATGATGTGCCGGACGTCGGCGGGGTCGTAGCCGAGCCGCTGGACCTGCCGGATCGCGGTCTCGTCCTCGGCGAGCACGGGCTGGGCCATCGCCACCCATTCCGGACCGAGGGTGCCCGCCGGGTCGCGCACGTCGTCCAGCCCGATCCCCGTCTCGATCAGGACCAGCCCGTCGGATTCGGTCTCGACCAGCAGGCAATGGTTCACGGCGTGGGCCGGCGCGGGTCCGTCGTAGGTGGCTTCGATCTGCCGAACCGATCCGCAATTGAGGTGGTGAATTGTCATGCGAGCTAGTCTGTGACTTGAAGCGCGGTTCAAGTCAAGGAGACGAGATGACCGACGTCCTGCTCGATATCGCCGAGGTCGGCGCGCGAACCGGCCTTGCCCCCTCCGCCCTGCGTTTCTACGAGAAGCGCGGTCTCATCGCCGCGACCGGCCGCAACGGCCTGCGCCGCACCTACCACCCCGACATCCTGAACCGTCTCGCCCTCATCTCCTGCGCCCGAGGCGCCGGTTTCACCCTCGCCGAAATCGCCCGTTTCCTGCGCGCCACCCCCTCCGATGCCGAATTGCGCGCCCGCATGGCCGAAAAAGCCGGCGAGCTCGACAAGGACATAACCCGCCTCATCCGCATGCGCGATAGCCTCCGCCACGCCGCCACCTGCCCCCACGATCCCTTGGTCGAATGCCCGGACTTCAAGTCCACTTTCGAGCCGCCCGCCGACACGGTGTGAGTCGCCAAGTGCAGCCCGATCGGCCGATGGTCGGTTGGCCTGTTGGCTGGTCGAGTCGATCGGGAATGCCTTCCCGTCGATGCAGCGACCAACGGCGTCCTGCATGCCGGATTCCTACGGCAATTCGAGCAGATGTGGCAGCAAGCCCGGCCGATCGAGAGAGGATCGGAAACATGATCGAGGCGGTCCATCAACTCGGGATCGCGGACGGCGACCTCACCACCGAGCAGTACACCGATGCGGTGTCGGCTATTCGGAAGGCGTCGGAGCTGCCTTGATGAACCAGTTGATGATCTCCTCGCCCGCGAGGATGCCGGTGGCTCGGGTGACGGTGAGGTTGGGGTGGGTCCAGTTGAGTTGTTCGAGTTCGCCGTGGCGGGGGCGGATGGCGGAGTCGGCGGCACGCAGCATTTCCGCGTCGAGGGCACCGTCGCCCGCGGCGAGTGTGCGGGCGTCGGCGGCGAGTTCCCCGCTTTCCCACATGCGCTTGCGCACCTCGGCGACCGCGCGGCTCTTGCAGACCGCGAGCGGCATGGTGTAGATCTTGCGGCCCTGCTGGGAGGCCGACCAGCCGCGCGGACGACACCAGTCGTCCCACTCGGCGAGGAATCCCTCGGGAACGGCCTTGGGCTTGACCACCAGATAGCAGAACAGGTGGTCGGCCACGCGGAACTTGGTGACCCACGAGTCGTCGATGCGGGTGCGCAGTTCCTTGCTCACCTCGGACAGCGTGGCCCCGCCCGCACGGACCTTGGTGTCGATGTCGATGCGCCAGCTCAGATCGGGCACACCGTCGACCAGGATGTTCCCGCCGTTACTGGTGATCGCGTAGCGCCACGGCGCTCCGGGCAGCCGGATGCGGTCGAACTGTTTGATGGTGCGGGTGGTGGTGGGAACGACGGCGGCGGGTTCGGTCAAGGTCTGCATCCGCAGCGCCGCGGTGGTGGTCATGAACGACAGCGGAGCCCCCTCCAGATGCTCCACGCAGACCGTCGGCACGTCGGCGGTGGTGCTGAAGGCGTTACGCGAGTAGATCATCGTCCGGTCCAGGTCGGTCGCGATCAGCGCACGTCTTCGGTGGGCTGCCGGGCATAGGTTCACTGCTGCACGTCCTTGATCAATCCCATACACGAATATGCCAGGTCGGCGACGACTTCGACCGGGACACCCCGGGCGGCGGCCAGCATCCGGATGTGCGCGTGCTCCGGCGCGTCCGCCTCGCGCACCAGCACCCGCCACGGCACCCGCCGCAGCAGCACCCGGGTGGTCTCGCCGACACCGGGCTTCACGAAGTTCACGCTGGTGATGCCGTATCGCTCCCGCACCTGCTCCACCGACGTCCAGCCGGTCCAGGTGGGCGTCCGGTCGCTCGCGCGAATGGCGGCCACCTCGGCGGGCACCCGATCGCGGACCGCGTCGAAGGCGCCGCTCACCGCGTCCAGCAGACGCCCGGACACGTCGTCACCGGCCAATTCGCGGTAGAACTTGGCGCCGTGGAAATCGCCGGGCCCGATCAGCGTGTCGTTCAGCACGGTGCGGGAAACCAGCCCGGACACAGTCGAATTCAGGCAGGCCGACGCGATCAGGAAGTCATCGCGGGTGCCGTAGGTGCGCACGCAGTGCCCAGGGTCGGCCAGCACCGCCAATTCGCCGTCGAACCGCGAGCCACCGGCGGCGTGATAGGCGTCCAGCGCTTCGGTCAGCTCACGGGTGATCGCGCCTTTGCCGGTCCAGCCGTCCACGAAAACGACCGAGGCCGGATCGTGATGCTCGGCCAGGTAGTCCAGCGCCACCGCGTCGATGCCGCGATCGCGCACGATCGACACCGCGTAGTGGGGCACCTCCAGGCCGGGACGCCGCGAACGCAGCCAGCGGCGCATCAGAACGCCGACCGGCGTGCCCGCCCGTGCCAGCGACACCAGGACGATGTCCTCGCCGCGTTCGGCGACGACCAGCTCCGACACGGTGGCCACGGCCAGCGCGAGCCGCTCGGCGCTGGCCGCGAGCACCTCGTCGAACAGCGCCCGGTACGACGCGTCGGGCTGGTACTCGATCGGCAGCGACTCCGCGTAGTGCGCCTTGCCGGCCTGGATCCGCCGTTCCCGCTCGGCGATGTCGGCCTCCAGGTCGACTTCCGACAGGTCGGTCAGCAGCCAGGACACCTCGTCGGCCGGGTAGGAGCCGAACTCCGGTCCGCGCAGCGGCGTGGGTAGCGCGCCCACCCTGGTACTCGTCATCCCCGGCTCCCGTTCGACTCCGCGCGTTCGGCGTGCAGCCGCCGCGGGTCCGCCTCCGGCAGCACCGCGAGCAGCACGTCGGCCCCGGAAGCGGTCAGCACATCGATCAGCCCGTGCTCGGCCGTCAACTCCGCGGTGTCGGCGGGCGAGTCGACCACCACGACGAGCACCGGATCGGCGGCCGGGCCGTCGCCCTCCCCGCCGCTGTCGACACCGTCGTCGGTGATCGTCACGGCGGCATCGCGGCGCACCGGATCGCCGACCAGCGCGCCCAACCCGGCCAGGTCGGCCTCGAACAGGTCGAGTGAGGTCGCGGGCCACTGCGCGTTGTACAGATAACGCGGCGCGGCATCCCCCGGTTCGGGCGCGACGAACCGGAACCCCCGCCGCAACGGATACCCCGGCTCGTCCAGCACGTACGCGGGCGATCGCGTGGTGGTCTGGAAACGCGTGGGCGTACCCGACTCGGCGAGCAGCGCCGCCAACCGCAGGGGCAGGTACATCAACTCTTCGTGCCCGAGCACGATGGCGGCCCGGCCCGGGAAATCCGCGTCGAGCCGGGCGGTGAGCACCCGGCCCGCGTCCAGCAGCGCGGCCTCGAAGGCGCCGATATCGGAGGCGAGAACGCCGTGCCTGCCGCCCTCCGGCACAGCGGTCGGCCAGGGGAGTTCGACGCGTCCGAACGAACCGATGTGCCCGGCGGTCGGGTTGAGCCGCGGTTCGGGGAGCGCGCCGACCGCGTCCACCAGCCCGTCGGGCAGCGACGCACGGCCGGTGGCGAGACACACCGTGTCGATGCGGGCACCGAGGTCCGCTGCCGCGGCGTCGAATCCGGCCCGGTCGGCATCGGTGCGCAGATCGACCAGCGACGCGAGCACATAGTGCGCGCGGGGCGCGCAGGCGTGCAATGCCCGCACCGCGTCGATCGCCGTGGCGCCGGTGGAGATCTCGTCGTCCACCAGCACCAGCGGCAGATCGTTGACGAAGATGTCGGCCGGCGCGGGCTGCAGCAGGTGGGAGGTGGCGTGCGAGTGTCCCTCCTCGAAGCCGGCGAGCGTCGGCGCGTGCGGCACCGCGCGCCGGGTCGAATGGAGGTAACAGCTCGCACCGATCCGTGCCGCCACGCAGTGGCCGAGACCGGTTGCCGTTTCGGCGAACCCGAGCACGACGGCTGGGCGCTCGCCGAGTACCGCGCGAACCAGATCGCCCAGGTGATCGCCCGCGCCGAGCACCACCCGCGGATCGGTCGGCAGGTGCTTGCCGAGCACGGTGGAGACCAGCAGGTGCGCCCTGCGCCGATTGTTGTGGCGCACCCCCGGCTGCACCAAGGCCGTGATCGGCAACCGCGCCGTGCGCAGCCGGTCCCGGTCACGCACCGCGTCGTGATGCAGTCCTATGCCAAGAACTCTTGTCGCCCAAAATGTTTCGTTGTCACCGAGATCGGTCGCGGTCCGGCTCATACGGTGACCAACGCCGTCAGCAGATCCACGAACGACACTCCCTTGTTCGCCACACCGAACACCCGCGCGCGCAACAGGGTCTGTCGCGCCCAGTTGCGATGCGGTCGCATCTCGTTCATCTTGTTCCGGTAACCGGAGGCCGCCACGCCGCCGACGTCCTCGCGCAGGATGTCCAGCGCGTCCGAGTACTCCTCGTGCGTCACCACCGACAGCGCGTGCACGGCCGCCACGTGCGACGGGTGGATCACGGTCTTGCCCTGGATGCCGTTGGCCCGGTCCAGCGTGATCTCCCGCAACAAGCCGTCCAGGTCCCGGCTGACCAGGTACTGGCGGAACGGCACCGCGTCGGATTCCTCGAACGGCGCGGTCCGCAGCAATGGCCGGAACATCCGTTCGTGATCGGCGAAGTACTCCCACACCGGCCCGGTGATGATGAAACCGGTTCCGTCGGCGCGCCCCAGATAGTTCACGATGTCGGCGATGACGTCGGCGACCACGCGCACGTCATAGATCGTCAGGTCGCGGTCGCGCCGGATACCGAAGGTCGAGCACATGTCGGTCGCACCCACCCGCACCGCCAGTACCCGGTCCCGGTGCGCGGCCAGCAGCGCCGCGATCTGGGTGAGCTCGTAATCGCGGGTCTCCCGGTGCACCAGTCCCGCCGACTCCAGCACCGGCATCCCGTACAGCGGCCGGTCCACCCGCTGGGCCGCCACGTTCAGCGCGTCGAGGTACGCCGGCCCGCTCACGCTGTCGAACTTCGGGAACACGAACCCGGTCAGCGCCTTGGCGCCCGGTCCGAGTTGCTCGATGAGCTCGGTGATCGTGTCCGCGTCGCGCACCCGCACGAACAACAGGGGATTCGCGTCGTGGCTGCTCGCCAGCAAGTCCAGCGTCGCGACGGTCTGCCGCTTGGCGTATTCCACCTCGTGATCGGCCACGGCGTCCTCGAGGTCGATCACCATCGAACACACACCTTGCCCGGCGCGCCTGCTGATCGTCAACGCGAGATCGGGCCTGGTCGCGGGCGCGTACAGCGTCGCGCCCAGACCGATCGCGAGCAGCTCGCGGCCGGCGTCGTCGTCGCCGAACGGTTCGGGCTGCCGGTGGAAAAGACGCCTCGCCTCCGGGCCGTGCAACTGCCGGAAGTGGCGCAGCGGCATTCGCTTCCGCAGGGAAACCTCCTGCTGGACGGCGATGCCTGCGGTCATCGTTGTCCCATCCTCATTCTCGTCGTGGTCCTACTTGTTTTCTCATTCGATCCACTACCCCGGCTATGAATTCGGTGACGGCATCCAGTTCCGTCATATAGGCCCAGTAGTCGGGGTGGCGCCCCGACAGTGCTCCGCTGATGCGGTCGATCCGCGCCGCTTGTGCGTCGAGCACCGAGCCCCATTCGGCGACCAGCCCGCGGCTCACCGCGAGCATCTGCGCGTCCCGCAGCCGAAATCGTACGGCCTTGGCCTGTTCTTGCGGGTCGGACCGAATCGCACGCAGCAGGGTGAGCCGCTTGGTGACGGCGTCGACGCGCTGCTCGGCATCGGTGAGGAATCCGCGCGCGGATGTGGTCAGATCAAGTGCAAACTCCGGATTGTTCTCTACCGCCGCCGCACGCGCCCTGCCCAGGGCCGCGTCCGCGGCCTCGATGGCTCGCTGGCTTTCCCGCACATTGTCGGCCAGATCGGCCGAACTCGCAGCATTGAACTCGCGCAGCAGCGCCGAGAATGCCTGCGGAACGCCATCGGCCCTGGTCCGGACGGCGGCAAGGCGGGTTGTCACCGACGATATCGCGGTGCGCGCCGCCGCGGCCCGAGATGGCGCTTGCGCCAATGCATCCGCAAGCTCCTTGGTGGCCGCCTGCAGGCGGTTCGCGGCTTCCCGCACGGCGCCCGAGGCCGTGGCCGTGGCCGAACCCGCAGCCTCCAGTGTGAGCAGCGCCTCATCGACCGCGGCGGCGTGCCCGCGCACCGAGGGATAGTCCGCGAACTCCGATTCGGCGGCCCGGCCGCGCACACCGGCCGCGGCGGCCTTCACCTGCTGAACCAACTGCGGGACCGCCCCGAGTACCGCCACCGCCTCGTCGAGCTTGCCCTGGTCACCGCGATAGAACTCGTCGACCGCGCGCGCCGCGTCGGTCAGTTGCCCTACCGCGGCGTCGACCCGTTGCCGCCCCTGCGGCACCGGCGGGCCGCCCTGCTGCGCGGCCTCGAGCTCCGCGCTCAGCGTGAGATAGACCTCCGCCGCGCCATAGCATCTGTGCCGCACCGGTTCCCACCGCGCGCCCGTATGTCGTTCGGGGAAGATCTGATCGGCGGCGTGCACCGCCGCCTCGGCCGCGCTCTGGCGACGATCCATATCGAGGAACGCCGTCGCCAGCGTCGCGCGGGCATGCTCGATCCACTCGTCGTTTCCCGACGAACGGAACCATCCACGCATCCGGCCTGCCACGCCCCGATGGTAGGAGATCTTCCTGTTCGCCGGGGGGTGCGCGGGTTCCTACGCAACTTCGCGGAAACCTACTACTGTCGATGGCGTCCCCGGCGATTCGGACATGCTGGGAACCAATGACGGACTATTGAAAGGGAATCCCGCATGGGTGTCAGTTTGTCCAAGGGCGGCAATGTCTCGCTGACCAAGGCGGCGCCTAACCTCACCGCTGTTTCGGTCGGCCTGGGGTGGGATGTGCGGACCACCACCGGCACCGACTTCGACCTCGACGCCAGCGCCATCGCGACCGGCGCGGACAAGAAGGTCCTGTCCGACCAGCACTTCGTCTTCTTCAACAACCTGCGTTCCCCCGAGGGCTCGATCGAGCACGCGGGCGACAACCGGACCGGCGAGGGCGAGGGCGACGACGAGGTCATCAACGTCGACCTGGCGAACACCCCGCCCACGATCGAGAGCATCTTCTTCCCGGTCTCGATCTACGACGCCGACTCCCGTTCGCAGTCCTTCGGCCAGGTCCGCAACGCCTACATCCGCGTCGTGGACCGCAGCAACGGCGAGGAGTTGGCGCGCTACGACCTCACCGAGGACGCCTCCACCGAAACCGCGATGGTCTTCGGCGAGTTGTACCGCAACGGCGCGGAGTGGAAGTTCCGCGCGATCGGTCAGGGCTACGCCTCCGGCCTGGCGGGCATCGCCCGTGACTACGGCGTGAACGTCTAAGGAACGCTCCGCTGTTCACAGGGGGCCCGGCGACGGGCCCCCTCGTCGTGCGACCAGGCATGCCGACGCCCCGGGAGGGGCGTTGGACAACCAGCGATCCAGCGGCCACGCTGGTAGCAACCGTCGCCGCCTCGTTTTCACTCATGAAAGGTCCCAGCGTGGTCCTGCGCATTTTCGGCATGTCCCTCGTCGTCACGGTGGTCTCGCTCGTCGTTGCGGTCGTGTACGGCGGACCGACCGCCCTCGCGCTCGCCGCGATCCTCGGCATCCTCGAGGTGTCGCTCTCGTTCGACAACGCCGTGATCAACGCCACCGTCCTGGAACGGATGAGCGCGTTCTGGCAGCGGATCTTCCTCACCATCGGTGTGCTGATCGCCGTGTTCGGCATGCGGCTGGTCTTCCCGCTGGCGATCGTGTGGATCACCGCCGGGCTGGACCCGGTGCGGGCCTTCGACCTGGCTCTCAACCCGCCCCCGGACGGCGCACTGACCTTCCCGGACGGCAGCCCCAGCTACGAGAAACTGCTCACCGACGCGCATCCGCAGATCGCGGCGTTCGGCGGCATGTTCCTGGCCCTGCTGTTCCTCAACTTCATCTTCGAGGAGCGCGAGATCACCTGGCTGAGCTGGCTGGAGCGGCCGCTGGCCAAGGCGGGCAAGCTGGACATGCTCTCCGTGGTGGTCGCGGGCGCCGGACTGATCCTCACCGCGGAGTTCGTCGCCGACGAGGCGCACCGCTCGACCGTGCTGGTGGCGGGCCTGCTCGGCTTGATCACCTACATCGCGGTGGACGGGCTCGGCTCCATGTTCCACACCGAGGAGGCGAGCGAAGGGCCGTCGGAGCTGGTCAAGGCCACCGGTAAGGCGGGCTTCTTCCTGTTCCTCTACCTGGAGGTGCTCGACGCGTCGTTCTCCTTCGACGGCGTGATCGGCGCGTTCGCCATCACCTCCGACCCGATCATCATCGCGCTCGGCCTCGGCCTGATCGGCGCCATGTTCGTCCGGTCGATCACGGTGTACCTGGTCCGCAAGGGCACACTGTCGGAGTACGTCTACCTGGAGCACGGCGCGCACTGGGCGATCGGCGCGCTCGCGGCGATCCTGCTGGTCTCGATCGGCGTGCACATCAACGAGATCGTCACCGGCCTGGTCGGCGTCGCGTTCATCGGCGCGGCGTTCGTCACCAGCATCGTCCGCAACGGCCGAGCGGACGAGGAGGAACTGGACAGCGAACGGGAACCGACGCCGGTAGGCTGATTCCCGGCAAGCAGCCGAAGACCCGTTGCGGCAGCGGCCCCGTCCCGAAGGACGGCCGCTGCCGCTCTCGTTTCCACAGAGGGGGGATCGCGCCATGGCGATCAACGACAACCCCGGCGGCGTCAACCTGTCCAAGGTGACCCTGTCGAAGGCGACACCGAGCATCAACCTGACCAAGCCGGGTGAGCAGCAGGGCACCGTGCGGGTCAATCTGAACTGGTCGAGCGGACCCAGAGGATTCTTCCGCCGCGCCAAGCCCATCGATCTGGACCTCGGCTGTCTCTACGAACTGTCCAACGGCGCCAAGGGCGTCGTGCAGGCGCTCGGCAACAACTTCGGCACGCTGGAGGCCGAGCCCTACATCCGGCTCGACGGCGACGATCGCAGCGGTTCGGCCACGTCGGGCGAGAACCTGCACATCGACCTCGCCCGGCCCGAGTTGTTCCGGCGCATCCTGATCTTCGCCTTCATCTATGAGGGTGTCCCGAACTGGGCCGCCGCCGACGGCGTGGTGACGCTCTACCCCACGACCGGTCCGCAGATCGAGGTCCGCCTCGATTCCCCGGTGGACGGCGCCCGCTCCTGCGCCGTCGCCCTGCTGCAGAACCAGGGAGCCGGGATCACGGTGCACCGGGAAGTGCACTACATCAACGGCGCCCAGCGCGAACTCGACCAGGCATACCAGTGGGGCATGCAGTGGCAGGCCGGGCGCAAGTAGGTCAACGCGGCACGGGCGCAGGCGGGCGCCCGACGACCGCGCCGAAAGCGCTGCCTTCCAGGCCCCGGCCGAGTGGGCCCTGAACCGCCGGGACCAGCTTGCGGGGATCGGATTGCGATTCTCGGGGCGGCATCGAGCGACCACCGCGCGGCACCGCCCACAGGAATACGAAGAAGAACACGATCAGCAGGCTCGCGCGCCCCCACACACCGAACTGGACGATGCGCTCCATCAGCTCGACCGAGGTGCCCGTACCCATCGAGTAGAAGTAGCGGAACACCCCGATCCCGATGGCCGCGTCGGCGAGGAGATAGCTGCCGATCAACCACCAGGGGATCTCGAGCAGGACCAGGAACGGCACCAGCCACAGGGTGTACTGCGGGGAATGCACCTTGTGGAACAACAGGAATCCACACAGCATCGCACCGCTCACACCGACCCACGGGAACACGCCGGTCGTCGCGTAGCGCCGCCGGCCGAGCCACATGGCCAGCGCGAACGTCGCGAGCACCAGCGCGGGAGAGGCGACCGAGACCACTTGCTGGAACGCCGCCTCGCTGCGCGCGTCGGCACCGAACATCGGCCGAAGCCCCCAATACCAGATCGAATTCGTGGTGATATCGGCCTGACGCAACTGCTGGAACGTGATGGACGCGCGCCAGCCCTCGTAGCCCACCAGCGCGAACGGCAGATTCACCACCACGACGGTGCCGATCGCCGCTGCCGCGGTGAGCAGAGCGCCGCGGACATCGAGGCCGCGATCGCCGTCTTCCGGGTCGCGCTCGGTACCGTTGGTCAGCACATACACCGACAAGGGCAACACGAAGATCCCCGGGTAGAGCTTGAGGCAGAACCCGAGCCCGAGCAGCACCGCCGCCACGATGCCCCTGGTACGCACGGAGTAGCGGGTGAGCGCCGTCATCACGTAGCCGGCCGCCACCGCTGTGCACACCACCGGAAGCTCCCAGTTGTGGAAGGCGTAGAGCACCAGCGGCGGTCCGGCCGCCCACAGCAAGGCCGCGCGCCCGGCCAAGCGAGCCAGCATCCACGCGGTCAGCAGCGCGAAGGGCGCCAGCAGCAGCGCCGAGTGACGCAGGAAATCGGCGTCGTTGTGCGCGCCGAGCGCTCCGAGCCACATCAGCACGCCGCTGAGCACCGGATATTCCACCGCGCCGCCGACCAGCGCCCCGTCGTCGGTGATGCCGCCGGTCACATAGGGAAAGGCGTGCTCGTTGATGTCCCGGCCGAGCCAGAGGAATTGGATGTCCGAGTAGCAGACGTCCGAATCCTTGATCACATCGAAAACCGCGCTGCGCCCGTCCCGGTCGAACGGCGCACCCGCGCAGCGGGCCTTGTTCGCGTACGCCAGCGCGAGGACGAGACCGCAGAGCAACACCACCACCACGGCGAACGCCGCGCGGCGTCGCGCGCCACCCGCGGGCAGGTCGCTGGCGGCGAGTCCGGTCGGCATGGATCCACCCTAAGCGGACGGTCCGGGCCGCGCCGCCGGTCCCCTCGCCGGCGTCGCGTACGCGAGCGCGCCCGGGCGGCTCGCCGGGGCGATTTCAGTGCTCAGGCGCCGCTCATGTAGCCTGTTCGGGTTGCTGACGCAACGACCCTCCTGCCACGGACCGTCCGTGGCCGTTTCCTAGTCCACAGGAGGTGATTGGTCCGTGCGTCATTACGAAGTGATGGTCATCCTCGATCCGAGCCTGGACGAGCGCACTGTTGGTCCGTCGCTGGACAACCTGCTCAGTGTCGTTCGCACCGAGGGCGGCAAGATCGACAAGGTCGACATCTGGGGCCGCCGCCGGCTCGCCTACGAGATCGCCAAGCACGCCGAGGGCATCTACGCCGTGGTCGATCTGACCGCCGAGCCCGCCACCGTGAGCGAGCTCGACCGTCAGCTCGGTCTGAACGAGACGGTGCTGCGCACCAAGGTTCTGCGCCACGACAAGTAGTCCGGCAACCCCTCGTTTCGCGTCGGAGCCTGTGCCTAGGCTTTAGCGCAAAAGCGAGACGCGGACTGCACACCGAGCAGGAGGAACCACATGGCAGGCGACACGGTCATCACCGTCATCGGAAATCTGACGGCCGACCCGGAGCTTCGATTCACACCGGCGGGACAGGCGGTGGCGAATTTCACCGTCGCGTCGACTCCCCGTGTGTTCGACCGTAATTCGAACGAATGGAAAGACGGCGAAGCGCTGTTCCTGCGCTGCAATATCTGGCGCGAGGCCGCGGAGAATGTCGCCGAAAGCCTGACCAGGGGTTCCCGTGTCATCGTGAGCGGACGGCTCAAGCAGCGCTCCTACGAAACCCGCGAGGGTGAGAAGCGCACGGTCGTCGAGCTCGAGGTCGACGAGGTCGGTCCCTCGCTGCGCTACGCCACCGCGAAGGTCAACAAGACCAGCCGCGGCAGCGGTGGCGGCGGCTTCGGGTCCGGCTCCGGCGGCGGTGGCGGCTACGCCTCCTCGGGTGGTAGCGGTGGGCGTTCCGGCGGTGCCGAGGACGACCCTTGGGGCAGTGCGCCCGCGGCCGGCTCCTTCGGGGGCGGCGGCCGCATGGATGACGAACCGCCGTTCTGAGAACGGCCACAACGGCCCGCGCTGATCCGGGCCATCACTGATTACGGAGTACAAGACCATGCCTAAAGCGCCCGCGCGCGAGAAGGTGCTCAAGAAGAAGGCTTGCTCGTTCTGCAAGGAGAGCAAGACCGGAACCGTCAACATCGACTACAAGGACACGGCGTTGCTGCGCAAGTACGTCAGCGACCGCGGCAAGATCCGCGCCCGCCGCGTCACCGGCAACTGCGTGCAGCACCAGCGCGATATCGCGGTTGCGGTCAAGAACTCGCGTGAGGTCGCCCTGCTGCCTTACGTGTCGACGGCTCGCTGAGAAAGGGAGGCACGCCAATGAAGTTGATTCTTACCGCTGATGTGGACAACCTCGGTGCCCCCGGCGACACCGTTGAGGTCAAGGACGGCTACGGCCGCAATTACCTGCTGCCGCGCGGCCTGGCGATCGTGGCCAGCCGCGGCGCGCAGAAGCAGGTCGAGGGCATTCGCCGGGCGCAGGAATCCCGCCGGGTCCGCGACCTGGACCACGCCAACGAGCTGAAGCAGGCCATCGAGGGCCTGGAGTCGGTCTCGCTGGCGGTGAAGACCGCGGGCACCGGCAAGCTGTTCGGCTCGGTGACCCAGTCGGACGTCGCGGCGGCCGTCAAGGCGGCGGGTGGCCCCGTCGTCGACAAGCGCAGCATCGAGCTGCCGAAGGCGCACATCAAGACGACCGGCAAGCACGCCATCGTGGTGCACCTGCACCCGGACGTGGCGGCGAAGTTCGACCTCACGGTCACCGCCGCCTGATTTCAGGCACTGCGTCGAGGACCACTCCCGTCTGCGCACGGGAGTGGTCCTCGGTTGTGCCCTGCTGCCGCGAGCCGCTTGTAACTAATTATTTGCTGAATGATGTCGAGCATCATTCGGCACAATCTGGGCGCCACAGCACACGCCGACGACGCCTTGTTTACCCAGCCTGTGGATTACCAGCCGAGCCGACCGTCCGTCGTGTGACTCAGGTCATACGTAGCTCATGCGCCGTTAACCCAACACGCCCGGCTGTTCAACTTGGCCGACACGCCGGTACTTCATTAATCCACACCTGGAAGAACGCGGAAGCCCATATCTATCTGCGTATTTGACCTTGTGGACCTGGGTTTTCCCCAAGTTGTACACAGGGGGTGCACACGGTTGGGTGAACTTTCCCCAAGTTATCCACAGTTGTGTGCACAGCGCGGTTTGGTGCACACCCAGCGGGTCGCCTAGGTTCGTCGCATCGCTGCGCGCGGACCGCTCCCGACCACGCGCACGGACCGGTGCCGCGGCGGTAGCTGGAGCCCTGGTCAACGGCTTTTACGAATGTGTCGGTGCCCGGGAGTACAACGAGTCGACGGGGTGCATCCCGGTCGTGGGCTAGAGAGGACGGTCGAGTCTGGTGACAACCACCGATGACCGCGGGCGCACGGACTTCCCGCCCGAACCTCCCGGCGAGGACTTCGGCCGCCAGCCTCCGCACGACATGGCGGCCGAGCAGTCGGTGCTCGGCGGCATGCTGTTGAGCAAGGACGCCATCGCCGACGTCGTCGAGGTCCTTCGGCCCGGTGATTTCTACCGCCCCGCCCATCAGGCCGTCTACGACACCATCCTCGACCTCTACGGGCGCGGCGAACCCGCCGACCCGGTGACCGTCGCCGCGGGCCTGGACCGCCGCGGCGAGCTCAAGCGCATCGGCGGCGCCCCCTATCTGGTCACGCTCACCCAGACCGTACCGACCGCGGCAAACGCGGGCTATTACGCCGAAATCGTTGCCGAGAAGGCCATTCTGCGCCGGCTGGTCGAAGCCGGCACCCGTATCGTCCAATATGGCTACGCGGGCGCCGACGGCCAGGACGTCGCCGAGGTCGTCGACCGCGCCCAAGCCGAGGTCTACGAGGTCACCGAACGCCGCACCAGCGAAGACTTCCTTCCCCTCGAAGAGTTGCTCCAGCCGACGATGGACGAAATCGACTCCATCGCCAGCCGCGGCGGCATCTCCCTCGGCGTCCCCACCGGCTTCACCGAACTCGACGAAATCACCAATGGTCTGCACCCGGGTCAGATGATCATCGTCGCCGCCAGGCCTGGCGTGGGTAAGGCGCTGGCCCTGGACACTCCTCTGCCGACACCCACCGGATGGACCACCATGGGTGAGGTCCAGGTCGGCGACGAATTGCTGGACGCGCAAGGTCGTCCCACCCGCGTCGTAGCGGCGACCGAAGTTCTGCTCGGACGTCCCTGCTATGAAGTGGAGTTCTCCGACGGCTCCGTGCTCGTCGCGGATGAACAACATCAATGGCTCACGGAGACGAGGGCGTCTCGCCGGTCGAAGCGGGCGGCTGCCGAGGTGCGCACGACCGCCGAGATCGCGAGAACGCTGCGGTGCGACACCGCAGATCGCAGACTCAACCACTCGGTCGTCAACACCGATCCGCTACAGCTGCCTGAGCGCGCCTTGACGGTGCCGCCCTACACGCTGGGTGCCTGGCTGGGCGACGGGACTTCCGCCGCCGCGCAGCTCACCTGCGCCGATCCGGAGATCATCGCGCGCATCGAAGCGGAGGGGATCGTTGCCGTGCCGTCGCGTTCGGCGAGACTGCGCTATCAGCTCAGATTGCCTGCCGACGAGCCGATCACCGCACGCGAGTGCGTGGTGTGTGGGAAGGAATTCGTTCCTTTTACCAGTGAAGTCCGCACCTGCGGGCAATCATGCGGCGGAAAGGCACGGTTCCATTCGGCTCCGGTACCTTCGCCTCGCTGCCCGAATTGTGGCGAGCGCTCGATAGGTCTGCGCTTGTGCCAGAAATGCCGGAACACCGTCGGAAGCGTGCAGGCGCGTCTGCGAGCGCTTGGTGTTCTCGGTGACAAGCACATTCCCATCGACTACTTGCGGGCATCCGAACGGCAGCGCCGTTCGCTCCTGGCGGGTTTGCTGGATACCGACGGCACCGTGACCGGCGGCGGCTCCGTACAGTTTTGCGCCACTAACGCCCAGCTGGTCCGAGACGTACACGAACTGATCGTCAGCCTCGGTTACCGATGCCAGGTCTCGACCAAACGAGTCGCGGGCCGTTCCGAAGAATCGTCCACCGCCTACACCCTGACGTTCGCCACCGACGACGAGGTGTTCGGCCTGTACCGGAAGGCGCTACTGCAGAAGGAGCGGCGCGCGAGCCGCAGCACCGTGCGATCGAACTCGCGTTTCATCGTCGACGTGCGCCGGATCGACAGCGTGCCGGTGCGCTGCGTCGAGGTGGACAACGCCGATCACCTGTATCTGGCCGGGCGCTCGATGATCCCCACGCACAACTCGACATTGGGCATGGATTTCATGCGCAGTTGCTCGATCAAGCACGGCTTGGCGAGCGTCATCTTCTCGCTGGAGATGAGTCGCACCGAGATCGTCATGCGGTTGTTGTCGGCGGAGGCGAAGATCAAGCTCGGTGATATGCGGTCCGGCCGGATGAGCGACGACGACTGGACCAAGCTCGCCCGGCGGATGAGTGAGATCAGCGAGGCGCCATTGTTCGTGGACGATTCGCCCAACCTGACGATGATGGAGATCCGCGCAAAAGCGCGGCGGCTCAAGCAGCGCCACGATTTGAAACTCGTGGTCGTGGATTACCTCCAGCTGATGACATCCGGCAAGAAGGTGGAATCCCGTCAGCAGGAAGTCTCGGACTTCTCCCGCAATTTGAAACTGCTGGCCAAGGAACTCGAAGTGCCGGTGGTGGCGATCAGCCAGCTCAACCGCGGTCCCGAACAGCGAACCGACAAGCGCCCCATGGTGTCCGATCTCCGCGAATCGGGTTGTATGCCTGCCACCACCCGTATCCTCCGCGCCGACACCGGCGCCGAGACCACGCTCGGCGACCTGCTGTCCAGCAGCGAGCAGCCGTTGGTGTGGTCGCTCGATGAACGGATGCGGATGGTGGCACGACCGATGGTGAAGGTCTTCCCCAGCGGGCGGAAAGAGGTGTTTCGTCTGCGCCTGGCATCCGGCCGCGAAGTGGATGCCACCGGAAACCATCCGTTCTTGACCTTGGATGGCTGGATTCCACTCGACAAGCTGACGGTCGGCGACCGACTCGCCACTCCTCGCCGGGTACCGGAACCGGTGCACACGTCGCGGATGCCCGATGCCGAGGTGATCCTGCTCGCCCACATGATCGGCGACGGCTCCTGCGTGCGGCGGAAGCCGATGCGCTACGCCGGCGTCGATGAGGAGAATCTGGCGGCGGTCACCGAAGCGGCGACGCATTTCGGCGTCACCGCCGCTCGTGACGACTATGCGGCAGCGAAGGTCACCGCGCTGCGACTGCGCGCTCCCGACCGACTTGCGCGCGGCAAACGCAATCCGATTGCCGCGTGGCTGGATGAACTCGGCTTGTTCGGTCTGCGCAGCTATGAGAAGTTCGTACCCAAGCGCGTCTTCGGGCTTCCCAATGATCAGATCGCGCTGTTTCTACATCACCTCTGGGCAACGGATGGTTCCGTGCGCTGGGATGCGAAGGGGCGTCAAGCGAGGATCTACTACGCGTCCGCCAGCCGCCGTCTGATAGATGATGTAGTTCAAATGCTGCTTCGCTTGGGTGTGCACGGCCGCATCAAAAAAGTCACCAAGCCCGGCTATCGGGATTGTTGGCATCTCACCATCGACGGCGCGGAGAATCAGACGATCTTCCTGCGTGACATCGGCGTGCACGGTGCACGCGGGCAGTCCGTCCAGGCAGCCCTTGCCGAATTGGAGCCGATGGCACGCAATACCACCGTCGACACGGTCCCCCGCAAGGTCGGGTCGAGGGTTCGTGCCCTCCTTAGCGCCAAGGACATGACCCACCGCGAATTCTCGGCAGCGATGGGCTCGCGGTTCTGCGGATCGACCAGGTGGAAACACTCGCCCAGTCGATCTCGGCTGGCTCGCGTGGCAGCGGTTCTGGACGACGCGGAAATCGACATGTTCGCCACCAACGATGTGTTCTGGGACACGATCGTTGAAATCACCAGCCTCGGTGAGCAGGACGTCTACGACGGAACCGTGCCCGGGACGCACAATTTCGTCGCGCAGGGCATTTCGGTCCACAACTCCCTCGAACAAGACGCGGATATGGTCATCCTGCTGCATCGTCCCGACGCTTTCGAGCGCGACGACCCGCGCGGCGGTGAGGCCGATCTGATTCTCGGCAAGCATCGTAACGGCCCCACCGCGACGATCACCGTCGCCCACCAATTGCATTTGTCGCGGTTCGTGGATATGGCGCGCGGCTGATCCTGACCGACCGAGGCCTACGCGCATCGGGCACCTCGAGGGTGTCCTGATGTCCTCACGTCGCGGTGTCGGCGACCGTGGCCGACATCACTTTCCGGCGCTCTGACGTGCAGAGTAAGCGGCGAAACGCTTCGGGGTTCGAACCCTTCCATCCGGCATCGAGTAACGCTCAGGGCCCCTGCCACGACGTTCTCCGTGACGTATGGCCCGTCGGGGGGCTTGTCCGTCCACTTTGTCGGTGTATGGAATGGGAATCAGGACATGGCTCTTCGCGGGTTCTTCGCGCGGCATCGTATCGCCTCGGCGGTCGCCGCTCCAGCGGTTCTAGGATTGGCGGCGGTCGTCGCCACCTCGTTGGCGCTGACCTCGACGCCGGAAACCAGGGATACGCGGCTCACGACGTCGGTCACGGAATGCCGCGACATGGTCACCATCTCGGTGGCCGGTCGTAACGACACGCCAGTGGAGGGGACCACCAGGATGCTGGTGGATGCCAACGGCAACCCGCTGCCCGCCGCGCTGTCGGGTGATCACAGCAGTGAGTGGGTCGATCCGGTCGTCAACGCACCCGCCGATGACGTCGATCCCGACGCGTACGCCGCGGTCTACATCGCCTATCCGGCGAATATGTCCACCTACGAGGATGCCGTCAACGCCGGTGTCGCGAACACCGAACGGGTGATGCGGGAAATCGCCCAGGCGTGCCCCGACACCAAGTTCTCGATCGTCGGCTACAGCGAGGGCGCCGATGTCGTTCGCCGCGTCGCGATGACGATCGGCCATCAGGAGCCCGGACCGGACGGCGCGTACGGGATCGTGAATCCGGACGACGTCGTCGGTGTCGTCATCCTCGCCGACTCGGGTCGCTCGGCGGGCGACGGGCCGTTCCCCGGATCGAAGGATCCGTTCAGCCACCCGGACGGCTTCGACCAGCAGTATCAGAGCGGCACGAACCCGGTTCCCGGGCAAGGCGCGGTGCGTGGCACCAGCGGTGACTTCGGCGCGCTGAACGGCAAGATCGCGTCGTTCTGCTCCGATGGCGATCTCACCTGCGCGGCACCGCAGAACATCTCGTTGCTGCAGTTGGCCGTCAATGTCGGCAGGCAGTTGAACGTCGACGCGCTCGAACGCGACGGGCTCACGCCCGCGACCGGGCAGGACGTCGCCGTGGTCCTCGGCCGGATCGCGATGGCGGCGTTCGCGGACATCCAGTCGCAGCCGAACTGGATGCAGAGCGACGAGACCTTCCTTCAGGTACTGCTGCGGGTGTCGGATCCGGCGTACAAGCCGGGTGAGAAGAAGGCGCCCGCGCAGACGGACTCGATTTCCACGAACGACATGTCGCCGCTGGCCTACCTGCCGCAGAAGGTGCTCAACGAGATCGTCGGGCTCATCGTGACCAACCAGAACACGATTCCGGTCATCCTGAGCGACCCGTACAACCTCACCCTCGGGCCCGACCACACCGGTCACCACTTCGACTACTGGGACGACGCCGACCCCGCCGCGGGCAAGCCGACGACCTCGGCGGAGTACGCGGCCGCCTGGCTCACCCATCTGGCGAAGCAGGCGCAGGCCGGTAAGCAGGTCGACCCGTCATCCAAGCCGCAGGCGGCGGACCTGGCCGCCGTGTACAAGGCGGCGGAGACCACCTCGGCGGCGCCGACGACCGAACCCGCCAAGGGTTCGACCACATCGCCGCGGCCGACCAGCGCCGCTCCCACGACGACCGGCACCACGAACCGGCCGACGACGACGGCGCCGACCTCGACCACCACCGCGGCGCCGGTGGTCACCACACCGCCCGCTCCGACTCCGGTCGCGGCGCCGGTCGAGACGACAAAGCCGACCACCACCGAATCGACCACCGCCCCGTCGACCACCACCCCATCGACCACCGCCCCATCGACCACGACGACAACGTCCGCGGCGCCGACCACCACCGCGACCGCGAAAGCGTCGAACTGATCGACCCGCAGGCCGCGATCACAGCCGCGAGGCGTGATCGCGGCCTGCGGTGTCTTCGCCGGGACCGCGCGACAGACCTGGCGCGCCCGCGCCGCCAGAGGCGGCCGGCCCATCATCACGCGGCATCACGTCTACGAGGACAGTCTCGCCGTTGCCCAGGCATTCGATGCGGGGGAGTAGGTAATACGCTGTTCGGAGTGCTGAATTCAACCGCAGACTTCGCTGACGACCATCCCGACGTGGCGGCCACCCGCGCCGCCTACAACGACATCGCCGAGCTCTACACCGAGCTCTTCCGGCACCACCTCGCCGACGCGGTACTGGATCGGGCGATGCTCGGCGCGTTCGCGGAATCGGTGGCAGCCAACGGTTCCGGTCCGATCGCCGATCTCGGCTGCGGGCCGGGGCGGATCACCGGGCATCTCGCGTCGCTGGGGGCCCAAGTGTTCGGCATCGACCTCTCGCCGCGAATGGTGGAGCTGGCCCGCATGGAGCATCCCCAGCTGCTTTTCACCCAGGGTTCCATCGAACAGCTACCGATCGGCGACGAGGCGCTCGGCGGCATCGTGGCGTGGTACTCGTTGATTCACCTTCCGCCGGATCGCGTGCCGCACGTATTGAGCGAGTTCCATCGGGTACTCGCCGGCAACGGGCACGTGTTGCTGGCTTTCCAAACGGCCGACCGGCCCGATGCGGTGGAAGCCTTCGACCACAAGGTGACTCGCGCCTACCGGTGGGCGCCGAAACGTCTCGCCCGCCTGCTCGGCGACGCCGGGTTCGCGATGATCGCTCGCATGGTGCGGGAGCCGGGTCCCGAAGAGCGGTTCGGGCAGGCCTGTCTACTGGCCTCGAAGGTTCGGTGATTCACCGAACGCGGTTCATCGCGCCCGGGTGGGTCTGTTCTGTCGCGGCGGTCTCCTGGCTACGTGGGCCGCCGACGACGTGGTCGATTCGAATTCCGAGCATCGTCACCAGGTCGGCGGCGGGCGACTCATTTCGACAGCCAGGCGGTGAACATCACGCTCACTTCCAACGCCGGCCTGGTCGGCTGCCGCCGCGGTGTGCCGCGCCTGCCCGACCATTCGGCGGAGTCGCTCGCCGCCACCGCCTGACCATGTCGGCGCATTCCCGGTAAAACTAGAACATGTTACTGTCGAGGCATGGCGCATCGGCCAGTCGAGAAAACCGCGGCCGCTTCATGGCGATATCGGCGGCTCGCGGCGGACTCGACGGCACGGCGACCAGCCGAAAGCGGCGCCACTTATGCAACTCGTTCTAGTAAATGTGCGCCACGCTGTTCGCGGTGGAGCAGTTAGGGAGACCAGCACGCCATGCGTACCGAAATCTGCGAGCGGCTCGGAATCGAATTCCCCATCTTCGCCTTCACCCACTGCCGCGACGTGGCGGCCGCGGTCAGCAACGCGGGCGGACTCGGCGTGCTCGGGGCCGTCGGCTTCACCGCCGAGCAGCTCGAGGTCGAGCTGACCTGGCTGGACGAGCACGTGCAGGGCGTATACGGCGTCGATCTGGTGATTCCGTCCAAGTACGAGGGCAAGGACATCGACGGACTGAGCCCCGAGGAACTCGAAGCCAAGCTGGCCGAACTGGTCCCCCAGGGGCACCGCGACTTCGCGGAGAAGATCCTCGCCGACCACGGCGTGCCCGAGCTGCCCGAGGGCGAGCACCACAACCAGCTGCTCGGCTGGACCGCAACCACCGCGGGGCCGCAGGTCCAGGTGATTCTCCGGCATCCGAAGGCGAAGCTGGTCGCCAACGCTCTCGGCACCCCGCCGCAGGACGTGATCGAGCAGGTGCAGGCTTCCGACCGGCTGATCGGCGCACTGTGCGGTTCGGTCAAGCATGCCCTCGACCACAAGCGGGCCGGCCTCGACTTCGTCGTATGCCAAGGCACCGAAGGCGGCGGTCACTGCGGCGAGGTCTCCTCGATGGTGCTGTGGCCGCAGGTCATCGATGCGGTGGGCGACCTGCCGGTGCTGGCCGCGGGCGGCATCGGCAACGGCCGCCAGGTGGCTGCCGCGATGGCGATGGGCGCCGCGGGCGCGTGGACCGGCTCGGTGTGGCTGACCGTCGAGGAAGCCAACGTGCCGCCCGCCCAGATGCAGACCTACATCGACGCCACCAGCCACGACACCGTGCGTTCGCGCGCATGGACCGGTAAGCCCGCCCGCATGCTGCGCAACGATTGGACCGAGGCATGGGAGCGGGCCGATACCCCCGACCCGCTACCGATGCCGCTGCAGATGATGGTCGCGCTGGAGGGCGTGAAGCGCGGGCACCGCTATCCGGAGGCCGCCAAGGACGTCAACTTCAACCCCGTCGGCCAGATCGTCGGCATGATGAACCGGGTGGAGCGTTCCGCGGACGTGGTCAACCGCCTGGTCCAGGAGTACATCGAGGCGTGCGAGCGCCTCGACAAGCTCAACGGCGGGGCCTGAGTCCGGCACCCGATAGCCGTCCCAGACGGAATGCGCAGCGTACGAAACGGCTAAACGGTGGCGGCTTGGGTCTCGTCGACGCTTTCCGATACGCCGGCCAGCAATTCCGCGAAGCGCGCGATGACCTTTTCGTGGTACATGCCGAATAGATCCTCGAACAGCGCCAGCTGAGCCGCGCTCGGCCCCGAATCGGAGTCCCACACCGCGGCCAGCGCCCGCCAGACCAGGATGTGCAGATCCGGCGCGCCCGCGAAGTACGCCTCGACCGCCTCCGGCACCTCGAGCACCGTCTCACCGATCGAGTTCACGATCGCGCGCTGCATGGGCAGCCCGAGCGCGGTCAGCAGTCTGCGCACCAGCGCGACCTCGAGTGCCAGCATCCGCCGCAAGTCCGGATCCGGCTGACGCGCTATGGATTCGAGTTCATCGATGGTGGATTTCAGCTCGACCGAATCGATCCGGTGTTCCCCACCGGTGTAGGCGAGCAGCGCCTCCAGTACGAGATTGCGCTCGACGTTCACGATGTCGCGGAACATCTCGATCGCGGTGTCCGGCATGGGAATCGAGAATCGGAACAGCTGGCGGTACACGTCCACCCCGCCCGCCTCCCGGACATCGCGGATCGTGAATCCCTTGCCGCGCCGGGCTTCGACGAAACCGTAGGACTCCAGCCTGCCCAGCGTAAGCTGCGCGGTCGCGCGGTTCATATCGAATTCCTCGGCGACCTGACGCACCGACGGCATGAGATCCCCCGGCTGATATTCCCCTGCGGCAACCCGGCGCGCCAGCTCGTCGGCAACGTCGGCGACTACCGTCTGGGATCCCATCGAGTCACCTTTCGACTACTTCGAATACGTCCCAGACAGCCTAGGCCCTACTCTCCGGTACTGCACCCGTGTAAGGTCTGGCCCGCGATTGTGGTGCGTCATCTATTCTGCGGCAGGCCAGGCGATCTGGCGGACGCCACGCGCGGGCAGCCCGCCTACTCGCCGCTGTTCGCCGCTTGGGCGAGCGGAACCTGCCGATCGGCAATTCCGGTCACTCTGGGACGCAGACGCATTCGGCGCTGTGCCGGTCCCACGCCGTTCGACGCGACGATCTGCCGATACTGTCTGGGGCGGATTGCTACCTCTGCGACAGCCACGCCCGCCACTGTGGAGCGATAAGCGCGGCGATTTCTTCGTAACCCATGGCACACACCGCACCCGCGTCATCCTCGCAGGGCTGAGACCGGCCCGCGGGTTCCGGATACGGGCAATATGATCACGGGGGTTCGACCGGGAGGGAGTAATGGTGACAACCGAGCCGGAACTCGCGACACCGCCGGTTCCGCCGTGGTTCGCGGAGTTGTTCGCCCACCGTCGCTGGATCCGGCGCGACCGGCCCTTTCCCCACGTCTACGCCCGCGACGTGTTCGTTCCCGAGTTCTATCAGCGGATGGCCGAGCAACTGGAGCGGGTTCGCAGGGAGCGTCCCGACCTGTTCGGGCCGGTCGCCGACGGCTACAGCGCCGACGGAATCCGGCTGGCCGACCTGCGCGACGGACCGCTCGCGGTGTTCACCTCGCGCGAGTGGCACGACGTGGTCGCCCGGCTCTGGGGCGTCGAAGCGACCGGCGACGTCGAAGGATCGGTGCATCACCACGCGCCGGGCAGCCCCTTCGGCTGGCCGCACAACGACCTCAATCCGGCCTGGTTCCCCGGCCCGCCGGCTGGTCCCGGCGAAGTGCGCCTGCCCGACGCCACCGTCCACACCAAGACCGGGGCACGAGCGTCCGGCATCGTCGCGCGCGAGACCGTGCGCGCCGTCGCGGTGCTGTTCTATCTGGGCAATCCGGGGTGGCAGCCGGGTGACGGCGGCGAGACCGCGCTGTACGACCACGTCGCCGACGGAGCCGCGCTACCGTCGGTGACCCTCGTTCCGCCGCTGGACAATTCGCTGCTGCTGTTCGAGGTCACCCCGCGCACCTGGCACACGTTCGCGGGCAACAACGCGAAAGACCGCAACAGCGTGGTGATGTGGGTGCATCGCGCCAAGGCGGATGCCGAAGGGCGTTGGGGAGGAGACAAGATTGTCCACTGGTGAACGCCGCGTCTGTCTGCTCACCGGCGCGAGCGGCACGCTGGGCGACGCCTTCTGTCAGGCCTACTACCGCGACTACGACATCGTGGCCGTGTGCCGCACCCGCACGCCCGCGGTGCCGTCACAGCTGGAGTGGTACGTCGATCCGCTGGCACCGGACGCGGCCGTACCGGAGAACGCTTCCCGCCTTTTCGTGGTGCGGTCCGATCTCACCCAACCGGGCGAAGTGGAACGGGTGGTGGACCTGGCACTGGCCCGATTCGGTGGAGTCGACCTGCTGGTGAACAACGCGGCGCACGTCCGGCTGCACCCGGGCGGCGTCATCGACGGCGACGCCGCGCTGGACGACTTCGATCCGCATTTCACGCTGAACGTCGCGGTGCCGCTGCGACTTTCGGCGCGGCTGGCGCAACGATGCTGGATGCACGCGGGCCCCGAGAATCGCGCGCGCAATCGCAACATCGTCAATGTCTCGAGCATTTCCGGCTCGGAGGTCTATCCCGGACAGACTTTGTACTCCGCGTCGAAAGCCGCGCTCAACCAGCTGACCCGCAATGTCGCCGCCGAGTTCGCCGAGTTCGGTGTGCGCGCGAACGCCATCGCCCCGACTACTTTCCCGGTACTGGTCCCCACCGAGCGAGTCGCACGGGCGATTGCCGAGCTGGACGCGAGCGACGTGTCCGGTGGGGTGTACGGGGTGGGTGCCGAGCCGGAGTGAACCGGCCGTTGATCGCCGCGCCGTCGGCGGTGACAGCCGGGTGCACCTGGTTTACGTGGCCGGATCGTCTTCGGCTCGCGCGGGTTCGGCGAGCACCGACGCACTCGAGTAGTGCTCGGCGATCTCGTCGCTGGTGGTCAGCCACACTCCCGGGTGGCCTGCCACGTAATCGAGGGCTCGGTCCAGGTATGTGATTCGGAATGCCTGCCCGATCACGAACGGGTGCAGGGCCAGCGCCATGACCCGTCCGCTGTCGGCCGACTCGGCGTAGAGCTGGTCGAGCTGATCGCGCACGATCTGCACGAAGTCCGGTCCACTGGTGGCTTTGCCGAGGAACAGCGTGTTGTCGTTGAGTTCCACCGAGTAAGGGACACTGAGCAGGCCGGGTGTCGACAGGTGATAGGGCTGGTCGTCGTTGGTCCAGTCGAGGACATAGCCGATGCCGAGTTCGGCCAGCAGTGACGGGGTGCGGAAGGACTCGGTGAGGGCAGGTCCCATCCAGCCGCGCGGCCTGCGTCCGGTCGCTCGTTCGATGGTCGCGACCACGTCGGCGAGATAGGCGCGCTCCTCGCCCGCCGGGACGTCCGGCTGGAAGATCGAATTGTTCTTCCCGTGCGCGAGCCACGCCCAGTTCCGTCGCATCCCCGCCGCCACGATCTGCGGATTGTGCTCGACGACGTCCGAATTGAGCAGCGCGCTGGCCCGGATGCCGTGCCGGTCGAGCACCTCGATGATCCGCCAGATGCCCACCCGCGGTCCGTAGTCGCGCCAGCCGTAGTTCAGCGGGTCCGGCGCGAGTCCGGCAGTGCCGGGAAAAATGCTCGTGGAAGGCCGGTCCACCGAATAGTGCTCGACATTGAGCCCGATATAGAACGCGACCCTGGCACCGCCGGGCCACCGCAGCGGCGGACGGTCGACGATCGGGCTGTAGTCGAAGAGTTCGTTGTCCATGCCCTCATGTTCGAACTTGACACCGATGTGAGGATCAACCTCGACCATGAGTGACGTCCGGCACAGTGCACAGCCCAGCGGAGACAGCGGCGGGGTTCCGCGAGCCGGATCGTGCACACCAGCCGGTATCGTGCAGCGAACGTAACAACAGATTTCGTACGCACATGGGTAACTCACCGGGTACGCCCAGAAGGGGAGCGGCACTCGACGCAGGACCTGAACGCGGGTCTCGCGGCTCCCAACCAGTACGGCCCGAATACCCGGAGAGGCGGGCGAGCATGCGAGTGGACGGGCGGGAGATCCCGGTCACGGGCAGCCTGCTACAGCCGATGATCCGGCGCACCAGCGACATCATCCGGGTCGTCCTCGCAACGCTGGGGGTGGCGGTCGTGATCGCGGCCTCACTGATCACCCGCCCGGAATGGCTGGCGCTGGAACGCTCGGTCTCCAATATCGTCGGTTTCCTCAACCCGGACCAGTCGAACCTGGTGTACCTGGTCTACGGCATGGCGATTC
Source organism: Nocardia aegles (assembly GCF_052545135.1). Taxonomy (NCBI): domain Bacteria; kingdom Bacillati; phylum Actinomycetota; class Actinomycetes; order Mycobacteriales; family Nocardiaceae; genus Nocardia; species Nocardia aegles. The sequence continues at coordinate 154,308 of NZ_JBQWRI010000011.1, forward strand.
TCGCGCTGCCGTTCGCGATCCTGATCGAGCTGATCATCGGCAGGCAGTGGAAGCTGCTGGCCGGCTACGCCGCGGCCGGGGCCGTAGCGGGACTGCTGTTGTCCATCACCGGCACCGGCCTCTCCGCGCCGAAATGGCATCTGCAGGTGCCGGACCGGTTGGACACCTTTCTGTCCCAGTTCCTCGACGATCCGCGCTGGATCGCGATGATCGCCGCGATGCTGACCGTGGCCAGCCCGTGGCTGCCCACCCGGCCGCGGCGCTGGTTGTGGTTCCTGCTGCTGGCGTTCGCGCCGATCCACCTCGTAGTCAGTACCGTGGTGCCCGCGCGGGCCATGTTCGGGTTGGCGGTCGGCTGGCTGGTCGGCGCGGTGATCGTGCTCGTCGTGGGCACGCCCGCGCTGGAGGTCCCGCTCGACGCGGCCGTCCGGGTGCTCGCCAAACGCGGACACACCGTCACCGGATTCACCGTGGTGCATCCGGCGGGCCGCGGGCCGTTGGTACTCGCCGCCACCATCGAAGGGCCGGAACGCGAGCTCATCGTCGAGATGTTCGGCAAGAACCAGCGCAGTTTCGGCGCGCTGCGCCAGCTGTGGCGCTGGTTGACCTTCCGCTCCAGCGAAACCGCGGCCATCCACGGTTCCATGCACCGCGCGGTCGAGCATCGCGCGCTCATGGCGATCGCCGTCGCCGACCTGGGGCTCGGCAGTTGCACCCCCGTCGCGGTCGCCGCGCTGTCGCGCGGCTGGGTGTTGTACGCGCGCACCCAGCCCCGCGGCACGGCGATCACCGAACAGTCGGCCGAAGTGCTGCCCGGGGTGTGGCAAGCGCTGGACATCTTGCAGCAGAAGCAGATCTCGCACGGCGCCCTGCGGCCGGTCGACATCCGCGTCGCCGACGGCGGCACGCTGTTCGGCGGCTTCGGCAACGCCGAATACGGAGCGTCGGACGCGCAACTGCAATCCGACATCGCCCAATTGCTGGTGACGACCACCGCGACGTTCGGCAAAGAGGCCGCGGTGCGCGCGGCGATCGAAACGCTGGGCGAGGCGCGGGTACTCGCGGCGGCGAGGCGGCTGGCCAAGTCGGCCATGCCGACCGGTATCCGCAGTGCGATCCCGGGCTGGAAGGCCGCGCTGTCGGGCGCCCGCGACGAAGTGCGCAAGCAGACCGGGCAGGACCGGATCGCGGCCGAGCAGATCACCCGGTTCTCCCGCAACCAGATCATCCAGCTGGTGCTGCTGATCGGGCTGGTGTACGTCGCCTACCCGTTCATCAGCGCCGTGCCCACCTTCTTCACTCAGCTGCGTACGGCGAACTGGTGGTGGGCGCTGCTCGGGCTGCTGGTCTCGGCCCTGACCTACGTCGGCGCGGCGGCGGCGCTGTGGGCCTGCGCGTTCGGCGCGGTGAACATCCGGAATCTGCTCATCATGCAGGTCGCCAATACTTTCGCGGCGACCACTACGCCCGCGGGCGTCGGCGGACTCGCGTTGAGTGTGCGGTTCCTGCAGAAGTCCGGTATCGGCACCGTCCGCGCCACGGCCGCGGTGGCGCTGCAACAGGCGGTGCAGGTGATCACCCATGTCGGCCTGCTGCTCGCGTTCAGCATCCTCGCGGGCACCTCGGCGGACCTGTCGCATTTCGTCCCGGCTGCCACGGTGCTGTATCTGCTCGCCGGTGTCGGCGTCGGGATCGTCGGCGCGTTCATGTTCGTGCCGACACTGCGCCGCTGGCTGAACAACGCGGTGCGGCCGCAGTTGCAGGAAGTCGTCGGCGAACTCGCCGCACTGGCTCGCGATCCCAGACGGTCCGCGGTGATCATCGGCGGCTGCGCGGCGCTGACCGTCGGTATGGCGGGCGCGCTGTGGGCCAGCGTGCAGGCGTTCGGCGGCGGCACCACCTTCATCACCGTCACGATCGTCACCATGATCGGCGGCACCCTGGCCGCGGCCGCGCCGACGCCGGGCGGTGTCGGCGCGGTCGAGGCGGCGTTGATCGGTGGTCTGGCCGCCTTCGGCCTGCCCGCGAATATCGCGGTGCCCTCGGTGCTGCTCTACCGCGTGCTCACCTGCTGGCTTCCGGTGTTCTGCGGCTGGGGCGCCATGCGCTGGCTGACGAAGAAGAATCTGATCTAGGCGGCTGCCGTGCCCTTCATGGTTTGGTCGCCGGCCGGACCGGCCCAGCAGGAGCGCGGCTTTGATGGCACGGTAACGGCCGTGGCCGGGTGAACAGCACGCCGACGTCGCGGTGGGAATTGGTGGCAGACTGGTGTTCGTTTCCGGACATGAGTTCAGTATCTGCCGATCGGGCCGATCAGACCCGGGCCGATGCCACGGAAACCGTCCGTAACCGGACGCGTAGGAGACATTTGTCCGGGAGGCACCGTGCCAGAAGAACAAGACAACGCCGATCGCCGGGTCCGGCGCACCAGGGCCTCGCTACACCGGGCGCTGGTCGAACTCATGGTCGAGGGCGCCTACGACCGGATCACCGTCCGCGACATCCTGGATCGCGCGGACGTCGGGCGGTCGACGTTCTACGCGCACTACCGAGACAAAGATGATCTGCTGCTGCGCAGTAGCACCGACTATCTGCGCGCGGCCATGGCCGCGGCGCAGACGGAGGCGAACGCTGCCGAACCGCTCGCGCCGGTGCGCACGCTGTTCGAACTGGCCGCCGGTCACCCCGAGATCTACCGTGCACTGCTCGGCCGCAAAAGCAGCACCGTGCTGCTGCGCACCACGCGGGTGATGGTCGCGCAGATTCTGAACGAGCGGCTGGGCGACCGGCTCACCATGCCGGAGGACGAATTCGCGACCACCGTGACTTTCCTGTCCTGGGGTGTGGTCGGCCTGCTCGGCACGATCGCCGAAGGACATCCACCGCTCTCGGCGGAAGATGCCTACCAGCAGGTGATCCGCTTGATCGGTCCCGGGTTGACCGGACGGGTGCGCGACCGACTCTCCGGGCCGGCCGAAGGCATTCGCGTGGATCACTCCGTCCGGCCCGCCGGGTTGTCCGACGGCGGCGACGGACTGAATCAGATGCAGAATATCAACTAACTTAGCGGCCCGGCAAGAGATCGTGTAATGAATTCACGTTAATCAGCCGGTACCTGAATCTTCGCCAGCATGAATCGCTCCTAGCAGGCTATTTTGCCTTTCATCGACCGGAATCACGGTGGATACGGCATCGAAGGAAGTCACCAAATATGCGAACTCCGGCTCACTTGTGAGTTGAACGCGGGGTGATTCTCGTGTCACCATCGACCCCAACGGGCGAACCGGCACGCCCGCGCGAGATACAGGAGAAGCGCAATGCTGCGGACCAGGTTCACCGAAAAGTTCGGGGTAGAGCATCCGATCGTGCAGGGCGGCATGATGTGGGTCGGGCGGGCCGAGCTCGTCGCGGCGGTCGCCAACGCGGGCGGGCTCGGCTTCATCACGGCCCTGACCCAGCCGACCCCGGACGACCTGCGCCGCGAGATCGCGCGCACCAGGGAACTCACCGACAAGCCGTTCGGCGTGAACGTCACCATCCTGCCGTCGATCAACCCGCCGCCGTACGCGGAATACGTGCAGGCGATCATCGACAGCGGCGTCGAGGTCGTCGAAACTGCGGGCAGCAACCCGGAACCATTCCTGCCCTACTACAAGGACGCGGGCATCAAGGTACTGCACAAGTGCACCAGCGTGCGGCACGCGCTGAAGGCCGAACGGATCGGCGTGGACGGAGTGAGCATCGACGGCTTCGAATGCGCGGGCCATCCCGGTGAGGACGACGTTCCCGGCCTGGTCCTGATCCCGGCCGCGGCACGGGAACTGAGCATCCCGATCATCGCCTCCGGCGGCATCGCCGACGCCCGCGGCCTGGTCGCCGCCCTCGCCCTCGGCGCGGACGGCGTCAACATGGGCACCCGGTTCCTGTGCACGCGGGAGTCCTCGATCGATCAGAAGGTCAAGGAGAAGATCGTCGCGAACTCCGAGCGCGACACCCAGCTCATCTTCCGAACCATGCGCAATACCGCGCGGGTGGCGGACAACGAGATCAGCCGCAAGGTCGTCGAGATCGAAAAGGCCGGCGGCACCTTCGACGACGTGCGGGAACTGGTGGCGGGGGCGCGCGGCCGCCGGGTGTTCGAGGAAGGCGATCTGGACGCGGGCATCTGGTCGGTCGGCCTGTGCCAGGGGCTCATCCACGACATCCCGACCTGCGCCGAGCTGATCGGCCGGATGGTCACCGAGGCCGAGCAGCTGATCACGACCCGGCTGGCCGAGACCGTGGTGGTCGGCTGACCCGCGCTACGCGACAGCGCGGGCGGTGACCGCCGCGTAGTCGTGACTCGCGACGAGTTCGATGCCGTCGGGAAGCGCGTGCAGGCGATGGATCGTGGTGAACGCGGCGTCCCGATCGGCGTCGAACAGCCGGCCCGGCATCGGCGCCTTCTCCCGCAGCAGGTCCACCTGCAACTTGCTCCAGACGGCGTCGCCCGCGAACAAGACGCGGCTGCCGTCGTCCACCGCGAGCAGCACGCCGATGCTGCCCGGCGTGTGGCCGGTGAGATCGACCAGCAGCACGGAACCGTCGCCGAAGAGGTCTTTGCTGCGCGGGAAGGTCAGCACCGGCGGTCCGTCCAGCTCGAAGCGATCGAAACTGCGCCCCCGCAGCGGACCGCGCGCCACACCGGTCGGTGCGTGCGGGCCGCCCATCGCCCACTCGTATTCGACTGCGGGCAAGCGGATCTCGACCGAGGTGGGCAGCTCCAGCAGGCCGGAGACATGATCCCAGTGCAGGTGGGTCGGCACTACGAAATCGATGTCCGCGCCCGCGAGGTCGTGCGCGGCGAGCGCGTCGGACAGCCCGAGCACCGGCTTGTCCGGCGCGACCAGCAGCGGAACCGGGAACGGCAGTTCGGGCAGCACGCGATCGTGCACGCCCGCGCACAGGGCGGGATCGACCAGGAAGCGCGCCTTCGGGTGCTCGACCAGAAATGCCGCCATCGACAGCCGCATCTCCCGCAGGCTCCGCACGCCCTCGGCCACGATGGTGGTCGGCGCGGACATGGTGGCCTGGGTGAGCACGGTCAGGCGGACCGTGGCACTCGCGGGTGGCGGCGGCAGCGCTTCGAGGTTCGCCAGCAGTGCGGTGTCGGGGCGGCGCGGGCGCAGCAACCGGCCCGGCGTGGCCGCCAGCGCGGTGCAGCAGCGCAGCAGGGTGGGCAGAGTCGGCGTGCGCTCGGCACGGGTCGCGGCACCGCTGTCCGGTTCGGTCACGGTGCCACGGTATGTGATCATCGGTGGTTCCCGAAGCACCGGGCCTACAGCGGATATGCGACCTTGCTCTGAGCGATTTCTGCGGCATAATCGCGTGGGTACTGTTCTCGAGCGGGTAACAGCAGCAGGGGAGACGGGGAGGGAGGACGCGATGCGGCCTGGTCTTCCGGACGGGCACGGCGGTGCACCGGAACACGACGGTTCGCTCGGCAATAGCCGACGCACCGTGCTTACTTGCGCCGCCGTCCTGGCCGTAGCGGATCTACTAGGCGTCGACGCCGCCTCGGTGCCGACCAACTCACCCTTTACCGATCTCGGCCTCGGTTCCACTCAGCTCGCGAGGCTGACCGCCCACCTCGAGGACGCCATGGGAGTCGAAGTTCCGCTCACCGCGATCTACGACCATCCGGACATCGAACAGCTTGTCGAGTATCTCGCGATGCGATGAGCAGCGCGGCTACTGATCCCGTCGGCTCGCATCCCCCCGTCTCCATCATCGGCATCGGCTGCCGACTGCCTGGAGCGGCGAGCGTCGCCGAGTTCTGGCAGCTGTTGCTGGAGGGCAGGGACGCCACGTCCACCCCGCCCGCAGGGCGGCTGGGCTCGCGGCGCGGCGGGTACCTCGCGGATGTCGAGTCCTTCGACAACGACTGGTTCGCCATCTCCGACCGCGAGGCCGCGGTGATGGATCCGCAGCAGCGGCTCGCGCTGGAAGTCGCGGTCGAGGCGATCGACGACGCCGGGATCGGCTATCGCACTCGGGGTTCCGGCGCGGCCGTCGTCTTCGGCGCGTCGGGGTATGACCACGGCATCGCGGTGCTCGGCCGAGCGGGTCACGACGCGCCCTACGCGGTGACCGGGTCGGCGCTCAGCATTATCGCCAATCGGTTGTCGTACGTGCTCGACCTGCACGGGCCGAGCCTGGTACTCGACAGCGCCTGCTCGTCCTCGCTGGCCGCGGTCGACCTCGCGGTCCGGCTGCTCGCCGATGGCGCGGTCCCGTTCGCCATCGTGGGCGGCGTCAATCTCGTGTTGCTGGAACACACGTCGAACTACCTGGCCGAAGGCGGGTTTCTGTCACCCGGTGGACGATCGACGCCGTTCGACGTCACCGCGGACGGCTACACCCGCGGCGACGGCTGCGCCGTGGTGGTTCTGCAACGCAGTGCGGACGCGGTACGCGAAGGCAACCGGGTGTACGCGGAGATCGTCGGAACCGCCGTCGGATCCGACGGACGCTCGAACGGCCTGTACGCGCCGAACGGCCGCGCGCAGCAGGAGACGGTGCGCGCCGCGTGGGCGCGGGCCGGACGCACCCCGAGCAACGCGGGCTACATCGAATGTCACGGCACCGGAACGCCTCTCGGCGACGCGGTGGAGGTCGGCGCGCTCGCCGCCGCGCTCGCCGACGGCGCGGACGACCCGATCTGGATCGGTTCGGTGAAGTCCAACATCGGCCATCTGGAGGCCGCCGCCGGAATCACCGGGATGGTGAAGACCGCGCTGTCCATCCACCACGGGATGATCGCCCCGACCATCAATGTGCACACCGAGCATCCGCTGCTGCGCTTGGCCGAGCGCGGCCTGCGCGTCGCCACCGAGCCGGTGGACTGGAGCCGGGTCGCCGCGCCGCAGCGCGTGGCCGGCGTCAGCTCGTTCGGATTCGGCGGCACGATCGCGCATCTCGTGCTCCGCGGCGTCACGCGGGCCCGGCCCGAACGGGATGCGCAGTTCCCGATGCTGCTGCCGCTCACCGCACGCGACGACGAGGAGCTGCGCGGGCGCGCACTGCGGCTGGCCGACGACGTGGATCGGGCGCGGCCGTCCTTGCCGGCATCGGCCGCCGCCGCGGCGCGAGCGCTGCCCGAGCCGACCCGTGCCGCGATCATCGCGCACGATCACGCCGACGCGGTGCGCCGACTGCGCAGGCTCGGCCGCGGCGACACCGACGCGGCACCGGGTCCCGTGCCGAACCGCCGCCGCGGCGGGCTGCTGTTCCTGTTCTCCGGGCAAGGTGGTCAGCATCCGACGATGGGCCGTGCGCTGGCCGCGCGGTATCCGGTCTTCGCCGCCGCACTCGCCGAGGTGACCGACGCGATCGTGACGGCGGGCGGACCGCGGGTCTGGACGCCGCGTCACGGTTTCACCTCCGCGGGCGATGCGCAGACCACTGATCTGGTGCAGCCCGCGTTGTTCGCGTTCCAGGTGGCACTGGTGAAATTGCTGGCGGCATGGGGAATTCGTCCCGACGCGGTGGCCGGCCACAGTCTCGGCGAGACCGCGGCGGCGGCGGTGAGCGGCGCGCTGACGCTCGCGGACGCGGCGCGCGTGGTGGTGCTGCGCAGCGCGACCCTGGCCCATCTGGACGGGCGCGGCGCGATGGCGGTGCTGGAAGCGGCCCCGGACGAAGCGGCCAAACTCGTGGAGCCGATGCGGTCCGAAGTGGCCGTCGCCGCGATCAACGGCCCGAGGTCGGTGGTCGTGTCCGGCACACCGCGCTACATCGACACGCTGGTACGGCGCGCGACGCGCCGCAACATGTTCGCGCGCAGGCTCGCGGTCGACTTCGCCGCGCACAGCCCGCAGGTCACCACCGTGCTCGCGCCGTTCGTCGCGGCGTTGACCGAGATCACCCCGCTGACACCGCGCCTGCCGGTGTATTCGACGACGCGGCGCGGCGCGAAACTCACCGCCGCCGCCATGGACCGCGACTACTGGGCGGAGAATGCCGCGGGCACAGTGGAATTGGCGGCCGCACTGGAACGCGCGGCCGACGACGGCATCGCCACCGTGGTGGAGATCGGCCCGCATCCGGTGTTGCTCACGGCGGTTCGGGAGTACCCGGACTTCCGCGACGGCACGCATGCCGTGGCGCTGCGCGATGATGAGGTGGGCGGCTTCCTCACCGGCGTGGCCGGGCTCTACCTGGAGGGGCGGCCGGTGGACTGGTCCGCGCTCGGCCCCTTCGCCACGCCCGCACCGCGGCGGTGGCGCAAGCGGAAATTCCCGCTGCTGGTGGCCGGGCCCGCGAGCGAGCACGTCCCCGAATCCGCCTTCGCCGCCGAGGATCTGGACGATCACGTGGTGCAAGGCGACAGCATCGTGCCCGCCGTGTTCTGGCTGCGGAGGCTGCTGCACGTCGCCAGGCACACCGCGGGTACTGCGACCCTGGCCGACTTCGCCGTGCACGAGAGGACCGATCCGAGCGCCCTGCCCGAGGTCGTCTATCACGGGCCGGGAACGGAGGAAAGCGTACGGGCGGAGGTCACGGGCACCGGAACGCTGGCTTCGGCCCGGCCCGCCGGTGACCCCACACCCGCGGATATCGTCGCATGGATGCGGGTGGTCGACGCAAACCGGGCGGCCAGGCATCACATGCGCGTCATCACCACCAGCGTCTTCTACCAGGAATTGCGCCGCAGGCGGCTGGAGTACGGTCCTCGGTTCCGCACGTTGCGCGGCATCGCCGCGGGCACCGGACGGGCACTCGGCCTGTTCGACGCCGCCGAATTGCACCGCACCGCAACGCTGGACAGCTGCCTGCACGTGCTCGCCGCGGCGGTGTTCGACGACTTGCCCGCGACATCGATACCGCTGCCGATCGGCATCGACTCGGCCTGGCTGTCACATGAACCGAATCGCCACGTGCTCGAGGTACACGCACTGGTCCGCGAGCGCGCCGACACCGGTTTGATCGGTGACGTCATCGCGACCGACCAGCATGGCGTGCCCTGTCTGGCGCTCTCCGGTGTGCACATTCGCTACGCCGACCCCACCGGCCAGGATGGGCTCGGCGCCCTTCGCACGGCGTCTGCCGAACCCGAAACGCGCAACGCCCCCTTCCGCCGAGAGGCCTGGGAGTCGCGCGATCCCGCTTCGATCGGGCTCGGCGACGCACCCGCGACCCGGGTGCAGCGTGCGGTGGTGGTCGGTGCCTCCGACCTCGCCGTCCGGCTCGCTCGCGCGCTCGATGCCGAACTGCCGACCGAACGGATCGCGCGGGAACCGGACGACGCGAGCCCGCTGGTCAGCGCGGTACTGGCCGGACGAAGCGGCGGCCACGCCGTCGTAGCCGTCTGGCCCACCGGTCCCGGCGTGAGCGAGGGCAGGAACGCCGCGGCCACCGCCGGTCGCGTCCTGGCACTGCTGCAACTGATCTCCGCCCACGACGCCACCTCCTCTGTGACGGTCGTGCTGCCGCACGAGGATCGCGCACTCCTGCTGCCCGACGACCCCCCCTCGGTCGTCCCCGCGGCGATCGCCGGGCTGGTGCGCTCGCTTCAACTGGAGACGGGCCGCGCGGTGCGCCTGATCTGGGCCGATCTCGATCCCAGGAGCATGCCGCTGCTCACTCGGCTGGTGGCGACCACCGACAGCGCGGTTCCCGACGAGCTGCGCCTGTCGGCGGGGGAGATCGCGGTGCGGCGTTTCCCGCCCGCGCGCCCGCGCGCCGTGCCCGCCGTCGGCATCGACGCCGGCGGCACCTACGTCGTCACCGGCGGGCTGGGCACGCTCGGCTCGGTCGCCGTGCGCTGGTTGCTCGATGCAGGCGCGCGCGATGTGGTGGTGCTGACCCGGGCGCCCCGCCCGGTGCCCGCGCTGCTCGACGGCTTGGAGGACCGCATCGTCGTCGTGCGCTGTGACGCCGCCGACCGCGATGACCTGGCCAACGCGCTCAGCGACATCCGCGCCTCGGATTCGGTGATCCGCGGTGTCGTGCACGCGGCGGGCGTGCTGGAGGACGCCGGGTTCGACTCGGTCACCGCGGGCCAGTTGACCAGGACGTTCCTTCCCAAATCCACCGCGGCGGGCAATCTGATCGAACTCACCGCGACCGACAACACCGACTTCGTCGTGCTGTTCTCCTCGGCCACCGGCGCGCTCGGTGCACCGGGCCAGGCCGCGTACGCCGCCGCGAATGCGGCGATGGACGCGCTCGCACAGCGTGATCCGGGCCGGCGGATCCTCAGCATCGGCTGGGGCCTCTGGGATTCCGGTCTCGCCGCGGCGGCCGGCGGCGCGGACCATCTGCGGCGAGCGGGCATCGGCGCGTTCGATGTGCCGAGCGGAAGTGCCGTACTGTCCCAGGTCCTGCGCTACGACGGCCCTTACCTGCTGGCGCTGGAGCATACGCCGACGTCCGATACTTCCCCGATAGCGATGCGCTTGACGAATCTGCTGGGGTCCGTAGCCCGGTGCGGCCCCGCGTCCACCCGGGCCACGACGAGTGAGCGCCCGCTCGAGCCCACCGAAACCCTGACCACCACCATCCGCCGCGTCCTGGCGAGCACGCTCGATCTGCCCGCCGAGCACATCGACCCCGCGGCCGACTTCAACGACCTCGGACTCAGCTCGCTGCTCGCGATCGAGATGCGACGAAATCTGGAATCGCGACTGCGCGTCCGGATCGCGACCGCGGAGTTGTTCACACACCCCACCATCACCGCCCTCGGCGCCGCCCTGCTGGACCGGGTCACCGCGAGCACCGGAGGCACCTCGTGAGCCGCGACGACCACCCGGCGGGGAACGGCCTCGCGACGTCGGTGGCCGCGTGGGCAACCACCCGGCCGGACAAGCCCGCTTTCACCGAACTGCGGTTCCGCGTCCAGGAACGCGAGCCCGTCACGCTGACCTACGCGCGCCTGCATGCCGCGGCGGGCGCGCTGGCCGCCCGATTGCGGCAGGATAGCGCCCCCGGAGACCGGGTGGGCATCCTCTGCGCGCATGGCATCGATTACGCGGTGGCGTTCCTCGCCTGCCTGTACAGCAATCGGGTCGCGGTACCACTGTTCCCGGCCGCGGGCGCACGCAACCGCGGCCGCCTGCATGCCGTCCTGGCTGATGCCCGGCCCACGCTCAGCCTGCTCTCCGCACACGACGAGATCACGGCGCCGATCCTGGGGACGGCCCTGGGCCGCGTACTCAGCTTGCCGGCGAACCCAGCTCTGCCCGAAACGGATTCGGCCACGCGAACCGCGCCGGCGGCGGCGAACGTGGCCGATCCGATCACAGAATCAGTGGAGGCGCCGTTCGTCGCTCCAGGCGCAGGGCCGATCGCGGGTTCGACCGCTCCGGTCATCGATCCGGTGTGTGACGAGCTGGCCTACTTGCAGTACACCTCCGGGTCCACGAAGTCTCCAGCCGGTGTCCGGGTCACTCACGAGAATCTCACCACGGCGTTGACGCAGCTGCGGCACGCCGTGTCGGTCGCGGCCGATCGTCCGGTCGTGACCTGGCTGCCGTTCTTCCACGACATGGGTCTGATCTTCGGCCTGTCGCTGCCGCTGTTCCTCGGCGTGCACGGCATCACGCTGGCGCCGGCGGAGTTCGTGAAGCGCCCAGCCCGCTGGCTGCGCGCGATCACCGACTACCGCGCCGGCATTACGGGATGCCCGAATTTCGGACTGAAGCTCGCGGTGTCCGGCACTACCCCCGCCGAGCGGGCCGGGCTGGACCTGTCCGGACTGGACATCGTGCTCAACGGCTCGGAGCCGGTGCGTGCCGACGCATTAGAGGAGTTCACCGCGACGTTCGCCCCTTACGGTTTCCGCCATCACGCGCACACCCCTGGCTTCGGTTTGGCCGAGGCCACCCTGGCGGTCACCGTCTGCGACCAGCGCGAGAACCCAGTGTGGCACCGTTTCGACCGGACCGCACTGTCGGAAGGACGCGCGGTCGCGCTGCCGGAAGGTACGACGAAATCTGCGGATGGTGTTTCGCTGGTCGGCTGCGGCGCACCCGTCGGACAGCAACTGCGGATCGTCGATCCGACGACCGGTGCCGTGCTGCCCGCCGGATACGTAGGCGAGATCTGGGTCGCCGGAGACAATGTGTGCGACGGATACTTCGGCAGACCGGATGCCACGGCGGAGATATTCGGCGCCACGGTGCCGGGAAGCACAGCCCGCTGGCTGCGCACCGGTGATCTCGGATTCCGGTACGAGGGCCAGCTCTACCTCGCGGGCCGCCGCAAAGACGTCATCGTGGTCGACGGACGCAATCACTATCCCGCCGATGTCGAGGCGACGGTGCAGGCCTGCGCGCCCGAGGTTCGACCGGGTCACGTGACGGCGTTCGGGCACGACGACGGACTGCGCGAAGACCTGGTCGTGGTCGCCGAACTCGGCGCGGTCGAGAGCCGGGAACCGATCGACCTCTTCGCCCTGGCCCGGCGCATCCGCACCGCGGTCGCGTCCACCCACGAGGTGATGCCCGGTGCGGTACTGCTCGTGGAGCCGGGACGAATCCCCAAGACCAGCAGCGGAAAGCTGCGCCGCGGCGAGTGCAGGGCGCGTTATCTGGCGGGGCACCTCAGCCCGGTCGCCATGATCTGACCGGCGGTCGCCGGCTCGCGTTCAGTGCTCGTCTCGACCCATCAGACGATCGGTCTCGCGACGCTCACGCTTGGTGGGCCGCCCCGCGCCGCGGTCGCGGCGAGGCATACTCGCCTGAATTTCGCGCGGGGGAGGGGGCGGACTGCGATCGATGAGACATTGCGCGGCGATCGGAGCGCCGACCCGCTTGGTGACGATCCGCTCCACGATGACGATGCGCTCGATGCCGCCGACCCGGACGCGTACCTCGTCACCGGGGCGTACCGGCTGCGCGGGCTTGGCCGTAGCGCCATTCACTCGAACGTGCCCGCCACGACAAGCCTCCGCGGCGGCCGATCTGGTCTTGAACAGGCGCACCGCCCACGTCCACGAATCGACGCGGGCCTGCGTTGCGCTGCTCTGGATGCCGGATTCGGCGCGGGCCACTCGTTAGACGATACGGCGTGCGGTGACCACCATGTCGGGGCGCAGCGGCGTGTAGGACACCGGCGTACCCGTCTGCACCGCGTTCAGCAGCTTGTTGTCACCCGCGTAGATGCCGACGTGACCGCCGCCGTTGGTGATGACGATGTCACCCGGCTTCAAGTCGCTGTATGCGACCGGAGCGCCGACGTGCGACTGCTCGAAGCTGGTGCGGGGCAGTTCGACGCCCGCCTGGCGGAACGCCCACTGGACGAGGCCGGAGCAGTCGAAGGAGCGGGGACCCGCGGCGCCCCAGGAGTACTGAGCGCCGACCTTGGTCTTGGCGGCGTCCAGGGCGATGTCGCCCGGAGTGTTGCTCTGCTGCTGACCGAACAGGCCCGGCAGCATGGGCGCGAAATTGGGGGCCTGAGGAGCGACCTCTTGCGGCGCCTGAGGAGCGGCGGGGACGGCCGCGAGCGCCTGCTGGATCTGCTGATTGAGCTGCTGGGCCGGCTGTTCCCACTCCTGCGGAACGTCGAAATTGCCGACACCGGGAACGTTGATGGTCGCGGCCATGGCCGGAATCGCGGGCATGGCGCCGGTCGCGGCCACCGCACCCATGACAATCGCACCCTTGACGGAATTCGGAACCCGAGAATCCCGTTGCAAGCTGTGTTTACCCACCGAGCTACGTCTCCGATCTTGCTGCTCTCCCGCCGACCGGGTTAGCTGACGGGTTCGGGCCGGGAGAGCGGCCCTACCTCGTCGACCGGAATCGGCCACGAGGATTCACCCCAGACGAACCTGGGTCCCCGGTACGACAGTCGAGACCAGTCGGCCCCGACCGCCGTTGCGGCGGTAACTAGTGGCGCCGTTTCTCTTTCGAAGCGACTGGTTCCACTAAGTCACGAAGAGATTACGATGCCGACGCGGTGTTGTCCAGCGCAGGGAGCTGCGTCTTTGCCATCGCGGCCGGAGCGCCAGTTCGATCGGCGGAAAATGGCCGTCAGGGCAAGGTCACGAACCGATCTCGCCGAACGCCGCCAGGTCACCGAATGGACAATGCCGGGCCGCACCACCGCTCGGCTCAGCGTCGCGTGCCGTGCACCGCGCGCTCGAGTTCGTCGATCCTGCGGCGCGCCTCCGCCAGCTCGACCTCCAGCTTGCCGAGCGCCATGACCAGTGGGCCCACCGCGAGATCGGCGACCAGCTGGGGATCGTCGTAGCCGCGTTCGATCGCGACGAGGATGTTGGACCGGATGCGTTCGGCCACCGTGGCGCCCGCCGGAACCTTCCAGGACCCGACCACCTCGGCGAGGCCGGCGAGAGGTAGTTCGTCGGACATGCCCCTCCGTTCCCGCGCTGCGTGCCGCGCGACCGTTCTGGCGAACCGCCACCGGCCTCGAACCGGCGGCGCGACCCATAGTGCCCTACGCAACGCTAAGGCTTTCTAGGACACGCCGTAGATGTGCCCAGATTATCCGGACGAAACGCGCTACGGTGTCGGGGCATGGACCCCGTGCGGAATCCGTATGCCCCCGGGGCGGGACAGCGCCCGCCCGAATTGGCCGGGCGCGACAAGCAACTCACGGCTTTCGACATCGTGCTCGAACGCGTCGCGCGTGGTCGGCCGGAACGCAGCGTCATGCTCACCGGCCTGCGCGGCGTCGGGAAGACAGTGTTGCTCAACCAGCTTCGCTCGGCCGCGATATCGCGCGGCTGGGGCACCGGCAAGATCGAGGCGCGGCCGGACCAGGAACTGCGCCGCCCGCTGTCCTCGGCGCTGCACATGGCGGCGCGGGCGATCGCCACGGCGCACCGCAATCCGGAACGGGTGGACGATTTCCTCGGCATCCTCAAGGCTTTCGCGCTGCGGGCCACCGCGGACAAGGGCATGCGCGAACGCTGGCAGCCCGGCATCGACGTACCGGCGGTGAGCGGCCGCGCCGATTCCGGCGACATCGAGATCGACCTGGTGGAACTACTGGTCGAGGCGGCGGCGCTGGCCGGTGACATCGGCGTCGGCATCGCGATCTTCATCGACGAGATGCAGGATCTCGGGCCCGCCGACATCTCCGCGATCTGCGGCGCGTGCCACGAACTGAGCCAGGACGCCGCGCCACTGATCGTGGTCGGCGCGGGCCTGCCGCACCTGCCCGCCGTGCTGTCGGCCTCGAAGAGTTATTCGGAGCGACTATTCAGCTACCACCGCATCGACCGCTTGGACCGGGAATCGGCCGACCAAGCGCTGATCGCACCGGCCCGGCGCGAGGACGTGAAGTTCACCGACGAGGCGCTGGACGCGCTGTACAGCAAGGCTGATGGCTACCCGTATTTCGTGCAGGCGTACGGCAAGGCCGCGTGGGACCAGGCCCCGGAGAGCCCGATCACGGCCGAAGATGTCGAGGTGGCCTCGCCTGCCGCGGAGGAGGAGCTGGCGGTCGGATTCTTCGGTTCCCGTTACGAGCGCGCTACTCCTGCGGAGCGGGAATACATGCGCGCCATGGCCGACCTGTCCGGCGACGACGGCCCGGTGGCGACCGCCGCGGTGGCCAACGAACTCGGCCGCAAGCCGGCTTCGCTGTCTCCCGCCCGCGACGGCCTGATCAAGAAAGGTCTCATCTATTCCGCCGAGCGCGGCACGATCGGATTCACCGTGCCGCACTTCGGCCGCTATCTGCGCTCGGTCTGAGCGCGGCCCGACCGGGCACACAGCGGCCATTGCCGACTATTCGACTCTCTTTCAAGATCGCTAGATATTCGTATATTTCTCTCGACCAGCAGGCCTACCGATGGGTAACAAACCCTCCTAGACTCGTATGTGATCCTGATCACGTCCGAGGGAGGACATCATGGCGACAGCCGCGAAAGTCGACGCCACCGAAGAACAGGCCCGCGCACTGGTCGAGGAGTCCCGCGAAACGAGCTGGGCCAAGCCGTCCTTCGCCAAGGAGATGTTCCTGGGACGGTTCCGGCTCGATCTGATCCATCCGTATCCACAGCCCGGCCCCGAGGAGGCCGAGCGGACCGAGGCGTACCTGTCCCGGCTCCGGACGCTGTGCGAGTCCATGGACGGATCGGTGATCGAAGCGGAGGGCCGGATCCCGGACGAGTACGTCAAAGGCTTGGCCGAAGTCGGTTGCTTCGGCCTAAAGATTCCGCAATCGTACGGCGGCCAGGGCCTTTCCCAGTTCGGCTACAACCGAGTGCTGATGCTGGTCGGCTCGACGCACCCGAGCCTCGGCGTCCTGCTCTCCGCACATCAGTCCATCGGAGTGCCCGAACCGCTCAAGCTGGCAGGCACCGACGAGCAGAAGGCCGAGTTCCTGCCCCGCTGCGCGGCCGGGGCGGTCAGCGCGTTCCTGCTCACCGAGCCGGACGTCGGCTCCGACCCGGCCCGGATGGCCAGCACCGCGACACCGACCGAAGACGGCGAGGCCTACCTGCTCAACGGCGTGAAGCTGTGGACGACCAACGGCGTGGTCGCCGAGCTGCTGGTGGTGATGGCGCGCGTGCCGAAGAGCGAGGGGCACCGCGGCGGCATCTCGGCGTTCGTGGTCGAAGCCGACTCACCGGGCATCACCGTGGAGCGGCGCAATTCGTTCATGGGCTTGCGCGGCATCGAGAACGGCGTGACCCGGATGCACGATGTCCGGGTGCCCAAGCGCAACTTGATCGGCCGCGAGGGTGACGGTCTCAAGATCGCGCTCACCACCCTGAACGCGGGCAGGCTCGCCATCCCGGCGCTGTGCACCGCCGCTGCCAAGTGGTCGTTGAAGATCGCGCGGGAGTGGAGCACCCAGCGGGTGCAGTGGGGCAGGCCGGTCGGCGAGCACGCGGCCGTGGGCCAGAAGATCGCGTTCATCGCGGCGACCACGTTCGCGCTGGAGGCGGCGCTCGATCTGTCGGCCACCATGTCCGACGAGGGCCGCAACGATATCCGGATCGAAGCTGCGCTGGCCAAGCTGTGGGCCAGCGAGATGAGCTGCCGGATCGCCGACGAACTCGTGCAGATTCGCGGAGGCCGCGGCTACGAGACGGCGGCTTCGCTGGCCGCCCGGGGCGAACGGGCCGTCCCCGCCGAGCAGCTGGTGCGTGATCTGCGGATCAACCGCATCTTCGAAGGTTCCAGCGAGATCATGCGGTTGTTGATCGCCAGGGAGATGGCCGACGCGCACATGGCGGCCGCGGGCGCGCTGGTCGACCGCAAGGCCGAGTTCAAGGACAAGGCGAAGGCCGCGGTCGGTGCGACGGGGTTCTACGCCAAGTGGTTCCCGCAGCTGGCGGTCGGCGCCGGGACGGTACCCGCGGCGTACACCGAATTCGGCGTACTGGCCCGGCACTTGCGATTCGTCGAGCGCAGCGCGCGCAAGCAGGCCAGGTCGCTGATGTACGCGATGGGCCGCTGGCAAGCGGGCCTGGAGTATCGGCAGAACTTCCTCGGCCGGATCGTCGACATCGGCGCCGAGCTGTTCGCGATGTCGGCGGCCTGCGTGCGGGCCCACGCGTTGCGCGCCGCGGACGCGCCGGAGGGGAAGGCGGCCGAAGAACTGGCCGACACCTTCTGCAGGCAGTCGCGGCTGCGCGTGCGCGAGTTGTTCGACGCGCTGTGGGAGAACACCGACGATGACGACCGCACCCTGACTCGCGGTGTGCTCGACGGCCGCTACGAATGGCTGGAGGACGGCGTGCTCGACCCGAGCGAGGGGACCGGCCCGTGGATCGCGGAGTGGCAGATGGGCCCGTCGAGCGAGGAGAACCTGCTGCGTCCGTTCCTGCCGTCCACGCGTTCCCGCGCGCAGGCCTGAGCGGCAGCGGACCCGCCGCGCGCTCGCCGAGCGTGTGGCGGGCGGTCGCTCGCGAACTATAAGCCGATGTCGGAATCCTCGTAGAGAACCGCAGATTTACCTCGCGGCCGCGCGAACGGCTCCGGCCCTACCGCGGTCAGAGCAATCTAAAGGAATCTAGTTTTTCTTCTATCGTTTCGTAGATTTTCCTGTGCATGCGGAGGCAGCAGGCCGATCGACCGGCAGCCTCGGTTGGACAACGTGTGCGTAACGGCAGGTGTGGGCAGCTAACGGCGCGGAAATTCAGTTCGACAACTGGGCAAGAGGCGCCGAACATGCGCCCCGTCCACAGGAGGGTGCCATGTCCACGACCATCACCCGCCGCGCCGCCGATCACGATGGCCATCACGTCACGGTGTCGGCCGAAGACGGTGTTCCTCTCGCGGTGCGTGTGTTCGGCGCCGACAGCGCCCGCACGACCGTCGTCTTCGTGCACGGTCACTGCCTGCGCGCCGAATCCTGGACCTACTTGCGTGAACATCTCCTGCGGCAATGGGGCGATGCCACCAGGATGGTGTTCTACGACCATCGCGGCCACGGAGAATCCGGGGTGGCGCACCCGTCGACCTACACCATCGAGCAGCTCGGTCACGACCTGGACACCGTGTTGCGGACGGTCGCGCCGACCGGCCCGGTGCTGCTGGTCGGACACTCGATGGGCGCGATGGTGGTGCTCGCTTACGCCCGGCTCTACCCGCAGGCCATCGGCACCCGGATCGCAGGCGTCGGATTACTCGCGGGCGCGGCCGCCGGAATCACCCAGGTCGGGCTGGCGCGCCTGCTGAACCGACGGGCAGTGAACTCACTGCAAGCCGCTGTCACGCACGCCCCGAGGATGGTGCAGGCATCCAGGCAGCTGACCCGTCTCCTGTTCACGCCGATCCTGCGCGAGGCCGAATTCGGCACCAGAACGGTGAACCCTCGGGTGGCCGCGCTGGCTACCGCGATGCTGAACGACACCCCGCTGCTGACGATGGCCGGGTTCCTGCACTCGCTGATCACCTTCGACGAGACCGCGACCCTGCACCACCTCGGCGCCATCCCCACCCTGGTGCTGGCGGGCTCGGCCGACCTCATCTTCCCGTTCGCGCACTCGGTGGCACTGGCCTCCCAGCTGGCCGGTTCCGAACTGATCCGGCTGGAAGGCGCCGGGCACAGCGTGCTGCTCGAGCGGGCGGAAGAGGTCGCGCTGTCCATCGTCGGACTCGCCGAGCGCGCATTCGCCGCGGCGCGCTCGGAGGCCGGGTACGCCGCCGCTGGCTAACCTTCGGCAATCGATCGGCAACCATCAGATTTCGATCTCGCACGCGCCAGGATCGAATTCTTTCGGTACTGTGTTGTAGATCACGTTGTGTGGTGGGTCACACGGCTTGGTGCAGCGCGGTCCAAGGCAAACGGGCAACCACGCATCTCGGCATCGAGTTCGCATGTCCGCCAGGGAATTCAGGAGGTATCGATGACTCGCAGCGAATTCGCGGAACTACGCTACGCGGTCGGCCAGCTCCGGCAATCCATCGGCGTACTCCGCACCCAGTACGGCGACGCCAACACGGTTCGGCGGTTGGAGAACGACCTCGAGCGCCTCGTCATCGACGCCGACGAACTCGAGCAGTCACCGCCGCCCGAGGTGCGGCGCCGAGCGCAGGACGTCATCTATGTGCCGGACAGCAAGTCCGACGAGGCCGCGTGGATGGGCGCGCAGGACGAGGGACTGGGCTTCCACTCCCGTCCGCGGACGACGTAGTCCGCCGGTTGGGCGTACCTCCGCCTTCGCTCCGGCCATGCGCGAGGCTGACGACGGACTACGTCCGACCGCACCCATCAGGCGTACCTCCGCCTTCGCTCCGGCCATGCGCGGACTGAGGACGGACTACGTCCGACCGCACCCATTGGGCGGTGCGGAGCCGCCTATCGCGGTACCGCGTGCCCGCCGTTGTCGGCGGCACCGGTGGAAACCGGGCTCCGCGCGGCGCATCGGCGACCGGGCGGCGGCAATCGCGACGCCCGCTGGTTGCGGTTGACGCGCCGGCTTTCGTCACCGCGGCGAGGGCCGACGAGGCCGGCACCCGGGCAGCGCCCGCGGCTGCCGTCACCGGCGCACCGTCGCCGGGTGCATCCGAGCACGTCGACGGGGACGATTCCGGTCGGATATGGCGACCATCCGCGCCTGCGCCCAGCAGTTGAACAGGCAACTCCGGGCATTCCGGTTTCGCCTGCCAGACATTCGTTTCGCTTCCGCCGACTTCGAAAAGTCCAGTTGGCCCGAAGCTTGACGCAGGGGAGCGTAAGGCCTGCCTAATGTGGCGCAAATCATACCGTTGACGGCGGGGCTGGATTGCCGAGACCCCGCTCGATCAATAGCGCCTGTGTCGTATGGTGCTCAGCATCACATTCGATTGCGGAGGTAACGATGACCACCCGCACACAAGATCAGCGAGGCATCCACCTGTGAGTGCCGCACCGACCGCCGCCCCCGAAGCGGGCACCGGCGTATTCAGCAGAACCAGGGCCCGGATCTCGGATCGCACGTTGCGCACCGACCGATGGTGGATCCCCCCACTCGCCACGGTGCTCGGGCTCGCCGCGTTCGTCATCTACGCGACGGTCAGATCGTATGTGCGCACGGCATATTGGGTACCGGACTACCACTACCTGACCCCGTTCTACTCACCGTGCCTGAGCACTTCCTGCGTCGAGGGCTCCAGCCATTTCGGCACCCCCTTCGGCGAGCTGCCCGCGATCCTGCCGCTCGGCTTCGTGGTGCTGCCCTTCCTGCTCGGCTTCCGCCTGACCTGCTACTACTACCGCAAGGCCTACTACCGGTCGGTGTGGTTCTCCCCGCCCGCCTGCGCCGTGGCCGAGCCGCACGCCAAGTACACCGGCGAGACCAGGCTGCCGCTGATCGTCCAGAACGCGCACCGCTACTTCTTCTATGTGGCCGTGGTGGTTTCGCTGATCAACACCTACGACGCCATCGTCGCCTTCCACGGCAAGACCGGCGGCTTCGGTTTCGGTCTCGGCAATATCGTCCTGCTGGTCAACGTGATCCTGCTGTGGGCCTACACGCTGTCGTGCCACTCGTGCAGGCATATCGCGGGCGGGCGGCTCAAGCACTTCTCCGCGCACCCGGTGCGGTACTGGTTCTGGACTCAGGTCTCCAAGCTCAACACCCGGCACATGGCGCTGGCCTGGACCACCCTCGGCACGCTCGTGCTGACCGACTTCTACGTCATGTTGGTTGCCAGCCAAACGATTTCGGACCTGCGGTTCATCGACTGACCGCCTCATCGAGGAGTTTCTCTGCATGGCAGAAGTGGAACGGCACAACTACGACGTCGTCGTGATCGGAGCGGGCGGCGCCGGATTGCGGGCGGTCATCGAAGCCAGGGAGCACGGCCTGTCCGTCGCGGTGGTGTGCAAGTCGCTGTTCGGCAAGGCACACACCGTGATGGCCGAAGGCGGGTGCGCGGCGTCGATGGGCAACGCGAACGAAAAGGACAATTGGCAGGTCCATTTCCGGGACACGATGCGCGGCGGCAAGTTCCTGAACAACTGGCGCATGGCCGAATTGCATGCCCAGGAGGCGCCCGATCGCGTCTGGGAACTGGAGACCTACGGAGCGCTGTTCGACCGGACGCCGGACGGCCGCATCAGCCAGCGCAATTTCGGCGGCCACACCTACCCGCGGCTCGCGCATGTCGGCGACCGGACCGGCCTGGAGATCATTCGCACCATGCAGCAGAAGATCGTCTCGCTGCAACAGGAGGATTTCGCCGAGACCGGTGACTACGAGAAGCGCATCAAAGTCTTCGCCGAATGCACCATCACCGAATTGCTGAAGGACGGTGACCGCATCTGCGGCGCGTTCGGTTACTGGCGCGAATCCGGCCGGTTCATCCTGTTCGAGACGCCAGCGGTGGTCCTGGCGACCGGAGGCATCGGCAAGTCGTACAAGGTGACCTCGAACTCCTGGGAGTACACCGGCGACGGGCACGCGCTGGCGCTGCGCGCGGGCGCGACGCTGATCAATATGGAGTTCCTGCAGTTCCACCCCACCGGCATGGTCTGGCCGCCCAGCGTGAAGGGCATCCTGGTCACCGAGGGCGTACGCGGCGACGGCGGGGTGCTGAAGAACACCGAGGGCAAGCGGTTCATGTTCGACTACATTCCGCCGGTCTTCAAGGGGCAGTACGCCGAGACCGAGGAAGAGGCCGACCAGTGGCTGCGCGATAACGACTCCGCGCGCCGCACACCGGACCTGCTGCCGCGCGACGAGGTCGCCCGCGCGATCAACGAGGAGGTCAAAGCCGGGCGCGGCACCGAGCACGGTGGCGTCTATCTCGACATCGCTTCCCGGATGCCCGCCGAGGAGATCGTGCGGCGGCTGCCCTCGATGCACCATCAGTTCAAAGAGCTCGCGGACGTCGACATCACCAAAGAGCCGATGGAGGTGGGGCCCACCTGTCACTACGTGATGGGCGGGGTCGAGGTCGACCCGGATACCGGTGCGGCCACGGTGCCCGGCCTGTTCGCCGCGGGCGAGTGCTCGGGCGGCATGCACGGGTCCAATCGCCTGGGCGGGAACTCCCTGTCCGACCTGCTGGTGTTCGGCCGCCGGGCCGGGCTCGGTGCCGCGGCCTACGTGGAACAGCTCGGCGAGCGGCCGTCGGTGACGGAGGACGATGTCACGAAGGCCGCGCAGGCCGCCGTGGCGCCGTTCGAGCCGCCCGCCGACGGCAAAGGCGAGAACCCCTACACCTTGCACACTGATCTGCAGCAGACGATGAACGACCTGGTCGGCATCATCCGCAAGGAGCACGAAGTGCGCGAGGCGATCGACAAGCTCGCCGAGCTGCGTGCCAGGTTCCGCCAGGTGACCGTGGAGGGCCACCGCCAGTTCAACCCCGGCTGGCATCTCGCGCTCGACCTGCAGAACATGCTGCTGGTCAGCGAATGCGTGGCGCACGCGGCGCTGCTGCGGACCGAGAGCCGCGGCGGGCACACCCGGGACGACCACCCGTCGATGAACCCCGACTGGCGGAACAAACTCTTGGTCTGCGCGGTGGATCCGGACACGGTAGGCGACCCGATCCCCGGCGTCACCGTGACGCGTAAGGACCAGATTCCGATGCGACCGGATCTACTCGCCCTCTTCGATCTGGGCGAGCTGGAGAAGTACTACACCCCGGAGGAACTCGCCGGGCACCCGGCCGCGGCCGGGAATTCGACGGAGCGAGAGGCGTAACGATGGGTTACGACGCCAAATTCCGCGTATGGCGCGGCGATCTCGACGGCGGAGAACTGCAGGATTTCACCGTGCTGGTGAACGAGGGCGAGGTCGTGCTCGACATCATCCACCGGCTACAGGCCACCCAGGCGCCCGATCTGGCCGTGCGCTGGAACTGCAAGGCAGGCAAGTGCGGTTCGTGCTCGGCCGAAGTGAACGGGCGGCCGCGCCTGCTGTGCATGACCCGGATGTCCACCTTCACCGAGGACGAAGTGATCACGGTGACGCCGATGCGCACGTTCCCCGTGATCAAGGACCTCGTGACGGATGTGTCGTTCAATTACGAAAAGGCGCGGGAGATACCGTCTTTCACGCCACCCGACGATCTCAAACCGGGCGAGTACCGGATGAAGCAGGTCGACGTGGAACGCTCACAGGAGTTTCGCAAGTGCATCGAGTGCTTCCTGTGCCAGAACACCTGTCACGTGGTGCGTGACCACGAGGAGAACAAGAAAGCGTTCGCCGGACCGCGCTATTTGATGCGGATCAGCGAATTGGAGATGCATCCGCTGGACGTCGGCGACCGGACCGAACTCGCCCAGGACGAACACGGGCTGGGTCTGTGCAACATCACCAAATGCTGCACCGAGGTCTGCCCCGAACACATCAAGATCACCGACAACGCGCTGATCCCGATGAAGGAACGGGTGGCCGACCGCAAGTACGACCCGCTGGTCTGGCTGGGCAACAAACTGTTCCGCCGATAGGCCGCCGCATCCTCACAGCACAGCCACGACACCAAGGGCCACGATCCACACCAGCAGGCCTACGAGCAGCGCGGACAGCAACGAGCTGGTGAGAACGAATACTCCGACCGCCGACACCGCGAACAACAGCGCGACGATCAGCCATTCCACCCAATCGCCCGGCCGCAATTTCCGATACCGGGGATGGGAGCTCTCGAGCTCTCGGTCCACAAGTAATGGGCTACCCGTTCGCGGCCTCGACAAACGCCTTTTCGTTGCCGAATTTGTGTCATTTCGTGATCTTCGAGGGCCGCGGTGACTTATCGTGGCCGGTCGAACTCACCGTCCTGCACGCCGGCGGTGAAGGCGGCCCACTCGGCCGGCGTGAAGATCAGCACCGGCCCCTCGGGGTCGTTCCCGTTGCGCATTCCCACGTGCCCGTCGGCGAGCAGCGCCACTTCGACACTGTCGTTGCCCGAACCTTCCCCGGCCTTCCGCCACGTGGCGCCGGTCAGGTCGATGTTCGCGTTGCCTTGAATGCTCACGAAACGAACTCCTTCGCTATCTGCCGTGGGAGACGTGCGTACGGACCGAGAAACCCAGCACCACCGCTGGACGCACGCACGCGCGCCCGATAGTACCGCCGCCGACCCGCGCACAGGGCCGGTGTGCCAGATGTGACTCAGCGCCGGCTGTGGTCGGTGATCGGGGTGCGGGGGCCGAACTTCGGTTTGTGAAAGTAGCCACTGATTTCGAGCAGACGGATCGCCCGATAACGGTGCGGCCGCAGCGGCTCCAGATATTCGACCATCGCATCGTCATCGATGGGACGGCCGAGCAGGGTCCAGCCGACCGCGGCGGCAAGGTGGTAATCGCCGACCGACAAGGCGTCCGCGTCGCCGAAAGCCCGCTGTGCGATCTCCGCGGCGGTCCACACCCCGATACCGGGGACACTACGCAGCATCCGTGCCGCCTCGACCGGATCGACCCGCGCCGCGCGCTCCAGCGATTTGGCGATTCGAGCCGCGCGCACGATGGTCTGCGCGCGCTGCGGTCCGACATTGGCCCGGTGATAGACCCAGGAGGGAATCCGCCGCCAGGTGTCCGCGTCCGGCGGCAGCCGCATTCCCTCCGGCGCGGGTCCCGGCGCCGGTTCGCCGTACTGCCGCACCAATTTCCGCCACGACGCCCGCGCGGAAATGGTGTGCACCTTCTGTTCCAGCACCGCCGGCACCAGAGCTTCGAACACCAGACCCGTACGCAGCATGCGCAGCCCGGGAAAGCGGCGGTGGGCATCGGCGAGTTTCGGATGATCCGGGAGGAACGCCGAGACGTCCTCATCCAGGCAGAGCATGTGCTCGACACCCGCGAGGAATTCCGCCGCGCCCGGCCCCCAGGCGCCGGCCCGCACGGCGAACGGACCGGACTGGGCCAGGCGGTAGGTGACCGGACCGGTCGGCAGACGGGAGGCATGCCAGTGCGCGCCGTCGCCGGTCACCCGGTGGCACGGATCGCCTGCGCCGCGACCGAGGGGAGCGAGCGTGCACGCCAGATCGATCGGCCGATCCGCGGTCACGGTCCGGCTGGCTCCCGGCTCGACCGTCATGCTCCGCACCGCAGACATTCTGCCCGGTGCGGCGCGCGGCGCCCCGTCCACCTCCCCGAAGACACGGATTATTGCCTGAGCCACACCATAAGGCTTTCATACCCATCCCACATTATTATGGTTTCGCAATCGCGATGTAACGGCACGAGATTCGCGGCGATAATGTTTTCGTTCGGCAAATGGCTGGCTGTAGCAATGACGGAGGTTCTCTGATGATCACCAATGTGCTCAACTGGTTGCTCAACGCCTGGGGCGGAGTTTTCGCGGGCAGCTCGGGCTACCAGATTCCGCCGGGCACCCTGCCGTTCGGCAGCTGAACCACGCGGCGCCCGCCCGAGCTGGTCGGCGGGCGCTGGAAAACATCACTCGCCCAACAGGAATTGCGCGATATGTCGCGCCCGTCGCCCAGCAAGGGCCGCAGCCTGAGTGCGGCAGGAGAAGCCGTCGGCGAGGAAGATCGCGTCCGCACCCGCGGCGCGCAGTGCGGGAAGTACACCGTTCTCGGCCACCGCGACCGAAATGTCGTAATGGCCCGACTGCATTCCGAAATTTCCCGCCAGACCGCAGCACCCGGTGATTTCCGTCGCCGTCACGCCCATACTGGCTAATAAACGGCGATCGGCATCGAATCCGAGAATGGCGTGCTGGTGACAATGCGGCTGGACCACCACCGGCCGGCCGGTTCGCTTCGGCGGGCGCCAGGTCGGCTGTTCGGCGAGGAACTCGGCCAACGTACGCACCGCGGCGGCGGTCCTGGCCGATCTGGGATCGTCCGGCAACAGTTCCGTCAGGTCCGCGCGCAGAACCGCGGTGCAGGACGGTTCCAGTCCCACGACCACACCGCCCGCGTCGACGTGCTCCTGCAACGCGGTCAGCGTGGCCCGCAACCGCCTGCGGGCGCCGTCGAGTTGCCCGGTGCTGATCCAGGTGAGTCCACAGCAGACGCGTTGCTCCGGGATCCGGACGCGGTAGCCCACCGCGGCCAGCAGCCGTGCCGCGGCCAAGGCGATCTCCGGGTCGAACGCGTCGGTGAAGGTGTCGATCCAGAGCATCACCTCGCCGGAACCACTGCCTGCCCGTTCCTCGGGCGCGTAGGCGGACTCCGCCATTCGGGCGCCGTCATCCAGATCCCGCCAGATGCGGCGGAACGTGCGCACGGCCAAACGCGGCACGTCACGACGCGGATCGATGCCCGCCGCCCGCAGCGCGGCTCGACGCAGCCTGGTCCGGCCCGCCAGCGCGTTGACCACCCGCGGCATCCGACTCGCCACGGACAGCCACCGAGGCAACCAGCCCAGCGAGTAGTGATCGATCGGCCGGAGCCGATGGCGGTAGCGGCGATACAGCGTCTCCGACTTGTAGGTGGCCATGTCCACCCCCGCCGGGCAGTCCGACCGGCACGCCCGGCAGGACAGGCACAGATCGAGCGATTCGGCGACGGCCTCCGACGACCACGGCAGCGCGCCGCGCACCACCTCTTGCAGCACCCGCGCACGTCCGCGCGTGCTGTCCTTCTCGTCTCGGGTGGCCTGGTAGGACGGGCACATGAAATCGCCGTCGGCGCGGCATTTGCCGACACCGACGCAGCGATGGACGGCGACCCCGATATCGCCGTCGTCGGCTTCGAGCACGTAACCGTTCGACGCGCCGACGCCACCCCATCCGGTCAGCCGCAGGTCGGCGTCGATCGGACGCGGCGCGACGAGCACGCCCGGATTCAACATGCCGGCGGGATCGAACAAGGCTTTGTACCCGGCGAAGACGTCGAGCACCGCGGGGGAGTACATCGCCGAGAGCAACTCGGAACGAGCCCGGCCGTCGCCGTGCTCGCCGGACAGCGAACCGCCATGCCGTACCACCAGTTCCGCCGCGTCGAACAGGAAGGCGCGGAAGCGGTGCGGCGCGTCGGCGATCGGGAGATCGAGCCGGACGTGGATACAGCCGTCGCCGATATGCCCGTACAGCAAACCGTCGACGCCGTGCTCGCGCGTCAAGGCGGCGAAATCGCGCAGGTAGGCGCCGAGCCGGGCGGGTGGGACGGCCGCGTCCTCCCACCCCGGCCAGGCCGGCCGCCCATCCGGCGTGCGGCCCGCCAGCCCCGCGCCGTCGGCCCGGATCCGCCACAGCGCCGCGGCGGTCCCCGGATCGGTCACGATCCTGCTGTCCATCGCGCCCGCCGTCCGGCACAGTCGCTGTGCGACGGCCAGCGCGTCGGCCTGGGTAGCGCCCGCGGTCTCCACGAACAGCCAACCGCCGCCGCGCGGCAGGTCGGGGACCGTTCCCCGGTGCGTCCTGACCACGTCGACCAGCCGCGCGTCGATGCCCTCCACCGCGATCGGCGCGCAGGCCAGCACGGCGGCGACATCGTCGGCCGCGGTGGCGATGTCCGGGTAGCCGAGCACGGTGAGCACGGTCGCCGCGGGCAGCTCGACCAGTTCGACGGTCGCGTCCAGCAGCAGACCGCAAGTGCCCTCGCTGCCGACAAACGCCTTCGCCGCCGACGCGCCGCGCTCGGGCAGCAGATGTTCCAGGCCGTATCCGGATGCCTGGCGGTCGAAGCGCCCGAGATCGGTGCGCAACACCGCGAGATGCGCCCGGCTGAATTCCGCGAGACCCGGCACCGCGAACAGGTCGTCGGCCAGCGTGCGTTCAGTGCCGGTGCCGTCCAGGATGCGCAGTTCGCGCACCGTGTCTGAGGTGCGGCCCCACGCGACGGCACGCGGTCCGCACGCGTTGTTGCCGATCATGCCGCCGAGCGTGCAGCGATTCTGCGTCGAAGGGTCCGGTCCGAAGCGCAGACCGTGCGGACGGGCCGCGCGCTGCAACTCCGACAGGACCACACCCGGCTGCACGGTGGCCACGCGCGCGTCCGCGTCGATCGCCACGATCCGGTTCATATGCCTGCTGAAATCGAGCACCAGCCCGGGACCGATCGCGTTGCCCGCCACCGACGTTCCCGCGCCGCGCGCGGTCACCGGCAGCCCCTCGGCTCGGGCGAATTCCAGGGTGACCGCGACGTCGGAGTCGGTCCGGGGAAAGACCACCGCGGCCGGGAGAACCCGATAGTTCGACGCGTCCGAGGAGTACTCCACCCGCCGCCGCTCGGAGGTGTCGACCTCGCCCGCGATCCCGCCGCGCAGTGCCGCCATACGGTTCACCGGATTTATTTTTCCAGCGCCTGCGGCGCTGGGTGTTCGCGGGCTGTGTTGTTTGGCCGCGCCTTCGGCGCGGCGTGTTCGCGGCCCCTAGGTGGCTCG
>NZ_JBQWRI010000012.1:0-168088 GCF_052545135.1 Nocardia aegles
ATCATGTCGATCCAGCTGGTCAATCGAGCCAGGGCGGCGGGTGTGGTGTTCACCCCGCGGGACGTGTTCGAACGCAAGACGGTCGCCGGGCTGGCGCAGGTCGCCGCCAGCGACAGCACCGCGGCCACGGCCCGCCCGGCCGAACTGCCCGGCGGCGGCGTGGGTCCGGTGCCGATCACCCCGATCGTCCGGTGGCTGCTGGAGCGGGCGGGGTCGGGGTTCGGCCGCTTCTCGCAGGCGGTGCTGCTGGGACTGCCGACGGGGATCGACCGGCGAAAGCTGGCCGGCACGGTGCAGGCGGTACTCGATCGGCACGACATGCTGCGCGCGCGGCTGCGCCGGGTCGACGACGGGAGTTGGACGTGGGAGGTCCTGCCGCCCGGAGCTATTCGAGCCGACGATGTCATCCATCGGGTGACGATGCCACAGCGGCCGGGAAGTGCCGAGTTCCGTGCGTCGGTGGCGGCGGAACTGAACGCCGCCGCGGACCGGCTGGATCCGGGCGCGGGTGTCGTGCTGCAAATGGTCTGGTTCGACCCGGTCACCGCGACCGAGCCGGGCAGGGCGCTGATGGTCGTACACCATACGGTCGTCGACGGGGTGTCTTGGCGGGTGCTGGTACCGGATCTCGCGATCGCGTGGGCGCGGATCGAGTCCGGCGAGCCACCGGCTCTGGCCCCGGTCGGGACCTCGATGCGCAGGTGGGCGCACGGACTGGCCGAAGCGGCGCGAAGCGCCGAGCGGGGCGCCGAATTCGAGTTCTGGCAAGCGATGTCCGCCGGAGACGATCCGGTGATCGGCAAACGCGCCCTCGACCCCGCGATCGATGTGGCCGCCACCGTACGCACGGTAGAGATCGATGTGCCGCCAGAGGTGACCGAGGCGCTGTTGACCACCGTGCCCGCGGCATTCCACGGCGAAGTGAGCGACGGGCTGCTGGCCGCGCTGGCGGTGGCGGTGACGAAATGGCGGCGCGAGCGCGATACGGTCGCGTCCGGCGCTCTCGCGGACGCGATGGTCGGTCTGGAAGGGCACGGCCGCGAGGAATGCGTGCTCCCCGGCTCGGATCTGGCCCGGACAGTCGGCTGGTTCACCACGAGTTTTCCGATGCGCCTCGACCTGTCCGGCATCGACGTCGACGACGCGGCCGCGGGTGGGCGTGCGCTGGAGTCAGCGGTCAAGTCGGTCAAGGAACAGCTCCGCACGATCCCGGACCACGGGATCGGCTACGGCTTACTGCGCTATCTCAACACCGACACCGGACCGCGGCTCGCGAATCTGCCGACGCCGCAGATCGGGTTCAACTATCTCGGCCGCGTCACCACGAAGGTGCCCGGTGCGACACAGGCGACCGGATGGCTACCGGTGGACGACGCCGGGGATCTGTCGGGTTCGGAATTCACCGGTGTGCTCGACCCCGACATGCCGGTATCGGCGGTGCTCGACATCAATGCCCTCGTTCTGGACGACGGGGACCGGCGGCGGCTGCGGGCGCGGTGGTCGTATCCGGCGGGGGTGCTCACCGCCGACCAGGTACGCGAGGTGGCGGAGTCGTGGCGGCAGGTGCTGACCGCGTTGGCGGCGGCTACCCGCCGTGCCGGGACCGGCGGACGGACGCCGTCGGATCTGGACCTCGTCGAGCTCACGCAGTCCGACGTCGAGCGGCTGGAGAACAGGTATCCGGCGCTGAGCGATGTCTGGCCGTTGACTCCGTTGCAGGAAGGGCTGCTGTTCCATGCGCTCATTTCCGAGGATTCGGTGGACGCCTACGTGGTCCAGCTGGTCCTCGAGTTGCGCGGGCGAGTCGATTCGCAGCGGCTGCGCCGAGCCGGGCAGGCGCTGCTCGACCGGCATGCGAATCTGCGCGCCGCGTTCGTCACCGACGCCGGACCGGTGCAGGTGGTCGACGAGAACGTCGAAGCGCCGTGGACGGAGCTCGACCTGTCCGGGCTCGACGACGGTGCGCGGAGTCGAGAGTGGGAACGACTGCTGGCCGCGGACCGCGCGACCCGGTTCGACCCCGCCCGGGCCCCGCTGCTGCGTTGGATGCTGGTCACCACCGGGCCGGAACGCTTCCGCCTGGTGCTGACCAATCATCATCTGCTGCTGGACGGCTGGTCGACGCCGCTGCTCGTGAAGGAGTTGCTGGTGCTCTACGCCACCGGCGACGACACGATACTGCCCCCGGTGCGACCCTATCGGGACTTCTTGGCGTGGCTGGTGCGCCAGGACTCGGGTGCTTCGCTCGACGCCTGGGCCCGTGCGTTCGAGGGCGCCGACGAGCCCACCCTGATGGTTCCGTCCGACCCCGGCCGTCGATACACCGAATCACGTGACGTTCTCGGTGAACTGACCGAGGAACAGACCGCGGACCTGAAGAACCTGGCGCGGGCCCGCGGAATCACACTCAACACCGTGATCCAGACGGCATGGGCGATCGTATTGGGCACGTTGACATCTCGGACGGACGTCACTTTCGGCGCCACCGTCTCCGGACGGCCCCCGCAACTGGCGGGCGTCGAATCGATGATCGGGTTGTTCGTCAATACGCTGCCGGTGCGGGTCCGTCTCGACCCCACCGAGAACCTGGGGCAGTTGCTCGACCGGATCCAGGCCGGACAGGCCGAGCTGCTCGATCACCACTACGTCGGCTTGACCGACATCGAACGGGTGGCGGGACCGGGGGCGGTGTTCGACACGGTGACGGTGTTCGAGTCCTATCCGGTCGATCGGGGCGGGCTCACCGCGGACACCGACATCGCGGGCCTGCGGCTGGTCGACGTGAGCGGCACCGACGCGGCGCACTACCCGCTGGGCCTGGTCGCCCGGATCGACACGCGACTGCGTCTGGACCTCAAGTACCTGCCGGAGCTGTTCGACCACAACATGATGGAGGCGACCCTGCATCGGGTCCTGTCCGTGCTCGGCACGGTCGCCACCGACCCGGATCGACCGTTGACCCGGCTGAATCTGCTGTCCCCGGCGGAATTCCGCGAACTGACGCCGGTGTCGGGTCCTCCCGGGGTGCCGGCGCGGGTACTGCCGGATCTGCTGGCCGCGGCGGTGGCGAAGGACCCGAGCGCGGTCGCGGCGGTGTGCGGTGATCGCCGGTGGACCTACCGCGAACTGGATGCGGAGTCGAATCGGCTGGCGCGCATGCTGATCGGTCTGGGGGCAGGGCCGGAGACGAGCATCGCGGTGGGGTTGCCGCGGTCGGTCGAGTCGGTGCTGGCGGTCTGGGCCGTGGCGAAGGCGGGGGCGGCGTTCGTGCCGGTGGACCCGAATTATCCGACCGGCCGGATCTCGTACATGCTCACCGATTCGGGCGTGACGGCGGGACTCACGCTGTCGCGGTGGCGGAATCGCTTCCCCGGGTCGCCGCCGTGGCTGGTACTCGACGAGCCTGCGGTCCGAGCACAGGTGGCGGGGTTCCCGGCAGCGCCGGTGCGCGATGCGGAGCGAACGCGACCGGTGCGGGTCGAAAACGCGGCGTACGTGATCTACACCTCCGGGTCGACGGGACAACCGAAAGGCGTGGTGGTGTCGCACCAGGGGTTGGCGAATCTGGTGGACGACCAATGCGCGCGACTCGGCGTCGGGCCTGGCACGCGGGTGCTGCATGCCGCGTCTCCGAGTTTCGATGCGGCGATGCTCGAATACCTCTGGGCGTTCGCGACGGGCGGGCAGCTGGTGATCGCGCCGCAGACCGTCTACGGCGGGGACGAATTGGCGCAGATCCTCACCCGGGAGCGGGTTTCGCATGCGGCGCTGACGCCGACGGCCTTGGCGACGGTCGATCCGGCCGGGCTCGGGGACCTCGGGACCGTCGTGATCGGCGGTGAACCGCCCCCGCCCGAGCTGGTGTCGCGATGGGCGCCGGGGCGGCGACTGTTCAACACCTACGGTCCCGCCGAAGCCACGATCCAGACCGATGCCGGCGACCCGATGGTGGCGGGTGAGGCGGTGACGACCGGCGGCCCGATCCGCGGGGTGCACCAGGTCGTGCTCGACACGTGGCTGCGGCCGGTGCCGGTCGGCGTCGTGGGCGAGTTGTATCTGGCCGGTCCCGGTTTGGCTCGCGGCTATCGCAACCGGATGGGTACGACGGCGTCGCGGTTCGTCGCCGATCCGTTCGCGGGACCGGGGCAGCGCATGTACCGGACCGGGGACCTGGTGCGCTGGGTGCGGTCGCCTGCGGGACATGTGACCCTCGACTACGTGGGCCGGGCGGATCTCCAGGTGAAGATCCATGGTTTCCGCATCGAACTCGGCGAGGTCGAATCGGCGCTGTCGGCGTACGCGGGTGTGGCGCACGCGGTGGCGACCGTGCACCGACGCGCGGCCACCGGTGACCGTTTGATCGGGTACGTGGTGCCCGAGTCCGGGGCCGAACTCGACCCGGCCGCGGTCCTCGAGTCCGCCGCGGAGCGGTTGGCCTCGCACATGGTGCCCGCGAGCGTGATGGTGATCGACGCGCTACCGATGACGGCGAACGGCAAACTCGACCGCACCGCGCTGCCCGAGCCCGACTTCACCCCCCGCGCCGGATCCCGGCCACCGGCCACCGAGGTCGAGAGGACGCTGGCCGGACTGTTCACCGAGGTGCTCGGCCTCGACGAGGTCGGGGCGGACGACTCGTTCTTCGCCATGGGCGGCGACAGCATCATGGCGATTCAGCTGGTCACGAGGGCCAAGGCCGCGCATCTGTCGTTCTCGGCGCGCGAGGTGTTCGAGCACGGAACAGTCGCCGAACTGGCTCGGGTCGCCGTGCGCGACGGCGACGGGGCCACCGCCCTTCCCGCCGAACTGCCCGGCGGCGGCGTGGGACAGATACCGATGACGCCGATCATGTGCTGGATGTTCGAGCGGGGCGGCTTCGACCGCTTCTGCCAGTGGGTGATACTCACGCTGCCGGCCGGAATCGACAGCGCCGGAATCAGCGCCACCGTCCAAGCGGTGCTCGAACGCCACGACATGCTGCGCGCCCGGCTGCGCCCGGACCCCGCGCACGCGTCCGGCTGGACGCTGCACGTACAGCCGACCGCCGCACCCGCCGCCGGGCTGATCCGGCGCGTGCCGGTAACCGTGGCACCGGACAGCAGCGACTTCGCCGCGATCGCCGACGCCGAGGCGAACGCCGCGGCCGAGCGCCTCGATCCGGAGGCGGGTGTCGTGCTGCAGCTGGTTTGGTTCGAGTGGGCGCGCGAGCCGGGACGGCTGCTGATCGTCGCCCATCACCTGACCGTGGACGGCGTCTCCTGGCGCATCCTGGTTCCCGATCTCGCGATAGCGTGGGGGCAGATCAGTGCCGGGCAATCGCCACGGCTCGCGCCTGCCGGTACCTCGATGCGGCGCTGGGCGCATGCCCTCGACGCGGCCGCCGCGCGCCGGGACGAACTCGACCGGTGGCGGTCCACACTCGCCGCTGCCGACCCGCCGATCGGAGCCCGCCCCCTCGACCCGGCCGTCGACCTACAGGCCACCGTCGCGAGCGTCGAAGTGAGGCTACCCACCGCGGTGACTCGCGCCGTACTCACCACCCTGCCGGAGGTGTTCCATGGCAACGTGGACGACGCCCTGATCGCCGGGCTCGCTCTGGCGCTGACCCGATGGCGGCGCGAGCACGGCGACGCCGTATCGGAAACACTGCTCACCCTCGAAAGCCACGGCCGCCACGACGCGGTGCTGCCGCACGCCGACCTCACCCGCACCGTCGGGTGGTTCACCACCACCTATCCGGTGCGTCTCGACCTGTCCGGCATCGACATCGATGACGCGTTCGCCGCCGGAGCCGCCGCCGGGGCGATCGTCAAATCGGTGAAGGAACAACTCCGGCAGGTCCCCGATCACGGGATCGGCTACGGACTGCTGCGATACCTCAACTCCGATACCGCCCCCGTCTTGCGTGCGCTGCCCGACCCTCAGGTGAGCTTCAACTATCTGGGCAGGTTCGACACCGCTCCCGCAGTGTTGCGGGAAGTAGGCTGGATGCCCACCGGCGGCGGCGGAACCCAGAACCCCGACGCGGCCGTAGCGTCCCTGCTGGGAGTCAACGCGGTGATCACCGACACCCCGGACGGACCGGCGCTGACCGCCACTTGGGACTATCCGACCGGCCCGCTCACCGCCGCCGAGGTCACCGACCTCGCGGAACTGTGGCGCGACGCGGTCACCGCGCTGGCCGCCCACGCCTCCCGGCCCGGTGCGGGCGGGCTCACCCCCTCCGACCTCGATCTGCTCGATGTCGGTCAGGACACGATCGACCGGCTCGAGCGCCTGCAACCGGCCCTGGACGACATCTGGCCGCTCACGCCGTTGCAGACCGGGTTGCTGTTCCACGCCCAACTCGCGGCCGGCGCCGTCGACGCCTACATCGTGCAACTGTGTCTGGAACTCGGCGGGCACGTCGACGCCCAGCGGCTGCGCCGTGCCGCGCAGGCGCTCGTCGCACGGTATCCGAATCTGCGGACCGCCTTTCTACGCGACGGCGCGCGGGAAGCGGTCCAAGTGGTGCTCGAGCACGTCGAAGTGCCGTTCACCCGGGTCGACCTGGCCGAGCACAACGGCACCACTCCCGCGCTGGAGCAGTTCATGGACGCCGACCGGCGCGCAGGCTTCGACGTGACCGTGGCGCCGCTGCTGCGCATGACATTGGTACGCACCGCCCCGGAGCGCTATCGGCTGGTGTGGAGCATGCATCACATCCTGATCGACGGTTGGTCGACGCCACTGCTGATCCGGGAACTGCTGACCCTCTACGCCTGCGGCGACGACGCCACGGCGCCCGCTCCGGGCCGTCCCTACCGGGACTACCTGAGGTGGCTGCACGCCCAGGACCGGAACGCGGCGGAAACCGCGTGGGCGCGAGCTCTCGAGGGCGTATCCGAACCGACGCTGCTGACGGTCTCGGACCGGGGCCGCCCACACACCGACGCCGCCGGCGAAGTGCAGGTGCAGCTGAGCGAACACCGCACCTCGGCATTGATCACCGCGGCCCACCAGCAGGAGGTCACCCTCAACACCCTTGTTCAGGCCGCCTGGGGGATCGTGCTCGCCAACGCGACCGGCCGCGAGGACGTGGTGTTCGGCACCACCGTTTCCGGGCGCCCGCCACAGCTCACCGGCGTCGAATCGATGATCGGGTTGTTCATCAACACGGTGCCGGTGCGGGTCCGGCTGGACCACCGCGAAACCCTCGCCGAATTGGTGCGGCGAATCCGGACCGAACAGGCCGCGCTACTCGACCATCACCACCTCGGACTCGCCCAGATCCAGCGCATCGCCGGTCCGGGCGCGATGTTCGACACCGTGACGGCCTTCGAGTCCTACCCGATCGATTGGGCTGGGTTGTCCGAAGACACCGACATCGCGGGAATGCGTGTCCTGGGCGTGCACGGACGCGACGCCGCGCATTATCCGCTCGGCCTGATCGTGCACCACGACACCCGAGTGCATCTGACCTTCAAATACCTGCCCGACCTGCTGACCCGAGACCAGGTCGACGCCCTCGCCGACCGGGTGCTGCGCGTGCTCGAGACCGTCGCGGAACACATCGACCTGCCCCTCCCCCGGCTACCGCTGCTGTCGCAGGCCGAGCAGGCCGCGCTGGTGCCCGTTCACGGGCGGCGCGGTGGGGTGATGTCGGTGTTGCCGCGGGTGCTGACCGCCGCGATGAAGCCGGAGACCGAAGCGGTGGTCTGCGGCGACGCGCGGCTGTCCTACCGCGAACTCGACGAAACCTCGAACCGGTGGGCGCGGGTGTTGATCGATCTCGGGATAGGACCGGAGTCGTTCGTAGCCATAGCTTTACCGCGCTGCATCGACGCCATGATCGCCGTGTGGGCGGTCGCCAAGGCCGGCGGCGCGTTCGTGCAGATCGAACCCAGCCATCCGCGCGAGCGCAGCACGACCATCCTGACGGATTCCGGTGCCACGGTGGGACTTACGCGCGAGTCCTACCGACATCGGTTGCCGGACACCATCAGGTGGCTGACTGTCGACAGCCCTTCGTTCGCCGCGACATCGGCAGCGGCATCCCCCGCGACGATCGGCGATGCCGACCGAACAGCCCCAATACGACCACAGCACCCCGCCTACCTGGTCTACACCTCCGGCTCCACCGGAACTCCCAAGGGAGTTGTGGTCACCCACACCGGGATAGCGAATCTGGCCGCGGACACCCGGGAACGGTTCGGCATCACCCCGGCCTCTCGAATACTGGCTGTCGCCTCGCCGAGCTTCGATGTCTCGATCCTCGAATGGATCAGCGCCGTCTGCGCCGGAGCCACACTGATCCTCGCACCCACACCAGTCGGCGCCGGACTGTCGGAGTTGGTCCGGGCGGAACACGTCACCCATGCCGCTCTCACCCCGACCATGCTCGCCGCGACGAATCCCGACGGAGTCGAAACTCTCGTCCTCGGCGGTGAGCCGTGCCCACCGGACCTGGCGGCGCGATGGACGCCGGGCCGCACGGTACTCATCAGCTACGGGGCCACCGAGACCACAGTCGTCAGCTGCGCGGGCACTCCGCTGTCCGCAGGCGTCGACGGCCCGATCGCCATCGGCGGCCCGATCCGGGGGTTCACCGCCGTCGTACTCGATCGCGATCTCCGACCCGTTCCGTTCGGAGTGGTCGGCGAACTCTATCTGTCCGGACCGGGCCTCGCCCGCGGCTACCACAAGCAACCCGCGACCACCGCGAGCCGATTCGTCCCCGCCCCGTACGGTCCGCCCGGGACACGGATGTATCGCACCGGCGACTTGGTGGCCTGGACCGCCGACCGGAAACTGCACTACAAAGGCCGCAGCGACCGGCAGTTCAAGATCCAGGGCAACCGCGTCGAACCGGGCGAGATCGAATCCGCGCTGGAGAGCTACCCCGACATCTCCTACGCCGCGGCCACCGTGCGCACACGCGCCGACGGCACCGGCCAACTCACCGGCTACGTCGTACCGACACCGCACACCACCCCCGACACCGTCGCCATGACCGCTTACCTCGCAACCCGGCTGCCCACCCACATGATCCCCACCGCCATCGTCGTCCTCGACCGGATCCCGCTGACCAGCACCGGCAAATTCGACTACAACGCCCTGCCCGCACCGGACCGGCCACCGTTCCGGGCACCGTCCACGCCGCTCGAGGCCACCGTCTGCGACGCCTTCGCGCGCACCCTCCATCTCGAACGAGCCGGTTGCGACGACGGCTTCTTCGCCGTCGGCGGCAACTCGCTGGCCGCCACCGAACTGGTGGCGCGGCTGGAGGAGTCGACCGGGATAGCTGTGCCGATCCAGTGGATCTTCAGCGACCCGACGCCGCAGCTGCTGGCCCGCCGCATCGAGGCCCGGCTGCGCGGCCTCGAGGAAAACGGCCCCGACGACGCACTCGCCGTCCTGCTCCCCCTGCGCGCCACCGGCGCGGAGCCGCCGCTGTTCTGCGTCCATCCGGCCATCGGATTGGCTTGGGGCTTCAGCGGACTCGTCCAGTACCTCGGCTCGGAGCGGCCGGTCCATGGTCTGCAATCCCCGGCGCTGACCGACCCCACCGCGCGGTTCGACACGCTCGAGCACCTCGCCGCCCGCTACGTCCAAGAGATCCGAGCCGTTCAGCCGCACGGCCCGTACCACCTGCTCGGCTACTCACTGGGCGGCACCATAGCCCACGCGATCGCCGTGCGACTACGGCGCGAGGGCGAGCCCGTCGCCACCCTCGCCATGATGGACACCCGCGTCGTCGACGCAGGCAGCGCCCACGCTCCCACCCCCACCCTCGTGGACCTGCTCACCGAGTTCGGCGGCGTCGCCGGTTCCCTGATTCCGGCCGACCTCACCATGGCGGCCGCGGCCGACCTGCTGCACCGGCAAGGCGGACTCTTCACCGCCCTCACCCCCGAGCACCTCGAGATCCTGCATCGCGACTACACCCGGCTCATCGACCTCACCCGAGCGCACCGACCGGCGCTCTTCGACGGCGACCTGCTCTACTTCACCGCCGCCACCGGCCACCCGAGCGACGGCCCTTCTCCGTCTCTCGCGTGGAGCGCGTACATCACCGGCAGCATCGTCGAACACCGCGTTCCCACCCGGCACGAAAGGATGACCGACCCCGAGGCCTTCCGCGCCATCGGACCAGCCCTGGACAAGCACTTCCGGAACACCCGAACACCCTCCCCGGAGCCACCCATCTCAGCAAGGACAAGCCGCTCATGAACGCCGACCCCATCGTCGGGACACGCTCCGGCGTACAGCCGGTCAACCTCTTCGCTCCCGCCGCGGAAACCGGGCTCGCCGAGCACCCCCGGTATGCCGAACTACGAAGGTGGACTCGCGATTACCTGTGTCATCCCCACCCGGACCTCGGTCGGCCCGGCCCGGTCTGCCCCTACACCAGCCACGCCATCGCGCACCAATACCTGTGGACGGCGTTCTTCGACGGCCACGACATCGATATCGGGCGCATCACCGCGATCGTCGACGATCTGTACGACCTGTTCCCGGCCCTGCCACCGCAGGAGGCGCCGGAGTCGCTGTTCAAAGCCGTCCTCGCGGTCTTTCCCGACCTCACCGACTACCCCTCCATCGATACGGTTCAACGACAGCGGAAAACCAGGTTCGTCGACAAGGGGCTGATGCTCGGGCAGTTCTATCCGGGTTGTACCTACCCCGGACTGCACAATCCGGCGTTCCCGGCGCTCGACGCACCCCTGCCCATCCTCGCGGTGCGCCACATGGCGCCCACCGACTACCCGTTCCTCGTCGCTCGCCACGAGTGGATCGACACCTACCTCAGACTCTTCGCCCCTGCCATTCCCGGATTCGTCGCCGCGGCGATGTCGGTCAAACTCGAGCAGCCGATCGGTACCTCGACGAATACCCGGTGAATCGGTGCGAAGCAGGCCGATGCGCGGCCCGGTCGAGTGGGCGAGGTCAGTGCGTGCGGACTTTTCGGCGAGCCGGTCTCGTGCGCCGCGCGGTTGCGGACTGTCGCCACGACCGGACAGCGCTCAATCCGCCGACAATTCCACCGGAACCGCGATCACGTCGACCATGGCCCCATTGCGCAACACGGTGACCGGCAGTTGCACGCCGATCGCCTCGGCGAACAACTGCCGCTGAATGCCCTGGGCATCCCGTACTTCCCACCGCGCCACGCTCAGCACCAGATCACCACGCCGCAGCCCGGCCAGCTCGGCGGGGCCACCGCGGACCACCTCGACGATGCGCACTCCGGCGGCCTGCCCGGTGCGCGCGGCGACCGGTTCCGGCAGCGGTGCGGGCACGCCGACCACGCCGAGGTATGCGCGCCGGACGCGCCCCTCGGTGCGCAGCGTGCCGATGATCCGGCGTGTCGTCGCGTTGATCGGGATGGCCAGGCCGAGCCCGATCCCCGCGACGGCGGTGTTGACGCCGACCACCCGGCCGGCCGAATCCGACAGCGCGCCACCGGAATTGCCCGGGTTGAGCGCGGCGTCGGTCTGGATCACGTCCTCGATCACCCGCCCGGCACGGCGGGAGGCCACCGGAACGGCGCGCCCGAGCGCGCTCACCACACCCGCGGTGACCGAACCCGCCAGGCCGAGCGGACTACCGACCGCCACCACCAGCTGGCCGACCACCAACTGGTCGGCATCTCCGAGCGGCACCGCGTCCGGCGCGCCGGCGCGTGCGCGCAGCACCGCCAGATCCGACAGCGGATCCACCCCGACGACGTGGAACCGGGATTCCACCCCGTCCGCGAAAACTACCTCACCGTCGCGGGCCGCGCCGAGGACGTGCGCGTTCGTCAGCAGAAACCCGTCGTCGGTGAAGACCACCGCCGATCCGTGCCCCCGCCCGGTCCGCACACTGGCCACGTGCGGGGTCACCGACGCCGCCACCGCGATCACCGTGCGGGAGTAGGCATCCATAGCGGCGTTGTCCATGCCGACCACCACCCTGTTCGCCGGAATCGCACTACTGTGTCCAGGATGCTCCCGCCGCGCCGGCGACGCATCGTGTTCGCCACAGGCGCAACCGGACTGCGATGCACCGGGCGTGTCGCCGGGCCGGCCTCCAACCTTGCCGTGCCGGCCGCACCGCGTCGAATACGCACGAGGTAATGATCGCCCGACCCGAGCGATCACCGCGCGACCCCGGACTCAGCGCAGCAGGCCCTTTCGCTTCAGGTAGCCCAGCGGAATCAGGGCGGCCACCAGCGTCAGCAGCGAGATGATCAGAAGCCCTGTCTCCCAGGATAATTCGGAGATCAGATCCACACCGTAGCAGGTGGTGATCAGTGCGGGCGGCAAGAAGACCCCGGCGGCGGCGAATACCTTGACGACCTCGTTCTGGTGGACATCCAACCAGGCCAGCGCCGCTTGCTGCTGGTAGCGAGCCTTGTCGTACTCGACGCTCGCGTGCTGCCCCACCCCGTCGATGTCCGCGAGCAGAACGCCGATGGCACCGTCCAGCTCGCCGCGGCCGGACGGGCCGTCGGCCATCAGGTGACGCGCGGCGCGGGCCAGTTGCAGCTGCGTCTGCCGAGTGCGCGCGATGATTCGCTCGGTCGCGTTCATCCGCGACAGCGCGCCGCGTACGTCGGTGACCGCGAGATCGCGCCGGTCGAGGCCGGAGATCACCCGCTCGATCTCGTCGCGCGTCACCTCCAGCGCGTCACCGGCATGGTGGAGCACCCGCTCCGACGCCTCGTTCAGCGCCCACAGCAGCGCGTACATGACGCCGTGCGCGGAACCGGCGAGTTCCGGAGTGCGGCGCATCTTCGCGACCGCCCTGTCGAAGGGGATGAAATGCTCCGACGGCTGCAGCGTCACGAGGAACTCCCCACCGAGGGCGAAGACGATCGTCTCCCATTCGATGGTCTCGCCGCGCTGGTAGTTGGCGACCACCGGGAGATACAGGAAGTTGTCGGTCTCCCAGACCTGGCTGCGGGCAGCGGTGAAGTCGATGCCGAGCCGTTCCCGGAGCACAGCCGCGGTGTCGACGTCGTCGGCGGCGAGCGGAATCCAATGCTGCTGGAGCACTTCGGTGTCGAAGTGATCGGCGGTCACGGCACTGAGAAAGGTCGTCATCGATTACCGCTGCCCGGAGAAGAATCGCGCGGGCGAGGTCGAGGTGGAGCCGGTCGGCGGGCGTCCCGGATCCGGGGGGCGCGGCGACGTTTCGGCTTTCTCGGGCAATGTGGCCATAGCGGGGAACTCCAATACTTACGGTCGTGCGGGGCTGGCGCACTCCTCCTGGACAGAGGACGCGCGCCGGGCGGGCAGCGTAGAACTGCGACGAGACAGCGTCGCGGGTGACAAAGGACCACGCGCCGGCCGAACCCGCACGCGCCGCCCTTACGCGTCGTAGTAATCAAAGGGTGGAAAGTTCGTGCCGAATCGGCCGACCCGGGCGCCGTTGCCCGTTCGCCGATCACGCACGAGGATCAACGACGCGTCGTCGAAACGCGTTTCTCGAGGGCGGCCCGGCTGTAGACGTCGATACTGTCATCCGGCATCTGCCGCTCACCTCGCTTCGTCGGTCGACCGGCGCACGAATTGCGCCATCCATCATTAGAAACCCGCCGATCGCGGTACGTCAATCAGTTGCGCAAGTGTTCGACGGCACGCCACCCGGTGGAAATCTTGCCGCCCCGCTCGGGCCGGATGACCGCGCAGCACATCGGTTTTCGTGCCGACGGCCACACGGTTGCACAGCATGACACGGTCGTGTCACCCTACCGACAGCTATGGAGGCGGACGTGACCGAGCACAGCGAAGCACCGGAGCCCATCCCGGCGGACCGATTACAGGACGCCGCGGCCGTTTTCGGCCTGCTCGCGGCCACCGCGCGCCTGCAGATTCTCTGGCTGCTGGCGCAGGGCGAACGCGACGTCGGCTCGCTCGCCGCCGTCGTCGGCCAGTCCGTGCCCGCCGTGAGCCAGCACCTGGCCAAACTGAAACTCGCCGGACTGGTCCACGCCCACAAAGACGGCAGGCGCCACGTCTACGCGATCGCCGACCCGGACATCGCCGATCTCGTCCGCCTCGCCTTCCGTCACCACCGTGGCCACCACGACTGACTCGGACGTCACGCCACCACGTGACGCACCTCGCTCGCCCTCGATGACTTCGGTAGCAGTCGGCGAGCTGTTGCCGCTCTTGGTTCGGGTGTCCGCCCGGCCGTGTGAACGGCCGAGCCCGCTCGATGATCGCCACCCTGGCCGGAGGCACCGTGCCGCCCCCTCCGGGGGAGTTGATGTTCACGACGGTGCTCGCACCGTGATCGGCCACCGGCTCCGCACGCCGGGCCGGATAGTTTTCGTCGCCGGCGATCGAACGGCTCGTCCCGGCCCATCGCCGGACTCGGCAAAAGGACCTCGCCGTCGCCCGTCCAGCTCGGGCGTTCGAATCCGGGCCGGTTCGTCCCACCGCCCGCGTTGTCGCTGCTCCCGCACCGATGGTGGACGAATTGTCGTTCCCACAGGACAACGAACCGATCGGTACAATTCGCGGCGTACTGCCGCACCGCGAGGAACCGAATCCGCCAGTAGAGTGGACCACGGCGTTGCCAGGCCGGATGCTCGTGGTTGGCCGAACAGCTCGAAACCGGACATTGGAACGATCGTCATCGTCGCAGCGCCGAGTTGTGGCGGCGATGACGCCGACGCGGACCCGCGCCGGTGTCCGGTACTCGACGGGAGATTTGCGTGACCCACCGCCTGACCGATATCGACTGCGTGAGTGCGCGGGGGCACTCTGCGCTAGGGGGAACTCTGGCGGTACACGCGGTCTGGCGTTACGACCGTCCGGTGGACCGCACGGCGCTGGAGCATTTCCACGAGGCATTGCGGCACGGCACGCTGGGCCGAGCGGTCGCGCGGTCGATGATCCCCGCGGCCGGGGACCGGTGGACCACCCGAGTCGACTTCAGCCCGCTCGAGATCGCGGACGAGCCTATTCCCCGGGGCGAGCTGGAGTCCTGGATCGCCGACCGGGAGCACGCCGAGTTGCGCACGTTCGGCGGGCCCGCGTGGCGGTTGGCGGCGACCCACCTCGACAACGGGGAAAGCGCAGTGTCGCTGCTGGTCTCCCACACGCTCGTGGACGGTCAAGCATTCTGCGCGGCGATCACGGACGCCGTCGCGGACAAACGGCTCGACTTGGCGTACCGCACCGACGAATTCGGCCGGACGCGCTTGCTGGCCGCCGACCTCCGCGATGCCGCGCGGCGAGCCCGGTCGTTTCCCGCGGCTGCCGGTTTGGCGCTGCGGTTGGCCGTCACCGGTCGCGGCGGCGGTACCCGCCCCGCCGACGATCCGGACTTCCGGCTTCCGACCGTCACCGCGACGGTCCCCGCTCAACTCTGGCATGCGGCGGCACAGGCCAGAGGCGGAACGGGCACCACCCTGGCGGTAGCGATGATGACCGCCATCGCCAAGGAGATCGGCCGCACCGACGAAGCGGGCCGGGTTCGGATGATGATGCCGGTCAGCACCCGCACCGCCGATGATCCTCGGGCGAACGCCCTGACCTCCATCGCCTTCGACGTGGACGTGCGCGACGGCGAGCCGGCCGACCTCGCCCCGCTGCGCGCGGTGATGAAGGAAAAGCTCACCGCGGCCGCTGCCAGCGGACAGGACGTCCCACCGCTGGTCCCGGTCGCGGTGGCGCTGCCGCGCGGGTCCTATGCCCGCCTGGCGCGGCAGGCC
Organism: Nocardia aegles; assembly: GCF_052545135.1. Lineage (NCBI taxonomy): Bacteria > Bacillati > Actinomycetota > Actinomycetes > Mycobacteriales > Nocardiaceae > Nocardia > Nocardia aegles. The sequence continues at coordinate 15,692 of NZ_JBQWRI010000012.1, forward strand.
GCCACCGACCCCATCTCCACGGTGTGCTCCAGCCTCGGCAAGCTCGACCCCGAGATGCTCCGCATCGACGGCCGCCCGGCCTCGGCGATAGTGCTCGGTTTGGTCAATCAGAGCCTGAACTCGCGCAGCGTCGTGACCGAGCGCGGCGGCAACCTGTACGTCGCGGTGTTCGAGGCCTTGGAGCGAATCACCCTACGCATCACGGGTTTCCACCCACCGGCCCTGCTCGACACCGAGCAGCTGACCGAACTGGTGCGAGCCGCGCTCGCCGAGTACGAGCTCTCGGCGACCTTCTGGTAGCACCCTGATGCCGGTCGGGCTCGATGTGTGCCGCGAGCCCGGCTTCCAGCGGCACCCGCGGACGCGGCGGCTGCTCGCTTCCGACCGGTGCGGTACGGCCCCCGGCGCGGCACCGCGGACGTGCGGACGGGCGCCGGTACCCGTCCGCTTGTCACCGCGATATGGCACGATCGCGTAGATGACCAGCAGACCCGCCGCCACGCAGCACCTGCACGACCTCGCGCGGCTGCGCCGCGTTCGCGACCGCATCGACCGCGAATACGCGCAGCCGCTGGACGTGGAGGCGCTCGCGCGTGACGCGCACATGTCTGCCGGGCACCTCAGCCGCCAGTTCCGGCTCGCCTACGGCGAGTCGCCCTACTCCTATCTGATGACCCGGCGCATCGAACGCGCGATGTCGCTGCTGCGCCGTGGCGACCTCAGCGTCACCGAGATCTGCTTCGCGGTCGGCTGCTCGTCGCTGGGCACCTTCAGCACCCGCTTCACCGAGTTGGTCGGTGTGCCGCCGAGCGTCTACCGGCGCGAGGCGGCCCGCGCCACGGCGGGAATGCCGTCGTGCGTGGCGAAACAGGTGACCAGACCGATCAGGAATCGAGAAGCGCCGGTTACCGAGCCGCAATTAGCCTGACTGCCATGGATATCACCATTCACGCGAGTTTCCTGCCACACGACGACCCGGACGCGGCCCTCGGCTTCTACCGCGACATTCTGGGCTTCGAGGTCCGCAACGACGTCGGGTACGAAGGGATGCGCTGGCTCACGGTCGGCCCCGTCGGCCAGCCCGAGACGTCCATCGTCCTGCATCCGGCGGGTGCCGATCCCGGCATCACCGACGACGAGCGGCGCACCATCGCCGAGATGATGGCGAAGGGCACCTACGCCGGCATCCTCCTGGCAACCAAGGATCTGGACGGCGCCTTCGAACGACTGTCGGCCGGCGACGCGGAGATCGTCCAAGAGCCGACCGAGCAGCCGTACGGGGTACGCGACTGCGCCGTCCGCGATCCCGCGGGCAACCTGATCCGCATCCAGCAGCTGCGCTGACCCGCCCAGCGCGAATTGGTTGAATCGAGCCCGGCGACGCCGAGACCGCGCCGGGCCCCGCCCGACAGAGGGAGACACGATGAGCACGGCCACGACGACGGACACCCGGTCGCCCGCGCCGCACGCCGCGGACAGTCACGACCTGATCCGCGTGCACGGCGCGCGTGAGAACAACCTCCAGGATGTCAGCATCGAGATCCCGAAGCGACGGCTGACGGTGTTCACCGGCGTCTCCGGCTCGGGCAAGAGCTCACTGGTGTTCAACACGATCGCCGCGGAATCGCAGCGGCTGATCAACGAAACCTACAGCGCGTTCGTCCAAGGCTTCATGCCGACGCAGGCACGGCCCGAGGTCGACGTGCTCGAGGGGCTGACCACCGCGATCATCGTCGACCAGCAACGCATGGGTTCCGACCCGCGCTCCACCGTCGGCACCGCCACCGACGCCAACGCCATGCTGCGCATTCTCTTCAGCAGGCTCGGTAAGCCGCACATCGGCTCGCCCCAGGCTTTCTCCTTCAACGTCGCCTCGATCAGCGGGGCGGGCGCGGTCACGACCGAGCGCGCCGGAAGAACGGTGAAGGAGCGCCGCAGCTTCAGCATCACCGGCGGGATGTGCCCGCGCTGCGAGGGCCGGGGCTCGGTGTCCGACATCGACCTCACCCAGCTCTACGACGAGTCCAAGTCGCTCGCCGAGGGCGCGTTCACCATTCCCGGCTGGAAGTCGGACAGCTTCTGGACGGTGCGGGTCTACGCGGAGTCGGGTTTCGTCGATCCGAACAAGCCGATCCGCAAGTACACCAAGAAGGAGATGCAGGACTTCCTCTACAAAGAGCCCACCAAGGTGAAGATCGAGGGGGTCAACCTCACCTACGAAGGGCTGATTCCCAAGATCCAGAAGACGTTCCTGTCCAAGGACCGCGAGGCGATGCAGCCGCACATCCGAGCCTTCGTCGACCGTGCGGTCACCTTCACCACCTGTCCCGAGTGCGACGGCACCCGGCTCACCGAAGCGGCTCGCTCCGCGAAGATCGCCGGCATCAGCATCGCCGACGCCTGCGCGATGCAGATCAGCGACCTCGCCGACTGGGTCGGCGGCCTGGACGAGCCGTCGGTGGCGCCGCTGCTGGCCGCACTGCGGCACACCCTCGACTCGTTCGTGGAGATCGGGCTGGGCTACCTCTCGCTGGACCGGCCCTCCGGCACCCTGTCGGGCGGTGAGGCCCAGCGCACCAAGATGATCCGGCACCTCGGCTCCTCGCTCACCGACGTCACCTACGTCTTCGACGAGCCGACCATCGGCCTGCACCCGCATGACATCCAGCGGATGAACAACCTGCTGCTGCGGCTGCGGGACAAGGGCAACACGGTGCTCGTCGTGGAGCACAAGCCGGAGACGATCGTGATCGCCGACCATGTCGTCGACCTCGGTCCGGGGGCGGGAACGGCGGGCGGCACCGTCTGCTTCGAGGGAAGCGTCGAGGGGCTGCGGGCCGCCGGTACCGTCACCGGCCGGCATTTCGACGACCGGGCCGCGCTCAAGGCCGCGGTCCGCCGGCCCACGGGCAAGCTGGAGATCCGCGGCGCGAAAGCGAACAACCTGCGTGACGTCGATGTCGACATTCCGCTGGGCGTGCTCGTCGCCATCACCGGTGTGGCGGGCTCGGGCAAGAGCTCGCTCGTGCACGGGTCGATTCCTGCGAGCGACGGCGTGGTGGCGGTGGATCAGGCGCCCATCCGCGGCTCGCGACGCAGCAATCCGGCGACCTACACCGGACTGCTCGAGCCGATCCGCAAGGCCTTCGCGAAAGCGAACGGCGTGAAGCCGGCACTGTTCAGCGCCAATTCCGAGGGAGCGTGCCCCACCTGCAACGGCGCGGGGGTCGTCTATACCGACCTGGGCATGATGGCGGGCGTCGCGACCACCTGCGAGGAATGCGAGGGCAAGCGGTACCAGGCGTCGGTGCTGGAGTACCACCTCGGCGGCCGTGACATCAGCGAAGTGCTCGCGATGTCGGTCCTCGAAGCCGAGGAGTTCTTCGACACCGAGGCGGCGCGCACTCCGGCCGCGCACGCCATCCTGAACCGGCTCGCCGACGTCGGGCTGGGCTACCTCAGCCTGGGTCAGCCGCTGACCACGCTGTCCGGTGGCGAGCGGCAGCGGCTGAAGCTGGCCACGCACATGGCCGACAAGGGCGGCGTCTACGTCCTCGACGAGCCCACCACCGGCCTGCATCTCGCCGATGTCGAACAGTTGCTCGGCCTGCTGGACCGCCTCGTCGACGCGGGCAAGTCGGTCATCGTCATCGAGCACCATCAGGCGGTCATGGCCCATGCGGACTGGATCATCGACCTCGGTCCGGGAGCGGGACACGACGGCGGCCGGATCGTCTTCGAGGGCACTCCCGCCGACCTCGTCGCCGCCCGCTCCACCCTCACCGGCGAACATCTCGCGGCCTACGTCGGCGCCTGACCGGGTACTCGTGCCCGGGGTGGCGGAAGGCGAGGCCGGCGGCTCCACGAGAACGCTGTTGCGACCCTGGTTTTCGGGGCAGGTCTCCACCGTGTGACCGTCCTGTCCCACCACAGCCTTGCCGACGCCGCCGCAACACGGTGCACCTCCGATTTTCGAGACGGTCGCGCCGTGATCGGTAATGTCGGCCGGGTGAGTAGCTGGGTGCGCCGGAAGTTCCACGGCATCGGACGAATTGACAGAGCGATCGGCGCGACGGTCGCCGAACTGCCTGCCTCGGTGGTCGACCACGGTTTGCTGCGGCTTACCAGCAGCGCCGATTTCAGCGGGCTGTGGCTGGTTCTCGCGACACTGCTGGCCACCCGTCACGGCGCGCCGCGGCGGGCCGCGCTGCGCGGCGTCGTCTCCGTCGCCGGAGCCAGTGTCGTCGTCAACGTCGGTCTCAAGTCACTGATCGCACGGCGCAGGCCGGCCGCCGAACTGCTGCCGGTGCACCGGCGACTCGTTCCGGCCCCGAGATCCTCCTCGTTCCCGTCTGGACACAGCGCCTGCGCCGCGGCGTTCGCCACCGCTGTCGCGCTCGAAAGTCCGCGTACCGCACTGGTTGTCGCGCCGCTGGCCGCCACCGTCGCCTACTCGCGGGTGCACACCGGTGTGCACTGGAGCTCCGATGTGCTCGTCGGGGCGGCCGTCGGTTCCGGTGTCGCCCTGGCCACGCGGCGCTGGTGGCCGGTGCGCGAATCCGACGAGGCGCAGGCGCGCCCGGTCCGCGAAGTGCCCGCGCTGGTGGAGGGCAAAGGCCTGGTGGTCATGGTGAATCCGGTCTCCGGCGACCCGAATTACGATCCCACCGACGATGTCGCCGCCGCCCTGCCCGCCGCCACCGTCCTGCGCACGCGGCCCGATCTGGACTGTGCCGACCAACTCGAGCAGGCCATCGCCGAGCACGGTGAACCGGTGCTGGCGGTCGGCGTCGCCGGTGGCGACGGCACGGTGGCCGCGGTGGCCGCGGTCGCGTTGCGCTACGAGCTGCCGCTGGTCGTCATCCCCACCGGCACGCTCAATCACTTCGCCCGTGATCTCGGCGTCTACGATCTGCGCGAGGTGATCGATGCCACCGGCGCCGGTGAGGCGGTGGCGGTGGACATCGCCGGCGTCGAATGCGAGGACGGTACCGGTTCACGCACCCGGCATCTGATCAACACCGCCAGCCTCGGCGCCTATCCGGATCTGGTGCAGCTGCGCGAGAAGTGGCGGTCGCGCTGGGGCAAATGGCCCGCGTTCGCCGCCGCGCTCGTGGTGACCCTGCGCCGGGCCGAGCCGCTCGAGATCTGCCTGGACGGATGCTGGCAGCGGGTGTGGTTCCTGTTCGTCGGCAACGGTCCCTACCACCCGCACGGCGCGGTGCCCGCGTTCCGCGACCGGCTCGACGCCGGACTGCTCGACATCCGCTGGCTGCGTGCCGATCTGCGTTTCTCGCGCACCCGCGCCGTGCTGGCGCTGCTGCTGGCGGCGATCGGCCACAGCAAGGTGTACGGCGAACGCCAGTTGCCCGAACTCGTCGTGCAGCTACCCGCGCCGGAGGCGCTGGCGACCGATGGCGAGGTGGTCGGCAAAGCCACCCGACTGCACTTCACCATCGCCGGACAACTGCCGGTCTACCGCCGCGACGAAGCCAATCCGCTCTGGGCCGACCGCAGCCGCCCGCATCACCGCCGAGCTCCTTGGCTGCGGGACGTCTTCCGGGCCGGGCGCCCGTTTCAGCGGCGAGCGGGCGAAGAGTGAGCGAACGCTACTTCATGAAATGCAGCAACCCGAGGTTCGGCTCGAGCGCGCCGTCCTGGCCCAGCGCCAGGAAGTCCGCCTCGACCGCCTCGCGCTCGAGCACCCCGGCCCGCACCGCGCGGTACCGCACCACCGACCAGAGGAAGACATCGAGGTCGTCGAAGCGGGTGCCTGCCTCGACCACTTCTTCCTCGTGGAACCAGATGGCGATCTGTCCGTTGGTGAGCGCCATGTACAGGTTGCCACCGCCGTCCGCGCCGATCGAGTACACGTCGTCGTCGGTGAGCTCGGTCTCGTAGTCGGAATCCCATATGCCGCAGTCATTTCCGGCGAAGTCGAAACCGTAGGACCAGTCGTGGACGTCCAGGAACTGCGGCATCCGCCCGGACCGCACCCGGCGATCGAAAGCCGCCAGCGCCGCCGCGGACGCGGGTGCCAGCCGTTCGAGAAAGGGCGCCACCGGCCGGGTCTCCGCCGGAAGGATGACCGGCGGGCGACCGGCGAACCATCTCGCCAGGTCGGCGTCGAGGTCACGCTCGACGTATCCCGCCAAGTCGTCACGAGTAAGTGTCACCGTCGAATCCTAAAGGCTGGCAAGGGCTCACCGACGCGCTCGCCCGCCATACCTACGGCGAACTCGGCCACGCCCGCATCGGCGTGGCCCACCCGCGCGAGCGGGAGCTCTTCGCCGAAGTGGTGTCCGGGCTCGGCGTGACCGGCACCGCTGCCGCGCTCCGTCTCGAGGGCTGATCACCGGCCGGCGTTAGGCTCCTGCAACTATGGCACTCAGCGCGACACTGCACACCTTCGCCGTCCAGTTGGCCGACGTCGATCGGGGCGTCTATCAGGAGCTGGAGGTGCGGGTGGCGCGGCACCCGTCCGAATCCGCGGAGTTCATGCTGACCCGAGTGCTCGCCTACTGCCTCGAATACGAGGAGGGTATCGCCTTCAGCGGCGGTGGGGTCTCCGCCACCGACGAACCCGCCGTGCTGGTGCGCGACCACACCGGACGCCGCACCGCCTGGATCGAAGTCGGCGCACCCGACGCGGAGCGGGTGCACCGAGGCAGCAAATCGGCCGACCGCGTCGCCATCTACACTCACCGCGACCCGGCCAAGGTGCTGGCGCGACTCACCGGCAAGCGCGTGCATCGCGCCGAAGCGATACCGCTCTACAGTTTCGATCGCGACTTCATCGATTCCGCCGTCACCGCGACCGAACGCCGCAACACGGTCACCCTTTCCGTCACCGAGCGCCTGCTGTACATGGACCTCAACGGCACGGGGTTGACCACACCTGTGCAGGAACATCGGCTGGGCTGATCGCTTCCGGCCGGCGCATCGGGCCCCGATCGAGCAACCACGGCTATCGGCGACCGCGGGCGCGGCGGCGGCGGACACTCGATTCGTCACAGAGATCCACGTAACGACCCGGATGGGTCACCTTCGCCGCTCGCCAGGACGCCACCGCGCAGGTGCACCGGCACCAACTCCCACCGATCTGCCGCGGCGATGTCGGTACGATCCGGTGCATGTCAGTGCGGTAACGGCAAGTAGCACAGGGGGATTCTGTCGTCGACACGCCGACGCGACACCCGATGCGTAGCACGAATCATCGGAGTCGGCGTTCGCACTCTTCGAATGCCGCTCCCGCCTTGACACAGTCGTAGCGGCCGCTCTGAATGTCACCACTGGTGGGAGGTTCACCGCAGAGCATCCCACATCGCTGGTAGGTCGGGACGGCGGCGCCGTCGGGGCGGTGGCAGGCATCGCTGTCGCAGGTGTAGTCGCGTGTGTTGGGATCGCGAGGGATCGGGTGGCGGCTGTAGGACCACACGAACGCGTCGGTGTCCTGTACCCGCGTGCAGTAGACGGTCCGGCCGTCGGCGAGGCGGCCCACCGCACCGTGCTCCTGGCAGTAGTCGTTCAAACTCACCACGGATTCCGCCGACCCGCTGCCGGAGGGCACCGGCGCGGCCGCGGAGGTCGCGAACATCGCAGCCAGGAACGTCCCCGCGCCGACCCCACCCATCAGCACCCGGTGCACCACCCTACGCTCGCCCGATCCACGCATCTTCCCCCCTCACTCCAGGTCCAGCGGACTATACGCCCCCGCCGCCTTCCCCACGAGTGGCACACCACCGAGACCTCTTCGCGGGCATTTCGCCGCAGCCAGGTGCCACTCGCGGGTCGGTCAGAAGAGGAAGTAGCGCTGGGCCATGGGTAGTTCGGTGGCGGGTTGCGCGCGCCAGACTTCGCCGTCGATGCGGACGGTGAAGGTGTCCGGCTCGACCTCGATGCGCGGCATGGCGTCGTTGTGCGGCAGGTCCGTCTTCCGCACGCCACGGACATCGCGGACCGGAACAAGATTGCGCTGAACCCGCAGCCGGTCGGCGAGGCCGTCCTCGATCGCCTGCTCGGAGACGAAATGCAGGGACGTCGCGGCGGCGGTCGCCGGGGCGGCGCCGAACATGGGGCGCGGCAGCACGGGCTGCGGCGTGGGAATGGAGGCGTTGGCGTCGCCCATCGCGGCCCAGGCGATCGCGCCGCCCTTGAGTACCGCATGCGGGCGGACGCCGAAGAACGCGGGCTCCCACAACACCAGATCGGCGAGCTTGCCCACCTCGACCGACCCGATCTCATGGTCGAGTCCGTGCGCCACGGCCGGGCAGATGGTGTACTTCGCGATGTAGCGCTGGACACGGGCGTTGTCGGCGGCGCCGTCACCGGGCAGCGCGCCGCGGCGGCGTTTCATCACGTGCGCGGTCTGCCAGGTGCGCAGCACGACCTCACCGATGCGGCCCATGGCCTGCGAGTCGCTGCCGATCATCGAGATGGCGCCCAGATCGTGCAGTACGTCCTCGGCCGCGATGGTGGAGGGGCGGATGCGGCTCTCGGCGAAGGCCAGATCCTCCGGGATCGAGGCGCTCAGGTGGTGGCACACCATGAGCATGTCCAGATGCTCGTCGAGCGTGTTGATCGTGTGCGGACGAGTCGGATTGGTGGAACTGGGCAGCACGTTGGGATGGGCGGCGACGGTGATGATGTCGGGCGCGTGCCCGCCGCCCGCGCCCTCGGTGTGGTAGGCGTGGATGCCCCGGCCCGCGATCGCCGCGAGGGTGTCCTGAACGAAACCCGCCTCGTTCAACGTGTCGGAGTGCAGCGCTACCTGCACCCCCGCCGCCTCGGCCACGGAGAGGCAGGCATCGATCGCTGCGGGCGTGGAGCCCCAGTCTTCGTGCAGCTTGAAACCCGATGCGCCGGCGCGCAATTGTTCCCACATGGCCTCGGCGCTGACGGTGTTGCCCTTGCCGAGCAGCACGATATTCACCGGCCAGCTGTCGGTGGCCTCCAGCATGCGGGCCAGATGCCACGCGCCGGGTGTCACGGTGGTCGCCTTGCTGCCCTCGGCCGGACCGGTGCCGCCGCCGATGAGGGTGGTGATACCGCCGCCGAGCGCCTCCGCCATCAGCTGCGGGCAGATGAAATGCACGTGACAGTCGATCGCGCCCGCGGTGAGGATGCGGCCGTTGCCGGAGATGACCTCGGTGGACGGCCCGACGACCAGATGCGGGTGCACCCCGGTCATGGTGTCGGGATTGCCCGCCTTGCCGATCGCGCAAATGCGTCCGTCGCGAATGCCGACGTCCGCCTTGACGATTCCCCAATGATCGATGATCACCACGCCCGTGATCACGGTGTCGGGCGCGCCGTCGGCGCGTGTCGCGCGGGACTGCCCCATGGATTCGCGCAGGACCTTGCCGCCGCCGAACACGGCTTCGTCACCCGCGAGACCCGGTCCCCCGCTGCGGTCCTCGGTGATCTCGATCAGCAGATCGGTGTCCGCCAATCGGATCCGGTCGCCTGTCGTCGGACCGAACAGTTCGGCGTACCGCGCCCGGCTCAGCTCACTCATCGTCCTACCTCCCGAGCCCGTGTCCTTCGCGAAGTGCCGTACCGGGCCCGCACTGGTCATCGAGACGGCCCGGTGGGGTTCGACTGATCCCGTGGACCTCGCGAGCGCCGCCCAGCGGCACCAGCCACACCCGTTGCCCGAGACCGGGTTCGAAGCGCACCGCGGTCCCGGCCGGGATGTCGAGGCGATGTCCGTGCGCTGCCGCGCGGTCGAATTCCAGCGCCGCGTTCGCCTGCGGGAAGTGCACGTGGCTGCCGACCTGTATCGGCCGGTCGCCGGTGTTGACCACGTCGAGCGCACGGCGCTGCGCGCCTGCGTTCAGTTCGATCGCGCCTTCGGCGCAGAAGTATTCGCCCGGAATCACGCCGAGCCTCGATCCGGCTCGGCGGGAACGCTCGGATAACGCATACCGGGTGCCTAACCGATCGGGTGGTGCACGGTGACGAGCTTGGTGCCGTCCGGGAAGGTCGCCTCGACCTGGACATCGGGGATCATCTCCGGCACACCCTCCATCACGTCGGCACGGGTGAGGACCGTCCGTCCCGAGGACATCAGTTCCGCGACGGTGCGGCCGTCGCGCGCGCCCTCCAGCACATGGTCGGTGATCAGCGCGACCGCCTCGGGATGGTTCAGCTCGAGTCCGCGCGCCTGCCTGCGCCGGGCCAGTTCGGCGGCGTAGCTGATCAGCAGGCGCTCCTGCTCATGCGGTGACAGTCGCATCCGGGCTCCTCACCGGTTCGCAGTGACGGGTGAGGCACATTCTGGCACGCGCGTTCCGCCGTCGCCGGACAAGCGGTCAGGACCGATGCGGCAGATTCTGCAGTCGCACCTGACCGCGGGCGACGGTGCGGCCCTGCTCATCGGTGATGACGACCTGCCACAGCTGCTGCAGCCTGCCCCGGTGCAGCGGCGTCGCCTCGCCGGTCAGGGTGCCCTCGCGCACCGCCCGCAGGAAATCGGTGTTGTTGTTCACGCCGACGACCGTGCCCTGGTCGCCGAACCAGATGCCGGCCCCGGTGCTGGCGAGGGTCTCCACGACGGTGCAGTACACGCCCCCGTTCTGGATGCCCGCGGGCTGGTAGAGATGCGGTTTGACCACCCACTCGCCGCGTACACGGTCGGGGCTCATCTCGGTGAAACGCAAACCGATCAGGTCGGTGAAGGTGCCTTCGCTGTAGGCGTTCATCTGCTCGGGCGTGACGTCCGCCAGCGAGCCGACCTGTTGAGTCTCCTGCTGTGTCATGTATTCACTGTCGCACAGCGCCCGGCACGCTTCGTCGCGGCCTCACCCGCAGGCCGGAGTGACCGTCCGGCCGTTCGGCAGCTGGGTCGGCCGGTCGCTGGGCGACTTCCGCAGCCCGCCGGAAGGTCGACATAGTTCGCCGGAACAGAGCGGCGGGCCCCACCGGAGGTGGAGCCCGCCGCGGCACGGGATCGGGGGGTCACCGCAGCCCTCGGGACCCTCGCGCGATCCGGACGCCGGAACCAATAGTAGGTCAGCCTTACCTAACTAAGCAACAGACCCAACGGCCGCATCGGGAGCCCCCGCTCGGCCATCGCCGCCAGAAGGGCCTGACCACGACGCGCGCCGACTACGGAATCGGTCCGCGCCAGATCCGGCACGTAAGCCGAAGCGCCCGCGATGGATTCGGCGACGAGGGACCAGAACCGGCGGGCGCTCAGACCGGAGCAGTGAGCCAGGTTCCGCTGGACGACCGCCAGCGCGGACTGGCAGCGGTGCGCGAGCCAGACGTACATCGCCTGCTCACACGGCAGCGTGACGACATCCCGACCGCCCGCGAGCGGATCGCCGTCGACTACGCGAATCGCCGTGTCCGACAAGCCCGCCCAGTCGATTCCGCCGTCGTTGTCGGTGTGGATCCAGAGATTCTCCAATCCCGGATCCCAGGCCCGCCCTTCCGCGACGAGCAGCGCGACCACGCGGCCGGCGATCGCGTGGATCAGCGCCGTGGCAACCACTTCCGCCGCGATGTCGGCACTGATCATCTCCGCGGCGTGCCGGCGGACCATGAGTTCTACGCGCCCCTCGCGCACTCCGTCCGCCAATTGCCACCAGCGCCGTTTACCCTGCTCGGCGATCGCGGCGACGGCATAGACCCGCGGATGCTCCGGTTGCAGCGCGCGCAGCCGGGCACAGGCGCGCCCGAACGCCGTCGTCGAGCGATGTGGCGTGGTGATGAGCTCGGTCATCGAACCTCCTCGAGATCGGCCGTCGCGCGGCGCGGCGGACATCAGGGCCGTGCCCGTCCCTCCGAAAGATAGGTTAGGCTTACCAGACTTAGCAACCGTATCGCTGATGTCAGGAGCAGCTCGTCGCCGTGACTTTTCTCGCTACCCTGAGGCGGCGGCGTCTTTGCGGACTCCTCGTCTCGACCGCCCTGCTCCTGCTCGCCGTGCTCGCCGGGGTCGCGGTGGGCGCCCGCTCGCTCGCGCCGGGGACCGTGTACGACGCCGTTCATCATGCGCTCACCTGCCCCGGCGGACCTTTCACCTGCGCAGCCGCATCCACCGAGGAAGAGATCGTGCGTGGGCTGCGCCTGCCCCGCACCGCGTTGGCACTGGTCTGTGGGGCGGCCCTGGGGGTCGCGGGCGCGCTCGTCCAGGGCTACACCCGCAATCCACTCGCCGACGCCGGGTTGCTCGGACTGAACGCGGGCGCGGCGTTCCTCGCCGCGCTGAGCGTGTACTTGTTCTCCTTCCGCACGCCGGAGCAGTACATCTGGTTCGCGCTCATCGGAGCGCTGATCGCCGGGGTGGCGGTGTTCGCGACCTCGTCTGTGGGCGGCGGAAAGGCGAGCCCGCTGACCCTCGTACTCGCGGGCGCGGCGGTCACCGCGTTCCTGCAGGCCATGACGAACGCCGTCGTGCTCTTCGACGCCGCCGCGCTGGACACCTACCGGTTCTGGGTGATCGGCACCGTCGCCGGCCGCGATGCCGCGGTGTTCTGGCAGGCACTGCCGTTCCTTGCCGCGGGCATGCTGCTGGCGGCGCCGGCGGCGCGCGGACTGAATCTGATCGGTCTGGGCGACGACGTCGCGCGTGGGCTCGGCGTGCATGTCGGCCGCAGCCGCGCACTCGGACTGGCGGCCGTCGTGCTGCTGGCAGGCGCAGCGACGGCGGCGGTCGGGCCGATCGCCTTCCTCGGCCTGGTCGTCCCGCATCTCGCGCGGACGGTCACCGGGCCGGACCATCGCCGGCTGATTCCCGCTTCCGGGCTCTTCGGTGCGTTGGTACTGCTGATCGCCGATGTGGCGGGCCGGGTGGTGGCGCGCCCCGGCGAGTTGGAGGTCGGCGTGGTGGTGGCCGCGCTCGGCGTGCCGTTCTTCCTCGCATTCGTGCGTCGGCGAAAGCTGGTGAATCTGTGATGATCTCGCTGCGAACCACGGGTGCGCGACCCGCGCTGCGGGTCGGGCCGGTGTCGACGGTGCTGCGACCTCGGATGATCCTGATCGTCGCACTCATGGTCGTGCTGGCGCTCGCACTGTTCTGCCTGGACATCGCGGTGGGCGAGGCCCAGCTGCCGCTCGGGCGGGTGCTGGACGTCCTGACCGGCGGCGGCACCAAGGCTCAGCGGTTCATCGTGCTGGAATCCCGGCTGCCGCGCACACTGACCGCACTCGTGGTCGGCCTCGCGCTCGGGCTCGCGGGCGCCATCACCCAGTCCATCCTGCACAACCCGCTGGCCGCGCCGGACATGCTCGGCATCACCTCGGGCGCGAGCCTGGGCGCGGTCGCCGTGCTGGTCGGCACCGGAGGCGCGAGCACCGGGCCGGCCGCCTCGATCGGCGCGCCGGTCGCGGCGCTGGCGGGCGGCCTGCTCACCGCCGTCGCCATCTACCTGCTCGCCTGGGGACGCACCGCCACCGGCGGGAGCGATGCTACGGGGCTGCGGTTGGTGCTGATCGGTGTGGGCGTGAACGCCCTGCTGACGGCGGGCATCAGCTGGCTGCTCACGCGCGCAGGCCTGGCGGATGCCCAGCGCGCGCAGCTGTGGCTGAACGGATCGCTCCACGCGGCCGACACCGCGCACCTGGCGCCCGCGGCGATAGTCGTCGGGATCGCCGTCCTCAGCACACCCGCCTCCGCGCGCACACTCGCCGCGCTGCGCCTCGGCTCCGACACCACACGCGCGCTCGGGGTGCGCATCCAGACCCAGCAGGCCATCCTGATCGGAGCGGCCGTGGTGGCCACGTCGGTGTCCACCGCCGCCGTCGGGCCGGTCGGTTTCGTCGCCCTCGCCGCGCCGCAGATCGCACGACGGCTGCTGCGCACGCCGGGCGAGCCGCTGATCGGCTCGGCGGTGGCCGGCGCCATCCTGGTGGTCGGCGCGGACATCGCGTCCCGCACGATGTTCCCGGTCGACCTACCGATCGGCGTCGTGACCGCGGCATTCGGCGGGCCGTTCCTGCTGTACCTGATCATGCGTATGAACCGGAAGGCGACGCTGTCATGACGATCGCGGACATCACCACCGCCGACGCCACGGAGCGGGCCACACCTCCTGAGCACCGGCTCGGCGCCGAGGAGGTCACCCTCGGTTACGGCGGCCGGGTGATCGTCGACGGGCTGAGCCTGACCATCACTCCCGGGGTGATCACGACCGTCATCGGGCCCAACGGTTGCGGAAAGTCCACTCTGTTGCGGTCGCTCGGCCGCCTGCTGCGCCCGCGGAAAGGCCGAGTGCTGTTGGACGGCAAGGCCATTTCGACGATGAAGACCAAGGACGTCGCCCGTATCGTCGGCATGCTGCCGCAGTCGCCGGTCGCCCCGGAAGGGCTCACCGTCGCCGATCTGGTCGGCCGCGGACGCCACCCGCACCAGTCCTGGTTGCGGCAGTGGTCGGCGGCGGACGAATCCGAGGTGACGACCGCGCTGGCGCGGACCGGGATCGCCGATCTCGCCGACCGCCCGCTCGACGAGCTGTCCGGTGGGCAGCGCCAGCGCGCCTGGATCTCGATGGCGCTGGCCCAGGGCACCGATATCCTGCTACTCGACGAGCCGACCACCTATCTGGATCTCGCGCACGCCATCGAGGTGCTCGACCTGGTGGACCGATTGCACGCCGATCTCGGGCGCACCGTCGTCATGGTGCTGCACGATCTCAATCTCGCGATCCGCTACAGCGACCAACTGGTCGTCATGCACGACGGACGCGTCGTCGCCGCGGGCGCCCCGGGCGAGGTGGTGTCGGTCGAACTGCTGCGCGAAGTGTTCGATCTGGACGCCGCGGTGCTCGACGACCCGGTGTCGGGACGGCCGATGATCGTGCCGATCGGAACCAGGCACGTGCGCGGAAAGGTGGGCGGACCGGCTGCCACGGCGCCCGAGACCGGGCCGTATGAGAAATGACACACCAGCTACTCCATAGTTACGACACCCCGTAGTACGCATCCTCGTCGTTGAGTACCTAAAATTGTGGAATGGCAGGTCTTGGTGAACTCGAGAAAGCGGTTATGGACCAGTTGTGGTCGGCCGACGAACCACAAACGGTCCGGCAGGTGCACGAGGCGCTCGCCGCTCGCCGTGAGCTCGCGTACACCACGGTGATGACCGTGCTGCAACGCCTCGCGAAGAAAAACCTCGTGGTGCAGCGCCGCGACGACCGCGCGCACCGTTACGCACCCGTGCACACTCGCGACGAACTCGTGGCCAGCTTGATGGTCGACGCACTGCAACAGGCCGACGCGGCGGGCAGCCGCGCTGCCGCGCTGGTGCACTTCGTCGAGCAGGTCGGCAAAGACGAGGCTGCCGCTCTGCGCGAAGCACTCGCTAAGCTCGAAGCAACCGAGGATTCGGCGCCACCGCCGCAGTAGCCTCCTCGGGCGCCCTGGCCCCACAACGCAGTGAGCTGAGTCGATGAACGCAACCGCGCCGGTTTTCGCCGGACTGGCATTGCTTCTCGCGGGGCCTGCCCCGGCCTTGCTCAGCCGGGCGACCTGGACCTACCGGACGCCCCGCGCAGCGCTGGTGCTCTGGCAGGCCATCGCGCTCGCCGCCGTGCTCAGCGCGTTCGGCTCCGGGCTGGCCATCGCCGCCGAACTGCTCGTGCCCGGCCCCGACGGGCGCCCGACCACCTCTCCGACCAGGGAAATCGACGCGCTCGGGCTGCCGCTGTGGCTGGCGTACGTGTTCGTCTTCGCGCTCACGCTGCTGATCGGCGCCCGGTTGATCTACGCGATCATCCGGGTCGGCGTGCACACCCGCAGGCGGCGGGCACGGCACCGCATGCTCGTCGACCTGCTGGACCAGAGCGGTCCGCACCGGCGCGCGGCCGACATCCGGGTGCTGGCCGCCACCGAGCCCATCGCCTACTGCCTGCCCGGCCTGCGCCAGCGCGTCGTGCTCAGTGAAGGCACCCTGACCAATCTCGCCGACGTCGAGGTCACCGCCATCGTCAGCCACGAACGTTCGCATCTGCGGGCCAGGCACGATCTCGTGCTGGAGGCGTTCACGGCCGTGCACGAAGCGTTTCCCAGAGTGGTGCGCAGCAAGGCCGCGCTGGGCGCGGTGAAACTGCTCATCGAGTTGCTCGCCGACGACTCCGCGGTCAAGGTCGCCGGACCGAAGCCGCTGGCTCGCGCCCTCGTTGCCTGTGCGAAGTCCACCGCGCCGCAGGGCGCGCTCGCCGCGGGCGGACCCACCACGCTGATCCGCATCCAGCGGCTCAGCGGACGGATCGGGGACATCCGCATCGCGACGGCCGCCTACCTCGGCTCGGCAGCCATCCTGGTGGTGCCGACGCAGGCCGTAGCCGTACCCTGGCTCGTGGAACTGAGTCGGCTGTTCCACGGCTGACTTCCCGGCACGTATCCTGGACCTTCGGCCCGCCTCCGGTCGGCCGCATCCTTTCGCTCCACCCGGCGCGCGTCATCGCCCGCGCCACCGCGCGGTGAAACCGCATCGCGCGCCGCTCTCCATCCCACCGAACAGCGCGCTCCGCGTGGAACGCGCCGTGCGACGAAAGGCACACCTTCCTCGTGACCCCCTCGACCACCGTCGCCGCGGCGCCCCCCGTGTCCTTCGCGGATCTGGGCCTGCCCGCCGTGCTCGTCCAAGCACTGCGACGCGACGGCATCGAGACGCCGTTCCCGATCCAGGCCGCCACGGCGCCGGACATCCTGGCCGGCAAGGACCTGCTCGGCCGTGGGCCGACCGGTTCCGGAAAGACTCTCGCCTTCGGCCTCCCGATGCTCACCCGGCTGGCCGGCGCCGCGGCCCAGCCGGGCCGCCCGCGCGGACTCGTCCTGGTGCCGACGCGCGAGCTGGCCGCCCAGATCGAGCGGGCACTGGACGAACCAGCGCTCGCGCTCGGCCTGCGAGTGGCCTCGGTGGTCGGCGGCGCCCCGATCAAACGCCAGGCCGACCGGCTCGCCCGCGGCGTCGACCTGCTCATCGCCACGCCCGGGCGGCTCGCCGACCTGCTCGTACAGGGCTCCGCCGACCTGTCCGACGTGCGGATCACCGCGCTCGACGAAGCCGACCACATGGCCGACATGGGATTCCTGCCGCAGGTGACCAAGCTGCTCGACCGTACGCCGCGCGACGGTCAGCGCCTGCTGTTCTCGGCCACGCTGGACGGCGAGGTGGACAAGCTGGTCAAGCGTTACCTGCGCTCCCCCGTCACGCATTCCACCGCGCCGCCGTCGGCCTCGGTCACCACGATGTCGCATCATCTGCTCTACGTCGGCGACAAGGTGACCAAGCGGGCGGTCGCCACCGAAATCGCCGCCCGCGACGGGTTGACCATCATGTTCGTCCGCACCAAGCACGGCGCCGACCGGCTCGCCAAACAGCTGCGCGGCGCGGGCATCGCCGCCGGCGCACTGCACGGCGGCAAGGCGCAGAACAATCGCACCCGCACCTTGGCCGCGTTCGCCGACGGCTCGGTGCCGGTGCTGGTCACCACCGACGTCGCCGCGCGCGGTATTCACGTCGACGGGATCTCCCTCGTCGTGCACGTCGATCCGCCGCCGGAGCCGAAGGCGTATCTGCACCGGGCCGGACGCACCGCCCGCGCCGGCGAGGACGGCGTGGTGGTCACACTGGTCATGGACGAAGAGCGCCGCGAGGTGGAGGCGATGGCCCGTAAGGCGGGTGTGGAGATCGACGGGGTCGCCGTCCGTCCCGGCGACCGCACGCTGGTCGAGATCACCGGAGCCCGCCGCCCGTCCGGTATTCCGATGCTCCCGGCTGCCGCCGCGCCCGCGCCCGCGGCCACGCAGACGCCGAAGCCGGCACGCCGCCGAGCGAACCGGCGGTCGGAGACAGCTCCGGCCGGTGGCCACAGTGCCGGTGCCGCGAAGCAGTCCAGGTCGGGCTCGGTGTCGAGCCGTGCCGGCGAATCGGCTACCGCGTCGGGGCGTCGGCACGGCCACGCGAAGGTCGCCGGGAAGCCCGCCGCCGGCAACACCGCCGGATACGGTGCGGGTTCGGCCGAGGGCGCGCCCACCCGCCGGTCCGGCGCGGCGGGCGGATTCTCCCGCCGCGCCGCAGGCCCCGCCTCCGGCGACACGCCGGGCCGGGCCCGGCGACGCGCCGTGCGAGCACAACAGTCGCCACAGCGGGGCAATCGCGGAGCAAACTAGAAGGTGTCGACCCACGCGGCAGCGGCCGTCCTCTGCGCACTGCTCGCGGCGCTGCTGTTCGCGGTCGCCGCGGTCGCGCAACAGCACGCGGCGGCCGCGGTGCCGCAGGACGCCTCGCTGATCCGCTCGCTGCTGCGCACGCCGCGCTGGTGGGCAGGTGCCGTCGGCGACGTGGGCGGATACGCCATGCAGGTCCTCGCGCTCGCGTTGGGCGCGGTGTTACTGGTGCAACCGATCCTGGTGAGCGCGCTGGTGTTCGCCCTGCCGCTGTCGGCCCGGCTAGACGACCGTCGCGTGCCGCCGCGCACCTGGGCGACCGCGCTCGCGCTGACCGCAGCGCTGGCCTGCTTCCTGCTCGTCGGCAATCCGACCGAGGGTACTACCGATGCGCCCCTGCGGGATTGGCTCGTGCCGCTGGGCATTCTGCTCGGATCGATCGTCGCCGCCACGGTCGGTGGGATCGCCGCGCGCGATCCGGCGTGGCGCGCCCTGCTGATCGGTGCCGCGAGCGGCGCGCTCTACGGGCTGGCTGCCGCGCTCACCGACTACGTCACCGACCTGTTCGAGCACGGTCTCGGTGACGTGCTGAGCGGTTGGCAGACCTGGGCCCTGGTCGGGGCGGGCGTCACCGGCGTCTATCTCCAGCAGCGCGCCTATCAAGCGGGGCCCCTTTCCGCGTCGCTGCCCGCCGTCACGGTCGTCGAGCCACTGGCCGCGGCGTTCATCGGCATCGCCGTGCTGGACGAGCGGTTGCGGACGGACACCGCGGGGCTGGTCGTCACCATCGGTGCGGTGATCGTGATGGCGGCCGCGACGATCATGCTGTCCCGCTCGCAAGCGGCCGCCTGAAGCCACGCGCGAAGGCGCGGGTCCACCTGGTGCGACGCCGCACCGCGATGGAGTGAGCCGTCCTCGGCGCACGGCGTCGATCGCGTCGTACGTAGCCGGTAGGCGCTGCTACCCGCACGGTCGAGCCCTCGGGGAGTCCTGGAGAACTACGCGCACCGGTCGGCGCGCGGATATCATCGGTCGAGTGCGCTTTCTCCCCGGTCATCAGCCGCCGTACGACCTGACCTACGACGACATCTTCCTCGTCCCGAACCGGACGGATGTCGCGTCGCGCTTCGACGTCGATCTCTCGACGACGGACGGGTCGGGCACCACCATCCCCATCGTCGTGGCGAACATGACCGCCGTGGCCGGGCGCAGAATGGCCGAGACCGTGGCCCGCCGCGGCGGCGTCGTCGTCCTCCCCCAGGACCTGCCGATCACCGCGGCCGCCGACACCATCGCCTTCGTCAAGAGCCGCTCGCTCACCGCCGACACCCCGGTCACCCTCGCGCCCGACCGGTCGGTCTCCGAGGCGGTGGCCCTGATGCACAAGCGCGCGCACGGCGCGGTCGTGGTGGTCGACGGCGGACGTCCGGTCGGTGTGGTGACCGAGGCCGCCTGCGCCGACGTCGATCGCTTCGCCCGGCTGCGCGAGGTCGCGGTCACCGATTTCGTGCGGGCGCCCGTGAGCACCACTCCGCGTGACCTGTTCGACCTGCTGCACGCCGAGCACGCCGAGTTCGCCGTGCTCACCGCCGCGGACGGCACCCTGGCCGGGGTACTGACCCGCACCGGCGCCGTGCGCGCGGGCATCTACCAGCCCGCCGTCGACGCCACGGGCAAGCTGCGCGTCGCGGCCGCGGTCGGCATCAACGGCGACGTGGCCGCCAAGGCCAAGTCACTCGTGGATTCCGGCGCCGACCTGCTGGTCATCGACACCGCGCACGGGCACCAGAGCAAGATGCTGGAAACCCTCACCGCGGTGCGCGATCTCGGACTGGGTGTCCCGCTGGTCGCGGGCAACGTCGTCTCCGCCGAAGGCACGCGGGATCTCGCGGCGGCGGGCGCGGACATCGTCAAGGTCGGCGTCGGGCCCGGCGCCATGTGCACCACCCGGATGATGACCGGCGTGGGCCGCCCGCAGTTCTCCGCGGTGGCCGAATGCGCTGCCGCCGCCGCGCAACTCGGCGTACACGTCTGGGCCGACGGCGGCGTGCGCCATCCCCGCGACGTCGCGCTCGCGCTGGCCGCGGGCGCGTCCAACGTGATGATCGGCTCCTGGTTCGCCGGTACCTACGAGTCCCCCGGCGATCTCCGTGTCGATCGCGACGGCAACGCGTACAAGGAGAGTTTCGGCATGGCGTCCAAGCGGGCCGTCGCCGCCCGCACCGCCTCCGACAGCGAATTCGACCGCGCCCGCAAGGGGCTGTTCGAAGAGGGCATCTCGAGCTCGCGGATGCGGCTGGACCCGGAGCGTCCCGGCGTCGAGGACCTCATCGACCACATCTGCTCCGGTGTACGCAGCGCGTGCACCTATGCGGGCGCGCGGACACTCGCCGAATTCCACGACAAAGCCGTGCTCGGCGTACAGTCCGCCGCGGGATTCGCCGAAGGCCGCCCGCTGCCCAGCGGTTGGTGAGCACCGACACGCGAACCGCACCGGCTACCGGCCCACGCCGCCCGGCACGTGGGCCGGTAGCATGGTGGTTGCCGGATACCGGCACCACGACTCGTTTGCGAAAGGATCCAGTTGTCACCCGCGTCCGAGGGCGCCGCACAGGAGGGCTCCTCTATCGAGCCGGGTGACCGACCCGGCGTCCTCCTCCCCGCAGTAGTCCCATTCCGCACCGGCCGTCACGCAGCACCGTTCGGGTGGTGCTGACCATGTCCGTCGCGCTCACCGCGCTCAGCCTGATCGGATTCATCGCACTCACCGTCGGCACGGCCCTGTTCGTCGCCGCGGAATTCTCCCTCACCGCCCTGGAGCGCAGCACCGTCGAGGCGCACGCCCGCACCGGCGACGTCCGCGCCCGCATGGTCCGTAAAGCGCATCGCACGCTGTCGTTCCAGCTGTCGGGCGCCCAGCTCGGTATCACCATCACGACGCTGATCACCGGTTACATCGCCGAGCCGGTGCTGGCCAGGTTGCTGCATCCGCTGTTCGCGGGCATCG
The DNA here is from genome assembly GCF_052545135.1 of Nocardia aegles. Taxonomy (NCBI): domain Bacteria; kingdom Bacillati; phylum Actinomycetota; class Actinomycetes; order Mycobacteriales; family Nocardiaceae; genus Nocardia; species Nocardia aegles. The sequence goes on from NZ_JBQWRI010000012.1 coordinate 36,819, forward strand.
GCCTGAGCGAAGCCGCCGCCGGCGGCGTCGCGCTCACGCTGGCCCTGATCCTGGCCACCTCGCTGTCGATGATCTACGGCGAGCTGGTGCCCAAGAACATCGCCATCGCCAAGCCGCTGGCCACCGCCCGAGTCACGGCCGGACCGATGATCGGTTTCTCGGTGGTGTTCAAGTGGATGATCCATTTCCTCAACGGCAGCGCCAACTGGGTCGTCCGCAGGCTCGGCGTCGAGCCCGCCGAGGAGTTGCGCTCGGCCCGTTCGCCGCAAGAACTCGGCTCCCTGGTGCGCACGTCCGCCCTGCGCGGCGCGCTCGACCAGCCCACCGCGCAGGTGATGGACCGCTCGTTGCAGTTCGGCGAGCGCAGCGCCGAAGAGTTGATGACTCCACGGGTGAAGATCGAGTCGCTCGACAAAGACGACACCATCGCCGATCTGATCGACGCGGCGGGCCGCACCGGCTACTCCCGGTTCCCGGTGATCGACGGCGATCTCGACAACACCCTCGGCTTCGTGCACGTCAAGCAGGCGTTCACCCGCCCCGTCCACGCGCGCGGGACCACCCCCCTGTACCGGCTCGCCCAGCCGGTGCCGATCGTGCCGGCCAGCCTGGACGGCGACGAGGTGCTCGAACGGGTCCGCGCCGACGGCATGCAGGTCGCCCTCGTCGTGGACGAGTACGGCGGCACCGCTGGGCTGGTCACCATGGAGGACATCATCGAGGAGATCCTCGGCGACGTCCGTGACGAGCACGACGAGGAGGAGCGCGAAGTACGGCGCGTCGTCGACGGCTGGGACTGCTCGGGTCTGCTGCGCATCGACGAGGTTTCCCGGGCGACCGGATACGACGCGCCCGAGGGCGAGTACGAGACGTTGGGCGGCCTCGTGCTGACCAGGCTCGGCCGCATTCCGGTGGCCGGCGACGAAGTCGTGCTGCCGAATCCCCGCTCGCAGCTGTGGACGGCGCCGGAGAACCACGCCTGCGGCGGCTGGATCGCCCGGGTCGAGCGCATGGACGGACGGCGCATCGACCGGGTCCGGCTGATCCCGGTCGACGCCGAAGCCCTCGCGACCAAGGAGCACAGCCATGGGTGACCTGTTCGGCGTCCTGCTCACCGTCGTGCTGCTGGGCGGCAACGCCTTCTTCGTCGCCGCCGAGTTCGCGCTCATCTCCGCCCGCCGCGATCGGTTGGAAGCACTGGCCGCGCAGGGCAAGCGCAACGCGAACACCGTCATCCGGGCGGGTGAGAACCTCTCGATGATGCTCGCGGCCGCGCAACTCGGCATCACCATTTGCTCGATCTTGCTCGGTCGCGTCGGCGAACCCGCGGTCGCGCACCTGCTGGAGGGCCCGTTCGATCTGCTCGGCCTGCCGCAGCAGCTGCTGCATCCGGTGGCGTTCGCCTTGGCGTTGACCATCGTGGTTATCCTGCACATCCTGTTCGGCGAGATGATCCCGAAGAACATCGCGCTGGCCGGGCCGGAACGCAGCGCGCTGCTGCTGGTGCCGGTGCACCTGATGTGGCTACGGCTGGCCCGCCCGCTCATCGCGCTGTACAACCTGGCCGCCAACCTGTCGCTGCGCCTGCTGCGCATCGAGCCGAAGGATGAGCTGGAGGCCACCGTGTCGACGGTCGAACTGGCCGAGATGATCGGCGAGTCCCGCTCGGAGGGGTTGCTCGACGAGGAGGAGCACCGCCGCCTCACGCAGGCTCTCGGCACCAGCGACCGGGTGGTCGCCGACGTGATGGTGCCGCGGGGCGCGACCCGATCGATTCCGCTGCGCGGCAACGGGACCACACTCGGCGACATCGAATCCGCCGTCGCCGAGACCGGCTTCTCCCGCTTCCCGGTGCGGGCGAACGACGGCTCACTGGTCGGCTACCTGCACGTCAAGGATGTGCTCGACAAGGTGGCCGACGAGAGCGCCGGCCCGGGTACACCGATTCCGCGCACCGATATCCGCCCGCTGCCGACGGTGAGCATGGGCACCACGCTCTACGAGGCGCTGGCGCGACTGCGGCGCACCAACAGCCACCTTGGCCGCGTGGTCGACGACCGGGGCAATACCACCGGCATCGTCGCTTTGGAGGACCTGGTGGAGGAATTCGTCGGCACCGTCCGAGACGGAACGCACCGGGTGGGCGAGTGACGATCCGGGCAGCGTGGGGCACCAGCCAGCACGGTGCGGTGACCATGCGGATGTTGTCCGGTGCGCAGTGGCGGGCATCCGCCACTGCGCACCGGGCCCGGCTGGAGAACCTGGTCGGGCCCTATCTCGAGCGACGAGCGCGAGGTTCGTCGCACCCGGTGATCGACTTCTTGTTCACCTACTACGGTCACAAACCCGCCCAGTTGCGGCGCTGGCATCCGGGATACGGCATCGGGCTGGCCGAGGCCGCCGAATACCACGGTGCACGCGGGTATCACCACGTCGTCATCGATTCCGGCGCCGAGGGCGTCTACACCGCCGATCCCGCATACCTGGGCAAACGCCGCGACACCGTCGCGTTCGTCGCCGAGTTGTTGCGTGCCACCGCGTCCCGGCCCGCGCAGCTGTCCTGCTTCGGCCTGCACGAATGGGCGATGGTGTACCGCACCGACGACATCCGCCACCAGAAGGTGCCGCTGCGTCTGGGACGATCGGGCACCGACGCCGTACTCGACTCGATGTCGCTGCGGTGTACGCACTTCGACGCCTACCGCTTCTTCACCCCGGACGCCGTCGGCCGCAATGCCGAGCCGCTCACCCGCGCCGACCAGCTTCGCCGCGAACAGCCTGGCTGTCTGCACGCGAATATGGATCTGTACAAGTGGGGCTTCAAGCTCGTCCCGCTGATCTCCTCGGACCTGCTCCTGGATTGTTTCGAACTGGCCTGCGCCGCACGGGAACTCGACATGCGCGCCAGCCCCTACGACCTGTCCGAGTTCGGCTACGAGCCGGTTCGCATCGAGTCGCCCGCAGGGCGGGCCGAGTACGTTCGCGCCCAGTCCGCGCTGGCCGAACGCGCAGCCGGATTGCGGCGCACCTTGCTGCGCGTCTGCGACGAACTCCTGGCCTCGCACCCCGACGCGGACTCGGCGATCTGATCGACGAGGAGCGCGGCGTCCAGGTGCTCGGCATGTCCGATCCGGCGAATCCGCGGCTGCTCGATCCCGGCCGAGAGACGAATTCGGCTATGCCACTGCCGATCACCACGGATCAAGGCGGCTTATCGCCGGACGGCAACACCTCTTCGCCCGGATCCTGCGGAGTTCACGCGGATCCACCGGTGTGAAACGAACAATTCCGACGTTCGCGATTCCGGGACCCAATCGAACAATCCCCCGGCCAGCACGCCTGACCAGGGGATTTCGCGACGCGAAGCACATCGTGCACCACACGCTCATAGCGGCGGGAAGCCCGCCGATCCGGTGGCCATCCAATTCCAGAACATCGCCGCGCGATTGGCGAGCAATGCCACGATGTCGAGCACAACGCTTCCCATGAATCTTCCTCACAAATCGAACGATCTCGTGCGGCACCCATGGTAACGGAGCGTTATACACGAGTCGAAACTCCGCATCGCCCGCAAAAGCACGAGTTTCCGTCCACTGCGGGAAGAAATCACCCGTTCCGAGCCCGACCTTTTCGAATGATTGCACCATCAACACGGTCAGGCCAGGAAACCACATCGAGGTTTCCTCGCAGTGACAGCACATCAGGAAAACCACGAGGAAAATTGAGCAGCAAAACAGAATCCTCAGTGACAGCACGTTTCCCCGCGACGGTCTTGTGGACGGTTGCACTTCAGCAGTCCGGGAATTCCGCAGAAATTTCGTGCCACTGATCAGCACTTGAGCGGCTGCGGCTCGAAATCGGAGTACGCCTCTAGTCGAAGAGATCTTTGATCCTCGTTCGGAGCGTTATACACGAAATTTGCGCGGCGTCCACCGCACTGTTCGCGGCGGGCTGCGACCAGTGGGGAAGAGGCGCGGCCACTACCTCGGTCCGCAGTATATTCTGAGATACGTCACAGAGCAGGATCCACGCATGGGCGAGATTGAGCCGTCAACAACTCATCGCGACGTGATCCCCGCGGTCACAGTCGAGCTCGCAGCCGCCGGATTCGCTGATGCCGAACAGATCGGGCATGGCGGGTTCGGTGCTGTGTATCGGTGCAATGAGGTCGCCTTGGACAGAACGGTGGCCGTCAAAGTACTCACCGCGGATTCCGACGAGGCGAATCTCGAGCGGTTCGTCCGGGAACAGCGGGCGATGGGCCGAATGACTGGACATCCGAACATTGTGGGGGTGCTGCAGGTCGGCACAACTTCATCGGGGCTGCCCTACCTGGTTATGCCGTACTACCCGGAGGGTTCTCTCCACGCCCGGATACTCCGGCACGGCCCTCTGTCACCCGAGGAGGCGATCCGGCTGGGAATCAAATTGTCCGGGGCCCTCGACGCCGCACATCGACTCGCTGTCCTGCACCGCGATGTCAAACCGAGCAACATTCTGATTAGCGACTACGGTGAGCCGGCCCTGACCGACTTCGGGATCGCGCGCATCGCTGGCGGATTCCGCACTGCACAAGGCAACATTGCCGGGACGCCGGCGTTCACCGCGCCGGAGGTACTGGCCGGTCAGGAACCCACACCGGGGGCAGACGTCTACGGGCTCGGTGCGACATTGTTCGCCGCGTTGACCGGGCACGCGGCGTTCGAGCGGCGTAGTGGCGAGCAGGTGGTGGCCCAGTTTCTGCGGATTACCACACAACCGACACCGAACCTGACCGAGCACGGCGTCGACGAGGACCTTTCACTTGTGATCGAACACGCCATGGACCGCAGCGCCGAGCAGCGACCAACGGCCGTGGCGCTGGGCGAGCAGCTGCAGCAATTGCAGGCCAAGCGCGGGTTGCCCGTTGACGAGATGGCGCTGCGAGCAGAAGCAAATGCCGAACACGCCGCTGCCGCTCCGAAAATTTCCCTGGCGGCCGGACGTTCGCCGGTTCGGGGGTGCGATCCGCTCGGGGCTTCGGTCGGCAGCAGGGGGACCATTCCAGCTGAGCTGACCAGTTTCGTCGGCCGCCGCTCCGAATTGACCGATACCAAGAACCTGCTTGCGAGCGCCCGGTTGGTAACGTTGACCGGGATCGGCGGGGTAGGCAAGACGCGCCTGGCTTTGTGCGCGGCGGCCAGTGTGCAGCGAAACTTCCATGACGGGGTGTGGCTGGTCGAGCTCGGCCAGCTACACAACGGCGCCTTGTTGACCGGCATGATTGCCACCACTGTGGGGCTACGCCCGCAAGGAAAGCCGGTGCTCGAGGTGCTGATCGACTACCTGACATCCCGACAACTACTGCTGGTCCTCGACAACTGTGAACAAATCGTGGACGCGGCGGCGAAGGTTGCCGAGACACTGCTGAAGGCATGCCCGAAGCTGCGAATCCTCACCACGAGCCGTGAGGCCCTGAACGTCGGCGGAGAAGCGGTGCTACAAGTGCGGCCGCTGACTGTTCCGAATCCGGATCGAGAGCCGTCGCTGCGAAATGCGCGCCGCTACGACGCGATCACTCTATTCACCGAACGGGCCACCGCCGTGGAGCCGAACTTTGCGCTCACCGAGGACAACATCGCCACCGTGACCGAGATATGCCACCGTCTCGACGGGCTACCCCTGGCGATCGAACTGGCCGCCGCCCGGTTGCGGGTATTGTCGCCGGTGCAGCTTCTCGCACGCCTCACCGAACGGTTCGCGCTGCTGACGCACGGCAGCCGCGGCGCGCCGAGTCGTCAGCAGACCCTACGGTGGTGCATGGACTGGAGCTTTTCGCTGTGCACCCCGGCGGAACAAAAACTTTGGGCACGACTATCGGTGTTCGCCGGAAGCTTCGAATTCGACGCCGCCGAACACGTGTGCCGATGCGGCCTGCAGGGTGGAGACTTGCTCGACACTCTCACTGCGCTGGTGGACAAGTCGATCCTGAACCGCGAGGAACGGGACACGGTGGCGCGATTCCGGCTGCTCGAAACGGTCCGAGACTACGGGCGCGACAAACTCCAACAGCTCGGCGAGTATCCGCAACTGCGGCGCAGACACGCGGACTGGTACCGGCAGCTCGCAGAGCAGGCCGACGTCGACTGGATCAGCCCCCGCCAACTCGACTGGATCGTCCGCCTGGACCGCGAACAACCCAACCTTCGCGAGGCATTGAACTTCTGCCTTGCCGACACCGGAGCCGGAATATCATTTGCGGCTGCCCTCCAACCGTTCTGGCTTTCCCACGGCCAAGCCGGCGAGGCGCGCCACTGGCTCGACCGCGCTCTCAACAGCAGCCCCGCCACCCCCACCGTGGTACGCGTCAAGGCACTGTGGCGTACCAGTGTCGTGGCCGAAACCCAGAACGACTCCCGGGCAGCATCCGATCTGGTCGCGCAGGCGCGCCAACTCGCTGCGGCGACCGAGGACCCGATCGTGCATGCCTTCGCGGACCTCGCCGAAGGCATGCACAAGGTCTTCGACGGCGAGCCTGCCCGTGCATCCGTTCCCCTGGAGGCCGCGCTCGAATCGTTCACTACTCACGGTGAGGTCTACGGGCAGATCTGGGCACTTTTCGCGCTCGTGTGGGCCCACGAATTACAGCAGGACAGTGTGACAGCGATCGCATACGAAGAGAGGGTCCTCGCGATCACCGAATACTGTGGCGATGCGGTACATCGGTCATATGCCTTGTGGGTAACAGCGGTTGCCGCTTGGCGCCAGGGCGACCCTGACCGCGCGCTGCGGCGGCTGCGGCAGGGGTTGCAGCTGATCAGGCAACTGAAGGACTCGCTCATGGGCGCTATGGCCTTGGAGACACTGGCATGGATAGTGGGCGCTCGAGGCAGCGCGCGGCACGCCGCGGTATTACTGGGCGCCGCGCAGGCACTCTCTCGGTCGACCGGTACCTCCACTGTGCTGTTCACGAACCTGACTGTGCACCACGACGATTGCTTAGCAGCAGCACGTCGCACACTCGGCGAGAAAGCATTCGAGACCGCCTACCGCGAAGGCGCCCGACTCGACTTCTACGCCGCCATCGACTACGCCGTAGAACCGCAGTACCGGACCGCTGCTCGCGGCCTGGGCCCCTCGGCGGAACTGACCACGCAGGAACGGAAAGTAGCGGATCTCGTCGCCGAGGGCTTGACCAACAGAGCCATCGCCGCCCGTCTGAGCATCTCCCCGCGCACGGCCCAAGGACACGTTGAACACATCCTCACCAAACTCGGATTCACCTCGCGCGCCCAAATTGCTGCGTGGACGGTCGGGCGAAGCCGAACTGGACAGACCGAACTGCCCGCCCACGAAATCGATTGACTGGTGGAACCGGGTCGGCAGTCGAGTTCTGATGACGTGCACCGCCGTCGGGCCTACGGCCTCGGCAGGCCGGCTGAGATACCACAGCTGGTGAGCTCACCTCCAAGCTCTGTTGAGTCTACCGACAGCCGAGTCGAGGCGGACGCAGCGAGCTGCGACGTCGTCCCGGCTATCCTCGTTCTGAGTAGTTTTCAACCTCATCCAGGACAGCAACTGCCACATCGGCAGCGTCTCGGACCGGATGCCTCACGCACTGTGTAAAAGGGCGGCTTCTGCCGCGCTTCGGCTGCCAGCACGGTGCGTCAGGCGGCTCGTAACGATTCAATACAGTCGTTCCGACGCTGCGCCGTGGATGGTGTCGAGCAATCGGTCGATGGTTGCCACGCCGTTTGTCGATTCGGCCACCGCTCGGTCATTGTGCGCTCGAAGGGCAGTCAGGTGGCGGCGGCGTATTCTTTTTTTCCTCGCCGAAGAACGTCGCCAGTTGCTCGATGTCCCGGCCAAATGCTCGATACCAGCCGTTCGATGCCCGGATCGCCTCGGGTGTGTCGTAGGCGTATGCATAGATTTCGCGGTCGAAGTCGGTATGGCAACGGGATCGATTACCGACGAGTCGATCATCTCGTCGATCAGGTAGCGCGAACGCCCGGCGAGCAACTTCTCGGGCAGGCCACGAAGCTGGTTGAACGCGAACTACCACATCGTTGCCGGCTGCTCGGGCCGCGGCGGCGCGGTGAACTGGTACCAGCCCTCGTCCGGATGGATCACGTCCAGCAGCGCGACCCGGCGGGCGGCCTCCGGATGATTGGCGGCGAAACTGTGCGCGAGCGGAGTGCTCGACACGCAACTTTAACACGCACGAAACACTCGCCATGTTTCACTAGAGATAACACTGATTCATGACATGAAACATGGCCCTGAGGAAAACTGGTGACGGAAACAAGCAAGTACCTGATCGTGGGCGGCGGCCTCGAAGGACTGTCGATCGCGTGGTCCCTCGCCGAGCGCGGGGAAACAGATGTCCTGGTCCTCGAACGGGCCACCCTCTGCTCAGGCATGACCGGAAAGTCCAGTGGCGTCGTGCGCTGCCACTACGGCACACCCTCCCTGGCCGCAATGTCCTGGTACGGCGTCGACGTATTCAACCGGGCGACGGAATTCTTTGGTGACGACCTCGCCTTTCAGCGGTGCGGCTACGTCGTCGGAGTGGGCGAGAACAACATCGAGCCCCTGCGGGCCAACGTCGCGATGATGCAGGGCCTCGGCATCGACGTCGAATTGGTCGCGCACGACAAGATGGCCGAGTTGTGGCCGTCCTTGCACCTGGACGACTTCGCCGCATTCGCCTACGAGCCTCGCGGCGGACGTGGCGACGCGTATATCGCCGGCATGGCCTTCGCAGCCGCGGCACGCAAACACGGCGTGCGGATCCGACAGTCCACACCGGTGCGTTCCTTGCTCCGCAGCGATGCGGGAACCGTCTACGGCGCGACACTCGCCAATGGCGACGAGGTGCACTCCGAAACCGTCATTCTCGCGACAGGCCCGTGGGCGCCCGCCCTCGCCGTCGGGGTGGGTGTCGACATCGATGTGAAAGCTCAACGGGCGCAACTTGTCCTGATCGATCAGGGCGAGCCGACACCGTCGGTGCCGGTGCTGTCCGACCTCGCGGGACTGTCCTACATCTGTCGCGAACCCAATGGGGAACTGCTGGTGGGCAACTCGGACCACCAGGCACCGGAGTTCATCGACCCTGATCACTACGTCAATCGCGCCGACGAAACCACGATCGACAAGGTGGTCGCGAAGATGAGCCACCGCCTTCCCCATATGGCGGATCCGCGAATCACCACCTCCTACGTCGGTGCCTACGACGTGACCGAGGACTACAACCCGATCATCGGCCCCGCTCCAGTCGACGGCCTGTTCCTCGCTACGGGATTTTCGGGTCACGGATACAAGATCTCGCCCGCAGTGGGCAAGCTCGTCGCAGACCTGCTGATCGACGGATCCACAACGCTGCCGAATGTGAACCCGCTGGACTTCCGCTATTCGCGGTTCGAGGAGAACGATCTACTCCTCAGCCTCAATCCTTACGAGGGCGCAGGAGAAATGCGATGAGAAACAGGATCTCTCACTCCTCCCCCTACTTTTGCAAGGAGCAGTCATGACCATCGATACTCTCGCTCAGCAAACCGGAAATCCCATCGGCGTCAACTCATCAGTTCCTACCCTGGCCGCTAGCGCTCGCGCGAGTGGGACGGCTTTCATCCTCGCATTGTTCACCACGCTCGCCGGAAAGCCGTGCGCCAAACTGGTTCCGATCGAGGCGGTAGAGGAACTCGAAAGTGCCGGAGTCGGATTCGCCGGGTACGCGGCCGGAGCCATGGGCCAAGAGCCCAAGGATCCCGATCTGATCGCAATTCCGGATCCGGCGTCCTTCATGCCGCTGCCGTTCGTCCGGCCAGGTCTCGCTCTGGTGCATTGCGATCCGCATGTCGACGGCAAGCCGTGGCCGTTCGCGCCACGTGTCATCTTGAAAAAGGCTCTCCGGCAAGCCGCGAAACGCGGGTTTCGAGTCAATGTCGGCGCCGAGATCGAGTACTTTCTCGTGAATCGCGCGGCCAACGGTGCTTTGGTCGTCGCCGACTCCGCCGACGTCACGAGGCAGCCGTGTTATGACGCCCGGGATGTCACACGCATGTACGACCACCTGACCGAGATCTCCACGGCCATGAACGCGCTGGGATGGGGCAACTACGCCAACGACCACGAGGACGCCAACGGTCAGTTCGAGCAGAATTTCGATTACGCAGACGCGCTCACCACCGCCGACCGTGTCATCACCGCTCGCTACATACTGTCGGTTATCGCCGAAAAGCGTGGTATGCGTGCGACATTTATGCCGAAACCGTTCAGTGACCGGACCGGCTCGGGTATGCACATGCATCTGTCGCTGTGGACCGCCGAGGGGGCTGCCTTCCCTGACACCAATGACGACAGAGGTCTCGAACTATCGCAGACGGCCTACTCCTTCATCGCAGGCATTCTCGAGCATGCGTGTGCCCTACAAGCTGTGATCGCCCCAACGGTCAATTCGTACAAACGCACAGGTGCCACCGCCACCACCAGCGGCGCGACTTGGTCGCCGCGCTATGCGACCTACGGGGGCAACGATCGGACCCACTACCTGCGGGTGCCTGACCACAATCGCGTCGAGTTGCGCGGCGGGGACGGCTCCGCCAACCCCTATCTGGCCGCAGCCGCCGTCATCGCCGCAGGTCTGGACGGCGTGGCGCGCTCTCTGGACCCCGGCCGACCCGGCGGCAAAGCCACGGGCAGCGCCATGCTGCCGATGACGCTGCTCCACGCGATGGACGCACTCGAGGCCGACCCGATCGTCACCGCGGCGTTGAACGCCGTCGGCCCAGGCGTGAGCGAATACTTCGCGCGGATCAAGCGAGAAGAGTTCTTCGCCTGGCACAACACGGTTTCCGCTTGGGAGATCGAGCACTACCTGACCGCATTCTGATCATCCATCACCAGAGGAGTCCGCCATGTGTGGAATCGTCGGGCTTCACCTTCGTGACGCCGCGCTCTATCCCCGCCTGGGGTCACTGTTGACCGACATGCTCGACCAGATGTGCGACCGCGGCCCGGACTCGGCCGGCATGTCGACATACGGCGATCCCGTGTGGTCCCCAGAGGGGCATTCGACAGTATCGCTGCTCGATGTGGCCGAATCACCCGCTTACCTGGAAACCCAGCTCACCGAAGTACTCGGTGTCACGGTGACCGTCATAACCCTGGCACCCACGACCATCGTCCACGCCACAGCGGAGGCCCAGGCCCTCGTCGACGCCATCCGGCGGCTCTCCCCCGCGGCCCGGGTCATCGGCTTCGGCAATGACCTGACAGTTCTCAAAGGTACCGGCAATCCGACCGAGCTCGCGCATCGTTTCGGGCTGCCGAACGCCTCGGGCTGGCAGGGTGTCGCCCACACCCGCATGGCCACCGAATCCGCTGTCACCGTGGCGGGATCACACCCGTTCTCGGTCGGACCGGACCAGTGCCTGGTACACAACGGATCCTTCGCCAACCACATGACGATCAAGCACCGTCTCGAACGTGGCGGCGTGCAATTCGACAGCGACAACGACACCGAGGTCGGCGCCCGCTTCGTCGCCGAGCAACTCGCCGAGGGCGTCGACCTGGAGAAGGCGCTGCTCATGCTCAACGAGCAGTTCGACGGCTTCTACACCCTGCTCGTGTCCACCCGCGACTCGTTCGCCGTCGTACGTGACGCGATCGCCTGCAAGCCTGCCGTGATCGCCGAAACCGATCAATGGGTCGCCATGGCATCCGAATACCGCGCCCTGGCGACGCTTCCCGGGGTGGACCACGCCCGAATCTTCGAACCCGAACCAGAAGAGGTGTACGTATGGCACCGTCCGTGACCACCGCAGTCGACACCACCGGCATCGCGACCTTCGACCTGCGCACATCCGACCTTCGTGAGGTCAACGAACAACTTAAAGCGCTCCCGTCAGCGGCGACCGCAGTCGTCGAGCACCCACAGGGCCGGCACGCACTGGCCTGCGGGCTCGACGCCGCCATCGATCTGACGATCGACGGCCACGTCGGCTACTACTGCGCCGGGATGAACCAGCGAGCCACCGTGACCATCACGGGCAGCGCAGGTGTCGGCGTCGCCGAGAACATGATGTCGGGCACAGTGCGAGTCCACGGCGACGCCTCCCAATCCGCGGGCGCCACCGCACACGGCGGCCTACTGGCCATCCGCGGCAACGCCGGTGCACGATGCGGTATCTCGATGAAGGGGATCGACATCGTCGTCGGCGGCGACATCGGGCACATGAGCGCGTTCATGGGCCAGGCGGGACGTCTCGTGGTGTGCGGAAACGCCGGCGAAGCCCTCGGCGACTCGCTCTACGAAGCACGCATCTATGTGCGCGGCACGGTCGCATCGCTCGGCGCCGACTGCGTCAAGAAGGTGATGCGCCCCGAGCACCTCACCGAGCTGCGTGAACTGCTCGAAGCTGCGGACATCGACGTAGACCCGGGCGATTTCACCCGGTACGGATCGGCCCGTCAGCTCTACAACTTCCACGTCGACAATGCCGACGCATACTAGGAGACCGCTTATGACCAGCCCTCACCCTGAACTGCGGGAATCAGCAACATTCGACCGCAGGGTCATCGCGGAGATCCAGCGAGCCTCCGAAACCGGTATCTACCGGATCCGCGGATGGGGGGCAAAACGCGCGCTCCCCCACTTCGACGATCTACTCTTCCTCGGCGCGTCGATGTCGCGATATCCGCTGGAAGGATATCGGGAACGCTGCGACACCGATGTCGTGCTCGGCGACCGGTATGCGAAACGCCCTCTGCACCTGTCCATTCCGGTAACCATCGCAGGAATGAGCTTCGGCGCTCTGTCGGGGCAGGCCAAGGAGGCCCTCGGCCGGGGTGCCAGCGAAGTCGGAACGTCGACCACCACCGGCGACGGCGGTATGACTCCGGAAGAGCGTACGCAGTCGAAACATCTTGTATACCAGTATCTTCCGTCACGCTACGGCATGAATCCCGAGGACCTTCGGAAAGCGGACGCCATCGAAGTCGTTCTCGGACAGGGGGCCAAGCCCGGTGGCGGAGGGATGCTTCTGGGACAGAAGATCACCGAACGTGTCGCCGGAATGCGAACCCTGCCAGAAGGAGTCGACCAACGTTCGGCTTGCCGCCATCCCGACTGGACCGGTCCCGACGACCTGGCGATCAAAATACTCGAGCTCCGCGAGATCACCAACTGGGAAAAGCCCATCTATATCAAGGTGGGAGCAACGCGCACCTACTACGACGTCAAACTGGCGGTCAAAGCCGGCGCCGATGTGGTTGTCGTCGACGGGATGCAGGGCGGCACCGCTGCCACCCAGGACGTATTCATCGAACACGTCGGAATACCCATCCTCGCTGCCATTCCACAGGCCGTGCAGGCACTGCAGGAGTTGGACATGCACCGCAAGGTTCAATTGATCGTTTCCGGTGGAATACGCAACGGTGCAGACGTCGCGAAGGCGATGGCGCTGGGAGCCGACGCCGTCGCTATCGGAACCGCTGCCCTGATCGCGTTGGGCGACAACAGTCCTCGCCTCGCCGCACAGTACGCGGCGCTGGGTTCGGCCGCAGGCTTCTACGACGACTTTCAAGCCGGTCGGGACCCGGCCGGAATCACCACCCAGGATCCGGAACTCTCCAAAAACCTCGACCCCGTCGCCGCGGGCCGGCGGTTGGCCAACTATCTGCGTGTGCTGACGATGGAGGCCCAGACACTGGCACGAGCATGCGGCAAGTCGCATCTGCGCAACCTCGAGCCCGAAGACCTGGTTTCGCTGACGGTCGAGGCATCCGCCATGGCCCGTGTGCCACTCGCGGGAACGAACTGGATTCCCGGACAACACTGAGGAATCGATGTGCCCGCACAGCGGGCACATCGGCCCACTCCCACTCGAGCATCTGCGCTCTCTTCACGATATCGAAGGACGATTCTGCGATGACGACCACATTCGACTCCATGTGGGGATCTCTCCTCCCCGTCGGCAGGGACTCCACCACCGGCGGCTATCGACGCTTCGCGTGGAACGACGCCGACATGACTCTCAGAGAATGGTTCATCGACAGCGCGGACAAGCGGGGAATGAGCGTCGAGGAGGACCGTAACGGCAATCTATGGGCATGGTGGATGCCACCGGCGTGGACCGGCGACCCCAAAGATGCCTTCGTTACCGGATCACATCTGGATTCGGTGCCCGACGGCGGCGCATTCGACGGGCCACTCGGGGTCGTATCAGCCTTCGCCGCAATCGATCTCATCCGCGCCCGCGGCATCGTGCCGACCCGGCCGATCGCGGTGACCGCGTTCTCGGACGAGGAAGGTGCCCGGTTCGGAGTCGCCTGCGTCGGCTCACAACTGTCCACGGGTGCATTGAAACCCGAGCGTGCCCTCGCACTCCGCGACGCGGACGGTGTCACTCTCGCCGAAGCGCTGGAACGCAACGGCCGCAAGCCCCATCATGTGGGCGTCGACCCCGGCCTGACCGACCGCGTCGGCGTCTTCGTCGAACTCCACGTCGAACAAGGACGCGCCCTCGACCTCCTGGATCGTCCAATCGCCGTCGCCGCGACGATCTGGCCACACGGACGATGGCTGTTCACTTACAGCGGCGAGGCAAACCATGCCGGCACCACACGCATCGTCGATCGAGCCGACCCGATGCTCGCCTACGCGTCTTCCGTGCACAGCGCCCGCATCGCCGCCACCGCACATGATGCCGTCGCCACGTTCGGCAAATTGTGCGTTCTTCCCAACGGCGCCAACGCCATCCCCTCCGAAGTCAAGGCATGGCTCGACGCCCGCGCAGCCGACGAAGCGACCCTCACCGCCCTCGTCGAACAGATCTCCGCAGAAGCTCGCCGCCATGCCGACAACGACGGCATAGATCTCGATATCGCGGTTGAGTCGATCACCCCGATCGTCACCTTCCCAGCCACCGTGCGAGACACGCTACGCAATTCCTTGTCCGCATTCGGCGAGGTCCCCATTCTGCCCACAGCGGCCGGGCACGACGCCGGGATCCTGTCTGCGAAAGTCCCAACGGCGATGATCTTTGTCCGCAACCCCAGTGGTGTCTCACACTCCCCACACGAGTTCGCCCGAGCAGAGGACTGCCGCCTCGGCACCGAAGCGCTGGCGGACGTCATGGCCGACTGGGCAACCACGTGACCCAGCTCGCGCAGATGCTGCTAGGGGAATCCCGGAGGAACAGCAGTCCACTGGCAGGAAACACTGGGATAAGCTGATCAGATGACCACCGATAACGTCCGGGTAGTCCGCGACACGGGAGATCCGGCCCCCGTACAGCGCGAGGTGCCGACGGACAAGCCGACCGGCGGCAACCTCGAGGTTGCGATCGCCAGGCAGGTTCGCGCGCTGCGACGCGCCGCGAATCTTTCCGTGGCCGAGTTGGCGGATCGGGTCGGCATATCCAAGGCAATGCTGTCCAAGATCGAGAATGTGCAAACCTCCTGCAGTTTGCACACCCTCGCTCGCCTGGCAGCCGGATTGGACGTCCCGGTGACATCGCTGTTCCGTGGGGCCGACGTGGAACGTGAATCTGTCTACGTCGCCGCGGGCAACGGCGCGGTGATAGTGGGGCGCGGCACCCGGATCGGCCACCACTACGAGCTACTCGGCGCGCTCCGCGGCCAACACAAGCGACTGGAACCAGTACTGGTCACCCTCACCGAATCCAGCGAGGTATTTCCCAGGTTCCAACACGCAGGCACCGAGCTCATCTACATGCTCGAGGGAGTAATGGTGTACGGCCACGAACACGCCGAATACACGCTCCGACCCGGAGATTCGCTCCTCCTCGACGGTGAAGGCATCCACGGCCCCAACGATCTCGTTCGCATGCCGATCAGATTCCTCGCGGTGACAGCGTATCCAGACAACCACGAGGAGAATTGAGCAGCGAAAGCAAATCCTCAGTGCCAGGACCCCGCCACGAAACTTTTGATCGTGTCGCTGAACGCGGCGGGGCGCTCGATCATGGACCAGTGGCCGCACTTGTTGAGCAGAACGGCGTCGGCGGTGGGGATCTGCGCCACTAGCTCCCAGGTGCGGGCTGGAGGAATCACCTTGTCCTGCAGCCCGTGCAGTAGCAATACCGGGACGGCGAGGTCACCCAGGTTGTCGGCTTGCAGCGGCAGATTGTGCCGATCTCGTTCGCGAGCGGCCATGACCTTGCCGAGTCGACCGATGCCGACCTCGTATTCGGCGACGACCTGCCGGGCAGCGACCATGTCGTCACTGATGAGGCGTGCGTCGACGACGAAGTTCCGGAACGCCGCGCGCAACCCTTCTGTGGTGATGTCGGGGTCGAGGTGGTGCGCGATCGCCGCGGTCGTGACGGGCGCACCGCCGGTTCCCATCGAGACGACCCCGAGGACCCGATCCGGATGGTCGATCGCGAGTTGGAGGGCGACCCAGCCGCCGAGGGAGTTGCCGACCAGCCAGGCCTGGTCGAGGTCGAGTCCATCGAGCAGCCGTAGGACGTGCCGGCCCCATTCACGGATGCCGAAGGATGCGTCCGCAGGCTCGATGGTGGCTCCCCAGCCGATCAGGTCGGGTGCGATGACGCGCAGCGCTCCCGATAGGGCGGGCACGGTCTGCCACCAGTTGGCGGCGGCGGATACGCCGGTGCCGGAGCCGTGGAGCAGCAGGACCGGGGTGCCGTGGCCGGCATCGTGGTAGTGCGTCACCTCGCCGGGTGCGGTCTCGAGCCACTGGTCCTCGAGCCCGAAGAACGCTGGTGTGTGGTAGTCGGGGGTGCCAAGAGCGGACATGTGAGCTTGCTTTCTTCTAGGGTGGTGCGAACACAGGAACTGTGGGCATGGGGTCTTTACTCGATGCTGGAGATGACACCCATGCCGGTGATCCACCGCGGCACCGGTTCGTATCCGGTCCAGGCGATCGGCCCGCCCCAGGCGCCGGCAGCTGCGGCCCAGGTGCGGAGTTCTCCTGCTCCGGGGCCGGCGACAAGTTCGATGTCCTCATCGTCCATCCGTCTCAGGACGGAGGGATCTGTCTTGATGCGAGCCAGGGTGTCGCGGTCCCAGTCGGCGTTGACCTCGCCGGTGGCCTCGCTCTGGGCGAGCTCGAGTGCGGCGGCCTGACGTCCGGCCTCGCGTTCTTCAACTTGACTGCGCCCGTGGATGAGGAAGTCGCGCCATTCCGGGGTGATAGAAGGGTCGAATGCGTCGATCGAGTTCGGCCAGTGCGACAGCCCGCCTGAGCCGACGACCAGCACACGTGCCTCGACCTTGCTCTCAGCGATTGCTTCTCCGACCGCCTGTCCGAAGGCGTAGCTACGGGCGAAGGTTGGCAGCGGGGAGGTGCCCGAGTTCACGATGATGGGCACGATGGGGATGTCCACGCCTGGGTTGAGCCGCTGATAGACCTGGGTGAGTCCGTGGTCGATCCGTAGGTCGAGAGACAGCGCGGGGTCGAATCCGCGTCGGGTGACGCCGGCGAAGATATCCGTTCCCACCGCCCGTGCGACTGGCAGGTCGCCCTTGGGGGTGAAGTAATCGCCGGCGCCGACGACCTTTTCGATCCCGATCGTGAACGCGGGGAGCATGTCATAGAACACGCCTCGGGCGTGGTCGGGGCCGAACACGACGATGACGTCGGGCTCGAGACGCTCGACCGCTTTCCTGGCACGGGTGATGTGGGCGACGAACTCTGCGCCCTCGTGACCGGATTCGGGATCCGGCCCCAGGTTCCACAGCGGGGAGTGTGAGCTGCTGATGTTACCGATGATGGTGGCCATGTTGGTGCTCTTTCGACAGAGGTCTGGTTCAGTGCGCTAGCCGTCGGCTGTTGCAGCGTCGGCGATGCGCTCAGTCCTGGAGTGCGGTGCCACCGATGAGGGTGAAGGCGACGATCGCGGGTCGGTCGGTACGGTTGGACCAGGCGTGGCGGGTGCCGCGCTGGATGAGGACGTCTCCTGAGTGAAGGAGCCGCTCGTCGCCGTCGAGCACTGCCCAGATGTCGCCTTCGAGGACCAGTGCGTAGTCGAGCGACGGTGTGGCGTGGACCTGGTCCGAAGGGCCACCGGGTCGGTCGCGCCAGTCCGAATCCGGAGGAAACTCGACGATCCGGAAGACCGAACCACCAGCGGGTGGATCCAGCGCGACGGCGCCGTCGAGGCCGTCGTCAACCACGGTGTGGTTGTCGACCGGGACCAGGTCGTGTCGCCACAGGTTGGTGACAACGAAGGTGGGCGTATCTGCGACAACCTGGACCGATGGACTGTCGCTGTCGGAGATGAAGACGGATCTGCCTTCGGAGTCGACGCCCGTCACCAGGCGCCGGAATGTACGGGTCGTTGGAGCGGGTGCTGTGGTCGAGAGGGTGACATTGTGTTGAGCCATGGTGACTGTTTCCTTGCTGCTAGACGAGGGAGAACCCGCCGTCGATGATGAGGGTGCGACCGGTGACGTACTTCCACTCCAGGAGTGACACGATGACCTCGGCCACGTCGGCGGGAACGCCGACGCGTTGTAGCGGGGCCTTCTCCCGCCAAAAGGTGTAGATGTCCTCCCAGCTAGGGTCGGAGGTCCAGGCGGTCTCCACGAGCCCTGGCGCTACGGCATTGATGCGGACCTCGGGGGCAAGCACCGGGCCGAGGAGCTTGACCATGTGGTGCAGTCCTGCCTTGCTCACCGCGTAGGGGATACTGCTTCCCCCGACGTCGGCTCCTGCCAACGCTCCGGTCACTACGATCGCCGCGTCTCCAGCCTCACGAAGATGCGGCTCGGCCACCAGGATCGTGCGCCATATCGCGACGATGTTCTGGGTCAGGATGCGCTCCCACACCGCGTCATCCACGTCCGCAAGCTGAGCATGCGGAATCTTCGCCGTTGCGCCGGCCGTGTAGACGAGCGCATCGAGCCCGCCGAGGCGATCCACCGCTGCCTCGACGACCCGTGACGCCGAGCCCGGATCGGCCATGTCGGCGCGGAAGTACGTCGTTCCAGGAATACTCTCCGCGACCGCATCGCCCGCAGCCTGCTCGCGGGAGCCCGTGATCACCGACTGCCAGCCGCGCGCCCCGAGCTGCTCCGCCGCGCTTCCGCCGATTCCTCCCGTGCCACCGATGATCAGTGCTCGCTTCGGCGTCGTCTGGGACATTGTTGAACTCCCTTTGCGATATACGTGTCTGCAATTTATGTAACTTCGATCATGTATGTCAATACATGAAAGGACATGAATGTCTTTAGCTTCGTGCGGAGTGTCGCTAGCCCCTGCGGAAGCGGGGTTTGTCTAATAGGCCACGGACCACTGTGCGCGGTGTTGACTCGGATCTTCGACCTCGTCGATCACGGCGACCGCGAAGTCTGCGGCAGAGAGTGCCGACCGGCCGTTGCCGTCGAAGAGGGCGACCTCGCCGCTGGTACGGAATCCGCCAAGTGCCTCGCGGTCCCATTCGCGGCCGTACTCGGCGGCGGGGCTGACGAAGAACCAGTCGAGCTGCTCGGGCGCAGACTCGGTCAGGGCTTCGAGTACGCGATGGACGATCCGCGGTTCGTTGCCGAGGTCGTGCGGCGGCGTCCCCGCATGAACGAAGCGGGGATGTCCGGGAGCTAGGCGGAGGGACCCGAAGCCGCCGATCACGCCGAAGCGGATGTGCCGCTCGGCTGCAAGGTCGATCAGACTGGAGTGCACGGCCTCGTAATGGCTTTCCATCTCGGCTCGCGGTGCGAGAGCAGAGATCACCACGTCGACCCGCGAGACTGCCTCGTCCCGCACAGCCGTCTCTATGAGGGACGCGATCTTGTAGTTGACTCGGAGGACCGGGTCGGTGGGATCATGGCGGCTGTAGGAGGTCACTTCGTGGCCTCGACTCGCGGCTTCACGGACAAGGCGGCTCCCGGTGAACCCGGTCCCGCCGAGGATGGTGATGCGTGCCATTTTGTTCCCTCGATCGAAGGTGTGAGGTCTGCCTGGCGAGAGGGTCATCCGTCGACTGCGTGGTGCTCGCGTAACCAGGGCGTGAGCACGGCGAGGTAGGTGTCAGGAATCTCTTCGGGGAAGTGATGAGCGCCGTCTTTGACCAGGACCAGTCGTGCGCGCGGAAACCGTGTGAAGAGATAGAGCGGCACCTCCGCGGGCGCGAACGGGTCGCGATCGCCATAGGCGAGCAGCGTGGGAACGTGGTTGAGGTGCAGCACGGGGTCGAGGTCTTGGGCCTCCCCCATGACATCGGGCTGCCGGGTGAAGCGCTCGATATGCTCGGCGCGTGAGCTCGCCTGGTATCGGGCTTCGACGAGCTCGTCCGGTATCGCGCTAGCGTCGAACCACTCGACGGCGGCGAGCAGTGTGCGCATCTTGTCCCGCGTGGGACCGCCATCGAGATAGGGACCGACAGCGTCGCGGACGACGCGATCGGCGATCGGCGGTGTGAGGACGCCGCGGCTCAGGACCGTACCTGTCAGCGCGAGACTGAGGAACAGCTCAGGGCGCTCAACGGCGAGGACGATGGCGGCGGCGCCTCCGAAGGATTGGCAGACGAAATGCGCGCGGGAGACATCCACGCTTTCCAGCACGCCGGTCAAGAGATTCGCGAGTCCGGTCCAGATCGGTCCCTGAATGGGCGTCGGCGAGGAGTCGCCGTAATACGGGAAGTCGATATAGAGGCGTCGGTACCCGTCACCGAGGCGCTCGCCGATCTGCTGCCAGTCGGTCCAGGCGTTGCATCCTGGTCCCCCTCCGTGCAGGAAGACGACCGGCGTCGCGTTCTGATCGCCGAGGTCGATGACATGGAGTTTCGCGTCGCCAACGCTGACGAGTCGTGCGGCCTCCGCGGGGGCGGGTGCGTACCTCATGCGTTGCCTCCTGCCCGGTTGTTGTCGGTCGCTGTGCCGTCTGTCTTCGGGCCGACATAAACCTCGCCGTTCTCGACCTTGACGTCGTAGACATCGACGGGCTCATCGGCGGGTTCCTGGTTCGGAGCTCCGTCGATGAGGCTGAACCGGCTGTCGTGCAGCGGGCACTCGACGCTGAGAGTCTGTGCGTCGAGCTCGCCGTCGCTGAGCCTGGTGTAGAAGTGGGAGCAGATGTCGTTGATGGCGTAATACTTGCCGTCTACCTTGGCGACGCACACTTTCTCGCCTGCGACGTCGACTCCGACCACGTCGCCGTCAGGCACCTCTTCTTCGGGGAGTGCCTTGGTCCATTGTGTGATCGCCATGCCGTTCTTCCTGTTCTGGTGTTGTTTGGTTCGAGTTCGTTCAGGCCTGCTGCAGGAACCCGAGGGTGATCTGGTTGAAGTCCTCCGGCTGCTCGAAAGGCACGAGATTTCCGCACCGAAGGAACACGGTGCGGCAGTTGGGGATCAGGCTCACTGCGGCAAGTGCGACTTCGGGGGACACGACGATGTCGTATCTGCCGTGGAAGAACAGAGTCGGCGTCGTGAACCTCGGTAGGTCGGGGAGCGTGCTGCGGTGTTGATATGAGGCGGAGAAGAACGCCTCTCGGGTGTCCTCACGGTCAGCGCGAAGTTCAGGATCACTGGACACTGCGACGAGGTGGTCGATGTGCTCGCTCTGGATCGACTCGGGTCGAAAAACGAACCCTTCGCGCAGCATCCGCGCGATGTTCTCCCGAGTCGGGTCGGTGATGGCCGCCAACCCGAGCTTGATTCCCTCCTGGCGGACGACGATCTGTCCGTCGTCGTCGTAGAAGACCGGATTGAACAGCAGCGCATTGTCGCCGTTGGAGATTCCGCATCCGGAAAGCACGAGGCGGGTGACCCGGTCGGGGTAGGTCAACGCGAAAAGGAGCGCGGTTGTCCCCCCGGTCGAGGTGCCGATCAGTGGCGCGCGTGTGATGTTGAGCGCATCCATGAACCCGGCCAGGTACCTGTTGATCGTGGCGCGGTCTACTTCAGCGCTGCCGTCCAAAGTCGCGGGGGTGAGGGACCGCCCGGAGTGGATGGGGTCGACCAGCAAGACTCGGTAATGCTCCGCAAAGGCTTCGAGGTTGCGGTGATAGGTGAACCAAGAGGTCATTCCCTCGCCCCACGCGTTCAAGCAGATGAGTGGGTCACCGGAGCCGGCCTCGTGGTAGTGGATTCGGACGCCGTCGACCTCGATGGTGCGAGCAGTCGACTCCTCGGCGTAGGGCCCAGCGGTGAGCCCTGTGCTGTGGGTCGGTGAGGTGCTCAGTGACATGATGGCTCGTTTTCCTTTCATGAGTGGCTCGCGCGAGGAGTGGCACTGTCGATGCGGCATCAGGCGAGCGGGTCCGGGTGTCAGCCGGCTGCGCTCAGCTCGCTCAGGTTGCGCAGGTCGGTGGATTCGTCGCGCAGTTGAGCTGGATCGAGCAATTGCCCGGACTCGATGTACTTCAGCGTTCGCTTGACGTCACGGGGTCGGTTGATACCGAACGTGGAGCGCAGACGGCCTTCGCGCAAGAAGAACGCGCTGAAGGATCGGCTGGCTGGGTCACCACGGACAACGAGGTGGTCGTCCGGGTGCGGGTGACCTGACATCTGGATGCTCAGGTCGTATTGGTCCGACCAGAACCAGGGGACCTCCCGGAACGCCTCGGGCGCCCCCGCCATCGTCCTGGCGACAGCAATTCCTTGGTTCTGCGCGTTCTGCCAGTGCTCCAGTCTCAGCCGATGGCCGAGAATCGCGTTCGGGTGGTAGGCGACGTCGCCAGCAGCAAAGACAGCGGGATTGGAGGTCTGACCGAACTCGTCGACGGCGACTCCGTTCGTGACCTGGATGCCGGCATCAGCGGCCAGCTCCGTGGCAGGAATCAGGCCGATGCCGATCAGCACCAGCGTTGCCTCGATACGTTCACCCGAGGTGGTGACCACATGGGATACCTCGGCAGTGCCTTCGATGCTCGTCAGTGCAGTGTTCGGCAGCACGCGCACGCCGGCGTCGCGGTGGTACTGCGTGACTATTCCGCCGAGCTGTCGACCGAGGACGCGCCACAGCGGCACGTCTTCAACCTCGATCAGCGTGACGTCGCATCCGGCCTTGCGTGCGCACGCAGCTACCTCGGCTCCGATGAACCCGCCGCCCACGACGACGATTGGGCCGCCGGAGCGGAGACGGTCACGGACCGCCACAGCGTCGTCGATGGTGCGTAGGTACTCGACGCCGGGTAGATCGACTCCAGGGATGGCAAGCCGTCGCACGGCGCCGCCGGTGGCGAGGAGTACCTTGTCGGCCTTCAGCCGTTTGCCGGAGGAGGTCTCGAGCGCACCCCCTGCTGTGTCGATGCGAGTGATCGGCGTCCCCAGATGCAGCTGAATGTCCTGCGCGGACCATTCCTCAATGGTCTGCAGGTAGGTCTTTTCGGGCTCGTGGTGTTCTAGCAACACCTCCTTCGACAGCGGCGGCCGGTCGTACGGCGGATACGCTTCGGCACCGAACAGGTGCACTTCGCCGTCATATCCGGCCCGTCGCAACGCTTGAGCGGCACGGCCGCCTGCGACGTTTGCGCCCACGATGGCGATGGCCTTTGACATGCTGATTCCTTCGCTTTCAGGGACCGGGGTCGCCCAAGTTCAGCGCGGGTCCACCGCCCTCCCACATGACGTATCGATGAATCCGCGCTGGGCCTGATCATCCGCGCTCAGAAGAACGTGCTGAGATTCTTCGAGATGATGACGGTCTGGTCCAGGTACACCGATCGCTTGGCGACCTGGAACTTTGTGTTTTCGTCACGGCGGAGGACGTCTTCGCGCAGCCCAACCCACCAGTCGACTTCGGACTCGTTCTTGTTGCGGTAGATGATGAAGTCCGACACGACGTGTAGATCTCCGCCCTCGATCTCGGTTGCCATGACGTTGGTGATGACATGCCGAGTGCGGGAAGGAGGTTCTTCCGCCCAGGCGTAACCGGTGTCGAGCTTGCCGACTCGAATCCGCATGGTGGTCTTGTCGTCATCGATAAGGGCGTTCTCACCGGGTTTGGTGAACTCGTCCCCCATCTGGTCGCCTTGCCTGTTCTGCCGGATCGGAATCCAGTAGTGAAGGTCCTCGGCAAGTAGCTCGAGCCACTGGTCGAATTTTCGTTCGTCCAGTAGCGCCGCCTCGCGCCGGTAAAATAGTTCGATCTCGTGCAAGTGCTCCATCGAAACCGGCTGCTGCCAGAAGATGTCGTTGGAGGCGATGTCCATCAGATGGTCTCCGGTCCCGGTCGAGTGTGATCGCGTTTGAGCGCTTCCCAGTCGTCGGCGTCCATCCACTCCGCCCATGACCGGTGGTACCAGCGCATGTAGTGCTCGTTGACCTGCGATCCGCCGTCGAGGTGGGCATAGGGCAGCTCATCGCGAGCAATCTCCCCCCAGCCCAGCGACATCTGGTAATTCAATGGTCGGCTCTGCATCGCGGGAGTTACGGACGCCTTGGTGCTCAGTTCCCAGTTCTCGGCGTCCTCGGTCTCGATCAGCCCTGCAGGCCCGAGGTTGCGGATGGACATAAGTCTCACCGATTCCCGCTCTTCGTCGGGAAGTGTTTTGTCGACGAAATGGAAGTACCACATCTCCGTCTCCAGCGGGCCCTTCGGGTGCCGGACGACCACGGTGGGATAAAGACTCGCGAAAGATACTGTGTTCGGGAAGAGGTTGAAGTGTCCGACCGGGCCGGCTGCACCAGATGCTTTGCCGTGGCCGTAGTCGGCAGCCGAGTTGGCGATGTGCCCGTAGTCTCCGAAGATCACGCTGGCGCTGATCTGGTGAATCGACTCCCAGGGCAGTTCCATCACCTTGATTGCCGCCACATGAGCAATGCCAACGTGGTAGAAGTCGTTGGTGTTCTCGGTCGCCATCTTCCAGTTGCAGGGAACACGATGCTTGATGACACCAGGAATAATCTCCAGGTTTCCGTCTCCGACGAGACTGTCGAGCATGTGCCTGCCGGCGGCGCCGAGATAGTCGGAAAATGCCGGCGCCTCAGGGTCCAGTGTCGCGAAGATGAACCCGCCGTGGTTCGCGACCTGGGCCGCCTTCCGTAACCCCCACTTCTCACGCTCGAAGTTCGCGTCGTAGAGGTCTTTACTGGCCGGAATGCCGACCAGTTTGCCGTCGAGCCCGAAGGACCATCCGTGGTAGGCGCACATGAATGCCTTGGTGTTGCCAGAGTCAGGACGACACACCGAATTTCCACGATGTGGACACGTGTTCAGCATGACCTGGACGGACCGGTCCTTGGCCCGCACGACAATGACCTGGTCCTCGCCGATGTAGGTCTTGAAGTAGTCGCCCACGTCCGGGATCTGAGTGTCGTGACACATGAAGACCCATGCCCGAGCGAAGATGCGGACGAGCTCCTGCTTGTAGATGTCGGGGTCGGACATGATGCGCCGGTCGATCAACCCCTGTTCATGGTCGACCAACGCGGCATAGGACTCCGCGTCAGGGGTGGCAGTGGACATGATTTCCTCCTCGGGCTGGGCTACTGATAAGTGCACATGGCTGTGATGGGGTCGTCGTGGTGGAATTGCGGCCCAGCACTCCTCGCGTCTCCGCGCTGATGCGAGGCCGAACGACATGCGGGCCGACCGCTCTCTCCCGCAGCGACCGGGGCAGCTGTGATGTCAGCCGCCGCTCGATACTCACCACAGCGGGATCGGGGGCTGCGGAATGAGACCGCCATTTCGTTCGATGTGCTCGAACAGATACGCGGCGGACTTCTCGAGTTGCGCCCGAAGCGGGGCGATGTCTTGCACGAGCTTTCCGTCTCGCTTGAGGATTTCGCCGTCGACCAGGACGGTGTCGATGTTGCCGGGGTGCGACTGCAATACGAAGGTACCGACCGGGTCATACGACGGCATAGTGTTGATCGCGTCCGTCCGCACTGTGATGATGTCGGCGGCCTTGCCCACCTGGAGGGATCCAGTCTTGTCGCCGAGGCCGAGTGCCTCCGCGCCCGAGAGCGTTCCAGCGCGCAGCGCGGTCGGGGTCTTCAACTCGACGGTGTCCGGCCCATGGCTGCGCGAGATATCGTCCTGGTGGTCGAGCATTCTCTGCGTCTGCAACGCGAGTCGCAGCTGGGTGAGGATATCGCCGGAGTTGTTGCAGACCACGTCGACGCCGAGGCTCGGCCGGCCGCCCGCGGCCAGCACCTTTCCGAACGACGGGTGCCCCATGCCCATTTGCATCTCGGTTTCAGGGGTGACCGAGACCGCGCCGCCCTTCTGGATAACTTCACGCGTCTGCTCCAGGCTGGCGAAGTTCATGTGCACCCAAACAACGCCGGGCCAGATCAGATCATGCTTGCTGAGTTGCTCGACGATGGACACGAAACTCTCCGAGAGCACCGCGTCGGCGTGAAGCGTGACTGGCACACCGAGATCCTTCGCGAACTGCGCCTGTCGGATGATCGTTTCCAGCCCACCGACTTCCATGTCCGACAACGCGATCCCGAAGCGCACCCGCCCGTCGTTACCGTCAGCGAACTCCTCCGCGAAGAACCGGCTCGCATGATCCAGTCGCTGGTCGAGGCTCGTGAAGTACGGCTCATCTACTGGCACGGAATTGAAGCCGAGCGCGAAGACTGAGCGGATACCCGCATCGCGAGTACCGCGCAGTGCCTCGGCGGCGTGATCAGGGCTATTGATGCAATGGGAAAAATCGAGCACCGACGTCACGCCGGCGTTGATCGCCTCGAGCATGCCGAGCCGGTTGCCGATGTAGATGTCCTCGGGGCGGTAGTACTTGGCGCTCTGCAGCCGGATGCCGCGGATGTAGTCCTTCAGAGTCCACTCATGTGTTACGCCGCGCAGAGCAGTCTGCCAGGTGTGGCGGTGCGTGTCGACCAGTCCCGGCAGGACCAGGCTGCTGGATGCGTCGATCCGTTCGGCGTCAACCTCGAGGTCCGGCGCGATGGACGTGATCACCCCATCTTCGACCAGGACGTCCGCCCGGCGAGGACTCTCGCCGTCGACGACGGAGATGACAGTCCCGCCCTTGATGAGAAGACGGCCGCGCTCGCTCATGAATGTAGTCCTTCGTTCCGCTCTAAGCACCGACAGCCCTAGTGTGACTACGGTCTCAGACTATGTCAAGCAATTCATGTCTCTATGTACATGATCGACTCGCAGCGGACGCTGACCTAGCGAGATCTTGGCGCAAGAGCAGGCTTTTCGGGACGGAAGGCCGTCGGACCTGTCTGGCTCGCTTAGAATCCATACATGTCTCTTGAATACGTCATCCTGGGCTGGCTCAGCACTGGTCCCGGCTCTGGCTACGACCTTGTGCGCGCTATGGACTTCGGCGTGAACTGGTTCTGGTCCGCGCCTCACAGCCAGATCTATCCGAAGCTCAAAGCCTTGGAAGACCGCGGGTGGGTCGAGTCCGAGTCGACCGTCGTCGGGGATCGGCTAGAGAAGCGTGTGTACTCCATCACTGAAGCCGGCCGCGCGGAGGTGGACAGTTGGACCGCCGAGCCGCCGACCTACCCCCCGAACCGTGACGTCGAGAGAATCAAGCTCATCTTCGGCGACACTGGCGACCTCAAAGCGCTACGCGCGCATTTTCGGGCGCACCTGGAGCATTACCAGCAACGGCTGGAAACGTTGAGGGCGTTCCTCCACGAAATGAGCAGCCGTAGCCACACCCGGATCGAGCGACGTATCGAGAGCAGACCCACCCCCGCGCACGGCGAGCTCACGCTCGCTGTGCGCAACCTTGCCTACCGCGGCGACATCAAGCGGGCAGAAAACGAGGTTTCCTGGGCCCAGGAAGCACTCGACTGGCTCGACGCATTCGAGGCCAAGTGGGATGTGGTTGATGGCCGATTGCCGGATTCAATTCCGGAGCCTGACCCGTCAGCCCGAAGCGACAAGGCGCGCAAGCAGGCCGCCCCCCATCCCTAGACCGTGCCTTACATGCTTGTAGTTCATTTGTTGATGCGTTGAGATGCCATGTGTTGCATGGTGTTCGGTCGTGGATGTGTAGTCGCGGCGGTTGGTGCCGGATGAGTTGTGGGAGTTGGTGGAGCCGTTGCTGCCGGAGTGTTGAACACCATCGGGGCACCCGGCACCAGCCTCGGCACCAGATCGGTGAACAACGCACGCCGCGAATCCGGCGGGAGGTGCCCGATCATATGGATGCCCATGACCGCGACAATTCGGTCGGGCAGAGTCCTTGTCGTGGGGAGACGGGTGCGACGTCGCCGGAGTTGTGGGTGGCTAAACGGGCAAAGTGCCTGTCAGCCAGATAGTCATGTGCAGTCGGGCCAGATTGGCGTTTTTGCGCTGGATCGCCTCGCTCAACTGAAGCAGAGTTTCGTACTGACGCTGGACCGAATTCGGCTGATCCGGCTCCAAGTCGCTGAGCATCCGCCAGATGAAGTCGCCAAAGTCCCATAGCTGGTCGCACAGCCGGGCGACTACTGGAGTATGGGCCATATCCAGCAGGACTCTGTGGATCTCCCGCCACAATGCCCGGTCCGCGCTTTCGGCTCCCACCTGCGGGCGAACTTGCTCGATCAGCTTTGCGAGTTGGTCCAGCTGCTCGGATGTCCTTCGCTCTGCAGCAAGACCGGCTACATGCCCTTCGAGATCGCCGATGACCGCGAGGTAGTCTTTTACAGCGTTCTGATCGTACTGCGCGACTCGACATCCAACCTGCGGTACGATTTCTACTAGCCACTCACCCGACAGTTGCCGCATCGCCTCCATAACCGGATGACGACTTACCCGGAATGTTTGGCAGATCGTCTCGACAGACAGCCACTCACCAGGCCTATACTGTCCACTCAGAATTCCTGACTTGATCTCTTCGTATACAGTCGCGGCCAGCCGTCTGGCAGGCGTAGTGCGGGTAGAATTCGAGACAGCCATTGGTAGCGACATGCTCACCATGCCAATCCAACTTGAATCGGAAACATGTTAGTGAAGTCCACCTTTCATTGCCCGCGACCGTTCGTCCCGCCCCGTCATAGAATATATGTCGATCAGAAATTCAGGAATCGGCGCACTTCGGCTAGGTGGAATTATTCAGAGTCGTGGGTACGGCCTCGGCGTCAGCGAGTACTTCGTACCGTAGGAAAACTCGAGGCGCTGACGTTCTGTCGCACTGAGGACCTTCGGTGATCCGTGCCGTACGCTCCACTTGACTGAGAAACCTTCACTGATGCCGGCCGCTTCGGCGACCTCGCGCAGAGTCAGCCGACGCCGTCGACGCCACTCGTTGAGCCGGGCACCTACGTCGCTCGCCGCGTCGGACTCGTTCAAGACTATCGCAGCACCTCCCGTTCCTCTGCGCTTTCGGTTTCCTGACGCCTATCGTTCTCGATCACCGTCCGTAGTGATTTTGAAATTTTCTGTTCGACGTAACACCAATCCCTGCATGCCTGCGTTATCGCCAGGGACACCAACCCACGATACCTGGCAGATGGAAGCGCTCCCGCGGGCATTCAGACAGCTGCAACCGTCCCCGCGCAGCAGCCGTGCGACGCCATCCCCCACTGACCATCGTCCGTCACCCCGCCAACACCGATACATGCCTCACATGGAAACTGCTTGGATAGGAGTGTAGAAGACTGCGAAACGGGGGGTCAAGAAGTCCATTAGCTGCAGCTCACCCCCCAAAGCGAGGCTACTGCAGGATCGGGTGACAGTGGTGAACCAGCTAGAGCGGCAACGTCACGCGCCGGCATCAGCGTTGTTCAGCGCGGTCTCCGCTAGTCGGGACTTCATGCGCGATTGAAACTCCGCTGCACCAGGTCCTCATGCACGCGTGGGCCCGGCCTGCTGTTCTTGCCATTCCGGGGCTTACGCTTACCGAACGCACTCCAGCACCGATTCCTCGAGTAGATCCGCCAGGCGGTCCGCTCGCTCACCGACTGACCGGCCTCGCGGACCTCGTCGGCGAGAAACCCATATCCGAACTCGGGGGGTCATCGCGGCGCGCATCGAACAACGCGTTGACTCGATACGCCTCGGCGACCTCAGCGGTGGTCACTGGATCGGCCAGCCACCGGTAGCAGGGCCGGCGAGTGAGTTGCCGCACCCAGCACGTCACCGCCACGGGAATCGATTCGGCGACAAGATCTTCAACGAGCGAATAGAGGCCTACGAGGACGTCGTCACGGAGGTCACCGAGCAGCTACGCACTCACGCCGAGGATGCCGTGCGCCGGGGAGTCCGCGAGGTATTTGTCGATCCGGGGCTGGGCTTCGGCAAGACCACCACCCACAACCTCGCACTCCTCGATCTGTTGGAGACCCTGATCGATACCGGCTTCCCCGTGGTTGGCGCCAGCCGCAAGTCTTTCATCGGCGATGTCCTCCGCATCAGCGATCCGGGCGAACGGCTCGCCGGCTCGCTCGCGGTCGCGGTGACCGCGGTTGCCAAAGGCGCGGGCCGTCATCCGAACCCACGCTGTGGCACCCACACGTCAGGCAGTCCGGATGGCCGAAGCCATCCAATCGCCCGCACTCGTCCGCACGTGATCGGCGGGTCCGGTCGCACCTGGAGGACGCCCTGACGAGGGGGCTTCGGCGCCGACGTCGCAGTTTGCCCAACGCAGGTGGTTCACCGGCAGCGTCGAGGTCGGAAGCCCGCGGGAGTCATCGGTGTCGAAGCTCCACGTGCGCGAAATCGGGCGGGCGACAACAGGAGTCGGCAATCCGGTAGCACCCTTGGTTCGTGCGTTGACGGTCTTGGCGGCCGCCGGGCGCGGGCCGCCGGCGTCGCGCAATGCTACGGCCACCCGCCCGACACCTGGGGAGTTGACCCGATTCACGCGGCCAACTCTGGTGGTCTGGGGTCGCAAGACCGGACCTGCCATTCCGAAATCGGAATTCGGACGATGAACCTGATCCCCTGGCCCGTCCGATCGTCCTCCGCGATCCGGACATTGGCCGCGTTACGAAAGCCCCAACAAGTGGGGTTGAGTTATGACCGCAAAGTAGGTTGCGCGAGTCCGCTCCGGTCGACGCATGCGCTCCTCGCAACGGGCAGACGTCCGGGCATTGCACTCCTCGATCATGAGAGACGTGGCCTGCACTGCGCAGATACTCAAGTCGGTAACATGGAACATCCCGGAATGGAAGTCTCCTCCAGTCAAGCCGACGGCATCTACGAACACGATTCGGGTCACCATCTACCTGCACATTCCACGCGCATGGAGAGCCTCGGCGCCAGCGAAGGCGACTTAGCGCTCCCGCTACCGCAAGCTGAGCTTTCCAGCTAGCATGTAACATATGGAGAATCGGCTGGATGCGATCACTGTCGTCGGCGCTTCACTTGCAGGTATGCACGCTGCCGAGGAGCTACAGCACGCTGGGCACGACAGGCAGTTGACCTTGATCGGTGCTATGGCCCACTTTCCGCCTGCATCTGAGATGGCGCGCCGCCAGCCTGGACCTTGCACGCCGGGCGATCTCGCTGGAGGACGGCAATGAGGTTGAATTCGACGGCCCAGTCCTCGCAACCGGGGGATCGCCAGGACAACAAGCCGGGCGCAGGCACCGACGTGCCAGGTGCATTCATCTTTCGCGACGCAGATGATTGCCTGGTGCTGCGCCAACTGGCGAAAAGTGCCCCCGCGTCGGGGTATTCGCGGTCGGTTTCATTGGATCCCAGGTGGCTTCGATCTGTAGTTCCACGGCCTCGGAGTAACGGTATTCGACACAGCACCTCTGCTGATGCTGGAGGAGGCGGGGACGGGCGTCGCGAATTGCCCATCCGACCCATCAGCACCTTTAGGGGGTTTCAAACAGAGCGGCCTCGACCGAAAAGACTCGTGCGCCGGACTGGAAGCCCATCTCGAAACTCTCAGTACTCCTCCGCCGAGTGGTGGTAGTTCTCGACCTCGCATACCTAGCAAGGTGCAATGCAGCGCCTCGGCCTCAGGTACACGATTGCCCTGCAACCGCAGCCTACGATTACCTGAAATATTCGCCATGATCCCGCTGGTACCACAACAGCGCCAGAGGATCTCATTCTCCGCATGATACGACGCTGTCGCGCTCGAGCCGCGATGCGAGGGCTTGCGGCTTCCCGAGGAAGTAGAAGATATGCACGGCACAGCAGATAACCTGGACAGCACAGATCAAGTGGGCAATATGATCCCCCAAGCTGTGTGGGGGGCGGCCGCTGTTCAACGAGCAGTCGCAGCGCTGTCCGCTGGGCAGATGATCGTCGTCACCGACGATGCCGATCGGGAAAACGAGGGCGACCTCATATTGCCCGCCGCGACCGTCACTGCGGAACAATTGGCGTTCGTCGTACGCCACACCACTGGAATCGTCTGCGCGCCAATGCCAGCCGATCGAGCCGACGCGTTGGGCCTGCCGCCGATGCTCGCAGAGAATACGGATGCCCACGGCACCGCCTTCACCATCACCGTCGACCATCAGGACAGCGGTACCGGAGTCTCGGCCGCGCACCGGGCGATGACGTTGAGAAGCCTCGCGCACCCCGGTACACGCCCCGAGGAATTACGCCGCCCCGGTCACGTCTTCCCATTGCGTGCGCGCGACGGCGGTGTCCTGAAGCGAGCTGGACATAGCGAAGCTGCAGTCGATCTGCTGCGCCTGGCGAATCAACCTCCGATCGGTGTGATAGCAGAGATCGTTGCCCCCGACGGCTCTATGGCGCGCGGCCGACAACTGGCCGAATTCGCAGCCGAGCACGACCTCCCGATGCTAGCCATCGCCGACCTCGTCAATTATCGGCAAGCTACGGAGCAACTGGTCGAACGTGTCGCCTCCGCCGAGATGCCTACGATCTTTGGCGAATTTCGTGCAATCGCCTACCGATCCACCGTCGATGGGACCGAACACCTCGCCCTCGTGTACGGCGACCCTGGAAAGGCCAGCAGTACTCAACAGGGCGCCCTGATCCGAGTCCACAGCGAATGCCTCACCGGCGATCTCATCGGCTCGCTGCGTTGTGACTGCGGAGCGCAGCTGGAACAGGCCATGACCGAGATCGCTGCCGAGGGGGCGGGCGCAGTGATCTATCTACGTGGTCACGAAGGCCGCGGAATCGGTCTCGCACACAAGATCCAAGCATATGCGCTGCAGGAAGCCGGATTCGATACAGTCGACGCCAACACCGTGCAAGGGCTGCCAGTCGATGCCCGGTCCTATAGCGTCGGCGCCCAGATCCTCACCGATCTCGGCATCACACGGCTGCGCCTTGTCACAAACAATCCGGCCAAGTACGCGAGTCTGGCTGGTTACGGTATCGAAATCGTGGGTCGCGTTGAGCTTCCCGCATCCACGTCTACGCACAACCTGCGCTACCTCCGCACCAAGCAGCAGCGTCTCGGCCACCTGCTCTCGCTCGATGGCGCCGGCCGGTAGGACGTCTACCGCGCAGTGCCGCGCCAACCAGGTTGGCCCGGGCGAAGGCTCGCAGGATTGGGTCTTCGCGCCAGGGTGAATGCAGACGACAGGTTCGAGCGGTCGCCGAAGCCGACAGTCCGTTGACGCCAGAGCTGACGTCGCAGAAGCCATGAGATTCCCAGGGTCTTCCGGACGCCGATCGTGAGGCGGATCCTCGCCTGCTGCACGAGGTGACAGATTCGATCACGCGGCCTGACTGGTCTCGTATTCGACCGGCGTCAAACGGCTGAGAGCGGTTTGCCGTCGGCGGCGGTGGTAGGTCCGCTCGATCCAGGCGACGATGGCTCTGCGCAATTCCTCACGGCTGCACCAGGGCCGATGATCGAGCACGTTCTTCTGTAGCGGCGCGAAGAACCTTTCCATGGCGGCATTGTCACCGGCACGCGCCGACGCGGCCCATCGACCCGGCCATGTCGTGACGAGCGTCGTGACGAGCCGAGGCGCGCACGAACTTTCGGCTTCGAAATTGCGATCCGCGGTCGGTGTGCAGAATGCAGCCGGCCACGTCGCCGCGGCGGGCCACCGCATTGTTGAGGGCATGCACGGCCAGCGCCGACTCCGTTCGCGAGTCGATGGAGTAGCCGACGATCCGGTTGGAGTAAACGTCCTTGACCGCGCAGACGTAGAGCTTGCTCTCGTCGGCTTACACGGCACATCGGCTGTCGGTTCAACGCCGGACACGGCCACGACAGCCGAAGCCATCCATGCAGCAGTCCCGTAGCCCCGTCACCGCATCAAAGATCTAGCAGTTGCGAGCCACGAGCGCTCGAGAGAGTGCGGCGCTGACCGTGCGGACGACAGGTGCAAATCTGGATACCTTGAATCCCTCGGAGGGAAACGCCAGTGACAGCGCACCCACGACCTGCCCCTCAACCAGGATCGGAGCGGCAACACAGCTGACTCCGACAGCAGCTTCTTCGAAGTCGTAGGCGACCCCAGTCACGCGTACCTCAGCCAGCTCGGCCGCCAACTTGGCCGAATCGGTCGGCGACTTGTCGGTCAGCCGACGTAACGGCCTGCACAGCACAGCCCGCAGAATCTCTGGAGGAGCGAAAGCCAGCTGCGCTTTTCCGGTACTGGTGCTGGTCAACGGCAACCGACCCCCTACCCTGGTCGGCACGTCCACCCCATGGTGACCGCGGATCTTTTCCGCATAGACGACGTCGAGGCCGTTACGAACACCAAGGTGCACGGTCTGATGGGTTGACTCGTAAAGGTCCTGCATGAAGGGGAGAGCGGCTTCGCGCAGGTAAGCCTTCGCTGGAACGAGCTCTCCCAGTTCGAACAATGCCATCCCCGGCCGATAACCGATCGGTTGCCTCTCCAGCATTCCAAGGTGAACCAATGCCTCCACCAGACGGTGAACCGTTGGCTTCGGCAGCCCGGTCCGCTCCACCAGAGTCGGAAGGGTCAGGGTACCTCCGTGCGGGCGAAAAGCCTGAAGTATCTGAACACCCCGCTCGAGCATCGTGGAGCGGCAGGGGTCTTGCGTTGTCATGGGACACATTGTGTCTGCCAAAGAGGCTCTCGTCTATGGAACTGGCATGAAACCTGCAAGACACTGAGCGGAGCTGCCTGGGGCCAGGCGTTTTTACAGCTTCGCCCCGAGATTGTTACTCTCGGGCGCCCCTCGGCAAACCAGAAAAATGACCTCATGCAGGCCAACCACAACGCATACAGACGTAGGTGTAGCCAGCAATCGGACGATTTCGTTGTCAGCGGCAGGCGAGAAAACTGACCCGTGTGGGTGCCGATCGCCGACACATCGCACGTACAGAATCAGTTCACTAACATGTTTGGCGTGGTCCGGGCGGGTGCCGCATCCTCCGCCGAAGGGGGCCGGCTCCGCCTTTCATGAATACCGGTGGACTTCCGGGAGTTGCCGGAGGATCGGGGCACTGTCATCGACACGGTGAAGGCTCCAAGTGGCAAGTCTCATCGGTTGCCGTCGAATTGCTCAGGCTAGAACCGAATTGATATCGACCGCAACCGCTGTAGTTCGCGCAGCGGCGGTAGCGCCGAACCGGCCGCGAGGTCCAGAGCGATGTCGACGATGAAGTCTTCCTGACCGCCGACCAGTTCGACATCACGCGCGCCGCCACCGACCATCTCACGTTCGGTTTCAAGACCCACGCGTGCGCAGGCCAGGGACTCGCCAAGCTCGAGATCGCATCCGGTATAGCTCTCTGCCGAAGGCTCGCCAAACCAGGTAGTGGCCGGACTCAAACCTGGTTGTTATCCGGAGCGCCGCCCGTTCCGTTCTGATCCCACGTGCTCAGCACAACCATGGTTCGCGTTGAGACAACACACGGCTGCGCGCGAATCGTGGAAATCACACGCTGCAACTGCGGTACCCCATCCACTCGAAGACGAGCAATGAGGTCATCATCGCCGGCGACCGCGGCTATCTCCTGGACACCCGGGAATGTGTCACGCATCCACACGGCCAACTCGTCGGTGCCATCAGAAGTGACTCGGATATGGCAATACGCCTCGACGAACGGCTGTAGCACACCACGGTCGATGACAACGGTGTACCCACGAATAATGCCGATCTGTTCCAGTCGGTCGATTCGTCGCTTCACCGGTGCGAGGGACAGGTTGACTCTGGTCGCGATGTCGGTCACCGTGCGACGGGCGTCCAGCCGCAGGAGTTCCAGGATCTGTAGGTCGACCTTATCGAGGGCCCTGCGAGCCGAATCCGGCACCGCTTGTTCCTGCGTCATCAGGCCTCACTCGTGGCAATCAGCGGAAGCCGACCACCCAGCGCTTGTGTCGCACGGCTCGAGGCCTCCTCCAGCCGTGCCAGCCGACCTTCGAACTCCGCCCAGTCTGTAGGGGCCTCGAGCCCTTCGATACCGAGCGCGAGCACCACGTTCCCATCCGGTCCGAACACGGGAAGCGCGAGCCATTCCACGCGTTGAACGTCAGAAGGTCCGAAGTCGACCGGGTCTGCCGCCAGCGTCGTCAACAGCTGGAACTGCTCATCATCGACGTCCTCGCGTCGAGCCGGAATAGCTCCCTGAGTGGTGAGCTCCCACAAGCGGTCGTGGGTGTCCTGATGGAGGGCGACGGTGAAGCCGCGCGTGCGAACACCGCGCAACCGTGCCCGTCCGTCAGCCCGCGCGCCTTCCGGATCCGGCGACCGGTCGAGAATTGAGAGCCAGTGCTCAACGTCTTCTTCGCCGCTCCAGGCAACGAAGATGGCACCCGACGGCGGGATAGCGGCGGTGCGGTCGCCCACCCGCATGGCGGGTCCCGAGTAGTTGTACAGGTGTCCCGCACTCGCGAGGAAGACGTGCTGGTCGTCGACGAGAGCCTGTGCTACGACCCGACACTCGAGGTCGCTCGCGACGGCCTCCATCTCGTCGCGTACCAGGTCGACCAGGGCTAGGGCTTCTGTGACGTCGTGACCTTGCGCTTGCAGGCTGGAGGTCTCCAACACTCCATGCCCGCCATCGACCACAACGAGCGGAGCGAGGCTGCTATCTCCATGGGCACGGACGGTTGCGACCAAGACAACGCATTCAGGCGTCAGTTCGACCACGCGCTCACGCACTGCTTCCATCCAGGCGGTCACGTGGTTCAGGACGGGCACGCCGCGGGTCGTCAGTCGCCACCCGACCGACTCATCGAGTCGTTGCTCCTGGTCCGCCGGGAGGGATCGGTACAGCTGTGCGTGATGGGACGAGAGCACATTGATACTGAACTCAGCCTGTGCAGAGGTGCCGATCGCTTCTGCTCCGGTCAGGACGATGATGACTCGAGCGGGGTTCTCGCTGATAGCGGTCAGCGAGGAGACAGAGACTGCGACCGGTTCGCCT
The DNA here is from genome assembly GCF_052545135.1 of Nocardia aegles. Lineage (NCBI taxonomy): Bacteria > Bacillati > Actinomycetota > Actinomycetes > Mycobacteriales > Nocardiaceae > Nocardia > Nocardia aegles. The sequence continues at coordinate 73,954 of NZ_JBQWRI010000012.1, forward strand.
GACTTCATGTATGAGAGGACGCACGCGCCAACCGGAAACCGAGCGGCGGCTGACGCCAGGCTGCCCGGCGATCTTTCCCCGTCCGGACCAGCCTGAGGGGTCGGGGGCACCGCCATCGCCGTCAGTTCCTTCCGTCGACGTCGAGCATGGCGCCCGACGTCCTGCTTCGATTGCCTGATGGGATCGGGTGCTTGTCAGCCGAACGACGCCGTAGACGCCACGCTGATCTCTGCGCGGTTGACGTGGGATGGACGGGAAGACGGGTGCCGCCTGCGAGCACTTCCGTCACCGTAGGTCGGAAATAGGGAGGATGCCAATTGTGTACATCACGTCGACATCGTTCCACGACGAGTGCTCCTCAACGATGACGCCGCCGAGACCTCGCGTCATGGTGATTCCCGTAGTTCGTACTTGCCGGTTGGGGAACGTTGAAGTATGTCGCGGAGTGGTGGCCGATAGCTCCCCACCCGTAGGTCACCCAGTCGCCTTGCGCGACCGTCAGCACTTTCGTGAGTTTCATGTCGGGAAAGGCGTCCCGCAATGTGACGTAAGTATTGGTCGGCATCTCGGCTTCCCACTAGTCATCTCCTGGGAAGCGCTGAAGGTCGCGAAGCAGTGAGCCGTGAAGTCGAGAGCGGACTCGAGGATACGACCGTCGTCATGACGTCCACTCGACGTGTGTGCGGATTCCCTCCTCTGTGACCCATCCATACTTGGCAGCCTTCGCGAGGGATTCATCAAGGCCTTCGACCCATCCCGGATCGGAAGCCGCGGAGCCGGCGAGGCGGATCAGCTCGTCGCGCTGGATCTGTGCGTGCTCTGGCCGATTGACCACCATCTTGAGATTGGCGACGTCGTGCGCCTCCCGCATCGTGACGCGAGGTGGCACTACGCTGAGATCTACGTCGATCAGCAACAGGTTCTCCTAGATTCTGGGCCCCGAAGTCGAGGACTGTGGCGCACGATGCGGAACCCATTCGACAGATATAACTCGGGCCTCGCTACTGGAGCGGCGCTGTTGGCAAGATATGTGCGTTCAACCGGCCCCCTGCGCGCCTGTTTCCGACTGTCCGCGGCAAGGAAAAACATGTGCGTTCGGAGTCAGTAGAAGTCCTTATCGTCACCGGCAGCCGGTGCCTCGGGTGGACATCGCCGAGTCAGCGATGCCCACCCGCTGCCTGTGCCGCTTGCGCAGCGTGCTCGCCTTCGAGCTGGTGGATCAACAGCTCGACTTGGGAGCGATAGGTACTCACGTTGCCGAGCTTGATCTCCTCGTATCCACGAATGACGTCGGGAAGCTCCGCGATCTGAACCGCCGTAGACAACGTCGCCGGTGACAGGTGCTGCAGCGTCCGCTCGATGGACGTTCGGTATTCCCCTACGAGTTCGCGCTCGATCCGTCGCAACTTGGCGTAGCCGAACGGGTCGAACGGGGTGAAGCGCAGCCACTTCATTCGAGCGAGAGCCTTCATGAACGGGTCCGACCACCGGCCCAGGGAAATCTTCCGCTTCATACCGAGTGCCCTGAGGACGGGCGGATGGAGCTGGAGGTAGCGCTTGGCGCCTTTGCCGAACTCGGCTTCCAGCTTGGCCTCGAACTCGGGATCGAAGGAGAGCCGCGCGACCTCGTACTCGTCCTTGTAGGCCATCAGCTTGAAGAGGTTCCGGGCCACGGCAGAGGTGAAGTCGTCCGAGGTGGGATCCACACGGTGTTCGGCTTCCTGAACACGCCGCACAAACTCCTCGTAGCTCGCCGCGTACTTCGTGTTCTGGAAGCGGACCAGCTCCGCGTGCCTCGAGCGGATCAACTCATCGACCGAGGACGGTGACGGCTTGGAGGGGGTACCAGCCGTATCTCCGTACAATTCCGTCTCGAGCGCCTCTGGATCAGCGATAGCCTGCCGTCCGCGGCGGAAGGCTTGAATATTGGAATCGACCTCTACACCGTTGAGCTCGATCGCGCGCTCGATCGAGCCGGCGCTGATGGGCAACGCCCCGGCCTGGTAGGCGGCTCCGACGAGGACGAAGTTCGCATACTGCTCATCTCCGAAGAGCCTGGCCGCGATCTCTGCGGGGTTCACGAAGATCGTACGAGACGAACTGCGGTCGAAGACCGACCTCAATCGCTCGATCTCCGGGTAGGACACACCTGTATCAACGACCATTGCACCCGTAGGGACCTCCGCGGTCGACACGACCGAAACGGTCCGATTCGGAGAAGTCACCCCGAGATTGACCGCGTCCGTCGCGACCAGGGAATCGCAGGCCAGGTAGAGCGAGCACTGCCCCTCGGTCACCTTGGCCGCACGCTCCCCCGAAGCCGCACTCAAACGGACATCCGAAACGACGGCACCGCCCTTCTGCGCGAGACCGGTCTGGTCGAGACTGCGGACAGCGGCGCCGTCGAGGAAGCCCGCAGTCGCCAGCACCTGGGACAGAGTGACGATGCCCGTGCCGCCGATACCCATGATGCGCATCGAGAAGTCCGACGCATCGAAGATCTGGTCCGGCTCGACGCAACTGTCAGCGTTCAGCGGCTCGGGCGGCGCCACCGACGCGGCCGCGCCCGGCTCAACGGTGACGAACGAGGGGCAGTCGCCCTTCAAACACGCATAGTCGACGTTGCACGAGGACTGGTGGATTTGGGTCTTCCGACCGAACTCCGTCTCGACGGGCCTGACAGAAAGGCAGTTCGACTTGGCGCCGCAGTCGCCGCAACCCTCGCACACCCGTTCATTGATGACGACCTTCCGGCTGGGCGTGGGCAGGGTGCCTCGCTTTCGCTTCCGCCGCTTCTCGGCCGCACACTCCTGATCGTGAATCAGGACCGTGACACCCTTCACCGCCGCCAGCTCCTCCTGCACGGCGATCAGGTCGTCGCGATGACGCACTGCGACGTTCCGGGGAAGCCGCTGACGGCGGACGCGCTCGAGGTCCTCGGTCGTCACGACGATCTTCTCGACGCCCTCGGCGTGAAGCAGCTCCACGAGCCGTTTCAGCGAGAAGGCGCCGACAGCGTCCTGTCCGCCCGTCATGGCGACAGTACCGTTGAACAGCAGCTTGTAGGTCATGTCGACCCCCGACGCCACTGCGGCCCGGAGGGCCAGGCTCCCCGAGTGTGTGAAGGTGCCGTCGCCCAGGTTCTGGACGTAGTGGTTCTTGTCGAGGAACGGTTCCATTCCAATCCATTGGGCGCCTTCGCCGCCCATCTGCGTCAGCCCCAGCACATTGCCGGTCGGAGTGCTCTCATCCATCAGCAGGACCATCGCGTGACACCCGATCCCGCCGCCGACGATGGTTCCTGGAGCCACCTTGGTCGAGCTGTTGTGCGGACACCCAGAGCAGAAGTAGGGAGTTCGGCTCAGCAGGGGAAGTGAAATGACCGGCCGTGTGCTAGTCGGTCGGTCCGCGACCTCGATCTCGTAGCGGTTGACGAACCGCCGGCCCAGCTTGTCCGCGATGATCATCGGGTCGAGCTCGCCGAACACGGGAATGAACGGAGCACCGTCAGGGTCTTGTTTGCCGAGCACGACGGGTCCATCGGTCTGGCGCTGGAGGATCGCGCGGATCGCGTCTTCGAGGAACGGACGCTTCTCCTCGATCACGATCACCTCGCGAAGACCTCGCGAGAATTCACGAACGACCTGTTCGTCGACGGGATAGACCATGTCGAGCTTGAGGACCCGAATGCCAGCCTTGTTCAGGTCCCGCTCCGCCAAGCCCAACCGGCTGAGCGCCTCGCGGAGATCGAGATACGTCTTGCCGGCGGCGACCAGGCCGACTCGGTCCTGACTTCCCGAGATGACCACCTTGTCGAACCCGTTGAGCCGCGCGTACTCGATCGCTCTCGGAAGACGGATCTCGAAGAGGTTTTGCTCCATGTCGATGAGATTCGGCGCGAACAGGTTGGCCGTCGGCTTCCATAGACCTGGACCGGAAGTCGGGACCTCGGGAAGCAGTGGAGCTACGCGACCACCTCCGACGACGGCACTTCCTGCCGAGTCGGCGACGTTGGTGACGACCTTGAGAGCGGACCACAGACCCGAGTATCGCGACATGAACGGCGCATGGAGCGCCATGTCCAGCAGGTCCTGAACGTCGGCCGGGTAGAGCGTCGGAACCAGAAGACTCGCCAGCTGTGACTCCGAAGCACACGGAACACTCGACGACTTGGCGCCTGGGTCGTCGCCGACAATGGCGACGACACCGCCAGAGGGATCGGTCCCGATCAAGTTGCCGTGCCGCACAGCGTCTGCGGCTCGGTCGAGACCAGGGGCCTTTCCGTACCAGTATCCCGTCACCCCGTGGGTCCGCAGTGTGCCGACCTGACCTGCAAGCTGGGTGCCGAGTACCGAGGTGGCCGCCAGCTCCTCGTTGACGGCGGGTTTGAAGACAACGTCGAGGTCCGTCATGAAGCGGAGTCGCCGCGTGAACTCGAGGTCGTACCTGCCGAGCGGGGAGCCCTCGTAGCCAGACACGAACGACGACGAAATGTGGCCGCGCTCGCGATCGAGCAGTGCACGGTCACGCACCGTCCGCACCAGGGCTTGGATGCCCGTGAGGAAGATCGGACCTTCGTTTTGGAGGTAGCGGTCGTCGAGCGTGAAGTCGTTACGCGGCGTGACCGCCGTGTCGATGGTCATCGAAGGTTTCCTTTGCGCGAGTGAACGCAGAGTGTGGGTGACAATGAGAATGCTGGGCGAAGGGTTAAGTCGACCGTCGGCGCCAGAGGTATGTGGCCAGGGCGACGCCCACAATGAGGGCACCACCGTTGACGTAGTCAGTGACGTGGGGTGGAGCTCCCGCCAGGGACAAGCCATTGTTGAGGACGGCGAGGAATAGGACCGCCACGACCGCACCCCAGACGTTGAACTTGCCCGGCCGCACCGCGGCCGCACTCAGAAATGCAGCGGCAAGTCCCGTGAGCGTGAAGGGCGGACCGACGGACGGATCCGCGCCGCCCGCCCGTGCGACGTAGATCAGGCCCGCAATCGCCGCCAGCACCCCGGCCAACAGGTACGTCGAACCAATCAGTAACTTGATCCGCAGGCCGACCAGTTTGGCAGCAGTTGCGTTGGAGCCGAGGGCGTCCAACTGCCGACCGTAGGGCGTGTGCTCGAGGACGAAGTAAACGGCGAGCGCCAGCCCGATGAAGGCCCAGGCAACGAGCGGGACACCGGACAAGCTGTCGGCACCGAAGGTGAGCAGCGATTCGGGGATGTTCCCGACAACTGCTTGGCCACCCGTCTTCTGAGCGACCACACCTGCGATCAATGTCGAGGTGCCCAAGGTGACGACCACACCGGTGACACCCGCACGCGTCACAAGCAAAGCGTTGACGAGGCCGACCAGAGCGCCGATCGCGACGCTGACGACCAGGGCCACGGGAATCGACGCACCTCCCGAGAGGAGGGCGGCGGCGAAGATGGCGACAACTCCCATCGTCGCACCGACCGACAGGTCGAACTCGTTGCAGATAAGGGGCAGCAGCGCCGCAAGGGCGACGATCGCTGGCACCACCTGGTTCGCCACGAGGATTCGCAGGTTCGCCGAGCTGAGGAAGACCTCGCTGGTGGACGGCAGCAGCGCGAAGATGAGGCCGATGACGAACACCATTATGAGGAGTGCGTAGGCTTCGACGAAGGCCAGGATTCGATGTTTCAAGACACCATTGCTCCTTGACGGTGCCTCGGAACGCGTCGTCGATGCACGGGTCGATTCACGCTGCATTGTCATTTTTCCTCCACCGAGTAGACGAGTTCGTTGAGTTCCGCCTCGGATATAGGGGCATCACGCACTTCGGCGGTGATGCGACCGTCCTGGAGCACAACGACGCGGTCTGAGGCCGCCGCCAACTCCTCGAAGTCCGATGACACCAGCACCACGCCCATTCCTTCCCGAGCCGCGGATCGGATCAGTGCGTGGATCTCGGCGCGAGCGCCCACGTCGACCCCTTGAGTCGGCTCGTCGAGCAGGAGCACGCGGGGCTTGCGCTGCAGCCACCGTGCGAGAATCACCTTCTGTTGGTTGCCGCCCGACAGTGACGACAGCGGAGCCTCCTCCGAGGCGGCCTTCACCCCGAGGTCGCGAACCAGTGACGACGCAGTCTGTCGCTCACTGCGCGCGCTCACCCGCCACAGCTTCGTGTGCCGGGGCAGCATCGCGATGGAGATGTTCTTGCTGATCGAAAGATCCTTGAACGCTGCTTCCTCCGGTCGGTTCTCCGGCACGTAGGCGATGCCGTGCTGCATCGCGGACGTCGGACCGCGCGGCTTCACCCGTCGACCTCCCACCTCGAGCGAGCTGCCCTCGAGCGGCAGCACACCGAAGATCTGGCGGAGCAGTCGAGTTCGACCAGACCCGAGGATCCCCGCGACGCCGACGACCTCGCCGGCGTGGACTATCAAATCCGTAGTAGGACTGCCCACGCCGGCCACTCGGAGGACGACATCGTTGCGGGGACTGTCGATGATGGTCGACTCCCTGGACGGCCGTGCGACAATCGGCGCGATGGGCTCCCCCATGATCATCGTGACGAGTTCGTCGTGCTCCACCTCACGGGGATCGAAGGTCCCGGCAAAATTCCCGTCTTTCAGTACGGTGCCCTCGTTGGCGTAGTCCAAGATTTCCTGCAGCCGGTGCGTGACGTAGAGAATCGTGTGCCCTTGGAGGGCATACCTCCTCAGTGCCGTCAGCAGTACATCGACTTCGTGCGTCGGCAGGCTGGCTGTCGGCTCGTCCAAGACAAGGACGCCATTGTGGGTCTCGTCGGTGTCCTGCAGCGCACGGGCGATGGCGACCATCATCTGGGTCGCGCCACTGAGCGAGCCGAGTCGCGTATCTGGACTGGCCGAGATCTCGAAACGCTCCAGCACGTCGACGGCACGTCGTCGGACAGCCGACCATCTGATCCGTCCCGCGATCCCGACCTCGTAGCCCCGCCCGACCGACAGGTTTTCCGCCACGGAGAGGTCGGGGAACGTCGAATTCTCCTGGTGCACGAAATGTAGGCCCAGCATCTTGGCATCGTGCGCGGAGTGCGACCGGAGGTCTCGAACTTCGCCACCGAGCGCGAGGCGACCAGTATCGGCCGATACGACGCCGGCGAGGATCTTGATAAGCGTTGATTTTCCCGAGCCGTTCCCGCCGACGAGCGCGTGAATGCTTCCTCGGTGCGCATGCAGCTTGGCATCGTTCAGTGCCTTCGTCGCGCCGTACGCCTTATGGACCCCGGTAATACTCAGCAGCGGCACCGTACCGGACGCGGTGCTGGCGGCGTCAGCCACGACCCCACGCCTTGCGGTAGACCGCCCGGAAGTCGATCGGCGAGTTGTAGGACCCGGTCGTGGACTCGTCGTTGTGGCCCTTCTCGATCAGGAGCGTTCCCTGCCCCGAGCTGACCACCGGCTGGCCGGCAAAGAGCCGGTTCATGCTGTCCACCGCGGCCCAGCTCTCCCACTCGAAGGAGCTACCGGCGATGGCGTCAAGCCCCTTACCGGACCGCACCTGTTCGAATGCTGCGGCAGAGGCGCCTCCCGTGGCAACGACCTTGACTGTGTTCTTAGCGGAGGCAGGGATGGCGCCGCTGCCGCCGCTGGTCGTCATGACGTCGTCGAAAGGAACCACCAACCCGTTGGCATTCGGGCGAGTCAGGAACGCCTGCTCCAGCTTCTCTCTAACCGCCGTTCCGTAGAGGTCCGTCGTGACGATGTCAATTCCCTTGACGATCTCGCAGTTGGGACAGACCTTTGTGAGCTCGGCAGTAAAGCCCTGGTCCTGCCAGTTGTTCTGGACCGACTCGCTGTAGGTCATGTTGATGATCTTTCCTTCGCCCCCGGTCGCGACAGTGATCCAGTCGGCCTGCGCCGCGCCAAGACTCTCGGAGAAGTCCTTCAACCCGCCGACTGCGTACTGAACGGTTCCGTCGAACAGACTCGCCGCGCCTTGGTCGACCTCGTTGCAATCGGCGGATGACAACCCGACGACCTTGATGCCGGCCTTCTTGGCCTGCTCGAGGGGTGCTTTGACCGAAGCACAGTCGATCGCAGCGAGCACGATGCCGTCAGCACCTGCGGCGGCGGCCTGCTGGAGCCCCTCTACCCATTTCGACGCGGTGTACTCGCCGTCGTAGACGGTCGTGTGCCAGCCCATCAGCTCCGCTGCCTCCGAGAATCCACGAGCCCAACGTGAACTTCCTGCGGACTGCACGCCGATGTTGATCATCCAGACGTTCTTCCCGACTACCGGCGCTGGTCCGCCAGCGCCTGGGGGGGTCGAGTTCGCGCCGGATATCAGGTTCTCGAGGTTTGCCTTCGCCTGGTCAAGCCCGGCATTGACCTCGCTTTCAGATGCCTTCAGGTTCGAGCTGCCGGCCTGGCTGCAGCCAGAAAGAACCAGCATGGAGAGGACGGCTGCGACGGCGAGTTTGCGCATCGGACCGCATTTGACAGAGGGTGCTCCAGACACGAATGCCTCCAAATGGGTTGAACTCCTCGGTTGCGCCGAGGTTTGGTGATACCAGCAGGCGACTTTCGTCACGTGACAGTGATGGCCCGCTGGTCCAAGATAAGGGGGGGTTGGCCGAGCTCGAGCCGATCGAACAACTGGGTGCAGTGCGCGCGCATGGCTTCGGATGCCTTCGCCGCCTCTCCTTCGCCGATGAGGCGCACGATCTCCGAGTGCTCGTCAGCGCCCTTGGAGAATTCGGCGCGCCAGTCGGACAATCGCGCGAACCCTTTCAGCAGATCGCGCACCATGGCCTCGCGTAGCCCTTCGACCATGGCCGGCGCGAGCCTGTTGCCGGCAATTCGCGCCAGCTCGGCGTGAAAAGCCGTGTCGATGGCGTTCGCCTCCGCGGCCGTCTTGGCATGCTCGACCTTGGCCGATATTTCCATGAGGCGACGGCAGTCTTCGGGCGTCGCCGAGGACGCCGCCTTGTAGGCGCCCTGTGCCTCGATAAGGACCCGGATCTCGACGATGTCGCGCAGCGGAACGCCTCCCAGAAGAGTGTGTAAGCGCAGTGTGCTGCGAACCCCCACGCTAGCGCCGCTCCCGACGTTCGAACCTGACGCACGGCCGCGGCTGTTGTCCGTTTCGATGGCACCGAACATCTCGAGCACCCGCAGCGCCTCGCGGATCGAATTTCGACTGACCTGCATCATCTCGGCGAAGTCGCGCTCGTTCGGCAAGCGGTCCCCCGGCCGAAGCCTGCCGACGAGGATCCAGCGCTCGATCTCGGCTACTACGCTCTCGAACACCCGCGGACGATTCACGGGCTCGAGCGGCCCAGAAACGTCACTTGACGGTCCCCTGGTCATCTGCACCTCTCAAGTTGCTTGGCCGAACGTCCCTGCCGCGTTATGGTAGGACCATAAGTAGAGACGTACATCACGTCAACCGTTTGCTTCGAACTTTTTACGATCGAAACACATTCGTCACTCTCAGCGCGTCCATGTCCTGGACCAGCCATTCATTGGATTACAAAAAATTTACGATCGAAAAATTATAGAAAGACTTGCGCGGCGGTTTGAACGAAAGCATGATGTCCACAGCCCATCGGCAGGAAGCCACTCGGGCAGTTCGGTCGGCCGCCATGGGGGGACATGCCCCGCACGATCAGCACCCAGCAGTCGGACAACGACGTGAGCTGTTACCCGGTGCGCAAGCGCGGAACACGAAGTCGACTTCATGTGTCGGCAACCAGGAGGAGGACAGAGTTGTGAGCGTTAAGAAGCACGCGGCGATTGTCGGCGCCGGCCTCGCGGGCCTCGGCACCGCCGTGGGTCTGCTCCGAGGTGGCTGGCAAGTGACCGTTCTAGAGTGCGCGCCCAAGTTCGGACCGGTCGGCTCGGGCATCAGCATGTACCCGAACGCAATGCGCGCGCTGGAGGCGCTCGGCTTTGCCGACCAATTGCGGGACCTGCCGCCTTTCGACGTCGGTCATTCTCTCCACGCGACTTCCGGCGCCTGTCTCACCAAGATCAGCGGCGCCGCCGTACGGAAGATCTGGGGAGGCCAGATCTACGGCTTCTACCGCGCCGACTTGCACGAGCTGCTTCGATCGGGGTTGCCCGACGATGCCATCCGCCTGGGCGTTGCCGTGACCGCAGCCGAGCCGGGCGCGAACGGCAAGTGGCTTCTCCGCAGCGGCGACGACGTCGTGCTCGACGACGCAGACGTCGTGGTTGTCGCGGACGGCATCGCAAGTCGGCTCCGCAAGCAGTACTGGCCCGACCTTCCGAACGAGTCTTACACCGGCTCCACGGCCTGGCGCGGCGTCTCGCCGACTCCCGAGGAGTTCAGCAACAGCATCGTCCAAACCTTCGGGACCGGAATGGAGTTCGGATACCTCCCCCTTACCGACGGGCGAACCTACTGGTACGCGTCCTGCCTCACCCCTCCGGGCCAACGCAACGAAGACGAGCGAGCTGCCGTACGCGAGCTGTACGCCGACTGGCACGAGCCGATTCCCGCACTCATCGACACTGCCGAGGCAGTCCTCCACCATGACATCAACGCGCTTCCCGTCGTGCCGTCGACCCTGGTGCACGATCAACTGGTGCTGGTCGGAGATGCCGGCCACGGCATGACGCCCCACCTGGGCCAGGGCGGTTGTACGGCACTCGAGGACGCGGTCGTGCTCGCCGTCGCCCTGATCGACAGCCCCGGCGACATCGCGGCCGCACTCGCCCGATACGACGAGCAGAGGCAGCCCCGCGTGAGCGAGCTGGCGCGCATTGCGGAAGACATCCGTCGCATGAGCCATGAGTCGAGCGAGGCCGACACGGAGGAACGGAACCGTACCTGGCCGCGTCTCGCACCCGAGGACATCTACCGCACATCGGCCGATGTCGCGCAGTGGTTCCCTCCCGCGGTTATCAAAGCGTAATCGCAGTCGACCCGGCGACGTTGGGGTCGACCGGTGCACCAAAACGAAAGGCCCACAATAGAAATGTCAGAAGCATTTGTCACAGCCGCTCGTTCGGCGCTGGGAGACGACGCCGTATCGACCTCCCCGCAAGACCTGAGCGCGTATGGCTACAACCGCCTGCCGAGCGGTGATGTCTCGCCGGCCGCCGTGGCGTTCCCGAGCTCAACCGAAGACGTTCAGACACTGGTACGCCTGGCCAACGAGCACGGGGTGACTCTATGGCCGACGAGCACCGGTCACAATCTCGGACTCGGCGAGTACTCGCCCGTGCGGTCCGGTCAGGTCGTGGTGCACCTCGGCAAGCGGATGAACCGGGTTCTCGAGGTCAACGAGACTCTCGGCTATGCGGTCATCGAGCCCGGGGTGACCTTCCGGCAACTGCGGGCCGAGATGGCGAAACTAGGCGACAAGCTGATGATCAGCGCGACATCAGGCCCCCCGGACGGTGGGGTGCTCGGCAACGCGCTCGACCGCGGTGCCGGATACACCCCGTACGCCGACCATTTCGGAATGCTTGCCGGCATGGACGTCGTCCTGCCCAACGGAGAGGTATTCTCCCCCGGCGACGGGTCCTTGCTCGCCTCGAAGAGCAAGTACCTCAACAAGTCCGGCTTCGGCCCGCTGCTCGACGGACTCTTCTCACAGTCGAACTTCGGCATCGTCACTCGGGCCGCAATCTGGCTCCTGCCACGGCCTGCGGTCATCCGTTCGTTCGGCTTCACCTTTCCTGACGACGGTGACCTCGCGGAGATCATCGACCTCGTGCGTCCCCTCAAGCTGTCGAACGTGGTCCCCACTCTGATCAAGGTCACGAGCGACCTCTACGGCATCGGCACCGAGGAAAGGTACCCCTACGACAGAACCGAAGGTCGCGTGCCGCTTCCGGACTCGCTGCGCAGCGAGCTCCGGGCCAAACACGGCGTCGGCGCATGGACCGTGACGGGTGCGTTCTACGGCCCGAGCTTCGAGGCCCTTGATCCGATGATCGAACGCGTCCGCTCTCACTTCGAGGCCTCGGGCAAGGCCCGGTACATCTCGCACGAGGAGATCGAGGCATCGCCGGTCCTGAAGATCCATCTCGACACGTTCAGCGGCGAACCGACTGAATCGGAGCTGGGCCTCTTGGACTGGCGAAACGGTGGCGCAACCTGGTTCCTTCCTGCCACGCCGATGGTCGGCGAGGTGGCCGCAGAGCACCAGGATGTCTCGCGGCGGATCCTGAACGAGCACGGCTTCGACTACATGGTGGAGTTGGTCTGCGGACCGAGAGCCGCCCGCGGGCTTCACATCATCATGTTCGACCGCGAGGACGAGGCCGAACGTAAACGCATGGACGACTGTTATGCCGCCCTGGTAGAGGCATATGACCAGATGGGCTACCCGATCGGCCGGGCACCCACCGACTGGCACGAACGCGGCGGCGAACGACTGGCCGGGCTCGCCCGACTGACGGGTGCGATCAAGTCGGCGATCGATCCCCAGGGAGTCATCGCTCCTGGCAAGTACGGGATCACGGGCGCCTGATGGTCACCCCACGCCCATGTGACCCTTCGGGGTACAAGACGTACCTGTCGCCTGAACTGTTCGAACCCGACTGGCGGTCCTTCTACCTCGAGGGCTACCAGCGAACACTCGAGTTCGCACGAACCGTCAAGTCCGAGATGGGCGTCCTCTATGGCGACGACGCTTTCCAGATCCTCGACGTGTTCGCGCCCATCGACGCCGACCATGCCCCCGTGCTCATTTATGTGCACGGGGGAGGGTTCAAAGAGGGACACCCGTCGCACTACGGATACCTCGGTGAGCCTCTGGTACAACGTGGCGCGGTGTTCGTCAGCGTCGGCTATCGATTCGAGCCGGAGTTCCCCTATCCGCACAATGTCGACGACGTCGCGCAGGCGCTGAAGTGGGTGGTGGACAACATCTCCGGGTTCGGCGGCGACCCGGCCAAGATATTCGCCTCGGGCCACTCAGCCGGCGCCAACATCATCGCCGCGCTCTCGATGCGCCACGACTGGATCGATAAGTACTCACTACCGCACGACGTCATCAAAGGCGTCGCATTGTTCAGCGGGGGTTACGACGCGAAGGTCACCGACCCCGCCTACCCCGATCACGATGTCCGCCCAGTGGAATCCAACGTGGTCAGCCGCATCGACATGGTGCCGGGCAGCATGATCGTGGCCTACGGCTACCCCGAGGCACAACGTATCGGTCAAAGTGCTGACTTCTTCAAGAACCATGTCGAGTCACTCCTCGAGGCACTCGGCGACCGTGATATAGCACCCCACGTCATCGAACTGCCCGGTGCCGATCACCTCCAGACCGGGATCAGCCTGGCCGACCGCGAATCTCCGGTCGCCGCAGCCGTCGAACGAATGGTGCTGGGCGAATCGGGTGACGCTTGACGGTCGCGACACTGAAATCCAGTGCCCCAGCCTTCCGCCACGTTGACACCACAACTCTCCGAACCCCACGAGCACAAAGCCGGGAGAAATCATGAACAGCACCGACCCCGTCGAGACCCTCGAGTATCTCTCGTCGAACATGAAGTTCGGCATGTTCCTCGCGCCGTTCCACCCCGTCCGACATAATCCGACGCTGGCATTCAAGCGCGACCTCGACCTGGTGGTACATCTCGACCAGCTCGGGTTCGACGAGGTGTTCTTCGGCGAGCACCACTCCGGAGGATACGAGACGATCGGTTCGCCGGAGTTGATGATCGCCAGCGCCGCACCGCGCACGAAGCGGATCAAGCTGGGCACTGGCGTCGTCTCCGCCGTCTACCACCACCCGTTCAACACAGCTGAGCGAATCGTCATGCTGGATCATCTGACCGAGGGCCGCGTCATCCTCGGTCTCGGTCCCGGCTCGCTGGCTTCGGACACCGAGCTCTTCGGAATCGACTACAGCTCCATTCGCAACCGCCTCGAGGAAGCCACGGAGGCGATCGTCCATCTGCTGACCTCCGACGAGCCGCTCACAATGGAGACGGAGTGGTTCAAGATGGTCAACGCCAAGCTCAACCTCCGGCCGTTCCAAAAGCCTCGACCGGAGATCCTCTGCGCAGCGATGATTTCCCCTTCAGGTCCCCGCCTCGCCGGCAAGCATGGACTCGGCCTTCTCTCCATCGGTGCGAGCAACCCGGCAGGCATTGCCGTGCTGGACGAACACTGGGAAATTCTCGGCCAGCGCGCTGAGGAGTTCGGCGTACAACGTGCGCCTCGCTCCGCCTGGCGCATGACTGCACCGATGCATCTGGCGGAAACCCGGCAGCAGGCTATCCGCGACGTCGAGTACGGCATCGACGCATGGGGCGAATACTTCTTCCGGGAGGTCGGCCAGATGGAGGGGCTGCGCAAGAGCGTCAACGCGAGCGGCAGCACGCCGCTGGTCGATGTCGTGCGCGAGTCCGGCGCCGCCATCATCGGTACGCCCGACGATGCGATCGCCCAGATCGAGATGCTCCAGGAGAAGTCCGGTGGATTCGGATCATTCCTCGTCCTGGCCAGCGATATGGCGAACTATGCAGCGACCAACCGCTCCTACGAGCTCTTCGCACAGCACGTTATGCCGCACTTCCAGGGCTCGGTCGACCGGCGGGTGGAGCGGTGGAACACCATGCGCAACAACATGAACACGTACTCGGCGTCCTACCAGGCCGGGCTCGCCAAGGCGCGAGCACAGCACGAGGAGTCCAAGGCCTCCGCCAGCGCGTGAGCGAGTCGTCGGTTCCGAACAGCGGGCAGGGCCCGTGAGGATGAACTGAGCGAGATTGCGCAAGTCAGAAAGGACTACAGCAATGTCAACAACATCGACCAGTCCTGCGACGGGTACCACTGCCTCCGTCGCACCGGTGACGTCGCCCGACGATGTCCTGGTGGACAAGGTCAAGGACGTCCATCGCTACTACCCGACCGGCGTGACGATCGTGACCTCGGAGATCGACGGAAAGCCGTTCGGACTGGCGGTCAACGCGTTCTCGAGTCTGTCCCTCGAGCCGCCGCTGGTCCTGGTCTGCCTCGGCGCAACCGCGACGTCGTACCCGAAGTTCTTCCTTCAGGACCACATGGCGATCAACATCCTCGCGCACGATCAACTGGAGATCGCTTCGAAGTTGGGCAAGTCCGATCCGCGGAAGTTCGACACCGTCGACTGGCACCTCGGTAAGCACGGCGCGCCGCTGCTGGCGGGCGTCGCGGCGTCCTTCGAACTGCAGGTCGAGACTCGAATCCCGGCCTACACCCACACGATCTTCATCGGTCGGGTGCTCAACGCCGAACGTTCAGGACGATTGCCGCTCGTGTACTTCAATCGGCAATTCTTCGACAGCACACCGCTGCTCGGCGATGAAATCGGAGGCCAGTGATGAGCGGCGCCGAAACCGAAGACGCGAACAAGAAGTTCATGGCTCGGCTGGGAGAGGAGCTTGCGAGCACCGATGATGTGGCTGCCGTCTTGAGGCGTCATCTGCATCCGGACTTCGTCCGACACAGCTCCAGCGGACAGCTCGACCGCGATGAGTGGATCCGAACCTACGGCACGCTGCTCGCAGCCTTCCCCGACATGGTCATGAATACCGAGGTGACCGTGACCGAGCGGGATTGGCTGGTCAGCAAGTGGACCGCCACCGGACACCACACGGGAGCCTATTTCGGTGTGCCACCGACGGGAAAGCTCGTCAACGCCATCGGGATCACGATGACGCGGTTCACCGACGGTCTGATCGTCGAAGAGCACTCGTCCTGGAACAAGGCCGACGTGCTGCACACCTTGGGCATCATCCCCATTTCCGAACTGGGCTGAAGATGGTCGGCCTGACACTCTGAGCAACGGGAGTATCACCACATGTCTCCACAAGTCCGACCAGGCGGCAAGGTCGTCGAGCTCGTCGGCCCACGAGAGATCCGAATCGCGACGTACGAAGTGCCCGAGCCAGGTCCCGGCGAGGTGATCGTCGGCGTACGAGCGCTCGGGCTGTGCGGCACCGATTTGCACATCTTCGGCGGCCGCGGCGATACGTATCCCTGGATCGTGGGCCACGATGCTACAGGGGTCGTTCATGCGCTCGGGTCCGGCGTTGACAACCTCGAACTCGGACAGCGCGTCGTCGTGGACCCAGTCCTGCACTGTGGCGATTGCGCTGCGTGCCAGTCTGGCGCAACCCAGCTGTGTCCTACGGGCGGATACCTCGGGATGCTCGGGCCCGGAATGGCCGCAGAGTATGTCGCCGTACCAGCGCGTCTGGTCATCCCGATCACTGACGGTGTCAGCGATCTGGCCGCTACCGCACTAGAGCCCGTCGCAGTGGCACTTCACACCATGAAGCGGATCGCGCCCTTCGCGGGGGCACTCGAGTCGGCGATCATCGTCGGCGGTGGCCCATTGGGCCTCCTGCAGGCTCAGGTAATGGGCAGTCGCGGATGGAGCTGCGTCGTCGTGGAGCCTCGAGCGCACCGGCGTGAGATCGGCGAGGAGCTCGGAGTCGCAACGGTCGACCCGAGCGACGCGGAAGCACTAGCCAGTGGGAACGGACCGCGGTTGATCGTCGAGACCTCGGCCGCCGGTGCGGGCGTAGACCTTGCCGAACGCTTGGCGCCCCCTGGATCCGTCATCGCGGTAGTCGGCCGAGGCCCGCACAGCATCTCTCCTCCGTCGTTGTTGCTCAAGGAGCTGACCGTCCTGGGAATCAAGGGCGGTCCGGGCGCCTATCCGGAGGCCGTCGACCTCGTCGCGTCGAATATTGTGGACACGGCAGCGGTTGTCACCCATTCGTTCGCATGGGAGGACGCACCACAGGCGTTCGCCACGTCGGTAGACGAGCCTGAAACGGTGCTCCGCAGCGCGCTGGTGGGTTCCTGGTGACCACATCGGACCCCCTTACTACAAGTTACGGCGACCATCCCAGCCAATTCGCCGAGCGTTGGACTCCCGCCGGCGATCCCCGTCCCGGCGTTGTCCTGCTCCTCCACGGCGGCTGGTGGAGACAACAGCACTCGCTCACACTGATGACCCCGCTCGCCCGCGACCTGGCAGACCGAGGGCACATCGTCTGGAACGTCGAGTATCGCCGTATCGACGCACCCGGAGCAGAAGGTGGCTGGCCGACGACCTTGGAGGACGTCCACGCGGCAATCGCTGCGATCCTCGACCTCGAGGCCGTCGACGCAGGATCGGTCGTGGCCGTTGGCCACTCTGCGGGAGGCCACCTCGCTCTCCTGGCTGCGGCAGATCTCGGGCTCGGCGGAGTCGTCGCGCAGGCGCCGATCACCGACCTCCCGGCGTGTGCCGCGGCAGGTCTCGGCGAGTCGGCCACCCCACTCTTCATGGGCGGTCTGCCGCAGGCACAGTCTTCGGCGTACGACGCGGCTTCGCCCATTGCCCGTCTGCCGATCGGGTGCCCCCAACTGGTCGCGCACGGTACCGACGACGTACGTGTGCCGATCGCCCATAGTCGGCGCTACGCCGACCGCGCCCGATCGGTCGGTGACGAGGTCGAGCTACTCGAGGTACCAGGCGGTGACCACATGTTCGTGCTCGACCCGACACACGACTACTGGCGGCACACCGTCGACTGGATAGTGGACCGCCTCCCCAGATCGGTCCCGACGGGACACAGCCACACAACCACACACGAAGGGACCACATAATGCTAGTGATGGCGATGGGAACGCTGTTCGACGGCGGTCTCAACGATCCTTCTCGGCGAGAAGAGCGATCGTTCGCGAAGACGCGCGAACTGGGGATCACCGTACTGAGTCGAACCGGGGTCGCGGGACGCTACGACTTCGTCACCCTGATGGACGTCCCCTCCATCGACGCAGCTGTCGAGTTCGCCCACTTCTTCCGCACCGAGGGCTTCGGAAACCCGGAGATCATGGTTGTCACGAAGCACATCGAGGGCGAACCCTCCCCAGCAACCGGCACTCAGTGAGTCGAAACAGACACGAGATCCGATTCCCGGCATGTTCAGCGATCGAGGGATGAGAGGCCGAGTGACCGACAACGACACCGTCAACCCAACCGGATCGCGTCAATCACGCCACCTTGTAGTGAGCTTCCTCGGTTCCATCGTCCGCCGCATGGGCAATTGGATGCCGATCGCCGGCACCGTCGAGATGATGGATCACCTTGACGTCGACGGTCCGAGCGTGAGGTCCGCCGTGTTCCGGCTCAAGAAACGTGGATGGCTGATCTCGGAGGCCAGGGCCGGTGCGCGGGGATACCGACTCACCGACCTGGCGCTCAGGGAGTTGGCCGCCGGGGATGAGCTCATCTGGCACGCCCGGCAACCTGCCGACCTGCGTGACGGATGGTGCATCGTGAACTTCTCAGTGCCAGAGTCGGCGCGGTCCACACGCCACCAGCTTCGAACACGCCTTGCTAACTTGGGGTTCGGCAACGTCGGTTACGGCGTCTGGATCGCCCCCGCGCGCATGCTGAACGCGGCGAAGGACGCGATCGCGGATCTTGGTCTGACTCAACAAAGTGCGGTCTTCGTCGGTGAGTACGCGGGAGGACAGGACCTTGGTGAGCTGATCCACCAGCTCTGGGACTTGGACAGGCTGGACCGCAACTACCGGGACTTCATCGCGACGCACGGCCCGAGCCTGGATCGGGTGGACCGCGCGGAGGTGCTCGGTGGCCAAGAGGCGTACACAACGTACTTGACCGTGGTCGATCGATGGCGGAATCTGCCGTTCCGCGATCCAGGTCTACCGCTCCAACTGCTGGGAGACGACTGGGGAGCTCCGGCGGCGGCACGCCTATTCGAGAACATCGTCCAAAGGCTCGAGGGGAGAGCCCTGGCCTACGCGGCGGGCCATTGGCCAGTTCCCGACCTCGAACAAGAGGACCGTTCTGCCGTGTAGATCAAGAACTCTGAGCTGTCCAGGTCTAGCACATCCGGAGTTCGGCCATGCGTGGCCGAACTCCGAAACGTCTCGGCTTCGGCAAACGCGGAAGCGCCGAAGGCACCCGCTCCATAGCCCCGAGCCCGGTCCTACCCTGCAATTTGCGAGTGACCGTATCAGGCCTCATCGAAAGAGATGAGGCTCAACGCGAGCTCGAGGATCGCCTTCCGCTCAGCCAAACTGAGGTCGACGATCCCTATAGAACGATCGAACCACGCCCCATCTGCGACGAGTCGAGCTGTCTGTGCGGCCGCCCGTTGGTTCGGCGTCGAACCGATATCGCTCCCGAACCAAGGATCGAGCCTGGACTTCCACTGATCGACCAGTTCCCGTCTAAGGCCGGTCTCTTCCAAGAACGCCAAGTCGCTGGCATCGAATTCGGAAAGAAGCGCGTATTGCAGGTATGCGGCGAGCCTTTCCACCGCTGTGGATTCCACCGCTACGCGATCCTGTAGATCCGCCTCCCAGGAGTCCACGACGTGATCGACAACCGCGGTCATCAAGATCTCCTTGGTCTTGAAGTGGTAGACCACTCCCGGCTTGGTGAGCCCGGTCTGGGCCGCAACCGCGTCGAGAGTGAGCCTGCCTCCGTTGCGGAGAACCTCGATTGCCGCGTCGAGAAGAACAGTTCTGGTTTGAGCCATCAGAGCGACCTTATAGGACCACGTGCGGCCAGCCGAGCTGCTTGGAATGTGTTCTTCAGCATCGCGATCGTCATCGGTCCCACTCCGCCCGGCACGGGGGTGACCCAGCCGGCATGGCCCAGGAGATCCCGTGTCACCACATCGCCTGTCAGACCGGAAGGCGTTCGGTGGATACCCACGTCGAGCTGGCTCATGGGCTTGCCCACGAGTTCTGACCGGCCGACGACCACGGCGTGTGCTCCGGGGAGCTGCACGCCGGCCGAATGACCTGCGACCGCCTTTCCGTCGATGAGGACCGTCATGCCGACCTCTGGCTTGT
The DNA here is from genome assembly GCF_052545135.1 of Nocardia aegles. Classification (NCBI taxonomy): domain Bacteria; kingdom Bacillati; phylum Actinomycetota; class Actinomycetes; order Mycobacteriales; family Nocardiaceae; genus Nocardia; species Nocardia aegles. The sequence continues at coordinate 93,760 of NZ_JBQWRI010000012.1, forward strand.
CGCATCGCGAAACTCCGAGATCCAACGGGAAGTCGCCTCCAGTCCGCCGAAGGTGTAGAAGTGCAGCCGCAGGTCCCCATGGGTGTCGAGGCGGTAGCGCGCCGCGAGATCATGGAGGAACTTGTCGGGACCAGCGGTGCCGACAAGGTGGGTGATCGAGAATCCGTACTTCTTCGCGATCCCTGCGCTCGTACCGACACCGAAGCGCGCCGCGTATCGAACCAGACGTCTGATCCCAGCAGGACCCGGTATGCCGATTCGGATCGGCATGTCGATGCCGCGCGAACGAACCTCCTCGACCCACTCGACGATGGGATCGACGTCGAAGCCGAACTGCGTAATGATCGAGCCGGCCATACCTGTCTCAGCGAGCAGTTCCGCCTTCCGCTCCAAGGAGCGCCAGAGGTTCTCCCGGCTGATGAGTGGGTGCCCCTCGGGATAGCCGGCGATGCTGACCCGACGCACGCCGAAGGACTGCAGGCGCCCGGACTGGATGAGCTCGAACGAATCGCCGTATGGACCGTGCGGGGTGGAAGGGTCACCCGCCACCGCGAAAACCTCGTCCGATGCGCTTTCGGATTGGAGCGCCGCAAGGAACTCATAGAGCGCCGCCTCGGATGGAACGCGGCGCGCGGCGATGTGCGGAACCGGGACCATTCCCCCATCGAGGACCGCGCGGGCCGCCGCCAGCCGGTCCTCGAGACTCTCGTTCTCCAGGAAGGCCACGTTGACGCGGGCGCCTGCGGGGATCACGGCTACCGCGTTCGCCACGTGGCCGACATCCCTTCCCGTCATCTCGAGCGAGAAGTCACTCAGCGCCGCCTGCACTCGCGCCGCCACCTGTGCCGGATCGACTGTCATGCGAACACCACCGTGCTGTTGCCGTCGCGCAGAACTCGGTCCTCGCAGTGCCACGTGACGGCTCTGGCAAGCACCATCCGCTCCACGTCGGCACCTCGTTGGGCAAGACGCTCTGCCGACTCGACATGGGTCACGCGCGCCACGTCCTGCTCGATGATCGGGCCCTCGTCCAGATCCTCGGTGACATAGTGGGCGGTCGCACCGACCAGCTTGACGCCGCGTTCCTTCGCCTTGCGGTAGGGACCAGCTCCGATGAACGCGGGCAGGAAGGAGTGATGGATGTTGATGATCGGTGCTTCGACCCCATTGATGAAGTTGCTGGAAAGGATCTGCATGTAACGGGCTAGGACAATCAGGTCGACGTTGCCCTCGAGCAGGCGTATCTGCTCCTCCTCAGCGCTCCTCTTGTCGCCTTTGTCAACGGGGATGTGGAAGTACGGAACGTCGAACTGGCGGACATCTCCTGCCAGATCTGGATGGTTGGAGATCACCATCTCCACCTTCATTTGAATCTCGTTGCGGCGCTGACGCCACAGCAGGTCGAGAAGACAGTGGTCGGCCTTGGAGGCCAGGATCGCGACACGCTTGGGGCGGGCTGCGGCGGCGAGACGCCATTCGAGACCGAGCTTTCCACCGATCTCGTCTGCGAGTACGCCCTCGAGTGCGGGACGCGCAGCCATCAGGTTCGGCATCCTGAACACCGTCCGCTGGAAGAAGCGCCCACCGCTGGGATCCGTCGAGTGCTGGTCCAGGGAGACAATGTTTGCACCTGCGGCCGTCAGCGCCGCCGAGACGGCGGCGACGATGCCCGGGCGGTCGGTCCCGTGCACGAGAAGCCTGCCCTCGTCCCGAACCGACAATGTCTCATCGGCGGTCTGCGCCGGCACTGTCACGGTCGTCGCAGGCATGCCTACTGCCCTCCCGTCTTGATGAGCTTCTCGAAGTACGGCGACGGGGCGACAGTGACCCTGATCTCCCGCAACTCGTGCGCGTCGACCGCGACTCGGGTGGAGCCCGGCTCACCCCACAGCAAGGTGAGCTCGGTGCCGACGGCGGCGAGCTCCGGGTCGACCAGCGCGGTGGAAATTACCTTGCGTGCGTTGGCCGTGTAGGAACCCCAGTACGACAGGCCGGCGTGCTGTCCGTCTCGGCTGAGTGAGTCCGCTGTGTAGAAGGAGTTGATGGGCGTCGGCAGGCCGATGAATCGCGCGCCGGGCCCCTTCCCGAAGAGAGTGGACGCGATAGCGCTGACGACGTCGTCGTCGTTCCACTCCAAGGTGACCTTCACTCGTCGTTCGGACTTGCCGGCCAGTGCATCCCGACCGACGAAGTCCCGGTCCCAGTCGATAAACGACCCGTAGCCGGCCTCGATCGGATCGACGTAGTAGTCCCTCACATCGTCGGACAGGAACGATCCGCCCAGCGAGGCGATGCCCGCATAGTTGGTGCCGTCGAGCGACTCACGGAACGACCGCAGTTCCGCTGCCTCGTAAATGGCGGGGAGCGGCTCGGGCAGCCACCCGGACTCCTGCGATGTGGAACGATAGGCCGCATCGCCGATCATGCGGAGGCCATGCTTCTCGCCGACCGTTCGCAGCTCGTCGCGCACCCGCTCGTGGTCTGCCCACGGGCCGTAGATCTCGAATCCCGCGGCTCCCGCCATCCCGTGACGGAGAGCGCGGACGCGTGTGCCCGCGATCTCGAGCTCGCCAATGCCGAAGAAGGAGATATCGGGGATCGAACCGCCCACAGCCTCGGTCATGAGAGCCAAGGCATTGGGGCCTTGGACCTGCAGACGGAAGACGTCGCGCGGAAGATCCAGCGTCTTTTGCTCGATGGTGAAATCGAACTCGCTGCTAGCGGCGTTGTAGAGGAGCCAGTCGTCGACCACCGGGGACATTCCGACGATGCGAAAGAAGTCGTCTTCCTCGTGGAAGCAGATCCCGTCGGAGAGGTGGTAACCGTCGGGTGCGGCGAGCACGAGCTGCTTCGCCCGCAGCGTGCGGAATGGATCGAGCTTGTTCACCACGAACTGCTCGAGGAACGAGATTACTTCGGGTCCGCGCAGGTGCAGTTCGGTCATGAAGTACGACAGCTCCATGAGGCCGACGGTCTGCATCCATGAACGCTGCTCGTCCCTCCAATTCGTGAACTCGAACGGCGTGTGCGCGTAACCGAAGTCGGACAATCCGTATTCATTGCCGCGAAGCATCGCGACCGGGCCTCCAGCGGCGTCGATTCGCTGCTGGAGGTTCAGACTCTCCCGTACCGGCGTCATGTGGACCCTCCCTGGACCATCTGTGCGTGATCTCAAACTTACCATACGTATGGTAAGTAAGGAAGGGTCGCAGAATCGTCCGGAAGAGTCAGGGGACCAGGAGTACCAGCCACTCCACGTAGCAAGCGGGCTTGGCGAATCCCTCGACCTCCACGGTCACATCGACCTGCACCAGATAGCCGGCATCGGTCTTGGTAACGGCTGCAAGCTCGAACGAGCCGCGCACCCGCGATCCGACATGCAAGGGGCTTGGGAAGCGGAGCTTGTTCGCGCCATAGTTCAGGCTCATCGTGAAGCCCTCGTACAGGTACACCTCCTCTGCCATGGCGGGCACCATCCCAAGCGTGAGAAATCCATGCGCGAGCGTGGCCCCGAGCGGGCTCTGCGCCGCGCGCTCGACGTCAACGTGGATCCACTGGTGGTCCGCAGTCAGGTCAGCGAAGGTGTTGACCTGAGCCTGGTCGACCTCGCGCCATGCAGACTCGCCAAGGTGGGTGCCGACCGCGGACTGCAACGATTCGAGGCCGTCGAACCGGATGGGGGCTATGTGCTGGTTCTTCGTCATGGTTACTTCTTTTCGGTTGTATGGATTCGCGTAATCACTCATCGCCGCGCACGAACGCAATGGCTTTTCCGGAGACCGCACCTGCGTCGAGCCGAGCGAGCGCCGTCGGGATCTCCTCGAAGGTGAACTGCCCACCGATGTGCGGTCTGACGACTCCCCGGCGGGTCATTTCATCGAGGTCGACAGCCTGGGTCTGCATCAACGTGGGCTCGAGGTCGATGAATGCGCCGAACGCCACCCCCATGACGCTGATGTTGCGGAGGAGCAGCCGGTTGAACGCGACCTCTGGGATCTCCCCTGCCGCAAAACCCACGACCATGAGCCTTCCCTCCGGCGCCAGAGATCGCAGGGCTTCGCCTGCCACCCACCCGCCGACCGGATCGACGACCACATCGACTCCGCGCCCGTCGGTCAACTGACGTATCTCGGCGGCGAAGCCATGCTCGAGGACGACCACTTCCTGTGCACCCGCAGCGCGGGCCACCGGCGCACGCTCGGGGCGGGAGACGCCGGCGATCACTCTGGCTCCGATCCCGGCAGCGACCTGCACGGCTGCAGTTCCGACGCCCCCGGCTGCGCCCAGCACCAGCACGCTCTCCCCAGGTTCGGTCCGCGCCCGGCGTGCCAGAGCGAAGTAGGCAGTGTGGTTGTTGACCAGGCCCGCCGCCGCGTCGGAGAAGGAGACGGACTCGGGGATGTGCACGGCCTGCCGAGCAGGCACACGTGCGTACTCGGCGAATCCGCCGTCCCAGATGAACGCGGCTACTCGGTCGCCCACCCGGAACCGGCTCTCCGCCGACGCTTCGACAACGACTCCGGCGACCTCACACCCAGGGACAATCGGCGGGTCGGGCCGATGCTGATACTTCCCTTTCACCAGGAGCAAATCCGGGTAGTTGATGCCGATCGCCCACACCTGGAGGAGGAGCTCATCGCGCTCCCGACGCGGTACCTCGACGTCAGCTACGCATAGTGCGGCTGGTCCGGCATACTCGGCCAGAACCAGCGCACGCATCTTCCCGTTGGCCATCAGCCGTGCTGTCCGTTCTTCTCGAGTTCGAGTCGGGCGATAGTGCGAAGGTGAACCTCGTCAGGGCCGTCGAAGATCCTCATCGCGCGGTGCCACCCGTACATTGCCGCCAGTGGCACGTCGTCACTTATTCCGAGCCCTCCGTGGACCTGGATGGCGCGGTCGATCACTCCGAGGACGATTCGGGGCACCGCGACCTTCGCCATGGAGACCTGTGCAGCGGCAGCCGCATTGCCATGTACGTCGATGGTCCTGGCGGCAGCCTGACACATGAGCCGCGCCTGCTCGATTTCGATGCGCGACTGCGCAATCTGGCCCTGGATGATGCCCTGGTCCGCGAGCGGCCGACCGAACGCGACTCGTTTCTGCGCCCTGCTGACCATCATCGCCAGAGCTCGCTCGGCCGCACCGATCGCTCTCATGCAATGGTGGATGCGTCCCGGCCCGAGGCGTGCTTGGGCCATCGCGAATCCAGCGCCCTCCTCGCCAAGGCGGTTGGTAACGGGGATTCGGACATCGTCGTAGACCACTTCTACGTGCCCGTGCTGGTCATATCGACCGAAGACCGGCACATCGCGAACAACCCGGACTCCGGGCGTGTCGCGGGGTACGAGGACCATCGACTGCTGCCGGTGGCGCTGGGCACCAAGGTCCGTCTTGCCCATGACGATGAGTAGCTCACAGCGTGGGTCGGCCGCACCGCTGGTCCACCACTTGCGACCGTTGACGACATAGTGGTCGCCTTCGCGCCGGATCGTTGTCTCGATGTTGGTTGCGTCCGAGCTGGCCACTTCCGGCTCGGTCATGGAGAACGCGGAGCGGATCTCGCCGCCGAGCAGCGGCCCGAGCCAGCGAGCCTTCTGCTCGCTCGTGCCGAAGAGGTGGAGCAGTTCCATGTTGCCCGTATCCGGGGCCTGCCCGTTGATGGCTTCAGGTGCGAGGTGCAGACTCCACCCGGTGATCTCGGCGAGTCCTGCATAGTCGACCTGGGTGATCCCGGACTCGGCCGGCAGGAATAGGTTCCAGAGGCCCCTTTCCTTGGCTCGCGCCTTGAGCCGCTCCACAACCGGGGGTACGGAGTGGTCGCTGGGGCCTGCCGATAGACGGTGCACCTCGTACTCGTGCTCCGCGGGGAATACATCGGTGTGCATGAACTCGACAAGGACTCTTCTCAATCGCAGCGCCTCCGCAGAGGGACGCAGATCGAGCGACTCGTGGTCGAGAGCGGCAGAGAGAGCACCGAAAACGGGCGATGCCGCAGCCTCGGCGGCGGTCACAAGCGACCGCCACTCAGACACGAGTCCGAAGACATGCGTGCGATGAGGAGCGCCCGGTCCAGGAGCGGTCTCCGCGGACCGTCCGAGACAGTCAACGTCGGGTTGGATCGACCTCCGGAGAGAAGCTCGACCGACATGACGTGATTGATGCCACCGGACACACGATCGTCCAACCAACAACTGAGTGCCACGGGGTCCATCGCCGCGTCGGCAGTGGCGTAAGGCATAGTTCTCCCTTCGCTATCTAACTAAACGTTCGTTTAGATACTGGCAAAGGCGACTGATCGCCGTCAACCACGCCACCTATGACGCCGGCTCACGCACCAACGGTTGCGAGAGCCACCACGACGTACCGCGAGGCCAGCTCGTCCGGCGTGAGTCCGTCCCCGAGCCGATACCAGCTGGCGACCGAGGACCCCATCGCGATCAGCGCGCGCACGGCCTCCAGCGGAACAGGGGTTGTGAAGCTGCCATCGCGCAGCCCGTCATCAACGACGCGGCGGAATAGCTCCTCCTGTTCATCACGAAGCGCCACGATCGATTCGCGGGACTCAGGTTCGAGGCTGCGAATCTCCGAGGCGGCGATGAGCGCCTCGGGCTGCCTCAGGCAGTGGAACACCACCCAGGCGTGCATGAGCGCGGCGAGCTGGTCGACCGGCCGCTCGCCGGCGCCCTCCACCGCCGCCCGAGTCTCCGACAGCGCGTCAACGAGGACGGTTGTCATAATCTCTCGGAGAATCTGCTGCTTGGACGGGAAGTGGTGATAGATCGCGGCTACCGTCACCTTGGCATCACGGGCGATATCACGCATCGACGTCCCGTGGTACCCGAGCTTCTGGAAGTTGTCCAAAGCTGACCGCACGATCGGCGCTCGCCCCGCACGCACCTGGGTCTTAGCCGGTCTACTACGGCTCACCCGCACCTCACTGTTCGTTCCGCCCAACGGACCGAGACCAGCGCGTCAACTGCTCGCACTCGTCATCGGTCAACACCAACTCCGCTTTCGGCCGCCCCGCCCGCTCGCCGTCGCTCGATCCATCCAGCCGTGACTCGCGAAACCGCTTGCGCCACTTGCCCACCGTCATCGCGGTCACCGAGATCGGCGGCCAACCGCTCATCCACCACGCCGGGTTCAGCGCAACCGAGCACAATCCGCGCCCGCACCGCCACCCGCGACGACCCCGCCCGCGACCACGCGACCCAAGCTGCGCCCGCTCGTCATCGGTCAGCACGAACTCGACATCGTCACGCCCGGAACCCGCCATCCCAACCACCATAGATAGTTAGAAGTCGAATTTCGGGACCCACACACTAGCGGGGAGTGTCGATACGCGTCGGACAACCTTTCTACTATTATGCCGAAGGCGACGTGCCCGTGATCCAGACAACCATGTGCAACCTGGCCAGACTTGCATTCTGATTCGAAATCGCCTGTGTCAGACGACGCAGTGTCGCCAACCATTCGCTGAGGGCTTCCTCGTACTCCTGATCCGAGTGAGACAGAGTCGTCCATACGTACTCTCCGAAGTCCCACATCTGCTCGCAGAGTTGAGCAAGGATCAGGGAGTGGGCCATTTCCAGGATGGTGTCGTGAGCTTCGCGGATCAACGCGCGACGCTCGTTGCTCCGAGTTTCCTGCTCAAACCGTCCGAGGACCTCTTCGAGCTTGTCCATCTGCGACTGGGTTCGTCGTTTCGCTGCCAGCTCGGCCACATGAGCCTCGAGCTCGCTGAAGGTCGCGAAGTAGTCCTCCAGTGGCTGACGGTCGTAGCTGGCTACCCGGCACCCTACCTGTGGAACTATCTCGACCAACCATTCGGTTGATAGTCGGCGCATGGCCTCCATGACCGGTTGACGGCTGACCTCGAACCGTCTGCCGAGTTCGTCGATCGACAGCCAACTACCTGGCGCATATGTACCGGTGAGAATGCCTTCCTTCACCTCGTCGTACACGGCGATCGACCGTCGTTTGACCGGGGTGACCCGACTGTGAGACCTCGATCGGTTCGTGGAAGCTGGCATGAACCTCATGCTAATGGCTCGCGGCTTACGCGAAGGCAGCAAGTGCGCGCTGCGAACGTTCCCTATTCGGGTACTTCCACGCCGCCGATGATCCGGCCGCTGGAGTGTACTGGGGCACCGACCATGCCGACGCAGATCCTCGCCGGACATCGCCGGCCAAGCCGCCGATGCCAATGTCGCGTCCGGTTGAATTCAACCGACGTTGACAGCCAACAGGGACTTCAACGCCTACTGGGGTTTTCACCTCACCAGGCGGAAGCCGCAGACCGGACTCGCGCCGCCTCCATGCCGGACACCACCCGGCCGATAACCGGCCTCTCTCCAGGCTCATCCCGGCGCCATTCAACCGCCCCGGTTTTGATGTCAGCTACTTGTTTCGACACGTCATCAGCGGTTCGCTCACGCTCGCCTTCCCGGTCCCCACCTGACGCCCTGACTGGACGCCTTCTCCCTCGACGGTCACCACGACGGTCTTCAGCCAACGCAGCTCGAGGCGGTTTGACGCCACCCCCCGAAGGGCGACGCCGAAGGGCCACAAAAACTTCATCTCCTGCACAGCAGTCACCTACCTATCAGACCTTCCCTTCCGCGCTCGTGGCGCACTAAAAATCAAGCTCAGTTCTCTGGATCGCGTGCTCACTGGCGCTTCCCGTCGATCACTGACATGCCAGACAGCTCCGCGCAGGCTTGGCGGCCTGCCCGCCGATGCCCCCCACGAATCGGATGGACCACGATAGATGGACACAAGCCGTCGATGGCGACCGTCGCCATATTTGGGTCTACCGAAGATGTCCCCGGGTTGCTAACATGCTAGCACGCCAATGCCCTTTGATTGTCTACAGCACGCGCGGGTCAGCCGAGACGAATGCCGCTGCTGGTTGGGGTTATTCAAGCCCCATCAATTGCCGCGAACATTCGAAGCGTGAGTTTCTCGCGACGGTCGACGGCCATATACCGAGGAGGCATCCTTGCTCGAGTCCGCACACTCCGACACCTGGATACAGGACACCAGGTCCGGCGCGCCGAGTGCGCGCCCACCGCCGTTCCATCCGCCGACCGACGCTCCGCCGGCGCACTACTCGCGGGCAGATCTCGACCGCGTCGTTGTCGGCCGCGGCCGGACTTCGACCTCCCCGTACACCGCCCTATTGTTGCCGCAGTGACCCATGCTCACGTTCCAAGAAATACGGTTTCTAAGCCGATTTCGCTCTTGTCGTTGACAATCACCCTCGGTGTGGCTGTTGTCAGCATGTCTTTCCTGTGGCAGCGCAGAAGTCACTCGTTCGTTTCATGGCGACAGCGTGCCGGGTACTGGACTTTGCGCTGGCTGCAAATTATCGGATTCTCTGGCGAGAACTACGGGCGGTGGGAGGGAGTGACCGCTTGGGAATGGTGTATGGAGGACGCGGGAGAACCTGTTCACGATACCTCTTCGCCGGATCGGCATTGTGATGATCGGGCATGGCCGTGACGAAGGCCCTCAACGGCTCCGGTTAGATTCCAAGCCGGGTGTCGGTTCTCACGGGGCCACCACCCTGGCCCATTTGGGTCGCCGAACAGATTTAGAAAGTGTACACATTGGGTATATCCGCGAATCGTGTACCAGCCTGCATTCTAGTGGTCTCGCGGCGTGAGACCTGGCCTGGCACGCCGCCGAATTACCGGGTACACATTCCGCATGATCAATCACATAATCCCCAGGCGATATAGGTCGCCGCCTTGATCGAGGAAATTTAAGGTCTTCTTCAGCGCCCCAGGCCACCGGCTACAACAAGCAAATGGGCAACGGGTCAGGAAATCTGACATCACGGCCGTACAGGATCAAACCTCAGTACTACCTGACGAATCCGGGTCCCGCTGAGGCGTTGAACATTTCATCCGTGACTTGGAACTACCTGCAAAGAAGCTACAACCTTTGCGGCGCAGCAGCAGCCAGAAAGCGGCAGCCAGAAATTCTACTGGTCGGTGACTCTATTTCTGCGCACTCACCCTTTTGTGGCAGTCACTGATCTGTGTGGCTGCGAGGAATCGACAAGGAATCATGAAAGTCTTCACTACGTCTCCCGCCGTCTCAGCACCCGGCTCAGCGATTTGTATCGCGGCAACAGTTGCTATCGGATTGCTCTCCTCGGGTGCGGCTAATGCTGATACCTTCGTGCCACTGCCGGACGGCCAGAAGTCCGGCCCGAATGTGAATTTGACGCGGTCCGACGAGCGGGCGGTTATCTCCCCGTCGATGGCTGCGAACGGCGCGGGTCGTGTTGTATGGGTGTCTGGCAACGTGACCGCGGACGTTGCGGAAACTCCCGACGGCGTTGTTGGTCCAGCCAACGGTGCCACCAATTCGCCGGGAAGTAACAACTCCTCGACCCACGGTGCGTCACAGCTGAACACCGGCTATATCGTCGGCTGTCAGGTCGCGATCGGCGAAGATGCAATTTCGGCGGGCCTGTCCATGGGCGTGAGCCTCACCAGCGGGACGGTTGGGGGCTCGGTCGGTGTGAACTTGGGACCTGGCGAGGTCAAATTCGTACAGATCGATTACAAGGACATCGTCAAGCCTGGCACGTATTCGGTGGAGTACCAAGACGCCGAGATCCAGATTCAAGGATGCGCCGGCTACGCGCAAGCCCGTGCCTACACAGTGGTCGAGATCATCGGTGACCACTACTCGAAGACGACGCTCTATGGCATGCCGTTCAGCATCGGCTGACGTCCATCACCAGCCATTGAAGCGAGAAATCACGACCCTCGAAGGTAGCAAGTACATGATCAACCACAAGGGACTGGCACGGCTGGCGGGCATGGGTGCCGCCGCCACGGTAGCGATGGGTTTGTTCTCCACCGGTGCCGCGAACGCCGACACTTTCGTGCCGCTGCCCGGCGCCGAAATCGTCAAGACGTTGTCCGACGGCACCGTGATAACAGTTCGCCTGGCGGATGAGTCGGCCACGATCAGTCCGTCGATGGGCGCAACGCCGATACACCGGAACGCATGGGTCTCGGCCTCAGCTCAGGTGGAAGTCTCAGGTACGGGTGCCGCGGGCAGTATTTGGCCCGGTTACACCGTCGGATGCCAGGTCAATATTGCCGGCGGCGGCGTCAATGGCGGCGCGGCCGGAACTGTGACCAGCGACGGCAATGGCGGTGCAACCGGAGATGTCGGTGGCAATGGCGGAGCGAATCTGTCGCTCGGCCCGGGCCAGGCGAAATCGTTCTACGTGCTCGACCTCGAGAAACCGGACGGTTACGGTAACGAATACCACTACGCCTACAATTCGTTCCAGGGCACCAGTGCGTCGGTGACCTGGGCCGATGAGAGCATCGGGTTGAGCGGCTGCGCAGGCTACGCACAAGCCCGCGCGTTTGTGAGTGTGGAGATATTCACTGACACGGTGACCAGTTGGGTGACGCTCTGGGGCCAGCCCTTCAGCATCGGCTGAGCGTTCCGGCATCGTTGACCCCGGTCGGCGGGCGAGCCCCCTCTCCGTCTGCCAACCGCTGTACGGGCGGGTTGCCCTACTCTGGGTGGCCCGCCCGTGTGGTTTACCTGGTGAATCTGAACGTGGTTTCCTAGCGAATCCCGGCGGAGGTGGCGGTCGATGGAGTCGAGGGTGACGAATCTCGACATGGTGATCTTTCTGAACCGTCCTGGATCCGGTAGAGACTCGGGTTCAGGCCACCTCGGCTGAGTTGGTCTGAGCTCGGTTTGTAAGGCCCGATCACCGATTCCATGAGGGCATTATCGAGGGCACCGCCGACGCTGCGGATGGCCCCGGCGATACCCGAGCCTCGCAGCGTTTCGGTGAAGGCCAGCGACGTATAGTGACTTCCGGCGTCGGAGTGATGATCCAAACCTCTTGCGGTGAGACGGAAATCGGTTCTGCGGCGGGTGAAGAAGGCTTGCTCGAGCACCGAGGTCACCACCGGGGTCGTCTTCCTGGTCAGCACCCGCCAGCCGAGGACGCGGCGTGAGTACACGTCGACGCAGAACGCGGTGTAGCAGAACCCGGCCAGTGTCCAGCAGTAGGTGAAATCGGCGACCCACCACTGATCCAGCCGAACGGGTTGCGACCAGGCCCGCCCGATCAGGTCCAGGTGCCGCGCGGGCTGGTCGCGGTCGCGTTAGGTGGTGATCGTGGTGCGCCGCCCGCGCACGGCCCCGCCGATCCCGGCCGGCCGCATCAGCCGCGCGACCTGGTCGCGGCCGAGGTTGTGGCCGGCGCGGCAGGCGGCGTGCCAGAGTTTGCGTATCCCGTAGACGCGCCGGCCGGCCGTCCACAGGTCGAACAACGCGTCAACCGCGTGTGCGTCAGCCCAGACCGCAGCGCTGATGCCGCGCTTCTTCGCGGCGTAGTTCCGCAATTCGGCCACCTCGCGGCGCGGGGCCGTCAGCTCCTCGGACTCCGACACCGACGCCGGCTCAGGATCGTCGGCCGATTGTTCGGTCTTCTCGACCCAGTTCCGCAGCGTCGCCGGCTTGATATCCAGCAACGCGCCCACATGCCCGCGCGCCGCGGCCATTTGACTCGTCGTACTCGCGGATCCGGTCCTGGTGCATCCGTGCTGCTCGAGCACAAGTCTCCTCGTCGAACTTCCGTGGTGCACCCATAACTGACAGTCTCTCTCGCCAAAACGGGAGCCTCCAACCAGTCCAGGACGGTTCAGACCACTGTCACTTGAGCGCCGCTGCGATTCGACAGCGAGCCGCCGCCGAAGAGGCTGCAGTGAGCACAGCCAAGGCCCACACGGAAGTGCCAACCAGGAACGCATCAGGGCGAACCAGTGGTCAGCTCATGGGCAACGCGCCCTTCAACTGCACATTCCGGTGGAGTCCATTGCCAACCTGTGAGACGATGGCGGCAACTGGGGAGACCGCAGCGCGGCAAGGAGCCCGTGACATGCAAAGGTATTGGCCATGGCTTGGCACAACCATTTTGGCGCTGATCGCGATTGCGATTAGCCTGCCGCCCGTCCTGACATCCTGGCCGCGTTGGGTGCTGATGTGCCTCGGCGCCCTGCTGCTACTTGGCGTGCTGCTGACCTTCCCTTGGCAGAACCTCAGGAACTCCTCGTCGTCCGAGTACAGAGAGACGAATCAGTCGGTCAAGGCTGGCGATAACGCGAATGTGCTTATGGCAGGCAATGACTTGAAGCTCAACGGCAATATTGGCGATCGTTCACCATGAGTTTCCATAACCAGCGTGCCGAAGCTGGCCATCACTCAACTATCTTCCAAGTCGGCCGAGATTTCATTTACGGCACCGTGCTTACCAAACGGGGTATTGCCATTGTCGTCGCGGTTGGGCTTGTCGTTGTCTACATGGTGGTCTGGCAAGCAGCGAGACTCAACTATCGAACGACGGCCGACAGATGCCTCCACGCGCTGTCTGATGTCCTCGGCTCGGCATCGGAGACGTTATCGCTTGAGTTACAGATCGCAACTGGCAGATCCTCTCCCAGCAACGTCCGACCTCCCGCGTGGGCCCTATTTGCTGACCGGAAGAACACCGTGTCCGTTGATTGCCCCATGTCTGACGAGTCATTCTTCCCCGCGCAATGGATCCAAACCTTCTACGACACCTACGAAATGGTATCCAAGAGCTGGTCCACCCCCGTTGAGCTCGCGAGCTGGCAAAAGGAGCACCATCTGCTGCCATCGCAGCTGTTCATCCAGTACACCAACCGGATGGCAGTCGATCTGGACCGTCAGAGGCATGAGAAGCCCGGGGCCCTGCGATCACCTGTGCTTATTTGGTGGTTCGTAGCGCATTAGCCAGTGCACGAGTTCTTTCTCGTAAGTGGCGAAGAAGAATCCGATACGGCATTATCGAAGCACGATCCTGTCCGGCCGAGGGACCGATGCACAGCCTTGGCGGCGCAGAAATCGGCGAATTCCTTCGACGTGTATTGCTCGGGTTCAACCCGTGCGAGTGTACGATCGTTTCCTGCGGTGACCGCACCGCAACAGCGTTCCGTAGCGCCGACACCGCCGGCGACGCCTTCATCCGCGAATAGATCGAGTAACCGACGATGCGGTTGGAGAACACGTCTTTGACCGCACACAGGTACAGCTTGCCCTCGCTGGTGTGGTGCTCGGTGATGTCGGTCAGCCACACCTCGTCGGGTGCTGCTGCGGCGAATCGCCGCCCGAGGAGATCGTCGTGCACCGGTGGGCCGGCCCTGCGGTTCAGCCCGCGTTTCTTGTTGAACACCCTCCAGATCCGCTGCTGCGAACACAAGCGGCCCACCCGGTTCACCCCAGCGGTGATACCGCGGCCGGGCAGCTCGTCGGCGATGAACCGATTACCCTAATGCCGGATCGTCGGCGTGGATGTCGATCGCGGCGTCGATCAGATGCGCGTCATCCCAGTCACGCTGTGAGACAGGGTTCTTGCGCCATTTGCAGAATGCTTGCGGGGTGAAGCCGAGTACCCGGCAGGTCCCGCGACAGGGGATCTTGTCGGCGGCCAGGTCGAGGACCAGCGGGTACATCATTTTGGGTTGATATCCGTGACAGATAGCCGACCGCTCGCCGCAGGACCTCGGCTTCCTGCTCCAGCCGCCGGATCCGCTTGCGCGCTTCCCGCAGCTCGACCGACTCGTCCCCAGACGCGCCCGGCCGATGCCCGTCGGCGATATCGGCTTGTTTCACCCAGTTCTTCACGCAACTCTGCGAGATCCCGAAGTCCTTCGTGATCTGCATCAACGGGAGCTCGCCGTGCGGGTGACCGCGACCACGGCGCGGTGGAACTCCACGCTGAGCTAGAACTTCGCGCCTTCACCACCGTTGCCGGCCCACAGGCCGAGGATGTCCTTCTCCCCGGTCACGGTGACCCCGATCGCGGCGTATATCGGCCGGTTGGCGACTTGACCGTCCCGCACCTTCACGACCAGTGCGTCGATGAAGATCGCGACATAGACCTCGTCCAGGGGTCGGCTTGACCATTCCTGCATCTCCGCGACGACTTTGTCGGTGATCCGGGCGACCGTCTCCTTGGACACCGACGCGCCGTAGATCTCGGCGAAACGCGCCGAAATCTCCCAGGTTGTGAGGCCTTTCGCATACAGCGACAGCACGACCTCATCGACCCCCCCGGCCAATCGGCGCTGCCGCTTCTTCACGATCTGCGGTTGAAAGCTGCCGTCCTGGTCGCGGGGCACCTCGGTCGGCGCCGGCCCGGTCGTCTCGGTCAACACCGTCTTGGACCGGGTCCCATTACGCACATTCGCCGATTCCCGGCCCTCGGGCGCCTGGTTGCGTTCGTATCCCAGGTGCTCGGCCATCTCCTCGTTCAGCGCGGTCTCGAGGACGGTCTTGGTGAACTGCTGGAGCAGCCCCTCCGGCCCTGTCGGGGACAAACCCTCCGTTTGGCCATCCGCACCTATCCGCCGCTGCCAGCTGCTCGACCGAGGCCTCGGCCTTCTTCTTCGCCGCGGCATCAAGTGCCGTCATCACAGCACCTTCCCGCTGACCATCCGGTCAGCGAATCAGGCCGGAAACACCGTTGACCGGAAACCCAGGTGAATGGGGTGCGTAACGCTGGTCTTTCGGTCACGATGATTGGTGAGCCGGTAGTGCCCTCGAATACGGTCGGGGAGGCCGAAATCGGCGGGCCAGGAGGCGTTGTGGGTTCGCAGGCGAGTGTGGTGTTCATCCACGGGTTTTTGTCTGGGGAGGATACTTGGAAGGCGTTCGACGAGGTGATCGCTGGCGATGTGGAATTCGCTGGTGATGTCGAGGTGGAGAAGTTCGCCTACGACACTCGGGCGTTCCAGTTGCACCCGTTGCGGCGGATTCCGGGGTTGTCCGATGTAGCCGAAAGTTTGCGAGTGAAGCTCGTGAACGAGATTCCCGCAGGACGCCCGGTGGTGCTAGTGACTCACAGCATGGGTGGGTTGGTGGTGCAGCAGTATCTGGCGGATCGAGTTCGGGGAGGGACTACCGAGGAGTTGGAGTCGATCGCGGGGATCGTGATGTTCTCCTGCCCGAACGAGGGATCACTGCTGCTGTTCTCCACGCGCCGGTGGGTGTCGCTGGTGCCGAGGCTACGTAACCGACAGGAACGCGCGCTGCGTCCGATCAACCGGGACATCACCGCCAACCGCAAGGAGGTCCTGAACCGAATCGTGCACGCCGAGGATCCAGCGATGCGAATTCCGATGTGGCTGTATGCAGGCGAGAGCGACGGAGTCGTGTTGCCGCAGTCGGCCAGGTCGGTGTTTCCTGACCGGTTCGTAGGCGCCTTGCCTGGGGACCATTTCTCGATCATTCGTCCCGACTCGGCACGTCACCGCAGCTATCTCACGTTGAAAAACCGTATCAACCATGCGGTCACCGATCACCAGCGGCGGCGGCAGGACGGGAATCAGCAACGTCCTCCGCCACATGCGGGAGTGACCGACACGTTGCGCCCTGATCTGGATAGGCTTGTCGGGCGTGATGACGAAATACAGCAAATCCTTGCCGCCGCCGATATCACCCGGGTGATCGCGGTGGATGGTATGGCTGGTGCGGGTAAGACCGCGCTGGTGACTCGAGTCGCACATCTGCTGGCTGACCAGTTTCCCGATGGCCGCTACTTCGTCGACCTCAACGCCCACACTCCTGGACAGGCATCTGCCGAACCGACCGACATGCTGGCACGCCTGTTGACCAATCTGGGTGTCGAGCCGAGCGCGATTCCCGAATCTATCGGTGCCCGCCAAGATCTGTGGCTGGACCGAGTCCGAGACCGGCGCGTGTTGCTGGTGCTCGATGACGCGCTCGACCCGGCTCAGGTCGAACCGTTGCTGCCATCGGGGCCGGGATGTTTGACGGTGATCACCAGCAGGCGGCGCTTGAGTGCGCTTGAGGCGGCGGTGATGGTCTCTGTGGACACCCTTGCCCCCGACGCTGCGGTAAATCTGTTCTGTACGGCGGCGGGCCGCGCTCCCACCGATGACGATCTGAACGCGGTCGGCCAAATCGTGCGCTTGTGCGGATACCTGCCGTTGGCGATCGCACTGCTTGCCGGACGACTTGCGCAACACCCAACCTGGACGATTCCCGCTCTGGCCACCGATTTCGCCGCTGCCAAGAACCGTCTCACCCACATCGACCTCGATGCGCGTCACCGGGCGCTGCGGGCCTCGTTCACTCTGTCGTATGAGGATCTGCCTGTCAGGCGGCAGCAATTGTTCCGGCGATTGGGGCTGCATCTGGGTCCGGGCCTCGAAACTAACGCAGTCGCAGCTCTTGCTGGCATCGCTGCTGAGACCGCACGCTACGAACTCGACGCGCTTTACACCGACCACATGCTCGATGAGATCGGCCCCGGCCGTTACCGACTCCATGACCTATTGCGCGAATACGCCAACACGCTGGCCGAGGACGACCCGATCGAAGACCAGATCGGCGCTACCGACCGGCTCCTCGACCACTACCAAACCATCGGGAATGATCCCGACCAGGCGACGTTGAGGTGGGTGCGGATAGAACGCGAGAATCTGCTGGCCTGCCTCAACTACACCGTATCCCACAGCCAGCCAACACGAGTCGTCGCGCTTACCCGTATTCTCGCGGAACTGCTTCACGATGACGGCCCCTGGACACTGGCCATCGCTCTTCACCACAGCGCTGCCACCGCCGCGCACCAAATCGGTGACCGCCGCGGAGAAGCCGACTCCCTCCACCAGCTCGGCCGGATCCGATACTCGCTCGATGAGTATCCCCTCGCCCAGGAACTGTTCCAACAAGCGCTGGACATCCACCGCGACATCGGCAACCGCCGCGGAGAAGCCGACTCCCTCCACCAGCTCGGCCGGATCCGATACTCGCTCGATGAGTATCCCCTCGCCCAGGAACTGTTCCAACAAGCGCTGGACATCCACCGCGACATCCGCAACCGCCGCGGAGAAGCCGACTCCCTCCACCAGCTCGGCGGGATCCGATACTCGCTCGATGAGTATCCCCTCGCCCAGGAACTGTTCCAACAAGCGCTGGACATCCACCGCGACATCCGCAACCGCCGCGGAGAAGCCGCAGCCCTGCACTCGCTCGGCATGATCCACTCCAGGCTCGATAAAAATCCCCTCGCCCAGGACCTGTTCCAGCAAGCGCTGGACATCTACCGCGACATCGGCAACCGCCGCGGTGAAGCCGACTCCCTGCACTCGCTCGGCGTGATCCACTCCAGGCTCAATGAGCATCCCGTCGCCGATCAGCAGTATCGGCAGGCGCTGAACATCTACCGCGACATCGGCAACCGCCGCGGTGAAGCCGACTCCCTGCACTCGCTCGGCATGATCCGCTCCGCTCTCGATGAGTATCCGCTCGCGTTGGAGTTGGTCCAGCAGGCGCTGGACATCTACCGCGACATCGGTGACCGCCGCGGTGAAGCCGACTCCCTCCACCAGCTCGGCGGGATCCGCTCCGCTCTCGATGAGTATCCGCTCGCGTTGGAGTTGATCCAGCAGGCGCTGGACATCTACCGCGACATCGGTGACCGCCGCGGTCAGGCCGACTCCCTACGCGCACTTGGTCTGATCCGCTCCGCTCTCGGTGAGTATCCGCTCGCGTTGGAGTTGGTCCAGCAGGCGCTGGACATCCACCGCGACATCGGCAACCGCCGCGGTGAAGCCGACTCCCTGCACATGCTAGGCGTGATCCGCTACGCGCTAGATGAGTATCCGCTCGCGGAAGAGCTATATCAGCAGGCGCTGGACATCTACCGCGACATTGGCAACCGTAGCGGTGAAGCCGCTTCCTTGAACTCGCTCGGCGTGATCCGCTACGTGCTCAAGGAGTATCTGCTCGCACAGGAGCTGTTCCAGCAGGCGCTGGACATCTACCGCGACATCGGCAACCGTAGCGGTGAAGCCGAGGCCCTACAGCTGCTCGGCGTCGGGCGGCAGGTGAACGGTGAGTATCCGGCTGCGAAGAAGCTGCTCGAGAACGCGCTGGACATCTACCGCAAAATCGGCAGACGGCACGGTGAAGCCGAAGCCCTACGCGCACTCAGTAGTGTGCGGCACATAAGCGGCAGCTATCGCGCGGCGATAGAGTTGTTGCAGCGGGCCTTGGCCATCTACCGCGAACTCGACAACCGGAACGGTGAAGCCCTCACGATACGTGACCGCGCCGCAATCCACTTTGCGCTTGGCGAGTACGCCATCGCGAAGGGACTGTATCTACAGGCTCTGGGCATCTACCGCGACATCGGCAGACGGACTGCAGAAGCCGGAATCCTTTACGAACTTGGGCAAGTGCGTCGTGCGAGTGGCGACCATACGGCGGCGGTCAAGTTGTATCAGCAGGCGTTGAACCTCTACCGCGCGCTCGGCAATCGCCAAGGGGAAGCCAAGGTCCTCGCAAAACTGGTCGACACTCCCAATGCTCTTCAAGCACTGATTGGATCACCCCAACTCCTCGCCAGCCAGCTGGACAGCTGGCTGACCCAGTTCAGACAACAGTGACTGCCGACCGCTGGCCCAACCATCTCAGCGTGGCCGGACTCCAGCAATTCGATCAGGATGCGGGCACGGGGCGCACACCAAACGGCTGCTGTTTCTGCAGAGACCGCTCACCGAGAGACTCGACCAAAGAGGAGCATAGGCGAAACAATCATTTGCTCGGTCGTTTTAGGTACTTTCGAGGCATCTTCAGAAAACTGGAACCTGTGTCACGTAATCGCAGGTTTAAATACTATGGCCCCGTGCGTGCGGGGACGGGATATTCCCCGGTTTCGTGGAGTCGGGGTGCTGGACTTCAGGCCACGGTTGGATGGGTGGTTGAATCATCTCGTACTCGATCGGTGTCCGCATGCCCGGGGCAGAGTGGTGGCGTTGGCGGTTGTCGAAGAGGTCGAGATATTCGAAGATCGCTTTGGCGAGTTCGATCCTGGTTCGCCATCGTTGCCTGTTGAGTAGTTCGGTTTGCATTCTGCCCAGAAAAGAATCGAGGCGAACCTGTCTCGCTCGGTGGGCATGTGCTGCGATTCCCGGCCGGGTTCTTCACCTCGGCCAAGCGCGCGGATTTGTCGTCAGCCAGTGGTTGCCTTCTTCAGCCGCGCCAACCTCGGCCGAACCCGCCGGGCTGGGGATAACAGAGCGCACCAGACTAGAACATACCCTGCGCGTAACAGCCGCCTGCGTGCGGCGCCGAGCTGGTGCTGCTATGACCGGCGGCCAAGGGACCGCATACGGTCGCGTGGACCGAAGGTCGGAATCTCGGAATCGCTTGCGACCAGGATCGCGCCGTCTCGACCTACGCAGACCGCTGGGCGTAGGTCGATATGGCACCGGCCCCATAGCCAACGCGAAGTTTCGGTCGGCGGCCTCCTGAACTATTACGACACTTTGTGTCCGCACGCCACGACCGTACTCATCATGGATGGCGGCAGCCATCGGCGCTGGTAGGGCATCGCTTTCTGACACCGACCGCACGTCCCGCGCGTGACCGTTTTTGTGACCGTTTTGAGCGTGACGGGCCGGTATCCGAGCTGATCTGCCGTGATTACAGAGGCCCCTCACCTGGTGTTCCAGGTGAGGGGCCTCAATGCGAAAAGAGCTGTCAGAAGCTACTTTTCAATCACTGAACATCACTCACTTGCACGCGGCCTTGGCCTCACGCCGACGGCGGTGCAGGATCGGCTCGGTGTATCCGTTGGGCTGCTTGGTGCCTTCCAGGATGAGTTCCTTGGCCGCCTGAAACGCGACGCTGCCCGCGAAGTCGGGCGCCATCGCCTGGTAGTTCGGGTCACCCGCGTTCTGCCGGTCGACGACCGGGGCCATCCGTTCCAGGCTCTCGACCACTTCCTCGGCGGTGACGATGCCGTGCCGCAGCCAGTTGGCCATGAGCTGGCTGGAGATGCGCAGGGTCGCACGGTCTTCCATGAGCGCGACGTCCTTGATGTCGGGCACCTTGGAGCAGCCGACGCCCTGGTCGATCCAGCGCACGACATAGCCGAGGATGGACTGGGAGTTGTTGTCCAGCTCCTGACGCTTCTCCTCGTCGGTCCAGTTCGGCGTGGCGGCCAGCGGGATCTCCAGGATCTCGTCGACCGTGGCACGGCGACCGCCCTTTGCGATCTCCTGCTGCCGCTGGAACACGTCGACCCGGTGGTAGTGCGTCGCGTGCAAGGTGGCGGCGGTGGGCGAGGGCACCCACGCGGTGTTGGCGCCCGCGCGCGGATGACCGATCTTCTGGGTGAGCATGTCGGCCATCAGATCCGGCATGGCCCACATGCCCTTGCCGATCTGCGCCTTGCCGGGCAGGCCCGCCGCGAGACCGGTGTCGACGTTCCAGTCCTCGTAGGACAGGATCCACTGCTGGGTTTTCATATCGGCCTTGCGGACCATCGGCCCGGCCTCCATGGAGGTGTGGATCTCGTCGCCGGTACGGTCCAGGAAGCCGGTGTTGATGAACACCACCCGCTCGGCGGCGGCCTGGATGCAGGCCTTCAGGTTCACCGTGGTGCGGCGCTCCTCGTCCATGATGCCGACCTTGAGCGTATTGCGCTCCAGCCCGAGCACGTCCTCGATCCGGCCGAACAGCTCGTTGGTGAACGCGACCTCGTCCGGGCCGTGCATCTTCGGCTTCACGATGTAGACCGAGCCGGTGCGGCTGTTGCGCAACTGCACGTCGTCGGCCAGGCTGTGCTTGGCGATCAGCGAGGTGATCAACCCGTCCATGATGCCCTCGGGCACCTCGTTGCCCTCTGCGTCCAGGATCGCGTCCGAGGTCATCAGGTGACCGACGTTGCGCACGAACAGCAGCGAACGGCCGTGCAGCACCAGCTCGCCGCCGTCCAGCGCGGTGTACACACGGTCGGGGTTCATGGTGCGGGTGAAGGTCTTCTCGCCCTTGGTGACCTTCTCCGCGAGGTCGCCTTTCATCAGCCCGAGCCAGTTGTGGTAGCAGAGCACCTTGTCCTCGGCGTCCACGGCAGCGACCGAGTCCTCGAAGTCCATGATCGTGGTGACCGCGGACTCCAGCACGATGTCCTTGACGCCCGCGGTGTCGGTGCTGCCGATCGGGGATTGCGGGTCGATCTGGATCTCGATGTGCAGACCGTTGTGCGCGAGCAGCACTGAACTCGGCGCCTCCGGGTCGCCGAGGTAGCCGACCAGCTGCGAGGCGTCGGCCAGACCGATGCTGGTGCCGTCCTCCAGGCCGACCTCCAGCTCGCCGTCGACGATCTTGTAGGACGTCGAGCCGATGTGCGAACCGGTGATCAGGGTGACCGAGTCGTCGAGGAAGTTGCGCGCCCACTCGATGACCTTGTCGCCGCGCACCCTGTTGTAGCCGGCGCCCTTCTCCGCGCCGCCCGCCTCGGAGATGGCGTCGGTGCCGTAGAGCGCGTCGTACAGCGAACCCCAGCGCGCGTTGGCGGCATTGATGGCGAAACGGGCGTTCATCACCGGCACCACCAGCTGCGGTCCCGCGGTGGCGGCGATCTCCTCGTCCACATTCTGGGTGGTGATCTGGAAATCGGCGGGCTCCGGCCGCAGATAACCGATCTCGGTCAGGAAGTGCTTGTAGGCCGCCTTGTCGTAGTTGGCGCCGGGGTGCTCCGCGTGCCAGGCGTCGACCTTGCCCTGGATCTCGTCGCGTTCGGCCAGCAGAGCGCGGTTGCGTGGAGCGAGATCATTGATGACCTGCTCGGCGCCGGCCCAGAACGCGGCGGAATCCACGCCGGAACCGGGGAGCGCCTCGTTCTCGACGAACTCGTGGAGAACGCGTGCCACCTGGAGCCCGCCGACCTGAATCCGCTCTGTCATCTACTGCCTCACTTCCGAGAAAGCCGAGTGGGAAAACAGTGCCATGTTACCCGCGGGTAGCGGTGTCGCCGCGCGCCGAGTCGCCCAGGGCCTGTGCCCGAATCCGTCCGCCACGCCGATGCGAGCTGGTCGAGCACCCGGCGGGTCATGAGCCGTCGGCGGTCGGCCGGACAGCTCCTCGATCGTAGCGCGCGGCCGAATTACAGCAGTCACGGTGCCACCGACAACGCACCCACCGCGTGGTACGGCGGGCCCGGTCGCGCCCGGCGACACGATGTTCGGCGAGCGGGCCGACAGAGTGGGCAAAAGTCGCCGGACTCGAGCCGCTGTCGGCCGGGGAGATCGGCCCGACTACGTGATGGCCGAACCCCCGGCGGCTCGGACCCGACGCTCTTGCGCCCCGGCGCGGTGC
The DNA here is from genome assembly GCF_052545135.1 of Nocardia aegles. Taxonomy (NCBI): domain Bacteria; kingdom Bacillati; phylum Actinomycetota; class Actinomycetes; order Mycobacteriales; family Nocardiaceae; genus Nocardia; species Nocardia aegles. The sequence goes on from NZ_JBQWRI010000012.1 coordinate 116,968, forward strand.
GCGACGGCGACGAGTGGGTGATAAACAGCGGGAAGTGGTTCGACTCCAACGCGGAGTCCGCGTTCCCGCCGATCGCCTGCTGGGCGTCGAGGGCGAGGGCATCGTCGTGGCGCAGACCCGGTAGGCGGGTGCATCATGCGATCTCCGCAAGCCGGAGGTCAGGACGCGCGCCGGGGCGCCTCGAGGTGCGAGGTGTCCGCGTACTCGGCAACAGGACTGAGCCGCAGCACCGATGGCATCCGGCGGGTGAGCGCGGGCGAGCCGGTGAACGCCACCCGACCCGTCCGCAGCGCATGCGCCAACGGCAGCCGCCCCAGCCACACCTGGTAGAGCGAGGCGACATCGGAGCTGATCGCGACGTCCACCGGATAGCCGGGATCGGATTCGCACACCGAGGGCACACCGGCCTCGATCACGATCCAGAATCGGCGCGGGTCGTCGGTGAAACGCACCTGCAGCACGTGGCGACGGCCCGGAAACGACGAGGTGTCGACCCTGGTGTGCATCCACCACACCAGCAGGGCGGGGTCGCGCTCGTCGTCGAGCGGTGCGCCGAAACTCCAGCGCGCACCCCATTCGCCGAGCCCGAACAGGACCGGCTCCAGCTCCCGCCCGGCGTCGGTGAGCAGGTACTCCCCGGCCATCTTCTCCACGAGCCCGGCTCGCTCGAACTGCCGCAGGCGTTTTGCGAGCAGGCTGCGCGACAGGCCGGGTAGGCCGCGGGCGAGGTCGTTGAACCGGATGGTGCCCAGCAGCAGATCACGCAGGATCAGCAGCGACCAGCGCTCACCCACCACGTCGAGGGCCCGGGAGATCGGGCAGTACTGGCCGTAACTCGGCGTCGAACTCGTCATGGCACCTCGCGAACGCGGTCTCGTTTCTGGACCGGGGCGGTCCACTTTCTGCACTATCCGGTTATCGCGGCCGTTCCTAACTTCGAAACATGACCACTACAGCTCCTGCCCCCACCGACACCACCACCGACTGGATCGGCCGCGCACGCCGCGTCGGCGAAACCCTGCGACCCGAGGTCGCCGAACGAGACCACTCCGGCGAGATCTCCCTCGCCGCGTTCGACTTGCTGCGCGACAGCGGGCTGTCCGCGGCACTCGTCCCCACCGAGTTCGGCGGCGGCGGGGTCACCCACCGCGAGATGGGCGCGATCCTGCGCGAGCTCGGCCGCCACGACCCTTCCACCGCGGTCGCCTTCGCGATGCACACCCACCTGGTCGCCGCCCAGCTGTGGCGGCACAACCACGGCATCGATGCCGCACCGCTGTTCGCCAAGGTGGTCGCCGGCGCGATCCTGGTCAGCACCGGCGCATCCGACTGGGTCGGCTCCAACGGCCGAGCCGAGCGGGTCGAGGGTGGCTACCGGGTGCACGCGCGCAAAGCGCCTGCCAGCGGATGCGAGGCGGGCACCGTCCTGGTGACCAGCGTGCGCTGGGACGACGCGCCCGACGGGCCGCAGGTGCTGCACTGCGCCATTCCGTTCGCAGCCGACGGGGTCCGGATCGAGAAGACCTGGGACACTTTGGGTTTGCGGGCAAGTGGTTCGCACACCGTGGTACTCGAGGGGGTGTTCGTGCCCGACGCGGCGGTGTCGCTGATCCGCCCGGCGTCCGTGTGGCCGCCGCTGCTGAACGTCGTGATCGGCGCGGCGATGCCGTTGGTGATGGCGGCCTACCTCGGTATCGCCGACGGCGCGGTCCAGCTCGCGACCACGCTGGCCGCCGGGCGGGCCGACGCGCCGACCGTCCAATTGGCGGGCGAGATGGTCACCGCACACACCACCGCGGGCGATCTCGTCGAGGCCATGTTCACCGGGTCGCAGAACCTGCGATTCGCCGACACCGATCACTACGCGAGCCGGACGCTCAGCCGCAAGACCGCCGCGGCGGACGCACTGGTGCGCACGGTGCGTTTGGCCATCGAAACCGTTGGTGGTCTGGGCTATTCGCGGGAATGCGAGTTGGAGATGCGCTACCGCGACGTGCACGGCTGCCTGTTCCATCCGCTGCCCCGGGCAAAGCAGACCCACTTCACCGGTCACGTGTCACTCGGACACACTCCGATCGGATGACGTCTTTTCGGTCGAACGCCACCCCACTCGCCCCCATAATCGAATGGGGGCGAGTTTACTGACACTCCGAGGAGAAGCCATGGTGTCCACACGGGCCATCGCTCGATCGCCGATCACGTGGGCCGTTGTGGTGCTGTTGATCGTGGGCCTGGGCGCGGGGCTGGCCGTGTTCCAGCCGTGGCGGCTGTTCACCGACACCACCGTGCAGGAGGCCGCGCCGTCGGCTCCCGCTGCGCCGGGTCCGGACGGCACCGAATCCCGGCCGCACACCATCGCCCGGGGCACGTTCATCTCCCATGAGCACGCCACCGCGGGCACCGTCGCCGTACTGCGGCTGCCCGACGGCAGCAGAGTGCTGCGATTGGAGAACCTCGACACGTCCGACGGCCCCGACCTGCACGTCTGGCTCACCGACGCGCCGGTGCGCGCGGGCCGCGACGGATGGTTCGTCTTCGACGACGGCAGCCACACCGATCTGGGCCGGCTCAAAGGCAACCAGGGCGATCAGAACTACCCCATCCCCGCCGAGGCCGACCTGGCCCGGCTGACCAGCGTCGCGATCTGGTGCGACCGGTTCGACGTGTCCTTCGGCGCGGCCGAAGTGCGACCTGCCTGACCCCGGGTGATCGCCCGCAGCACAGCCGAAAAATGACCCGACAACAGTGGGCACGCTGTGCCACCATGTGTGTCGACACCGGCCACCGTCTCGAGGTGGTCGCCGAGCAGTGGAGAGGAGGGGCGGCAGTGATTCCGGAGACGACCAAGCGAATGAACACCCTGGCGGCGCCATCGTCGGCCGCGGGCGACGCGTTCGGCAGGCCGTTGCGCGCACGGCACGGTGAACCGGACGACAGCCGCCTTCAGGTCCTCGGCTGATCGCCGCATCGCTCTCCTTCTTCGCTCGACCTCGCACGAAACATGGTGATTCCCATGACGTTCCGCTGTGCCGCCGACCAGGCGGCGATTACCGCCGACACTTGGATACACACCGGGGTGCTCGTCCTGAACGCCTCCTACGAGGCTCTCGACGAGATCAAGGCCGACCGGGCCGTGGTGCTGCTGGTCGCCGGCGCCGCGGAGACCGTGGCCGACCGCGAGCCGCATTTCCCGATCCGGTCGCGGCACGTGGAAATCGCGCTGCCCCAGACCATTCGGCTGCTGCGCTACGTCTACCTCGAGCACACTGTGCCGGTGCACGACGAGAGCAGGGCCACCCTGGCCGGCGTGCTGCGCCGCGACCGGAACCGGTGCGGCTACTGCGCCGGGTGGGCGCGCACCGTCGACCACATCCGGCCGCGGTCGCGGGGCGGCCCGAACACCTGGAGCAACCTGGTGGCCTGCTGCGCGCCGTGCAACACGGCCAAGGCCGACCGCACCCCGGAGGAGGCGGGCATGCGCCTGCTGTGGGAGCCGAAGGCACCCACCCATCGGATCCGGCAGCAGCGCCGGATCTGGAAGCAACTCGCCACGACCTGACCACGACCCGAGAAAGGAGAAGATCGCGATGACGCGCACCGAGACCTCCGCCGTCGCGGAGCTGACCCTGGCCGAGCTGCTCCCGCTCTCGGATTCCCGAGGGTGGCACCGGGCGGCCTGCCGCGGCGACCCGAACCACGAAGCCTGGTTCCCGTACCCGTCCCAGGACTTCGACTACGCCCGGGAAGTATGCGCGCGCTGCCCGATCCGGGACGCCTGTGGTGAATTCGCCGCGCGCACCGGGCAATCCGGCGTCTGGGGCGGGCACGAGTTCGACCGCGGGCGAGTGATCCGCCAGTGAGGGATTCCGCCGTCGCGCCGTCCGGCACGGCGGCGGAGCAGCGCGACAGCGTTGCACCCGTGCGGGGAAGCCTCGCCGACGTCGTCCGGTGCGTGTGACCATACACTGGGGCGTGTGGGCACTCATCGCAGCGCAACCAGATCCCGGGGCGTCAGCAAAGGTCCGGTTATCGCAGTGGTCGCCGTTGCGTTACTGGCCGCGATCGTAGTCGGCTGGTTCCAGTTGCGCGATCGCGCGGCGAATCAGGACAGCGCGGCCGCGGCCGAATGCGTGGAAGGGCCCGCGACGCTGTACGTGACGGCCGACCCCAGCATCGCTACGCAGGTGCGGGCCGCCGCGGACGGGTACAACGCCACCCACCCGAAGGTGCGCGACCACTGTGCGCGGGTCGATGTGACCGCGCAGCCGTCCGCCGCCATCGTCGCCGCATTCACCAGCGGCAAGCCGTGGGACCGGGCGCTCGGCCCGCAACCGGCGCTGTGGATCGCCGATTCGACCCGATCCATCGAGTCCATGCGGGTTCCCGGGCTGATCGAGGGCACGCCGGTGCCCATCGCCGCCAGCCCGATCGTGCTCGCGGTGCCGGATGACCTGCGTCGCGCGCTGGAGCAGGCCGACGTGTCCTGGGCGGACCTGCCGCGGTTGCAGCAGGGTTCCCTCGGCGATATCGGCCTGAACGGATGGGGCGGACTGCGGATGGCCCTGCCCGCGGGTGACGCCACGCTGGCCGCGGCCACGGCGGTCGGCTCCGCGGTCTCGGGTGCGGAACCGCTCAGCGAGCAGGCGGCACAGTCCGGTCAGGTGGTCGCCGCGGTCTCCGGGCTCGCCGTCGATGCTCCCGAGACGTCCGGCGCCGCGGCCGCGCTGACGGAGCTCAGGGCGCAGGACGCGCCCATTCACGCGGTTGCCGCTACCGAACAGCAACTGAAAGGGTTGCCCGGCGTGGTCGCGTTTCGCCCCGCCGGGTCCGCGCTCGTGGCCGATTACCCGGCCGCGCTGATGTCCGGCGCGTGGGTGGACAAGACCCAGAACCTCATCGCCGGACGGTTCACCGACTACCTGCGTAAGCCCGAGCAGGCGCAAGCGTTCGTCGCGGCCGGATTCGCCGGTGCGCCGCAGACCGCGGCCGCCGTCCCGCCCCGTGGCGCGCTCGACAAGGTACGCGCCACCCTGGCCGACCCCGTGCTCGGCGTGCGGTCCACGGTCCTGGTCGACGTGTCGGCGTCGATGGGTACCGCGGAGGGCGCCACGACGCGACTGGCGAACGTCCTGGCCGCGCTGAATTCCACGATGACGGTCATGCCGCCCGACTTCGGACTGGGCGTGTGGACCTTCGGCAAGAACCTCGACGGCAGCACGCCGTACCAGGTGGCCGCCGCCACCGCCCCGTTGACCACCGAACAGCGCACGAAGATCGGTACCGCGTTGAACTCGGTCCGTCCGAGCGAGAGCCGGTCCGGTCCGGCCTACCCGTCCCTGATCGCGGCGTACAAGAGCGCCGTCGCCGGGTACACGCCGGGCCGCACCAACTCGGTGCTGCTGATCACCGCCGGCCCCGACGACGAGTCCACGGTCACCGGCGCCCAACTGGCCGCGGACATCACCACCGCGACCGACCGCGACCGACCGGTCCGTGTCGACGTCATCGTGATCGGGGGCAGCCGCACCCAGACACTCCAGACCCTCGCGCAGCAGACCGGCGGTAAGTACACCCGGCTGGCCACCTCCGACGACATCGGCTTCGGCTCGGCCGTCGTCCAGGCACTCACCACGCCGTAGCGCGCGTCCTCGACCGAAGACGGACTCCCGTCCCGGACTATGGACAACCCCTATTGGTAAGTATAGGCTTACGGTTCGTGGGGACTTACCGAGATGCCGCGCTGGACGCGCTGGGTGACCCGACGAGGCGGACGATCTTCGAGCGCCTCGGCAAGGGGCCGTGCGCGGTAGGGCAGCTGGCCGCGGGCCTGCCGGTGAGCAGGCCCGCGGTGTCCCAGCACCTCAAGGTGCTGGAGCAGGCCGGATTGGTGACCCACGAGGCGGTCGGCACCCGCCGGGTGTACCGCCTGAATCCCACCGGTATCGACGCGCTGCGCGTGTACTTCACCCGGTTCTGGACCGCCGCGATGTCGGCTTTCCAGGACGAAGTCGCCCGCCGGGCCGCCGAAGAACGAGCCATCGACCAGGAGCAGTCATGACACAGCAGACCAGCGACAAGGACGTACGCGTCGAACTCGTCGTCGACGCACCCATCGAGACCGCCTACGAGGTGTTCACCACCGGCATCGACAGCTGGTGGCCGCGCGCGCACCATATCGGCACCGGCCGACTCGCCGAGGAGGTGATCGAGCCACGTGTCGGCGGCCGGTGCCTCGGCCGCGAAGACGACGGCACCGAATGTCCGTGGGGCACGGTACTGGTGTGGCAGCCGCCGACCCACTTCGCGTTCTCGTGGGAGATCGGACTGGACTGGAAGCACGACCCCGATCCGGAGCGGGCCAGCCGCGTGGACGTCACCTTCTCAGCCGTCACCCCCGACCGCACCGCAGTCACCCTGGTGCACTCCGGTTTCGACAAGCACGGGCCGGGCTGGGAATCCATGCACGACGCCGTCGGCAGTGCGGGTGGTTGGCCGGACCTGACCACTACCTACGCGAAGGCGGCCGCCGCACGATGAGCCCGCCGGGCGACCGGGCCGACGCTCAGTCCGCGTACGCCTCCAGCGGCGGACAGGCGCATACCAGGTTCCGGTCGCCGTAGGCGCCGTCGATCCGGCGCACCGGCGGCCACACCTTCGCCCTGGCATGCCCGAGACCTCGGGGATACACGGCGACTTCCCGGCTGTAGGGGTGGTCCCACTCCCCCACCAGCGACGCCGCGGTGTGCGGCGCGCCGCGCAGCGGGTTGTCGGTCACCGGCCACACGCCCGCGGCGACCTGGTCGATCTCCGCCCGGATCGCGATCATCGCCTCGATGAAATCGTCCAGCTCGGCGAGGTTCTCGCTCTCGGTGGGCTCCACCATCAAGGTACCGGCCACCGGGAAACTCATGGTCGGCGCGTGGAATCCATAGTCCGCCAAGCGCTTCGCCACATCGTCGACGGTGACGCCGGTCCGCTTGGTGATCTCGCGCAGGTCCAGGATGCACTCGTGCGCCACCATGCCGCGCTCGCCGGTGTAGAGCACCGGGAAGTACTCGTCCAGCCGCCGCGCGATGTAATTCGCCGACGCGATCGCCGACAGCGTGGCGCGGCGCAACCCGTCGGCGCCCATCATGCGGATATAGGCCCAGGTAATCGGCAGAATCGAGGCCGAGCCGTACTTCGCGGCCGACACCGCGTGCGACCCCGCCTCCAGCGGATCGCCGGGCAGATACCGCGCCAGGTGCGCGCGCACCGCGACCGGGCCGACGCCGGGGCCGCCGCCACCGTGCGGGATGCAGAACGTCTTGTGCAGGTTCAAGTGGCTCACGTCACCTCCGAACCGGCCCGGCCGGGCGAGGCCGACCAGGGCGTTCAGGTTCGCACCGTCCACGTAGACCTGACCGCCCGCGTCGTGCACCAGCGCGCACAATTCGGCGACCTCGTGCTCGTAGACGCCGTGCGTGGACGGATAGGTGATCATGATGCAGGCCAGGCGATCGGCGTGATCGGCGATCTTGGCGCGTAGGTCGTCGAGGTCGACGTCGCCGTTGCCGCGGCACTTCACCACCTCGACACGCAGACCGGCCATCGCCGCCGACGCGGCGTTGGTGCCGTGTGCGCTGGACGGGATGAGACAGGTGTCGCGCTGGGTGTCGCCGCGATCGAGGTGATAGCGGCGGATGGCCAGCAACCCCGCGTACTCCCCCTGACTGCCCGCGTTGGGCTGCAGGCTCACCGAGTCGTAGCCGGTGATGTCCGACAGCCAGCGTTCCAGGTCCGCGATCACCTTCAGCAGGCCCGGCGCGTCCTCGACCGGCGCGTAGGGATGCACACGTGCGAAACCGGGCCAGGTGATGGCCTCCATCTCGGCCGTGGCGTTGAGCTTCATGGTGCAGGAGCCCAGCGGAATCATACTGCGGTCCAGTGCGATGTCCTTGTCGGACAGTGCGCGCAGATACCGCAGCATCGCCGTCTCGGTCCGGTACTTCGTGAACGCGGGGTGGGTCAGGAACTCCGAGGTCCGGTTCTCGATTGCCGCTACCGGCGCGGGCGCCCCCGGCTCGGCCGACACCGTGGTACCGAACGATTCGAGCACCGCGGCGACATGCGCGTGGGTGGTCGCCTCGTCGCAGGCGATGCCGACGTGGTCGGCGTCGACCGCGCGCAGATTGATGCCACGCGACTTCGCTTTCGCCACAACGGCTTCCGCGCCGCCGGGCACGTGCGCGAGCACGGTGTCGAAGAAGCTGTCGTGCACGACCGCGCCGTCCAGCCCGGCCGCCATCGCCGCGGCATGCCCGTGCACCCGGCGGGCGATCGCCCGCAGCCCGTCGGCGCCGTGGTAGGAGGCGTACATGGCGGCCACGACGGCCAGTAGCACCTGCGCGGTGCAGATGTTGGAGGTCGCCTTTTCCCGGCGGATGTGCTGCTCGCGGGTCTGCAAGGCGAGCCGGTAGGCGACGGCGCCGTCCGCGTCCACCGAGACGCCGACCAGACGGCCGGGCAGCTGACGGGCCTGCGCCTGCCGCACCGCGAGGTATCCGGCGTGCGGGCCGCCGAAACCGAGCGGGACACCGAAGCGCTGGGTCGTGCCGAAGCACACGTCGGCGCCTTGCTCACCGGGCGGCGTGATCAGCGTCATCGCCAACAGATCGGCCCCGATCGCGACCAAGGCGCCCCGGTCGTGTGCCGCGGCGATCATCTCGGTCAGGTCCACGACCCGACCGGAAGCCCCGGGTGTCTGCGCCAGCACACCGAAGAACTCTCCGTCGGGCAGCACGCCGGCCGACAGGTCCGCCTCCACGATCTCCAGGCCCAGCGGTTCGGCTCGGGTGTAGAGGACCGTTCTGGTCTGCGGGAACAGGTCGCGGTCGATGACCAGGCGGGAGGATTTCGATCGGCCCGCCCGGCGCAGCAGCGTCATCGCCTCGGCGGCGGCGGTGGCCTCGTCCAGCATGGAGGCGTTGGCGACGTCCATGCCGGTCAGCTCCGACACCATCGTCTGAAAGTTGAGCAGCGCCTCGAGCCTGCCCTGACTGATCTCGGGCTGATAGGGCGTGTAGGCGGTGTACCAGGCCGGATTCTCCAGGAGGTTACGCACCAGCACCGGCGGGGTGAGCGTGTCGTAGTAGCCGAGCCCGATCATCGAGGTGGCCACGGTATCGGACGCGGCCAGTGCGGCGAGTTCGGCGAGCACCTCGTGCTCGGAGCCCGCCGCGGGCAGCCCGGCCGAGCCGTCGCCGTCCAGGATGCTCGCGGGCAGCGCGACGGCCGCCAGCTCATCCAGCGACGACACGCCCACGACCTCCAGCATCCGGGCCAGTTCCTCCCGGTCGGGTCCGATATGGCGGTCGGCGAACGAGCGAGTCACAACAGCTCCCAAGGTCGGGCGGGGTCGACCGGGCGGTCGACGGGTACCGGCCCTCCCCCTCTGTCGTGGCGCCTGAGAGATTCGGGTAGCCACGACCGATGGCCGAGCCCCTTTCCCCATGGGCGGGCGGCTCGAAGCCGCCGCTTTCCAGAGGCGCCGAAGCCCGCACGGTCCTTTTGCCTGAGAGATTGACGGGGAGGTGCTGCTCCTTCGGCGCTCGGACTCGTTTCGAGATCGAGGCTCTCCCGCACGGCGGCGACGCACCGCCAGTCTAAGCCGACGACACGCCGCAGCGCGCCACGGGACCCACCGCGCACCGTGTCGTTCTGGTCACTCGAGCACGACGCGGGATCACCCGTCAGATGGCCAGCCCCGCGCGCAGCCTCGTCGCGGCGAGCAGCATCGACTCGGCCTGGACGCCGACCAGCCGAGCCAGCGGCACCGCGATACCCGGCGCGTTCTGCTCCACGTCGGTGCACCATCGGTCGAATATCGCGGCGAACCGGTCGCGCTCGGCGGCCAGCACCGCATCGCCGCCGCACGCGTATTCGTCCTCCAGCAGGCGCAACAGCATGCCGCCGAGCCGTAGGCGCAACATCGCGGTCCAGTCGTACTGCTCGACGAAGATCTCACCTCGAGTCGCGATCCGATTCCGTTCCGGCACGGACTGCCTGCTCACGGCGAGACCGGGCAACCCGGCGACCAGCGCGCGCACCGACCGCTCGAACGGACTGCTACCGCTCAATCGGCCGTCGACGCGGACGAGCACCTCGGCGGCGACCTCGGCCATGGCCCGATAGTCGGCGGCCGTGGCGTCCAGCAGGTCGCCCAGCACGCGATCGCCCGCCGAGCCGTCGCCGATGCGCGAGTCCACCCATAGCGGCAATTCACAGACCAGGATCGCCGTACCGTAGCGCGCCGCGTAGTCCCGGCAGCCGCCACCGCCCAGTGCGGCGACCGAGTCGAGGCCCTGGGCCGCGAGCAGGTCCGCCATCGCCGCGAACAGCGGCAGCTCGAAGACTCCCGGAGCGAGCGTGCGGGCACCCGGCGCGTCGGGTTCCCCCTGGTAGATCGGGACCCCGGCGGCGTGCAGCCGGCCGGTCAGCGCCGACCAGTACCCGGGGTCGCCGCCGGAGGTGTAGAAGAACCCGCCGCCGAACTCCGCGTTGTGCAGCGAGGCGATCAGCGCGGGCCGGGTCCGGTCGATCAGCGCCATCATCGCCTTCGTCTCCGGGAGCGGCACCCCGACATGCCGGCCGCGCCAGACGGTCGGAAAGCACCATTCCGGCTGCTCGGCCGCGGGCGGCCGGTAGAAGCCGCGGGCGACGCCGGTCCTGGTGTGCGGGCCGGCGAACCACCTCTCGTTCAACCGTGTTCCGTCCGGGTCGACGCACAGCAGGAAATGCCACGTGGCGCCCACGGTCACCGTCTCGTCCGCGGCCATCCGGCCGAGCAGATGGCGAATCGTGGCCATGCCGATGGGCTCGTTGGGATGCGGATTGCCGAAGACCAGGATGTGCCGGTCGCCCGATCCCACCGTCACCTCGCGAATCGGGTCGCCACCGCGGGAACGTCCGAGCTCGGTGATCGAGATCCGGTCCGGGTGACCGGCGGCGAGGGCATCGGCGAAGGCGTTCAGTTCATCGACGGTCGGGAACGCGTCGATCCGGTCGATCGGCCCCACGAGCCCGGTGATGTCGCGTGCCCGCACGCCGCCCCCTCTCGCTGCCGCCCCGGCCCTGCCCGCCGCCGACGGCACTGTCACGCACCACGGCCGGGAGGCTGCACGCCTTACCCGGCCGTGAAAGCGATTTAGTTCATTGTGTTCGCTGAACCGCGAATCCTATCCCGTCTTGCGGTTCATCCGCGCCTTGCGACGGAACGACAGCTCGTCCTCCGGACGTTCGGTGATCGCCGACGCGCGCTCCGCGGGGAAGTTCGCGATGGCACCGGTCAGCTCACGCACGGCACCGCTCACGGCGATCCCGAACACGCCCTGCCCGCCCTGCAGTAAATCGACGACCTCCTCGGCCGAGGTGCATTCGTACACCGAGGTGCCGTCGGAGAAGAGGGTGATTCCCGCCAGGTCCGGCACACCGCGGCTGCGCAGATGATCGACGGCGATCCGGATGTTCTGCAGCGAGATGCCCGCGTCGAGCAGCCGCTTGACGATCTTCAGGACCAGGATGTCCTTGAACGAGTACAGCCGCTGACTGCCCGAGCCCGCGGCGCTCCGAATGGAGGGCACCACCAGACCGGTGCGCGCCCAGTAGTCGAGCTGCCGGTAGGTGATACCGGCCACCTGGCACGCACTGGGAACGCGATAGCCGACCAGATCGTCAGGTACCGAGTCGTCGGGGAACAGTCCTGGCTGTACCACATCCTGCGATTGCTCTGCCACTGACCACTCCCTTGCTTCGCCGACGCATTCCCAGCCTCATCGATGACCCGGCGCCGTCACCGACCGAATCGGTGCGGATTCGGCCGAAACGGTCGTGGCCCAACTGTCGAGATTACTCCCCACGATTGTCCAGCCGGCGGCGTCATCGAGCCAAACGCGACGCGCGGGAAAAGTCTCGACCTCTACTTCAGCTGTCGGTGGCCTTGAAGTCGTCGGGAGACACCGACTCCAGGAATTCCTTGAACTTCTCCACCTCGTCCTCGCGCTCGTCCGGCATGACGAGGCCGGCTTCCTCGAGCACCGACTCCTCGGCATGAATCGGGCAACCCACCCGCAAGGCGATCGCAACCGAATCCGACGGCCGCGCCGAAATCCGCAGATCGTTGTCGAAGACCAGATCCGCGTAGAAGGTGCCCTCCTGCAGATCGACGATCCGCACTTCCTTCAGGGTGTGCCCCAGCTCGGTGATCAGGATCTTGATCAGATCGTGCGTCAGCGGACGAATCGGAGTCACCCCCTCCTGCTCCAGAACGATCGCCGTCGCCTCGGCTTGCCCGATCCAGATCGGCAGATACCGGTCGCCCGCCGCTTCGCGGAGCAACAGCACGGGCTGGTTCTGTGGCTGCTCGACACGGATGCCGATCACGCGCATTTCGCTCATCGCACTGCCTCCCATACTCGCCGCCGGCCCGGCATGACCGCTGCAGAGCTCGCCGTACCACGAGTCTAGGCGAACCCGCACCGGTCCAGCGATCCGTCTGCACAGCAGAAATCAGGGTGTCGACTCGCCGCGACCTACGGACCCGCGGGGCCTGCCGGGGTCAGCCCCCGAGCGAGCCCCGGACCGAGGACTTGACCAGACAGGTGTGCAGGGTCAGCGACAGCGCGGCCAGCTCGCGCACCGTCTCCTCCGCGCGGGCGCGCGCACCCGCGTCCCGGCTCTTCGCGATCGGGGCGACGATCTGCGCCACGAGCGCGGCTTCGCGGTCGGCGGCGAGCTTGAACGCACGCAGATGCCGTGCCTCCAAACCGAATTCGGCCATCGCCCGCGCGGTTTTGGCGAGCGTGACCGCGTCCGCGTCGAAGTAGCCCGCGGGGCCGGGCGCGATCAGGTTGGCCCGGATGAGGTCGTTGAGGAATTTCTCCTCGATCCCGGCCTGGTCGAGCAGATCGGCCCGGGTGACCCGGATTTCGTGATCGAACCGCAGATCATCCGGGGAGATCTCGCTCGGCACGACGCCGAGCCGACGAGGCGCGGCCACCGGGCGCACGCCACGTTCGGAAGCAGGCACGGCCGGTTCGGTGTCCGGCGTGCCGGGCCCGGACTCCGGCGCCCCGGGCCGGACGGAGTGCGCTCGGGCGCGGGCCTCCCGCACACCGAGCGTCGCCGCACCGCTGTCGATGGCCTCGAGCTGTTCCTTGATCACCTTCAGCGGCAGGTACTGATCGCGCTGTGCGGTCAATACGAACCGTAGCCGTTCCACATCTGCTACGGAGAACCTCCGGTAGCCCGAAGGTGTCCGTTCCGGCCGGATCAGCCCCTCCGCTTCCAGGAAGCGGATCTTGGAGATGGTGACGTCGGGAAAGTCGGGGCGCAGCAGGTCGAGCACGGAGCCGATCGACATACCTCCGCGTGCCCACTGCGCCGCACCGGTCACAGCGCCAGGTCCTTCATGACACCGAGCCTTTCATGAGAGCGCGACCCGGCGCCGACGCTGTCATAGACTCCCCGCGCCCGCCGACGAGTCGGACACCTGGGCGCGCGGTCCGGTCAGGAATACCAGCCGGAACTTGCCGATCTGGACCTCGTCACCGTTCTGCAGTTCGGAGGAGTCCACCGGCTCCCGATTGACATATGTACCGTTCAGGCTGCCCACGTCGACGACCTGGAACGACTCGTCGTCCTGACGGAACTCGGCGTGCCGACGGCTGACGGTGACGTCGTCGAGAAAGATGTCACTGTCGGGGTGGCGCCCCGCCGACGTGGTCGGCTGATCCAGCAGGAACCGCGAGCCCGCGTTCGGGCCGCGCTTGACGACCAGGAGGGCCGCGCCAACGGGCAGACCCTCGACCCCTTGGACCGGCTGCTCGCCGGTCGGCTCTCCGGAGCGCGACGCGTCGACCTCGTTCAGGAAATCCGCGCGGAAGACCGACGTCGTCTCGGCCGCGGTCTCCCCGTAACCCGGGTCTTTGTTCTCGCTCACCGTTTCTCTCCTCCTCGAACCTGATTATCCATGCAAGCAGGTGATACCTCTGGCACCACGACCTGCCGTCGAGTCTCTAGATTCCCGGCACAGCCGCCGGGTGCATCTGTTGGCATTGACCGTACCCTGCCGGGCCGCACCCGTGCAGGTAGAACTGGGAAGGCTGCTTCAGCCCCCGATAACTCCTTGATAACCTGCGGCATCGAGCAGTTCACCGAGCGTCACGTCGAGGCCGGCCGCATCGCCCACCTCCAACTCGAACAGCCATCCGTCACCGTAGGGATCGGTGTTCAACGTCTCCGGCGCCGAGGTCAGTTTGTCGTTCACCGCAACAACTTTCGCGCTCAGCGGCGCGTAGATGTCGGACACGCTCTTGGTCGACTCCACCTCCGCGATGCTGTCCGCGGCGGCCACGTCCGCGTCCGTCTCGGGCAGCTGCACGAACACAACGTCACCGAGTTGAGACTGGGCGTAGTCGGTGATGCCCACCCGCACCCGGGTCGGTGCGATCCGGCGTACCCACTCATGCTCCTCGGTGTAGCGCAGATCCTCGGGGGTCTGGGTCACAGGCCGTCCTTTCGTTTGAACGTTGCACGCAAACTCTATCGGCTACGCCGTCCGATGCCCCACAGCCGGTATCGCTCTTGCGACCGCTATGGCTTTGCCGGTATAGAGCACGCCGGTCCAGACGTAGACCGCGGTGCCCCAGATCAGTAGCGCCCCACCGAGGGCCCGCCCGAAACCGGCGCCGGCCCAGTCCATCTGCCCGGCCAGCAGCCAGGGCAGCGCGGACATCAGCGCGAAGGTGGCCGCCTTGCCCAGATAGATCACCTCCGGCGGGGGCAGGTCGCGGCGCTTGTACACCGACAGGGTCGCGGTGAGCACGAGATCGCGCCCCACCAGCAGCGCCGCCACCCACCACGGGATGAGGCCGCGGATCACGAAGGCCACCAGCGTGGTGACCAGATAGAGCCGGTCGACGAACGGATCCAGCAGTGCTCCCAGCCGCGAGGACTGCTCGAGCAGCCGGGCGAGTTTGCCGTCCAGGAAGTCGGTGATGCCGCTGACGACCAGCAGGGCGAATGCCCAGCCATCGGCCCGCTCGATCAGCAGCAACCACAGGAACAGCGGGACGCCCAGCAGGCGCAGCACGCTCAGCACATTCGGCACGGTCAGGATGCGGTCGGCGAAGACTCCCCGCACTCCGCCGTCGGCGGCGCGTTCCTCCGGTTGGGCTGTGCCCGATTCGGTTGTCACGCCCCGTGCATACCCCACCCACCCCGTTCCTCGCCATCTCCGCGCGCCGAATTTCCGGATATCGGCGCGGCATGCCCGTGCGAGGATGGGCTCCACCACAACGCGACGGTGACAGAATGATTTGAAATCTCTCTCACCGCGTGGCCGGTGAGCGCGCGGAAGTGGTGCCCGCACTCGGACCGAGGTCGACGGCGACACCCACGGGCTGATCACGGACGTGTTCGACATCCCGGCCACGGCCCACTACCTCGGCGGATACGTGATCGGACAGCCCGCGGACCGGCGTGGCCGACCCGTACCAGCGGCTGCACGGTCAACCCGGCCTGCACCTGGCGGACGGCTGGGCGGTGACCGCCGATCCCGGCGTGAACCCGTCGCTGACGATCACGGGCCGAGCGCGCGATGGCGTTGCGACCCGACCACGACGATGCCGACCCCGCGGCCGGAACTGGACTCGCCCGATCGGCGCATCGCTCAGGTGCCGCCCGCACCTCCCACGGCGCGCGCCGCTGCGGTTGCCGATCGAACCTGCCCGCTCGGTATCCCGGCGAAGTGAGGATCCCGGCGAAGTGAGGCCGACACCACGCGGCATGGACGGTTGCCACCGGCTAGCGTGATCCGTTGTGTCAGACAGTGGTATCGACCTGCGCTCCTACGTGCCCGCGGAGGAGGTACGCGCCCGGGGACGCGCGTTGCGTGAGCGGGTTCCGGTCATCGCCAGGGACCGGGAGGCCATCGGTGTCCGGCGTCCCGGCGTGCTCGACTTCGTGGCGGCGAGCAACGCGGGCAGGCTGCCGCATCTGATACCGCTGCGGATCGGACGGATGATCACCTCGCCGTTCACCTTCTACCGGGGCGCCGCGGGTTTGATGGCGGCCGATCTCGCGGGTGGCCCGGACAGTGGTCTCACCGCCCAGCTGTGCGGTGACGCGCACCCGGCCAACTTCGGCCTCTACGGCACCGCGCGCGGCGAGATCATCATGGACATCAATGATTTCGACGAGTCGGTCCCTGGCCCGTGGGAGTGGGATCTGGAGCGCCTCTCGGCCGGCCTGGTGCTGGCCGGGCGCGAAGCCGGCGCCGACGAGGACGAGTGCCGCACCGCGGCGCGCGACGCCGCTCGGTCCTACCGCCTGGCCGTGGCCGAGCTGGCAGCGATGCCGTTCATGGCGTCCTGGTGCGCGCTGCCCGACGAGTCGGTGCTCGCCCGGGCCAAGGCCGACGACCTGCTCGACGACTTCAAGAAGGCGGCCAAGAAGGCGCGCAAGAACACCAGCGCCAAGGTGGTGGCCAAGTGGACCGAACACCTCGAGGACCACCAGACCGGCATACGCAAGCACCGCTTCGTCAGCGATCCCCCGATTCTGACGGCGGTGGACGAGCGCGTCGCGAAGGCGGTGATCGGCGGGCTGGAGCGCTACGCCGACACGCTGCCCGAGTCGCGGCGCCATCTGCTGGCCCGGTTCGCCGTCTCCGACATCGCGTTCCGGATCGTCGGGACCGGCAGCGTCGGCCTGCACAGCTATCTGGTGCTGTTGCACGGCAACGATGGCGAGGCACTGGTCCTGCACGTGAAGCAGGCCGCCGGGGCGGCGCTCGCCCCGTTCCTGCCGACGCCCGCCGTCCGGCACGAGGGTGAGCGAATCGTACAGGGCGCCAGGCTCGTTCAAGCCGAGTCGGACATCCTGCTCGGGTGGACGTCCCTCGACCCGGCGGCCGACGGCACCGAATTGCCGTTCATCGTTCGGCAATTCCGCAACATGAAGGGCAGCATCGATCCCGCCGAGCTGCCCGCCGACGATCTGGACGACTACGGGCGACTGGCGGGCGCGTTACTGGCCAGGGCCCATTCCCGATCGCTGGATCCGCGGTTGCTCGCGGGATATCTGGACGGCGACGAGCGCTTCGAGGATGCGGTGGCCGCTTTCGCCGTGCGCTACGCCGACCGCACCGAAGCCGACCATGCCGAACTGGCCGAGGCCGTGCGGGCGGGCCGGATCGACGCCGAGGAACCGGAGTAGCCGCGCCGCGATCCATCACCCCCGACACGCCGTCGTTCGGCGCGGGCGCGGCGAATCCGTTGCGGCACCTAATATCCTGTCGAGTGTCGACGTGAAGGGTGGCCGCCAATGCTCGTGCGAGTCCAGAACGCCGCAGGTACCAATGCCGAGCGGGCGCTGATCGATTGGCTGCGCACCTGGAAGGACCCCGCAAGTCCGCATGGTGTCGCGACGATCACCTGCAGCCTGTTCCACAAGGATCGACTGCACCAGTTCGATGCCGTGGTCTGGACCCCGACCAGCTGTGTGGTGATCGAGGCCGACGCGCTGGTGGCCCGCCAGGACGGTGTGCTGGAGGTCCCGCTGAACGGCGAATGGACCATCAACGGCGAGCCGGTGGCCACTGAGAGCCGCGACCGTCGCACACCGCTGGACAAGTCCCGCGAGCACACCTTCGCGCTGCAGGAGTGGCTCGCCGCGCGCGGCCTCGGGCAGCGGGTGGTGCACGGCGTCGCGCTGCTCGTCCCGCTGCCGGGCGCTCAGCTGCAGCTCGAACAGCGATGGGCCGACCCGAGTTTCGATGTGATCATCGGCAACGACCCGGGCCGGCTCCGGCACTACTTCGACGCGCTCGCCACCGAGGAGAAGTTCCTCTGGACGGCCAACGACGTCGCCGTCGCGTTCCGCGGCCTCGGCATCCTGCCCTACCTGCCCGCGCCGCAGGAGCTGCTCAACGAGGGCTTCCTCGGCCCGATCGACATCACGCTCTGGCACGGCGGGCCCAACCAGGCGCAGGCCGAGGCCTACGCGGAGGAACTCGCGCAGGCCGAGCGGGAAGCGCAAGCGTCCGCCTTCGTGATCCGGGCGCCCTGGTACAGCCCGTGGAAGCTGTACCCTCGTGAATCCGGTGACCTGGACTTCGGTCGCGCGGTGATGCGCACCGTCCTGGCCATCGGCATGGTCATCGCCTTCGTCTGGGTCGTGTGGTTCGTGGTCACTGCGCTCGCGACGTACGGACCGGGCTGACCGGCCGCCCACGAGCGCGGCGGCCCGGCCGCTACGACGACGCCGAGATCGGCTGGTCCCGCTGGACGACGCTCGCGTCGCCGAGCATGGCCGCGCGCAGCATCGTCTCCGGCACACCCATGCCCTCGACCAGGGTCAGAGCATGCGGACGCAGCCGGTCGACCAGTTCGTTCACGCCGCGGCGCACGGCCTTCGCCCGGTCCACCGACATGAACCGGTGCATGATGTACCAGGCCTGGTTCTCCTCGATGGTGGAGTAGACGAACAGATCGCACATCCAGCCGGCGAGTTCACGCGCGGCCGGATCCTCGATGTCGGAGATCCCCTCGATGAACGCCTCGAGCACCAAACGGTCGATGTGCGCCGAGCCCGCCGCCAGAATGTGGTCCTGGGCGTTGTTGAACGCCTCGAACGGCCCGGTCTCCTCGGCCCTGGCGCGCAAACGGTGCGCCGCGGTGCGGACCAGGTAGTCCTCGCGGTCGGCGAACAACTGCAACTGCACCGCCCGGCGGGACAGATCGCCCTCGTCGACGGACTCGTCGCCGCGGTCACGGAGGGTCTGGATCAGCTGGCGCACGCCCGACCGTTTGCGCACCACGTCACCGGCCATGGTCGCGGCGAACCGCACCCAGCCCAGCGCGTCCAGGTCGCGCACCTCGTCGGCGTAGGAGGTGAGCAGTTCCTTCGCCACCAACTGGGTCAAAACGACGTTGTCACCTTCGAAGGTGGTGAACACGTCGGTGTCGGCCTTCAACGTGACCAGCCGGTTCTCGGTGAGATAGCCCGCGCCTCCGCACGCTTCGCGGCATTCCTGGATGGCACGGGTGGCGTGTTTCGTCTGCGCGACCTTCAGACCCGCGGCGCGCTTCTCCAGCGCGCGCTGCGCCCCCGCGTCGCGGTTCTGGCCGGTCTGCACCGCGTGCATCCGGCGCACCAGGTCGTTCTGCGCGAACGCGAGCGCGTAGGACTTCGCGACCAGCGGCAGCAGGCGGCGTTGATGGCTGCGGTAGTCCAGCAGCACGGTCTCCACCCCGGTGTCCGGGTCGGAGAACTGACGGCGCCGCAGCGCGTAGCGCACCGCGATGCTCGAGGCGACGCGCGCGCCGGCCGCGGCGGCGCCCCCCACGCTCACCCGGCCGCGGACCAGGGTGCCGAGCGTGGTGAAGAACCGGCGGCTCGGGTTCTCGATCTCGGAGCTGTAGGTGCCGTCCGGGGCGACGTCGGCATAGCGGTTGAGCAGGTTCTCCCGGGGCACGCGCACGTGGTCGAAGACGATGCGCCCATTGTCGACGCCCGGTAAGCCGCCTTTGAGTCCGTCGTCAGAGGTGGTCACGCCCGGCAGGTCGGCGCCGTTCTCGTCCCGGATCGGAACCAGCAGGCAATGTACCCCCTGGTTCTCGCCCTGGGTGATCAGCTGCGCGAACACCGCGGCCATCCTGGCGTGTTCGGCCGCGCCCCCGATGTAGTCCTTGCGCGCCGACGGCGTCGGCGAGTGCACCACGAACTCCTGCGCCTGTGGGTCGTAGGTCGCGGTGGTCTCCAGATTCGCGACGTCGCTGCCGTGCCCGGACTCGGTCATGGCGAAGCAGCCGAGCAGATCCAGCGAGATCAATCGCTCGATGTACTCCCGGTGCCGTTCGGTGCCGAGATTCTCCACGGCGCCGCCGAAAAGACCCCACTGGACGCCCGATTTCACCCATAGCGACAGGTCCGCGTACGCCAGCATCTCCAGACCGACCACGGCGGCGCCCGGCTCACCGGTACCGCCGTTCTCCCGGCGGAAGCCGCGCTCGGCGAAGCCCATCGTGGCGATCGCCTTCATCTGTTCGAGCACCCGCGCTCGAGCGGCCTTGTAGTCCAGATACGGATCGGCGATGAACTCCTCCCCCGCCAGCAGCGTCCGGGCTTCCTCCCGGACGGCCGCCCAGGGGCCGTCGAGTGCCGTGCGCAGGTGGTCCGCTGTCGTTGCCGTGCCACGAGTCATGTCTCGACGATAGCCGCGTACACGGGCGGCACACCGTGACGCACGACAAGTCGGCGGCACCCCTTGCCAGCCGGTTGAACGACTGTTTAATATACTGAACATGTGTTTAGCAAACAGCCCGTTCCGCAAGGATCCGCCGAGGATCTGACCACCGCGGCCCGCATTCGCGATACCGCGATCGAGGTGTTCGGCGAACACGGATTCCAGGTCGGAGTCCGCAAGATCGCCGCCGCCGCCGGCGTCTCCCCGGGTTTGGTCAACCATCACTTCGGTTCCAAGGACGGCCTGCGCGCCGCCTGCGACGACCGGGTTCTGCAGTTGATCCGCGATGAGAAGGTCAAGGCGATCACCGCGTCGTCCGTGAAAGCGGGCATGCTCGACGCGCTGGCCGAGATCGAGTCGTACGCGCCGCTGGTCGCCTACATGGTGCGCAGCCTGCAGGCGGGCGGACCGATGGCGGAATCGCTGTTCGAGCACATGGCCGCCGATGCCGAGGGCTACCTGGAGAAGGCGGTCGCGGCGGGCAGGATCAAGCCGAGCCGGGACCCGGCGGCGCGCGCCCGATACCTGACGATGCTGAACGTCGGCGCGACCATGCTGTACATGCAGATGCGCCAGAACCGCGACGAGACGATCGACTATCGCAAGGCGATTCGCGAGCTCACCGAAGAACTCACCCCACCGGCCCTGGAGTTCTACACCCAGGGACTGCTCACCGATCCCACAATCTTGGACACATTCACCAAGGAGAAGTGATGTCCGACATCATCGAAGTCCGCGATCTGCGTAAGACTTTCGGTCACGTCACCGCCCTGGACGGCCTCGATCTCAGGGTCGCCGAAGGCGAGATCCACGGCTTCCTCGGCCCCAACGGGGCGGGCAAGTCCACCACCATCCGGGTTCTGCTCGGCATTCTGCGCGCCAGCGGCGGGCAGGCTCGGCTGTTCGGCCGCGACCCGTGGGCCGACGCGGTCGCGCTGCACCGTGAATTGGCGTATGTGCCGGGCGATGTCACGCTGTGGCCGTCGCTTTCGGGCGGGGAGACCATCGATCTGCTCTCCCGGATGCGGGGCGGCCTCGACGAGAAACGGCGCGACGAGCTGATCGATCGCTTCGATCTCGATCCCCGGAAGAAGGCGCGCACCTATTCCAAGGGCAACCGTCAGAAGGTCGCGCTCGTCGCGGCGCTGGCCTCCGACGCGCCGCTGCTGCTGCTCGACGAGCCGACCTCGGGGCTGGACCCGCTGATGGAGCAGGTCTTCCGGGAGTGCGTGCGGGAGGCGCGGGAGCGCGGCGCGACCGTCCTGTTGTCCAGCCACATCCTGTCCGAGGTCGAAGCGCTGTGCGACCGGGTCACCATCATCCGGGCCGGGCGCACGGTGGAGAGCGGGTCGCTGTCGGATATGCGCCACCTGTCGCGCACGTCGATCACCGCCGAATTGGTCGGGGACGCGGGCGATCTGAGCCGGATTCCAGGTGTCGAGGACATCGAACTCGACGATCACACGCTGCGCTGCCAGGTCGACAACGAGCACCTCGGCGAGCTGATCCGGGTGCTCGGCGACGCGGGAGTGCGCAGCCTGACCAGCACGCCGCCGACGCTCGAGGAGCTGTTCCTGCGGCACTACCACGTCGACGGCCACGGCGCCGAATCCGGCGCGGCCACCGGGGAGAAGGTGCGAGCATGACCACCGCCACCGCCGGCCGTGCCGCGGCGCCGGCATTCGGCGTATCCGGCGACTTCGCCGGCACCGGGCAACTGCTGCGGCTGTACCTGCGGCGCGACCGGATCGTGCTGCCGTTGTGGACGCTGCTCATCGGCCTGATGCCCGCGTTCCAGATCGTCAGTATCAAGGGTCTCTACGACAACCAAGCGTCGCTGGACAGCTTCGCGCGGACCACGGCCGACAGTCCCGCGCTGATCGCCATGTACGGCCCGGTATTCAGCTCGGCGCTCGGGTCGATCGGCACCTGGAAGGCCGGCGCCATGTACACCATGATCGCCATCGCCACGGTGCTCACGGTGATCCGGCACACCCGGGTCGAGGAGGAGACCGGCCGCGCGGAACTGGTGGGCGCCACCAGCATCGGACGCTACGCCGGTCTCACCGCCACCCTGCTCATGACCTACTCGGGGGCGCTGCTCGCCGGCGTCGTGTGCGCCGTGTCGCTCTACAGCACCGGTCTGCCCGGCGCGGGATCGGTGGCCTTCGGCTCGGCCTTGGCGGCGTCCGGCATCGTCTGGGCGGCCGTCGCGGCGGTCGCCGCCCAGGTCAGCGCCGGCGCCAGGGTGGCGCGCGGGGTGGCGTTCGGCGCCCTCGGCGCGGCCTTCGCCCTGCGGGCCGTCGGCGATGCCGGAAACGGTGTGCTGTCCTGGTTCTCGCCGATCGGCTGGTCGCTGCAGATCCGCCCGTACGCCGAGGAACGCTGGTGGGTGCTGCTGCTCTTCGCCGCCCTCGCGGTGCTCGGCACCGCTGCCTCTTACGCGTTGCTCGGCCATCGCGACGTCGGTTCCGGGCTCATCGCCGAGCGTCCCGGGCCGTCCGCGGCGGCGGCGATGCTGGCCGGCCCGGTCGGACTGGCCTGGCGGTTGCAGCGCGGCACCTTGCTGGCGTGGACGGTGGGCTTCGCGCTGTACGGCCTGCTGATCGGCGGCGCGGTCAACAGCGTCGGCGACATGCTCGACGGCAGCGCGTCCATCCGCGACATGGTCACCAAGATGGGCGGCTCCCAGCAGCTGCAGCAGTCCTTCATCACCTACGCGATCACGATGCTCGCCGCGGCCGCGGCCGCCTACTCGATCTCCGCCGCCCTGCGGTTGCACGACGAGGAAACCAGCGCCAGAGTCGAGGCCACCCTGTCCGGCGCTGTCGGCCGGGTCCGCTACGCGTTGAGCCACATCGGCTTCGCGCTGCTCGGTCCCGCGGCGGCACTGCTGGTCTCCGGCACGGCGATCGGCATAGTGTACGGCATCAGCGACGGCGATCTCGGTACCAAGCTCGGCCAGTCGCTCGGCGCAGCCGCCGTGCAGGTGCCCGCCGTCTGGGTGGTCACCGGCATCGCGGTCGCGCTCTACGGCATCGCACCACGGTTCGCCCCGGTCGCGTGGGGTGTGCTCAGCGCCATGGTGGTGATCTTCTTCGTCGGCTCGCTCGACGGCCTGCCGCACTGGATGCTCGACCTCGTGCCGTTCGTCCACCCACCGAAGGTGCCCGGCGCCGAATTCCAGGCCCGGCCACTGCTGTGGCTGCTCGCGACCGCCGCCGTTCTGCTCACCATCGGCATCACCGCCTTCCGTCGGCGTGACCTGCGCTGACGGCCTCCTCCGCGGCCCGCGCGAACTCGCGTCGCGCGGGCCACTTCCGGCCGCCACGGTACGCGCCGACCGTTTCCGCAGACGCGGCCGGTGGCGCCGCCGCACCGAAGCGTGTCACCCGGCGTGCTCGATCCCCAGCTTCCCGGCCAGGCGCGTGAGGTAGGCCCGCACGTCGTCCGCGGGACGGTCGGGCAGTCCGAAAACCGTTTCCGTGACACCGGATTCGGCCCAGCGTGCCGGACGCGCCGCCTCGTACCGCCCGGCGAGCGCGACCACCTCGGGACTGTCCGGGCGCCCTTGGTCGCACCAGATCCGGTGCAGCAGAGCGATCTTCTGGTCCAGGTCGTCCTCGGTGGGCGTGGTGATCCATCCGTCGGCGTGCTTCGCCAGCCAGGTGAAGTTCTTCTCGGTACCCGCCGCGCCGAGCAGTACCGGAATGCGCTTCTGCACCGGCTTCGGCCAGGACCAGCTGGCGCCGAAGGTGACGAACTCGCCGGCGAAGCCCGCTTCCTCCTCGGTCCAGAGCACGCGCATGGCTTCCAGATGCTCCCGCAGCACCGTCCTGCGTTTGCCCGCGAGTACGCCGTGGTGGGCCAGTTCGTCGGTGTTCCAGCCGAATCCGACACCAAGGCGGACCCGGCCACCGGACAGATGATCCAGCGAGGCGATGGTCTTGGCCAGCGTGATCGGATGGTGTTGGGCGGGCAGCGCCACCGCGGTGGACAACCCGATGCGCTCGGTCACGGACGCGGCGGTGCCCAGCGCCACCCACGGGTCCAAGGTCCTCAGGTAACGGTCGTCCGGCAGACTCGCGTCGCCGGTGCGCGGATGCGCCGCCGCCCGGACCACCGGGATATGCGTGTGCTCGGGTACATAGAACGTGTCGAATCCGGCGCACTCGGCGGCCACCGCCGCATCCGCGGGGGTGATGCCCCGGTCACTGGTGAACAACACGATTCCGTACCGCACCGTACGCGCTCCCATCGCCGGAATTAGAACAAGTTCTACCACGGAAGAAGCGGTCCGACCAAGGGGGGTAGCGGGCGGCGCACCCGCCGCTACCCGCACGGATGCCGAGAAGTCATCGGATGACTAGGTTCGCGTCCATGAGTCCTGAGGCAACTTCCGTAGAAGATGTCAGCACCGGACGGGTGGATCACCTCGGCTGGCGGCGCGGGCTTCGCCTGCGGCGCGCCCGGCCGATTCCGGTCGTCACCCAGGCCGTCGGCATGCTGGTCGCGGACCGGCAGGCGACCGCGGACACCATCGTCACCGCGCCGACGCCGTTGCAGCCGATCGACCTCACCGACGACGCCAGGGTCGCCGAGGTCCTCGACCTCGCGGTCCGGGTCGGCGAAGTGGTGCTCGCCTCCGGCACCGGCGTGGTGGACACCACCACGACGGTGCGGTTCATCGCCGCCACCTACGGGCTGTCCCGTTGCAGCATCGACGTCACCTACGACGCCATCCGTATCTGGGCCGACCGCGGCCCCGCGCTGCCACCGGCCAGCACCATGCGGATCGTGCACTACCGCGCCCTGGACTTCACCCGGCTCGCCGCCGTCGACCGGCTGACCCGCCGAATCCGCAACGAGGTGGTCCCCCCGGATCAGGCCCGCTCCGCACTCGACGCGATCACCTCGGCGCCGCACCCGTACCACCGCTGGACCGCCACCGCGGCGTGGTCGCTGATGGCCGCGGCGATCGCCGCGCTGCTCGGCGGCGGCGCCCTTGTAGCCGCGGTCAGTTTCGCGACCACCGCGGCGATCGACCGCACCAATCGCATTCTCAATCGCTACGGGCTGCCGTTCTTCTTCCAGCACATGGTCGGCGGCGCCATCGCGGCGATCCCGGCCATCGTGCTGGCGAGTCTGGCCGCGCGTTTGCGGATCGATGTCGACCCGACCCTGATCATCGCGGCCGGGATCACCGTGTTGCTGAGTGGGTTGCAACTGGTCGGCTCGGTGCAGGACGCGATCACCGGCGCACCTATCACCGCGACGGCGCGCATGCTCGAGGTGATGATGATGACCGGCGGCATCATCGCGGGTATCGCGCTCACCCTGCGCATCGCCGATCTCGTCGACGCCACCGTGCCGCCGGTCTACCTGACCTCCGCCCGCGACATCACCGACCTGCCGGTGAAGATCCTGGCCGGTGCGGTGGCGGCCCTGGCGTTCGCGCTCGCCTGCTACGCCGAACGCCGGGCGCTGGCCGCGGCGGCGGGCAGCGGCGCCGCGGGCATCATCTGCTTCCTCCTCATCCAGGAGGCGGGTTTCGGCCCGGTGATCTCCTCCGGCGTCGCCGCGACACTGGTCGGCCTGGCCGGTGGCCTGATGGCCCGCCGCGCGCTGACACCACCGCTGGTCGTCGCCGTAGCGGGCATCACGCCACTGCTTCCCGGCCTCAAGGTCTACCGCGGGCTCTATGCGCTGCTCAACGACGAACTGCTGATCGGAGGCAACCAGCTGCTGTCGGCTTTCGGTATCGGCTGCGCGCTGGCGGCGGGCGTCACCCTCGGCGAGTGGTGCGACCGCACCGTGCGCAGGCCGCGGATACTGCGCCGGTTCGGCTCGCTGCGCCGCCCGATCGTCCGGCGCCGCCGCCGATCGTCACCCGCGCACTGACCCGCGAGGCGCATGCGCGCCGAACCTCGGCCCGGTACCCTCTTATCGAACTGGTCAGGGCACACGATTCGGTGGCGGCCCCGGGGTGAGGTGAGGTGGTTCGGATATGTCGGAGGCAGTACCGTTCTCGGCGCAGATCCGCACCGCCACCGCGCAACAGCATGCGGCGGCGGAGAACTCCCGCTTCATGAGCGACATGCTCGGCGGGGCGCTCGGCGTCGACTCGTATCACCGCTACACCGGTCAGCTCTGGTTCATCTACCGCGCGCTCGAACAGCGGTGGGCGACGCTGGCCGACGACCCGGTGGCCGGGCCGTTCATCCGGCCCGAGCTGGCCCGCACCGCCGAACTCGAGCGCGACCTCACGCATCTGCTCGGTCCCGGCTGGCGAACCGGTCTGGAACCGCTGCCGGCCACCGCCGCCTACGCCGAACGCATCGACGAGTGCGCGCGCGACTGGCCCGCCGGGTACATCGCTCATCACTACACCCGTTACCTCGGCGACCTGTCGGGCGGGCAGGTCATCCGCGGCACCGCGGAGAAGCTGTGGAACCTGCCGCATCGCGGCGACGGCGTCCGCTTCTACGTGTTCGATGGCGTCGGCAATCCCGCGGCGTTCAAACGGGAATACCGTGGCCTGCTCGATCAGCTGCGTCTGAACGATCTGGAGCGCCGCCGCGTGCTCGACGAGGGCAGGCGCGCCTTCGCGATGAACACCGCGGTCTTCGAGGAGCTCGCCGAGGAATTCCCGGCCGCGCAGTAGCGGCCTCGGGCACGGTGCGCTGCCACAGCAGGCTTTTCGGCCGCCGTGCGCGAACGTCGCGGACGTGGGACAGTCATGGTATGAGAGCGCGCCGCCGCATCGCCGTGATTCTTGTCGGTCTTGTCGGTGTCGGTCTGGTGGGGGGTTGCGGCACAACGTCCGATCCCGGCACTGGTCCCGGCCCGTCCACGGCGGCGCGGGTCGTCGTGCCCTTGATCTCGACGAACGACCTGCGTGCGGCCCAACCGGACGAGGTGCACCTGTTCGGTTTCAACGATCTGCACGGGAATCTACAGCCACCGAGCGGATCCAACGGCAAGATCGCGAACTACGACGCGGGTGGCGCCGCGTATCTCGCCACTCATCTCGCACGGTTGAAGGCCGCCTATCCGGCCAGCGCCGTGCTGGCGGCGGGGGACGACATCGGGGCCAGCCCGCTGATCTCGAGCCTGTTCCACGACGAGCCGACGATCGACTTCCTCAACAATGTGGGCGTGGCGGCGTCCGCGGTCGGCAATCACGAGTTCGACAACGGCGTGCTGGAATTGGCGCGCTTACAACAAGGCGGGTGTGCCTACGACGGCTGTTCTCCCGGCGCCCCGTTCACCGGCGCGAAGTTTCCCTATCTGGCGGCGAACGTCACCGACGCGCACGGCAACCTTCCCCCCGCCCTGCGCCCGTGGACGATGCTGGAGGTGGGCGGCCATCGGATCGGCGTCGTCGGCACGGTCACGCCTGAAACCGCGAGTATCGTTCTGCCGGAGGGCATCCGGGGCTATCTCTTCGGCGACGAGGCCGCCGCGATCAACCGCTACGTGCCGGAACTGAAGGCGGCGGGCGCCGAGGCGATCGTTGCGCTGGTGCACGACGGCGGTTCTCAGCGGCCGGAGCCGAACACCGCGCTGGACTACAACGGGTGCGCGAACATCACCCCGAACGTGACGGGACTGGCCGAGCGGATCGACCCCGCGGTCCGGGCGGTGTTCACCGCCCACAGCCACCAGCCCTATGTGTGCACCGTCGGCGGCAAGGTGATCACCCAGGCGGCCTCGTACGGGCGGCTGGTCACCGACGTCACGCTGCGTTTCGGCGGCGACGGTGTGCAAGCCTCGGCGGTCAACCGCGTGGTGACCCGCGAGGTGACACCCGACGCCCCGACGACCGCACTGATCGATTTCTACACCGAGCAGTCCCGGCCGCGCGCGGGCCGCGTGGTCGGCGTGGCCGCGAGCGCCCTCCCGCACGACCCGCGCCCGGCGGGCACCTCACCACTGGGCGATGTGATCGCCGATTCCATGTTGGCGGTCACGGCGGGTCCGGCCGCCGCCGTCGCCGCCTTCATGAACCCCGGTGGCGTGCGCGCCGATCTGCAGCAGGGACCGGTCACTTATGGCGACCTCTTCACCGTCCAACCGTTCGGCAACCAGGTCGTCACACTCACGCTGACCGGCAGCCAGATCCTGCGCCTGCTGGAGCAGCAGTGGAACAATTCCGGCAAGTCGACGATCCTGTCCCCGGCAGGGATCGGCTACACCTACTCCGATACCGCTCCTCCGGGCGCGAAGGTCATCGCGGACACCGTCCGCATCGCAGGTCGGCCACTCGATCCGGTCGCCACGTATCGCATCACGACCAATAATTTCCTCGCTTCGGGAGGCGACGGATTCACCGTCTTCACCGAGGGTGCCGATACCGCGGTGGGCCCAACCGACTTGGACGCCTTCGAGACCTTCCTGCGCGACAAACCCCCACTGCAAGCGCCGCCCGCCCGGGTCGAAAAAAAGTAGCCGAATCGGACGCTGTCCGGTTGCTGGGCATCCGACCAGAGCACGGTAACTGAAAATCTTTGTAACACATACCGTTTGACCTGCGCAGACGGTGACCAGCCACACAGGGTGAACGGCCCCCGACAGCTTGCCGGACCGTACGCGGTCGATTACTGTTCGGTAATAAGCCAGGATGAAGGTGTTCCCACTTTCGGCCCGACGTCTGTCGCCGGGGGCCGAATCGACGCTGTCCGCATCCACTGCCGCATGCCGGATGACTTGTGCGACAACAAGGTTCGACTGAACAGCAGGAGAGTGCGATGGCCACTTACATCGTGACGGGCGGAACCGGTTTCCTGGGCAGGCGGGTCGTGCAAGACCTGCTGGACAACGATGCCGCGGCGATCGTCCATGTGCTGGTGCGTGAGACGTCCCTCGGCAAATTCACCGATATCGCGGCGGGCTGGCGCGGCGCCGAACGGGTCTACGCGCTGATCGGCGATCTCACCGCCGAAGGGCTCGGCTTGGCGTGCGCGGCGCCGCGGGTGGACCACATCGTTCATCTGGGCGCCGTCTACGACATGACGGCAGACGAGGACACCGCGCACGCGGCCAACGTCACCGGCACGCGCTCGGTGCTGGATCTGGCCCGTGAACTGGGCGCCGTGCTGCACCACGTGTCCTCGGTGGCGGTGGCGGGCGACCACAAGGGCAAGTTCTTCGAGGAGGACTTCGACCTCGGACAGCGGCTGACCTCGCCGTATCACCGCACCAAGTTCGCCGCCGAGAAGCTGGTCCGCGAGTCGCACGGCGTGCGCTGGCGGGTCTATCGGCCCGCGATCATCGTGGGCGATTCCCGCACCGGCGAGATGGACAAGATCGACGGCCCCTACTACTTCTTCGGCGCGATCGCGCGGCTGGCCACGCTGCCGTCCGATCTGCCGTTGCCGCTGCCCGATCTCGGCGCGACGAATATCGTTCCGGTCGATTATGTTTCGGCCGCGATGGGGGAACTGATCCGTCGCCCGGGCCTGGACGGACGGACCTTCCACCTGGTCAACCCCGCCCCACAGCCCTTCGGCGAGGTGTACCGCGCGCTCGCCGCCGCGGCGGGCGCCCCGACCGGCGTGGGCACGGTGCCGGGCAGCGGCTTGGCGCTAAGCGGCCTCGCGCACATCCCCGGTGTCACCGCCGTGCGCGATTTCCTGCTCGAGCAGGTGGACATCCCCGCCGAGGTGGCTCCGCACACCTCGTTCTCCGCGGAGTTCATCAGTGACTCCACCCGAGCCCAGCTGCGCAGCTCCGGTCTGACCGTGCCGTCGTTCGACAGCTATGCCGAGCGGTTGTGGCAGTACTGGCGCGACCACCTCGACCCGCAGCGCGGCCGCGTATCGATCACCGGCGATCCGCTCGCCGGACGGATCGTGCTCATCACCGGAGCGTCCTCCGGCATCGGGCTGGCCACCGCGCACGCCGTCGCCCGGCGCGGCGCCACGGTCTTGATGGTCGCTCGCGGTCACGACGACCTGGCTGCCGCCGCCGCGGCGGTGCGCGCGGAAGGCGGTGTCGCGCATATCTACCCGTGCGATATCACCGAGTCCGAAGCGGTCGAGAAGCTCGTGCGGTGCGTCCTCGACGACCACGGCCACGTCGACTACCTGGTGAACAACGCGGGCCGCTCGATCCGCCGCTCCGTGCTCAACTCCACCGACCGGATGCACGATTTCGAGCGAACCATGGCGGTGAACTACTTCGGCGCCGTGCGACTCATCCTCGGGCTGCTGCCGTCGATGCGGGCGCGCCGCTTCGGGCACGTGGTCAACATCTCCTCGATCGCGGTGCAGACCAAGGTGCCTCGGTTCGCGGCCTACGTGGCGAGCAAGTCGGCGCTGGACAATTTCAGCGACATCGCCGCGGTGGAGAACCGGGATGCCGGGATCACGTTCACCTCGGTGCGGATGCCGCTGGTGCGGACCCCGATGATCGCGCCGACCGACCTGTACCGCTCGCTTCCGGTGCCGGACCCCGATCAGGCCGCCGCGATCGTGGTGCGTGCGCTCGAGGACCGGCCGCATCGCATCGACACTCCGGTCGGCACCTTCGCTCAGGCGGTCGAGCTGCTGATGCCATCGGTGAAGCGTCAGATCATGCACCAGGGTTTCCGACTGTTCGGAGAGTCCCGGGCGGCGCGAGGCGACTCGTCCCGCCGTTCGGCCGATCCATCGCCGGCCTCCTCCGAAGCGCCCGGCGGCGCGCTGTCCGCGCTGGCTCCGGTGATCATGCCGCTCATGGCGCTGCCCGGCCCCGCGGCACGCGTCGCACGCGTCGTTCCGGGCTTGCAGTGGTAACTGTGCACGGCTAGGGGTGGGACCGGCCTCGGGGCTGGTCCCATCCCGCGAATTTCCCGTCCCGGGATGTCACATCCGGTCTACCGCGAACTCCACCGCGGGCCTCATGGCCCATCGGTAGTCGGTGTGCGCGGCCGGGCGGATGCCGCCTTCGCACACCGGATCACCACTCGCGCAGTAGTTTCCGGTTCGCCAGGCGTATTGGTCCGGCACATTCCAGCCGATCAGCCGGATCGGATCGCCGAACAACAGCACCGCGGCCACCCGGGATTCCAGATCCGCAGGCAGCGTGTGCATGCCGCCGAGCACGGTCACGATGCCGGTGCCGAGCACCCCGTGGGTGACGACCGCGCCTTGCGAGAAGCCGACCAGGATGAACCGTTGGTCCGGGCACCTCGCCGCTTGCCCCATCACATGGGCGGTCATGTCCTGAGTGCCGCGGCTGATCGAGGACGGGTCGAGCAGGTCGGCGGGATAGTCCACCCGGTAGGCCTGCGAATCGACCGGAAGCGCTCGCGACAGCGCGTCGTACAGCGGGTCGCCCACCACCGAACCCAGATACCCGGGTTCATGCGTGCCTCTGGCGACGACGACGTCGACCGCCGCACAGGACGCGGCCCATGCGTGCATCCCCGTCGCCGCCCCGAAACCCGCGACGAGCAGTAGCACAGCGAACGCCCTTACTACACGCCACTTTTCGAACTGGATCACCTTCCGGTTGGCCATCGCGCTCACCTACTCACGCCGTTGTGAGACAGCCGAGCGACACTTGTCAGTGACAATTACTCGGCTATATCCGCGAAGGTAAGAACGGCTCGGCCGGACCGTCAAGGAACTCCATCCGACCGATACGCAGTCAGCGCCGAATCGTGTTCTACGGCAGTAGAACCGCCGCGCCGGCAAATCGTCCGTGCGCGAGATCGACCAACGCCCGATCGGCCATGTCCAGGGAGTACCCGTGCGTGGTCAGATGTATCCGGTGCTCGCCCGCGAAAGCCAGGAATTCGCGGGCATCCGTGCGGGTATTGGCCGTTACCGAGCGAATCTCTCGCTCTTGGAACAGATGCCGCTGGTAGTTCACCGAGGGAATGTCGCTGAGATGGATACCGGCGATGGCGAGGATCCCGCCCCGATCGAGCGCCGCCAGCGCAGGCGGTACCAGCTCACCGACGGGTGCGAACAGGATCGCCGAATCCAGTGGCACCGGAGGTGGATCCGCCGCCCCCTGCACGGAAGCGGCGCCGAGCGCGGCGGCGAGCTCCCGCGCCGCCGGATCCCGGGTCATCACGTGCACCTCCGCTCCGCGCGCGGCGGCTACCT
Source organism: Nocardia aegles (assembly GCF_052545135.1). NCBI lineage: Bacteria > Bacillati > Actinomycetota > Actinomycetes > Mycobacteriales > Nocardiaceae > Nocardia > Nocardia aegles. The sequence continues at coordinate 149,353 of NZ_JBQWRI010000012.1, forward strand.
GAGCGGCGATGTGGGCGCTGCCGCCGAAACCGTAGATGCCCAGCCGCCCGCCCGGCGGTACGGCGGACCGCAGCAGCGCCCGGTACCCGATGATGCCCGCGCACAGCAGCGGGGCGGTGTCGGCGTCGGCGTAACCCGCGGGCAGGTGCAGCGCGTACGCCGCTGGTACACAGGCGTATTCCGCGTAGCCGCCATCGGCGTCCCAGCCGGTGTAGGCCGACTGCGGACAGAGGTTCTCCGCCCCGCGTAGGCAGAACTTGCACTCGCCGCACGTGTGCCGCAGCCAGGCGATGCCCACCCGGTGTCCCACCGCGAAACCCTCCCCATCCGCGGCGGGCCCGACCGCGACCACCTCGCCGACGACCTCGTGTCCCGGGACCACTCCGGGCCGGTGCACCGGAAGGTCGCCTTCGGCCACGTGCAAGTCGGTCCGGCACACACCGCAGGCGAGCACACGCACCAGCAGCTCGCCGGGACCTGGTTCGGGAACGGGTGTCCGCTCCGCGGCCAACGGCCCGCTCTCGATCGGGGCCGGCCTGCGCACCCGCCAGCAACGCATCGCGGCGGTACCGCTGTGGACGTCGCTCAAAGGATCACCTCGCACCGATCGGATCGACACCGACGGCGTACCCCGACCGCGTCGGCTGTGCCGAAATCACCCTACTCGGGCAGTACGGCCACGCCGCCCGACGACGTCTGATACATTTCTGTATCGAGTACATGTCTGTATCCAATGCCCGGACCGACCCGATCCGAGGAGGTACGCGATGACGTCCGAGGTAGCGCCCGTCCGGGTCTCTCGCCGCCGCGCCGAAACCAGGAACCGGCTGTTGACCGCCGCGTACGAGGCGTTTTCCGAGGAGGGCTTCGGCCGCGCCACCGTGGAGCGGGTATGCGAGCGTGCCGGGTTCACCCGCGGCGCGTTCTACTCGAACTTCAGCTCGCTGGACGAGTTGTTCCTGGCCATGTGGGAGCAGCGCTCCACGGCGATGCTCACCCGGGCGAGCGCCATCCTGGACGAGATCGCGGCAGAAGGTACCGATGACGTGCACGCCGCGGTCGAACGACTGGAACAGGCGGTCCCGGTCGACGAGGGCTGGTACCGGATCACCGCCGAATTCACCGCACACGCTCTGCGCACCCCCGCGCTGCGCCGGGTGATGGCCGCCCGCGAGGAGACTATCGTCGCGGCGCTCATGCCCACGATCGTCGCGGCGCTCGCCCGCGGCGGCCGCATCGTGCCCGATCCGGAGGCGTTCGGGCAAGCCCTCATCGCCGTCCACGACGGCACCAGCGTCCAAGTGCTGATGGAGCCGGACAGCCACGCCGTCCGCGAGCGCCGCACCGAACTCTTCTGCCACGTCGTGCTGGCCTACAGCACCGCAACCGAAGGATGAACATGTCCCACAGCAGTCCCGAGGCGGACGTCCTCGTTGTCGGCGCCGGGCTGGCCGGCCTGGTCGCCACCCATGAACTGGTCAAGGCCGGTCGCACGGTGCACGTGCTCGATCAGGAGAACCGAAACAACCTCGGCGGCCAGGCGTTCTGGTCGCTGGGCGGGCTCTTCTTCGTCGACAGCCCGGAGCAGCGGCGGCTCGGTATCGAGGACTCCTACGATCTCGCCCTGCAGGACTGGCTCGGCTCGGCCGGATTCGACCGCGACGACGAGGACAAATGGGCCCGGCAGTGGGCGCAGGCGTACGTGCGGTTCGCGGCCACCGAGAAACGGGACTATCTGCGCGATCTCGGCCTGCGCGTGACGCCGCTGGTCGGCTGGGCCGAACGCGGCGGCGGCAGCGCCGACGGACACGGCAACTCGGTGCCGCGTTTCCACCTCACCTGGGGCACCGGCCCCGAGGTGGTCCGGGTCTTCACCGAGCCCGTGCTCGAGGGCGAGCGGCGCGGACTGGTTCGTTTCGGTTTCCGCCACCGGGTGGACGAATTGATCGTGGCGGACGGCGCGGTGGTCGGCGTACGCGGCGCCGTGCTCGAGGACACCGATCTGGACCGCGGTCGCGCCTCGTCCCGGACCGAAGTCGGCGAGTTCGAATTGCGCGCCGAAGCGGTGATCGTGGCTTCCGGCGGAATCGGCCACAATCACGAGCTGATCCGGCGCAACTGGCCCACCGAGCGGCTGGGCCCGTGCCCGGAGACCATGATCTCCGGCGTGCCCGCGCACGTCGACGGCCGGATGCTCGCCATCACCGAGGCCGCCGGCGGCGCCATCGTCAACCGGGACCGCATGTGGCACTACACCGAGGGCATCATCAACTGGGATCCGATCTGGCCCGACCACGCGATCCGGATCATCCCGGGACCGTCCTCGCTGTGGTTCGACGCCAACGGCAAGCGGCTGCCCGCGCCGTGTTTTCCCGGATTCGATACGAACACGACGATGAAGGAGATCCTGAAGACCGGCTACGACTACTCCTGGTTCGTGCTCACCCAGTCGATCATCGAGAAGGAGTTCGCGCTGTCGGGCTCCGAGCAGAACCCGGACATCACCGGCAAGGATCTCACACTCACCCTGAAGAGCCGCGTCGCCAAGGGCGCCCCTGGCCCGGTCGAGGCGTTCAAGCAGCACGGTGTCGATTTCGTCGTCGCGAACACGCTGCGCGAACTGGTCGAGGGCATGAACAAGATCGCGCGCGGCCCCCAGCTGGACTACGACGACCTGGAACGCCAGATCGTCGCACGCGACCGGGAACTGGCGAACAAATACGGCAAGGACAGCCAGCTGATGGCGATCGCCAACGCGCGCCGGTACTTCGGCGACAAGGCGGGCCGGGTCGCCAAACCCCACCGGATCCTCGATCCCGCCGCGGGTCCGCTGATCGCCGTACGGCTCAACATCCTCACCCGGAAAACGTTGGGCGGCGTGCAGACCGACCTGAATTCTCAGGTGATCAGGCCGGACGGCACGGCGTTCCCGGGTCTGTACGCCGCGGGTGAGGTCGCCGGATTCGGCGGCGGCGGGGTGCACGGGTACAACGCGCTCGAAGGCACCTTCCTCGGTGGGTGCATCTTCTCCGGCCGGGCCGCCGGGCGTGCGCTGGCCGCGAAACTCGCCTGACCGCTACTGTCGGCAGCCGGAGGCGCCCGTGACCGGCCCCGTCGCGGGCGGCGACGAGATGAACGACGGCGCGCCGGAATAGAGCCGGGCACCCGTCGGGTACCGTCCCGGCTCCACCCGCACGCCGGTGATCTCGGCCTCGTTGCCGAAGACGTCCGTCACCCGCGCGGTGAACGGGCCCGGCCCCGCACCCGACAGGATCCAGTAGTTGTCCGCCCGGCGGGTGAGCTGTCGCCACGGCCCGCCTTCGGCGGGGCGGACAGCCGCCTCGCGCAACGGGTTTCCGGTATCGCCGAACAGGAGGCCGAACCAGGAGGCGGACGAATCCGCCTTCACCTCGTAGGTCAACTCCTGCGCCGGTTGCGGGTCACGGACCAGGTGGTAGCCGACCGGCGCCACTGCGTCGCGCGGATCGGCGATCCGCTCGAACGCCGCCGCGCTGAGATCCAGTTGTCCCACCGCGCATGCCGCGCAGTGGTCGACCACCAGCGCCCGGACCGACCCGCGCGGCCCCGCGATGTCCAGATAAGCTCCGCAAAGGTCGGCGCGCCCGTAGTCGGGAGTGGACAGCCCGGCATAGTAGCCGTCCGACGGCAGCTCGCGAAACGAACACGACACCTGTTTGCCGAATGCGTAGTAGCGTGCCTCCGCGGACATGTCCGACCCGATCGGCGCGAAAGTCACCGCGGACACCGGGAATCGGGACGGCGAGGAAGCCTCGTCGAGCGGACGCGCCGCGGCGCAGGTCGGCGCCGACGGCCGCACCAGCCAGACGACCACCGCGACGGTGGCCAGTGCGCCTGCGGCGAACCATAGCCATTCGGAACGGAATGGCCGCTCGTGGATCGGTACCCGGTGCATCGCTTCCCCGACTCCGGCTCGGCTGCTCACGGACTGTCCATCCTGACTTCACCAGGAAAGCAGCCCGGCCACGCGCGCGCACGGCGAACGAAAATTCTTCGACATATTTCGACACCAGGCCTGCCCACTGCCGTGGCGATCGCAGGCGTGGCTACCAGGGCACGGCACCGATTCCGGCAGCCACCGGGCTGCACACCCAGTCGTTGCCATCCAGCGTTCCGAGTGTCCGGCCACGGCCGTGGAAGTCGACGATCAGCGGCCGCAGAGCCGCCGGATCGCCTCCGTTATCGAATCGGGGAGTTCGAGCGCGCGCGGCAGTGCAGTATCAGCGGGCCAGTCCGTGCCGGACCGACATGTTCATGAGATGTTCGACCAGATAGATGATGATCTGTTTCGCCGACTCCCGATCCCGGACGTCGCAGAGCCGGATCAGCACCTCGTCGGGTATGTCCAGCGCCATGCGGATCTCGTCTTCGTCGTAGACATCGGCTCCGTCGAAGCAGTTGACCGCGATGATGAACGGAATCCGCCGGGACTCGAAGTAATCGACCGCGGCGAAGCAGTCCTCCAGACGCCGGGTGTCGGCGACGATGATGGCGCCCAGCGCACCGACCGACAGTTCGTTCCACATGAACCAGAACCGATCCTGTCCCGGCGTGCCGAACAGGTAGAGCACCAGCTGCGGATTCAGCGTGATCCGGCCGAAATCGAGCGCGACCGTGGTCGTCGTCTTACCTTCCACGCCGGTCAGGTCGTCGACGCCGGCACCGAACGCGGAGAGCCGTTCCTCGGTGCGCAGCGGGGTGATCTCACTGACCGTCGAGACCAGCGTGGTCTTGCCGACCCCGAAGCCACCGGCGATCAAGAGTTTGACCGCGGTGACCGAACCGAGCGCGGCAGCGCCGGCGAAGTCAGATTCTGCGTATGCCATCCAATACCGCCTGCAGAAGTGTCGGATCGGCGCCACCGGTGGGTGCCGACGGGGACCTGTAGATGACGTGCCCGGAGTGGATCAGGTCGCTGACGAGGACCTTCACCGCGGCGAGGAGGAGGTTCAGGTGCGCGGCGAGCTCGGCGATCGAGATCGGCCTACCCTGACACAGCCGCACGATCTCGGCGTACTCGCGATCGAGTGCGGAGGTTTCGCTCTCCGCGCGCACCGCGACCACGAGTGTCAGCAAGTCGAGGTTGTGCAGGTCGTGTCCGGCCCGGCCACGGGTGACGGCGAATGGCCGAACCAAGGGGCCGGGATCGTCCTCATAAGCCCATTCCTGATCGTCCCAGGCAGTCACGGTCTCGGATTCATGTGCTGCGAACCGGACTCCATCCGAGGCGAGGCGCTCAGATGATCACGAACCTGCCCGACGATGACGTTCATCTCGTAGGCGACCAGTCCGAGATCCGCGTCGATCGATGCCAGCAGAGCGAGGCAGGCACCGAATCCCGCCTCGATGACGATCAGATAGCCCCCGGCCAACTCGACGACGGTCTGCCGGAGCCCGCCCTTGTCGAACCGGGTCCCCACCCCGCGCGCCAGACTGTGCAGGGCCGAAGCCATGGCGGCCAGATGTTCCGCGTCCTCGCGGCCGAGCCCATGTGATCGAGCGAGTGGCAGGCCATCGGAGGACAGGACGACGGCGTGCTCGGATCCCGGCGCGCGGCTCACCAGGTTGCCGAGGAGCCAGTCGAGCGTGCTGGGGGCGTGCAGTGTGGATTCGTTGTTCATTTTCGGCACCGTTCGTGCTAGTGGTGGGAGTTCGGGATGTCCGCACGTGCCTGGCGAGTGCCATGCTGCAGTGCCTCCATGGAGCGGCGGACCTGATCTGCCGAGCGGTGGTCGGGGACCTGCTGGTACGGATCCACCTGTTCGTGCTCGATCTGCAGTTCTGGCGCCAGATGCGTCTGCCTCCTCCGCCGCGGCAGCGGTGTCCGGGAACGCCGCTGCTCGTGGGATCCGGCGGCGGCGCGCGACCGGCTCGGGTTCGTGATCGGCGCCGGCGGAACTGCGGGATCAACGCCGCTCGTCCCGTCCGAGCCGGGCCACGGCGGTAGTTGGAATTCATTGAAATGGGTCGATCGGACCACCGGCTCCGCAGGCCACGCGACCGCCTCCAGCGCGGGATGGGCCTGCGCCGCCGGCTGCGCGAGACGCCGGGGCTCCGGACCCGCACCCGCGTCGGCGGCCTGCTCGACATCGAGCAGCGCGGCCGGAATCAACACGATTGCTTTCACCCCGCCGTACGCCGAATCCTGCAGCGTGACGGAGATCCCGTGCTTGTTCGCCAGGCGACCGACGACGAACAGGCCCAGATGGCGTTGACCCGCCAGAGCCATCTCCTGGAAGTCGGGGGCATCGCGTAGCAAGGCGTTGAGTCGCTCCCGTTCCTCGGCGCGAATACCCAGCCCCTGGTCCTCGATTTCAACGACCACGCCGCGCCCGACGAGGTTGCCGTGCACCGACACCGGGGACTGGGGCGGCGAGAAGAATGTGGCATTGTCGATCAGCTCGGCCAGCAGGTGGACAAGGTCCGCGACGGCGTTACCGATCACGAAGGTGTGCGGCAGGCGAACTGCGCTGACCCGGTTCAGATCCTGGGTCTCCGACACAGCGCTACGCACGATCTGCTCGAGCGCCACCGGGTTCCGCCAACGACGACCGGGGTGTCCGCCGCCGAGAATAAGCAGGTTCTCGGCGTTGCGCCGGGCCCGGGTCGCCAGGTGGTCCAGTTGGAAGAGCAACTCGAGGTGCTCTGACTCCTGCTGCTTCGACTCGGCCAGGTCGAGAACGTCGAGCTGGCGGCGGACAACCACCTGACTGCGGTGGGCGATATCCATGAATACCTTGTTGAAGCCCTCGCGGGTCCGTGCCTCGCCGGCGGCCGCCTCCATCGCCACACGCTGGGCGGCGCTGAATGCCGCTGCTACCTCGCCGATTTCGTCGTCGCCGCGGTCGAGCAGGGTGGTTTCGCTGTCGACGTCGACCTCCTGGCCGTCGCGGAGACGATCGATGATGGACGGCAACGTCTCCGTGGCCAGCTGCAGGCTTCGCGACCGCAGCGAGCGGAGACGCCGGACCAGCTGGGTAGCCGATACGACAGCCAGCGCGAATGTGCAGAGCGCGATCACGGCCACCGCGATTCCGGCCCAGATCGAGCGCTCCAGAGCCTGGTTCGCCGACCCCACGGCAAGCCCGTTCGCATAGCGCATGTGCGTGTTGAACAGCGCGACGAACCGATCGCCGACGACTCGCTCGGCGGCAAGCCACTGCTCGTAGGGAACCGGGAGGGTACCCGCTACGGAGAGCTGGTCCTCGGCTGCGAGCACGGTCCGCCATTCGGGGGTTGCGAACAGCTCGGTCAGCTGCCGGCGCCCCTCGGCGGTCAGTCGCGCGTCGAACCCCTCGAGCTGATAGCGGTAGCCGCCCACGAGTTGTCCGATGAACCGTCGCTCTTCGGCTGGGACAGGTTCGCCGGACGCCGCGGCCGCCGCGGCGTGCGCCACGCTGCGGGCGTGCAGCTCGGCCACCCGCAGCATATCCGCGGCGGTCGACTCCTCGGCCGAGGTGGTGGGGTCGGGGCTGTATCGGGATCCGGCTTCGAAGCCGGTGACGACGAGAGTCGCCATCTGCTTGTAGTAGTCGTCGACCGCGGCGACGTCGGCCCGGCCCTGATCTACCCGACTGCGGATATCGGGCGAGCGGGCTACCAGGGACTCGAAGGGGCCCTGGAAACTCTCGATCGCCTTCGGGCTCAGTTCCACCAGCTGCGGCGCGAGCACACCGAGCCCGCCCAGTGCCTGGTCGGTCTGGGCCCGCGCGGCCGGGAGTCCGGCTCGGGCTGTGGGATCTCCTGCGAGGGTCAGGAGGCTGAGGGCCCGCTCTGCCTGCACGGACGTCACGAGCCCCAGCAGCGGGTCGAGCTGGGCATTGAGGTATCGCGACCATCGGTCGGCGTAGCGGGCGTCGTTCGCCAGGTACCCGACCGCGATGGTACCGACCGCCAGTAGAGCGACACATGGCAGCAGCACGATGGCCAGCAAGCGGGTCCGGATACTCCGCCCGTGCTGGAGTCCGCGCCGAGCGACCCTCGACACGGCGGTCTCGCTCGGGTTCATCGCCTCACGCACAGCAGGTCCCGTCTGCGACCGTCGGGCGTATCCCGGCTTCGTCTCGGGCGTGAGCATCGACTCGACGCAGGTCGTACAGGAAGGTCACCGGTTTCTCCGTATCGAACTCGACGGTCAGCGGCCCGATGCCGCGTGCGCGGAAATGAAGTCGGCGGCCGCCGCGAAGGCGTCCGCTCCCTCACGAGTTCCGCCGACCGGGAAGACATGCGCCATCTCCGCATACGATCGGTGATCGATGTCCGGGTTGATCTTCTTCAGACGCAGGGCATCCGAATGCAGGATCTCGCGATCCCCGGAGAAGACGAGGGTGGGGGGTAGATCCCGTTGATCCGCGTAGAGCGGGCTGATTCGGGGGTCCTCGGGCGAGACGTCCGGAGCCCACAGAGTGTGTGCGTTGTGCACCAGGTTGATCGACAGCGAAGGATCACGCCGTTCGAGCGCGGGCTGGTCCGCACCACTGGCACCCATGTCGAAGATCGGCGAGAAGAGCACGAGCGCGGCTGGGGCGGGGCCACCTTCGTCCCGCATGGCCAGCGCCAGCAGCATCGACAGACCGCCGCCCGCCGAATCGCCGGTCAGGACGATATTCTCGGCCCCGTGCTCTCGCACGAGCTCCAGATACAGCGACTTGATGAACTCCGTCGTCTCGCGCCACTGCGCCTCGGGTCCGAGCGGGTAGATCGGAATGATCACGTCGGCGTCCACCTGGTCGAGCAAGCCGGCGACCAGGTTCCATTGAATGCTCTGCAAGTCGAGCACGAAGGCACCGCCGTGCAGATACAGTAGCTTCACCGGCTTCTGTGGCGCACCGTCGCGGCGGGCGGCGTGGAAGATAAGCGTGCCGTCACGCCGCTCTTCACTGAAATCCAGTTTCCGGAGAAGCCTTTTCGACGGTCGGGCAGGGCCTTGCGCGCGGTTCTTCCGGATAGCCTTCTGCAGGCCCTCCATCGTGTCGAAGCCGGGAGCCAGCACTCCCGCGATCACCTTGCTCACCCGGAACAGCAATTCTCCGCTGAAGCGGCCCCGCATACGAATGTCGCCGCTGGGTGCGCGAGTGCCGGTCATCGGATTTCTCCTTCGGGGGAAAAGAGGCTTGAGAGGCGGCGAGGGGACGCCGCGACTGCGAGTAACGGACATATCGGCGTCAGGCGGCCCGGTTCCGGCCTGCCTACCTGCGTCTTCGCCCGCGGGGGGTCGCCACCTGCGGCCCACCGAGCGTAGAACGCACTCAACCAACTGTCAAACGTTTGGTCTGTTACAGGCGTGTCAAACCGGATACGGGACGGCGCGACAGCTGTCATTCCCACATCCAGCTCACTGTTCCCGGTCCGAATTATGAGCCCTGCGCTTGATGTGACGCACCATCATCCAGACGCCCGGAACGAGGACGCCGAATCCGACCGATATGGTCACAACAGGACCTGCCGTTTCTTGCCATGCCGGCCGCGGTCGCCTCGGTGAATCGGCCGAGTGCGTACTCGGCTCCGGATCGACCTGTCGCCATTTGCCTCGACCGGCCGGGGAAATGGGCAACGATAAATCCCGACGCGAGCGAAAAGCGTGCAGATTGCCTTGCCCTTGCTGCGAAAGATCCGCCTGCGCCCACGCGGGCCGCCCCGCTACATGACGAACGGAACCTACAGAGAATTTATCGACGCAGTCGGCGGACACTGGTTCGGACTATTTCGCTCATCACACAGAGAACCTGGACTCGATCTGTCGCCTTCGGCTTCTGTCCAGGCTTTGATCCTCCTGTGCGATATATTCGAAGCGCAGTCACACATCGGCCGCGACGGGCCACGGGAATTCGGGCGCGAAATACCGGGCGCGACGCGCCGCACGCTACTGAATTTGCCGAACCCCAAGAAACCACTCGCCGAAATACTTCGGTCGAAGCCTCCCGGAGTGCAGGCGAGCCCGCCATAACCAACCAGACATTCGTTAGATTCGATAGCACCGCGCCCTGGCGATGCACACGTGTTTCTCCGAGCGCCGGCCGCGCAGCGAGCCTCACGACACGGCCTCGACGCAACCGGCGCGACAGTCAGGGCGCATCACGGTCCAGCGCCTGGACCAGCGCCATCGCGTCGTCCAAAACCTCGGCCAGCGACCGCTTTCCCTCCTCGTGCAGCCAAGTTTCGAGCGCGACCTGCAGGCACGCCAATGCGGTCGCGGCGAGCGCGGTGGCGGCGAGGTCGGCCTCGCGCTCACCGGCGGCACCGAGCCGTCGGGCGACCTCCGGAACGAGCAGATCACGCCACGCGCGGTTCCTCTCGCCGAGTCGTGCGCGGACCGAGGGGGAACCGATGATCATCCGCGTCGTGCGGAGTCCGATCGCCAGATCATTTCCCCGTTTCCGGATCGCCGGCTGCAGGGCATGGCGCAGCGACACCCATGGACGCTCGCCCGCGGGCCGCGCAACCAGGGCCTCGACACTCTGCCGCGCGATGTCGGGCAGCGTGTCGAGCACGATGTCCTCCTTGGTGGCGAAGTACCGGAAGACCGTGGCGCGAGACGTGCCCGCCGCTTTCGCGATGTCGTCCATCGTCGTTCGATCGAAGCCCTTCTCCAGGATGAGGTCGAGGCCGATCTGCGCGACCCGGGACCGCGCGATCCGCCGGGTGCGAGCCCGGAGGGGAATCGCTCCGGCGGCTTCTGTCGATCGCATGCCGTCAAGACTAGACCAAATTCGATACCCAGTCTCAACTCGAGGTACAGTCTCGTCGACCGCAGGAGGTCGCACAACAACGCCGCAGCGCACATCGAGGCGGACACCGAGGCGGCCACCGCCGGCGCACCTTCGACATCGTCGTCCTGGCCGCGGTGCGGGGTGCGCGCCATGCCATGCCATGCCGTGCCGGCCATGATCGACAGTGGCCAGAGAGGTTCTATCGTCAACATGTCCTCGGGCGCCTCGAAGTCACCCTCCGCGACCAAAGCCGCCTACGGCGCGTGCATGGGGCGGCTGTGTCTGCCCGAAGACGTCGCCGATGTGGTCGCCTACCTGGCGTCCCCGCAGGCCGGTTACGTCGACTGCGCGATCGTCGACGTGGACGGCGGCGTTGAGCCGACGAACGCATGGTGAGCGAGCGATCCGGGCGACCGGTCGCCGTCGTCATCGGCACCGGCGGAATGGGATTGGAGATCGCCCGGCGTCAAGGGCCCGGCGTTGATCTCGTACTCGCCGATGTCAATGCCCGCAATCTCGAGACGACCGGCGCGACACTGCGCGACGAGGGGTACTCGGTGACGCCGATCGTCGTCGATGTGAGCGCACCGGACTCGGTGGCGGCACTCGCCGAGCAGGCGTCGGCGCTGGGCGACATCCGCGCCGTCGCGCATACCGCGGGCGTGTCCGGCGCGACCTCGGCGGTATCGACGATCCTCGCCGTTGATCTCCTCGGCGTGGCGCTGGTGATCGAGGAATTCGGCAAGGTGATCGCACCCGGCGGGGCCGGAGTCGTGATCGCGAGCATGGCGGGACACTTCTTCCCCGGAGTCGGGCCGGACGAGCAAGCGCTTTTGGCATCGTCGCCGGCGCGGGAGCTGCTCGCGCTGCCGATCGCCCGCCCGGAGGCCTTCCCCGACTCCGGCGCGGCCTACTCGTTCGCCAAGTACGCCAACCTGATCCGGGTCAAGGCGGGCAGTGTCACGTGGGGCCACAGGGGCGCGCGGATCAACTCCATCAGCCCGGGCGTGATCGCCACCCCGATGGCGGCCGCCGAGCTGGCGGGCGAGCACGGCGGGACGATGAAGCAGATGATCGCGACCTCCAACGCGAAACGGATCGGAACGCCCACCGACATCGCGGCCGCCGCCGACTTCCTCCTCGGTCCCGCAGCTTCCTTCATCTCCGGCACCGATCTGCTCGTCGACGGCGGTGTCGTCGCGGCCACGGTGGCCGATGTGCCCACGGAGTAGGCCGACACGGACAGGCGCCCGCGGACGTCGGACCCCAGAAGCCGCGCCCCACGGGTGCCATAACCTCACCGTTACAACGGTTTCCGGCGCGAACAGAAGCCGGCGCTCGGCCCCGCACCGCCAGGAACCGGGCCGGGTGCGGTGGTCTCGGTACGGCCTTCGCGGACATCGTCACGCCAGGAATCTCGGCAGTGGGCTCGCGAGCCACCTCGGGGCCCTAGGGCCGGCGTCGGCCTGAGCACGTCCGGGCCGGCCGACGGGCGCCCTCACGCGGGCGCCGGCACCGGCACCGGGAAGTAACACCGCCACGCCGCAGTTCCTCCACCATCGCGGCGGCATCGATGTCCTGGTCCGCGGCCGGGACACCTCGCATCTAGATAACAAACGGACGGTAGACAAGATGAGCCAGGCTCGATCGCCTCCGTGACACCCCTTGTCACCCGCAATTTTGCCTGCCAACCGAATGGTAGACTTCGGAAATGGCTGACACGAGCAGAGCGCGCCACGTCGAGCGCCGGGAGCGGTCCCGCCGCGGCCGGTCGGCTGCCACGGCCACCCCGGCGACCGACACCGCGGTGCGGAAGACCTCCGACGAGAGGTGGGCGGAGATCTTGGAGGTCTCGGCCCGGATGTTCGCCGAACGCGGATACGCCGCGACCTCGCTGCAGCACATCGCCGATGAGCTCGACCTACTCAAGGGCAGCCTCTACTACTACATCAAAACCAAGGACGATCTGCTCTACGAGGTGATCCGCACCGTGTACTGGCAGGGTGTGGCCGACCTGCGCCAGCACAGCGCGGGCCCCGGTTCCGGGATGGACCGGCTCCGCGCCGCCATCGACGGCCATATCCGCCACCTCGCCAATAATCTCACCGCGACCACAGTGTTCCTGCACGAGTTCAATCAGCTGTCGCAGGCACGCCAGCACGAACTGTCGATGCTCGACTACACCGGACTCATTCGGAGCTTGATCGAGGACGGACAGGCCGACGGCAGTATTCGCGCCTCGATCGATCCCCCGCTCGCGTCGATGTTCGTTCTCGGCGCGGTCAACTGGGTGTACCGCTGGTACCGGCCCGGCCAGGGCTCGATCGATGCGGTGGCGGCGCAGTTCGTCGACTTGTTCACGGCCGGTATCGCCGTCGGTGACACCGGCGAGGTCGACTGATTCTCCGTCCTATGGTCTCGATTCGATCCGGTTCCGGCCGACGATGTCCGCCATGATCTCGTCGACGCCGCCGTTGTGAGCGCAGAATGATTCGGCCGGCCCCGGGCACACCGACACGGCTAGCACCTGTGCGCGTGCCGAGGGAAGAGGGTTCTTCCCGCCTCACGGGCGATCTCGGCCAGCGCCCGGGCCAGCCGCGCGGTGTCCGGCACCGCTGCGTCGGCGCCGGTGCGGCCCGACAGCGACACCGCGGCCACCGCCGCGCCACGACCGCGGATCGGCACCGCCACGCACATGATTCCGGGCACGGTTTCCTCGTTGTCGACGGCGACCCCTTGGCGGTTCCGGATGCGGCCGAGCTCACGATGCAGTTCAGCGCGGTCGGCGAGCGTGCGAGTGGTCAGCTGGGGCAGGCGATCCCGGAACAACGTATCCACGATGCTCGGGTCCAGCGTCGCCAGCAGTGCCTTGCCCAGCGCGGTGCTGTGCGCGGGCATCCGCCCGCCGAACCGGGTGGGCACGCTCGCGGCAATCCGGCCACCGACCTTGTCCAGATACAGCACATCGCGCCCGTCCAGAACACCGAGGTGGCCGACCATCCCGGCCTGCCGGCACACGTCGTGCAGCAGCGGGCTCACCGCATCGCGGATCTCGTTGTGGCCGGCGGCGAGGCCACCCATTTCGAGGGTGCGCAGGCCGAGCCGATAGCCGCCGGGTGCGTGCGCCAGCCAACGCAGCCGGACGAGCTGGTCGAGAATGCGGTGCACGGTGGATCGCGGCAGCCCGGTGCGCTCGGCCAGTTCGACGAGGGTGAGCGTCGGCGTCGCGCCGGCGAACGCCTCCAATATCAGCGTCATCCGCTCGATCATCGATGCCGGGGGGCGGCTCGGTCGTGCTGCCTGTCCGGATCCGGTCGATAACTCTCCCGGCTCGGGATCGGTCATCACCTCGACCGTCATTGCCAACCTCCACGCGTGCTCGCGTAGAGCTTAGAGGCCGCTATGCGGACCCGTGCGTGGAATCGTCAAGGGTGAACAGCCATTCGCGGGTGTGCCGCTCGGCCAGCAACGGCAGAAAATTGGCGATGGTGGCGTGGTGTGCGACGTGCTCGTAGGAGGCCTGGAGATGGTCCTCGATCGCGGCTTCACTCACGACACCGCCGAATTCTCTCTCCAAGCGCTGCGCGGCCGCTTTCAGCGCGACGTCCTGATCGAGGGCGGTTTCCTGGTTCGGCTCATGGGTGGCGGGACGGTCGGTCATCGCGGATTCCCCTGGTCGTGAAGAAATCGGTACCTGGGGGCTCTGATACCCCACACTCCGGATACCCGGTCGAGCGGGTTCGACACCCTACGCCGCATCTACGAATCCACGCAGTCGCTGTCGGACACACCCAGCTTCCAATTGCTGTCCACTATGTGGGCGCCGGGTAAGTGACAGGTGCGAAATCGGTCCACTGTCCGCCCGCTGGCGCTGGACGGTCCAGCGGCGCCCGGCGGATGCTGCGAACATGCCCTCGCTAGCGCCTGACGAGTTCACTCCCGAGATCACCTACCTGAACACCGCCTCGTTCGGTCTGCCCTCCGCTCGCGCCTTGGCCGCGGTGCGCGATGCGAGCGCGAGCTGGGCGACCGGTCGCAACGGGCCCACATCACAAGTGGACCTCCTGGTACCCGACCTGCGCGCGGGGTTCGCCCGGCTGCTCGACGGCGCCACCGCCGACGACGTCGCGCTCGGCAGTGGTGTCGCGGGCCTGATCGCACCCGTGGCCGCCGCACTGCCGCCAGGCGCGGAAGTCCTGCTGCCGGAAGGCGAATTCGCCTCGGTCTCCATGCCTTTCGTATACCGGGACGACCTCGTCGTGCGCTTCGCGCCCTTGGCAGAGCTGGCCGCACAGGTACGTCCGGAGACCGCACTGGTGGCGGTGAGCGTGGTTCAATCCGCGGACGGCCGCGTCGCCGATCTCACCGAACTGCGCGCGGTCACCCGAGCCAACGACGCGCGCCTGCTCGTGGACGCCACCCAGGCCGCGGGCTGGCTGCCACTGCGCTTCGCCGAGGCCGACTACTGGGTCTGCGCCAGTTTCAAATGGCTGATCGGTGCACGCAGCGTCGCGTTCCTCGCCACGCCGCCCGAACTCGTCGCGCAGCTGCGTCCGATCGGGTCCAGTTGGTACGCCGCCGAGGACCGCTGGGGAGAGCTCTACCGCCCGACCGCATTGCCCGCGACGGCACGACGGTTCGACACGACGCCCGATTGGCTCGGCGTCGTGGCGGCGCTGGCGGGGTTGTCGCTGATCGAGGAACTCACTGTGGACACGATCGGCGCGCACGACCTCGAACTCGCCGACCGTTTCCGGGACGGGCTGCGCGAGCTGGGTTTCGAACCCGTCTCGGCGCGCTCGCCGATCGTCGCCGTCCCGGGCGCGGGCGACTTGGCGGCTCGGCTCGAACAGGCGGACGTGATCGCGTCGGCTCGCGGCGGCGGTCTGCGGTTCGCCTTCCACCTCTACAACAGCGCCGACGACGTCGAACGGGCGCTGTCCGCGCTGCGAGCCGGTTAGTCGCGGCGGCCGCGCCGCACAGCCGGTCGGAGACCCGAATCGGGCAGCGAACCGCAGCCGGAGCTCGCAGGCCGCCGAGGGCCTGCAGCGGGCGCTGTCCGCGCAGCTGTGGCCATCGAAGGCGGCCAGGACACGCCGGTTATTTCCGCGTGCGCCGCGAGGTGGCTCACCGGCCACGGCGGTGCGCGGGAGCGGTGATCAGCGGAAGATCCAGCGCGGTGAGGATTCCGGCGGGGGCGGCGACCACCGCGGGAACGGCGTTGACGATGCGCAGGCCGGTAGCCAGGACGGTCGCGTAGTTGTGATCCCCGTTGCGGCTCGAAGTCACCAGGTCCAGTGCATAACTGGGCTCGCCCGTGATCTCGACCCGGTAGGAGCCTGCGGGATCCGCCGGTTGCGGCCAGTCCGGGCAGAGGTCGGGGCGCAGCCGAGTCACGTGCTCGAGCACGGTGACGGGCACGTCCCCGACCATGCCCTGGACTTCGAACCGCAGCGCCGCCGCGGTTCCCTCGGCGATGTGCCCGGTCGCGATGTCGAACGACTCCGGTGCCGGGACGCGCTCATAGGACTGCGTGACGGCATCGAGCGTGACCCCGATCCCGGCCGCGAGCTGACGAACCGTCCCACCCCAGGCGAGCGACAGCACGCCGGGCTGCAGGAGCATGGGGATCTCGTCCATGGGCCTGCCGAAGCCCATGATGTCGAACATGACCGCGCGGTTGTCGTAGCTGGCGTAGTCCACGATTTCCAGACAGCGCACCTGGTCGATGCGCAAGCAGGTCCCCGCGAGCGCGAGTGGCAGCAGATCGTTGGCGAAACCGGGATCGATGCCGTTCACCCACAGCGACGAGTTGCCCTGCGCGGCTGCTTCCTGCACCGGCCTCAGCAGCTCATCGGGCAGCACGCCGTAGGGGTACTGGAAGAACACAGGTGCGCACGCGACGACATTGATCCCAGCGGCCAGGATCCGTTGCAGATCTTGTACCGCCTCGAACAGCCGGTTGTCGGTCATGCAGCAGTAGACGATGCAGTCCGGGCGCGACGCGAGCAATGCTTCCGCGTCGGTCGTCGCGGTGACACCGACAGAATGATCGAGCCCCGCGAGCGTCCCCGCGTCCGTACCGCACTTGGCGGGACCGGACACCCACACGCCCGTCAATTCCAGCTCGGGATGGGCGATGACGCCGGCCAAGGCATGCCTGCCCACATTGCCGGTGCCCCATTGCACTACGCGACATGTCATGTCACAGGTCCGGGATCGGGAGGTCGAGGTTGGGGCCGATCAAGCCGCCGTCGGGCTCGAGAATCTTGCCGGTGAGGTACTTCCCTGCCGGCGAGACCAGGTAGAGCGCGGCAGCGGCGATGTCCTCGGGGTCGCCGATGCGGTGCAGCGGTGTCTTCGACTCCAGTTCGGTGCGCATGGCGTCGTTGCCGGCGACCACCTCCAGCGCGGAGGTCAAGATCGAGCCCGGCGCGATGGCGTTGACCCGGATCCGCGGATTCAGGTCGAGGGCGGCGAGCTTGGTGTAGTGGGCGAGAGCGGCCTTGGCGGTTCCGTATGCCGCGAACGCGCGTCCGGGTAGCCGCCCCATCGTGGAGGTGATGTTGAGAATCGAGCCGCCGCCCGCTGTTTCGAGCATGCGCGGCACTGCGGCGCGGACCAGCGCGTGCGCGTTGGAGACATTGAAGTCGAACGCGTCCCGCAGCGCCTGTGGCGTCGTGTCCAACAGCGGGCACGGCAGCGCGCCGCCCACGTTGTTGACCACAATGTCCACTCGCCCGAAGCGTTCGACCGCCGCGGCGGCGAGTGCCGCCGCCGCCTCCACGTCGCTCAGATCCGCGGGCACCACGTGGGCCTGCCGTCCGGTGGCGGCGACCCGCTCGGCGACCTCGTCGAGCTGGCTCTTGGTTCGTGCGGCGATGACGACATCCGCGCCCGCCTCCGCGAATGCGACTGCGATAGCCGCGCCGAGGCCACGACCCGCGCCCGTGACTATGGCGACCTGATCGTCGATCCGGAACCGATCCAGAATCATTCGCGCTCCTACGCGCCGACTGACGAATATTCGACAGCAGGTAATCTAATATTCGTCATCGTAAGTGGCTCACCCGAGCCGGGACAAGGGGTAGCCGCCATGCCGGACCGATCCGCGTCGCCGCCCACGCGTCGCGTCGTCGATATCGTGTCGCTGCTGGCGACGTCGGGCGAGCCGATCAGCGTCGCGGGTATCGCCGAACGGCTGGGCATCGCCCGCGCGACCGCGACCGCGATTCTCACCGAATTGCATACCGCCGGTTGGGTCGTGCGCGATCCGGCCCGGGGCTACGGCATCGGTCCGGCGCTGGTGGCGCTGCACGGTGCCGCGCTGCCCCAGGGTGTGGGCGAACTTCTCGCCGGCTTGGCCGCCCGTACCGGCTACGGTGCCACGTTCAGCCGCATCGAGCCGGATCGGCTCACCGTGCTCGACGTCCGGCACGGCGTCGACCGTGTCGTGCCGGGAATCCCGGTGGGCCATCGCATTCCGCTGCAGTTCCCGGCCGGAGCGAGTGTGATGCCGTGGCGTCCGGCGAACGAGCAGAACATCTGGCTGGCGACCGCCACCGACGCGGACCGACCTATGGCCGGTGCACTGCTGGCGCTCGTGCGTGAACGCGGAGTCGCGGTGTTCCGTCCGCGGGCCGACGATGCCGGCATGGTGGATCTCCTCGCCGATCTGCTCGGCGCGGTCGAATCCGAATTGCCGCGACCGCACTTGCGCACTCGCGCTCTTCGCCAGCTCGCCGTGCTCACCTCCCGGCCGTTCACCCGGGCGGAGCTCGATTCGGACGACATATTGCCGCTGAGTTATCTCGGGGCACCGGTTTTCGACGCGAGCGGCACCGCGGCCTACGAGGTGCAGCTGGGACCACTGCGCACTGCGACGACGCGCGTGGAGCGAAAGGAATTCGTCGATGCGACGCGCAGCACGGCAGCGGAATTGACGACCGCGCTCACCACCGGTCGGCATGGAAAACAATTCTCTGCAT
>NZ_JBQWRI010000013.1:0-157897 GCF_052545135.1 Nocardia aegles
TACCAGGCGCCCCAGGCGAACCCGGAACCCCGGCATCACCGCCACCATTCGGCTGTCCGGCCCCTGGCTGCCCCGCTCCGGGAGACTGCCCCGGCCCGGGAGAAGGACTGCCAGGCGACCCCGGAGCCCCACCCGGCCGCTGCCGCGGCTGATCCGGCCGGTTGGACCACGGCGTCATCGGCACCGGCGGCGCCTCGGCATCCTCGCCGGCTTCTATCTGGGGCTCTACCTCTGTTGGCGGCATCGCTTACTCATCACATCCCGCTGCCGAGTACTCGTTTCACCCGCACGTCGTACGCGCTCGGGATGGTCAGTTCGACCAGTTCACCGGTCGACGCATCGGTGGTGACGAGCCGCGTGTCGCTGACCGCGATGCCGACCTGGGTCGGCGCGTTTCTCCGGTAATTCCAGAACACCAGGTCACCGGACGATACCGCGGCGGGATCCACCCGCTGACCGCAAGCACCCTGTTCCGCGAGTGTTTTCGGCAGAACGACAACTACCGACGCCCCGTCGAGCTGTCCACATGCCCGCCGCGCCGAACCGCTCGATTGCCCCGCACCGTTCGCGTCCACCGGCTGCGCCGCCGTACCCTCGGTAGTCGCGCATCTGCCGGTCTTTTGCGCGACCGAGGCCTGGTAGATCACCGATCTGGAGAACTCCGCAGCGTCTGCGTGGCTACCGGAACCGTTGCGGGCGTCACTCGCCGTCAGCTGTGCCAGCGCGAGCTCGCGGGCGCACTCCGCGCCGACGCCCGAATTGCCGGTCAGCAAAGGAGGATCCTGTCGCGGCGCGTTTCTCATCGCTGTGGCACAGGCGCGCTGCCAGTCGGAGGCGCTGGTGTCGTCCGGCGCGATGGTCAGGTCCGCGTACGGATTCGTGGTCGGAGTGGCGCTCACCCCACCCACCGGTCCGCTTCTCACAGTCGGCCGTGCCGCCGTCGTCGCGCGACTGGGGGTCACCGTCTGCGAGGGATCGGGCCCCACCGCACTGTCGCACTGATAGTTCAGGTCGGAGGCGATCGCCGACGTCGCGCCTCCGATGACCAGCACCATGGCCATCATGAACACGAGTAGGACTCCCACGCCCCCCAACACCACCCATATCCAGAGCGGCATCAGTACGAACGTCAAGAGACGACCGATCATCGACTACCTTTCTGTGATATCAGCCGCACTGTCTTACCCTTATCGAGGACTGATCAGCGGCCCCGCGGGTTTCGGAGGGGATTCAGGATCGCGTCCGGAATGGCAGGCAGCGGGTTTGCGTCGGAGTCCGGCTGGGGGAGCGAGACAGCACCCGTGATACTCCGGCCTGCCTGCCATTGATCGGTTTGGGCAGCTTTGTCGATTTCGGAACGCAGTACCCGGAGCCGATCGAAGTCACGAGGATTCTCGGCTACATTCCTGCTGGCCGCCAGGACGTTCAACGCATGCTCGTTGGCGATCCACTCCCTCAACCTGTCCGCCTCGAGCTGAGTGACGTCCCGGCCATTGATCCGCAGCCGAGGGGTGGAACTGTCCCGGATCGGCCCCTGCGCATGGGCCTGCAATGCATCGATCCATTCCTTGGTTGGATTGTTGATGTATTGCCTGCCGAGTTCGGCCAGATCTTCCGAAATCCGCACACCGCCCTGGTAATCCCCTCGATACCGATCGACGCTGGCCTCCAACGCGTGGAACCTGGCCATGTACATCTCCCGATCGTTCGTGTGAAAGTGATTCTCGAAATGTTTCTGTGCGGCAACGAGGTTCGCAAGGTGCTTCGAGGCGAGCGGCTCCGCGTCGGCATGCCGAATGATGTCCGTCCGAGCCTCGAGCGCCCGCTGCGCTATGCGCTCGGGAACTCCTGCCATCAGGAGAGCGTGATACCCGCCGTTCTGCGGGCCGCCACTACCCGACAGGTGCGTGTAATTCTCCATGGCGAAGGCGGCGGCTCGCTCACTGCGTCTCCTGTTGCCGGAGCGTTGGATACCGCGCCGGGCCGCGTTCGCCCCAGCAATTCGATCGTAAAGGCTGGCGTGTGAGGCCTCGCGCAGGTCCTTGGTCTTCAGGCCCTTCTTCTTGAGCTTCTTGTCGACCTGGTCCACGCGGGAAAACGGATTCAACGGGTTGAGGCGGCCACCGGCAAGCCATGCGGTGAGCGGCGAACTGTTGATGGTGCTTATCGCGCCGACCATCGCGAGCGGACTCATCGAGCCGGCCGCATTCGAATTCCCCATGCCCAAGCCCATACCCAGCGCGGAGCCACCACCACCCGCACCCTGTGACGATCCACCGCTCTGGATCGCCGCTCCGATGCGGTTGGTCACCCAGTCGTTGGCCTCGTCGATATTTCCGCTCAGACGCCGCACCTGGACGATGGCGACGATCTCGACGCCGGCCCCGATCACGAATATCACCATGATCTGGCCGTTCGCCGCTCGGAACAGGCTGCCCAGCAATAGCTCGTAGATGCCGAGGGCGATGACGAAGAAGGCCATTTTCCCAGCGGAGATGAAGCCGTGGACCACGCAACGGACGGTGAACGTCTGCGTCGGACCGTAGATGTACCCACCGGCGGCGAAACCGAATACCGACGCGAATCCGTAGTAGATGAGGTCGAGAACTGCCCACATGATCTTGAAGGACAAGTACGCCGCGAAGGCCAAGAGAATGACCGCGCACAGCAGCAGCAGCAGTCCGGCTCCGATCTGACCGACGCCGGGATTATCAACTGCGGCATACGCGGCACTGTCGCCGCAGGATTTCATCCCGTTCTTCACCCGGTCTTCGCTACCGGCCGCCATGCCGGACGACCACGCCGCCCGGCAGGACGGGTTGCTGTCCACAACATGTCCGAAATTCCAAACCTGCAAGGGCAGTCGAATGAAATTGTCGGCCATGGTCGCTTGCAGTGTGGCGACCAACTGTTCTGGATTCGGGTTGTTGTTCCCGTTCAAACCCGCCGCGACCGAGAGTCCGAGGTCGCGCCCCTGGACAAGCAAGCCATGGTCGGACAGTGCCTCGGCCAAGGGGTTGGCCAGGAAGAACACGCCGGCGATCGCGACTACGATCATCGTGACGACCTGCGTTACGGCCTTGGCGTACAGAGCGCGAACGATGAAATAGCCCACGAAGAACGCGCCGATCGTCACCGCCGTGGCCGCCAGCAAAGGTGTCGCGATCTGCACCGTCAGGTTGCGGGCCATCGCTTGCAATGGCGCGCTGATCAGGTTCAGCCACCCGAAACTCATTGCCTCGCCGGGAAACCAGACGCCAGTCGTCATCGTGACCAGCCACAGCGCGAACATCGGCATGAGGATGATCCAAAGTGCGAAATTTCCCAGATTCCACACGCCGCCGTGGTCGATCACCAGCATGTAGCTCGAGACGTTGACTCCGTTCGAGTCTTTGACATTCATCCAGCTGGTCGCACTGTTGGGTGTGGCCCCCTGGGCCAGCGTGCCGCTCTGCGCAATGGACACCGCGTGTATGAGACCAGGAAAGACGAACAGCCCGAAGAGGGTGAGGCCGATCCACGCGGTGCGGCGGCGGCGGCGCGACGCGGCGATCCAAGCCCGGAAGCGCCGGAACACCATTTGCGGTCGCCAACGTTCCACGTCCCAGAACTGCGGTTCCCAGGGCATCCCGAAGGACGACTGATGTGCGCGCATGCTGGTCCCGAGCAGCGATCTCATCAGCGCACCGACCGCTCCGGTAGCACCGAACGCATGGCATTGGCGGGGGTCGGAGTACTCGTGATCGCCGCAGCACGGTCCGGACGCGCCGGACCGAGCACCTTACCGCGACCGATACGGTTCAGCGCGTCCCGCATGAACATCTCGCCACGGCGCTCCTCTGGAATCTGACGACCGGGACCAACGGGGGGCGAGGTCTCCTCACGGAGAATCTGCAAGAGAAACGGGGCTTCCTCCAGATCGACGCCGAGCCACTCCAAACTGTTGCGCGCCAGCGTCTCATCGCGCTGCCGGAAGACGAACCGGTTCGGGATGAGATTGTGCGCCGCGCCCTGGAAGTCGGTGGCCGGGTCGTGCGAGGCGAGCCCGATCGCGGCCAGGTGCTTGCGGCCGTCACGGCTGAAGTCGGAGGTGACCGCCGAGCCGACCTGTGTCTGCGTGAAGTGGTGTGCCTCGTCGCCGACCAGCAGGCCGAACCTGCCGTTGTCGGAGAGGAATGCCTCCCGCGCGGCCACGCCGACCAGTTCGTACAGCGCCGTGCCGAGCCGTTTCGTCAGCGGCAACCGATTGTACAAGTGTGGCGTCGTGAGTTCCTCGGCACTCGGCAGTTGCAGGTTGTGACTGCGGACGACGGTCGCGGCGGCGTCGAGACGCAGCGGTCGGAGCTTGGGGTCGAACAGCACCGGAACCCGCTCCACCACGGTGCCCAGCCGCGCCGCGAGATCCGCGTACTCGTCGCCTCGGTCGGGGTGCTCCCGTAACCGGCGGACGACGTGGAACAGATCGAGCAGGCTCTTGATCTTGTGCTCGGCCATGCCCCTGGGGGACAGAAGATTGCTCGCCGCCGCGCCCGCGCCAGAAGTCGGTGACAGATCCAGCAGCGGAAGGATCGAGTCCATCGCCCGTTCACCCGCGACGCGCGGGCTGAACAACCGCAGTGGATCCAGCGACACCGTGGGATTGGCCAGGTCGATGACGACCGCGTCGTCGATCGACCGCGCGAAATGCTCCCACTCGCCGACCTGGCTGCGGTCGATGGCGAGGAACTGGCCGCCCATGTCGTGCACCAGCACGGCCATCAGCTTGAGGAAATACGACTTGCCCGAACCGAGTTCGCCGGTCACCGCGAAGGAGGCGGACAGGTCGTGCAGCGCGGCCTCCATGATTCCGAAGTGGATCGGCTCGAAATGGCCCGACAGCAAGTTGACGCCGATCACCGGCCCGCTGTCGTCGCCGATCTGGCTGGTGGTGAACGGCACGAAGCCTGCCCACATGTCCGAGGGGACGATATGGGCGAAGTCGTCGAAGGCACGGCGCGGCGGACTGCCGGGAACCAGCATCGACCACAGCTCGACTTGCGCCCCGACCGGTGCCGTCATGTCGACCTGGAACCGCTTGTAGCGCCGTTTGAGCGTGTTGACCGCATCCATTGTGGCGTCGCGCGTCGGTCCGCCGATAGCGATGACGGTGGTGAACGAGACCTCCGATTCACCACCGTTGACCTCGAAGTGCTGGTTGTACTCGCCGAGCATGTGCGCCTTCGACGCCAGCGTGTTCTGTGCGAACGAAATCTCCTGGTCCCGTTGGTCCATCTGCTCGCCGAGCCTGCGCAGGCTGAGCTCGTTGTTCTTGAGCACCTCCTCGGCGGGCTTGGTGGAGATCCGCATGCCCCAGTCCACGGTGACGTCGCCGAGGCCCTCCAACACGTTCAGGAACTCGCTGCCGCCGGGAAAAGTCATGCCCGCGTAGGGGAACGAGTGCGGCGTCAGCATCGCCTGGTATGACGGGCGGTAATCGAAATCCGGCTGCACCACCTTGATCACGGGGACGAACGATGGCCGGATACGCCGGTTGCTGTCGGTTTGGGCACCCTCGTCGAGCGCGGCGGAACGGAACACCGCCGCCGTCGCGTCGTCCAGCGCACCGGCCCGCGTCGGTGCCACCGGATCCCCCGCCGCACCGCGGGAGAGATAGTGCTCCCACAGCCATTGGAACAGCGCCGCGGGCACCGGCACCGGATCGAAGTCGCCGCCGATCCTGGACAGGATCTCGTTCGCCTTCTCGTCGTATTGGTCCAGATCGGCGCGAGAGATCGCGGTCGCGTCGGTGGTGGCGGTGCTGCCGCGCCACAGGCGCGACAGCGCGGAAATACTGGAGTTGCCGGCCCCAACCGGAATCGACAGTAGGAAGATGCGGGTCTGCGGCATGATGGCGTGCACGCGCTCGTAGGAGGCCACCACCTCGTCGGCGTAGTCCTCACACTCGTCCAGGTCGACGCCCTCCACCATCTTGGTGAGCACGTCGATCGTGTTCAACCGCGCCTGGATCCCGAGCAGCAGCGATCCGCTCGGCAGGTTGGTGACCAGCGCGTGATGCGCCATCTTGACGTCGTACTTGTCACCGGCTTTGCGCAAGCCGTAGCCCAGCGGATTGATGAAATAGGTCGCGGTGACCAGACCGGAATGGGTGAACTGGAGATTGCCGCGAATTGCCGCGGTCGGCTGTAGATCTCGTCCGAGTGCCATCAGGGGCGTCCTCCGGAGGGTGGGCCGCTGCCGTTATCGTCGTCTTCGTCGTTGCCATTCAGTCGCAGCCACAGGTCGGTGACTTTTCCGCCGCCACTGATCACCTCGAGCATCCGGACGCCGGACTTCGGCTCGGTGGCCACTGCCGCATCAGCGTGGTCGGGCAGCAAGAGGACCACGCTCTTGTCGACAAATACGGTGTGGCGCACCGAGTCGCTGCCGATCGGCATGCCCGAGGCGGACACCGGCTTGCGGTAGACGATGAGCCTGCCCACCCACAGGGCACGCGAGGTCATCCGGACACCGGTATAAGGCACGAGTCCCAGCACGAAGACCACCAGGATGGTCAGCGCCAGACCCGTGATGAAAGTGACCGCCGGATTGACCGGGAGGGTCATGGCGCCGACCGAAGCCACCGACATCATCACCACACCGGCGGCGACCTGCGGCAGGGTATAGGGGCCGAACGGAAGCTTCTGCCCGTTCTGCGCCTTGCCGATCATCGTGGGAACACGCTTGATCGGCGTGAACACCTTGATCACTTGGGTCATCGATAGCCACCGATAGGGTGATCGGGGACGATGAGGTTCGCGTCGGTGCGCGCGTAATTGATGGTCGTAGGCAGAATCCAGATCACCACCCCGGCCATCAACCCCGATCCGAAGACGACGATGATCCGCGCCGGTGACAGCCTGGATTTCGCCGCCTCGGAAATCACCACACCGATCGTGACGATGGCGATGATGATCATTCCGCCCCATCGGACAAAGATCAGGATGCCATAGAGGATGTTGCTCAGATTACCCATCGGGCTGCCTCTCGGATCAGTTCTGTGTCGCCGGCGGAATCGTCACCGACGTCGAGGGGGACGGGGACGAGGTGGGCGGCGCTCCGCCACGGGAATCCTGACCGACGACCACCGCCGGCGGACTCGACAAGGCGGGAATCGGATCTATCGACATCACCTGCCACTGGCCCGCAGTGCGGATCATGGTGAGCGGGTAGGCCAGCGTCGCGGTCGCTCCCGTATCGGCTTTGGGGTTGACGGTGGCCAGCACTCGGGCCTTCGCACCGCCGGAACCGCAACTCGAATCGTCTGTGGTGAGCGAGGTCAGCTCGACGGCGGTGAAGGGGGGCGGTTTCAGCGCGGCCAGCCCGGCATCCGGTGTGGTGTAGCGCGCCACGTCCCCGTTTCCGGACAGCATGGCGCTCAGGAAGCCCGCCGCGACCTGCCCGAGCGGCGTGTCCGGCGCGCAGGGCGCGCCATAGGCCAGTTTGAGATCGACGCCCTTCGCCGGAGGCTGGACCATCGCGGGCGTCGACAGCGCACGCAGCCGCCCGTCGGACAGCGACACCGCGACACGGTAGAACTGCCGCTGTTCTGGCGCGGCGGCGGCGCCGGATTTGCCGACTCGGACCGACACCGTCACCGACCAGACATCGAGGCCGCCCAAGGACAACGCGCGCGAGACATAGACGACCGCCGGGTCGGAGACTTGGCGCGCGGACGACGGCAATGTGATCTGCTGATTGGACCCGACGAATTCGCCGAGCCGATCCTGCTGTCCCCCAACAGCGGTCAGATAGGTGACGACGAATTGCTCGGCGAAAGAACCGGCCAATTGCGCATGCCCGACGATTGCCGTCGTCGAATCGTCCGGCGGCGCGGGCGGCCCGGAGTCGAAAACACTCAGAATCGCATGACCACCGCCGAGTACGGCGAGAACAGCGAGCACCGCGACCACGATATTGTCGCGACGGCGGCGGGCGGCCATCCGGCGAAGCAGTGCCTCACCCGAATCTGCCGACACACGAACGCCTGTCCTCACTCCCGAAATGGTAGAGAGCACGGGCGTCGTTAACCGTCCGATAGTTCCCACTCGTGGGAATCGAACTGTCAGCAGGCCGGGCTGCTTTTCATCCTGCCCGCCAGCCAGTGACGCAATTGTTCGTCGTAGCCGATCGGCGCGCTGCGCGGCCGTGGTTCCAGCACCTGACGATGGGTTTCCAACAGCGGGACATCGTCGGCGACCCGGACCAATTGGGCGATCGCCAGCTGTCTGCTCGAGTACCCAGGATAGGGGTAGAGAAGTAAGGATGTGGGCGTGTAACCGCCGCCGTAGTTGAGCGCTCGCAACGTCACACCGGCGCTGTCACCCGACCGGAGCCGATCGCCGAGTTCCGCCAGCCGAGGACGGTCCTCGGGATGGAAGACATCGACGGGCCGGAAGAGATAGTCCCACCGCACCCACGGCGCGGGATCGGTGAGCCAGTGCGAGATGCTGGTGTGCTCGAGCTGCACCACGGCCAGATGTGTTCCCGCCCGCCGATGCGCCTCACGCAAGCCGATTCGCTCCAGGGTCGGCCACGCCGCCGGCGCGTTCTCCGAGGTCACATCCTCGATCAGCCACCACGCGCCGCGCGTGCGCTCGTCATCGCGCGCACGAATGGTGATCCGCCACTGGGCCGGGCGCCCGTAACCGTGCAGCACCGTGGTGTCGAACTGCATCCGCTCACCGGGTTTGGGGTCGTACAGCAGATCGAGAACCTCGGCATGCCGATCGAAGCTCGACACCCGGTGGAACAGCTCCGCGATCGACATCCGTGGGACGTATTGTTCAGCGGCGCTGCCGGACAGCCGCGTTATACCGCTCGGCTGCTGGATGGTCTGACTGCTCAGGTCCCAGATGGCGCCCACAGCCGGGCGTAGTACGGGCACCCGCTCGGACGCCGGGCCCAGCCACAGCCGGACCGCGTGTACGTCGCCGGCCGGGCCGAAGATCGGACGAATGAGCAGTTGGTGCCGTCCGGCGCGAGTTTGCACAGCCAGGTCGACATCGTGCGCCTGATCGTGCGCGGTCTGGATTGCCTCCGTCAGTCCAGCGGTTGTCAGTTTGTCGTACAGCGCGGGCGTCTTGGACAGGGTCCGCTGTAGTACCCGCTGCCAGTTCGCAAACTCACGCGGTGCATCCCCTACCGACGCGACGGACATGCCGTCCGGCGCCAACGTTTCGATCGTCACCCATGGAATCACTGCGCCACTTCGCTTCGCACTCGCCCGACCAGCCGTTCCTCCGGGTCCGCCTACCCGGATGAGACATTTTGTGACTCAGGCAATGTACCGTTATTTAGCGGCTCGATCAACCCGTGACATCGCCGTCTGTTCTCACGAAGTCTCCACCATGTTCATGAGACACACGCAGTCGAGTTCATTTTGTTCACATTGAGTTCAGGACGAACCGCGCTTCGACCGGCGCATGACGCAACGGCGCATTCGCCGCAAATCGGTGCGCAAGATCGAAGAAAGCCGTCGCCCGAAGCCCAGGGCATCCCCTTGGCAATTCTCACGCGAACCCGATCGCGCGCAGCGCATTACACCACCACTCGATCGATCAGGCATTCCTTCCGGACAGAGCCAGCACACCCGCGCCCATGATCGTCGCGACATCTCCCAGCTCCGAAGGGATGACCCGCAATCCGGGCAGGAAGCTCAGCCTGGCATGCGTTGCGACCGCCTCGCCGAGCGGTTTCCACAGCACGGGCCCCGCTCCGGCGAGCAAGCCGCCGAGCACGACGAGATCGAGATCGAGCAATGCCGCCACCGAAGCGATTGCCCGGCCGAGCGCTGTACCGGCCCGGCCGACCACCGCGGCAGGAATGTCCTCGCCCACCCGGGCGGCTTCCACCAGTTCCGGCACCGACGCGCCCGCCCAGCCCTGCTCCCGCGCCCAGCGCACCATGGCCCGGCCCCCCGCGACCGCCTCCAGGCACCCATGGCCACCGCAGGAGCATCGATCGTCGAAGCCGGGAACCAGGACATGACCTACGTGCCCCGCGTTGCCGGTGCGTCCCACCAAGACGAAGCCGCCCACCACGACCCCGCCGGTGATGCGATCGGCGACACTGAGCGCGAGACTGTCCATCACTCCGCTCGTCGCGCCGAAACCTCGCTCCGCCAGCGCCAGGCAGACACCGTCCAGCGCGAGTGGAACCTGCGCTTTCGGGAACAACTTTCGCGCCGCTTCGACGATGCCGAACCCTCCCCGCCACTCCGGAACCTCAGGGGGAGCGATCACACCGGCCGCCATGTCGATCGGCCCGGCCGAAGCGATGCCGAGCGCGGTGACCTCCCCGCCGCCCGCGACCTCGAGCAGCAGATCCTGGCATCGGCCCCAAGCGCCGGTCGCTGGGATCGGGCTCCTCCGGATGTCGTCGGTGTCGACATCGTCGGCGACCCGGGTCGCCGCGAACCCCGAAGACCCGATCTCCAATGCCAGCACTGTCATGAGTTACGCACCACCGAAGGACTCGACGCGAAAGACCGCACGCAGCATAGCTACAGACCTTCTGTCCCAGTCGACTTCAAGGGCTGCCCGAGCACGATGTGCCGCCGGGGCGCGGGAAGCGTGGATACGGTGCGCAGCGGACGCGGCCCGTTGCGAATGATGCGCATCGGGCGCTTGTGATCGATCGGCGCGGCACGGTGCCGGTCCAGATTCTCGATGACGCCGCCGGAGTTGTCATAGGCGACGCCCGCCCAGATCATCGCGCGAGGACCGTCACCGCGGGTGGTGAGCGTCTGCGCCAATTGGCGGCACTGCGCGAGCAGCGGGCAACTCTGACAGGTGCGCACCGCCGTTCGCCAGGCATCCGGATTCCCGGTGTCCATGTCCCAGTTGTCCGGGACGTCGGCGCACGGGGGCCGCTGGTTCGACTTTGCCGGAATCGACGAGATCTTTGCCGTGGCAATGGATCTCGTGTCCATCGGAAGGGTTCGCGTAATGCTCATAGCCATCTCCGGGGATGCCGAGCACACACCTCTGGCAGGTGCGTGGCCCATGGATCGGACGTCATCAGGGCTGCTCGACAGTCCCCGGAACCCAGCCGCGATAAGCTGGTCTACGCACGGTAGCCCACCGTTGCCCAGACCACAACATCTTGTGCCGCTATTTAACGGCTCGTTGATCTCAAAGCAACACCCAGCTACCGTGTTCAACGGTACGTTAGGAAACGGACCGTTTTCCTCGGGGGCCCTACTATGGTTTCCTTTTAAACATGGCTGCAGACTCTGAATTCACGATCGACGAACTGGCGCGGGCAGCCGACACCACCGTGCGCAGCGTCCGCGTATACCACGAGCGAGGTCTCCTGCCCTCGCCGGAGGTGCGCGGGCGGATCGGGTATTACGGGTCGGACCACCTCGATCGGCTGCAAACGATCAGCCGCTTGCTGGGGCGGGGCATGAAACTGAACGGGATCAGGGAACTGCTCGAAGCCTGGGACCGGGGTGACGGACTCGCCGATGTACTCGGCGTGAAGAATCAGAGCGCAGCCGAACCGGAACCAGAAGCCACCACCGAGCCACAGGACGGCTACGCCGAGTTGCCGGACTACGCGAAGCAGGCGCTGGCCTCCAGCGAGGATCCCCTCGAGGCGTACCGGGTGACGAATCCGCGGTGCTGCGATCTGGCCACCAGGCTGCACGACACCGGGCTACCGATGCGGGACACGTTCCAGCTGGTCGAGCGTCTGCGCGCCGACTGCGATCGCATCGCCGACCGCTTCGCCACCGAGTTGTTCTTCCGTCTGGCCGGGCAGACCTACGAAGAATCGGCGCGAACCCCCCGGGATCGCACCAGGCTGGAGACCGACCTGGCGATCGCTCGGTTGATCGTCACCCGCGCCACTTCGGAACTGATCGATCAAGCGTTCGCCCGGCACTCCGAACTGCCGCCGGTGCCTACCAGCCGGCAGGCGCCTGCCGACCAGTGATGGCGCAAGCCGGAACCGACCGCTCCGCTGTGTCCATCCGGCACTGTCGAATACTCAGGTAGACAAGTCCCTCTAGCCTTCCGAGTGCTGCACCGGTGCCGGCCGCCCGAATGGCTCCGCGCGTCCCCTATGGCTGCCGTATCGCACGCGCGAAAGCCGGTGGGATACATAGGTATACCGATCCGATGATCGATGAGGGCGCCACTACCGAAGACCGAGCGCGAACCTTGCCCCACCGAACGATGGTCGGGGTGACAGGATTTGAACCTGCGACCCTCCGCTCCCAAAGCGGATGCGCTACCAAGCTGCGCTACACCCCGTGGCGCTCGCGGCGACGGGACGGTCGCCGACGAGGATGAATGCTCCGTGGAGCGGGTGACGGGAATCGAACCCGCACCATCAGCTTGGAAGGCTGAGGTTCTACCATTGAACTACACCCGCAGGCATACGACACCGATGGGATCGCCACGATGTCGTGTGCGATCCGACTGTACCGAACCCGACTTCCAAAACGCCAATCAGCCCCCCGCGCAGCGCGATCTCGCAGGTTGCCTGCCGGAGCGCTCCGGGGTTGCCGCGCCCAGTGTCGCACGGCGGGCCGCCGGAACGCGGTGCCGCGCCCGCGGGAACATTTAAAAGGTGATTTTTCAGTGAAACTCTGGCGTGTCGGATTCGGGTGGGCGAAACTCAAAGGGCACATCTGTCACGCCAGGAACAGAACTTCGCTCCGAGGGAATTCCGATGAGGACCGCACGACTCGCCGTCAAGGCCGACGCACTCGCCGTGTCGCACGGCCACGGCCGCGACACCGAGCCGGGATCTGGACGGTGCGTGCCGAGAAGTCCGGGCAGCGAGCCACCCTCGGCCGGTCGCCCGGCAACCCGATTGCCGGGAGCGCGGCGAGCAGCTCACACCGCACACCTGGATGCCGCCGGCATCGTGGCGCCGGGCGGCGGACGCGACCCGAGCCGGTTCGGCCGGACGACCGCGAGCGGGCGACCACCTCGAGCACGCGCGGAACAGCGATTCGCACCTCGACAGGGCAGACAAGGACATCGCGGGCGAGAACAGATTCTCGTGAAGCGGGCGGCGCGGGACCGGTGCGGACCGTGCGCATGGCTGACACACCACTGTCCGTACGCCACATACAGCGTGTCGCCAGCGCGTCGCGGCGCGTCTTTGCGGCGAACGAGAATCCGGTGTAACACCAAAGCGACGGGAACGATCACATACCCGATCACCATTCGTCACGCGTCGAGCACACGTTGTAAATCGTCGCTTTTCGATGCCGAGTGGCTTGCTAGGATCCTTTGTGCCGGACGGGGGTATCTGGAAAGGGGGCGGTGAACGTGCGCCGAACCAGGTGGACACAACCGCGTAGCAGTGGGAACGATCAGGGTGACGCCGGCACCTGTGTGACTACAGGGCATCTCGGTACCGACGTCGCCCACACCGGGTGATTCCGATGGCGACCACCATCGAGCCCCCGGTAGCCGCCATGGCCCGAGCGTGGGCCCGTGCGGTCTGCGCCGAGCCCGGTTCGGGCGCGGCGCCCCACCAGTTGGAACCGGTGCTGGTCGAGCTCGTCGAGCGCCTGCTCACGCTGGCCAGATCCGAGCCGTTCCCGGTTCCGGAGGCACGGATGCTCGGGGCGCGGCTCGCCGAGGCGCCGTTCGACCGGATTCGGATGCTGGCGCACGCCACGCGCTGGCTGCTCGGTTTCCCGTCCGGCGCGCCGGGCTCCCTGGTGGCCACACGCTGGCCCCTCATCGCCAGTCAGGCCATCGATAGTTACGCCCAGGCGCTGCAGGAGCGCGCTCTCGCGCAGCAGGAGCAGAACCTGTCGGCCAAGGTGTCGTTGCGCGTGCAGGAGATCGCCGCGCTACAGCACCGGTTGCGCCATGAGGCCACCCACGACGCGCTCACCGATCTGGCCAACCGGACGCTGTTGCAGGACAAGGTGCGCCTGATGGCCACCGATCCGACACGCGGTGTCGGATTGCTGTTGATCGATTTGGACCGGTTCAAGCAGATCAACGACGGGTACGGGCATGCGATCGGCGACGAGGTGCTGGTCGAACTGGCCGGCAGACTGCGCGAAGCGTGTCCGCCGGACACGGTGATCTGCCGGTACGGCGGTGACGAGTTCGTGCTCGCGACAAACCCGCACCACAACAACCTCGGTGACCTCGCGCATCGGATCGTGGCCGCTCTGCGGGACCCGGTCTGGTCATCGGCCGGGCCCGTTCCGGTGTCGGCCAGCGTCGGCACCGCCTACAACCCGCCGGGCAGCCCACTGGATTTCACCGATCTGCTCCGCCGCGCCGATCGCGCGATGTACTCCGCGAAAACGGCCGGTGGCCGCCGCTTCGCCCTCGCGGACGAGCCGGACATCGACACCGCCGTCGCCGGCTGACCCGGACCTGTCCGGGTCAGCCGGGTTGGCAGGTGGGGCACCAGAAGAGATTGCGCGCCTGCATCACCTGATGGGCGATCGGCGTCGCGCACAGACGGCACGCAGCGCCCTGGCGGCGGTAGACGTAGGTGCGCGGACGATCCGGGGCGTAGGACGGCTCGCCGTGATCGTGTTCGGGCCGCACCACGACCATCTTCCCGACGCGCACCCCCACCCGCATGAGCATGACCAGATCGGACCACATGTCCGCCCACTCGCCCGCGGACAGATCCACGCCCGGACGATGCGGCGAGATGCGATGGCGGAACAACAATTCCGCGCGATAGACGTTCCCGACTCCGGCGACCACGTGCTGGTCCATCAGCAGCGCGCCGATCGGCCTGCGAGAACGACAGACGCGCCGCCACGCCCGATCCGGATCGGCGCCGCGCCGCAGCGGGTCAGGACCGAGCCGGTCGGTGAGCGCCGTCACCTCCGGCGGCAGCAGGATCTCGCACGCGGTGGGCCCGCGCAGGTCGGTGCCGAAGCCCGGCTGCCCGTCCGGCCCCCCGAACATGCGCATCCGGACCTGCCCGACCGGCTCCCCCATCGGCAGCGCGGATTCGGTGAAGGCGCCGTAGAGGCCGAGATGCACGTGCACGACCAACCCCGAGTCGTAGTAGTGCAGCAGATGTTTGCCCCACGCCTCGGATTTCGTCAGCACCTGCCCGTCCACCCGGGCAGCGCCCGCGGCGAACTTGCCCTGCGGGCTCGATACGCGCACCACACCGCCCGCGAGGCGACGCTGATGCAGCCGCGCTAGGCGGTGTAGCGTATGTCCTTCCGGCACAGCCTATTACGACCTCGGTGCGCTCAGTACGCGGGAACCGACGGGGCGATGCCGGTCTTCTCGTACTCGGCCAGGATGTCGATGCGACGCTGGTGGCGCTCCTCGCCCGACCACGGGGTGGAGACGAACGCGTCCACGATGGCCAGCGCTTCCTCGGTCGAATGCATGCGGCCACCGATGCCGATCAACTGCGCGTTGTTGTGCTCGCGGGCCAGCTTCGCGGTCTCCACACTCCAGGCCAGCGCGCAGCGGGCGCCGGGCACCTTGTTCGCGGCGATCTGCTCGCCGTTGCCACTGCCGCCGAACACCAGCCCGAGGCTGCCCGGGTCGGCGACGGTCCGGCGAGCCGCCTCGATGCAGAAGGCGGGGTAATCGTCCAGCGCGTCGTACTCGAGCGCCCCACAGTCGACGACCTCGTGGCCCGCCTGCTCCAGATGGGCCTTGACGTGATTCTTCAGTTCGAAACCGGCATGGTCGGCACCGAGGTAAACGCGCATGGCAGGCATTGTGTCAGGTGGCCGCGTCGCGGTGGCGAGAGGGCTTGCCCCACGATCGACACCGCGGCGGCACCGCGCGAATCGAGTGATGTGCCAGTTGTGTTCGCGGCCACAGAGCCCGGTGACACGGCCGACGCCCCGACGCCGTTCCCGACCACTGAATAGAGTTCATCCCATGCAGCCGTTCCAACCCCAGCCGTCCGACCAGGCGGGCCGCCAGGCCGACCCGTACGCCCAGCAAAGCGGGTGGGGCCCGACCCATAACACACCTGCCGCGTCCTTCGGCCAGCAGTACACCTCGGGCTCGTATCCGTCCGCGCCTCCGGCTGCGTACCCGGCGCCCTACGGTTCCTATCCCGGCGTCCCGGTGCCACCCGCGGCACCGCCGCAGCGGCAGCCACGCGGTCTGTCGCCGTTCGGCATGCCCGCCCGGCACAGCTGGGAGATACCGATGCTGGTCGTCGTGGTGGTGCTCACCGTGTTCGCGTATCTGATCGCGCTCGTGCTGCTCGCCACCGGAAACTTCGACCAGTACGTCCTCGCGTTCGC
This sequence comes from Nocardia aegles, assembly GCF_052545135.1. Classification (NCBI taxonomy): domain Bacteria; kingdom Bacillati; phylum Actinomycetota; class Actinomycetes; order Mycobacteriales; family Nocardiaceae; genus Nocardia; species Nocardia aegles. Next base: position 16,268 of record NZ_JBQWRI010000013.1, read on the forward strand.
GGCGGCGCCGCTGCTGCTGTGGTTCGGTCGCGGCGTCAACTACGCGAGCCAGCGGGTGAACGGCGTCAAGATGTCGCCGACCCAGTTCCCCGAGGGATATCAGATGGTGGTGGACGCCGCCGCTCGCTTCGGCATGACGAAGGTGCCGGACGCGTACGTGGTGCTCGGCAACGGCCAGATCAACGCGTTCGCCAGCGGGCACGGGTTCCGGCGCTACGTGGTCGTCTACAGCGATTTGTTCGAAATCGGCGGTGCCGCACGCGAACCCGACGCCCTGGCGTTCATCATCGGCCACGAGGTCGGCCATATCGCGGCGGGGCACACGTCGTACTGGCGGCAGCTGGGCATGTTCCTCGTGCCGTTCCTGCCGATCGTCGGCAACAGCCTGATCCGCGCGCAGGAATACACCGCGGACAACCACGGCTTCTGCAATCGGCATACCGGTGCGTCCGCCGCCATGGGCACCCTGGCGGCGGGCAAGTACATGAACACGCTGGTGGGCTTCGACGAGATGGCCGATCGAGCGGCTGTCGAGAAGGGATTCTTCGTCTGGATGGTGAACGCTCTGTCCAGCCACCCGGTGCTCACCTGGCGGATGTGGGCGCTGCGCGATCGCAGCAGGCACGGGAAGCTGTTCCTGCGCCCCGCGCCGCCCCCGGGCGCCGGTGTGCCCGCGGGCGGCTACGCGAACTCCTACGGCCAGATGCCCGCGAGCCCGCCGAAGTCCGCGTCATGACCGGAGCCGGGTGCCGCGCGTCGGCACCCGGGCACGTCGCTCAGTCGAACGACGGATCTTCGGTCCGCGTGCGCTTCAGCTCGAAGAAGTGCGGATAGGACGCCAGTGCCACCGCACCGTCCCAGACCTTGCCCGCCTCCTCGCCCCGGGGAATCCGGGACAGCACCGGACCGAAGAACGCGGTGCCGTTGATGTGGATGGTCGGGGTGCCGACGTCCGGCCCCACCTTGTCCATGCCCTCGTGGTGGCTTTTGCGCAGCGCCTCGTCGTAGTCGATGCTCTCGGCGGCCGCGGCCAGCTCGGCGGGCAGGCCGACCTCGGCCAGCGCGTCGGCGATCACCGCGGCGAGGGACTCCTTGCGGCTCTCGCGTTCGTATTCGGCCCGCCGATCGTGGATGCGCGTGCCCATCGCGGTGTACAGCGGCGAGAGCACCTTGTCGCCGTGCTCCTGCGCCGCGGCGATCGCGACGCGGACCGGGCCCCAGCCCGCGGCCCGCATTTCCTGGTACTGCGGCGGCGCGTCCTTGCCCTCGTTCAGCACCGAAAGGCTCATTACGTGGAACCGGACCTCGATGTCGCGCACCTGCTCGACCTCGAGGATCCAGCGGGACGTGATCCAACACCACGGGCACAGCGGGTCGAACCAGAAATCGGCGACGTCCTTGGTGGCTTTGTCGGTCACGGGCAGTTCCTCTCGATCGCATGCGGCAGGACGACGCGCACACGTCGCCGCCCTACCGACCAACCACGGCGGCTCCCGATTCGTTCCCACCCGCGGCGCCCGTTTTCCCGAGCTGGGCGTACGGCTGCAAGTAGGGTTGGTCGCCAGGAGCTTGGTTCCCTTCGGAGAAGGAGTCCGCGATGAGTTCTGACCAGCGTTTCGTCATCGTCGGAGGCGGACTGGGCGCGGCCAAGGTCGCGGAAGCGTTACGCGCCGACGACTTCGACGGATGCGTGACGCTGATCGGCGCCGAGGAGCACCTGCCCTACGATCGGCCGCCGCTGTCGAAGGAGCATCTCGCCGGAAAGAAGTCGCTGCCGGAGTTCACGATCGATCCGGCCCAGTGGTACCGCGATCACCACATCGAGATCCAGCTCGGCACCACGGTCACCGGGCTGGACCCCGCGGCCAAGACGCTCACCCTGCCCGACGGCTCCACGCTGCCCTACGACAAGCTCGCGCTCGCCACCGGCTCCACGCCGCGGACGCTGCCCGTGCCCGGCGCCGACGCGCCGAACGTGTACACGTTGCGCACCATCGAGGACTCCGACACATTGATCGAACTGTTCGGCAGCGCGCGGCGGCTCGTCATCATCGGCGCGGGCTGGATCGGCCTGGAGGTCGCCGCCGCGGCACGCGCGGCGGGCGTCGAGGTGACCATCGTCGAACGCGCTGACCTGCCGCTACTGGCGGTGCTCGGGCCGGAGATGGGCGAGGTGTTCGCCGATCTGCACCGGGCCAACGGCGTCGAGTTCCGGTTCGGCGCTCAGGTCGAGGCGATCACCACCGAGGACGCCATCGCGACCGCGGTCGCCAACGGGGTACGGCTCGCCGACGGCAGCACGATCGAAGCGGACGCGGTGCTGGTCGCCGTCGGTGCGCGCCCGAACGTGGAACTGGCCGCCGACGCCGGCCTCGCCGTCGACGACGGTGTGCTCGTCGACGAACGCCTGGCCACCAGCGATCCGGACATCGTCGCGGTCGGCGACATCGCCGCTCAGCAGCATCCGGTGCTCGGCAGGCGGGTCCGGGTGGAGCACTGGGCGAACGCACTGAACCAACCCGCGGTCGCCGCCGCGACCATGCTCGGCAAGCAGGCGTCCTACGACCGGCTGCCCTATTTCTTCACCGACCAGTACGACCTGGGCATGGAGTACACCGGGTTCGCCGCGCCGGGCGAGCACGCCAGGGTCGTCGTGCGCGGCGACCAGGCGGCACGCGAGTTCGTGGCATTCTGGCTGGACGCGGGCAACCGCGTGCTCGCCGGGATGAACGTGAACGTCTGGGACGTGACCGACCGGATCAAGGAACTGATTCTGGCGGGTGAACCGGTCGATCCGGATCGGCTGGCGGACACCTCGGCCGAACTGTGATGTGGATCACCGAAGAGTTGGGTCGAATGCGCGCGCCGTGCTCCGACCTCCTCGCGGGCGCCACCGGAGCGCTCCATGCGACCGAACGCCGGAGAGGAAGACGACCATGAAGTACATGCTGCTGAAGACCTACGCACCCACCGCGTACTGCGACACACCGATCAACGAATGGTCCCCGGAAGAGATCCAGGCGCACATAGACTTCCAGCGCGCGCTGGGTGCGCAGCTGGCCGAGGCGGGCGAGTTGGTGGACGCGCAGGGATTGGCCGGGCCGGAGGAGGCACGGATCGTCAGTTCGGACGGCCGGTCGGCGCCGGTGGTCACGGACGGACCATTCCCGGAGACCAAAGAGTTCTTGGCGGGGTACTGGATCGTCGACGTGGACAGCCCCGAGCGGGCCTACGAGATCGCGGCGCAGGCCTCCGCCGCACCCGGCCCCGGCGGTAAACCGATCGGCGAGTACATAGAAGTTCGCGCGGTGATGGGCGCCCCCGCCACCGAGCAATGAGCGACCGGAGTGCGGTGCCCGACGACACACCGCTCCCGGCGAGCACCGAGGACCTGCTGCGCGCACTGGCGCCGCAGGTCCTCGGAACGCTCGTCCGCCGGTTCGGTGACTTCGACACCGCCGAGGACGCACTGCAAGAAGCGCTGCTCGCGGCCGCGACCCAGTGGCCGCGCGAGGGCCTGCCGGACCACCCCCGGGCCTGGCTGATCCAGGTGGCGCAGCGCCGCATGGCCGACGCCGTGCGCGCGGAAGTGGCTCGGCGGCGCAGGGAGACCACGGCTTTCGACCGCGAGGTGAGCGACGCCGTCCCGGTGGACCACGACGACACGCTGACCATGCTGTTCCTGTGCTGCCACCCGGCACTGACGCCCGCCGCCGCCATCGCGCTGACGCTGCGCGCGGTGGGCGGCCTGGGCACCGAACAGATCGCCCGCGCCTTCCTGCTGCCGGAAGCGACAATGGCGCAACGGATCACCCGGGCGAAGAAGAAGCTGGCCACGGTCGAACGGCCCTTCGCGCAGCCGGGTGACCAGGGGTGGCGCGAGCGGCTCGGCGCGGTGCTGCACGTGTTGTACCTGATCTTCAGCGAAGGCCATACCAGCAGCTCGGGGCACACGTTGCAGCGGACGGATCTGTCCGACGAGGCGATCCGGCTCACCAGGGCGGTGCACCGGCTACTGCCCGACGACCAGGAGGTCACCGGCCTGCTCGCGTTGATGCTGCTCACCGACGCCCGCCGCACGGCACGCACGGGCGCGCACGGCGAACTCGTGCCACTGGCCGAGCAGGATCGCGCGTTGTGGGACCGGGCGCAGATCATCGAAGGGACGGCCTTGGTCACCGGCACGCTCGCGGGCGGCTTGCGCGGGCCCTATCAGATCCAGGCGGCCATCGCGGTCCTGCACGCGCAGGCTCCGCGCCCGGAAGATACCGAGTGGACCAAGATCCTGGCGCTGTACGACCGGCTCGAACGGCTTTCGGACAATCCGATGGTGACGCTGAACCGGGCCGTGGCGACGGCGATGGTGGCCGGGCCCGAAGCGGGTCTCGCGCTGGCCGAGACCCTCGAGGACCAACTGTCGGGTACCCACCGGCTCGACGCCGTGCGCGGCCATCTGCACGAGATGGCCGGTGCGGTCGACGCGGCCATCGGCTGCTACACCAAGGCAGCCGCCCGCACGACAAGTGTCCCGGAGCGCGACTATCTGACCATCCGTGCGGCACGGCTGCGTCACGGAGCACGGGCGAATCGCACCGGCTGAGCAGCTGCCCGAACGGCTGCGGCGACCTCGGTTCGCCATCGGGGCCTGCGCGAACTCTGCTGAGCCTGCGTGATCGTGGTTCCACCCCGGCGCGGCGTCCCGCCCGGGCCGTTGGCGCGGATCCAGATCTGCGGTATGGGACTTCGGGCGCCACCGCGTGGCAGCGGAGACCGGCTGTCCGTGCGCGCACACCTTCGCACGGCTCGGCTCGGGCGCGACCGGACGCCGACGGTGGATTCGTGGAAGCGGCTGCTACTGCGACGCGCCGGACGACAGCGGGCGAGGACGCTCGGCTGATCGTGACCGGGCAGACTACGCGGTGTGGCAGGCAAACACAGTGCGGGAGTCCTTGTCTTCCGCCGGAACTCCGGCGGCGCCGTGGAGGTGTTGCTCGGACACATGGGTGGTCCGTTCTGGGCGCGAAAAGACCTGGGCGCGTGGACGATTCCGAAAGGCGAGTACGAGCCGGAGACGGAGGACGCCGAGGCCGCGGCGAGCCGGGAGTTCGCCGAGGAACTCGGGCTGCCGGTCCCGGCGGGCAGGTGGCTGCCGTTGGGTGAGACGCGCTACAGCGGCGGCACGAAGATCCTCACCGTCTGGGCCGTCGAAGGCGATCTCGATCCCGCCGCCGTGGTACCGGGAACCTTCCAGCTGGAATGGCCGCCGCGTTCCGGTCGCCTCGCGGAGTTCCCCGAAGTCGACCGCGCGGAGTGGTTCGATGTGTCCACCGCGCGAGACAAGCTCGTCGCGGGACAGCGGCCCTGTCTGGACCGGCTGGCCGAACTGCTCGCGGACTGACCGCGTTACCGCGACAGGCCCGCCCAGGCCCGGCCAGTGATGAGTTCGTAGGCCTCCACGTACTTCTGGCGCGTCGCCGCGACGACATCGGCCGGAATCTCCGGTCCGGGCGCCTCCTTGTTCCAGCCGGTGGAGGTGGCCCAGTCACGGACGAACTGCTTGTCGAACGAGCGCTGGGTACGACCCGGCTCCCACTCGTCGGCGGGCCAGAAACGTGACGAGTCGGACGTGAGTACTTCGTCACCGAGGGTGAGTACCTCACCGTCCCAGCCGAATTCGACCTTGGTGTCGGCGACGATGACACCGCGTTCGGCCGCGTGCGCGGCGCCTCGGGCGTAGATGTGCAAGGTCAGCTCACGCAGCCGCTCGGCGACCTCGCGTCCCTCCTGGTTCACCACGTCCGCGAAGGTGATCGACTCGTCGTGCCCTTCGGACGCCTTGGTGGTCGGCGTGAAGATCGGCTCCGGCAGCTTGTCGCCCTCGCGCAGGCCGGGCGGCAGCGCGATCCCGCACACCGCGCCCGTCCTGCGGTATTCCACCAGGCCCGACCCGGTCAGGTAGCCGCGCGCGATGCATTCCACCTGGATCATCTTCAGCGGCTTGACCCGGATGCCGCGGCCGGCGAACTCGGCGGGCACGTCGGTGGCGGAGACCACGTGGTCGGGCACGTCGGTGAAGTACTCGAACCACCAGTTCGACAGCTGCGTGAGCAGAGCGCCCTTGTCGGGTATCGGCGTCGGCAGCACCACGTCGTACACCGACACCCGGTCGGACGCGACCAGCAGCAGCGTGTCGCCGTCCTCGTACAGGTCACGCACCTTTCCGGCGTGCACATGCTTCAACGTCGAGCCTCCGAATCCGTGGGGTGAACCTGTGCTGCACCAGGCACAATACCGGCGCCCCGAGCGCGACCGCCGCGCCGTCCGCGTCGCGCCGCCGTACCGGCGCGTCAGCGCCACGAACATTAGGGTTGATCGGGAAAGTCCCGCGCAGCCCGCCACGCCGGGGTGGCATTGTGGGTGTCGCCCGTGCCAGTTCTTCGACTACGAAGGAGCCCTATGTCCGCACCCAACCTCACTCGCGACCAGGCGATCGAACGCGCCGCGACGGTGTCGGTCGAGAACTATCGCGTCGAACTGGACCTCACCGACGGCGCGGGCAAGCCGGGCGAGCAGACCTTCTTCTCCCGCAGCACCGTGACCTTCACCGCGACACCGGGCGCGAGCACGTTCATCGACATCGTGGCGCGCGGCGTGCGCTCGGCGGTGCTCAACGGGACCGCGCTGGACGTCTCCGGGTACGACGAGTCGACCGGGATCACGCTGACCGACCTGGCCGAGCACAACGAGCTGGTGGTCGAGGCCGACTGCGAGTACTCCCACACCGGCGAGGGCCTGCACCGGTTCGTCGACCCCGCCGACGACGCCGTGTACCTGTACTCGCAGTTCGAAACCGCCGATGCCAAGCGGATGTTCGCCTGCTTCGATCAGCCGGACCTCAAAGCCACCTTCGACCTCGCCGTCACCGCACCGGAGGACTGGCAGGTCATCTCCAACGCGGCCGTCGTGCAGACGCTCGTGGCGGAGCCGGGCAAACACGTCTTCCGCACCACCCCCAAGATGAGCACCTACCTCGTGGCGCTCATCGCGGGCCCGTACGCGCAGTGGACCGACGTCTACACCGACGACCACGGCGCTGTTCCCCTCGGCATCTACTGCCGCGCCTCGCTGGCCGAGTACATGGACGCCGAGCGGCTGTTCACCGAGACCAAGCAGGGTTTCGGCTTCTACCACCGGAACTTCGGCGTACCGTACGCGTTCGGCAAATACGACCAGCTGTTCGTCCCCGAGTTCAACGCGGGCGCGATGGAGAACGCGGGCGCGGTGACCTTCCTGGAGGACTACGTCTTCCGGTCCAAGGTCACCCGGGCGTCCTACGAGCGCCGCGCCGAGACCGTCCTGCATGAAATGGCGCACATGTGGTTCGGCGACCTGGTCACCATGAAGTGGTGGGACGACCTGTGGCTGAACGAGTCGTTCGCCACGTTCGCGTCGGTGCTGTGCCAGTCCGAGGCCACCGAGTACACCAACGCCTGGACCACCTTCGCCAACGTGGAGAAGTCCTGGGCCTACCGGCAGGACCAGTTGCCCTCCACCCACCCGATCGCCGCGGACATCCCCGATCTCGCCGCGGTCGAGGTCAACTTCGACGGCATCACCTACGCCAAGGGCGCCAGCGTGCTCAAGCAGCTCGTCGCCTATGTCGGCCTGGAGCCGTTCCTGGCCGGGCTGCGCACGTACTTCGCCGACCACGCCTACGACAACGCCACCTTCGACGATCTGCTGTCGGCGCTGGAGAAGTCCTCCGGCCGCGACCTGTCCACCTGGGGCGCGCAGTGGCTCAAGACCACCGGACTGAACATCCTGCGCCCGGACTTCGAGGTGGACGCCGAGGGCAGGTTCAGCTCCTTCGCGGTCGTGCAGGAGGGCGCGCAGCCGGGCGCGGGCGAGCGGCGCGTGCACCGCCTCGCGATCGGCGTCTACGACGACCAGGACGGGAAACTGGTGCGCACCAAGCGGGTCGAACTCGACCTCGACGCCGCCGAGCGCACCGAGGTACCCGAGCTGGTCGGCGTGCCGCGCGGTCAGTTCGTTCTGGTCAACGACGACGACCTCACCTACTGCTCGATCCGCCTCGACGCCGATTCGCTCGACGTGCTGGTCAACCGCATCGCCGACATCGCGGAGCCGCTGCCGCGCACGCTGGCCTGGTCAGCGGCCTGGGAGATGACGCGTCAGGCCGAGTTCCGCGCCCGTGATTTCGTCGCGCTGGTCGAGCGCGGTGCCGGCGCCGAGAGCGAGATCGGTGTGGTGCAACGGCTGCTCATGCAGGCCAACACCGCGCTGAGCAGCTACGCCGATCCGGAATGGGCCGCGACCACCGGCTGGCCGGAATACGCGAACCGGCTGCTGGAGCTGGCACGGGAAGCCGAGCCGGCCTCCGACCATCAGCTCGCCTTCGTCAACGCGCTGACCGCCGCGAAGTTGTCGGCCTGGCACACCGAGGTGCTGAGCGAGCTGCGCGACGGCGACCCGGCGAAGGTCGGCCTGCCCGGTCTGGTGGTCGACACCGATCTGCGCTGGCGGATCCTGTCGGCGCTTGCGGCGGCGGGCGAGATCGACGCCGAGGGATTGGACACGCCGGTCATCGATGAGGAGCTGGCCAACGACCCCACCGCCGCGGGCCGGCGGCAAGCGGCCGCCGCGGCGACGGCGCGCCCGATCGCCGAGGTGAAGGAGCAGGCGTGGGCGACGGTGATGGGCGACGACTCGGTGCCCAATATCACCGCCCGCTCGATCGTCGGCGGCTTCGCGCCCGCCGGACAGGGTGAGTTGCTGTCCTCCTACGTGGAGCGGTATTTCGCCGAGATCCCCGGCGTCTGGGAGCGTCGCTCCAGCGAGGTCGCCCAGACCGTGGTGGTCGGTCTCTACCCGCACTGGGCGATCAGCGAGGACGCGGTAGCCGTCGCCGACAAGTTCCTGGCCGGCGATCACCCACCGGCGTTGCGCAGGCTGGTCAGCGAGGGCAAGGCGGGCATCGAGCGCTCGCTGCGCGCCCGCGCCTTCGACGCCCAGTCGTAACCGAACCGGCGCGTCCGCCCTGGTCGGGCGGACGCGCCGACTACGGCAGCACCACAGCGGCCACACCTTCTTTCGAGGGAAGGAAGACCGAGCATCCGCCGATCACGAGCCCGGCTCGCGTCCAAGATGACCGCTTACGCAAACGGCGTCGGCCAAACCCCAGGTTTCGAGCGTCAGCGAGACCGAGCATCCGCCGTTCACCCAGCGCCGCAGGCGCTGGAAAAAATTACAGCCCTATCTACCGATGGCGGCGGCCATCACGCGGACGGCGGAGACCACGCCGTCGATCAGCTGGCCCTGCCGGAACGAGCTCAGCGCGGCGGTGACGCCGAGCTGGCAGACGCGATCGTTCGCACGGTCGGCGACAGCCCGGCCCGAGCGCACCTCGATCGCCTTCTCGTTGGGCGAGACGGCGATGAGTACCGAGTGCGCCGCCTCGGGCGTGCCGGGGAAGATCGCGTCCGCGGACGCTGCCGGGTCCGCGCCGAGATCGCCGATGTAGACGTTGAAGCGCACCTTCGTCGCGCGGGTCGCCTCGGTGAGCACGTTGTCCATGAGGAGCCGCTCGTCGTCGCTGAACGGCGCTTCCTTGAACACGTCGCCTGCCTCGTGCACGCCGGAGACGCGTCCGCTGCTGGTGATCGCGTATCCGTGCGGCAAATCGGCTTCGACCACCGCGGGCCACTTAGAACCTGCCACTTGCCCGTCCTCCGATCAGCTCCACCGCGGTGGACTCGATGGCCGCATGGTGTTCATGCGGCGTTTCCGCGAAGTGGTGACCCGAGCCGATCACCTCTTCGGTGGCACTCCACAGCACCGGCGACGCGGTCCACTTCTGACCGAGGGCGAAGTGGACCGGCTTCTCGCCGGGCAGCGGCTTACCGAGGAACGACAATCCGGCGATCACGCCGTAGATCACCAGCGGTATGCCGGCGAAGATCAGCACTGTCTCGAGAATGCTCACGGATCAAAGGTAGACGATCCTCTGTAGTAGTTCTCCGTCCGGTCGAGCCGGATCGCCATCAGTGTCGACTGCACCCGCTCCGAGCTGGTATTTTGCGACACCCCTCAGACCAACCAGGCGGTCGCGTTCGCCGGCAGCTGGCCGCCGTCGGTCGGCGCGCTGGCCAGCAGCACATCTCCCGGCGGTAGCTGGATGGGCGCGTCCGAGGCGTTGAGCACGCAGACCAGTCCGCCCGGCCTGCGGAAGGCGAGACAACCAGCCGGGCTGCCGTACCACTCGATCCGGTCCCCCGCGAACTCCGGCCGCAGCGCGCGCAGCTCGATCGCCATGCGATACAGCGACAAGGTCGACCCCAGCTCCTCGAGTTGCGCCTCGACGGTCAGCGGCGACCAGTCGCGCGGAATCGGCAGCCACGGCGTCCCGATGGTGAACCCGTACGGCGGCGCGGCGCCCTCCCAGGGCAGCGGCACCCGACAGCCGTCGCGGCCGCGCTGCGTGTGGCCGGAGCGCTCCCACACCGGATCCTGCAGAACATGGTCCGGCAGGTCGTCGACGTTGGGCAGCCCCAGCTCGGCGCCGTTGTAGATGAACACCGCGCCCGGCAGCGCGAGTTCCAGCAGGATCATCGCCCGCGCCCGCGCGACGCCGAGCGCGCCGCCGCCGTACCGGGTGACCTCCCGCTCGATGTCGTGGTTGGACAGCGTCCAGGTGGGCACGGCGAAGACCGGCGCGACGGCGGACAGCGAGTTGTCGATCGCGTCGCGCACCGCGTCGGCGGCGAACGCCGATTCCGCGAGCCGGAAGTTGAACGCGAGATGCAGTTCGTCGGCGCGCACGTACTCGCCGAAGCGGGTGTTGTCGTTCACCCACACTTCACCGATGGTCACGGCGTCCGGGTACTCGTCGACGACCTTGCGGATCCGGCGGTGGATGTCGTGCACCGCGGGATTGTTGAACCGCGGGTCGCTGTCGTCGTGCGCGAGCAGGGCCGACACGGACAGCTCCGGCATATCCGGCAGACCGTCGGGTTTGGCCATGCCGTGCGCGACGTCGATCCGGAATCCGTCCACCCCGCGGTCGAGCCAGAACCGCAGCGTCTGCTCGAAATCGGCGGCGACCTCGGGGTTGGCCCAGTTCAGGTCGGGCTGCTCACGGGCGAAGATGTGCAGGTACCACTGGCCGGGCGTGCCGTCGGGTTCGGTGATCCTGGTCCAGGCGGGGCCACCGAAAATGCTCGGCCAGTTGTTCGGCGGCTGGGCGCCACCGGGGCCGCGGCCGTCGCGGAAGATGTACCGGTCGCGCTCCGGGCTGCCCGGAGCCGCCGCCAGCGCCGCGCGGAACCACGGATGCTGGTCGCTGGTGTGGTTGGGCACCAAGTCCATGGTGACCTTGATCCGGCGGGCATGCGCCTCGGCGATCAGCGCGTCCATCGCGGCGAGCCCGCCGAAGAGCTGATCGATGTCGCGGGGATCGGCAACGTCGTAGCCACCATCGGCCATCGGCGAACGCATCACGGGGCAGATCCACAGCGCGTCGACGCCGAGCAGTTCGAGATAGCCCAATTTGTCTCGGACTCCCCCGAGGTCGCCGACCCCGTCTCCGCTCGAGTCCGCGAAGGATCTCGGATAAACCTGGTAGAACACGGCCGACCGCCACCACGACTGCGTGGTGCGATCCACCGGCGCCGTTAAGGCTGGTGCATCACTCACATCCGCAATAGTGCCAAAGTTTCAACGCGAAAGCCGTCACCCGCCACACGGTTTGGAATTCCCGGCAAATACCCAGCACTGTCACCTGTGTAGGCGAAAGACGCTGCTCCGCTCCACCTCTCACCCGCAACCTGCACGTCACCCGCCGTTCACCAGCGAATGTCTCGTCACCTCAACGCGGTAGAAAACACACCGTCGCCGGAGTCGGCATACCTCTCAGAAGGGGGCGTTCACCAAGGAGTTGGCCGCCATCTCCAGGTAGTCGAGCAGAGCCTTACGGTGCTCGCCATCCAGGATTCCCGGCTCGATCTCGGCGACGGCGATACGCATGCACCGCAGCCACGCGTCCCGCTCGATCGGTCCGATGGTGAACGGCATGTGCCGCATGCGCAGGCGGGGGTGGCCGCGCTCCTCGGAGTAGGTGCGCGGACCGCCCCAGTACTGCTCCAGGAACATTCGCAAACGACGCTCCGCCGGACCGAGATCTTCCTCTGGATACAGTGGGCGCAGCACCTCGTCGGCGGCCACCTCGCGATAGAACGTCGCGACGAGCCGCCGGAACGTCTCCGCCCCGCCGACCGCCTCGTAGAACGACGTCGCCGTTTGCTCGCCCGAAGTCATAGACCCTCTCGCTTCACCGGATGCGCCGCTGTCCATTGTGCCCGCGCCCGTGCACCGCCGCCGCACCGCCCGTGCGCCACCGGTCGGCAACCGGAACATCGCGCCGGAACGGCACGTCAGCCACAGTTAACCGGACATTGTTGAAAATCACCGTGCAATGCCCGACATTCCATGGTCAACTGGGTGACAGTCTCTGCTTTGCAGATACCACATGATCCTGCCAATCATGAAATCGAGGTCGAGATGAAGCAGCGGCACGGCGCCCGACATGAGGCGCGAGCGCACCGACAACTCCAGCCCGCCGACGTCCACAATCGTGGGTCGGGGGCTACTCCGCTGCACATCTTGTCCGAACGATATCCGGGTGGACACCGTGGCCATCACGACCACGGACCCCGCCCGACCGCCCCGCCCGCCGAGGGCACGAACTGGCTCAAGACCAGGGTGTTGCTGTTGAACGCCACCTACGAGCCGCTCACCGCATTGTCCGCGCGCCGCGCGATCGTCCTGCTCATCTGCGACAAGGCCGACGCCGTTCACCACAACGACGAAGGGGCGATAGTGCACTCCGCCGATACGTCGGTGGCCATCCCCTCGGTGATCCGCCTGCGCACCTACGTGCACGTTCCCTATCGCGCCCGGGTGCCGATGACCCGCGCCGCGCTCATGCACCGGGATCGTTACCGTTGCGGCTACTGCGGCGGCAAAGCCGAGACCATCGACCACGTCATCCCGCGCAGCCGCGGCGGCGAGCATTCCTGGGAGAACTGCGTGGCCAGCTGCGCACCGTGCAACCATCGCAAAGCCGACAAACTGCTCAGCGAACTGGGCTGGACACTGCGCGCCCCGCTGGTCTCCCCGAAGGGGCCGCATTGGCGCCTGCTGTCCACCACCGCCGAACTCGACCCCGTGTGGTTGCAGTATCTCGGTGAAGGCGCCGCCTGACCGATCAGGTGTACTCCACCACCAGCGTCGCCCAGGTCGGCGACGCCAGCGCCTCGAACACATGCGGCTGATCGCCCGGGTACGCGATGTAGTCGCCCGGGTGTAGTTCGACAGGTGCGTCGACGGGGCCGACCAGCGCCCTCCCTTCGGCGAGCAGCACGTGCTCCACCACACCGGCGATATGCGGATCCGATCGGCGCGCATGTCCCGGCTCCGCGGTGATGCGAAACAGGTCGCGGCGGGAATTGGCCGGCCCGGCCGCCAGGAGCGTCGCCCGATACTCCGACTGCTCGGCCGCCACCACCGGGCCCGCACCGGCACGGATGACGTGCACGTTCGGGCGCGGCGGGTCGAGCAATCGGGAAAACGGCAGGTCCAGGGTGACGCACAACGCCCACAAGGTCTCCAGGCTCGGGTTGCCGGTTCCCGACTCCAATTGCGAGAGAGTCGATTTCGCGATGCCCGCCCGGCCGGCGACCTCGCTCAACGACAGTCCGGCCCGAGTGCGCTCGCGGCGAAGGGCGGCGGCGATCACCGCCTGAGGTGTTGCCGTCGCGTCCTGCTGCGTCATGTCCGCCTCTGTGTCCACTGTGTCTACTTTGCCGCGCCTGCGGCGCTGCGTTCGCGGCTGCGCTGGTTCGGCCGCTGCGTGTTCGCGGCCGTCTTGTGGCTCGGGCCCGAGCGACCACCGCCGGCGACTTCGTCGCGGACGCGGCGGGTTGGGTCAGGTTTGACGAAGCGGCACGCAATGTTCACTATAAGCTACATGCGTTCGATATGGCGAACACTCGATCGGAATACGCTGCTCGGGATCGGGGCGGTGTGCCTAGCGGTCGGTGTGATCGGGATCTCCTACGGGGCGACGGCGGTCGCAGCGGGCTTCCCGGTCTGGCTGCCGGTGCTGCTCGGTTGCGTGGTGCTCGCCGGGAGCTCGGAGTTCCTGTTTCTGGGGATCGTCGCCGCCGGTGGCAGTCCCATCGCGGCGGTGCTGGCGGGACTGTTGGTGAACGCCCGGCACGTGCCGTACGGGCTGTCGATCCCCGACGCGGTCGGCACGGGTTGGCGGCGCCCGCTGGGCGTCCATCTGATGAACGACGAGTCCGTCGCGATGACCATCGCGCAGCCGGACGCGCGACGCAGGCGCGCGGCCTACTGGATCACCGGTGCGGGCGTGCTGCTCGCCTGGCCCGGCGGCGCCGCCGTCGGAGCGCTGATCGGATCGGTGGTCACCGACACCTCGGCGCTCGGACTCGATGCGGTGTTCCCCGCGGTTCTACTCGCCTTGGTACTACCCGCGCTGCGGGACCGGACCACCCTCGCCGCAGTGGGTGTCGGCACCGCCATCGCGCTGGTCAGCGCTCCGTTCCTGCCCAGGGGCCTTCCGGTCCTGCTCGCCCTCGCCGGGGTGCTGGTCGCGGCGCGGGAAAAACCCGAACCGGCGACCGTAGCGGGGGTGGCGTGATGCTGGCCACGGGAATCGTCGCCCTTGCCGCGGGCACTTACGCGTTCCGCTGGGCCGGACCCGCGTTGCGCGACCGGGTGCGCCTTCCCACGCGCGTGGTGCGGCTGCTGGAGATCGGCGCAGTCGTATTGCTCACCGCACTCGTGGCCGTCACCATCCTTCCGCTGGGCACCGCGAACCTCGGATTCGCCGTGCCCGCAGGGGCTCTCGTCGGCGCAGCGTTGGCTTGGTTCCGGCAACCCATGCTCCTTGTCATCCTCGCCGCCGCCGCGACCACGGCGTTCGTCCGCCTCCTCGGCGTTTCCTGAGCGGCCGGGACCTCTCGGCAACCGGATTCCGCGCAGCGGCAGGCGACGCCATCCGCTCCTACCGACGGCGCCGCCTGCCTCATCGGTCGCTTCGGTGACCCTGTTCGCTACTCCAGAATTCACCGTGTGGCAGAGGCACCCGGATTCCATTGTGTACGAAGGAAATAGCGATTCGGATCGAAGAAACTACGTCCGACGTCGACGCCGACCGGCCGGTGAACGACCAGCCTGACGGCCGCGCGGTCAGTGCGGCAGCAGGGGAATTCCGCCGCCGAGTCGACGGGCCACCGAACCGTAGCGGGCGTCGAGCCGCAGCCAGGTTCTGGTCGCTCGGACGCGGACGATCTCGGCGGCTGGGATGCGGCGGGGGTCGGCTTTCTCCCCCGAATGCGGGATGAAGTCCATCGCCGTGAGCGCGAAGACGACGCGCATCGGCACCTGCACCCGCGTGTCCGCACCCGATACGGTCAGCACCGCCTGATCCAGCAACGAGGCGGGCGGGCCGTGGCCGCTGCCGTGTTCCTTCGCCAGCTGGGCACCCCGCTCGGCGAGTTCGACCAGGGTGCGCGCGGGCACGTCATCGATATGCGTGAAACCGTCGACGGGTGGCAGCGCGCCGCGCCACGCGGAGTCCATCGAATACCCCAGATCGATCGGAGTGCCGCCCGCCGAACCGGCCAGCACGAGTTCGGCGCCGACCGTCACATCGTCCACGCCGAGCTCGGCGACCACGGTGCGCATCGCCAACGCTTCGAAACCGGTCGCCACCCACGCCGAGACATACTTTTCCCCGCGGCGGCGCAGGCGCACCACCGCCGCTGGGTCCAGCCGCACGGCTCTGGTCAGGAACGTCGCAAGATTTTCCCGCTCCGCCGGATCGGGCACGTGCAGTACTCGTTGTTCCGCCATCACGGCAGCTCCGCCGTCAGCACTCGACCACCATCGCCGCGGTCGCTCACTCCATCCATTCGGACAGATAATCACGCTCGGCGTCGGTGAGTCTGCGCAACCGCTGCGCCCGCATGTCGAACGCCGCGATCTGCGTGGACGCCACCACGGCCGCGGGCGAGTCGGGCCGCGCACCCGCCGCCCGCACCTCGTAGCCGATGGTGAAGTCGACCGCGCGCAACTGCTCGATCCACATGGCGATGTCCAGCGGCGTGTCCTCGTGCCGCAATTGACCGCGGTAGCGGACCCGCAGGTCGGCGAGGACGCAGCCCTCGCGCAGCGGTGCGGTGGGGCGGCCGTTCTCGAACAGCCACGGAATCCGCGCCTCTTCCAGCAGCGTCACCATCCGGGCATGGTTGACGTGCTGGAACACGTCCATGTCCGACCACCTGACGTCCACCTTGGCGTGGAACCGCTTGGGCAGCACCAGGCTGCCCGCGGCCTTCCCGCCTCCGTTCGCCGAACTGGTCAACGCGGCACCTCCGATTGAGCGCCCACCCCGCTCACCATGCTCCGCACTTGCCGCGCTGCAACCGACAACGTGGCGAGATCGTGGGTTCCGGACTCGAACAACTCCGACAGCGCCGCCCTGGCTCGCCCGAGGCGGGACTGATTCTTCGACTCCCAGTATGCAATCTTCTCGTCCGCCGTCTCCTCGGGGTCGCCACCGGAGAGCACGTCGAGGGTGAGCGAGCGCAGCGACCCGTACATGTCGTCGCGCAGTGCGAGCCGCGCCAGCGCGTGCCAGCGGTCGCCGCGTTCGAGGTGGCTGACCGCCTGCAGCAGCCAGTCGATCTTGAGGTGATCGTTGAGCGCGTAGTACAGCGATCCGACCTCGTCGCCGTCCCGGTCGGTGATGTCGGCGATGTCCACGATGTCCAGCAGCGGGAAGAGGTGGAGCAGACCGAAGACCTCGGTGGCCAGCTCGGTCGGCGCGCCGCGAGCGATCAACTCGGCGGATCGGTCGGTGAGGGTGAACACGTGGTGCCCGCGCAGCCATCCTGGCACCTTGGGTGCGAGTTCCCGCACGTCGGCGCGGTACCGGCTGATCTCCGACCCCACCGCGATCGGCTGCGGGCGATTGCTCAGCAGCCACCGGGACGCGCGGTCCAGGGTCCGCTTGGTCTCCAGTTCGAGCAGGTCGCGCACCGGGGTGGGCGCGTCGCACGCGCGGATTCGCGCCCACCGTTCGTGCAGGTCGAAGATTCCGCTCGCCGCGGCGAAGGCACGCACCGCGTCGGTGGTGGTAGCGCCGGCCTCTTCGTTCAACCGGTGCGCGTAGGTGATGCCGCCGTAGTCCACCATCTCATTGACGATCATGGTGGTGACGATCTCCCGGCGCAGCCGGTGACGTTTGATCGCCGCTCCGAAACGGTCGCGCAGCGGCGTCGGGAAATACTCCGGCAGCCGCGCGGCGAAATACTGGCTGTCGGGCAGGTCGGAATCGAGCAGATCGGCCTTGAGCGAGAGCTTCACATGCGCCATCAGATTGGCCAGCTCCGGCGAGGCCAGTCCGGCGCTTTCCTCCAGCCTGCGTTTCATCTCCTGGTCCGAGGGCAGCGCTTCGAGTTCGCGGTCCAAGCCGCGACGCTGCTCGAGCTCCTCGATGAGCCGCATCTGCACGCTCAGCATCTGCGGCGCCTCGGTGCGTGAGATACCCATGAGGAAGTTCTGCGCCACATTGTCCTGCAGGACCATCTGCGCAACCTCGTCGGTCATGGACGCCAGCAATGGGTTGCGCTCGTCCGGCGGCAACTGACCGCTGGAGACGACGGCGTCGAGCAGGATCTTGATATTGACCTCGTGGTCGGAGCAGTCCACACCCGCCGAGTTGTCCAGCGCGTCGGTATTGATCTTGCCGCCGTTGCGGTTGAACTCGATCCGCCCGAGGGCCGTGGCGCCGAGATTACCGCCCTCCCCGATCACCTTGACCCGCAACTGATCCCCGTTGACCCGAACCGCATCGTTGGACTTGTCACCCACCTCCGCGTTGGTCTCGGTACTCGCCTTGATGTAAGTGCCGATACCGCCGTTCCACAACAGATCCACCGGAGCGAGCAGGATCGCGCGAACCAGGTCCGGCGGCGACAGCGACACGACGTCATCGGCCAAGCCGAGCGCCACCCTGGCCTGCGGGCTGATCGGCACGGCCTTCACGGTGCGATCCCACACCCCGCCGCCCGGGCTGATCAGTGACGTGTCGTAATCCGCCCACGACGACCTCGGCAACGCGAACAACCGCTGCCGCTCCCGATACGAACGCACCGCATCCGGATCAGGATCCAAGAAGATATGCCGGTGGTCGAACGCAGCCACCAAACGAATGTGCCCCGACAACAACATACCGTTGCCGAACACATCACCACTCATATCACCAACACCCACAACCGTGAAGTCCTGAACCTGCGTGTCGATCTCCATCTCCCGGAAATGCCGCTTGACACTCTCCCACGCACCCTTGGCGGTAATACCCATCGCCTTATGGTCATAACCCGCCGAACCACCCGACGCGAACCCATCACCCAACCAAAAACCGTAACTCCCCGCCACATCATTCGCGATATCGGAAAACGTCGCCGTACCCTTATCCGCCGCCACCACCAGATACGTGTCATCCCCATCCCGACGCACCACCCGCGCCGGCGGAAGAACCTCACCGCTCACCCGATCGACATTGTCAGTGACATCCAGCAAACCGGAGACGAACGTGCGATAACACGCCACCCCCTCCACACCCAACGCCTGCCGATCCACCACCGGATCACCCGTAGCCGCAGGAGGCCTCTTCACCACGAAACCGCCCTTCGCGCCCACCGGCACGATCACCGCATTCTTCACCGCCTGCGCCTTCACCAAACCCAAAATCTCCGTGCGGAAATCCTCCAACCGATCCGACCACCGCAAACCACCACGCGCCACCGAACCGAAACGCAAATGCACACCCTCCACCCGCGGCGAATACACGAAAATCTCGAACTGCGGCTTCGGCTTCGGCAGTTCAGCGATCTCCCGTGGTTCGACCTTCACCGAGACGAAGTCGCGCGGTCTGCCTTCCGCGTCGGTGACGTAGTAGTTGGTCCGCAGTGTCGCCTTGATCAAGCCGAGGATCGCCCGCAGGATGCGGTCCGCGTCCAGGCTGACCACCTCGTCGATCCGTCCGCGTACCTGGGTCTCCAGCTCCGCCGCGTGCTCGGCGGACACGGTGTCGGGGTCGAAGCGCGCGGCGAACAGGTCGACGAACAGGCGCGCGATATCCGGGTACGTGAGCAGCACGCGGCAAATGTTGGCTTGACTGTACGGAAAACCGGCCTGCTGCAAGTACTTCGCGTAGGTGCGCAGGATCGACACGGCCCGCCACGGCAGCCGGGCACGCAGCACGAGCTCATTCAGCCCGTCCGCCTCCGCACGGCCGTACCACATGGCCTCGAAGGCTTCCACGAACCGTTCCCGCAGCCCGCGCACCTCCGCCGCCAGCACGTCGGCGCGCTTGGCGGACTCGAGCAGCTCGGCGTCCAGATCGCGGTCGAGCGAACTGCGCAGCAGCTCCGGGCGGGCGAGCAGGCCGAAGTCGTAGATCCACCGCTCGCCGCCGGTGCCGTCCGCCGCGGCCTCCAGCCCGATCTGATAGGGCCGCTCGTCAACCACCTCCACGCCGAGGCTCTGCAACAGCGGAAGCACCTGGCTCAACGAGATGCCGCTGCCACCGACATAGAGCGTGAAACGCCATGAACCCGGTGCCGAATCCGGCTTTCGGTAGAGGTACTGGTCGATGGCGCCGGCGCGCAAACGCTCCAGGCGCACGATGTCCCTCAGCGCCCGGGCCGCGGCGAAATCCTGTTTGTAGCCCTCGGGAAAGGCTTCCGCGTATCGCTGCACCACCGCCGGATCGAGCACCGTCGAGGTGCTCACCTCGTCGTTCAGCCGGTCTTCCCAGGTGCGGCTGGCTTCGGCGAGCATGTTCTGCAAACGCAGCCGGTTGGGCTCGGAGGTATCGGCGCCGGGCAGCGTACTACGCGGGACATCGAGCTCGGCCTCCGGCATGCGCACGGTGAAATACACTCGCGCCAAATCGCTTTCGCCCACTCGCGCGGAGTAGTCGATGGACACGCCACCCAGTTCCCGGACCAGGATCTCCTGCATCTCGAGCCGGGCTCTGGTGGTGTACCGGTCACGCGGCAGATAGACCAGGCAGGCGACATAGCGGCCGTAGGTGTCCGCGCGCAGGAACAGGCGCACCTGGCGCCGCAGGCTGACGCTCAGCACGGCGGTGGCGGTGCGGCGCAGCGTCTCGGCGTCGGCGGAGAACAGCTCGGTGCGCGGGAAGGACTGGATGACCTCGAGCATGGCCTGACCGGAGAACGAATCCAGGTCGAATCCGCTGTCCTCGATGGCCGAGCGGACCCGGCGTTCGATCACCGGGATGTCCAGCACGTTCTCATGCACGGCGGTGACGGTGAAGACGCCGATGAACTGATGTTCGCCGACGATCGTTCCGTCGGCGTCGAAATCCGCGACGCCGACGATGTACGGATACACCGCCCGGTGCACGGTGGCGGGGACCAGTCCCTGGGTGAGGGTGAGCAACGGACGGTCGGCGCCGTTGACGGGGACGTGGAAGTCGGTCCCCACGTCCGGCCGCAGCACGCCGAGGCAGGTGTCGGGCACGACGCTGGACACCTCGCGACCCTGGTCGGTGCTCAGGCGGTAGCGCGCGTAACCGAGGAGGGTGAAGTTTCCCCCGGCCAGCCAGCGCAGCAAGTTGGCGGTGTCGGTCAGTTCGGTCGGCGGGAACGGCGCGGACCCGGAGTGCGCGGCCAGCTCCAGAGCGTCGGCCAGCTTGCTCTGCACATCTTCGATGGCGTCGGTGTCACCGATCACCTGCCGCACGTCGTCCACCACGTCCGGTACGGCGGACTCGACCTTGGCCAGAAGCGCCGCACTGGTCGACGGGTGCAATTGCACGTGCATCCACGATTCGCGCAGCCCCGCCCCGCCGGTGCCGTCCACCTCGTGCGCGCCGGCGTGCGTCAGCCGGCCCTCTTCGTCCCGCTCGACCTCGAAGATCGGGTGGATGATCTCGCTGACGCTGACACCGATCCGGCTCAGCGACGAGCTGATCGACTCGACCAGCAGCGGCATGTCGTCGGTGACGATCTGCACCGCCGCACCGATTCCGGAACCGTCGTCCGGGTGATACACCCGCACCAGCGCGCGACCCGGGCGGCGCGTCACCGCCAACTCCAGGTGCCTCCGGAAAATCTGGGTGATGCCGGTGATCGCACAGTCCACATCGCCCGCGTCGACGTGGCGGAAGTACGCCTCCTCGAGGGTCGCGAGTTCGCCGCGCAGCGACTGCGGCAAACCCGCGGCCCACGCCGCGCTGGACAATTCGGACGAGACGGTCATTTTCGCCAACTCCCTCGGATATCGGTTCCGTAACAAAGTGACGCCGGTCCGAGAGTAACTGTGCGCCGGAGACGCGCGGGTGAATTCCCTTCCAATATCGAGGTGTTCACCGCGACCACGGAGTTCGCCGCTCGTGTGCCGAGGTCGGACGGCATGACCCCGGGCACCGCACAGGAATCGGACCCGCAAACGTCAGGTGTGCGTCACAGGTCGTATCCGCGGCGGCAACGGCGCCGCAGCGGTACCTCGGGTCAGCTCGACCACCGCGTCGGCGGTCGAAGCCACCGATTGCTCGAACTGCGCCTGCGCATTCACGACTCCACCCTAGCGAGCTACGCGCGGGTAGGTGTCACTCCTGTTCCGCGTTGCCGACAAGACTTTTCGCACCACCCCCGCCGAGGCGGCCACCACCGCTTCCGACTCGGATTCCCGCCTCCCAGGCAGTACCCGCAACGCCAGGCAGCGTGCGGTGCGCAACGCTCCGCGCGGCGGCATCCTGGTCGGAAACGGACCCCGGTCTTCCCCCTATCGTGTCGACGACACTCATCCCCCATAGTGCGGCGAGCACGGGCGGGTGCGGGGTGACACCCCGCACCCGCCGTGCGACGAACTCAGCCGCGGGTGAGCTTGCGGTGTGTAACCCGGTGCGGGCGCGCCGCTTCCGGGCCCAGCCGCTCGACCTTGTTGGCCTCGTAGGCTTCGAAGTTGCCCTCGAACCAGAACCACTTGGCCTCGTTGTCGGAGTCGCCCTCCCACGCCAGGATGTGGGTGCAGGTGCGGTCCAGGAACCAGCGGTCGTGCGAGATGACCACGGCGCAGCCGGGGAACTTCTCCAGCGCGTTCTCCAGCGAGCCCAGGGTCTCGACGTCGAGGTCGTTGGTCGGCTCGTCCAACAGGATCAGATTGCCGCCCTGCTTGAGCGTCAGCGCCAGGTTCAGCCGGTTGCGCTCACCACCGGACAGGACGCCCGCGGGCTTCTGCTGGTCGGGGCCCTTGAAGCCGAACGCGCTCACGTACGCGCGCGACGGCATCTCCTGCTGGCCGACCTCGATGAAGTCCAGGCCGTCGGAGACCACCTGCCAGACCGTCTTCTTCGGGTCGATGCCTGCACGGTTCTGGTCGACATAGCTCAGCTTGACCGTCTCGCCGACCTTCACCTCGCCGCTGTCCGGCTGTTCCAGCCCGACGATGGTCTTGAACAGGGTGGTCTTGCCGACGCCGTTGGGCCCGATCACGCCGACGATGCCGTTGCGCGGCAGGGTGAACGACAGGTCCTTGATCAGCTGGCGGTCGCCGAAGCCCTTGTCCAGGTGCTCGACCTCGACCACCACATTGCCCAGGCGCGGGCCCGCGGGAATCTGGATCTCCTCGAAGTCCAGCTTCCGCATCTTCTCGGCCTCGGCCGCCATCTCCTCGTACCGGCCGAGACGGGCCTTGTTCTTGGCCTGCCTGGCCTTGGCGCCGGACCGGACCCAGGCGAGTTCTTCCTTGAGCCGCTTCTGCAGCTTCTGGTCCTTCTTGCCCTGCACCTCGAGCCGCTCGGCCTTCTTCTCCAGGTAGGTGGAGTAGTTGCCCTCGTACGGGTAGGCGCGGCCGCGATCGAGCTCCAGAATCCACTGGGCGACGTTGTCCAGGAAGTACCGGTCGTGGGTGACCGCGAGCACCGCGCCCTGGTACTGCGCCAGGTGCTGTTCGAGCCAGTTCACGCTCTCGGCGTCGAGGTGGTTGGTCGGCTCGTCGAGCAACAGCAGGTCGGGCTTGCTCAACAGCAGCTTGCACAGCGCCACCCGGCGTCGCTCACCACCGGAGAGATTCGTGACCGGCTCGTCCGGCGGCGGGCAGCGCAGCGCGTCCATCGCCTGCTCGAGCTGGGAGTCGAGGTCCCACGCGTCGGCGTGGTCCAGCTCCTCCTGCAGCTTGCCCATCTCCTCCATGAGTTCGTCGGAGTAGTCGGTGGCCATCAGCTCGGCGATCTCGTTGAAGCGATCCAGCTTCACCTTGATCTCGCCGAGACCCTCCTCGACGTTGCCGCGGACGGTCTTCTCCTCGTTGAGCGGCGGCTCCTGCTGGAGGATCCCGACGGTGGCGCCCGCGGCGAGGAACGCGTCACCGTTGTTCGGCTGGTCCAGTCCGGCCATGATCTTCAGAACGCTGGATTTACCCGCGCCGTTCGGGCCGACGACACCGATCTTGGCGCCGGGAAGGAAGTTCAAGGTGACATCGTCGAGCACGACTTTGTCGCCGTGCGCCTTGCGAACCTTCTTCATTTGGTAGATGAACTCAGCCATAAGTGTGAAGCCTATCGGTGCGGGAGATGGGAGGACGAAGCAGAGCTACCCTGCCGCCGGGACGAAAACCGGTCGTTCGATCAAGCGTCGACAGGCTCGGGCGCGGTGCCGCGGGGCGGTGCCGAATCGGCGGCAGCGACATTCTCCCCCGGCGCGTCGCCGACCGGCACCCGACCTTCAGCGCTCGCG
Organism: Nocardia aegles; assembly: GCF_052545135.1. Classification (NCBI taxonomy): domain Bacteria; kingdom Bacillati; phylum Actinomycetota; class Actinomycetes; order Mycobacteriales; family Nocardiaceae; genus Nocardia; species Nocardia aegles. Next base: position 40,147 of record NZ_JBQWRI010000013.1, read on the forward strand.
ACGCCGGAAGTATTCCGCGGCGGCAGGTCGGACGACCGCGTCAGTTGCGCGACACAGCGGGACAGGTCCGGCCCGACGGCGGTGGCGCGCATCTCCAGATCCCGTCGCTCCACACCGTCCTTGCTGCGGTATTCGTGGGAGCGCAGCCGGCCGTAGGCGATGATGGGATCGCCGCGCCGCAGGGACGCGTCGACACCAGCCACCAGCCTGCGCCAGCAGCTGACGGTGAGATAGAGGGTGCCGTTGTCCACCCATTGCCCCGACGTCTGGTCCAGCCGGCGGGAATTGCTTGCCAACCGGAAGGTGACCACCTGCTCGCCATTGGTCAGATCGCGCTTGACCGGGTGGGTGGCGATCGTTCCGATCACGGTCGCATTCGCCTCGTACATATCGATGCCCCTTCACTTCGGATCCGGGCCTGCCCGGAATTTCCTCCCCCTCCAGGAGGGCTCTTCCAGGGTGCGCCGATTCCGCCGACCCGAACGATCCGATCGAGGGAATGTGCACAACTTCCGGAAATGTGAAGATCGAGCTTTCACCACCGCGCGATCAGAACACCGCCACGTCGGTATTGGCGCCGCAGAGGACGATCACCGGTCGTTCGTCCGGCTCGGGAACGTAGGCGCCGCTGTGCACGGCGGCCAGCGCCGTCGCGCCGGACACTTCGACCAGGATGCGGAATTCGCGCCACAGATACTCCCGAGCCGCGCTGATCGCGTCGTCACTGACCAGCAGCGACGTCACGCCATGACGGCGGGCGAGGTCGAGGGCGATGTCACCGATCCGCGTCGGTCCCAGCGAGTCGACCGTGATCCCGGATCCGACGATGTCCACCGGGCACTCCGCCGCCAACGCCGCGCGCAGGATCGCGGCGCCTTCCGGCTCCACCCCGATCACCCGCCTGCGGCGCCCGACCGCGGCCGCGATCCCGGCGACCAGTCCGCCGCCGCCCACCACGGCCAGCACCGGCGGCCGACCGCGTACCTGCTCTTCGAGTTCCAGCCCGACCACACCGATGCCTGCGACCACCGCGGGCAGGTCGTACCCGTGCAGCAGCAGCGCGCCGCGCTCGGTGGCCAGCTCGGTCGCGTGCCGCAAGGCCTCGTCGTAGGAGGTGCCGTGCCAGAGCACCTCGGCGCCGTGCGACCACATCGCGGCAACCTTGGTGTGCGGCGCCGTCTCCGGAACGACGACCGTGCAGGACTTGCCGAGCCGCGCCGCGGCCAGCGCCGCCGCGATACCCGCGTTACCGCCGGAGGCGATCACCACCTGATCGATCCCGGCGCCCGACTCGAGCAGCGCGTTGAGGCTGCCGCGCACTTTGAACGTCCCGCCGTGCTGGAGATGCTCGAGCTTCATCGTCACCGGCACGGGACCGGACGGGCTCGCGATGGAGGTGTGAAAGACCGGCGTCGTGCGGATATGTCCGGTCAGCCGCCTGCGGGCGGATCGCACGTCCGACCGGTCCACCCGCCCGACCGGCCCGTGCGGGTGGACCGGGGTGGCGCGTTCACTCACTTACGCACTTCTCCATCTCGCTTGGCCAGTTCGGCGAACATGGCGTTGTGTGCGGCGAGTGCGGCGTCGTTGTCGCGTTCGGCGGCTCGATCGGTGCGCTGCGCGAGCCGATGGTCGCTGCGCGACCATTGGATCAGCAACGCCAGCATCACCACCACCAGGGGGACCTCTCCGCTCGCCCAGGCGAGACTGCCGCCGGTGCGCTGGTCGCCGAGCAGGTCGCCGTTCCAGCCGAGACCGAGGCCGTGGTAGAACCAGCCGCCGAGCACTGTGGTCATGCTCATCAGCGCGATGCCGAAGAACGCGTGGAACGGCAGCGAGCCGAACACCATGGCGAGCTTGGTCAGCGGCTCCACCTGCCGCGGCTTGGGATCGATGCCGATCACCACCCAGTAGAACAGGTAACCGCTGAGCAGGAAGTGCGCGTTCATCAACAGATGCGCGGCGTGCGAATCGGCGTAGGCGTCGAAGATGCCGCCCAGGTACAGCGCGTAGAAGCCGCCGACGAAGATCACCGAGGCCAAGATCGGGTGGGTCATGAAACGCGATACGGGGTTGTGCACCGCGGCCAGCAGCCATTCCCGTGGGCCGGGCACGCCACCGCGGCCGGCCGGGGGCAGCGCGCGCAACGCCAGCGTCACCGCACCACCGAGCGCCAACAGGATCGGCGCGAGCATGGACAGCGCCATGTGGGCTCCCATATGCACGCTGAACATGGCGGGCGAGTACCGGCCGACGCCGGAAGAGGTGGCGACGAGCAGCACCACGCAACCGGACAGCCAGGCGAGCGTTCGCCCGGCGGGCCAGGCGTCGCCCCGCGAGCGCAGCCGCCACACACCGAGCAGGTACAGCACCGCCAGCAGGACCGACAGCGTGCCGTAGATCAGGTCGAATCGCCAGTCGAACACCAGACGGGCGAAGCTGGGTGGCCCGGCCAGGTCGTAGCCCAGTTCCACTCGGACCGGAGTCGGAACGGAATCCGGCGGTGGCGGCGGCGTGCGGCCGAGCCCGACCGCGAGGCCGATGGTCGCGGCGAAGATCAACACCTCGACACCCGCGTATCGCACCAGGGCCGACCGGTCGCCGGGATCGGCGGCCAGAGCGGGCAGCGAGGCGCGGCGCTGGAGATAGCCGAACACGCCGAGCAGGACCAGCGCGGCGGCCTTGGCCAGCACCAGCCTGCCGTAGGTGCTGGAGAGAAGTTCGTCCAGCGGTACCCGGACCCAGGAGTTGATCACGCCGCTGACCGCGATCACGGCGAACGAGACCGTGGCGGTCAGCGAGAAACGCCGCGCCGCGACATCGGTGTACGCACCGCCGCGCAAGGCGTGCGCCAGCACCGCGAACAGACCGCCGACCCAGACGGCGGACGCGATCAAGTGCAGGATGAGGCTGTTGGTCGCCACGTCGTGCGACCCGCCCGAGGAGGAATGGCCGGTCAACGCCAGCGGCATCATGGTGGCTATCGCGGCGCCGAGCAGGACCGGAGTCCAGCCCCAGCGCAGTGCGAGCCGGCAGCCCACCGCGACGATCACCGCGAACACGACCGTCGTTCGCCAGGCTCCGGCCAGTTCGACCCGATCGATCGCCTGCCAGAGATCCTGCGGCCCCAGGACGTCCCCCACCGGCCGTCCGGTGGTGTCCGAAATCGTCAGCGGTACCAGCAGCGCCGCGCAGCACGCCCAGACCAGCGCGAAGTCGGATGCCCTGCGCACCGCGCGATACCCGCCGACGTCCAGCAGCCCGTTCGACTGCGGCGGCACCAAGAACGCCGCGAACACCAGCGAACCGACCGTCAGCGCGGCCGACAGATCGGCGAGCGCCCGGACCGCGGGCAGTCCATAGGTGGTCGGCGCGCCCGGGTCCGGGATGCCGAGCAGACTCAGTGCCTGCGCCGCGGACAACCCCACTACCAGCGCCGCGACCACGGCCGCGATGGCGCCGGCCAACGCGGTGATCGTCGCGAACGTCGCCCTGGACCGAGCGGCCCCGGTTCGGGGAGCGGCGGACGAGGTGGGGGTGGACGACATACGACTGAGCGTAGTTCGGCGAGTATTCCGTGGCCCGGTCGGGTTTGTACCGATATCCTCGGCCCCGATCACTATGGGCGCGTCACCTACTGTCTCGAGATGGCTGAAACGTTGCTAACACTAAGAATGTGACCACCTGGACGGTCGCTATACTCGACCCGCTGGACAGTACGGCCGATGTCGGCCATCGTAGAACCCACTGCCTCCGTAGCTCAGTTGGATAGAGCAAGGGCCTTCTAATCCCTAGGTCGCAGGTTCGATTCCTGCCGGGGGCGCAACGGCCCTGTGACCTGCAGATTCTGCAGGTCACAGGGTTATTACCCACCCAGTGCGAACCTCAAACACCGAGGAACGGCGCCCAATGGGGTTCGCCATCGGGAACGATTTCGTCGATCCGGCCGAGCTGGCTCGACGACTTCGCGAGCGAGTTGCGGGAGCACGAGTCGTGGCCGCAGTCGGCCGAGCCGGTGCCCGCAAACAGCGCTCCACACCCTGAAGTGCGCGTGCTTCTGTGCTGCCTTGCGGATGTGGCACTTCCCCAAAACGGCGCCGAAGCCTTTCGGCGTGCCACCGCGGCCAGTAGAGTCAACTCCTTGTGCGCGGCAGACCGGAGGGGGGCGGACAGCGTGCCGTCAGGGAACGATTTCGCGGTGCCGTCGCCCTCTACGCATCGCTCGTCGGCGCCGGATTCCGCAGACAGGGGCAATACAAAGCGGCGATGCTGGCGGGACTGTTCACCAACTGCGTGTTCGGGTTCGTCCGCGCGTCCGTACTGGCCGCGGCGGTGGACGCCGCCGGCGACTTCGGCGGATACGACCGGGGCAGCATCGGCGCCTACGTGTGGCTCTCCCAGGGCCTGCTCGGCGCGTTGCAGTTCATGGGACCGCTGGGCCCACTGGACGATCGGGTGAAGAACGGCGACATCGCCATCGATTTCCTGCGCCCGGTCGATATCCAATGCGGTTATCTCGCCGATGATCTCGGGCGAGCGGCGTGCACCTTCCTTCCGCGCGGAGTGCCCAGCGTGCTGGTGGGCACGCTCACCTTCGGGCTGGCGATGCCGGTCACGCCCGGCCCCTACCTGCTCGGAGCGGTGAGCGTCCTGCTGGCGGTGGTCATTTCGTTCCTGTGCCGGTTCCTCGTGGTGCTGATCGGATTCTGGGTCGTGGAAACCCGTGGCATCCGGGTGCTGTACTACACCGCGGGCACGTTCCTGGCCGGACTGTTCGTGCCGGTGCACATGTTCCCTTCGTGGCTGGGCGCCATCGCGGCGGCCACGCCTTTCCCGTCGATTCTGCAATCTCCGATCGACGTGCTCTCGGGACGGATCACCGGCGCGGAAGCACTCTCGGTCGTCGGCGTCCAAGTGTTCTGGGTAGTCGTGACCGCGATCGCCGGGCGCGTGTTGCTGGTGGCGGGCCGGCGCAGGCTGGAGGTACAGGGTGGGTGACATCGGTGCCCCGCGTACCGGTTCGTGGTCGACGCCCTATGTGGCCGTGTTGCGCTCCCGGATCCGGGCGCAGCGCAGCTACCGGTTGTCCTTCGGCAGTGAGCTTTTGAGCGCATTTCTGGTGGGCCTGGTCGAATTGGCCGAAGTATGGCTGATCTTCCGCACCGCACGCGTCCTCGGCGGCCTCGACCTGGACGGCGCACTGCTTTTGTTCGGGCTGAGCAACACGAGTTTCGCGCTGTCCCAAGTGCTTTTCGGCCACCTCGATACGCTGCCGGTACTGATCCGGATGGGTCAGCTCGACGCCTACCATCTGCGGCCGCAACCACTGCTGCTGCAACTGATCACCAGCGACATCTCCCTGCGCCGGTTCGCTCGCGCCTCGGTAGCGATCGTCGCGTTGGTGGCCGGTGCGGCGCGCAACGACATCGCCTGGTCTCCGGCCACGGCCGCGCTGCTCGCACTCACGCTCGCCGGCGGTACCGCGCTGTTCGGCGGGGTGTTCGTCTGCGCGGCCGGAGCGCAGTTCTATCTGATCGACGGCTCCGAGCTCACCAACAGCTTCACTTACGGCGGCTCGTTCGCGGCGACGCAACCCGCGTCGGTGTTTCCCACACCCATGCGACTGCTGTTCGGGTTCGCGATTCCGGTCTCGTTCACGGCCTATCTGCCCACCCTCGCGCTGCTCGGCCTGCCCGGGCCTCCGCTGCTGCCCGCCTGGCTGGCCTGGCTCACCCCGGTGGCGGCGCTGTGGGTCTGGCTGCTGGCGCTGGGTTTGTGGCGATCGGGCACTCGGCACTACCAGGGAGGCGGCGGATGAGCACGGGCGGCCCGGAGGCGATCATCGACATGATGGGTCTCACCAGGCAGTTCATCCTGTATCGCAAAGACGGTCGCCGCTGGCGCAGGCGCCGCGAGGCGCTGACCGCCGTCGACCGGACGACCGTCCGGATCGAGCGGGGCGCCGCCGTCGGCTACATCGGCGCCAACGGTGCGGGCAAGTCCACCACGATCAAGATGCTCACCGGCATCCTGGTCCCCACCTCCGGCACCGTGCGTACCTGCGGGCTCGATCCGGTGCGGCAGCGGCGTGAACTGGCCGGACGGATCGGTGTGGTGTTCGGTCAGCGTTCGCAACTGTGGTGGGATCTGCCCCTGCGCGAATCGTTCTCGATCCTCGCCGCGATCCACCGGTTGGAGCCGGGCGCCGCACGCATGCGCGCGCACGAACTGATCGAGCAGCTGGAAATGGCCGACACGCTCGACACACCGGTGCGCCAGCTCTCGCTGGGCCAGCGTATGCGCGCGGAAGTCGCCGCGGCCCTGCTGCATTCGCCCGAGCTGGTGATCCTGGACGAGCCGACCATCGGCCTCGACGTGCTGTCCAAACAACGGTTGCGGGAGTTCCTGCGGGCCGAGCGCGCCGAGCGCGGCACGACCCTGCTGCTCACCACCCACGACATGGGCGACATCGAACGGCTCTGCGAGCGTGTTCTCGTCGTCGACCACGGCCGCTTGGTGTACGACGGGTCGCTCACCGGATTGGCGGCCACCGTCGGCGCGCGCCGAGTGCTGGTTGTCGACCTGGCCGAGCCCGTGCCCGACCTCGACGATCTTCCCGCGGCGCAGCTGCTCGGCACCGAAGGCGGTGGTATGCGGCAGCGACTGGCCTTCGATCCCGAGCAGATCACGGCCGCGCAATTGCTGGCCGCGGTGTCGGAACGCGCCGAAGTGCGGGACCTGTCGATCGAGGAGCCCGAAATCGAGGATGTGGTCCGCCGGATATACGAATCCGCCCGCTGAACGAGGCGGGCGGATTCGGTGCCGGGTTCAGTCGGACTCGCGAGCGCCTTGGTCGAGCCGGAAGGGCGGGTACTCGTCGCGCATCAGACTCGCGTAGGCCTGCACGCGGATGATCCAGCGATTGACGCCCATCACGAAGTCGTAGAGACCTTGCGGGTAGCGCGCCGTGCACAGCAACGCGACCAACGCGACGATCAGCAGGATGCTCAGCAACGAGATCGAGGCGCCGCCCCAGTCGTCGCCGCCGCTGCCCGAGATCGCGATGCCGCCGCTCACGACCGCGCCGACGATCAGGTAGTGCGGAATGGCGAGCAGCCACCACTTCACGAGCACCAGGCCGCGGTGCAACGTCTCCGGATAGTCGATTTCCAGATCGGCCGGGTACTCCGCGTTCGGTCGCAGGCTGAACGGTGGGTACTTGTCGGTGCCCAGCACCGAGAGCGCGTAGAAGGTCACCCGCCATCCCCAGCGCATCACGCCGACGTTGAAGTCGAACAGCCCCCGCGGGTACTTTCCGGTGATCAGGATGGCGAAGAAGGCGACCACCGTGAGCACCGCGTACGCGATGTGCAGGAAGAACAGCACGATGTAGTGCGGAATCGCCAATATCCATTTGACCAGCCACAGCCACCGGGACAATGCGGGGTCCAGATCGCCTCGGACCCGAATCGGGCTGGGCGGCGCGACGGGCTTCTCGAGTTCCATGAGCAACGCTCCTTACGGTTGCTGTGATCCAAGCCACAACCAGTAGGTGTTACTGATTGTCGCGTATCCGGCTGCCCGCGAACGGCACCATCTGATACCGACACGCCAACGAATCGGGGCGCGAGACGGTCTTCGGCGAACGAGGGGCGTTGCGCCGCAGCTGAAATCGCCCGGGCCGCGCCTATACCGTTCGCACCCGCCGATCGGGGCGCGAACGGGCTTGTACCATCGGAAAGCGTGACGTTCGGCGCGCTGCGGCAACCCGGGATCCGGATAATCGTGGCTCTCACCTACACCGTGTGGGTGGTTGCCATGGCGGTGCCGCAGTGCCACGTCTTCGGCCACGCCGTCGCGTCACACGCCCACATCGAAGCGTCCGGCCCCGTCGCGGCCTCCATCGTCTCCCCGGCGATCATCGCCGAGCCGCATCAGCACGCCGCCGAGCCGGACCGGCACATGCCCGGCGACGGGGTGCTCGCCGCCCTTCCGCGCGCGGTCACGTTGCTGCTGTTGTTGCTGATCGCGTGCGTGCCGGTGCTGCTCGCCGCACCCGCGTCCGCCCGCGCGGGCGGCGTGCGCGCACCTCCGGTCGCGACCCTTCCGGTGTATCCGGGCAGAGACAGACTCACTCGATTCGGCATCGATCGGAACTGATCGGTCAGCGTCAGGCCGGAGCCTGCCGGGGCCGGCCGGTGTTCGTGCGAAGTCCGCACTCACACCGTCGCTGCGACAGCGACCGCACAGAATCGACGATTGCTCATGACTTCTGCGCTGCAGAATCCGGCCGTGCCCGATCCCGCTCCACGCGAACCGGAGGCGCTCCTCGCGAGCCCGGCGAGTCTGCTCACGGCGGCCCAGCGCTGTCCGCGTCCGGCCACCATGGTGGGCAACACGCCGGTGCTCTGGATCACCGAACCGCTCGACGGCACGACGACACCGAACGGGCGCGGCTTCTGGGCCAAACTCGAGGGCGCCAATCCGGGCGGAATGAAGGACCGGCCCGCGCTGCACATGGTCGAGCGCGCCATCGCGCGCGGTGCGCTCGCACCGGGCGCTCCGATCATCGAATCGACCAGCGGCACGCTCGGTTCGGGCTTGGCGCTGGCCGGGATGGTGTATCGCCACCCGGTCACGCTGGTCACCGATCCCGGCTTGGAACCGCTCATGCACCGCATGCTCGCGGCCTACGGGGCGCGGGTGGAACTGGTCACCGAACCACACCCCACCGGCGGCTGGCAGCAGGCGCGGCGCGACCGCGTCGCCGAACTGCTGCGGCACGATCCGCGGGCTTGGTGCCCGGACCAGTACCGCAACCCCGACAACCAGGATGCCTATGCGGGCCTGGCGCTCGAGCTGGTCGCGCAGCTGGGAAGGATCGACGTCCTGGTCTGCTCGGTCGGCACAGGCGGCCATTCCGCGGGGATCACGCGCACGCTGCGCCGATACTTTCCGCACCTGCGTCTGGTCGGCGTCGACACCGTGGCGTCCACGATCTTCGGACAGCCCGCGGGGCAGCGGCTGATGCGCGGGCTCGGTTCGAGCATCCACCCGGACAACGTCGATTATGCGGCGTTCGACGAGGTGCACTGGGTCGCGCCCGCGGAGGCGGTGTGGGCCTGCCGCCGACTCGCCGCGACACATCACGCCAGCGGCGGCTGGAGCGTCGGCGCGGTCGCCCTGGTCGCGGGCTGGCTGGCCCGTACCGGGGATCCGGACATCCGGATAGCCGCGGTCTTTCCCGACGGTCCGCTGCGCTACTTCGACACGGTGTACAACGACGACTACTGCCGCGAGCACGGCTTGCTCGACGTCGCACCGGCCGCGGCGCCGCTGCGCATCCCGCATCCCGCCCACGCCGTCGCGGTCTCGTGGACTCGGTGCACGACGGTCGTCGATCCCCGTGGCGCCGCCGGGAAGGAGCGGACGCGATGACCGACCTGATCGCCACCTTCCGCGGCTTCAACCGTCCCAGCCGCATGCTGATGGTCAATCAGTTCGCCATCAACACCGGCTTCTACATGCTGATGCCCTACCTGGCCGGTTACCTGGCCGGGCCACTCGGGCTGGCCGCGTGGGCGGTCGGGCTGGTCCTCGGCATCCGCAACTTCGCCCAGCAGGGAATGTTCCTGTTCGGCGGCACGCTGGCCGACCGGCTCGGCTACAAACCGCTCATCGTGACCGGATGCCTGCTGCGCACCGGCGGTTTCGCGCTACTGGCGGTCGCGGACACACTGCCGGCCCTGGTGGCGGCCTCGGCCGCGACCGGCTTCGCGGGCGCGCTGTTCAACCCCGCGGTCCGCGCCTATCTGGCGGCGGACTCGGGTGCGCGCCGCGTGGAGGCGTTCGCCGTGTTCAACGTCTTCTACCAGGCGGGCATGCTGTTCGGCCCGATCGCCGGGCTCGCGCTGATGGCCGTTGACTTCCGCGCCACCGCGACCGGCGCCGCGGTGGTGTTCGGCGTGCTGACGCTGGCCCAGTTACGCGCGCTCCCGCAGCACCGAGCCGAGCCGAAAACCACGTCCGTGCTGGACGATTGGCGCGTAGTACTGGGCAACCGGCCGTTCCTGCTGTTCGCCGCGGCGATGATCAGTTCCTCGGTCCTCGCCTTCCAGGTCTACCTGGCGTTGCCCGTGCACGCCGCACGGATCGCGGGCGACTCGGCCACCGTGCTGATGACGGCGGTCTTCGTGCTGTCCGGGTTGATCGCGATCGCCGGGCAACTGCGCATCACCCGCTGGTTCGGGCAGCGGTGGGGCCGCGCGCACAGCCTGGCATTCGGCATGGCGATACTCGCGTCCGCGTTCGCACCGCTGGTGGTGATCCCCGGCACCGGCTTCGGCGTGTGGCCCGCGATCGGCGCCCTGCTGTTGACCGCCGTGGCGCTGGGAATCGGTGCGGCAGCGGTCTTTCCGTTCGAGATGGACACCGTGGTCGCGCTGTCGGGCAACCGCCTCGTGGCGACGCACTACGGCCTCTACAACACCATCGTCGGCATCGGCATCCTGCTGGGGAACCTGGGCATCGGAACGCTGCTGGACCGCACGCGCGAGGCCGGGATGAGCGCGCTGGCGTGGGCCGCGCTCGTCGCCGTCGGCGCGGTCGCGGCGTGGGGACTGTTCGCGCTCGCCCGGTCCGGGCGACTCGACGCGCCGGTCCCGATCGGGTGATCGGCTGGTCGGTCCCGGATACGCGTCATCCGGGACCGACCGCCTCAGGCCGGTCCGCTCGACTGCGCCGAGTACAGGCTCACCTCGCCGTCCTCACTGAGAAAGGCGTTGACCAGCATGGTGCGGGTGGTCCGCAATTCCTCGTCGTCCGGCGCGGCGGTGGTGATCGAGATCTGCGGGATGACCGCCCAGTTGACCACGTAGCGCTCCGGTGGACCGTCGTCGTCGGACAGCCGGGCGAGACGAAAGACCGAGACGGTCTTGCGGACGATCAGATTACGCACGACCTCCGCGATTCGCTCCGGGTCTTCCAGTGCGAACATGAAGCCGAATGTCAGCTCCGGCGATGACACGTAGGCGGGCACGGATACCGAGGCTAGCGGATCGGGCAGCGGTGCGCAGTGCTCACACGGAATCGGTTGCTGCTCATACGCTCGACGATTTCGCGAACACCCGATCCGGGTGACCGATCCGTAACGAGACATAACGATTTCCCGGCAGCTTTCGGATTCGCGAACCAGAGTATTGCGCGGCTTCGGTTGCCGCGCTTTCCTGAAAGTGTCCCGATTTTCTCGGACCGTCTCTCTCGCATCGTCGCGGATTTCCCGGTTTCTCTGCCGTACTGGTGGAGCACGGGTCGGCACCCGGGTGCGGGACTGCGCCGGAGCCGAGGGGCGACCCTCCCCGAATCCCCCTCGGCCCTGGCGTATCCAGCATTCGTCGTGTCGCAGAGGTATGTCATGACCACTCAATACGCTCAGCGCAGTTTCGGAGCCGAAGAACTACCGCCGCCCGCCGCACTGCTTCGCGCGATTCGCGAACCCGGCGAGAACCAGCACCGGCACAGCGTGCTGCACGCCGCGCGGAAACTCGTCGACTGCCACGAGCGGCGGCAGCGGGAACTGGAGCGAGCGCACGCCCCGGGGGCATCCAGCACCCGCGTCGCGGCGTGCACCCAGGAAGTCGAGGACATCGACGGCTGCCGCGCCGAATGGATCGGGCGGATAGACGCCTGGGTGGCCGAGAACGTGCCGCACCGCGAGGGCGCCTCCCTGCACACCGAGACACTCGGCGCGGTCATCGACCGAATCGCGGCGAAATGGGTGTCGGCTCGACACTCGCTGGACGACGAGATCACGACCGGGCCGCATCCGGCACAGGCACGCGGGGAGGCCCACCTTCAGTGGAGCAGGCTGGCCGAGCTGATCGACGGCTATCAGGATCTGATCACCGATGTCATCCAGCATCGGCGCAGGCTGCCGGTGTGGTGATCAGCGCGGCTCGTCGACCCGGGGCTCGACGACCTCGGCGTCGAGGAACCCCTCCGCCGCCTCCGCCCGCGGTTTCGGGACCGCGACCTCGGTCTCCTCGCCGAGGTCACGATCGAGATCCCGCTGCGCCGCCGCGTCCCGGCGAGCCGCGGCCGCCGCCTCGTTCATCTCGATGGCGTCGGTGATCCACTCACCGATCTCCCTGGTGACCTCGGCGACGGTCCCCGTGATGATGTTGGCGATATTGCCGACGTGTCTCGCGCCGGAAGAGGTCAATTCCTGAATGAGATCTTTGTTGCTCTCGAATTTCCCGATCATTCACACGCCCGCTTCGCTCGCATTTCGCTGACGCATCACGATAACACCGGGCGGCGGTTCGCTCTCGACCCAACGCGACGGAAGTGCCAGCTTGAAAATCTTCTTCCACACCGAGCCGATCTGCTTACCGAGCGGGCCGGTGTTATACGGCAAACCGTACTTTTCACACAATGCGCGCACGGTCGGCGCCAGCTCGGGATAACGGCTGGCGGGCAGGTCGGGAAACAGATGGTGTTCGATCTGATGCGATAAATTCCCGGACATGATGTGGAACAGCTTGCTGCCGGTGATGTCGGCCGAGCCGAGCATCTGCCGGATATACCACTCGCCGCGGGTTTCGTCCGCGGTCTCCTCCTCGGTGAACGTCTGCACGCCGGTCGGGAAGTGACCACAGAAGATGATCGCGAAGGCCCACACGTTGCGCACCAGGTTGGCGGCGGTATTACCGGCCAGCGTGTGGAAGAACAGCGGTCCGGTGAGCGCGGGGAACACCAGGTAGTCCTTGAGCACCTGCTTGCCCGCCTTGCGCCACTGACCGAGAAGCAGCTTCTTGACCTCCGGCCACTTCTTCTTACCCGCCAGGATGTTCTCGACCTCCAGGTCGTGGCCCATCACGCCCCACTCGAACAGCACCATGAGCACGAAGGCGTACAGCGGCTGACCGAGCCGCAGCACGTTCCACTCCTGCGCCTCGTCCATGCGCAGGATGGCGTAGCCGATGTCACGGTCCTTGTTGTGGATGTTGGTGTAGGTGTGGTGCAGGTAGTTGTGCGAATGCTTCCACTGGTCGGCCGGGCAGACGTTATCCCATTCGAATACCCGGGAATTCAGCCCCGGCTCGCGCATCCAGTCGTACTGGCCGTGCATCACGTTGTGGCCGATCTCCATGTTGTCCAGGATCTTCGACACACTCAGCGCCGCCACCGCGGCCAGCCAGACGGGCGGAAGGAAGCCGAGATACATCAGGCCGCGCCCGGCGATCTCGAATCCCCGCTGCGCCTTGATGATCGAGTACAGGTATTCCCGGTCGCGTTCGCCGAGATCGGCGACGATCGCGGCGCGCAGCTCGTCCTGTTCGCGGCCGAGTTCCTCGATCTGGTCCGGGCTCAGGACCAGCGGTCCGTTCTCGGTTTCGGTCAGGATGGTCATGATTCGCTCCCCTTCGTGATCAGATGTCGATGTCGACGTCGCCGACCGGCGCGCTGATGCACAGCTGGATCGGCCGGTCGGGGTCGAGGTCGGTCGCGCCGGTGCGCAGATCGCGCGTGCAGCCGGAGCGGCGCACCGCGGTGCAGGACAAGCAGATCCCCATGCGGCAGCCGTACTCGGGACTGAGACCGGCGGATTCGGCCTGCTCGAGCAGGGTGGCGCCGTTGTTCCGCGCGGTCACCCCGCTGGCCGAGAAGTTGACGGTACCGTGCGCGTCGGCGTCCACCGGCGCGACCGGCAGTGTGAACTCCTCGGCGTGCAGCCGGTCGGTGAGCTGCTCGGCCGCATAGATCGTGCGCACCGCCTCCATCAGCGATGGCGGGCCGCAGACGAACGTCTGCGCGTCGGTGAACCAAGGCGCGACGCGCTCCAGTTCGTCGTAGTCGAAGTATCCGTCGTTCCTCGGTGGAGCGAGGTCCACCGACGGCGCATCGGGGTCCACCTCGGGCGGCAGGTCCGGCATGCGGTGTGGATAGCGCAGCTCGATCCGGAAGTTCGGGTGCTGTCGGGCGATGGTGTCCAGCTCCGCTCGATGCGGCAGCACGGCCGGCGACTTCGCGTAGTGCAGGAAGACGACCTCGCCCGGATGATCCTCCGCGGCGAGCGTGCGCAGCATGGACAGCACCGGCGTGATGCCGCTGCCGCCGCTGATCAGCAGCACGCGCCGCGGCCGCGGCTCGGGCAGCCGGAACACGCCGGCGGCGGGCGCCAGGTCGACCACCATGCCGGGGGCCGCGTGACAGTAGAGGTACTGCGACACGAAGCCGTCCGGATGTGCCTTCACGGTCAGCTGGATATGGCGATCCCGACCGCCTTCCGGGTTCACCGGCGAATAGCACCGCGTGTGCCGCACGCCATCGATCACCACGCTGATCTGCACGTACTGTCCGGCGCGGTGGCCCTTCCACTGCCGAGTCGGACGCAGCGTGAGTGTCACCGAACCCGGCGCCGAGCGGCGCACGTGAGTGATTTCGGCCCGCATGTCCCGCACCGTGAGGGTGGGCCGGACCAGTTCGAGGTACCGATCCAGCGGGTGCGGCGCGGTCAGGGTCTGCACCAGGTCGATGAGATCCACCATGAGTTCTCCGTACCTCTTGCCGGGCTGACGCGTGCGACTCGATATTCAGTGCACGACTGTACACTCAAATAGTGTGACTGATGACGGGTGTTCCGTGTCAACCATCGAAATGTGTGACTCGAACTACATCTGGAGATAGGCCAAATGGTGAACGAATGTATGCTCACCGGGATGAGTGAGCAGGCAGCTACCCGAGGCGAGCGCAAGGAGCGGACCCGGCAGGCACTCCTGGACGGCACCCTCGCGCTGGCCGCCGAACGCGGGTTCGCCGCGCTCAGCCTGCGGGAGATCGCCCGCTCGGCGGGCATCGTGCCGACGGCGTTCTACCGGCACTTCGCCTCGCTGGAGGACCTCGGCGCGACGCTGGTCGACGACGGCGTCACGGCGCTGCGACTGGCGCTACGCGAAGTCCGCCGCAACGCCGATGCGAGCCTGTCGGACACGGTGCGTTTCGTGTTCGCGCAGATCGGCCCCAAACGTGAACTGTTCGGCTTCCTCATCAGGGAGCGCCACGGCGGCTCCGCGGCGCTGCGCACGGCCATCGCCAGGGAGGTCCAGCTGATCGTTCGGGAACTCGTCGCCGACCTCTCCCGCATCCGGGCTTTGGACTCCTGGACGCCACGAGACCTGGAGTTCGCCGCCGAGCTGATGGTCACCACGGTGACCGACGGGATCGCCGCCTACGTATCGGCCGCACCGCGCGACGAACCGGCGATCATCGACCGCACCGTCCAGCAGATGCGTTTGATCGCCCTCGGCATGGGCAGCTGGCGGCCGCCGAAGCAGCGCTGATACCCCTCACTCGGCCGGCCGCGGCTCCTCGACGCCGCCGCGCGCCGCTGTCACCGGGTCCGGCGACCGCACCGGCAGCAGCACCGCGAGCCCGGCCGCGAGCACGACCAGCAGCCCCGCGATGCCCGCCCGGTCCGCGTCGAACAGCCAGACGAACAGGCCGAACAGACTCGGCGCGAGGAAGGACACCGCCCGCCCGGTGGTGGTGTACAAGCCGAAGAGCTGCCCTTCGCGTCCCGGCGGCGCGAGGCGGGTCAGAAACGAGCGCGCCGCCGCCTGCGCCGGACCGACGAAGACGGTGAGCAGCAAGCCGAAGATCCAGAACATCAGCGGGCCCGACACCACCAGCAGCGCCAGCCCGCAGACCAGCATGGCGGCCAGGGACACCACGATGACCACCTTCGGTCCGGCCTGGTCGTCGAACCGCCCCGCGACGATCGCACCCAGCGCCGCGACGACATTGGCGGCTATGCCGAACAGCAGCACATCCGAGTCGGCGATGCCGTAGACCCGCACGGCGAGCACCGCACCGAAGGTGAACACCCCGGCCAGTCCGTCCCGGAAGACCGCGCTGGCCACCAGGAAGCCCACCGTACGCGGGTCGGCGCGCCACAGTTCCCGCAGATCGCGCCACAGCACCCGGTACGAGCCGAGGAATCCCGCGCTCGCCGCGCCGGGATCGGCGTCCGTCCGCGGCAGCTCGGGGACCGCGAACAGCACCGGCAAGGCGAAGGCGGCGAACCACACGGCGGCCAGCACGGCGACCAGGCGGATGTTGAGCCCCTCGTCGATGGGCACGCCGAGCAGCCCGCGATTGTCGCCCTGGCCGGCGATGAAGCCGAAGTAGCAGATCAGCAACAGGAAGATGCCGCCGAAATAACCCATCGCCCAGCCGAATCCGGAGACCCGGCCGACGGTCTGCGGCGTGGACACCTGCCGCAGCATCGCGTTGTACGGCACGCCTGCCAGTTCGAAGGTGGCCGACGCGAAGGCCAGCAGCGCCAGGCCGAACCACAGGTCGTGGTAGTTGTCGTGCACGAAGAACATCAGCGTCATCGCCGCGATGGTCAGCGCGGTCAGCACGCCGAGCGAGCCCTTGCGTTTCGCGGACGCGTCGAAGCGCTGTCCGCTGATCGGCGCGGTCGACGCCACGATCAGGCCCGCGATGCCCAGCGCCCATCCCAGCCACGCGCTGGCGGAGACGCCGCCGGGCAGATCGTCGCCGACCTTGTCGGTGAGATACACCGAGAAGACGAAGGTGAGGATGACGGCGTTGAACGCCGAGGACCCCCAATCCCACAGCCCCCACGCCACCACTTGCCCGCGCCCGGCGGCCTGTCCGATCGTCGCCCGGGCGTTCACCTCGGTCATGTCGCGCAGCTTAATGCGCGAGACGGTGTCGAGGCGGACCGAAATCGGGTCCGGCCCCGAGGAACACAGGGGATTCTATGCACCTAGTTGCATATTACTGAACGTCACGGCTATCCTCACCCGCATGGCGCTGGAGCATGCGTTGCTGGTATCGCTGACCGAGCGCGCCGGCTCGGGATACGAACTCGCGCGCCGCTTCGACAAATCCATCGGCTACTTCTGGAACGCGACCCACCAGCAGATCTATCGCGTCCTCAAGCGCATGGAGGAGTCCGGCTGGGTCGACGGCGCGACGGTGGTCCAGCAGGGCAGGCCGGACAAGAAGGTCTACTCGGTGAGCGAGACCGGGCGCGCCGAACTCACGCGCTGGATCGCCGCACCGAGCGATTCCGCCACCCCGCGCAACGAACTCGCCGTGAAGATCCGCGCCGCGGCGTACGGCGACCGCACCGCCTTGCGCGCCGAGGTGGCCCGCCACCGCGACCAGCACGCCCAACGGCTCGAGTTGTACCGGCACATCGAGAAGCGCGACTTCCCCGCTCCCGATCGGCTCGCCGGGACAGCCCTGCACCAGTACCTCGTCCTGCGCGCGGGCATCCGCGTGGAGGCGGGATTCGTCGAATGGTGCGACGAAGTTCTGCACGCACTGCATCCGCGCGCGACAGCCCCGCGCACGGACGGAGAGAGGCGACCGCACCCATGAGTTCCTTCCCCCGTTTGCTCGAGCCGCTGGATCTCGGCTTCACCACCCTGCGCAATCGCGTGGTCATGGGGTCGATGCACACCGGGCTGGAGGACCGCGCCTGGAACACCGGCAAACTGGCCGCCTACTTCGCCGAACGCGCACGCGGCGGCGCGGGCCTGATCATCACCGGCGGCTACGCGCCGAATCGCGCGGGCCGGCTGCTGCCCTTCGGCGCCAAGCTGACCACCAAGACCGAGGCCTACCGGCACCGCACCATCACCAAGGCGGTGCACGAGCACGGCGGCAAGATCGCCATCCAGATCCTGCACGCCGGTCGCTACTCCTACCTGCCGGGCAGTGTGTCGGCGTCGTCCATCAAAGCGCCGATCAACCCGTTCCGGCCGCGCGCGCTGTCGGCGAAAGGCATCGAGCGCACCATCGACGATTACGCCCGCTGCGCGAAACTCGCCCAGTTCGCCGGGTACGACGGCTGCGAGATCATGGGCGGTGAAGGATATTTCATCAACCAGTTCCTCGCGCCGCGCACCAACAGGCGCACCGACGCATGGGGCGGCTCCCCGCAGAACCGGCGCCGGATCGCGGTGGAGATCGTGCGCCGCGTCCGCGCCGCGGTCGGCCCGGAGTTCATCATCGTGTTCCGGCTGTCCATGGCCGAACTGGTGGAAAAGGGTCAGACCTTCGAGGAAATCCTCGCGCTGGCCGAGGAACTCGAAGCCGCCGGGGTGAACATCCTGAACACCGACATCGGCTGGCACGAGGCGCGCGTGCCCACCATCGTGACCTCGGTACCGCGCGCCGCCTTCGTCGAATTCACCGCGAAGATCAGCGCGCGGGTCACCATCCCGGTGTGCGCCTCCAACCGGATCAACATGCCCGAGGTCGCCGAGGGCATCCTGACCCGCGGTGCCGCGCAGCTCGTTTCGCTGGCCCGGCCATTCCTCACCGACCCGGAGTGGGTGAACAAGACCGCGCAGGATCGCGTCGACGAGATCAACACCTGCATCGCGTGCAACCAGGCGTGCCTCGATCACGCCTTCCAGCACAAGAGCGTGTCCTGCCTGCTGAACCCGCGGGCCGGGCACGAGACCGAGCTGAAGCTGCTGCCGACCCGCCGCGGCAAGCGCATCGCCGTGGTCGGCGCGGGCCCGGCCGGGCTTTCGGCGGCGGTGAACCTCGCCGAACGCGGCCATCGGGTCGAGTTGTTCGAGGCCGGCGACAAGATCGGCGGGCAATTCGACATCGCCCGCCGCATCCCGGGCAAGGAGGAGTTCAGCGAATCGATCCGGTACTACACCCGGATGCTCGAACTCACCGGCGTCACGGTGCGCCTGAACAAGCGGGTCGGCGCCGACGAACTCATCGCGGGAGGCTACGACGAGGTGATACTCGCCACCGGCGTACGGCCGCGGATCCCCGACATCCCCGGTATCGACCACCCCATGGTGCTGTCGTACGCCGAGCTGGTGCGCGAGGACAAACCCGTCGGCAAGCGCGTCGCCGTGATCGGCGCGGGCGGCATCGGCTACGACGTCGGCGAATTCCTCACCGTGGACGGGCATCCCACCCTCCAGCTGGACGAATGGAAGCGGGAATGGGGCGTGACCTCCGACGACGAGCAGGTCCCCGGACAGCTCACCACACCGAGGCCCGTTCCCGCGGCGCGTGAAGTCGTCCTGCTGCAACGGAAATCGACCCCGTTCGGCAAGGGCCTGGGCAAGACCTCCGGATGGGTGCATCGGGCCGCGCTGAGGGCGAAGGGCGTCGAGCAGATCGGCGGCGTCAACTACGAACGTATCGACGACAACGGCCTGCACATCAGCTTCGGCGCGAAACGGCGACGCTACCAGCTGATCCCGGTCGACAACGTCGTCGTCTGCGCGGGCCAGGAATCCGTGCGCGACCTGGAAGCCCCGTTGCGCGCCGCCGGGATCCACCCGCACCTCATCGGCGGCGCCGAACTCGCCGCCGAACTGGACGCCAAACGCGCCATCGACCAGGGCACCCGGCTGGCCGCACGGCTCTGACGCGGACCACCGTGCCGCGTCGCCTAGGCTGCACCGAGTGAGCCTGCCCTCCCCCACCTCCGAGAACCGCGCGGTCGTCACCGGCGCCTCCTCCGGCATCGGCACCGCGCTCGCCGCCGAACTCGCCGCCCGCGGCTACTCGCTGATCCTGGTCGCCCGCCGCGAAGAGCTGCTCACCGAGCTCGCGCAGCGGCTGACCCTGGCCCACGGCATCACCGCCGAGGTGCGCGCGGTCGACCTGGCCGACCGCGCGCAGCGCGGTGTGCTGGTGAACGAACTGGCGGCCCGCGAGATCGCCATCCTGTGCAACAACGCGGGCATCGCGACCTTCGGCGCGATCGCCGAACTCGACCCGGCCTACGAGCGCGCGCAGATGGAGCTCAACGCCGTCGCCGTGCACGATCTGACACTGGCCGTGCTGCCCGGCATGCTCGCCCGCGGCAGCGGCGGCATCCTGATCAGCGGCTCGGCCGCGGGCAACATGCCGATCCCGAACAACGCCACCTATGCCGCGAGCAAGGCCTTCGCCAACACCTTCTCCGAATCGCTGCGCGGCGAGTTGAAGGGCTCCGGGGTGCACGTGACCCTGCTGGCGCCCGGCCCGGTCCGCACCGAGACCCCGGACCCCGCCGACGCCTCCATCGTCGACCGGATGGTGCCCGACTTCATGTGGGTGTCCTCGGAGTCCACCGCCAAGGTGTCCGTCGATGCGCTCGCCCGCAACAAGATGCGCGTGGTCCCCGGCCTGATCAGCAAGGGAATGAGCGTGGCGGGACAGTACGGCCCACGTGCGGTCACCGCACCCATCGCGGGCGCGTTCTACAAGAAACTCGGCAGCTGAGCCGACCGCGTCAGCGACCTGTCAAGAAGCGATACCGGGTGGTCAAGGATCCGCAAACGACTCGCCCACCCACCCGGTACCCGGCGTAGTCCTGGCATCGACCCCGCAATCAGAGAAAGCGGGGACGACCCAGGAGAACATCGTGACGCTGCTCGACATCCTCCCGTCATTGCGGTCGGGATCACCTTCGCGCCTGGATGCCGCGATCTGGCCGCGGGAGACGCACTACGACGGCGACGGCGCAATCACCCTCGGCGGCGTCGCCCTCGCCGATATCGCCGATCAGTACGGGACGCCCACCTACGTCCTGGACGAGCACGAGGTGCGGTCCCGTTGCCGGGCCTACCGCAAGGCTTTCCCCGAGGCCGAGATCATCTACGCGGGCAAGGCGCTGATGATCCGGGCGGTACTGGAATGGGTTACTCGGGAAGGGCTTTCGGTGGACGTGTGCTCGGCGGGCGAACTGGCCGTCGCGCGGGCTGCCGGTGTGGACCCCGCGCGCATCGTCCTGCACGGCAACGGGAAGTCGTTCGACGAGCTGGCCACCGCCGTACGCTGCGGGGTCGGCCGGATCGTGATCGACTCGCACACCGAGATCACGCTGTTGTCCGCCCTGGCCACCAAGCCACAGCGGGTACTGCTGCGGCTGTCTCCCGGCATCGACGTCCACGGCCATCCCGCGGTGCGCACCGGCGTGCACGACCAGAAGTTCGGGTTCCCGCTCGGCAGCGATTCGGCCGCCGAGGCGATCGACCGGGTGCTGCGCCGGCCGAATCTCGACCTGGTCGGCTTCCACTGCCACCTGGGCTCGCAGATCGACCACCCCGACCACTACGGGGAGGCGGTGCGGCGCATGGTCGGCGCAATGGCGCAGGTGCGGCAGGACCACGGCGTCGTCTTGACCCAGCTGGATCTGGGCGGCGGTCACGCGGTGGCCTATCGCGGCGGTGACGCCGAAATGAACCTCGCCGAACTCGCCGACATCCTCGAAGACGCTCTCGACGCCGCCTGCGCCCGCCACCACTTCCCGCGCCCGGTCCTCGCGGTGGAGCCCGGACGCGCCATCGTCGCCCGGGCCGGGGTGACGCTGTACCGGGTGCTCTCGATCAAGCACATCGAAGGCGGCCACACCTACGTCACCGTGGACGGCGGGATGAGCGACAACCCGCGCGTCGCGCTCTACGGCGCGCGCTACGAGGTGGTGGTCGCCAACCGGCACCCGTGCGGTCCGCAGATGACCGCGACGGTCGCCGGCCGCTTCTGCGAAGCGGGCGACATCCTCGCCGCCGACGTACAACTGCCCGCCGACCTGCGTCCCGGTGAGGTGCTCGCGATGCCGTGCACCGGCGCCTACCACCACAGCCTGGCCTCGTCCTACAACAGTGTCGGGCGACCGCCGATCATCGCCGTTCACCGCGGCCGCGCCCGCGAACTGGTGCGCCGGGAGACGGCGGCGGACCTGCTCGCCCGCGAGGTCGGATGAGCGGCGGGCCGGCCCGCCGCGCTCCGGTTCCCGCGCGGCCTCGGCCGTCCTTCGCGGCAAGCGGTTCGTCGGCCGATTCCCGGTCGATGGTCCGGGCGTACTTCGCGGCCGGCGAGCTGGACAGGGCCTGCAGGATCACCCCCGCGGTGGCCGCCAGATCCTTCTTTCCCTCCGGGCTGGTCAGATGGGATCGCCGTCGGTCGGGTTCATGTCCGCATCGGCGGCTCCGGGGTTGCCGAGCCGTATCGCAGGACCCGGGCGCTCGCCCGGCTAATGTTGCACGGGTGTCCGACAAATACATGGTGTGGATGGACTGCGAGATGACCGGCTTGCGCTTGGACAGCGACAAGCTGATCGAGGTGGCCGCACTCGTGACCGACAGCGATCTCAACATCCTCGGCGAGGGCGTGGACATCGTCATCCACGCCGACGACGACGCGCTGGCCGCGATGCCCGCGGTGGTCGCCGATATGCACGCGCGTTCCGGGCTGACCGACGAGGTCCGCCGCTCCACCGTCACCCTCGAAGAGGCCGAGCAGCGCGTGCTCGACTACATCCGCCAGTACATTCCCACCCCGCGCACCGTGCCGCTGGCCGGCAACTCGATCGCCACCGACCGCGGTTTCATCGCCAGGGACATGCCGCTGCTGGATGCCCACCTGCACTACCGGATGGTCGACGTGAGCTCGATCAAGGAGCTGTGCCGCCGCTGGTACCCGCGCATCTACTTCGGCCAGCCGGAGAAGGGCCTGAGCCATCGCGCCCTGGCCGACATCCAGGAGTCCATCCGGGAACTGGAGTACTACCGGCGTACCGCGTTCGTCGCACCGCCCGGCCCGTCCAGCATCGAAATCGCCGCCGTCGCCGCCGAGGTTTCCGAGACCGCCACACAGCGGACCGAATCGGCGCAGGTCAACGGCTCGCCAGACGCCGATTAGGGAGTGGGCGGGTTGACACGCTAATATCTAGCCCGCCGGTTCTTCACCGGCGATGGTGAGCGTAGTTCAGTTGGTAGAGCACCAGGTTGTGATCCTGGCTGTCGCGGGTTCGAGTCCCGTCGCTCACCCCACGTGTCGCGGTGTGCGAACCGTCCTCCAGGGCCGGTTCGCACACCGGACCAGCGAATTCCTCCTCATCGGGCGCATCGGCCACTGAAACACGGAATGCCGGTCCCTGGACCACCGCTGCGGTGTGCGACTTCGGCGAGCATGATCGCCTCGAGTGCCAGGACCGCCCGAATCCAGTCGTGATGTCCCGCCTTCCGCGGTTGTCGCGGCCTTCGTAGGGCCTGAACGCCGAACGGGTCACCGGATTCGCTCCGGTGACCCGTTCGGCGCTTCTGCGTCGGCTCAGCGATTGTCCTCGGCGTTGCCCGCCTTCCAGACCGGCCACGGGATGTTCCAGTCACCCAGGCCGTCCACACCGGACAGGGTGCCGCCCACGGTGTTCTTCACGATCGTGATGTCGCCGCGCTTGGCGTTCTGGAAGACCCACTGCGCATTCGCCGGGCTGAGATTCAGGCAGCCGTGACTGGTGTTGCTGTATCCCTGCGCACCGACCGACCACGGCGCCGAGTGGAAGAAGATGCCGCTGTAGGACAGTCGCGTCGCGAAGTCCACCGGCGTCTTGTACCCATCGGGCGAGTTGACCGCCACGCCGTAGGTCGAGGAGTCCATGATGATCTTCTCGTGCCGGTCGGCCACGATGTAGACGCCGTTGTCGGTGGGCGTGCTGTCCTTGCCCATCGAAGTCGGCATGGTGCGGATCACCTGCCCGTTCAGCTCGACGGTCACCTGCTTGGTGTTGTCGTCGGCGGTGAAGACCATCGCGTCACCGATGGTGAAGAACGAGTGGATGTTGTCCTGACCGTACAGACCCTTGCCGAGATTGCGCCCGTAGACGTTCACATCGACGGTGATCTTCGTCCCCGGAGCCCAGAACCGCTCCGGCCGCCAGCGCACCTCGCGGTTGTTCACCCAGTAGAACGCGCCCTCGACCGGCGGCTCCGTGGTGATCTTGATCGCGTCCTGCGCGGCTTTCCGGTCGGGAATGTTCTCGTCGAACTGCACGGCCACCGGCTGGCCGATACCGACGACCTCCGCCTCACCGGGGACCAGGTAGGGCTTGGTCTGGTTACCGGGCGAACTCGTGGTGAAGCTCAGTGTGGCGGAGTTCGCGCCGCCGAGGCCGATCGCGTCCGCTTTCAATCGGTAGTTCTTGCCGTAGCCGAGCACCTCGGTGGTCTCCCACGACCGCCCGTCGGCGGCGAGCTTGCCCTCCACCGCCTTGCCCTGCGAGCTGACCAAGCTCACGTTGGTGAACTTGCCGTCCTCCACCTTGAACGCCAGCGGGACGCCCGGCGATACGCCGACCTCTCCGTCCTTCACCGGCGACAACAGCTTGGGCTTGATCAATTCCGTGATGGGGTTTCGGTCGATGGCCACCTGAGCCGCGTCCTTGGCATCGGATGCCGAACATCCGGTCATCGCCAGCGCGGCGACCGCGACGACGATCACCGGTCCCGCGAACGTGCGTAGCGACCACCGGGTGGCCGGCTTGCGCTCGTGCCGACCTCGACCAACACTCATTTCAACCCCGTTTCAAAGTCTCGGTGCTCCTGCACACACCGATGGCTTCGGATGCCGACCACCACACCCCGACGTGGGTACGCGGGCGGTCGAAACCACAATCGGACATTCTGCCAGTGCGTCACGTCTGCACCAATGTGAACACCTAGTCCGTCACTGCAGCGTTACCAGCTGTAGATCACCCCGGCGAACCCCGGCGTTACCGGCGGCGGAGGGCGTCACATCCGCGCCGGTCAGGACGCGATTTCACTTCTGTGGCACTGGCCTGTTAAGGTTTGTCCCGCACCGAAACACGGAGCAAGCGCCATTAGCTCAATTGGCAGAGCAGCTGACTCTTAATCAGCGGGTTCGGGGTTCGAGTCCCTGATGGCGCACCTAAAGTAGCAGGTCAGGACCTATTTTATGGTCGGCCTCGTTTCGCTCTACCGGGCCGCACCAAAAGTTCACCCCAAAGCTCCCCAGCTGGCCGTGCCCAGGCTCAGCTCCAGCACAGTCGATGAGTCGGGTATCTGCTCCGGCGAGACGATGTAATGCCGCTCTGTGATGCCCGCACAAGAATGCCCACTGCTCCGCGGCCGTCTTCGAATCCGACGCCTCAGCGATCAGCTAATCGACTCGCTCCACAACCAGGCGCGATACCGTGTCGGTCATTGGGTGTTCCTCCGCCAGGTAGCGACGAATAGCATCCTCGGCTGACCCGAGCTGTACACCGTGGGAGTCCGTTCCGGCGGTAGCCCCTTAGAAGTCCAGGTAGGAGATCGTGTCGGCGTCATCGAGGACTTCCCGGTTCGACAGGGCGCCCGACCGTGAGTGCACGGCAGCGGGTCGGCCGCGACCGAGGAACTTGGTTCTCGCCGGTTCCACCCACAGCCGGATCCCCTCGAACAGCGGTTTCAGCCGTTCCACGAGTGCGCGGCCTGTCGTAGCCGCCTGCCCACTGTCCGCCGACGCTGCCGGCCATACCCGCATACGCGGTCAACACCACGACAAGCGATGCGTGCGTGGTCACCATGTCGGTCGACATCTGACCGAAACGTCACCAGCGAAACGGTATTCACCACCACGGTGAACAATCACCGGCACGGTCGGTGCTGTCACAGCGGCCACACCCCGACGTTCGTCTGGCCCGCAGCGTGGCGAACAGCTCTGGAACCTGAAGGGCCGATCGAGCCGTGGGCAGCCAGGCCGAGGATCGCCGCCAAGCACACCTCCATCGTGTAGTCGCGCGCCGCCTCATAAAACGTCTAACGATGACGTCGGGATCCGCTATGTCCCGACCGCTCGGCACAAAGCTGGCGAGCGTTACCCGTCGTGCTTTTGCAGCACCTGGTGGACTTCTCGCCAGTCGATTCCGGCGGGAGCTTTCGCCAGGATCGTGGCCAACAGTCCCAGCCGTGCGGTGCGGTCGGCGGGGTCGTCGGCCATGACGAGGACGTCGTCGAAGAATGTGGTGAGTGGTTCGATCAGGGTGTGGCCGTGGGGGAGCCATTCGGTCAGCGGCCTGCCGTCGGCGGCGGGCACCGATCCCGTCGTGGTGAGGAGCTGCTGTTCGGCGGGGCCGGTCAATCTGGCAGGGTCGTACGTGGTGGGTGCGGTGGGAGGCAGGATTCGCATGATCCGTTGCAGTCCTTCCGCGAGATCGGCGAATCGGTCGTCGGCGCTGGCTTCGCTGATCTGGTCGATCAGCACGTCGGCCCGGCGGGGGGCCTCGGCGGAAGGACGGACAGCGGCGATGAGTCCCGGACCGACTGCTTCGTCGCGGAGCCGCTGCTCGTAGCGGGTGGTAATGAGTTCCTCGGCGGTGGACAGGACTGTGGGGTCGACGGTGAGGCCCTGGCCGCGGAGTTGGTCGGCAGCGACCGCGAGACCGACGGGGATGGTGATGTCATCGAGTTCGGGGTGGCTACGCAGGATCGCCAGGATTCCGGCTGCCGCGCGGCGCAGCCCGTAGGGGTCGGCGCTGCCGGTGAGTTTGGCGTCGACGGCGAGCATCGCGACCAGCAGGTCGAAGCGGTCAGCCAGTGCGAGCAGCGCACCGGGTGAGGTGGTGGGGAGGTCGTCTCCGGCACTGCGGGGCAGCTCCATTTCCCACAGGGCCGTGGCCACCGGTTCGGGTTCGCCGGCCTTGGTCGCGTATTCGCGGGCCATAGTGCCTGCGAGGGAGGTCATTTCGATCACCATCTGGGTGGCGAGGTCGAATTTCGCGAGGGCGCCTGCGCGGGTCAGAGTGGCCGCGTCAGCGGTGGAGAGGCCGATGCGGGTGCCGAGCCTGGTGGCGGCTGCGGCAATGCGGTCGGCGCGGTCGGCCATGGTGCCGACCTTCTCGTGGAACATCAGCGCCGCGAGCCGGGACCGGAACTTGTCGGGGGCGGTGGTCAGGTCGGCGTTCCAGAAGAACGCGGCATCCTCGAAGCGGGCGCGGAGCACGCTTTCGTTGCCGCTACGGACGACGTCGGGGTCGCAGTGGCCGTTGGCCATTGTCACGAATACCGGCAGCAGGTCACCGGCGCCGGAGCGGACCGGCAGGTAGCGCTGATGCTTGCGCATCACGGTGATGAGGATTTGTTCTGGCAGGTCAAGGTATTTGGGGTCGAAGTGGCCGAGGATGCCGGTCGGGGATTCGATGAGGTTGGTGATCTCATCGATCAGGTCGGCGTCGCCGTCGAGGTCGATTCGGCCATCCTCGGCCTCGGCCAGAGCGGTAGCCGCGGACACGACGCGTGCGCGGCGGTCGACCGGGTCGACGACGATTCCAGCGGCCTCGAGTACTGGGAGATAGTGGTCGGCGGCGGGGATGTCGATTGTCGGTGTGGCGGATTGGCGGTGGCCTCGGGTGCTGCGGCCGGCTGCCAATGTGCCGGCGGTGATCGGGAGGATCTGGTCGCCGAGCAGCGCGGTGAGCCATCGGATCGGGCGGGAGAAACTCAATTCAGGATCGCGCCAGCGCATGTTCTTGTCCGCCCGCAGCGCCATGGTGAGCTGGGACAGGACATCGGTGAGCACCACCGCCGCCGATCGGCCGGCGCGTGTGCTCTCGACCGCGACGTGCTCGGCACCGCCGACTTCGATGCGCCGCAGATCATCGGCCGAGACGCCCTGCGAACGCAGGAAACCAGCGAGCGCCGGAGTGGGGTTTCCGTCGGTGTCGTAGGCGGCGGCGACCTTCGGGCCTCGACGCACATTCACGCTGTCGGGTTCCCGATCGGCGATGCCCTCGACTCGCACACCGATCCGGCGTGGGGTCGCCTGCACGGTGATCTCACCGTAGGGCAGTGCGGTGGCGTCCAGGAGTTCGGTGAGCATGGCTTGCACGCTGGAGATGCTTGCGGTCACGACATGCGGCGGAAGTTCCTCGGTACCGATCTCGAACAGCAGCACCGATCCGGGTACGGACGTGATCGTGGCGGGGTCGACGGGAGGCGTGGCCAGCGGCAGCGGGACGTGTACTCCGCGCGGGTGCCCGGCCTGGTCGCGCAAGTCGGTCCACAGGGCGGCGATCTCGCGGGATTGCTTGCGCATCACCGCGAACCACTTCGCCCGCTCGGCCGTGCTCACCGCACCGCGCGAATCCAGAATGTTGAACGCATGGCTGGACTTCAGGACATGCACGTGCGCGGGCACCGGCAGCCGGGCGGTGATCATCCGGTCGGCTTCTGCCGAGTATGCGGCGAGCAGGCCGCGGGTGGTGTCGATGTCGGCGTCGTCGAGGTAGTACCGCGACATCTCGTATTCGGACTGGCCGAACACTTCGCCGTAGCTGACCCCAGGCGCGTAGGCGATGTCTTTGAAGTGGGTGACGCCCTGGATCGCCATCAGGATCCGCTCGAGGCCGTAGGTGATCTCGACCGGGATCGGGTCGAGGTTCTGTCCGGCGACCTGCTGGAAGTAGGTGAACTGGGTGATCTCCATGCCGTCGAGCCAGACTTCCCAGCCCAGGCCCCAGGCTCCGATCGCCGGCTGCGCCCAGTTGTCCTCCACGAATCGCACATCGTGGGAGTTGAGGTCGATACCGAGCGCGGCCAGCGAACCCAGGTACAGCTCCTGCGGATTACCCGGTTCGGGTTTGAGGATGACCTGGAACTGCGTGTGGGTTTGCAGGCGGTTCGGGTTCTTGCCGTACCGGGAGTCGTCGGGACGGACCGATGGCTCGACGTAGGCGACGTTCCAGGTTTCCGGCCCCAGGACGCTCAGCAGCGTGGCGGGATTCATCGTGCCGGCACCGACCTCGGTGTTGAACGGCTGACCCAGCAGGCAACCTCGCTGCGACCAGTACGCCTGCAGACGAAGGACCGCTTCCTGCATCGATACGGGGGCGGTGAGGTTGTCGGTGTGGGCAGTTGCCGTGGTCATCCGGAAATCCTATCGGTGGCGAGGGCGGGCATTCCGAGCGCTACTCCGGCCGCCGGAGCGAAGAAACTGGGCAGGTGGCAGCCGCCGCGGCAGGCGTCGGCGACGGCGCAACCGGCGCAGGTTGACCTGGTGGCGACCGCTGCGTGCACGGCGTCGGTCAAGGCGGGCCATGCTCCGGCGAGGGGGCCGGTGTGCAGGGAGCCGAAGTAGACGTTGGAGTGCGGGCAGTTCCGCAACCGGCCGTCGTAGGAGACGCTGCCCCACACCATTCCCGACTCGCAGTGCCCGGATATCTGCGACAGCCGCAATCCCAAGGTGGGGTCGTCGGACCGCAACGGGGTGTCGGTGTCGCTGGTGCACACCTTCTGCGCGCAGGGCCACGCGACCGTCATCGCGGGGCATTCGGTGGCAAGGAGTTCGTCGATGCGAGTGATCAGCGGCATGGTGACCGATACCGGGATGCCGTAGCGGTCGTCCTGGCGGCCGGTCGGGACGTAGCGCATGACGCCGAACTCGCGTACGCCGAGCGCGTACACGTCGCGGATGACGTCCAGCGCGCCGTCGATGTTGCCTTTGACCAGTGTCATTTCTGCGACCACGGTGATACCGGCGTCGATCAGCAGCCGCATTGCGTCGATCGCGCGGTCGTATGCGCGGGGATGGCCGGTCAGTTCGTTGTGGGTATTGCGGTCGCCGTGGATCGAGACGAGGACACATCGCACGTTCGCTGCTGCCAGACGCTTCGCCCGTTCGGCGGTGAGGAAGTGGCCGTTGGTAAACACCACCTGGTACAGGCCGCGGCGACCACCGTGCTCGAAGATCTCCATTGCATCGGGGTGCAGCAGTGTCTCCCCGCCGCTGTAGCGGATGACGAAACAGCCACGGTCGGCGCATTCGTCGAGGATCGAGCATGCCAGCCCGGTCGGAATATGCTTTTCCGGCAATCCTTTTACCGCGCGCCGGACATCGGCGTCGCTCATGTCCGGGTCGATCTTCCACACGTTGTAGCAGAATCCGCACGCCCAGTTACACACAGCGGTGAGTTCGATTTCGAGCCGCAAGGGGAAGTCCAGCTTCGAGTCGAACCGCTTGTCGACGCCCAGCAACGACCCGTGGCTGTCGTCCTGGACGGCTGTCGGCGGCGGGGAGGTCAGGGTGGCGACCAGGTCGGCGGCGTCGGCGGCGACGCGTGCGGGCGCAACGTTGTAGCGGTGCGCGATATCGCCGATGACGGTGTCGTCATCGGCGCCGGAGAACATCAGTGACACCAGCGATTCGGCGACCGCGTTACGGAGTCGATGGAAGGTGCCGGTGTGTGGGTCGAACAGCAGGCCGAGGTCGGCACGGAATTTCAGCTGCTGGGTCAGGGCACCCGACAGGGTGGCGGGCATCGCGATACTCCTCGAATCGGGGACGGTCAGGCGGGTGAGAGCCGCGCGAACAACGTGGTGACGTCGTCGGCAACGCGCTCCAGCGGCACCTGGTAGATCCGGGCGAGCGCCTGCGTGATCTGCTCGAGGTCGAGCCCCTGATAGGCCAGCTGTACCGCCTCCACGGCGGTGGTGTTGACCAGTCGTTCGCAGCGGTCGCGTTGCCAGTCGTGCAGCAATTGCTTGCCCGGGTGATAGCGGTAGTGGCGCAGGATCCACTGCGGCGACCCGGTCGGGGCCTCGTCGATGGCCCGATAGATCGCGCGAGCCTGGTCGAGGTGTTCAGCGACCGACGGGCGCTCCAGCAGTCGACGCGCGTAGTCGCGCACGGCAGAGTCGTCGATGCCGATATGCCAGCCGCGGAGCTGCTGGAAGTAGGTCGACACCATCACATCCGCGAGTCCGAAGTCCCCGACGAGGAACGGACCATCCGAACGGCGCAACAACCCGGACACGACGTCGCACAGCCACCGTGCCTGTTCCACTGCTGCGGGCCCAGGAATGCCCGGGGCGGCACGGAGCGAGCGTGCGTAGGACGCGCCCTCGCGCAAGTACGGCAGGTCGTGACTCGCCCAGGCGCATAGAGAGCGGACCAAGGCCCGTTGACGTCGCGTGGCGCCCATGAGGCTGACACCGGATTCCGGTGCGATCTCGTCAAGGTACTCGGCGATCGAGACCACATCCCCGGCGACGGCTCCGGTCTCGGTGTCGGCCAGAATCGGGACCCGAGGCAGCAGCGACATCGCGGAGTCCTCCAGAATGCCGTCGACATCGGCTTCCGCGAGATCGTCGGCGTCGCACGCGCAGCCGATGCCGGCCTCACGTTCGTCGGTGCCGTCGCCGGCAAACAGCACCCCGTCCGGACTTTCCCGGATCGGCCAATCCAGCTCCACGATCCTTTCGGTCACTGGAAGGCTCTTCTCGGCCACCGCGACTCGAGCGCGCATCGACCATCCCGAAAAGTGGAGATCACCCACGTACAAGGTCAGCATTCGACCACCCCATGTTGTTGCCGCCGGTCCCTGGCCGACCAAACCCCGGCCGACCAGGGGTTGTCATCTCAGTCGCACTGGCGGCTGATCATCGTTTTCGTCTCCACCTTGGGGGCTTCGTACTCCCCACGCTCGGCCGTGGTGGTTTGCTCTGACATGACCTTTCCCTTCCGTCGGTCTCCTGGACGGTGGCTGGGGTGCCCGAACCCTGTTGCTTCCGAATAGATTTCGATCAGCCACGATTCGAGTGTCTGTCGATTGCGCTGTATGTGCTATCCCTGCTGCATCCCCAGTTTCTGGACACCCTCGACTGGAGTGGACATTTTCTGGACACAGGTAGTACGGCCGCTCGGGAAACCCGATGTCGCATTCGCCTTCGCTGGACATAAGGTGGACAGATGCTGGCGCCGCCCTCTATCGACCAGGTGAAGGACAGCTTGAGACGAGTGCGCCGCGGACTCGGATTGGCGCGGCCCACAGCACTGCTCACCATCATCGACGAACCCGTGCAGGCATATCTTTGCCGCGACTCCGACATCGAGCCGGGCTCGGCCGAACACATCGAACATCTCGCCGCAATCCTGCGGCAGGCAATCGGTCAGCTCACCGCGAGCGAGCGGGTCTACGCCGAAGTGGATTTCAACGTTCGACCTGACCACGGTTACCCAACGCTCACCGACAGGCAAGAATCCCTTGCCCAGCAGCTCAAATGCGCGGTCAAGACCGTGCGCCGCCGTTCCGACCAAGCACTCGACACACTGGCCTATCTCCTGGTCACACTCCCATCGCCTACCGACGACGCACAGACGCACTCGACCCACCGCGGCCCGAGCCACCACGGCCGGGCCGGTGAACGCGACTCCGCCGATGCTGTGCGCCGATTCTGGGGCTTACGTCCCGGTGGTGGCGTCGACATCGTCTGTTCCGAAATCCCGCCCAGCGAACGTCCCGACTATGCGTCACCACGGGATCGGAACTATCTCCGCTACGCCAAATTCGCCGATCTGGACACATTGATCTTCGTCCGTACCCAACTGGCACAACTTGCTCCGACAACCGTTGTGCGCGACTTCGCGCCCTCGGAATACTTCGACACCCAGGCCGAGGTTCTCGTCGTGATCGGCGGCCCACCGTGGAACGCCAAGTACCGAGAGTTTCTCCCACAGCTGCCCTTCCACTTCGACGCGAATCCGCTCGGTGAGGACGATCCTCTCGTCGTACCGGACCTGGACAATCTCTCGATGGCTCCACGGTGGACACCCGGTGGCGAGCTGATCGAAGACCTCGCAGTGCTCACCCGGCTCACCGTGCAGGGAACTACCGCATTCCTGCTGGGCGGCTGCCTCGCCCTCGGGGTCCTCGGGGCGGCCCGCGCACTACTCGATCCACGACGAGGACCCACCAATGTCGAATACCTCTCCGACCACGTCGGGCAGGATGACTTCGTCGTGGTCACCGAAGCCCGCCGCGTCGGTGGCATCACCGACGTCGCCGACCTCACCGTCGTGGAGCCCCTGTTGCTCATGTCCCGCTCCCACGGCGCGAACTGGGGAGTCGTGATCGACAACACCAAACGCTTCACCTGCCATCACCGCTGCTCCCCCGGGCATACGACATGACCGATCTGGACGACATCACCACCTACATCGTGAACCTGCCACGCCGGAAAGACCGCCGAGCGTGGATCAACGCACGTGTACCTGCTGCCATGTCGGTCACCTACACCTCGGACCTCGACGTGGTCATCGACGGCCGACAACTGGCCACCAGCGACCTCCAAGCGCTCGGAATCAAGCTGTTCGACTGGCAGACCGACTCCGACAACCCGTGGTGGAATCGACCGCTCAAATACGGCGAAATAGGCTGCACTCTCGCTCATCTCGCATGCTGGAACCACGCCGAGGAGCACAGCACAGCCCCGTACATCCTGATCCTCGAAGACGACGCGACACTCACACCGGAATTCGCACCACGCCTTCTCCAGACCCTGAACCTGATCACCGAAGTCGATATCGCATTCGACATGCTGTACCTCGGGCGCGACCCGCTCCGGCCGGACACCCCCACGCCGGTTCCCGGGATCGTCCACCCCGGCTACAGCCACTGCAGCTACGCCTATCTGCTCACTCGCAGTGGCCTGCGTGCCGCACTATCCACCGAACTCACCGACGCCATCGTGCCGGTCGACGAGTTCCTGCCCGCCCTCTACACACCACACCCACGACCCGACCTGCGGGCACGGTTCGCACCGCGACTCACCGCGCTTGCGTTCCCCGCTGGTCACACAACGCCCGAAGGGCGACGCCGGAAGCGACACCGAGGATTCCGACTTCGTTCAGTGGTGATGCGCGGCGTCGATCACCGCATCGGGCGCGGTGCCGTCCAGTGTTCGATCAGCGCCGACAGACGTTTACCGGGCCACTCGCCGATCGGCGTGTGGACATTGACGCCGGTGACTACGTGCTCACTCGGCACGTTCTTGGTCACGACCGCCCCGGCCGCGACGTAGCTGCGAGGCCCGATCCGGACGCCGCCGACCACTCGTGCACCGAACCCGACCACCGAATCCGCCTCGACCACGGGCGGTTCTTCATCCACTCCCCACCAGCCCAGATGCGGACTCGTGTACTCGTGGACCAGCTCGCCCATCACGGTCGCCCGGTCACCGATCACCGTCGCATCGCAAACGAACCCAGCGACGCACGCGTCCGCGCCGATCGTGACGCGATCACAGATGTAGGCGCCGTGGACGACCCGGGTCCGGTTGCCGATCACACACCCATATCCGATCCGTGCCCGGTCTTCTACCACGCAATCGGCACCGAGCAGAGTGCCTTCGTGGACGACAACTTGGTTGAACAGCAGAACCCGGTCTCCGAGCACGACAGGAGCGCCCGCCGAACGCCGCTCACTTCGGGCTTCTCGGATACGCACTTCTTTCGGGTATCCGAGAACGCAGTGCTCGCCGATTGTGACGTCATCACCGAGCCGAATCGGCCCGTACAGGTCCCTGGGAGTCACGAGGCGAGCGCAACCTGGCCGACCAGCCAGTCAACCGTCTCTGAGATCGCCTGATCTTCGCGCTCCCGCGAATCGAAGCCGTGATCCGAGCCCGCGATGGTACGCAGCGTCGTGTTCAGCCGCGACATCGCAACCCGAGCGGAAATCTCGTAGGAGACCGCGGTGTCACGGTCTCCGTGCACGATCAGCGACGGCACGGTGCTGTCGAGGAACCCCGCCAGAGGGTCGTAGTGGGCGAACTCGCAGAACAACACGCGACCGAGTTCGAATTCCCCATCGATGACCAGGACTCCGGTGTCATGCAAGAGCCTGCGCTGCGACGCACCGAAGTTTTCTTCCCCCCAGGCCAACTCCGGCTCCAGGAACGTATGCCGCAGGTCGAGAACCGGATTCCACAGCACCAGCCGATCGAGCCTGTCAGCCAGCCACGGCAGCGACAGCACCGTGGACACGGCTCCGAAACTGGCCGCAACGATCGAAAACCTGCCCGGGAACCGATCCCCGAGAAACCGCACCGCTGCCTCCAGGTCCAGGCACTCTCCGGCAACGGTCACTCCGCGTTGCGTTCCGCCGCTGTTTCCATGCCCCCGGAAGGAGAACCGCACAACGTCGAATCCCACCGCGGTCAGTCGCTCGGCCAAGCGGACGAACATCCCACCGCCCTCGTCCATGTCCACAGTGATTCCGTGCACCAGCAGCACGGCCCCCCGGGCCGGACCGGATACCGTATGGACTGCGGCGTCGAGCCGGACACCGTCCACCGACTCCAACGTGATGTTCTCCACCGGCACTTTTCCTCCGCTCAATGCCCAGGCCCGGACCACAGTGCGTCCATCGTCTCGTGCGACACCGGCCTGCACAATTCGTCCTCCGACGCGAACGCCATGTTCACGATCGTCCTGCGGCCCCGCCGAATCGGGTGCACCCGATGCAACGTCGTACTCGCCCGCATGAGATACACCTGACCCGGACCTGCCTCCAGCCGGTGCACCGCGCGATCACGAAGTACCTGCTCGATACCCGGCCGACGCTTATCCCACACCGTGCCGGGAACACACTCGACGAATCCGCCATCGAGGGGGTTCGGGCATTCCGCCACCCACACCAGCGCGAAACTGTAATCGTCCCAATGCCATCCATGCGTGTCGCCCGGACGAGCCAGCTGGGTGACCACGAACTGTTCCGGCTCATAAGGGCATGAGTACACAGACTGGCCCGCCACAGCAGCCACAACTGCGGTGAGCTCGGGTGACTCATAAGCCTCCCGGATGGCAACCCCATTCGCCGCGATCTGGGCCCGTCTCACGTTCCACATCCGGCGAGGGGTGAAACCTGTCTCGGCGAAGGCCAGGTCCCGACGGACACCACACCGCTCCGCCAGACGGATAGCCTCCGCCGCAACCGCGCACCGAACCGACGCGGGTACAAGCCACGACACCAACGCGGCACCGTACCGCTCGAGGTTGTCCTGCGCGGCAGCCATCCGCTGCACATGCCCGACTTCATGCTCCATGGTCATACCCACCAGCCATAGCCGAACGCGCCACGGTCACTTCCACCGCCACGGTCGGTACCTGCGGTAGTGGGCTCGGGATCAGAATCCGTGAGAGGTCCCCCGCCTACCGCAAGCACCGCCGCCAATTCTGCCTGCTGCTCGAAACGGGGATGCCGACCGGTGAGGTCGTCGAACACGAGGACTCGCCATCCGTCGACCGCCAGCGTGAACCACTCTGTCGGTGTCGGGATCCCCGCCGGGAGCTGCGACGTGGTGGCCCCCTCAATCCGGTATCGGTCAGCGAAGCTGTCCCCGGTAGGGATCGCTTGGGTGAACACCCTGCGGCCGTCCGCAAGGCCAGCCGAGACGCCATTCCGCAGCTGAAACCTCCCCGTTGGGTCGATCCCGAACGCACTCCCG
The DNA here is from genome assembly GCF_052545135.1 of Nocardia aegles. Lineage (NCBI taxonomy): Bacteria > Bacillati > Actinomycetota > Actinomycetes > Mycobacteriales > Nocardiaceae > Nocardia > Nocardia aegles. The sequence continues at coordinate 76,209 of NZ_JBQWRI010000013.1, forward strand.
CACCCAAGCGACCTGGCTCGTCCCCCGCTGGCGTCCATCGGTCGATCGACCCGGGGACTGTCTGTGATTACCAGACTCTCCGGGCAAAGGTGTGCTCCGCTACACGGGGTCATGGGTGGCCGGTGTGCTGCAGCAACTGATCGGTGGGCGATCGGCTACTGGGGAAGAGAGCGCGGAGACGGCCGAGGGCGATGCGGAGAGCGCGTGAGCGGCTTCTGCTTGCCGATGCCACGCGGCAACCTCCGTCAGTATGACCCTCGCGCTCGACTGGACTGAGGGTGCTCAGTTGACGAAGGCGCCGATCGTGTCGGGCCTTCGCGCCATACTGGCGGTCATGGGGTATGAAGCCGTGCGGGCACATTCGCGCAGGGGACGGGTAGGCGGAAGTTACGTGAGGGGGTCGGTCCGCTTCACCGATCGACGCGCACCGCAGCGGCCGGGGCGCTACCGGTCCCCCTACGTCCACGGCTACCGCAGTGCATCGCCCACCCCGATCTGGTGGGGCCTCGCGGCGCTCTTCGGCATCCCGGCACTCGTGCTCGTCGTGCTGACCCTCACCCACATGGGATCTCCCGACAGGCCGGCCGACACCACCGTGGTGACCTCGACCCTCGCGCCCGCGCAGCCGACTGCCCCACCGAAGTCGTGCTTCCCGTTCAACTGCTGACCGCGAGACGCGCGGGGCTGTTCACGGAAGTGTTTGCCGCGCAATACAACTTGTTCACCGCCCCGCCCCGGATCGGGCCGGTACGCTGGTAGGGCAGGTGGGTGGTCAGGGGGAGGTCGTTGTGCTGTTGCTGGTCAATGAGGATGTGGAGTTTTCTCCGGCGGAGCAGCGGTTCGCCGAGCGGATCCAGTGGAGTCCCGCGCGCAGCCGGGGGTGGCGCTGCTCGATGTCGATGTCGCCCACAGGGAACGCACCGTCAGCTCGACGCGGTGATCTGGACGCAGCAACGCTGCATCGTCATCGAGGTCAAAGGCTTCCGCAGCCGCCAGGCTCCGACGCGCAAGCGGCAACGGTTCGCACCATTTCATGCCTGACGGCTGATCACGGTGCCCGTGGTGATCAGCGGCCGAAGAGCCACGTCCAGCGCGATCGTCGTCTTGCCTGGTGGGCTGTGGATTTCGATGGATTCGATGGTGGTGACGGTTGGCTGGTCAGCGTCTTCGACGGCCACCATGTCACCGATATGGACGGGGTCGCCGGACAGCGTGCCGGTGACGAATACCCATTCGTGCACGACCGGTCAGTAAATCGACTCGCTCCACGATCAGGCGCGATCTCGGGTGACTGCTGATCTTCCTCACCGACGAACGCGGATGATCGTTTTCCCTTTGATCCGCTCGGTCGGGTTGAAGGCGGCGACAGCATCGTCGAGGGTCGCGATTTGGCCGATGTGCGTCCGCAGACGCCCGTCCCGTACCCGGCGGGCGATCTCACCCAGTTGCGCGCGATCGGACACGACAACGAAGTCGACCGCCAGGCCGTCGGCCGGCCGTGCCTCGGGCGGACCGGCGACAGTCACGAGTGTTCCTCCGGCTCGAACCAGACCCGCGGACCGCCTTCCGATGTCACCGCCGAAGACATCGAACACCAGATCGACTCCGCCGACGTCCTCCAGTGAGTCGTTCTGGAGGTCGACGAACTCGTGCGCGCCGAAGTCGAGTGCCGTCTGACGGTGGGCGGCGCGTCCGGTACCGATGACGTAGCCGCCGGCCTCACGTGCGAACTGGGTCGCCATCGAACCGACTGCGCCGGCCGCGCCGTGCACGAGGACGCTGCACCCCGCCCGGAGGTGGCCGTGCTCGAACAGCCCCTGCCACGCGGTCAGGCCCGTCATCGCGACGCTCGCGCCCACCGTGAAGTCGACGTCGCCCGGCAGTGGCGCAAGGTTGCGCGCCTCGACGACGACATACTCCGCCAGTGTGCCGTCGCGAGTCCAGTCCGTAAGGCCGAATACCCGCTGTCCCACCGACAGCCCCGTTGCTCCATAGCTGAGCGCGGTGACTACCCCGGCCACCTCGTGTCCGGGGATCGACGGCGTTCGGTCACGGCCGAGGCGATCGATCCAGGTCGAGGGCCACTCCAGCTCGTTCCCCGTGAATCCCGACGCATGAACTTCAACGACGACATCGCCGTAGTTGGCGCCCTCGAGACCGGCGAGCCTCGCCGCGTCCGGCTCGGGCCGCTCCGCCAGCGTCATCCCCGCTGTTCCCGCAGCCGGGTCCGTCACGACGATCGCTTTCATCTGACTACCCCTCTCAGCATCGGTCCTCGCCTACCCCGTTATGACGTAACGGGGGTCTCCGTTGTCTCCGCGTCCTTACGGACGAACCCGGATGATCGTCTTCCCCTTGATCCGCTCGGTCGGATTGAACGCCGCAACCGCATCATCGAGGGTCGCGACGTTGCCGATGACCGTCCGCAGACGTCCGTCCCGCACCCGCTGGACAACCTCACTCAGTTGCGCGCGATCGGACACGACAACGAAGTCGACCGCCAGGCCGTCCGCGGGACGCGCCTCGGGCGGGCCGGCGATCGTCACCAGCGTTCCTCCGGCCCGAATCAGCCTTGCCGACCGCTTCCCGATGTCACCGCCGATCACGTCGAACACCAGATCGACTCCGCCGACGTCTTCCAGTGAGTCGTTGTCGAGGTCGACGAACTCCTTCGCGCCGAAGTCGAGTGCTGTCCGACGGCCGGCGGCGCGTCCGGTACCGATGACGTAAGCGCCGGCCTCACACGCGAGCTGGGTAGCCATCGATCCGACGCCGCCGGCCGCACCGTGCACAAGCACAGTCTGCCCCGTCTGAAGGCGACCGTGCTCGAACAGTCCCTGCCAGGCGGTCAGACCCGAGATCGGCAGGCTCGCGCCCACCGCGAAGTCGACGTCCCCCGGCAGCGGCGCGAGGTTACGCGCCTCGACGGCCGTGTACTCCGCCAGTGTGCCGTCACGAGTCCAGTCGGTGAGGCCGAACACCCGCTGTCCCACCGACAGCCCCGTCGTTCCATAGCCGAGGGCGCTGACCACACCAGCCAGCTCGTGCCCAGGAATCGACGGCGTCCGGTCCCGGCCGAGACGATCGGTCCAGGTCGAGGGCCACGTCAACTCTCCAGGAGTGAAACCCGAGGCATGAACTTCAACGAGCACATCGTTCACCGCAGCCTCCGGCTCGGGACGCTCGACCAGCGTCATCCCGGCCGTTTCCGCGGCCTGATCCGTCACCACTATCGCCTTCATCCGGCACCTCCCTGTATCCGGTCTTTGCCTGCGTCGCATGTACCGCATTTGGGTGGCCACTCCCGCGTGTGAGGAGTGCCCGCGCATGGGGCCGACTCCTGCCGCGTCGGCGCGGGCGGTGATGATGCGCCCGATGGAGCGGTCGGTGGGGTGGGTGGTGCCGGACATCGGGAGCCGCCGCGGCCCGACCACGCCCTCTCCTTTGCGAGTCGGGTTGGTTACCGCCTGACAGCCACGCCTTCGTCATCGAGCCAGCGCTCAGCGTACGCGGGAAGTTTGCTGGGACGCCCGGATTGACGGGCGACCGAAACGAAACCGAATCAGTGGGCTCGATGTCGTGCACGATAGCGCTGGGCGGCTGGATGACGAGGTGGATCACGCCCGCGGCAATTCGTCGTCGAATGGGGCCAGACCGCCTGAGCGCCGCGACCGGCACTCCCGACCGTGCTCGGCGCACAGGGTGTCGTCCGGAATACACCCGAACCGCACCCGGCTCGAACCGGCAATCATCCGGCACCCATCATCACACAGCCGGTCCCGCACCAGCCGCAGCACGACTACCAGGTGCCGTGTACGAGCGCTGGTGATTCGGGTGTGGTCCGAGTGCGTTTTGGCTGCCGCCCATACTCGGGAGCGCCCCCTGTACCCGCCCGCACTCCGCAGCGCCGACCCCGGCCCGCCACCGGCCCCGTTGCGCCTCGATCACGGCCCGTTCCGCACGCTCGCCGATGCCGAGTACGCGCTCATGGAATGGCGACTGGCACAACCACGTCCGCCTACATTCCCGGCTGGACTACCCGACTCCTGCCGAGTACTACTCGCAACAATCGCCGCGCCGACCGGCGCTGATCTGATACCGACGCCGGTCCCGTGCTCATGACGGCTCACCGAGAGCGTATTCCCCTGTCGGAGAGGACAACCCAGCTCCTATACGTTGACGAAAACCATACACGTGGTAATGGTGCAACTTCGTACCGCCTGGCGTAGTGTCCAGCAGCGCTCTGCATGGAACCAGCCGTATATCGAAGCACTGCACACGAACACGGAGTCCACCTCTTGAGTACGCCACAGTCCCGAATGCCCGCCACGCGCCCCGTCGTCCACGGGTCGCCCGTCGATTCCAACGACCAGCGGGTGCCGATGTACTCGCCGGAATTCGCCGCGGATCCGCACCGCTTCTACCGCGAAATGCGCAGCAAGCACCGGTCTCTGGCACCGGTGGAGCTGGCACCGGGCATACCCGCCACGTTGGTGATCGGGTACAACACCGCGGTGCGGATCCTCAACGACCCCGAGCGCTTTCCCGCCGATCCACGCATGTGGCAGCGGGACATCCCCGCCGACTGCCCTGTCCTGCCGATCCTGCAGTGGCGTCCGATCGCGAGCAGAAACACCGGAGTCGATTTCCTGCGCTATCGCGAGCCCGTCAGCGCGAGCCTGAGCAAGGTAGATCTCTACGCGCTGCACGCCACCGTGGAGGAGATCGCCCTCCCGCTGATCAACTCCTTCTGCCAAGATGGTGCGGCTGATCTGATCAAGCAATACGTATTCCCTCTGACGTTCGCGGTCATCAATGCACTCCTCGGTTGTCCAGCGCAGATCGGACAGCGAGTTGCGGCCGGCGTGGCGGCGATTATCGAGGGCGTCGACGCCGAGAAGGGCAACGCCATGCTCGGCGAGGCGATGCTGGAACTGGTGACCCTCCGACGAAAAGAACCCGACAACGGCATCACATCACTGCTCCTGCAGCATCCGGCCGCACTCGATGACCACGAGATGGTGCATCAAGTGTCGAGCCACTACGGCGCCGGAATCGAATTCCAACTGAACCTGATCGTCAACACCTTGCTGCTGATCCTCAGCGACGACCGATTCGGCGACAGTGTCCTGGGCGGGAATCTATCCACGCGCGACGCTCTGGACGAGCTCTTGTTCAGCGACCCCCCGGTGGCCAACCTCCTGACCACCTACCCGCGGCAGCCTGTCCTCCTCGACGACGTCTGGCTGCCCGCACATCAGCCGGTCGTCATCAGCATGGCCGCCTGCAACAACGACCCTACGATCGGGACGCACGGTCAGACAGGTAATCGCTCGCACCTCGCGTGGGGCGTCGGCCAGCACACCTGCCCCGCGCAATCCCTCGCCTATTTGATCGCTCAGGACGCCATCGATCAACTTCTCGACGCGCTGCCCGAGATTCGATTGGCCGATTCGGCGGCGGCACCGGCCTGGCGGCCCGGCCCTTTCCAGCGGGCTCTGGCGGCTCTGCCGGTTACTTTCCCCCCATCGGCGCCATTGAACCTGTACTGAATCCGATGGCCGCTGGATCTCGACCGAGTTCGGATCGTTGTGTGCCGAACGACAGCGAGACCGTACTCACCCCACTTGGGTGAAAATCGGCGACGAAGTGGAAGAACCGCGATGGACGGGAGGCAGCCGGTGCTGACCGACTCCGAGCTGGTGTGCGTCACGGTAGCCCAGTCGCTGCTATCCGGGCTCCGCTGTCAGCACGAGAGCGGGCCGAGCCGCGCCGGGAGTTGATCGGTAGCGGCTCGGCCTGGCCCGACCTCCGTGACCTCACCGTGACCTGAGCTTTTTCCCAGCTGCATCAGAAGTCTCAATTCGGACAACGGTATGTCCGAGAATGCCCGGAAATCCAGTTGTACGCCCGAAAAAAGTTTGTGACGTACCGCACAAGAGGTTTAACGGCAAACTCCCAGCTTAGATAACGATTCGGCAACCGCATCTCGGGTTTTCCAAGATCGCCAGCGCTTGCCGTTGATGATCCGTTCACCTTCTGTTAACTATGCGTGACCATTCTGCAATCAGGTCACAAAGCGACCTGAAGTTTGGTCCGCCGAGGTGTTCTAGACACCGATTCGGTAACGATCACACGGCAGGCACTGCCCGCCAGTGATCGGCGGAGCGGAATCCGGCAACGGACCCGCGATCCCAGACTTCCGCCCGTCTCTCCGCATCGAGGATGCGGAGTCCCGCGCGACACGCGGCCGAGCCCACCGAGGGCGATCCGGTGCCGTACGCACGAAGCGTCGCGTTCCGGGGACATCAGCGTCCCCCACAACAAAACCACACAACAGCACATGGCCGTTTCGGCGAACGCCCACGAGCGTACGCCGCAGGATCCGTGCTGCCCACCCGCGGCCGGATCGAGTAAGTCCCCGATCAAGGAACCGATTCGCAATGCCTGACAGACGCCTTTCCGCCCTTCGCCGCCCTTCGCTTCGCGAGACCGTCACCGTCGCCGTCGCTGCCGCCGGTGTCGTCGCCGTGGCCGCCTGCTCCGCGGCGTCCGTTGCCGACAACAGCGTCCCGTCTCGCATCGCCATGGTGGCCGAGCAGCAGCCCGAGGCCGCCGCCGCACCGGTCGCCGCACCGGCCGCCGAGGCGATCCCCGCGCCGATGCCCGCCCCGGCTCCCGCGCCCGCCCCCGTTCCCGCTCCTGCTCCTGCGCCCGCCCCCGCGCCGGAGCCGGTCCCGGCCCCGATGCCCGCCCCGGCCCCGCCGGTCTACCCGGACAACCTGGACGGCTGGATCCGTGAGGCGCTCGACATCATGTCGGCCAACGGCATCCCCGGCACCTACAACGGCATCTACCGCAACATCATGCGGGAGTCGACCGGTAACCCCCAGGCCATCAACCTGTGGGACTCCAACGCCGCCATGGGCATCCCGTCCAAGGGCCTGCTCCAGGTGATCGACCCCACCTTCGCCGCCTACCACGTCGCGGGCACGCCGTTCGACATCTGGGACCCGGTCGCCAACATCGTCGCCGCCTGCAACTACGCGGCGCATCGCTACGGCTCGATGGACAACGTCAACAGCGCGTACTGAGCCACCCCCTGAAGCGCAGCCTCCCCATCCGCCGATGGGGAGGCTGCGGCGCTTTCCGGACGGCCCGCGCGCCGTCGGCCGGGCATACTCCGGCTCCGGCCATACGCGGGCGGTCGACCGGACGACTTCAGACTGCGCCCATAATGGTCGACACACCCGCGACCCTGGACAGTGCCGTGACCGACTACACACACAACGACGCGGCGGCCAAAAGCCGCGCCGAGAAGGCGCGACGGCTGGCGAGTTATCTCTGGCACCGTGGCATCACCGGCTCCGAGGTGCTCGCGATGCCCGCGCCGGTACGGCGCAAACTGGCCAGGGCCGCCGAAACGAATCCGCCGAGCACCGACGAGACCTGGACCGCGGTGGCACGGCTACTGAGCGAAAAGGACGACTGGGCCGCCCGTCATCCGCGGCATCCCGCGGCTCGGCGAGAGCACACCGACGAGAAACTGCTCTGGGTGAAGCCGCCGATCACGCCGTGGGCGTGAATTCACGAAAATCGTTGAAGGTCAAGGCTTTCCACGTCTAATACCGAATTCCGTAGAGTGGGAGTCATGCACCCGCCGACCCGGCCGTCGCGATGACTGAGCGCAAGCCGCCGAAGCATACCTTCGAATCGTGGGTCGACAAACAGATCCGCGAGGCGGCCGAGCGCGGCGAATTGGACAACCTGCCCGGCACCGGCAAGCCGATTCCCGGAGTGGGCACGACGCCCGACGAGGACTGGTGGCTGCGCGCATACCTGCGTCGGGAAGGGGTCAGCGGGGACGCGCTGTTGCCCCCGTCGCTGTTGCTGCGACGCGATATCGAGCACCTGCCCGAGACCGTGCGCGACGCGACCAGCGAACGGGAGGTGCGGACCGCGGTAAGCGAACTCAACAAACGCATCGTGGACTGGCTGCGAATGCCGCAAGGACCGTTCGTCCCGATCGCTCCGGTGAACGCGGACGAGATCGTCGAGCAATGGGGGCACGCGCGCTCGGCCGCGCGACCGACGCATGCGCAGCCCGTCCGCGATTCCGCTGTGCCCGCCCGAACACCGGACGGCGGAATCGCGCCGCGTCCACGCCGCCGGTGGTGGCGTCGATGGCGGCGGCACGACACCGAAGCGGGATAGCGTCGGGACCGCACCCGGCGGTCACGCGCCGAGTTCGGTCGCCTGCTCCACCGCGGCGACCACCTTGTCCGCCAGCGCGCGCAGCGCTCGCGCCTCACCCGGCGTCATCAGCTCCACGAAGACGCGGCGGACCAGATCGACATGGTTGGGCGCCGCCCGCTCCAGCGCGACGCGCCCTTCCGGCGTGAGTTGCACGATGATGCCGCGGGCATCTTCCTCGGCAGGCCGCCGCTCGACCAGCCCGCGAGCGTCCATCCTGGCCAGGTGCTTGGACAACCGGCTCTTCTCCCAGCACACCTCGGCGGCCAGCTCCTTGGCGCGCAGACACCCGTTGGGGGCCGCCGACAACGTCACCATCACCTCGTAGTCGGGCAGCGACAGGCCGTCGCCGGCCAGCCCGGCGGTGATCGCCCCGTCCACACGCTGGCGCAGCCGCACGTAGGCCTGCCACGTCGCCTGCTCGTCGTCACTCAACCACCGGACCATGGGAATGAAGTGTAGTCACGGTTGGTTGACATGGACACCAACTCCTGAGGAGGTCCTGATGCCCGCCGTTACCGTTCCCGACATCATGGTCCTGCCACGCCTCCCCCGCCCCGACGCGAGCCTGCGCGAACGGCCGGTCCGGAGCGTGGTCACCGCGCACAAGCAGCGCGAAGGCGCGGGCTTCGAGGTGCGCAGGCCGTTCCCCAGCATGGATCTGCGCACAGCGGATCCCTTCATCCTGCTCGACCAGATGGGCCCGGTCGCCTATGAACCGCACGAGGCGAAGGGCGCGCCCTGGCATCCGCACCGCGGCTTCGAGACGGTCACCTACATGCTCGACGGCACCATGGTGCACCACGACTCGCAGGGCGGCGGCGGCATCATCGGCGAAGGCGACACCCAATGGATGACCGCGGGCTCCGGCATCCTGCACGACGAGGTCCCGCCGGAGGAGATGGTCGCCTCGGGCGGCTGGTTCCACGGCATCCAACTGTGGGTGAACCTGCCGCGTGCGCTGAAATTCGCCACTCCGCGCTACCAGGACCTGCGCGCTCGCGAACTGACCCTGGTGAGTTCGCACGACGGCGGCGCGCTGGTCCGGCTCATCGCGGGGGAGGTCGGCGGATTCACCGGCCCCGGTTCGACCTACACCCCGATCGCCTACGCCCACGCGTCGATCACGCCCGGCGGCATCCTGGAAACGCCATGGCCGCAAGAGTTTACGGCGATGGCGTACGTGCTCTCCGGCAGCGGCACGGTGGGCGCGGAGCGCAGGCCGACGGCCGAGGGGCAGCTCGCGGTCTTCGGTCGCGGAGACTCGATCAGCGTGACAGCCGATGCGCGCCAGGACAATCGGACCGGAGCGCTCGAAGTCCTGCTGCTCGGCGGACAGCCGATCCGGGAACCGATGGTGCAGTACGGGCCGTTCGTGATGAACACCCGCGCGGAGATCATCCAGGCGATGGCGGACTACCAGGCCGGACGCATGGGAAACATCCCCGCGGAACACATCCGCGGCGCCGGGACCACCGCCTGAACGACGGCGCCGGGTGTGATCCCCTAATCCCCTAGTTCCGTCCCCGCGAGGTTGACAAGCGAGCGGCCCGTCACAACAGTGGATGCGGCGTCCGGTCGGGCGCCCATCCACCGCAGCAACCACATAGAGGAATACATGAACGTTCGCCGGCTCTCCGTCAGCGCGGCCGTCGCGGGATTGACCTTTCTCGCGGCTCCCGCCGCCCTAGCCGCCCCTCCGTCCGGATCCGCCGGAACCGGCTCCTCGGCCGTCGACACCGGCTCCGCCGCGACCGGCTCGGCCGGTCTCTCGCAGACCGGTTCGGCCGGTGGCGCCTACGCCACCTGCGACGACGCCCGCAATGCCGGACACGCGCCGCTGTTCCGCGGCGAACCGGGCTACGGCCCGCACCTGGATCCCGACGGCGACGGCTTCGCCTGCCCGACGGTCTGAACCGACCGCGAAACGACGACACCCGGTGGGCAGTGCCACACCGGGTGTCGTCGTTTCTCCAGCTCAGCGGAAGATCTTGAGCAGTACCAGGCCTACGACGACCGCGGCCGCGCCGATCAGGCTGTATTTCACCTTCGGTTCGTTCAGCTTCGCGACCACGATCTGCTTGGTGTCGTCCGCGATCCGATGCGGGTCCGCGCGTACCGCGAGTTCGTCGAGCGTGCTCGCCAGCCGAGTGCGGGCGGCCTCGATCTCCCGCTCGATCCGCTCGGTATCCCTTGCCACGTTCCACCCTCCTGTTGTCGATTGCCGCACCCGGCGCACGAATCACGCCGTACGCTCGGCCGTTCGCGGAGCACCCGGGGCTCGCGGACGAGTCTATCCGCCGCCACGCCGCGCTATCCGGCCACGCGAGGATCACCGGTCCGGACCTTCGGATACCGTGCTGGAGGTGACCACCAACCAACGACTCTCCCCGGGCGACACCGCCCCAGACTTCACGCTCCCCGACGCCGACGGCAAGAACGTCTCGCTGTCGGATTACCGCGGTCGTAAGGTGATCGTGTACTTCTACCCCGCCGCGAGCACACCCGGCTGCACCAAGCAAGCCTGCGACTTCCGTGACAATCTGGCCGACCTGGACGGCGCGGGCATCGACGTCGTGGGCATCTCACCGGACAAGCCCGCCAAGCTGGCCAAGTTCCGCGACGCGGAGCGGCTGACCTTCCCGCTGCTGTCGGATCCCGATCGCACCGTGCTCACCGCGTGGGGCGCGTACGGGGAGAAGACCATGTACGGCAAGACGGTCGTCGGCGTCATCCGCTCGACCTTCCTGGTGGACGAAGCGGGCAAAATCGCCGTCGCGCAGTACAACGTCCGCGCCACCGGCCACGTCGCCAAGTTGCGCCGCGACCTGTCGGTGTAGCGCGCGGGCAACGAAAAGCCCGGCGCCGCAGGGGCGCCGGGCCGAGGTCGGGGTGGTTCAGGCCCGCAATACCTGCTGGGCCGCCCACTGCGCCATCAAACGAAGGTGCTCGTCCCACCAGTGCGCGGCTTCCGGGGTGAACACGGCGGGCGGTGGAGCCTCACCGGGGAACAGCAGCGCGGCGTCGGGCGCGCCCACCGGGCGATCGGCCGGGATCCCGGTCCCCGGCACGAGCGGCGCCGGAACGTCGGCCTCCGGTCCGATCGTCTCGTCGGCATCCACCAGCGGCAACGGACGATGCCGCGGGACATGCCCCGAACGCTGCTCGGGAAGCCAGACCCCGTACGTGCCGGCATCGGCGCCCGGCCCGCCGAACGACTCGTCCGTCCCGGTGTCAACGGGTTGGCTCGGCGGAGCCGGATGCACCGCACCGGCGCCCTCGATCCGGGCGTCCGCCACGACGGTCGGCACCGGCTGCTCGGAACTGCGCAGCAGGTAGCTCCCGCCGACGACCATTCCGCTGGCCAGCACACCGGCTGCGGCGAACACCGCGACCCCGCCGCGCGCCCGAGTCGACTCGCTCACCGGCCCCGTATAACAGTCCCGCTCCAGCCGCGCGCTCAGCGCCGCGCCCGCAGCGGAGGCGAAAGCGCCTACGGTGCAAGGGATCACCGGCGCCCCGAATTTCTCGATCGCCGTCAGCACCGCGGATCCGGCGCCCGCCGAGCCGATCAGCGCCACCGCGTCCGGCCGCGCGTCGGCCGCGTCCAGCTGATCCCACGCCGCCGTGACACCCATGCCCAGCGACCGCGGCGTTGCCCGGCCCACCTGCCCCACGGCGGCGAGCACCCGGCGGCGACCCCGGTCGACCAGGGTGAACGCGTGGTAGCCGGGCACCACCTCGCACACCAGCAGGTTGTCATAGGCGTCGAGCCACGTCATCATGCTCGCCACGCTCAGATGGGCCGATTTCACCGAGACCATCGAGGCGCTGTGCCATGGGCCTGCCGCCAACCGCGTGACGATGGCGCGCCGCTCGGCGGCGTCCCGGTAGGCGACCGCCACGCCACCGACTTCCCGCTCCGAACCCAGCCCCGCGGCCAGGGCGTCCAGCGCGGTCTCGACCGCCGCGGCCACGTCCGCCTTACTGTCACCGTCCGGTCGCTCGACCCGGCGCAGCAGCACCCGATCGGCCAGCTTCCTGCCGTCGGCGAGCGCTACCGCGTGCACGGCACCGCGTTCGGTCGAAACGCCGAGAGTCACCACAGATTCAGCTACCACTGATCACGCCTTCCCTCTGTGCCTTGACCGAGCTCACGGCTTGCCGAAAGTCATGAGCCCCATGGATTCCCCTGCTCGGAACACACGCCGCGATGCACGCGCGCTCGGTATATGTTCGATGCCGCATCGGTTACGGATGGGGAGCGGATATCAAGTCAGCTGGACGCGAACGACGGATGCGCGTATCGCACACTTGTGCCTACCGTTAGCCTGGATGCGTGGAAGTACGCGCGGAGGCCAGGGCGAAGCACCGTCTGGACCCTGCGTTGGAGCTGCAGGACGATCCACAGGAGCTCATGCCGCGACGCCGGCCGACGCAGGAACGCAGCAAACGAAAGTTCGACGCCTTACTCCAGGCGTCCAGGGAACTGCTGGTCGAGGTCGGGTTCGAGTCGTTCACCTGCGAGGAAGTGGCGGCCAGGGCGGAGGTGCCGATCGGCACGCTGTATCAGTTCTTCGCCAACAAGTACGTCATCGTCTGCGAGCTCAATCGCCAAGATCTCGTTGCCGTTTCCCAGGAGCTGGCCGACTTCCACGGTGAGATTCCCTCGCTGGACTGGTTACGGCACATGAACCAGTTCGTCGACCACCTGGCCAACCTCTGGATGACCGACCCGTCCCGGCGCGAAGTGTGGCTGGCCATGCAGTCCACGCCGTCCACCCGGGCCACCGGGGCGATCCACGAGAAGCAGTTCGCCGAGGTCGTGTCGCAGATGCTGCGCCCGCTCACGCCGCGCACCCCGCGGGCACGGCGCACCATGATGGCCGAAGTGCTGGTGCACGTGGTCTATTCGATGCTCAACTTCTCCGTGCAGGACGAGCAGAGCAGCGCCGACGCGGTCGCCGAACTCAAGCGGCTGATGGTCGCCTACCTGCTGGTCGCGGAAAAGGAATCGCGTACCGGCGGCCAAGGATAACGGTGGTCCCGGCCGGAACCGGGACCACCGCGTGGCTCAACCGGCGCTCTCGCGCCCTTCGATGAGGTCGGCCAGTTCGCCCGGGTCCTCCAGCACCACCATCGCGGCAGCGGTGTCGCCGTCGTGGGTCAGCGAGAGGTGAACCCGCACCCGGGGCAGGAATTCCGCGGCCAGGCCGTGCAGTTTGATGCTCGGCCTGCCCCACGCGTCGTTGACCACCTCGATCAGCGGATAGGGGTTGTCCCCGATCTGCGGGCGGCGGGCGAACCGCGACGATGCCCATGCTTTGAGCACCGCCTCTTTCGCCGCCCACCGCGCCGCGTAGCTGCGCGCCGGGTCGGTCCCTTTGCTCTGGCAGTAGCGCCGCTCCCCCGCGGTGAAACTTTCCCGGAGCATGGTCGTTCCGGCTCGTTCGAGCTGTTCGGCGAACTCGGAGATGGTCACCAAGTCCAAGCCGATACCGAGGATCGTCATAGGCGGGCAGCCTACGACCTGCTCGGCGAGCCCGCACACGGACCCTGCGCGACGAGTTTCCTCGCCGCGCTTCCGCTTACGCGCATCCGATGCCCTTCGCGCGGTAGGCGCCGTCCGCACCCAGGCGCGCCTCCGGCGCGAGCAGCACGTCGGCCTCCAGCTGCCGTGCCCGCTGGGACGGAGTGCCCTCCCCGCCGAGCCTGCGATCGGCGGGACGCTCGTACAGCGGCGCGCCGCCGCACATCGCCTCCACGAACCGCTGCCGACCGGCCAGCTGACGCTCCTGCGCCTTGCGCTGGTACTCCTCGCGCCGTCCCGGCTCGATGGCCTGGATGAACGCCTCCGGGTGCACGATCGCCAGCAGACCGTTCACGTGGCCGAAGCCGAGCGAGGTGACCAGACCCGCCTTCAGCGGGAGGCGACCACCCAGCCGCAGCGGTTCACGCAGCCACACCAGGTGCGGGAAGGCCTGCATCTTCTCGTCGACGCAATCGAGACTGCGGTTCGGCGGGATGACGCCCTGCTCCAGCACCTGGCACAGGCCGATGAGCTGGAAGGCCGCCGCGCCACCCTTGGCGTGCCCGGTGAGGGTCTTCTGCGAGACCACGAACAGCGGGGCGCCGTCCGAGCGCCCGATGGCCGTCGCGAGCCGCTCGTGCAGTTCGGACTCGTTCGGATCGTTGGCCGCCGTCGAGGTGTCGTGCTTGGACACCACCGCGATCTCGTCCGGGGTCACGCCGAGCTTGCGCAGCTCGGTCGCCAGCCTGGACTCCGGCCCGCCACGACCGGCGCCCAGCGCACCCAGCCCCGGAGCCGGGATGGAGGTGTGCACGCCGTCGGCGAAGGACTGCGCGTAGGCCACCACGCCCAGCACCGGCAGGCCCATCTCCAGCGCGACACTGCCGCGCGCCAGCAGAACCGTGCCACCGCCCTGCGATTCGATGAACCCGCCACGGCGGCGATCGTTGGCGCGGGAGAAGTACCGGTCGCTGATGCCCTTGGCGCTCATGGCCGCCGAATCCGCGGTGGCCGACATGTCACCGAAGCCGACGATGCCCTCGATGCCGAGATCGTCGTAACCGCCCGCCACGACCAGATCGGCCTTGCCCAGCCGGATCTTGTCGACGCCCTCCTCGACCGACACCGCGGCGGTCGCGCAGGCCGCCACCGGGTGCACCATCGCGCCGTAGCTACCGACGTAGGACTGCACCACGTGCGCCAGCGCGACGTTCGGCAGCGCCTCCTGCAGGATGTCGTTCGGGCGCGACTCGCCGAGCAGGTTGTCGATGTACAGCGAGCGCATCGAGGACATACCGCCCATGCCGGTGCCCTGCGTGTTGGCGACCAGCGAGGGGTGCACCCAGCTCATCAGCTCGGCGGGGCTGAACCCGGAACCGATGAACGCGTCCACCGTGCAGACGATGTTCCACAGCGCGACCCGGTCCACCGAAGCGGCCATATCGGGTGAGATACCCCAGATGGTGGGGTCCCAGCCGGTCGGGATCTGGCCGCCGACCGTGCGCGAGAGCTTGGCCCGGCGCGGCACCCGGATCTCGGTCCCCGCCTTGCGCGTCACCGTCCAGTCGCCGGAGTCGGCGACCGGCGTGATCACCGTGTGCTCCGGATCAGCGGCGTGGAAGGCGCGCGCCTCGGCCTCGCCACCCACCGTGAACGACAGGTCCTGGTCGAGGAACACCGAGGTCATCAGCGGGGCCGAGTTGTCGGTCATGGCGCCGTCGTCCTCGTAGCGGCGCACACCGCAACGGGCGACAACGGCGTCGTGGTAGCGCTCGGCGAGCTCGTGCTCGGGCACGTAATCACCGGACGCGGCGTCGTACCAGCCCGGCTTCGGGTCGTTCTCCCAGGTGACCATGCCGGTGGTCCAGGCGAGCTCCAGCACACCCGCCGCCGACAGCTCGTCGGAGACCTCCATCTCGAAGCGGGTGCGCGCCGAGCCGTACGGGCCGAGTTCACCCGCGCCGACGATGACCACCATGTCGGCCGGATCCACGCTCACCTCGCCCCACTCGGGCACCGGCAGCGCGGAGGTCACGGTCGGCGGCGCCGGCAGCGCGGCGATCGTGCGACCCGCGTCCGCGCCGGTCTCCGCCTCGACCTGCTCCGCGGCCTGCTTGGCCAGCGCGGGCAGGTCCAGCTTCGCCCTGGCCAGGCCACCGGTCAGGTCGATCTGCTGCGGGCCGGTCGCGGTCACCTGGCGGGCCCGCGAGGTGCACCACTTGAGCAGCTCGTCGGCCATCTCGGCGGTGGACCAGGTCTGCACGCCCGCCTTTTCGACCGCCTCGACCATCGGGTCGTTGTGGCCCATCAAGCCGGTGCCGCGCACCCAGCCGATCAGCGCGTGTACCAGGGTGACCCGTGTCGACCACGACTTCTCGGCCCGCCACTTGGCGACCACCGCGTCCAGTGCCGCCTTCGACTCGCCGTAGGCGCCGTCGCCGCCGAACATGCCGCGGTTGGGCGAACCCGGCAGCACCACGTGCAGTTTCGCGTCCACGTCGTGATCGGCCCCCAGCTTCGACAGGCCGCCGATCAGCCGTTCGACCGACCAGAGCAGCACGCGCATCTCCATTTCGGCGCGCGCGCCCGCGTCCGCGAGATCACCGGCCACCCGAGGCGCCGCGAACGGCAGCAGCAGCGTGGGCGTCATCGCGTCCTTGATCTTGACCTTGGCGCCGCCCGCGCTGTCGACCTGTTCGGTGCCGATCCAGTCGATCAACGCGTCGACGTCCTGGTAGGACGCCATGTTGGCGGGCACGACCCACAGGGCCGCGCCGTGGCGAGCGTTGTCGCGGTACAGCTTGCGGTAGAAGGCCAGGCGTTCGTCGTTCAGCGACGAGGTGGTGACCACCACCGTGGCGCCACCGCTGAGCAGCCGGGCGGTCGCCGCCGCGGCGATCGATCCCTTGCTGGCGCCGGTGATCACCGCGATGTCGGAGGACCACAGCCCGGGTTCCGCCGTGCTCAGCGCCGCCTCGGCGATGCGCTCGTACCGCCCGGCCAGCACCGAACGCGCCTCGTGCATCGCTCGCTGCCGCCACCAGTTCGCCTGCGCGGCAACGGCTTCACCCGCTCCGAGGAACCCGGTGACCGGCTCGTTCGCGCAGTCGGTGTCGTCGGCCAGCCACAGCCGGGCCAGATCCTCGCGCGCCGTGGCCCACCGGTCGTCCAGCAGCACGGCCTTGCGGGCGTCGAACGCGGGCGCGACCAGACGCGGCCAATCCGAACCCAGTTCGGCCGACACCAGATCGACCAGGGAGTCCTCGGTCGCTTCCGGCGCGGACACGCGCTCGGACAATCCGAGCTGTTCGAGCACGACGCGCGCGGCCGTGGCCAGCACGCCGCCGCGTCCGGTGATCTGCTCGGTGAACTCGCCCAGCGCGGCGGCGTCGACGGTCGCACCGCCACCGCCGCCCGCCGAGGGCAGCGACACCGCGACACCGCGACGGGCCGCGACGGCCTGCACGGCGGCGTCGATGGCGGCGTCGACCGAGGCGGCGTCACCCAGCGCGCCGGAGACCAGCCCGCCCAGGTCGCCACCGCGCACGCTGGTGCCTTCCCTGGTGCCGAGGGACACCTCGGCGGTCACGTGGCTGACCCACCCGTCACCGAGTTCCCAGACCTTCTTGACCCGATCGGCGATGGCGGCCGGACGCTTGCCGGACGGGCCGAACACCTTGCGCAGGTGGTCGCCGATAGCGTCGGTGAGCACCGTGCCGAACGGACGGTAGGTGCGGGCGAGCCGCTCCACCGTCGCGGACAGCGCACCCATATCGGCGTCGGCCGCGCCGTCGATCGCGCCGAGCGAGAGCTCGGAACCGAGGTCGACCAGCAGCTGGTTGCGCCGGGAGGACACGCCGTCGCACAGGCCCTCGATGGTGTCCACCGGGCCGATCTGGTCGAGTCGCAGTTTGGTCCACAGCGCGATGAGCACGCGCGTGGCGTCGGCCGCGGTGAACGCGATGTCGTCCGGACGCGGGCCGCCCGAACTCGGGGCGGGCGCGGCCACGGGGGCGGCCGCGACGGCCGCTGCCGGGGCCGCGGCGGCGGGCTCCTCCACCGGCTCGTCGACCGGGGCGGGATCGGTGTCGGTCGCGTAGACGATCGTCGCCTCGCGCTCGATGTTGAGCACCTCCACCTTCGCGCCACCGAAAGCCGGCAGTTTCAGCGTCTGGGAGGCCAGGTTGGCCACCGTCGGCGTCGCGCCGAGACCGATCTCGACGAACCGCTCGATTCCGAGGCCGCCGTGGGCGGCGTCGGTGAACAGCAGGTCCTGGGTCTCGATCCAGCGCACCGGGCTGGCGAACTGCCAGGCGAGCAACTCGATCAGCACCACGCGGCACAGCTCCGTCGGCCGGGCGGCCCAGCTGTCGAAGTCGGCCAGCACCTCCGCGAGCGGTTCGGACGGAACCAGGTCCGCGATCTCCTGAACGAACGCCCGCTCCAGCGAGAACAGCCTCGGCACCAGGTTCGGGATGTAGCGGCCGATCAGGGTCGCCGGATCCAGATCCACCGGCAGGAGCTGCTCGAGCTTCTGCCGGAACTCCGGAACGCCCTTGCGCAGCACCGTCGAGTGGAACGGCACGTCGATGCCAGGGACCAGGATGAAGGCGCGCTTGCCACCGAATTCGGCACGGCGGCGGTCGATCTCCTCCTCCAGCGCGTTCAGCCCGGCCACCGTGCCCGCGATCGCGTACTGCGAACCGCGCAGGTTCAGGTTGACCACCTCGAGGAATTCCCCGACCCGATCGCCGATTTCGTTGACGAAGCCGACGACCTCCGCGTCGGGCAATCCGATCTGCGAGGGCCGGATCGCGGCCATCCGGTAGTCGCTGCGTCCCTGCGCGTCCCGGGGCACCAGCTCGTGCATCGCGGAACCGCGCTGGAACACGACCTCGAGCACCGCCTCCAGCGGCAGCACTCCGGCGACCGCGGCGAGCGCGTTGTACTCGCCCACCGAGTGGCCCGCGAGCAGCGCACCCTCGACGAACGCCCCGGACTCGCGCAGCTCCGCCATCTGGGCGACACCGAGGGTCGCCATGGCGACCTGGGTGAACTGCGTCAGGTGCAGCACGCCGTCCGGGTGGCGGTGTTCCACGCCGCGCGCCTTCAGATAGGTGGGGTTGTCCCGCACCACGGCGAGAATCGAGAAGCCGAGCGCCGCACGGGTGTGCTTGTCCGCGCGGTCCCAGATCTCCTTGGCCGCCTTCGAGCGGGAGCGGGCGTCCAGCCCCATCCCCTTGCGCTGGATGCCCTGCCCGGGGAAGGCGTAGACGGTCTTCGGCGCCGCGGTGCGACCGGTCGCGGTCATCACCAGTTCGCCTTCGGTGCGGCAGGAGACCTCGACGATCTCGCTGCCCGCGTCGAGCGCGACGCGCTCGACGCGCACGTCGATCTGCGCACCAGGGCGGACCATGCCGAGGAACCGGGTGGTCCACGCGGTCAGCGTCCGCGCGGGCACCGAACTCGTGGGATCGACCGCCGACACGACGTGCTGCGCGGCCGCCGACAGCCACATGCCGTGCACGATCGGGCCGCCGAGCCCGGCCAGCTTCGCGGCGGCGTCGCTGGTGTGGATCGGGTTGTGGTCGCCGGAGACGGCGGCGAAGGCGTGCATGGTGCGCGGAGCCACGATCGTGACGTCGCGGCGACGCCGGCGCGGGGTGTCGGTGGCCGCGTCGGACACCGTGCCGGCCGCGCGCGGCGGATCGGTGAGTTCGCCCGCGCCGTTGCGCCCGCGGATCGCGAATCGTTCAGTGAGGGTGGCCAATACCGGCATCGACATCCCGGTCTCGGGCTTGTCCAGCATGGCGGTGATCCGCACGTGCACCTCGACGACGCGGCCCAGGTCGGTGTCGATGGTCTCCCCTGCCTCCGCGCGCACCGCGAGCACACTGGTCTCGGCGGGCAGCTCACCGGCGAGATGCACCTGGTGGTCCAGGTGGACCAGGTCGAGCATGCCCTCGATAACGCTCTCGTCCTTCGCGGTGCGGCTCGCCCCGAGCACCGCGAACACAGCGGGCCAGCAGGCGCCGACCAGCACATCGGGCACGGTACGGCCGAGCGTGCTCAGCGTGGCGGGCAGGCCGGAGCCGGTGACACCGGCGTGATCGGCGATCAGATCCGGCGTCCAGGCCAGGTTCACGTGCGCGACCTTGCCCTTGACCTCGGGCAGGTCCTGTCCCGCGGCGACGGCGAGCAGCGCGGCCATGGCCTCGTCGGCGTCGTCCTCGGTCACGACCGGGGCGCCACCGTTGTAGACCGAGGTCGGCACCGTGATCCGGATGCGCACCGCGTTGCCGGCCAGCAGCGGAACGGTCAGCTCCAGGTAGGCGTGCTCCGGCACGGGACCGGTGGTCTCGACCAGGGTCGCTCCGCTGGGCGGATGCACCGCGCCCTTGCCGTCGACGACCCATTCGGACAGGTCGCCGAGCCGGTGCAGGGGGCTGATCGCGGTGCGCCCGGCCCACTGCACGTCCGGGGCGGCGAGGACGGCATCGACCGGACCGCTGGTGACGCCCGCCGTGCGGCGCGCGTCCACCGGGACGGGCGCGACGCCCGCGCGCACCAAGGAGTACGCGGTGTCCTGTTCGAAGCGGTCGAGCAACTCGCCGACCGGCTCGTCGACCCGGGTGATGCCCGCGACCGAGACCGTGCCGGGAATGACGCACACCTGATCGGCCGAGTAGCGCGGGTCGTGCGCCTGCCACAGCGAATCCGAGCGCCACCAGCGGCGCACGTCGCCGTCCACGACCGGCACGAAGTTGACCGGCTTGCCCGGGGTCTTGCACAATGCGATGAAGAACGGGATGTCGGCCGGGTGCAGCAGTGTCTGCGCCGTTGCGGGGTAGGCGTCCTTCAGGGCGCACAGCGCCGCGACCGGGTCCTCGAAGTCGTCGTCACCGGCGAAGAGGGTGGGGATCTCGCCGCGGTCGGCCGGGTGCAACCGGGACTCGGTGCGGCGCACCATCTCCGCGAACCGGTCGCGCCAGGTGATGTCCAGCCACACCGAGCGGGTGGCCTCCGCGATCGCGTCGCCCAGGTCGCTGCCGCAGTCGAAGTCCTTGCGACGGTCCAGCCCGACCGCGAGCTCGACGTAGCGCTCCAGCCAGTCCTGGTAGGTCATGGTGGCGAGGTCGCCGAAGTACGGCTTGGCGGTGGCGTTCAGCGCCGCGATGATCTCGTCGCGACGCGCCGCGACCGCCTCGCTATCGCCCGCCACTTCGTCCAGCAGTCGGCCGGTGCGCGAGGCGGCGTTGTCGATCTCGTGGATGTCGGCGCCCAGCTGACTGCGGCCCGAGGCCATGCCGCCGGAGGCGGTGCCCGCACCGACCCAGTCGGGGGTGCCGGGGGTGTCCACGAGCAGTTGCTTGACCTCGGGCGCGGTGGTGGCTTCCAGCGTGGCCATGGCCGCCGTACCGACCAGCACACCGTCCAGCGGCATCACGGGATAGCCGTGCCGGACCGCCCACTGGCCGGTGAGGTATTCCGTCGCGCGCTCGGGGGTTCCGATGCCACCGCCGACACACACCACCACGTTGGCGCGGTTGCGCAGCTCGGCGTAGGTGTCCAGCAGCAGGTCGTCCAGGTCTTCCCAGGAGTGGTGGCCACCGGCCTTGCCGCCCTCGATGTGCATGATCACCGGGTAGTCCGGAACCTCGTCGGCGATCCGCAGCACGGCCCGGATCTGGGCGACGGTGCCCGGCTTGAACGCCACATGGGTGATCCCGACCTCGGTGAGCTCCTGGATCAGCGCGACGGCCTCCTCCAGCTCCGGGATGCCCGCGGTCACGATGACGCCGTCGAACGGGGCGCCCGCCGTGCGGGCCCGCTGCACCAGCCGCTTGCCGCCCAGCTGCAGCTTCCACAGGTAGGGATCGAGGAACAGGGAATTGAACTGCACCGAGCGTCCCGGGTGCAGCAGCTTCTGCAGCTCGGCCACCCGGTCGGCGAAGATCTGCTCGGTCACCTGCCCGCCACCGGCCAGCTCCGCCCAGTGGCCCGCGTTCGCCGCGGCCGCGACGATCTTCGCGTCCACCGTGGTCGGGGTCATGCCGGCGAGCAGGATCGGCGAGCGCCCGGTCAGCTTGGTGAAGGCCGTCTCGACCACGATGCGCCCGTTGGGCAGCCGCACCGGCCGCGGCGCGAACGTCGACCACGGGGCCGCGGGCTCCGGCGCGGCACCGGGGGTGAGCAGACTGCGCTGTCCGGCGCGGGTGGCGGCCGCGACGATGCCGAGACCGGTGCCCTTCAGCGTGCCGCCCGTGACGCGGGACAGCAGGTCGCCAGGGCCCAGGTCCAGAATCCACTGCGCGCCTGCGGCGACCATGTTTTCCACGACGGCCAGCCAGTCGACCGGATCGACCAGGATCTGCCGCGCCAGGTCGCCCGCCAGCTCGGCGTCCAGGCCGCACTGGGTGGCCCAGCCGCTCACCAGGTCGACGGTGTCGGCCAGCGCCGGGTGGTGGAACGCCACATCGACGGCCACGTCTTCGAAGACCGGAGCGAACACCGAGCCGCCGCGCACCTTGGCGTCGCGCTCGCGCGCCTGCTCGTCGTGGATCTGCGCACACCGCTGCCGCACCCGCTCCAGCTGCGCGGGCGGGCCCGACAGCACCGCGCGCCGACGTCCGTTACGGATGGAGACCACCACGGCCGCCGCGGGGTCGGCTCCCGCGCACACCTCGGCCACCACGGCGCTGAGCTGCTCGGGATCGACATTGGAGACCGCTACCATCGGCGAGCGCTCGCCCACCGGCATCAGCCCACGCCGCCGTGCGACCAAACCGGCTGCGGCGCCGATCATCTGGGCCACCGCGAGCAGCTCCGCGTCGCGGGCGCCACCGGCCTCGACCGCCGCCGCGGCGAGCAGACCCTGCGAATGCCCGACGATCGCGACCGGCGCCTGCTCGGCCGGATCGAGACCTTGCAGCCGAAGCGCCCGCACGGCCGCCACCTGGGTCAGCAGCACACCGGGCATGGACACCGCGGCCGAGCGCAGCACCGATTCGGCCGGGGCCGAGGAGCTCTCGCCCTCGTCACCGTCGGCGAGTTCGTTCTCCAGCATCCAGCCGATCGGGTCGAAGCCGACCGGGCGGACCACCAGCAGCTGCGCCGCGACCGGCTCCAGCAGCGTCGCCGCCTCGTTGACCAGCGCGGTCAACTCCGGCTCCAGCGCACTGTCGCGCCCGATTTCCTCCAGCTCGCTCAGCCACTGCGCACCCTGCCCACCGAAGGCGAGCGCGTACGGCACGCCGTCGAGCAAACGATCCAACAGCGGCGACCGCGTCCCGCCCGACGCGGCCTTTCCGGCGGCAACCATCTTCGTGCTCTGCCCGGCCTCGGTCTTGGTGCTCTCGTTGATCGTCAAGACGCTTCGACTTCCTTCTCCATGCGACATGCCTCGGCGACACGCCGGTCCCTACCGGTTCACGAGTGATCGCGGGTGATCGGCCTGATACGGGCGAGGATGACACAAAATCATGAGGAATTCCTCACGTTTATCGCGGGGCGCGGCGGCTACTACGGAGTATTTCAATACGTTCGTACCAGAATGCGGATGGACATGACTCGGCCTCATGTTTGAACACGCTGGTCCATCCGGTTACCAACGCGTACGAAACATGAGCGCCCCTCACATTGAAGTTAACCAAATCGTTATAATCGCAGGTCGGGTTACTGACGAGTACGCCACACCAACCCAATGCTTCGCGATGACCGATTGGCCCGGTACAGTTTGGACGGTCGTACCATCAAGCGCGAGTGGCGAAATTGGCAGACGCGCCAGATTTAGGTTCTGGTGTCCACGGACGTAGGGGTTCGAGTCCCCTCTCGCGCACAGATTTACGTCAGATGTGACACTTTTTCGTGCCGCGTGTTGGAGTGCACTCTTACACACGGAGGACGACCAGCGGAAACACGTTCTGACCTGCACCGATTCCTGGCACATCTGCCACATCGCGACAGTTGCGACTCCCCTGAAAAGTTTGCCGGCACCACTACCAGGAGCGGCGGTCGGCGGTGATCGCGCCAGTCATCCCGCCGCAGTCGCCGTTGCAGGAACTTGTTCACGGACCGCTGGTCACGATCCGTGTGGTCCGTCCCGCCGACGACGATCTCGCCTATGGAATCTGCTCCGTCGGAGATGGCGGCCGAATACTCGACAAGATGACCTTCACCGCGCTGGACTGGCGTCCGGGCATGCGTCTGGACCTGAGGTATATGGATGCCGGGGTTCTGCTGGCCCGCCCGGCTCCCGCAGGCGGCGTCGCCATGACCGAGGGCGGTTACTTCCGCGTTCCGTACCGGCTGCGGCGCCGAGTAGGTCTGTTGATCGGACAGCGAACCCTGCTGATCGGGCAGCGCAGCCGCCGCGCGCTGCTGATACATCCGCCCGCCGCGCTCGAGGAGTTGTGCGCCGCAAGCCTGCGGCTGCTGAAAGCGGGGCGTGACGGCCGCACTCGCACGTTCGACCGCGACTGCTGAGACGGTGGCCGCCGCACAGTTGCTGTTGACCCAGATGGGCATTTCCCCTGCCGATCTCGTCACTCCCGACACACGGATGCCGACTTTCGAGGAGGTGATCCCCCAGGTTCGGGCTCGGCTGTCCGAAGGCACGCTGCGCACCTACAAAACGCAGTTCGAGCACCTGCTCGCCCACTGGGCCCAGCGCCGCCTCGAGGAGCCGACCAAAGCCGACTTCGAAGAGATGGCGGCCGGCATCCAGGCCAACACACGGCTCAACCGCACCTCCCGTGGCGAGACCAGCGCGGTCGAACACTTCATCAGCACCACCCGGTGTGTCTACCGCTACGCCGAAGACACCGGCTGGATCCGGCCTGTCGACAACTACCGGGGTTCTCGTCCAAGACATTGCATGGTCTTGCCGACCATGGGATCGGTTTCTTGGATCGGGATGTCGTGGTTGGGCCAGTCGGTCCACGTTCTGGCGTCCGACGTGATGGCGGCCAGGGAACTCGTTTTTCCGTCGATCGGCCCGACCACCGCCACACGCCGTCTCTGTCCCTGGTCGGCCGCGTTGGTTCCCAGTCCCCATACTCCGGACAGGGTTGCGCCGTCCGGGGTGCGGAAGCGAATGCCGATCAGGTAGTAGGCATCGTAGGAGACCGACGACCGCCCGCGGGCGAACGGATTCTCGACGGCGACAGCGGCCACAACATTTATCGGACCGCGGGGTGCTCGTTCGGTGATCGTGGTGGCAAGGGCGCCGTCGACCGGCTGGCAGTCGTCGGGTTTTCGCAGATCGGTGACCACCGCCACCGCGAGCGCTATGGCGGCTGCTGCCGCGACAACGACGGCCGCGGTTGCGAGGATCAGCTTCTGCATGCGCCCAGGGTTCCCGTTGTATTACCGGCTCGTCATACGGCTGGAGTTCGAAGCCCCATCGAACGGTTCCGACCGTACATTATCGACTCGACCAGTCGCTGAGCGCTTTCGCCCGCGAGGTGGACGCCGCGATCCGCGGGCCCAGCCACCGGTTTACCGCAGCCGCATGCGATCTCGCACACGCGCTGAGGAAAGATGGTGCCCATGACCGCATCTCGACTGATTCGTTCGTTGGTGGGTGCCGTGCCCGCGGTGCTCGCCGTCGTCAGCTTCACCGTGGCCGGAGGGGTCGCGACCGCTCACGCCGCGCCCGGCATTCCCTCGGTTCCCGGCTTCGTGCAACGCTTGCAGATCGCTCCCGGCCAGAACAGCACCGAGGCCAGCGGCAGCGTCGCACAGGGCAAGGCCGACAGCTACTCCATCGCCACGGCGCCGGGGCAGCGCCTCAGCTTCGACGTCGCGGGCAACGCCCGCGTCTCGGTGGCCCCGCTGATCGGGCCGCAGGTCGCCAACGAGGTGGCGCACGCGGATCTCGTCGCCGACGGCAACGACTACCAGATCGTCGTCTCCTCCGCCGACGGTTCGGCGGCGGGCTACACCCTGAAGGTCACCATCCTCTGACGCACCTGCCCGTCGGCCTGGTGTTCGGCAACGCCAGGCCGGCGGGAGCTACGTGTACGCCTCGACGGGCTGTGCAGGGCGTTCGACCTCGACTCTGTCCGATCACACCCGGCGCGGGAGCAGCCTGACGGGGGACTCCGGCCGGCGCCGGGGCAGCTCGAGCGCGTGCAGCGGCAGCGTCCAGTCGCTGTCGACGCGCGTGGAGATGTGCTCCAGAACGACCCCCTCCCGCAGGGCCCACGGGCTCACCTCCAAGCAGTCGTCCAGTGCGGCCATGGTCGCGTCCGCCACCATGGCCCCGGCCAGGATCTGCCGCGCGCGTGCTGGGGAGATGCCGCGCAGGGCCGCCCGCTTCTCGGCCGGCATGGCGGCCAGCGTGCGGACGCAGGCATGCACTTGGCCGCGCCGCAAGGTGCGCGCGACGAAGGGACCGTGCCGTTGCGGTGCGGCCCCGGAGAGCCGGGCGAGTTGCTCGAGCGTCTTCGAGCTGCCGATCACATGGCGTGGGCGGCCTTCCCACAGCAGTCGGTCGCGCACTGTCCGAGGCAGTCGCGGATGTGCCTGCGCATCAGTTCGAACTCCGCCCGCCGTGGTGGGTCCTGGGCGAAGAAGACCCGGGTGAGCCTGCCCGCACCGAGCGGCAGCGAGAGCGCGAGGCCCGGCTCGGCGTCGCGGCCGAGCGCGATCTCCATCGAGCCGCCACCGATGTCGAGCATGAGCAGCGTGCCCGCACACCAGCCGAACCAGTGGCGGACGGCGAGGTAGGTCAGTCGCGCCTCTTGCACACCGCTGGGGAACTGGGGCCGGATGCCGCTGGCGGCTTCGATCTTGTCCAGCACCGCCCGCTGATTCGGCGCGTCGCGAATCGCCGCGGTGACGAAGGCGTAAAAACCGCGTCGATGTCGTCGCCGAGCAGCACCGGCTCCTTCAACGCGCGCAGCGGCAGCGGCGGCGCACCGTGAGAGGCGTCCACCACCAGGAACTGCGCGGAATTCGAACCGATGTCCAGCACACCCAGTCGCATACCCGTCGTCTACCCGGCGCAGCGGCTTTCATACCCGGCGTAGGCCCGGTTCCGGCGGTCGGTTACGCCCACGCCTGCGGCTCCACCCCAGGTTAGCGCTTGATTTGCCGGTTTCCTTGCCATGTGCCGGTGCCGCGGTCACGCTGAAAGGTATGCGGACCCGCGATATCGAGGTCGGTTGCACCTATATGGTGCTGGTCCCGCAGCGTCTGCCACGCAGTCGATATCCCGACTGCGACCAGCCGGGCTCCCTCACATGGGCATGGTCGTGGCTGCGCGGCGGCCGTTTCCGGCTCACCGTTACCGAGATCGACCGCACCAGCGATCCGCCGATCGTCGAAGGACTGCGGATCACCGCGAACTCTCGCATCGCCGTGGTGCTGACCAGCGAGCAAGCCCATGGACTCGGATTGCCGACGGGCGTGTTCCGAGTGCGGGGGACCTTGTTCGACGGCGAGGACCGGCCCGTGCGCCTGCCCGAGGTCGAACCGCTGCGCGTCCCGGCCCGCTGGCTGCGGCCGGTCGAGCAGCTCTGCCTGACGCACCGCGACATCGATTGCTTCCCTTATCTGTGAGGTTCGCCGGACAGCGCAGCCCTCGACCCTCCGGTGGAGCCGGTCGCGCCGTCGGCCCTGGTCATCGACATAGGAGCCAGTCGGGGCGGCGGTGGCGCCGGGAACGACATCCGACCGCGCAGCGGTGGCAACTCGCCGCGATCGAGCAGGCGCGGCCGCGGTAGTCGGCCGGGGATCGTGGGCTGGACCGAACGTTTGTCAGCCGCAGACGGCCCCGATCGAAGCCGAGCCCACCAGCTTCGTGTACTTGGCCAGGACGCCGCGGGTGTAGCGGGAGGGCAATGGTTTCCACCCTTCGCGGCGACGGGCGAGCTCGTCGGCGTCGACCAGCAGGTCGAGCGTGCCCGCGGCGACCTCGAGACGGATGCGGTCACCGTCGCGCACGAAGGCGATCGGGCCGCCGTCGACGGCTTCCGGCGCGAGGTGTCCGACACACAGGCCCGTGGTGCCGCCGGAGAACCGGCCGTCGGTGAGCAGCAGCACGTCCTTGCCCAGACCCGCGCCCTTGATCGCCGCGGTGATGGCCAGCATCTCCCGCATTCCGGGACCGCCCTTCGGCCCCTCGTACCGGATGACGACCACGTCGCCCGCCGCGATGGTGCCGTCTTCGAGCGCGTCCATCGCGGCTCGTTCCCGATCGAAAACCCGTGCCGTGCCAGTGAACACCTCGGAGTCGAAGCCCGCCGACTTGACCACGGCGCCGTCCGGTGCGAGAGATCCGGACAGGATGGTGATGCCGCCGGTCGGATGGATCGGCGCGGCCATCGCGCGGATCACCTTGCCGTCCGGGTCCGGCGGGGTGATGTCGGCCAGGTTCTCCGCCACCGTCCGTCCCGTCACGGTGAGGCAGTCGCCGTGCAGCAACCCGGCCTCGAGCAGAGCCTTCATCATGACCGGCACGCCCCCGATCCGGTCCACATCGGTCATCACGTGGTTGCCGAAGGGTTTGACGTCCGCCAGGTGCGGCACCCGGCGACCGATGCGGGCGAAGTCGTCCAGCGACAGATCGACGTTCGCCTCGTGCGCGATGGCCAGCAGGTGCAACACGGCATTGGTGGAACCGCCGAACGCCATGACGACCGCGATCGCATTCTCGAAAGCGGGTTTGGTGAGGATGTCGGAGGGAGTGATGCCCTGGCGGATCAACTCGACGACGGCCTCGCCACTGCGGCGGGCGTAACCGTCGCGGCGCCGGTCGGTCGCGGGCGGCGCCGCACTGCCGGGCAGCGACATGCCCAGCGCCTCGGCCGCGCCGGCCATCGTGTTGGCGGTGTACATGCCGCCGCAGGCGCCCTCGCCGGGGCAGATCGCCCGCTCGATCGCGGCGACGTCGTCCCGGCTCATCAACCCGCGGGCGCAGGCGCCGACCGCTTCGAAGGCGTCGATGATCGTCACTTCGCGCTCACTGCCGTCGGAGAGCTTGGCGATCCCCGGCAGGATCGACCCCGCGTAGAGGAACACGCTCGCCAGGTTCAGCCGGGCCGCGGCCATCAGCATTCCGGGCAACGATTTGTCGCACCCGGCCAACAGCACCGAACCGTCGAGCCGCTCGGCTTGCATCACCGTCTCGACGCTGTCGGCGATCACCTCACGCGAGACCAGGGAGAAGTGCATCCCCTCGTGTCCCATGGAGATGCCATCGGACACCGAGATGGTGCCGAACTGCATGGGGAAGCCACCGCCGGAGAAGACGCCGTCCTTGCACCCCCGGGCGAGCCGCTCCAGCGACAGATTGCACGGCGTGATCTCGTTCCACGAGGAGGCCACGCCGATCTGCGGCTTCTCCCAGTCGTCGTCGCCCATGCCGACCGCCCGCAACATCCCGCGGGCCGCGGTCTTCTCCAGACCGTCGGTGACGTCGCGGCTGCGGGGCTTGAGATCGGAGTTTTTCTCGGACACGGTTGCCCATCATGCTCGCCCAGCGACCGATCAGGCGGCGACCACGCCGAATCGGCGAAAACCCGCCGTTCGTCCGCCCTGAGCGTAATGCCGGGCAGGCCCGCAGCTGCGGACCGTACGCTCGGCTCATGAGCGAGCACCCGAGACTGCACTCGATCCCCGGTGGACGCGACGACCGGACCCGGCAACCGGACTCGCGGACACTGCCGGAGCCCTTGTGGCGCGAGATGCTCGGCGAGCAGTTGCGCACGCTGCGGCTGGACCGTCGGGAGACCCTGGTCGAGACGGCCCGGCGGGCGGGCATCTCCCCGCAGTATCTGTCGGAGGTCGAGCGGGGACGTAAGGAGCCGTCGAGCGAGATGATCGCTGCCCTGGCCGGATCGCTCGGCATCACGCTGGGTGAACTCACCGGCCAGGTGGCCGACGAACTCCGCGCGCGGCGCCGGATCGCCCTCCTGCCGCGGTCTGCTTCGCGATCCGGCGCCGGACCCACGCTCATGGCGTTGGCAGCCTGATCAGTCCCGCCGCCCCAGGATCTGGTCGACGAGCCCGTACTCGATCGCGGCCGGCGCGGTGAAGACGCGGTCGCGGTCGGTGTCGTGCCGTAGCCGCTCCACCGACTGCCCGGTGTGCCGGGAGAGGATCGATTCGATCTCCGCGCGCAGCCGCACCAGCTCGTCGGCTTGCAGGATCAGATCGGGAATCGCGCCCTGTCCGCGCGCTGCGGGTTGATGCAGCACCACCCTGGCGTGCGGCAGCATGGCGCGGCGGCCGGGCTCGCCGCCCGCCAGCAGCACCGCGCCGACCGCGATCGCCTGGCCGACGCACGTGGTCTGCACGGGCGATCGAATGTGCTGCATGGTGTCGTACACGGCGAGCATGGAGGACAGATCGCCGCCCTCACAGTTGATGTAGAGGTTGATCTCCTGCTCCGGGCTCTCCGATTCCAGGTGCAGCAGCTGCGCGATGAGCGCGTTGGCGACACCGGAGTCGATCGGCGTGCCGAGGTAGACGATGCGCTCGGCGAGCAGGTGGGAGTAGATGTCGGTGATCCGCTCACCGCCCCGCGGATGCTGCGCGATCACATTGGGGATGGTGTAGGTACTCATGCTGTGTCCTTTCCGGCATGAGCGGGACCCGCCATGGTCACGCCGCGCTGCCGCCTCCGGTCCTGACCGCCGCGATCCGCGAGCTCGCACCTCATGCCGAGATCCCGACGCGCCGGCGTTGCGGGACGATCTGCCCGAAGGAGTCGACGATGTGGTCGATGAAGCCGTATTCCTTGGCCTGCCCAGCCGTGAACCAACGGTCGTGCAGCGAATCCTCGTAGATTCGATCGAACGGCTGGCCGGTGTCCTCGGCGATGATCCCGAGCACCGTGTCCACGGTGTAGCGCAGATCGTCGGCCTGGACCTCGACGTCGACGGCGGTGCCGCCGATGCCCGCCGAGCCCTGGTGCATCAGCACCCGGGCGTGCGGCAAGGCGAAACGCTTGCCCCTGCTTCCCGAGGACAGGAGGAATTGTCCTGCGCTGCAAGCCAATCCGAGCGCGAGCGTGGAGACTTCGCACGGGACGAGCCGCATGACGTCGCGGATGGCGAGCATCGAGGGCACCGATCCGCCCGGCGAATGGATCCACAGCGAGATGCCCGCCTCGGGATCCTCGGCGGCGAGGGTGAGCAGCTGAGTCATCAGCAGCGTCCCGTTGTCGTCGTCGAGCGCGCCGTCGAGCACGACTATGCGGCGGCTGAGCAGTTGCTCGCGCGCCCGCCAACTGAACATCGGAGTCTTGTCATCGTGAGCCATGGCTCCACGGTGCCGCACCCGCGGCGCCGGACGGCTCCCCTGCTGCCCTCGGCAGATCCGCTCCCAGCAGCGACGGACCCCGGACCGGTACCGGGAAAGGAGCGCGCAGCCGTTCGCGCAGGTCCCCCAGCCGTTGCGCGGTTTCCCGCTGGTGGGACGCATCCGAGCTGGGCGTCTCCGAGAAGCGGTGGCGGCCGCGGCGTAACAGCGGCAACGGTCGTCCGGTCGGTGAGCACGTCCGGAGACGGCGATGCCCGCCGGGCGCGCGGTGCGCCGGCGGGCATCATCGGCGGGACGGGCTCGCTAGGACTCGCGGCCCGCGGTGGAGGCGGAACGCTGCCTGCTGGTGCGGGCGCGGCGGCGTTCGGCCTGCAACTCGGCGAGTTCCTGCTCGAGGATGTCGGCGACGCGGAACGAACCGGTGTCGTAGATGTCGGGCGTGCGGGCCGTCGGCGGCTGCGCGCCGTCGGGCTTGGGGCTGTCCTTGCCGTTCTTCGGCTCCGGCGTCGAGCTGTCATTCTTGCCGTCGGCCAGTGGTGGCCGGATGAGGGCCGGGAGCTCGGCCGTCGGAATCTCCGCCTCGGACACCGCCGTGCGCGGCTTGGCCTGCGGCGTCTGCCGGACGACCACCTTCGCCGGAGCGGGCTCATCGGCGAGCACGCGGGCGGCGGGCCGTTCCTCGGAGTCGGCCGCCGAAACCGGCGCCGCGGGCTCGGTCGCGGCGAGCTTGTCGCCATCGGTGGCGGGCGCACCACCATTGGTCACGATGACGTCGGCGTTCTCGACTCGCACCGGCGAGGTGGACCGCGCATCGAAGGCCGCCATCGCGTCGAGATCCTCGATCGACTCGGGTAGTACGGGCTTGGGCGGCACCTCGACCGGCGGCCGCTTCTTCTCGGCTTTCACCGTGGCCACGGGTTGTTCGTCGGAAACCTCCGACGGGAACTGGGTTTCGGCGACCTCGACCACGTGCTGCTCGACAGTCTCCACTGTGGGCGCGGCCACTACGGTGTGCGGCTCCTGATTCAGCTGGTCGTGCGGGACGCTCGGCGCCTCCGGCGCGACCGGCGTCCGGTATCTGGGCAGCGTGAGCCGGATCTGCTCGGCCGGGTCGGGCAGGTCGCGGACCTGCTCGGTGGCCCGGGCGATGGCGAGGCCGTAGCGGGCGCTCGCGGCGTCGTGGATGAGCAGCGCGACACCGATCATCACCGGCGCGATGGCGTGCACGGCCGCGTCGTACCAGGCGCCGATGCGCAGGTAGGGATAGGTGTTGAGGCTGACGGTCAGGGCCAGCAGGGCGACTTCGGCGGCCGCGACCTGGCGGCGGTTGTCGGCCACACCCCATTCGGCGACCTTGTTGGTGCCGATCATGATGATGATCAGGCAGACGCTGATCATGCCTTCGAGCAGGTAGCTGAACCAGTACAGCGGATCGGTCGCGCCACCGGGAGCGATGTTGTGCTGGACGTTGACCGCCGACCACAACATGCCCGCCGCGACGACACCGGCCAGCGCGCGCAACGACCAGGACCGATGCCGATACAGCGAGGCCAGTTTCGCGTGCGGGCTGGATTCGCGTCGTTGCGCGGCAATCGCCTTGCGGGCGAGCAGCAGGTCTCGCATGTCGGCCTTCTCGATCGCTTCGGTGGTCTGCCTGGCGCGGTCGGATGCCGCGGCGGCAGCCTGCGCCTCTTTCCAGCGCTGTCCGCGCTCCTGGGTGCGAATCCGTTCGGCGAGCTCACGTTCGGCATACAGTTCGTCCTCCGACAGCGCCTGGGTGAGCGCGGGATCGAACTGGTAGGCGAGCCGTCCACGGGCCTTCTCGACCCGCCTCGCCAGCTGTGTAACCTCGTCCTCGATGGGATGTTCGATGACCATCAGCGCTCCCCGCACGGGAGACGCGATGGCAGACAAGTGATCACGTATGGCAACGGCACGTTTCATTCATAGTCGATCCACCGCTGGCGGCGAAACTGTCCATTTGCCATCTCGCAAAACTATTCGGCGCGCCGCGGCCGACACACGCTGTGCGGCGTGATTTCCCGGCGGTCGCAGGCACTTCCTTCCGACGCACGCAACAGCCCCACCAGCGGTCCGCTGCGCTTGCGCAGCTAGCTCACGAAATCGGCGATCATCGACGCGAGCGGGTCCGCGGCGCCGGGGTCCGAGCCGGTCGCGCGCAGGAATCGTTGTGACGCGGCGCGGACGAGCCGCGCGTAATAGTCCTGCTCGGTCGGGAAATACTCGGTCGGGAAATAGTGGAAGAGCAGCCCGCGCGAGATGCCCGCCTGCCGCGCGACCGAGGGTGATCTGGTGCCGGGGCCGGTCGATCAGCATGCCCAGACCGATCCCGGCAATGTGCTACCAATGACCTGACCGGAAGTTGAGCAAAGCTCAGCGGATCCCGAGGATGGTTATGGATTTCACGCATTCCGACCGTGCCGTCCGCGTCACCGACCAGGTGCGGCAGTTCGTGCGCGACGAGATCGAGCCGCGCGACGAGGAGCACGCCGCCGCCCTGCGGGAATCACCCTGGGCGGTCCCCCCGGTGGTCGAGGAGCTCAAAAGGAAAGCGCGGGACGCCGGCCTGTGGAACCTCTTCCTGCCCGATCCGGAACTGGGCGCCGGGCTGAGCAACGTCGAGTACGCCCCGGTGGCGGAGGCGATGGGCAGTTCCGGCTGGGCGCCGGAAGTGTTCAACTGCAACGCGCCCGACACCGGCAACGCCGAGGTCCTGCTGCACTACGGCAGTGCCGAACAACGGCAGCAGTGGCTGCGCCCCCTGCTGGACGGCACGATCCGCTCGGCGTTCTGCATGACCGAGCCCGACGTGGCCTCCTCGGACGCGACCAACATGGCCGCGACCGCCGTGCTGGACGGCGAGGAGATCGTGCTCAACGGCCGCAAATGGTGGAGCACCGGCATCGGCCACCCGAACTGCGAGTTCGTCATCTTCATGGGCCGCACCGACCCGCAGGCGCACCCGTATCAGCGGCACTCGATGGTGCTGGTCCCGCTGGACACGCCGGGTGTGCGGGTCGAACGGATGCTCACCACCTTCGGCTACCTGGACGAACCCTTCGGCCACGGCGAAGTCACCTTCACCGACGTGCGGCTTCCGCTGGACGCCGTGATCGCCGGGCCCGGACGCGGCTTCGAGATCGCACAGGGCCGTCTCGGTCCCGGCCGCATCCACCACTGCATGCGCGCCATCGGCTTGGCCGAGCGCGCACTCGAACTGGCCTGCCGCCGCGCCCTGTCGCGCACCGCGTTCGGCAAGCCGCTGGCCAACCTCGGCGGCAACCGCGAACGCATCGCCAACGCACGCGTCGCGATCGATCAGGCGCGGCTGCTCGTGCTGAACACCGCCTGGCTGCTGGACACCAGGGGCTCGGCCGGCGCGCGCAGCGAGGTCTCCCAGATCAAGGCGGTCGTGCCGAGGATGACCCAGGAGGTGCTCGACATGGCGATCCAATTGCACGGCGGCGCGGGACTTTCCGATGACTTCCCGCTGGCGCGCGCGTTCGCCGGTATTCGTTCGCTGCGCTTCGCCGACGGCCCCGACGAGGTACACCTCGGCGTGATCGCCCGCCAGGAGCTGCGCAAATACGGCACGGACCGGTGAGCGTTCCCGAGGCCACCGCCGTCTCGCGGGCGAGATCGCTGCGGGCGGCCGCCGACCAGGGCGACGCCCGGCCCCGGCAGTGGCTTCGTCGCCAGGAGCCCGGCGCTGGAGCAGTGCGACGCGGGACCGGACTCAGTTCGGTGCGGTGATCTTGCTGATGGTGGCCCCGCCGTCGGCGGTTACCACCGTGACGAACTGACGGTAGGTGCGGCTCGTGGCGTCGGGGCGCGACTCGGTGATCACCACGTCGTAGCGTCCGTCGAGCATGGGGGTGACCATGACGCAGTGCTGCGTCCCCGTGGGGACGGAGGCGATGCCCGCGTCGATCACCGCGACCGGCGGCACCACGGCGTCCGGCACCGTCAGCGATCGCGCCACCGCTCCCGACCTGGTCACGTAGTAGGCGTGCTGGAAGGCCAGGATCACGTCCGGTCCCGACGCGGTGGAGCCGGTTCCGTTGCCGCGCACCAATTGTGCACCGCGGGTCGGCTCGCAGCCGGGGCCGCCGCCCAGCACCGGGTCCGCCACCGTGGCCGATTGCCGGGGGCCGGAGGCCGCGTCGGTGTACACCAGGACCAGCGCGGCGGCGGCGAGCGAGGCGGCCAGTCCGGCGGCGCCGACCAGCCACGCGCGGCGCGCGCCCCGCCGCGCGCGAGGTCGATCGCGGCGGGCCCGATGCCGATTGCGTTCCCGGCGCGGCGGCTCATGGGCGGAGATCATCCCGGGCCACGTGGGCACGCGTTCGGCCCGGACCCGCCCCGGGCGGGCGCGTCGACCGCCGGGCTCGGACGTGTTCGACGACATGATCTCGCCGCACCCCCTTTTACCGGCGCCTATTCGGCCACCGTGGGTTCCCTCTCAATGCCGTTGCGCAGTAACAACATTGCATATTTCTTTGGATTCTGTCGGTCGAATGCTCAACAGACAAGGCCCGAACTCCGCCGCGACGGTCCCGGAGCAGGTGATACCGGGCGAACGGACCGGGCGGCCGGTGCGGTTGCGGGCAATGGGCGACCTTCGGCCCGGACAGAGACGACCGCAGCCGCCTCCGGGCCGTAGCATCCCGCACATGAGCCGGCCGATGCCCCCGCCCTACCCGCAACATCCCGCCCACCAGCCGCAGCCACAGCCGTATCCCCCGCCCCCGCCACCCGGACCGCAGTTCCCCATCCTCGTCTCGACCATGAACGACGTTCCCGGACCCGCTGCCTGATCGAGCTGTCCCGCCGGACTCCCCGCCGCCGACCGGCTCCCAGCGGCAATCGGTCGGCGAAGCGGCACGGAAGCGAACAAGTTACTCGGGCACGCCATCGACGGCAGCAACGCGCGCGGCGCATGACCCACCTCGACCCACCTCGCAGCCCGTCGGCAACGCGGATGTATAGTTGCTTAAAGCAACTAGTTGTGGTTGGAAATCAAATTGCCGGCGGGAACGTCGAGGGGAGTGTCATGTCCACAACCGCTCGCGAACGCCGGGTCACGGCGGCCGAACTCGCGGCCGCCGACGAACTCGGTCAGCGGCTCGTCCGGTTCATGCGTGCGGTCAACCGCACAAAATGGCAACCCGCACGGCCCGGTCCGGACGGGCTGGAGCGACTCGCCTACGCCGTACTGTTCACGCTTGTGCACGAAGGACCGCAGCGCGCGGGCAGGCTCGCCGAATTGCTGCACGCCGAGGCGTCCACCATCAGCAGACAGAGCAGACACCTCGTGGCGCACGGCCTGGTCGAGCGCCGAGCCGACCCGGTCGACGGCCGCGCGTGCGTGCTGGCGGCCACCGCGGAAGGCGTTCGCGTCTTCGAGGAGAATCGCGCCCAGCGCAACCGGTGGCTGGCCGACATCCTGGCCGACTGGCCCGCACCGGACCGCGACACCTTGACCGCGCTGCTCGACCGGCTCACCGCAGGAATAGAGACCACCACCCGACACCCAGCCGATCCGAAATAGGGCTCATTCATGACGACTTCCACCACCCGGGCTCCGCGGAACTCGGCCGCAGGCGCGGACACGTCCCTGTCGCACCGGCAGATCCTGACCATTCTGTCCGGTCTACTGCTCGGCATGTTCCTGGCCGCGCTCGACCAGAACATCGTCAGCGTCGCGATCGTCAAGATCGCCAACAGCCTGCACGGCTTCGACGAACAGGCCTGGGCGACCACCGCTTACCTGATCACCGCGACGATCACCACGCCGCTGTACGGGAAATTGGCCGACATCTACGGCCGCAAGCCGTTCTACCTCACGGCGATCAGCCTGTTCGTCATCGGTTCGGTGGCGTGCACCTTCGCCACCTCGATGTACCAGCTCGCCGCGTTCCGCGCGTTCCAGGGCCTGGGCGCGGGCGGGCTGATGTCGTTGGCGTTCACCATCATCGGCGACATCGTCCCCGCGCGCGAACGGGTGCGCTACCAGGGATATTTCATGATGGTCTTCGGCACGGCCACCGTGTTGGGCCCGGTACTCGGCGGCTTCTTCTCCGACTACGAAGAACTCGGCGGCATCGAGGGCTGGCGCTGGGTGTTCCTGGTGAACGTCCCGGTCGGCATGCTCGCGCTGCTCGTGGTCGCCAAGGTGCTCAACGTGCCGCACCAGCGTCAGCACCACCGAATCGACTGGTTCGGCGCGCTGGCGCTGACCATCTGCGTGGTGCCGCTGCTGATCGTCGCCGAACAAGGCAGGCACTGGGGATGGGCCTCGCATCGCTCACTGCTCTGCTACGGCATCGGCGCGGCGGGTCTGGTGCTGTTCGTCCTGGTCGAGTTCTTCATGAAGGATTCCGCACTGATCCCGTTGCGGCTGTTCAAGAGCTCGACGTTCAGCGTCACCATCGCGGGCGGGTTCATCGTCGGCGTCGCGATGTTCGGCGCGATCACCATGGTTCCGCAGTATTTCCAAGTCGTGCGCGGCTACTCGCCGACGAAGGCAGGCTTGCTGATGCTGCCCTTGGTGCTCGGCATCATGATCGGCTCACAGGCGGCAGGACGGATCACCAAACGCACGGGTCGCTACAAGATCCTGCCGGTGGCCGGCACGTTCATCGTCGCGATCGGCGCGACCCTGTACGCGCAGGTGCGCTACGACAGCCCACTGTGGCAGCCGCTGGCCATCGGCGGACTGATCGGGCTCGGGCTCGGCTGTTGTATGCAGACGCTGATCATCGCGGCGCAGAACGCCGGGCCGCGCTCGGACATGGGCGTTTCCACCGCGTCGGCCACCTTCTTCCGGCAGATGGGCGGCACGCTCGGTGTCGCGGTGTTCCTGACCATCCTGTTCAATCTGCTGCCGCACCGGATCACCGATGCGTTCGGCGGCGTACTGCCGCCCGGGTTCGGGGCCGAGCAGCTCAGCGGAATGCAGTCCAACACCAGCGGCATCGCGACGCTGCCGGACGCGCTGAAGGTGCCGATCCTCACCGGCTTCACCAACTCCATGCACGGGGTGTTCTACGCGGCGGCCGGAGTCGCGCTGCTGGCCTGCGTGGTGCTCATGTTCATGAAAGAGATTCCGCTCCAGGACACTCCGGCGCCCGCCGCGCAGACGCCGGCCGAGAAGACGCCGGCCGAGAAGACCGACGCCGCCGAGTCGCACTGGGACGCGGATCAGGTCTGGGAGGGCGCCGCACAGGCGCTGTCGGAGCCGGAACCGGTGCTGGCCGCGGCCGCGAACGGCCATGCCTCGGGCGATCCGGCCGGCAACGGCGCGTACCTGCGCGAACCGCGGGCGAGTTTCGACAGCGCCGAGCACGAAGGCCGTTCGCTCGGCGGCTACGTCCATCGCGAAGACGGCAGGCCGG
Source organism: Nocardia aegles (assembly GCF_052545135.1). Lineage (NCBI taxonomy): Bacteria > Bacillati > Actinomycetota > Actinomycetes > Mycobacteriales > Nocardiaceae > Nocardia > Nocardia aegles. Next base: position 114,681 of record NZ_JBQWRI010000013.1, read on the forward strand.
TGCCCGCGGCGGCACTGACGCTGATCGACCAGCAGGGGCGGCAGGCCGCGCGGACGAGCGGAGGCGCGGATGGCAGTTACCTCGTCGGTGCGCCCGACGCGGGGAACTACGTGCTGATCGTGTCGGCCGCCGGTCATCAGCCCGCCGCGGTCAACGTGACCGTCGGCGACCGGCCGCAGCAATTCGACGTCACCTTGCTCGGCTCCGGCGAGGTGACCGGCGTCGTCCGGTCGAGCACCCTCGGTGAGCCGCTGCCCGGCGCGACCGTCACGCTGACCGATCTGGAGGGCGAGGTCGTCGGATCCGCGAGCGCGGCCGCCGACGGCGGCTACGTGTGCCACGGCGTGGTGCCCGGCACATACACCGTCGTCGCGGTCGCCGAGCACATGCGTCCCAGCGCGACCGCGCTGACCGTGCCGGACAGCGGACTGCTGCACCACGACATCGACCTCACGCCGATGGCGGTGCTGGCCGGGTCGGTGTGGTCGGACGGCGGCCGGGCCGTCGCGGATGCGCAGATCAGCGTGCTCGACGCGGCGGGCGTCCTGACCGCGACGACGCGCACCGACGAGACCGGGCATTATGTCGTCACGGATCTCGCCGAAGGCGACTACACGGTCGTCGCACGCGGCTACCCCGCGGTGACCAGCCGGATCACGGTGACCGGCGGCGAGGTGGCCCACGATGTGCGGCTGGGCTACGACCTCGAGGACGAAGCGACCGGCAAGGTTCCGCCCGTCCGCTGACGGATTCTGCGTAGTACGCGCGCGGGGCGGTGGTCACCGGACCACCGCCCCGCGCCGTTCACGCCCATCGGCTCGGCAGGTCCTCGCGCAGCACGGCCTGGCAGTGGCTCATCCCGCCGACCGATCGCGTTTGTGGTCGCCGAACGGTTCGTCGCGTTCCCGGACCGCCGTACGGAAACCGGCCGTGGCGGCTCGGGTCTGGAAGGCATAGCCCTCCGTGGTGTGCCGGGAGATGCCGTCGAAGACGGTGCTGATCATGCCCGAGTTGGCCACGCCCTGGGTGTACAACGCCGAGTTGAGCGCCAGTTTGGCCATCATCAGCTGGTTGATCGGCATGCGCGCGATCCGCGCGACGAATTCCTCGGTGCGCGCGTCGAGTTCGCCGGCGGGCCAGGATTCGATCGCCAGGCCCCACTCCACCGCTTGCTTGCCGGTGAGGCAGTCGCCGGTGAACAGCAGACGCTTGGCGCGCTGGTCACCGAGGCGATGCGCCCACATTCCCCCTGCGGGGACACCCCAGACGCGGGTGGGCGGGTAGCCGATCTTGGTGTCATCGGCGCAGATGATCTGATCGGCGAACAGCGCGATGTCGCTGCCGCCGGCCACGGCGAAGCCGTGCAGCTTGGCCACGGTCGGCTTGTTCGCCTGCAGCAGGCTGGCGAAACCGCGGTTGAAGCGGCTCATCATCGCGTAGTCGATCATCGGGTCCCAGGTGCGCGCCGGATCGTGATTGCGCCCCTGCACCACCGGATCGACGACCGTTCCCGCCGCGTCGGCGGGACCGCCCGCCCCCGCGAAGCTCTGCTCGGCGAACATGCTCAGGTCGTATCCGCCGCAGAACCCCTTGCCGCGCCCGGACAGCAGGATCACGTGCACCCGCGGGTCCAGATCCGCGCGTTCCACCGCGTGCGCCAAGTCGTTGGGCGTGTCGGGCGTGATGGCGTTGCCCTTCTCCGGCCGGTCGAAGGTGATGCGCGCGATGCGGCCGTCCCGCTCGTAGGTCAGGGTCCGGTACTCGCGCGCGTCGTCCGGGTCGGGGCGCCCGGCCCACGGCGAGTCCGGCTGCTCGGTCCATCCGCGGTACCACGCGCCCAGGCCGCCTTCGGCCTGGCTGTCGCTGTCGGTCATCGTTTCCCTTCGACTCTGGTCCGGAACCCGTCTCCGCAGCTACCGGGTGCTATTCATGTGACGTGCATCACTTGTACAACAGATTGTGCCGTCTCGCACGCTCTCGCTATCCTGGCTGCACTTCGAGACCATCGGGTCTCAATGCAGCCTTCGACGGGGCCTTCGACCACCGCACGGCGCCCGGCGGAGGCCATTCCTGCCGGGGAGCGCCTGCGGCGCCTGTACTACCAGGAGCAACGCCATGCGATCGAAGTGGATCTCGGCGGCCATCGGTGTCACGGCGATGGCGCTGTCGTGCGTCGGACCGGGCAGCGGGCCCGCCGTCGCCGAGCCGGAGTGCCCGACCATGTACGTGGTGGCGATCCCGGGCACCTGGGAAACCACCGACCGGCCGGACGGCGAGCGCCCCGGCCCGGGGATGCTGACCGGAGTCACCGACGGACTGCCGCCCTCGGCGCGAGTGGACTACGTCAGCTACGCCGCGACCGCCTTCCCGTGGGAGAGCGAGGTTTACGGCGCCTCCAAACGCGAGGCCGTCGACAACGCGCGCGGCATGATCGGGGCGATGGCGAGGACCTGCGGCGCGACCAAGATCGCCTTGCTCGGCTACAGCCAGGGCGCCGACGCCGCGGGTGATCTGGCCGCCGAGATCGGCACCGGCCTCGGCGTCGTGCCGCCGCAGCGGATCGCGGCGGTCGGGCTCATCTCCGACCCCCGCCGCTCTCCCACCGACGCGCTGGTCGGTCCTCCGGTGGGCGGCGCGGGCGCGGGCGGTCCCCGCATCGGCGGCTTCGGCTGGGTCAGCCCGCAGACCCGCACCATCTGCGCCGCAGGCGATCTGTACTGCTCCACGGCTTCGGACGATTTCGTGACCCGCTTCGCGGGCTTCCTGGCCCAGACCTCGCGTCCCGACCCGGCCAACCTCTGGCGCTACCAGCTGGAAATGGGAGCCATCGTCGGCGATCTGATGTCCAACGGCGGCATCCCCGTGTTGCAGAGCCAGTTGTCGGAGTCGGCGAACCAGGAACGGGCCCGATTGCTGGACGAGTTCTACCGCTCTCAGGCACATACCGCCTACGGCAGCTACCGCGTCGGCGACGGAGCGACCGCGCTGTCGTGGATGCACAACTGGCTGGCGTCGCTGGCCTGAGTCAGGGAGCGAGCCTGCGCGCGACCTCGCCCAGACCGTCGGCGACGGCACTCTGCTGGGCGGCGCTGAGCACGTCGACGAGGACGCGGCGGACGGTCGCGACATGCTCCGGCGCGAGCTGCGCCAGCCTGTCCCGACCCGCTTCGGTGAGCACGGCGATGACGCCACGCACATCGGTCGGGCAGGTCTCGCGCACCAGCAGCCCGGCCTTCTCCAGCTGCGTCACCTGGTAGGTCAACCCACTTTTGGAGGTGTAGAGCGCGTCGGCGAGTTCCGTCATCCGCAGGCGGCCTTCGGGCGCGTCGGCGAGCCGCACCAGCACCTCGTACTGCGTGTGGGACAGCCCTTCCCGCTTGAGCTGCCGTTCCACTTCGCGGCCCACCAGCGCGCCCGCCGCGAGGAAGCTCTCCCATACCTGCATCTCGCGCGCGTTCAGCCACCTGGTCTCCACAGCTCCACCCTAGCCTTCTTGTTCCAATTTGAACAACCGTCCAGAAGGTCGGCAGCGGATTCCTCGCCCGCAACCTGCGCGCCGCGGCGGCCGACGAGCACACGCAGCCCTTCACCGCCGAATTCGACGCGCGGGCCGCGAGGCGCCAGCGGCCGGCGACGTCGCTGCTGGATTTCCGGCGCAAGGCGCGGTGGCCCGCCTGGCGCCCCCGCACCGTCATCGACCGGCATGGCGCGACGGTCCGTCCAGCTCGGCCGACCGCCGCGCCGCGTCATCGGATGCGCAGCGCCGTCAGCCGCCAGCCGGCCGAGCGGGTCCGCACGATGCGTGCCGCCAGAGCGAAACGGCGCCCGCCGCGGGCATACGCGGCGAAGACCTCGGCGGTCCTGGCGTCAGCGAGCACGACGCTCACCCGGATCGGCACCGCGACGCCGAGGGCGCGACCCGGGACGTAACGGGCGTCGAGCAATGTGCGCACCGCGGCGACGACCGTGGCGTCGGCGACTACGGCCAGTTGCGGCACAGGTCTCCTGCGGTCGAGCACTTCCAAGACGATGCGGACCGCCGACTCGGCGAACCGCCGTGCGGCCGAATAGGTTTCGCCTGCCGCCGACGCCGCGGGCGCATGACTTCGCCGCACCGCGCTGCGCAGTCCGGCACTCGACCGGCCGGACACGGCACGCGGCCGCGCGCGGCAAGGTAATGCCCGAGCGGGCGCCGGTTCACGAGTATCGGAGCGACTGTCCAAGGGCGGCTCCGGATTCGGAGCAGGCGCCAACCAGTCGTGATATCCAGCCATGCAAATCCCTTCGAAACCGATGGTCGAAACCCTGTGGCGACCGATTCTGCGGACCGAGCGCCGGAAGTCGCGCGTAGTCGGCTACCCGATTCCGGCCCGGATCGGGCGCGTACGACGACCGACCCGGCACCGACGCCACACCGTCACGCGGGGGAATACCCGCACACCCCGCCCTGTTCCTTTGGTTGCCATATCCACCAAATTGAGTCAGACTGAGCACGAAGGAGGCGTCGTGCAGTTCGGAATCTTCACGGTCGGTGATGTGACGGCCGACCCCACGACCGGCCGGACACCGAGTGAGCACGAGCGCATCACCGCCATGGTGACGATCGCGCGCAAGGCCGAGGAGGTCGGGTTGGACGTGTTCGCCACCGGCGAGCACCACAACCGGCCGTTCGTGCCGTCGTCGCCGACGACCATGCTCGGCTACATCGCGGCGCGGACCGAGCGGCTTCGACTCTCCACCGCGACGACCCTCATCACCACGAACGATCCGGTGAAGATCGCCGAGGACTTCGCCATGTTGCAGCACTTGGCCGAGGGGCGGGTCGACCTCATGCTCGGCCGCGGCAACACCGGGCCGGTCTACCCGTGGTTCGGCAAGGATATCCGCGACGGCCTCGCGCTGGCGATCGAGAACTACCACCTGTTACATCGGCTCTGGCGCGAAGACGTGGTCGACTGGGAAGGCAGATTCCGCACGCCGTTGCAGTCGTTCACCTCCACCCCGCGCCCGCTGGACGACGTTCCGCCGTTCGTCTGGCACGGATCTATCCGCAGCCCCGAGATCGCCGAGCAGGCCGCCTACTACGGTGACGGCTTCTTCGCCAACAACATCTTCTGGCCCAAAGAGCACTTCCAGCGGCTGATCGGGCTGTACCGGCAGCGCTACGAGCACTACGGCCACGGCTCCGCCGACCAGGCGATCGTCGGCCTGGGCGGGCAGGTGTTCATGCGCAAGAACTCCCAGGACGCGGTGCGCGAGTTCCGCCCCTATTTCGACAACGCGCCGGTGTACGGGCACGGCCCGTCGCTGGAGGAGTTCACCGAGCAGACCCCACTGACCGTGGGCAGCCCGCAGCAGGTCATCGACAAGACGCTCACCTTCCGCGAGTCGTTCGGCGACTACCAGCGCCAGCTGTTCCTGATGGATCACGCGGGCCTTCCGCTGAAGACCGTGCTGGAGCAGTTGGACCTGCTCGGCGAGGAAGTAGTGCCGGTGCTGCGCAGGGAATTCGCGGCCCTGCGCCCGGCGCACGTCCCGGACGCTCCGACGCACGAGAGCCTGGTCGCCGCCCGCGACACCGCCGTGGAGGCGACCCGATGACCCGCATCGCCGTCGTCTGCGCGGGCCTGTCGCAGCCCTCGTCGACCCGGTTTCCGGCCGGTCGGCTCGCCGCGGCGACCGGCGCCCCCGCTACACCCGATTAGTTCACATCTCGACTATCAAGGAGAACGTCATGTCGACCGGAACCGCCAACACACTGACCGCGGGCACCTGGGCCATCGACCCCGCCCACTCCACCCTCGGCTTCTCGGTGCGCCACCTGATGGTCAGCAAGGTGCGCGGGCGCTTCACCGACTTCTCCGGGAAGCTGGTGATCGGCGCGGACGGCAGCGCCTCGGCCGAGGCCGAGATCCGGGTCGACTCGGTCACCACCGACAACGAGCAGCGCGACGCGCACCTGCGCACCGCGGACTTCTTCCAGGCCGAGCAGTTCCCGGTGGCGACGTTCAAGTCCACCGGTTTCCGGGTGAACGGCGACGATTTCGTGGTGGACGGCGAATTCACCATCCGCGGAGTCACCAAGCCGGTATCGCTCGAGGTGGAGTTCCTCGGCGTCAACCCCGGCATGGGCCACGGCCCGGTCGCGGGCTTCGAGGCCAAGACCGTGATCAACCGCCGCGACTTCGGCATCACCATCGACATGCCGCTGCCCGACGGCGGCGCGGTGATCGGCGACAAGATCACGCTCGACCTCGAAGTCGAGGTCACCCTCCAGGCCTGATCCGGACGCCGTCAGAAGAGTGTCATCGGCTCGGCGGCAGCCGGCTCGGGCAGCGGCTCGAGTTCGGGCAGCCGGGCCCTGACCTCGTCGTGGAAACGGCGGGCCAGCTCCAGTGCGCCCGCATTGTCCGGCGTGTGCAGGAACACCGTCGGCGAACGGCCTTCACGCAGCCATTCGGCGACCGTGCCGACCCACGGCCGCCAGCCGTCGACGGTGCGCCGGACGTCGTCGCGGCCGTGATACCGCACGATCGGGTATTCGGTCAGCGCACGCATCCGGCGCCGCACCCGCGGCTTCTTCGCGGCCGCTTCCTGTTCCGCCGCGCTGGTGGGCGAACCGTCGAAAAGCACTGTGGTGTCGAACGGCACCCACTCGGCGCCGACCCTGGACAGCACATATTCCAGCCTGCGCGCCGCCTGCTCGTCCTCGAAGAACGCGGGGTGCCGTACCTCGACCGCGGCCCGGTATGTATGCGGGAAATGCCGCAGGAACCCGGCCAGCGCACCGAGATCGGTGGGCCCGAACGAACCCGGCAGTTGCACCCACAGAGCGTGGATACGTTCGCCGAGCGGCTCCATCGCGGCGAGGAAGGACCGCAGCTCCTGCTCGACGCCGGTCAGCCTGCGTTCGTGGGTGATCGGCCTGGGCAACTTGAGCACGAAACGGAACGCGGGATCGCATTGCGCCGCCCAGGATTCGACCGTCCGCCGCGACGGCGTCGCGTAGAACGTCGTATTGCCCTCGACCGCGTTGCACCACGTGGCGTACCAGCGCAACCGCTCCCCCGCGGAGAGGTGCCGTTCCTGCCAGGCCGCGTGCGCCCACATCGCACATCCCACGTGAAGCCGCATGCTCTCGACGCTAACCCACGCTCCCGACCCGGTCGCGGGCGCCGGACTCACCGTGCACCCACTTCTCGGACCGCACCCGGCCGATGGCCGGCTCGAGCCGGTGCGAGATCACCCGCTCCCCGAGCGGGTGCGCCGAACCGGCCGACGGCCCGACGGCCGACGACGAATCATTGATCCATACCGCTGTGGCCGCGCGGGGTCGACTCGTCGGTCTCCAGCTGCTCGCCGGCGGGGTGTTCGTCGGCGTGCGTCGGTTTGGTGTGCTCGTCGGCGAAATCCGCGTCTTGCAGCATCGACTCCGCCGTTTCCGGATCGATATTCGGTGTGCTCATACCCCGCGCGTACCCGCGTCCACCGCGTCGACGCAGCCCATGTGGCCCAGCCCGGCAGTACTTCCGCCGTGTCGGGTTGACCTCGACAGCGGTTGAGGATGAAGCATGGTGGCATGACTCGTCCAGCTGATTTCTGGAACTCCGTCTATGACAACGACACCGCCCCCTGGGTGATCGGCGAGCCGCAACCGGCCATCGTCGCGCTGGAGCGGGAAGGCGGCATCACCGGCCGTGTGCTCGCCCCGGGCTGCGGCGCGGGTGAGCACACGATCCTGCTGACCCGGCTGGGATACGACGTGCGCGGAATAGATATGTCGCCGAGCGCGGTGGCGTACGCGCGCGCCAATGCGGCCGAGCAGGGTGTGCCGTCGGCCGTGTTCGAGGTGGCCGACGCGCTTGTCCTCGGCGACCGGCCGGACTTCTCCGGTGACCCGCCCGGCTCCGCGCCCGCGTTCGACACCGTCGTCGACAGCGCGCTGTTCCACGTTTTCGGGACCGACGACGAGGCGCGCGCCGCGTACGTTCGCAGTCTGCACGCGGTGTGCAAGCCGGGCGGCACGGTCTACGTTCTCGCACTCTCGGATGTCGAACCGGGCTTCGGCCCGAGGATCAGCGACACCGTGATCCGGGAGTCCTTCCGCGACGGCTGGACGGTAGCGGACCTGCGGCCGGCCAAGTACCGGGGGCGGGTCACCGACCTGGTCGCCCAAGAGGTGACGGACCTGGAGATCTCCGAGTCGGGCCGGGTCGACGCCGCCGCCTGGCTGGCCCGCATCCGCCGGCTGTGAACCGTCCCCCGCGGACTGCCTCAGCGCTGCGTTTGCCGTGAAACCGGACAAATAGCCCGCGACGCGCGGCATCTCGCACTTCGTAGCGACCCGGCCGTCGTCGGACGGAAACCGCTTCCTGTGTGATGGCCGAGAATACGCCGTGGGTCCCCTTCTGGCCGAGGATGTGCTCGGAGCACGGTCGGTAAACTCCGAGGGGGACAGTGGGCGCTCGTGCGCCATTCGTTGCGCCGGGCGAACACAGGAGAGTGCATGGCGATCAGTCGCGTCCGATCCGGACTACTCGTGTGGTCCACCCTGGTCATGGCGGTGCTCGTCGGGGCATGTTCGTCCGCGCCGGGGCCGGGCGGCACACCGGGTGCGGTCGGTCCGGCGCCCGTGCCGATCACCATCACGCCCGCTTCCGGCGCCGGCAATGTCGATCCGCTGACGCCGGTCCAGGTGAGCACCGCCGACGGTCAGCTCACTTCCGTCACCATGACCAACGAGCAGGGCAAGACGGTCGACGGGATCATGACGCCGGACAGGACGGCTTGGAAGCCCACCGAGCCGCTCGGCTACGGCCGCACCTACACCGTGACCGCCACGGGCTTGACCCTCACCGGCCGGACCGGACCGATCACCTCGACCTTCTCCACGCTGACTCCCAACAATCAGACGAAGGTGTCGCTGACCACCACGGGCGGCACGCCACTGTCCGACGGCGGCACCTTCGGCGTCGGCACCGTGGTGGTGGCCCACTTCGACGAGAACATTCCCGACCGCGCCGCCGCCGAGAAGCACCTCTCGGTCACCACCGATCCGCCGGTGCCGGGCTCCTGGTACTGGCTGGACGACCGCAACGCGCACTGGCGTCCGAGGGAGTACTACGCGCCGGGCACCAAGGTCAGCGTGGCGGCGAACATCTACGGCCAGGAACTCGGACGCGGCCTCTACGGCCAAGAGGACACCAAGACCACGTTCACCATCGGCGCATCGCACGTGTCGATCGCCGATGACAACACCAAACAGGTCCAGGTCTTCGAGAACGGCAGGCTGATCCGCACCATGCCGACCTCGATGGGCATGGGCGGCAGCGAGGTCGTCGCGGGCAAGACGATCACGTTCTGGACCCAGCCCGGAATCTACACGGTCATGGACAAGGCCAATCCGGTGATCATGGATTCTTCGACCTACGGCCTGCCGATCAACTCCCGCCTCGGCTACAAGGAGGCCATCGGCTGGGCCACCCGGATCAGCACCGACGGCATCTACCTGCACCAGCTCGACTCGACGGTCTGGGCCCAGGGCAACACCGACGTCTCGCACGGCTGCCTCAACCTCAGCGGCGAGAACGCCCAGTGGTTCTTCAATTTCGCCGTCCCCGGTGACGTGGTGGAGATCCGCAACACCGGCGGCGCCCCGCTGGAGGTCTGGCAGAACGGTGACTGGAGTGTGCCCTGGGACCAGTGGGTGCAGGGCAGCGCCGTCCGCTAGAGCCGACCGTGGCCGGTCTTGCCGATGCGGCTCGGGTACGGCGGCTGTGCGTCCGGATCATTCGACGACGGCCTTGATCCGGTGGAGAGTCTCGCGCATTCCCTCGACGTTGGTCTTGGCGCGCGCCCACCCGGCCAGCAGCCAATACAGCCGCAGCACCGGATTGCCGTGCAGCTGAAAGGACTCGGTGACCTCGGTGCCGCCGTCCACCGGTCGGAGAACATAACGCCAGGTATTGATCGGCATCCCCCGTGGTCCGAGGACGGTGAACGCGAACTCGCGCCCCGGCTCGCAGGCGACGATGCGGCACACCGTCGCATACTTCAGCCCCCAGCCGTTGCGGTTGACATGACCGCGGAACTGCACGCCGACCGCGGGCCCGGTGGCGCCGCCGAGCCACTCCGCGGCGAACGTCTCCGGACTGAACCGCCCGGTGTTCTCGATATCGCTGACCAGTTCCCAGATCTTGCCCGCCGGGGCGGCCATCCAGACCGTGACGCTGCCGTACCCGCGCCGAACGCCAGTAGGCGGTCCGGCCGTCGCGCCCGGCCGCGAACGGGTCACCGCCAAGCGGGCCGCCCAGCCGTCCACGTCGTCCAGCCGCCGGCCCGGCCGCAGCACCCAGCAGGCGGCGAGCAGATCATGACCGAAGTGCGCCAAGGCCGCGTGCTCCGGCCAGTTCTCGCGGGTCCAGTCCGGGTCGTCGGTCGCGGAGTCGATGCCGCTGCGCACCACACCGACCAGCTCGAATTGCAGATGCTGGACCAGCACCCACGCGTCGGCGTCCATCGGCTCGCGGCGCAGCCGATCGAGCAGGGCTTGGGCGGCGGCGCGCACCCGGTGTTCCAGCCAGTGGAAGGTGCGCCGGTGCCCGCGGGGTGCGACGCCGTGCAGCGCGACAACGGCGACGGCGACACCGAGCAGGGTCTCCCACAACCGATCGCGGATCACCGGTGCGATCGGCCCGCCCGTGGTGGCTACGCCACCCGCGATCAGGGCGACCGGGGTGATGAAGACTACGGCCAGCGCGTAATTGCGCGGCACGAACAGCTCGATGCAGAACTGCAGCACGGCGACCAGCGCGACCAGCGCGTAACCGGTCGGCCCGAGCTGGAAGATGAGCGCGAACAGGGCCAGGCCCGCGATGGTGCCGACGAATCGGTGGATGGCCTGGACCTGTCCGCGCACTCGATCGGGTCCGGTCTGCAACACGATCAGGGCACTGAGCACCGCCCAGTGCGGCCGATCCAGACCGAGCAGCGCGCTCAGCGCACCCGCGCCCAGGCACGCCGCGGCGACCCGCATCGCGCTGATCGCCGCGTGTGCGGAGAAGGACAGCGAACGCTCGAGCCGGAAGCCGATCCCGGGGCGGGCGAACGAGACCAACGGGTCGACCAGCAGGTCGTCGGTGTCGTCCTCGGGGGCGTGCCCGGCGAGGTTGTGCCGCGCCTCCTGCAAGGTGGCCAGGAGCTCGGCTTCCCCGGGGTCCGAGGGCAGGCCCGCGTCGTAGACCGCGGCCCACGCGTCGGCCATGGCCGCGCCCGCCCGGTGGCGCAGGTCGATGGCGGGCGTTCCGGCCTCCCGCGCCGCGACGTAGGCGTCGACCGCCCGGACCGCCGCGTCGACCGCCACTCGTTCGGGCTTACGGCGATCCCGCAGCACCCCGGCCATCGAGACGACGATCGCCGCGACGACACCGCAGGCCGTGCAGAACAACAACGTCAGCACCGCGGTCCCGGCCTCGGCGGCTTTCATCGCGCCCGCGCAGACCAGCGCGAAGAACAGTGCACCGGGCGGGCCGAGCCGCAGCGCGTCGATGACGAACACGGCCACGACCGCGATCGCCGACACCACGACGACCATGAGCACGGATGACCCGAACCCGGTGCCCAGCAGGCCGCCGATCAGCGCACCGACACCGCAGGCGGCCAGCAGCGCCGAGCCGGCCGCGAGGACGACCCCGCCGCGCACGCGGAACGGCCGCCCCTCGCCGTACAGCACGGCGAAGGCACCGAACATGACGAACACCGCCGCATCCGGATGGCCGAGACCGGTGATGATCGTGGCGGGGGCGGCGAACGCGAGCGCGGCGCGCAATGCCGCACTCCACCGCCGACCCGCGGGCGGCAAGGCGAACAACAGCGAGCCGACCCGGCCCTTCGGTGGCACCGGATCCGGGTATGTCGCGGCCACCTGCTGTCCTCTCTGCTCTGGATCTGCTCTGGATCTGCTCTGGACGATCTACCTGGTGCACACATTAGATTCGAGGGCATGACCGCCGACGCTCAGATTCCGCTACCCTCGCGCGTCCACGCCTTCGGCGACGACGCGCTCGGTGATCACGACGCGGTCGCCTTGGCCGGGCTGGTGCGCGATGGCGCGGTCTCGCCGCGCGAACTCGCCGCGGCCGCGGTGGCGCGCGCCGAGCAGGTGGAGCAGCTGGCGGCCGTCGCCTACCGGAGCTACGCGGATCCGCTGCTGCCCGCGGAGCGGACCGGCGCCTTCTACGGCGTGCCCAGTTTCGTGAAGGACAACACGGACGTCGCGGGCATGCCGACCAATCAGGGCACGGCCGCCTTCCGCGCGCGGCCCGCCCGCGCGCACAGCGCTTACACCCGGCAGTTCCTCAGCACCGGCCTGACCGTGCTCGGCAAGAGCGCCATGCCCGAATTCGGTTTCAACGCCAGCAGCGAGACCCCGCACTTGGCGCCCACGCGCAATCCGTGGCACACCGGCCATTCGGTGGGCGGCTCGTCGGGCGGAGCCGCCGCACTGGTGGCGGCGGGTGTGGTCCCGATCGCGCACGGCAACGACGGCGGCGGCTCGATCCGCATTCCGGCCGCCTGCGCCGGGCTGATCGGCTTGAAACCGACGCGGGGGCGGCACGTGGTGTCCGGACTGGCTCGCACGCTGCCGGTCGACATCGTCAGTGAAGGCGTGCTGACCAGAACGGTGCGTGATACGGCGATGTATACGGCTGCTGCCGAACGCTATTGGCGCAATCCCACGCTCCAGCCGATCGGCCGCGTCGACGGTCCGCCGACCCGGCGGATGCGGGTGGCGCTGGTGCTCGACAACCTCGCGGGGCCGCTGGCCGCCGGTCCGACACGCGCGGCCGTCGAAAGCGTCGCACGCACCCTCGAATCCGGTGGCCATTCGGTCGAGCCGGTGGCGTTGCCGTTCGACGCCACGATCGAGAGCGCGTTCCTGCACTATTGGGGCCTGCTCGCGGCCGCGATCACCTCGACGGGCCGGTTCATCGACCGCCGGTTCGACGCCCGCCGCGTAGACGACCTGACCACCGGTCTGCGCTCCCTGTTCCTGCGCCGGGCACTGCATGCCCCGCTCACGCTCTACCGGCTCCGCACGGCGGCGGCCACCTACGAGAAGGCACTCGGGCCCTACGACGCGGTGCTGCTCCCCACGCTCGGCCACACCACGCCGGAGCTCGGCTATCTCAGCCCCACCGTGCCGTTCGACGAACTCATCGAGCGGTTGCGCGCCTACGTCTGTTTCACGCCGATCAACAACATCACCGGAACACCGGCCATTACGGTGCCGGCGGGCCTGAGCGACACCGGCCTGCCCGTCGGGGTGCAGTTCGCCGCCACCCGCGGCAACGAGCGCACCCTGCTGGAGCTGGCCTACCTGATCGAGGCCGAGCAGCCGTTCCCCCGTCTGGATCGCTGAGCCGTCCCGAGCCGAATCCGGCAGCGACGGAAGGCCGGAGACGCCGAACCCATAGCCGTCATGCGAGGTCAGGCGCGGCAGGGTGGCGGCTGCTGCGAGTGGACCGCAGGTGGCCGAAGTCGTCGACACGACATCCGCCCGGCATCGTTCGTGCTCGCGCGCTCGGTGGGTCAGGGCGCGATGGCATTCGCCGCGGACGACGGGCGATCACGGTGCACGGGCCCATGGGCGTCGTCGCAGTGGTCTTCCAGCACCGGCAGCAGGCGCTGCGCGTCCGCCACGGCACCGGAGGCGACGACATGGGAGTGATCGACCTGCAACGTGGTGTGGGTGATGCCGTAGTCGTGGTCGAGCACGTGCTCGATCCGCTGGCGCAGGCCGTGGCAGTCGGCGCCCGGCCGGACCAGTACGTGCGCCGATAGGGCGATCTCACCGGAGGTGATCTGCCAGACGTGCAGGTCGTGCACCTCATCGACGCGGTCGATGTCTACCAGCCTGCGCCCCAGCGCATCCGGGTCGACACCCGCGGGCGCCGCCTCCAGGAAGATCCGGCCGGATTCGCGCACCAGCCCGAGCCCCGCCTTGACCATCAGCGCGACGACGATCAGGGTGGCGATCGCGTCCGCCCTGGTGAAGCCGGTGGTCAGCACGACGAGGCCGGCCACGGCGGTGGCGATGAACCCGTACAGGTCGTTGAGCACATGCTGGAAGGCGCCCTCCACGTTGAGACTCGCGCGATTGGCCTTGCTGATCGCCCAGGTGGCCGCGATATTGACCACCACTCCGGCCAGCGCGGTCGCCAGCACGAGCCCGCCGGTCACCTCGGGCGGCTCCAGCAGACGGCGCACGGCCTCGTAGGTGAGCCAGCCTGCCAGCACGAGCAGCGTGATGCCATTGGCCTGGGCCGAGAGGATTTCGGCGCGCTTGTAGCCGTAGGTGTACTTGCCGTTCGCGGGACGCGCCGCGAGCCGGATCGCGACGAGCGCGAGGACAATGGACGCGGCGTCGGTGAGCATGTGGGCCGCGTCGGACAGCAGGGCCAGCGAGTTGGCCAGCAGACCGATCACGACCTCGAGCGACATGAAGCCGACGATCAGGCTGAGCGCGATGATCAGCCACCTGCGATCGGCCTGACCGGAGAGCGCGTGCCCGTGCGCGTGACCGTGTTCGTGTCCCATCAACCCAGCCCTTCCACCATCGAATGTATGCGCATATCTGCATTCGTTTCGTAGCTTAACCCACCGCCCGCGGTGTGCGACAGAGCAGCGGAGTGAGCTGGATCACGTCGCACAGGTCTTCGGCCGACTGTTCAGCCGAGCAAGGCGTGCACCACCGCGTAAGCCGACACCGTAGCGATCAACCCCGCGCAAACACTGACGATCACGTTCGTCGCCGCGTAGAAATACGCCCCCCGCTCGGCCAGCCGCGCGGTTTCGTAACTGAAGGTGCTGTAAGTGGTCAACGCTCCGCAGAACCCGGTGCCGAGCAGCACGAACAGCGGCGAGGACAGCGCCGTCCCCGCTCCGCTGAGGGCGCCGAGCACGAGGCAGCCGATCAGGTTGACCAGGAAGGTGCCCCACGGGAACAGGCTGTCGCGGCGATCCTGCACCACGCGGTCGATGAGATACCGCAGCGGCGCGCCGATCGCGCCGCCCACGAGAACCAGCACGAGGTTCATCGAGCCGCCTTTCGCACGCGCCGCAGGCGTTCGTATCCCGCCCTGGTGAGCCACATGGCGGCGAGGGTCGCCGAGAGAGCGCAGATCAGCGTGCCCGCCAGATAACCGGCCGCGACGACGATCGTGTCCGGCTGCAGCAGTTGACGGATCTCGTTGGCATAGGTGGAGAAAGTCGTGAACCCGCCCAGGACGCCCACGCCGAGAAAGGGGCGCAGCAACCGATGGGCAGCCCAGATCTCGGTCACCGCGACCATGAGTACTCCGATCGCGAAGCAGCCGACGACATTGGTGACGAAGGTGGCGAGCGGAAAGTGCCCCGGGCGCTCGGGCAACCCCTGGGCAAGTCCGTAGCGGGCGAGCGCGCCGAGCGCCCCGCCGAGGGCGACGACGCCCGATACCGGACCGTGAGTGCGCCAGAAATCCCGCCGTCGGGCGCGGCCACGCGCGCGATCGGCGATGCCGGTCGGTTCCTCGGTCAGTTCACCCGCCACGCAGATCTCTTACCCCACCGTCCGTGGCGGCGCCGCCACCGGGTCACCACGCCGCCGCGCTCACCGGCCCCCGGCCTCTCCGTCGCCGTCGTGCGCGACGAGAACCGAGCAGCCGACGTGCCGTGCGGCCTTCTCAGCCGTACTGCCCATGAACCGCCCCCAGATACCCGAATGCCCGCTGCGGCCGAGCACCAGCAGGTCGGCATCGTGATCGGCGGCGGCCGTGGCCAGTTCGCGCGCGGCCTGCCCCGCGCGGAGTTCGGCCCGCACCGCGATGCCGCGCCGTTCCGCGGTCTCGGCGGCGGCGGTGAGCCATCGGCGGCAGGTCAACTCCCCGATCGACCGTTCGTCCTCGATCTCGCCGACCACCGGCCCGTAGTGCGGCAGGTACTCCTCGACCGCGACGACCGTGAGCGTGGCGTGGTGCACCGTCGCCAGCTCGAGTGCCATCGCCAAGGCGGCCCTGGCGCCGGGTGAATCGTCGTAACCCACCACGATCCGCTGGAACACCTCTCCATTGTGATCCCTCGGTCAGGCCGGAGCCAGCGTTCCGGCAACACTGTGGCAATCACGCTGGGGCCGTGGAACCGTCCGCCGCGAGCACTTCGGCGGCCGCACGCTCGCCCGAGCGGATCGCTCCCTCGATATAGCCCGCCCACTCCGTCGCGGTTTCGCTTCCGGCCCAGTGGATCGCACCGACCGGGTGGCGCAGAGCCGAGCCCGAGGTGGTCAGGACGCCCGGCGGGAAGAAGGCCCCGTAGCCGCCGCGAGTGTAAGGATCGTCCGCCCAGACCTTCTCGTGCCACTCGACCGGCTCGCGGGCGGCGTGCCCGAAGGCGCGGACCAGCGAACCGATGATCATGGCGCGTCGCCCGGCCGGAGGCAGGGCGGCCAACCGCTGCGCGGCCCGGCCGGGCACCAGCGCACCGAGCACACCGGGACCGCCGGGCCGGGTGGCGTCGAAGGTGACCGGCACCGGGTCGTGCAGGTTCAGCGATTGGCCGGTGAGCAGGTCGTCGCGCCAGAACGGCCGCTCGTAGACGGCGAACGCTTTCAGCACCGAGCCCATCGGCATGCGCTGGGTCAGTTGGTCGCGCGCGGCGGGCAGCGGCGGATCGTAGGCGATGCGGCCGGCGAGGGTGGGCGGGACCGCCACGATCACCTGCTCGGCATGCACGTCACCGGAGTCGACGCGCGCCACAACGCCATCCGCGCGCCTGCCGATACCGGTCACCGGCGCGCCGAGACGCACCGCGTC
Organism: Nocardia aegles; assembly: GCF_052545135.1. Taxonomy (NCBI): domain Bacteria; kingdom Bacillati; phylum Actinomycetota; class Actinomycetes; order Mycobacteriales; family Nocardiaceae; genus Nocardia; species Nocardia aegles. Next base: position 131,528 of record NZ_JBQWRI010000013.1, read on the forward strand.
CCCCAGTTCCGCCGCGACCGACAGCGCGGGCCCGTCGGCACCGTCGACGAACAGGCGAGTCGCCGTCTCGGCGGCGACCCCGGCCTCGACGCCACCCGCCGAACGGATGGTGGTCAACAGACCGAGCATGGAGATGCTGCCGACGTCGACGCACAGTTCCTCACCGATCATCACCTCGGCGAGGTTGCGCGCCCGCCGCTCGGGCAGATTCCGGCGCAACCAGGTCGCCGCCGTCATCGCGTCCAGCCGATCGGCGCCGGGGGTGGCCCATGGCCGCGCGAGGTCGACGCGGGCGGCCATCCGTTCCAGCCGCCACATGGCCTGAGCGAGCACGGCCAGGACGAACGTCGGAAGTGGCGGGCGGGCGCCGGTGAACGGCCGCCGGACCACGCCCTCGACCAGCAGGTCGACCCCTTCGGGCGGCGGGTAGGTCGCGGCGCCGTACTCCTCGGCCAGTGCCGCGAACCGCGTGTGGCCGGCCGAAATCCACTGACCGCCGAGGTCGACGGCCCATCCGTCACCGACCCGCGCGGTCCGGGTGCGACCGCCGACGCGATCGCTCGCCTCCAGGACAACGACATCCCGGCCCGCCGCTCGCAACGCCCGCGCCGCGCACAGTCCGGCATATCCCGCACCGACGACAACGACGTCCGCACGGTCCATGGTGGCCTCCCGTCGCCGCACCGTAACTCGCCAACCACTGTTGATCACCCATCGCCGATCCGCAACCGACATGGGCATCGCCCGATTTTCGCCAGTTACGGCCTCGAGAACGGAAAGTTCGGCTACGCCACCTCGGCTGTCAGCGATGTTTCTGTGTCGCGTCGCAAACCGGTCGACCCGGTCTTTCCGCACTCCGACAGCGGCAGAATCCTTGCTACGCAGACGAATTCGACCACCGGCGGGTCACCGCAGCCCTCGTCGAGGGCGCCGAAGGCCAGAAGATCGACTGACGGATAGGCCGTAAGGCGGAGCCGCCTTCTCCTCGGTCGTCGTGTCGGCCGCGTGGGGGCCGGATCGGCTCGGAGATGGGCCTGCACATTGGCTCTACCTGGCCTGCACCGGCTACACCGCCGGGCCCATGTTCCGCGCGACCATCAACGGCCTCGGGAGACCACTGCCCTACTCCGCCCGCTCTCCACTGCTGGTAACGCTACTGCGCCGCAGCGGGAGTCGAGGCCAAGTGATGAGGGAAGTCCCCGGGCACACTTACCAGTTGCTGACGAAACGCCCCAAGCGGGCAGTGCGGGTGAACCGGAACCGGTCGAGATCGATCGGTCCGAGTAGCGGTTCGCACGACAGGAACCGCACCGCAGCCGGTACCGCGAGCAGATCGGGTTCGCGGCCCGCCAACCGCAAGCTGCGGATTCGGAGGATCGGACCCGGACAAGGTGTCGTTGTGGCGACGCGAAACAACGGCCCGGGGTCGCCCGATACAGAACGCACACGATGCTGCCGAAAAAGCCTGGTGCGTCCGGGCTTCGGGCTAGCCTCGGGACAGGCTCAGGTGAAGGAAGCGACATGGCCGCAGCAACCGTCATCCGCCCGCTGGCGCCGAGCGAGGCGATCTTCGCCAACAGCGAAGTCCTCGTCGGCTATTCGATTCGGGTCGCGGGTCGGTTGGATCTCGCCGCGCTGTCGGCGGCGTTCGAGGCCGTGGTTCGCTCCCGTCCGGTCCTCGGCGCCCGCCTGGAGCCGGACGGGCGCGGCGGCCACCTCCTGCTCGAATCCTCCGGCGCCGCACCGGAGCTGACGGTCGCCACGGGTGATCCCGAGCGGTTGCTCACCGGCGCCCAGCTGGACCAGCGCAGTGCGCTCGCCGCGCTGTGCGTGGTCCGCGACGGCGACACCGCGGGCATCACATTGGTGACCCACCACAGCATCGCGGATGCCTACCATTCGCTGGCCGTGTTCGCCGAGCTGTGGTCCTGCTACACCGACCGCACCCGGCGCCGCTGCGCCGAATTGCCGCCGCACGGCTTCCCGCGATCGGTGGAGGAACTGCTGGGCGAGCGCGGCGTGCGGAAGATCGACACACCGGTCATGCCGCACCGCCCGGTAGGCGTCGCTCAGGCCTACTCCGGCCCCGAGGATCCCGACTACCTCATCCCGCGCACCGCACGCTGCCGGCTGACCCGGGAGCAGACCGCCGCGCTGATCGAACTCGGGCACCGGGAGCACACCACGATCAACGGCCTCGCCTCGGCCGCGATCCTGCGCACCGAGGCCGAACTGCGCGGACTGCCGCTGACCGAGCTGGACTACACCTATTCCGTCGACCTGCGCACCCGGGTGACACCGCCGATCGGGCTGACCGAAGGCACCAACGTGCTGGGCTTCGCGAACTTCGTCCCGACACCGCGGACCGGCACGACGCTGGTCGAGCTGGCCCGCGGCATCAGCGACACGCTGCGCGCCGGACTGGACACCGGCATCGTGCAGCAGACCCCACTGCACATTCCGGAGATCGCCGCAGGCCCCCCGCCGCGCGCGCCGGGAATCGTGCTGGCCACCAATTGGGGACGCGTGTGCAGGCCTCGGGTGCCGGACGAGCTGCGGATCACCGACTTCCGTTCGATCATGCTCGGCAAACCCGACAAGACCGGGCATCGGCTCCAGCAGCCCAGCGGCACCATCATCATCAGCACTTTCGACGACCGGCTGAGCATCGAGATCCATCACCCCGAGGAAACCACCGAGGAACAGCGGATGCGGGTACGCCTGCTCACCACCCACCTGTCGGAGTTCAGCGCGGCGGGCGCCGCGTGAACCCGGCCCGCGATCAGCGCCGCCTACAGCGCCCGGCCGAGCAAGGGCGGCACGTTCTACTGCCGCCGGGCGGTCGGAGTGGAACGAAAGTTGTCACAGCAACCTATTGGACTGTGACGCAGCGCACAACAGATGATTTATCGCTCTGGATACCACTCTCGACACGCGCGCGTTCGCTCAGCTGGACGCCGTCGCAGCCGGATCGGCAAAGGGGCGCAGGATGGCTCGTGAACAGGGATGTCGCCCGGCGCGCTGCGCGACCTCCCGCGGACGCATCGGGATCGCGTTTTAGCGGGCAGGCGCGTCGGACACCCGAAAGAATGGCCTGCGTGCGGAAGCTACCACCGAGGAACGGGCGCCTATCGGTCCTCCGGCACAGTACCCTTGGCGGTGAATCATGGCGCGGTAGCGACAGGCTGGGATCCGGGAGGGGAACAGTGGACACGCTAGAGCTCGACCCGGCGGCGGTGGCCGCCTACACCGCGATCGCGGACGCGGTGTCGAAACAATTGGCGTCGGCGGCCACGGTCGCCTCCGGCGCGGTGGATCCGGAACGGCTGGCCGCCGATCTGGGACTCGTCGGCGCGGAATTCGCGGCGCGCTTCTCTGCGGCCGTATCCGAACACGCCGAAGCGCTGTCGACGGCCGGACAGCTGGTCGGAGCCTACGGCCAAGTGCTGCGCGATTACCGCGCCGACGCGCAGGGTGTCGACGCCGCGACAGCGAGCGCGATCACCCGGTCCGGGGAGGCGCTGGCATGAGAAGCCTGATGGGGCTGCGGAAACGCGCGCACACCACCCAGCCCGCCGCCGAGACCGCCAGGCCGGCGAGCACCGAACCGGGCGTCGATCCGCCGATCGTCGCCGCGCTGGTCGAACCGCTGCTGAGGCTGCGCTCCTCGCTCGGCTCCGGGGTCGGCGTGCCGAGCGCGGCCGCGACCGCGGCGCTCTCGGCCGCCGCCACCCAGGCGGCCGATACCGAAGGCCCGCACCGCGACGGCCTGTACGCACTGGAATCGACCTGGACCTCCCAGGCCGCCGACAGCGCGGTGCCCGCGATGCGCAGGACCCAGACCCAGATCGGCGACATCTCCGATCGGGGTCCGGCCTATCTGTCCGTGCTCGCCGACGCGCACGCCACCTCCGGGCGCGCGGCACGGCGCGTCGACCAGATCATCGCCGATTTCCGGCGCGACGCCCGGGAGATCCTGGACAACGCGACCTCGGCGCCGGAGACCGACGCCGTCATCACCCGCGCCACCCAGGCGCTGCGCGACGCGCTCACCACCGTGACGGCCGCGCGCACCGAAATGGACGACCACACCAGGAGACTCGACGAGATGGGGCCGCTCACGGTCACCACACCGTCCGGCGTCGCCCAGGGCCAAGTCGGCTATCCCGGTGGCACCGGACAAGTCGTGCCCGGCACCACGACACCCGCCACCACACAGCCCATGGACCCGGCGATGGCCGCGCAGCTCCAATTGCAGCAGGCACTCATCTCCGCGGGAGTGGACCTCGGCACCACGGCCATCAACGCGGGTGTCGACATCGGCACGCACATCATCGACAAGATCGCCGAAGTCGGCATCCACGGCATCGACACCGTCGCGGCGGCCGCGGACAAGGCGATCCCGGAACTGATCAATCCCGGCTCCACCACCAGCTCCGGCACGAACGGCGACGACTCGAAGAACTCGTCGAAGTTGTTCGACTTCGGCGGATCGCCGGCGAACAAGCCGTCGACCAGCGGCCCGGGTTCGGTGATCCCGCCGGGCAACTCGGCACCCGCCGCGCGAGCGGACGCTCCGAAGCCGGAGAGCAGGCCCGTGCCCTCGGTCGCGCCGCCCGCGGTCGACTCCACGCCGCCCGCGCCCGCGAGCAGCCCGGACCACCCCGCTCATCCCGGTCCCACCGGCGGCATGGTGGTGCCGCCCGCTCCGCCGACCGGCGGCGAAGACCAGGAGCACAAGCCGCGCGACGGACAACTCGGTGTGACCATCCCGTCCGCGGTGACAGCGGTCGTACCGGTGCTGGGCGAATTCGACGATGACGCCCCCTGACCGGGAGCATCCCGGTCAGGGCGCGGGCCAGGCCAATCCGTTCGACACGGGTCTGCCGATGCTGCGCATGCCGGCGGCCAAGCCGTCCAAACGACGTCGTTCGCCCGTCCGCCGCAAGCAGATTCGTCGGCGCGAGCCGCAGTACGAGGCGTCGGAACCACCGCGCCCGCCGGAGCGGCGAGATACCCGGCCACGCTTCGGCGAATGGGAGCAATGGCTCGAACCCGCGCCTGCCGCTGCGGGTCCGCCGCAACCCGTGGCCCCGCAGCAACGCAGCGCGCCCACCGAGCCGGTACCGGCCGATGCCGAGGAGGGCCACGTCACCGCGCCGGCCATCGTCAATCGCTCCGGCATCCATCCCGGCACACCGGTGCGCCGTCCGCGGCGCACCGATCAGCAGCGTGGCAACCGCTCGCTGACCGTCGTGATCGTGCTCGGCATCGCGATCGCCACCGTTTCCATCGGGCTGGCCATGATCTACGGTTCCGGGGCGAATTCGCGCAAAGCGGCGGCGACCACGCCGCCGCGCGCGGCCGGGCCCGCGCCGACCACCTCGACGTCCACCTCACGGGTCAGGCCGCCGTGGGCCATCGCCACGCCGGGATGCGAGCAGAAACGCACCGCGGACGTCATTTCCGGCACCGATCCGGGCGGCACCGCCAACGGCCCCGACGCCATCTTCGCCTTCGAGTACGCCTACTACGCCGAGCGGTCCGGGTACCGTGCCCGCGCGGTGGTCGCCTCCGACGCGGCGGTATCACCCGCCGATCAGATCCAGCGCGGCATCAATCAAGTGCCGGCCGGCACCCGCTACTGTGTGCGGATTTCCCGGGCCGGCGACGGCCCCGACGGCCAGGCGCGATGGGAAGTCCACTTGACACAGCAATTTCCCGGCGAGGAGGCGAACACCTTCACGCAGTTCATCACCACCCGTACCGGTACGGATCAAACGCTGATCACCGGAATCACGGCAGGCTGACGGTTGCCTTCGGCTCAGTGCGGCGTCAGCTTGACGACCGGAATCACCCGGTCGGTCTTCTCCTGGTACTCGGCGAAGCCGGGCATCACCTCGACCATCGCGGCGTAGAGGCGATCGCGCTCCGGGCCTTCGGTGACCGGAGTCGCGGTGGCCGCGAGGGTTTCGGTGCCGATCTCGAGCGTGACCTCTGGATTGGCGCGCACGTTGTGGTACCAGTCGGGATTGGTGGGCGCGCCCGCTTTGGAAGCGATCACCACGACGTCGTCGCCGTCGCGGACGAAGGCGAGCGGGTTGGTGCGCGGGCGCCCCGACTTCGCGCCGATGCTGGTGAGCAACAGCAACTCGCGGCCGGCGAAGGGACCGCCGACCTTGCCCCGGTTGGCGCGAAATTCCTCGATGATCTGGGTGTTCCAGTCGCCTGCCATGACTTGTCTCTCCTGGGAGTCGAGTGCGCCGGGTCGTGCGCGAGCCTACCCAGATGTGCCCGCCGCGGCTGAACCGACGTCCACCCGACAGCGGCAGGGGGCACGATGCCTGGGTGCGGGTGCTCCTCGCTCGCGGGCAACGACAAGGTGGTGGCTCGCCCTCGCCGAGTACGTGCGGTCGGCCCCGGGCATCGTCGCTCTCCGGTCGCGCCGACCGGCGCCCCGTGGGTGGGGTCAGGCGACGGGCTCCGGCCGCCGGACGGACGATTTCGGCGTGGCGGTGAGTGTCTTGTCCAAGTCGGAGCGCAGCGTGGTGGCCGAGTCGAGCAAGTAGTTCTGCCGCACCTTCCACGGATGACGGCCGCCCTGCCGGGGGAAGTCGCCGATGGAGCGCTGGATGTAACCGGAAGCCAGATCCAGCAGCGGATGCTCCTCGAGCGTGCCCCTCGGCTCGGGCACCACGGCGGCGTAGCCCTTGCGATCCATGTGGTTGAGCACCTTGCAAACCAGCCGGGAGGTGAGGTCGGCGCGCAACGTCCACGACGCGTTGGTGTACCCGATGCACACGGCGAAGTTGGGGACGCCGGTGAGCATGGCCCCCTGCCAGACGAACTGCTCGGGCAAGTCGACCCGCACGCCGTCGACACTCGGTGCGATGCCGCCGAAGGCGAGCAGTTGCAGACCGGTCGCCGTGATGACGATATCCGCCGCCAGCACCCGGCCGGACTTCAGCCGGATACCCTCCGGCACGAAGGTGTCGATGTGATCGGTGACCACCTCGGCCTTGCCCTTCTTCATCGCCTTGAAGAAATCCGCGTCCGGGGCCGCGCACAGACGCTGGTCCCACGGGTTGTAGCTGGGTGTGAAGTGCTCGGCGACGGCCTGTTCGTCTTTCAGGATGCGTGTGGTGAGGCCGGTGAGCAGCTTGCGCGCCGCTTCCGGACGGCGTCGGCAGTACTGGTAGAAGCCGATGTAGAACAGGATGTTCTTGGTGCGGATCGCCCGATGCGCCAGCCGCGGCGGCAGCAGATCGCGGATCCGGTCGGCCACTTTGTCCCGGCCGGGAACGGCGCTGATCCAGGTCGGCGAGCGTTGCAGCATCGTCACCAGCTCCGCCTGCTCGGCCATCGCCGGGACCAGAGTGACCGCAGTCGCGCCGCTGCCGATGACGACGACGCGCTTGCCGCGATAGTCGAAGTCCTCGGGCCAGAACTGCGGGTGCACCAGCTCGCCCGCGAACGACGCGATGCCGGGGAATTCCGGGGTGTACGGCTGGTCGTAGTTGTAGTACCCGGTGCAGGCGTAGAGGAAGCCGCAGGTCAGCGTGCGCGTCGCGGTGGAGCCGGACGCGTCGCGCTGCTCGACTGTCAACGTCCAGCGCGCCGCACCGCTGTCCCAGTCCGCCGCGATCACCTTGGTGCGGAAACGGATGTGCCGGTCGATGCCGTTCTCGGCCGCGGTCTCGGCGATGTAGCGCAGGATCGATGGGCCGTCCGCGATCGACTTGGCGTCGCGCCACGGCTTGAACGGATACCCGAGGGTGAACATGTCGGAGTCCGAGCGGATGCCGGGGTACCGGAACAGATCCCAGGTGCCGCCCAGCGTGTCGCGGGCCTCCAGGATGGTGTAGGTCGCGCCCTTGCATTCGGTCTGCAACCGGTAGGCAGCACCGATACCGGACAGGCCCGCGCCGATGATCACGACATCGAGGTGTTCCGGCGCTACCGCGGTCTCCGTCATATCTCCAGTGTGCGAGCCGAGCCCGCCGCTTCCTTGACTTTGCGCGACAAGTATTTGATCCTCGACGACATGTCGGTGATTCGATCCGCCGGGTTGCGCGGCTTTCGCGCGACCGTGGCCGAGCTCGGTGGCGACGCCGAGGCGCTGGCCACGGCATGCGGCTTGCCGGTGGCCGCCCTGGACGCCGACGACCTGCTCGTGCCCGACGAGCGCGTCGCGGCCGTCCTGGAACTGGCCGCGCACCAGCTGCGCTGTCCCGATCTGGGCCTGCGGATCTCCCAGCGCCAGGATCTGGACATGCTCGGCCCGCTCGCGCTGGCGATCCGGAATTCGCCGTCGCTGGCCGACGTGCTCGAGTGCTCGGCACGGTATCTGTTCCTGCACGCGCCGTCGCTGAGCCTGACGCTGGAGCCGGACCCCTACGGGGATCGCGGCGTGATCGCGCTGCGCTACGGCGTGCGACCGGGACGCCCGAACCCCGTCCAGGGCACCGACCTCGGCCTGGCATTCGTGCATCGCACCATTCAGCGCCTGGTGGACGACCGATACGGGTTGCGCTCGGTCGAGCTGCCCTATCGGCCGGAGGCGGCGGTCGCCGGTTACGAGAAATTCTTCGGCGCACCGGTGCGGGTCGAGCGGCCGTTCGCGGCGCTGCGCGTGCCGAGCAGTCTGGCGAGCAGGCCGCTCACCGGCGGTGACGAGAACCTGCACCGGCTGGCGATGGCCTTCCTCGCCGAGCAGTCCGGTGACGCGGCCGCCGCGCTCGCCCCCCAGGTGCGCGCCGCCGTCCAGCAGCTGCTCGGCACGTCCGCACCCGAGATAGTGGCGGTGGCACGCCTGCTCACGGTGCACCCGCGCACCCTGCAACGACGTCTCGCGGCCGAGCGCACCTCGTTCGCCGCGATCCTGGACGAGGTCCGCCGGGACGCGGCGCGGCGGTATCTGACCACAACGGACATGCCGATGAGTCAGGTCGCCTCGCTGATCGGACTGTCCGAGCAGGCGACTTTCACCCGCTGCGCCCGAAGGTGGTGGGGCACAACGCCTACCGTTCTGCGCCGCACGGACGCACACGAAAGGTCACAGCAACACAACACTTTCGGGTGAGTGATCCGCGCACGGCAGCGGCACTCGCGGCCCACCCGGGTGCAGGCGATCGCGAACACCCGGGCCCACCAGTCGGCCCGCGACGGCGGCAAACGCTGTTCGGCACGATCGAAAGACGGTTCGAATCCCCACTGGGAAGGCGCGATCGGGCCGCTAGACTCTCCGATCGATTGGGAAGGGGGCCGCATGGACGCGGTTGTCAAGGAGGTCGCCGAGGAGGGCAAGCGGCTGATCGACCGAGCTTGGCTCGGCGAGCTCAGCCGCGACCAGGCGGTGCACATGTTCGTCCAGGTCGGCGACGGCATGGTGCGCTACGAGACCGCGCTGACCATCATCGATGACGGTGTGCAACGGCTGGCCGCCAACGCCAGGCGGCTGCGGCTCCTGCGCTGGTGCGCGGTGCTGGAGCTGCCCGTGTTCGGCGCCTTCGCCGCACTGGCGGTGCTGGTCGGGGATTTCACCACCGCCGGACTCTCGGTGCTGTTCCTGCTGATCCTGCAGATCATCCACCGCACGATGCCGCCGTATCCGCCGGCTGTCCTCAGCCGACCCCGCACTCGGCCGTCCGGGCCGTAGTGGCCCCGCCCTCGCCCGACGTGGTGATTAGTGTGCGTTCCATGGACCGCACGACCGACGCTTCCGGCGCACATCCGCACGAGCCGCACGGCGACGGCTTCGCCTCCAAACTCAACTGGCTGCGTGCGGGTGTGCTCGGCGCGAACGACGGCATCGTATCGACCGCTGGTCTGGTCGTCGGCGTCGCGGCGGCGACCACCGACACACCGGCCTTGTTCACCGCGGGCATCGCCGGCCTGTCGGCGGGAGCGATCTCCATGGCGGTGGGCGAGTACGTCTCGGTCAGCACGCAGCGCGATTCCGAGCGGGCCTTGCTGGCCAAAGAGCGCAGGGAGCTGCACGAGGAGCCGGATTACGAGCTGATCGAGCTGACGGGGATCTACCGGGCCAAGGGGCTGACGCCCGAAACCGCGCGCAAGGTCGCCGAAGAACTCACCGCGCACGACGCGTTCACCGCGCACGCGGAGGCGGAACTGGGCCTCAATCCCGCCGAGCTGACCAACCCCTGGCAGGCGGCGTTCTCCTCGGCGGTGGCCTTCACGCTCGGCGCGCTGCTGCCGTTGCTGGCCATCCTGCTGCCGCCGGTCAGCGCGCGGATTCCGGTGACGTTCGCGGCTGTGCTCGCCGCGCTCGCGCTCACCGGGTCGGTCAGCGCCCGGCTGGGCGGCGCGCCCCGTGGCCGGGCCGTGGTCCGGGTGGTGCTCGGCGGCGCGCTCGCGATGGCCGTCACCTACGGCATCGGACAGCTCGCCGGCGTCGCCGGAATCTGACTCGCACGCGCGGATTCGCGCGTTTCCTCGCTGAGAACACGCCGGTGCCGGGCGGAGGCCGTCTGCCTTCGCCCGGCACCGGCGTAGCGGTGCGCGGTCAGCGCTCGAGCGCGTCCCGCAGTTTGTCCCCGGCGCGTTTCAGGTTGCCGCGGGCCTGCTCCCGACGCCCCTCGGCCTCCAGCCGGGAGTTACCGGTCGCTCGGCCGAGGAGTTTCTTCACGCGGCCCCTGGTCGCTTGCACTTGGTGCGCGATGCGATCTTCGAACTTCATGCGGAATTCCTAGTAGTACCAGCGGCGGCCACCCACCGGACGGCCCACCGAACCGGCCACCAACAGCACGAGCCCGATGATCAGCACGATGATGCCCGCGGTGGTGAGCAGTCCGATACCGAGCAGCCAGCCCAAGACCAGGAGGATGAGGCCGAGAATGATCATTGTCGTATTCCTTTTCTTTCTCGATTATTTCGCGGTAGTGCCTGCCGCCAGATCACGCCGCACCGCCGCCATCTCGCGGCGAGACTGTGCGAGTTCACGACGCGCCACCACGCCGCGGCGGGTGACCCGCCAGGCCCCGGTCAGGACCAGCGCCGATCCGAACATCCCGATCGCCCCGAGCGTGATTCCGTAACCGAACAGCGCTCCGGTGGAACTGTGGAAGTGATAGTCGAATACCGAGAAATCGCTCGTCAGTTGCTGAGCGGGGCCGGTGTTGCCGACTACCGCGGCGACTCCGATAATCACGGCCGCGATCAAGGCGATGAGCCCGATGATGATGATCATGGCAATCCCTGTTGCGTCGAGTCGTTTGACAACTCTGCTATTCCCGGGGTGCCCGCGATCAAACGGGACAGAAAGGAAAGTTCGACCGTGTGGAATCGATCAAAGCGAATTACCTGACGTACACGGTTACGCTGCACAACGCTACTCGGGAGTCCGCGTCGGCGATCGACTCATCGCCGCGGTATCTATTCCGTCGACATCGACGTGGCCGCGGCGCGCGCCTTCGTGGACTCGACCACGCTGAGCTTCGGTGAGGTTCTCGACGCGATCCGGCAGACCGGAGCCGCCGCCTCCTGATCGGGCGCGCCGCGGCCCCAGGCCTGGTCAGCAGCGACCCGGTGCGGGCGATGACGGAGTGACGGAGGTGTTCGATTCCGACTTCGCCCAGAACCCGTGCCCAACGCTCGAGCGACTACGCGCCGAGAGGGACGTTCACCGTGTTCGCACGCCCGACGGGCCACCGGCCCACCGTCGCCGCGGCCGCTGTCGATCACGTCCGCACCCGGTGGCCGGACCCGGCGCTCGGGGTGCACGAACGAGAGATCGCCCGGCGCTGCGGTTTCCGCCATCGCGGACCACTGGTGCTGCCACACTCCGATGAGATGGGGCGAGCGACGATGATCGCCCCATCTGCTACCGCTCTCGGGTGCCGGGCCTCTCGCGGTCGCGACCCCTCCCGGGGCGACCACACCGACATGCGCTCGCGGAGCAGGGACGAGTATGATCTACGCCACAAGCCCTGTCAACTACAGGAGACACAGCCGATATGGGGGACGACTTACACCCGTTCACACGGGCTCTCAACACGCTCATCAACGGAATGCACCCGCCCACAGGAAAAGACGGGCGGACGCAGGAGGTCACCCATCGCGCGCTTGCCGAGGACATCCACCGCACCACCGGAGCGCGCCTGTCCGCCAACTACCTGTGGAAGCTGCGCACCGGGCAGGCGGTGAACCCGTCCTACGAGACCCTGGAGGTGTTGCGCGGCTACTTCGGTCTCGACAGCCTCGACCCGTTCACCGATCCGCGACTGGCGACGGCGCGCGGCAGCGAACTGGCTTTGATCAACGCGCTCAAGGGAAACGCCGAGCACGAGGTGCTCGAACCGGTGCTGCGCGACGGGCTGCAACAAGGTACGGTCCGCGCTGAATCGGTGCTGGCGATGCTGGACATCCTGCGGCGCATCGAGAACGAGCAAGACGAGTGAGCGGGGCCGATCGCGGCTGGGAGCAGATCCGGCGGCCTCGCGCCCAAGTTCAGTACGGGTAGCTCGGCGCGCGCGTCCGCCGGATCGGCATCACCGTCCACCAGGTGACGCAGCGCCACACCCATTCCAGCGGGCCGTATTCGAACAATCGCAACCACACGGCACTGCACACCGCCTGTGCCACGATGATCCCGACCGCCAACCCGAGAACCGCCGCGTAGCTCCTGGAGCCGGGCAGGCCGAGACGCGGTGCGGCGAGGAGGATCACAGCGGTGGCGACAACGTAGTTGGTCAACGCCAGGCGGCCCAGCGGCCGCAACACCTCCGCCAGCACTTGGCCGGGCTCGATGCGCAGAAACAGCAGTAGCCCGGTGACGTAGGCCAGCGCACCCAGCAGACCCGCAACAGCCACGGCGGGAGTGGACCACAGCTCCGGATACGGTGCGCGGTATTCCCACCTGCCCGCCACGATCGCGGCGGGCACGGCGAGGGCGAAGACCGCGGCGATCTGCCGGCCCCGCTGATCGAGGGTGTGCACGATCCCGGCGCGCGCGGTGGCCAGGCCGAGCAGGAACAATCCCGGCACGAGCGCCAGCCCGCCGCCGAGCGTCAGGGCGACACCGAAGGTGCCTGCCAGTCCCGCCGAGAGCAGCACCCAGTTCGGCAGCGTCGAGGCGGGCAGGAGGATCGCCGACCCGGCCAGCGCGTACGGCAGCAGCACCTCACCCGGCTGGAACTGCTGATGGACCAAGCCGATCACCCCGAGCGCGGCCAAGCGGCGGATCAGGACCAGCCGTGGGCGCTCGCCGCGCTCCGCGGCGCTGTCGAGCAGCAATGCGAAGCCGACCCCGAACAGGAACGCGAAGATCGGGAAGAACCGCCCCTCGAACACCACCGACAGCGCGTGCCGGACCGGTAGCACCACGCCAGAATCGTCCGTCGCCGGGATGTCGGTGATCCGCCAGATGTTCACCACCAGCATGCCGCACAGCGCGAAACCACGAACCGCGTCGAGTTCCTGGATGCGTGGCGGACCCGCGTCGTCGTGCATGCATCTCACGGTATCCAGCGGCGGCCCCGACGCCGGGATCTCGCGCCGAGATGTCGCCTACATTGATTAGCGCGCTAACTATTAATGCGCTAACTTCAGCGGGGGACAAGGAGGACCCATGGATACCGAGATCGAGGATCCGCTGCGCTTGGACCGGCAGGTGTGCTTCGCGCTGGCCGTGGCTAATCGCGCGGTACTGGCCGTCTACCGCCCGCTGCTCGAACCGCTCGGGCTCACCCACCCGCAATATCTGGTGATGCTCGCGCTCTGGGGCGAGGCGCCGATGTCGGTCAAAGCCATCGCCGAGGCCATCCAGCTCGACTCCCCCACACTGTCCCCGCTGCTCAAACGCCTCGAAGCCGCCGGGTTGATCAGCCGCGAACGCGACAGCCGGGACGAGCGCAACCTGGTGGTGAACCTGACCCCGGCCGGAGCCGAACTACGCGCCGAGGCCGAGCGGATACCACCCGCCGTCGTGCAACGCCTCGGCGTGACCTTGGCCGACCTCGAGCAGTTGCGCGAAGTCCTCACCCGGGTGAACGAGGCGGCCCGCCGGTCGGTGCTCGCCGAGCCCGACAGCTCGACCCCGAACCGAGGAGCCCGGTCATGACCCGAGAGCGACGACGGCCCGGTCCGATCCAGTGGATCGGCTACGCCTTCGGCCGCCGCCTGCCCGATTCGATGCGCGAATGGGTGCGCGACGACCTGACCGGCAGGTTCGCCGCCACGCGGCACGTGCTGCGCGGAATGGTGCCGTTCACACCGCTGTTCGCGGCGTTCCTGCTCTTTCCCGGCGAATTGTGGTTGCGCGGCGCGATGGTCCTGCTGGCGCTGCTGCTGGCCCTGTTCTACACCGTCGCCTTCATGCCGATGAACCGCGCGCACCGGCTCGCGAAGCACGGCTTGCCCGCGGATCTGGAGAACCCGCGGCGAGCCCGACGCCGAGCGCTGGAACGAGCCAGGTACGCGGCCCAGCACCCGCACTGAGCGGCGCGCGGCCACCGAAGGCCGGGTGGGTGGACCGGTCCCCCGCGTTCGCGCCGCTACCGGCGCACCAATTCGGCGGTGACCGCGCCGAGGCGCTCAGCGCGTTGGCGCATGGTGCACGCGCTCACTTGGGCCGCCGCTCTAGGGGCTGGCGGCGAGACCGACGAAGGCAGCGAACACGGCCAGGTGGACGCCGCCCTGCAGCAGCGTCGCCCGGCCCGGAACGATCGTCAGCCCGCCGACCACGACGGTCAGCGCCAGCAGCACCATCTGCGTCGCTCCCAAGCCGAGCACCAAGGGACCGTCCAGCCAGATGCTGGCCACGGCGATCGCCGGAATGGTGAGGCCAATGCTCGCCATGGCCGAACCCAGCGCCAGATTGAGACCGATCTGCACCCGGTCGCGGCGCGCGGCTCGCACCGCGGCGATCGTCTCGGGCAACAGCACCAACAGCGCGATCACCACACCGACCGCCGATTGCGGCAGGCCCGCCGACTGGACCGCCGATTCCACGGCGGGCGAGACCACCTTCGCCAGTCCCACCACGCAGACCAGGGCGACCAGCAGCAGGCCGAGGCTGGTGACGGCGTCGCGCGCGGTGGGCGGCTCGACGTGCTCGTCGTCCTCGGCGACGACGCCGTCCGCCTCGACCGGCAGGAAGTCGTCCGGATGACGCACGGTCTGCACCATCACGAACAAGCCGTACAGCGCGAGCGAGGCCACCGCGGCGAAGGCCAGTTGCGCCGGCGAGAACTCCGGACCGGGCTTGCTCGTGGTGAAGGTCGGCAGCACGAGGCTGAGCGTGGCCAGCGTCGCCACGGTGGCCAGCGCCGCGCCGGTGCCTTCCGCGTTGAACACCGCCACGCGCCTGCGCAAGGCGCCCACCAGCAGGCAGAGGCCGAAGATGCCGTTGCAGGTGATCATCGCCGCGGCGAAGACCGTGTCGCGGGCCAGGGTCGCGGTCTTGTCGCCGCCCTGGGTCATCAGCGTGAGAATGAGCGCGACTTCGATCACGGTCACCGCGATGGCCAGCACCAGCGACCCGAACGGTTCGCCGACGCGGCGCGCGACCACCTCCGCGTGATGAACCGCCGACAGCACCGCCCCCACCAGGGCCGCCACCACGATCGTCACCGCGACACCGGGCAGACTTCGGCCCCACGTCACTACGAGGGCGACGACGGCGAGCAAGGGCACGAACACGGTCCAGCGGGCGAGTAACACACGGATCATGCCCACCATCGTCCCAGCACACCGCACACACCCTGGTCAAGCGACCGACGCCCCCCACCCTCCCGACTCAGTCGTCCAGATCGATACGCACCGTAAGGAGGTCGGTACCGACCAATCGGACGGCCGCGCTGTTGGCGCGCGGCAGGGCGGCCAGGCGGGCACGCGGATCGTCGTCGGGCAGCAAGTGCGCGACACCGGTGTGCCAGCGGCCGTGCAGCCGCAGCCGGACACGATTGTCCGCCTTGATGTTCCGTACATATTGCGAACGCTCACCGAACTCGGAGACCAACCAGAACTCCCGCCCGACCTTGCGGCCACCGATCGGCGTGATCCGCGGCTGCCCGCTGACCCGGCCGGTGGTCTCCAGGAGAGTCTGGCCGGGCAGCGCACGGAGGATCGGATTGCCCAATCGGCGCTGGAACGTCGTCACCACCCGATGCTGGATATCGCGCAAGTTCGGCATGCCGCGACCGTAACACCGGCGCACCCGTCGGCAGGCTACGCGACATGCGCGATTCGGGCATCGACCAAGGTACGAGCGGGCGCGGGATGGACGCCGGCAGCCAACGGCACCGGGACGCCGATGCCCCCATCGCGTCGCGCGGTGTCGGCCGTCCGCGCCACCGCACCGGGCCGGGTACGGCACGTGATGAGCAACCGGACGAGTAACCGTGCGCGGCAACAGCGCACTGTGATGGCCGTCATAAATCTCCGGTCCCGCAATATATCTCGGGCTGCCCATGACCGGTACCCGATCGCGGGTGCCGCCCGCCGGTCCGCCGCACCTTCCTGTCCGCGAAAACTAGCGTCTGACCTCCGTTTTCCCGTCCGCCACCCGGCGCTGTGATCGCGCGTGCTCCAACGCTGCCGTGCGCGACGGCGCGCCGAGGTGACGTCCGCACTGACGAACATCCGACAAGGAATCGACCACACCCCGATCGATAGGTGAGAATTTGGCGGTGCGCACCCAGTTCACTGCCGAGCTCATCGCGTTGACCAATGACCTGACGCAGATGTGCACGCTGGCCCATGACGCCGTCGAGCGTGTCACCGACGCGCTCGTCGGCGCCGACCTCACGGCAACCTACGAGGTTTTCGCGCTCGACGAGCAGTTGCAGAAGATGTACGGCGCCTGCGAGGCGCGCACCGTGGTGCTACTCGCCCTACAGGCGCCGGTGGCCCGCGACCTGCGGCATGTGGTGACCGCGATCCAGATCGCCGGTGAGCTGTCCCGCATCGGGTGGCTCGCCAGCCGGGTCGCCGACCAGGTGTACCGGAGCCACCCCGCACACGCCGCGGAGCAACCCATCCAGGACATCCTCGCCGCGATGGGCGAGCTGGCGGCCGAGCGCACGGCCTTGGCCGGGCGTGCGGTCGCCGGTCAGCGCCTGCTGCCCGAGGAGGACACGCCCGCGGACCGCTCGATGGAAACGCTGCACCGGCAGCTGCATTCCGCGCTGCGCGACCCCGTCTCCCAGCCGTCCACCGAGGTAGCGATCGATATCGCGCTGCTGGGGCATCACCTGGAACGCTGTGCCGATCACACCGCGCGCATCGAGCGGCTCATCCGTTTCCTCGACACCGGCGTCCCCCCGACCGCCCAGCCCACCGACGACGAGTGAATCAGCGTTCTACAGTGGAGCCGTGCTGTTCGACGCCGCGGCAGGGGCACTGATCTCGGACGGCGGATTGGCCACCGAGTTGCAGGCGCGCGGCCACGACCTGTCCGACGCCCTGTGGTCGGCCCGGCTGCTGCTGGACGATCCCGCCGCGATCCGGTCCGTGCACGAAGCCTACTTCCGGGCGGGCGCCGATATCGCGACCACCGCCACCTACCAGGCTTCCTTCGAAGGTTTCGCCGCGCGCGGCCTGACCAGGGCGCAGACGGTGCGGCTCTGGCGGCGCGGTGTGGCGCTGGCCCGCGCGGCGTGCGACACGGGCGCCGACGATCGGCGACGGTGGGTCGCCGCCTCGATCGGCCCCTACGGCGCATCGCTGGCGGACGGATCGGAATACCGTGGCCGCTACGGGCGCACCGTGGCCGAATTGCGGGCCTGGCATCGACCGCGCATGGAGGTGCTCGCGGAGGCGGGCGCCGACCTGCTCGCCCTGGAGACCGTTCCCGACGTCGACGAAGCGGAAGCGCTGGTCGACCTGGTGGACGATCTCGGGGTGCCCGCGTGGCTGAGCTACACCGTCGACGGTGTGCGTACCCGGGCCGGGCAGCCGCTCGCCGACGCGTTCGCGGTGGCCGCGGGCTCGGACTCGATCGTCGCGATCGGCGTGAACTGCTGCGCGCCCGCCGATGTCGCCGTCGCGGTCGAACTCGCCGTCGGCACCGGCAAACCCGTGGTCGCCTACCCGAACAGTGGTGAGCGCTGGGATGCGGTACATCACCGGTGGATCGGCCCCGCGCGGTTCACCGCGGGACAAGCCCGGGACTGGTTCGCCCGAGGCGCGCGGATCATCGGCGGATGCTGCCGCGTGGGCCCAGCGGACATCGCCCGCCTGGCAACGGAACTCCGGGGAAGCCCGCCCGCCGGGCAGACGCCGGGCTGATCGCGCACCGGCTGGGACGACACGGCCGGTCCACGTGCTGTGTCCACGCGGCGCGAGCAGCGACGGAACGCGTTGGCGACACATCCGTACTCATGCAGTAGATGTATGGCCGAAACTGAAGATCGGCTGAGAAAATTTCGGGATACACGGACCGAACTTGCCAACCCGCGCGGCATCTATCTACTGTCTTGATACGTAGAATGAAGCGTGATCGAGACGGAGCTGATGCGTGCTGCAACCAGAGAGTAGCTTCCCTGGTCACCGGTGCCCGCCGGATGTCGATCACCCAGATCATCACGAGTGAGTCCGGGAGCAGGCGCGGCTCGACACCTCGGGACCTCCCCCTCATCAGCCCCGTGGTGTCGTCCCAGTGCGGTCTTCGGAGTGGACAACCGTCCGCACAACCGCGCGGCTCCACCGGCCTCCTCGTGATAGAACCGCCCCCGAATCGGCGCCGGCACGGCGATTCGGGGGCGGCCCCGTTCTCCGGCTCGGCCGACTCCGACGCAAGGTGCGCTGTGCCGAATGTCATACGCGCCGATCGGTTGTGCGAACGCGGCCACTGGATACCTTGACGCCGGTTACAGTTCCACGTGGGTTCGGCGTTAGGAAGTTCGATGAAGTCCACAGTGCAACGGCTGGCTCTGATCGGCATCATGGTGGCGACTTCCATCGGACTCGTCTCGTGCACAACCGTTCCGCCCGGCCAGTCGACCGCGTCGGGCTGCGGGTCCGGCGGCAAAGCCTGCGCCGACATACCGGCCCCGATCGCATCACGAAACGCGCTCGCCCTGCTGAACTCCCTGCGCGTGGCCGACCGCGCGCCCAAAACCGGCTACAGCCGCGACGAATTCGGCCCGCCTTGGTCCGACACCGTCTCGGTACCCGGCGGCAACAACGGCTGCGACACCCGCAACGACATCCTCCAGCGCGACATGACCGACGTGACGTTCAAGTCGGGCAAGTGCATCGTCGCGACCGGAACGCTCGCCGACGTCTACACCGGCAAGACGATCGACTTCAAGCGCGGCACCAAGTCCTCCGATGACGTCCAGATCGACCACGTCGTCGCGCTCTCGGACGCCTGGCAGAAAGGCGCACAGCAGCTTTCGGCCGAGCGCCGCCGCGACCTGGCCAACGACCCGCTGAACCTGCAGGCCGTGGACGGTCCGACCAACCAGTCCAAGAGCGACTCCGACGCGGCCCAATGGCTGCCGCCGAGCAAGGCTTACCACTGCGCCTACGTAACCAGGCAGATCCAGGTGAAGACGGCCTACCAGCTCTGGGTCACCGCGGCCGAGAAGGACGCCATGGTGCGGATCCTCACCGCTTGCCCCTGAGTACTGGGGAAACTCGAGCACCACAGGGACGGCCGGTCCCGCAGGTCGTCCGGACCTGCGGGACCCCCGTCGACTCAGACCGACGCGAGCTCGCGCTCGGCCGACGCGTCCCAATCGATCCGGTAGCGCTGCTCCGTCCCCATCGTCTTCTCCGGATTCATCACGGTCTTGGCCATGACCGGCAGGAGTAACTGCATGACCTTGCGCCCCACCGGTCCCGGCGTCTTGCTGTGATTGATCTTCGCCGCGCGGGCCGCGACGCCCTCCACCCGCTCGCGCCGCAAGCGCTCATAGACCGCGAACGCCTCGGAGACGGGCAGATCACGCAGGCAGCGGGCCAGCTGCACGGCGCTCTCGATCGCCAGCGACGCGCCCTGACCGGAACTGTTGGACGGCGCGTGCACCGCATCGCCCACCAGCACCATCCGCCCGCGATACCAGTGCGGCACCGGCGGCATGATGTGCAGTGCGCCGACCACCTCCAACTGCTCCTCGGTGGTGCGTCGAGCGAGTTCGCCGCCGGGGGTGTCGCCGTCGTAGGTCTCGCGCAAGATCTTCAACCAGCGCGTGCTCGGAACCGCCCGCGCCGCGGTGAGCGAGAGGTACTGCTTGTGCGGCAGGTTCGCCCCCCACGCCACCCGCCCGTCCCCGAGCGGCCAGTACAGGTAGTAGGCCCGCCGGCCGAACGCGAAGGTGATGGTATCCGGCGGGATGTCCGCGTCGCACTCGGTGGTCGCGCCGAAGCCGAGCATGCCGGTGTAGTCGGGACCGGGCGCGTTCGGGTCGATCAGCGTGCGCACCCGCGAGCGAATGCCGTCCGCGCCGATCAGCACGTCGGCGGTGGCGGTGCTGCCGTCGGCGAACCGGGCGGTGCTGCCGGACTCGTCCTCCTGCACGTCGACCAGGCGCTTGTTGTACTCGAACGGAACACCGGCCGCGACCGCGTGCCGGTGCAGGGTTCGATGCAGCTCGCTGCGATCGACCAATTGCAGCGGCGGCACATCGGCGAGGCCGGGCATCGCCAGCACCTTGGCGCCGACGGCCATGTTCATCTTCCGCACCGGCAGCGCGATCGCGCGGACCGGGTCGCCTGCGCCGATGATGTCGAGCGCGGCGATGCCGTTGGGCGCCAGCGCGAGCCCGCTGCCGATGCCGTAGGAAGGGCCGGGATAGGCCTCGTAGACGCGGGCGTCGATGCCCGCTTTGCGCAGGGCCGTCGCGACGACGGGGCCGGCGATGCCGCCACCGATCACCAGGGCGGTACGTGTTGTGGACATGGGTGTCTCCAGGATTCGTGCGATACGGGTTTCGGTTCCCGGACCGACCCACGCGCCACCCACCCGGTTATCCTGTGGTTGCCAGCCTTGTAGCCGGGTGCGCGTTCGCGGGCGCGGTTCGAGACTGTTCGATCGGGCCCGGCGGTGGTGTTGCCGCACCTTCGCCGGGTCCGGTTCTCGGCTAGTTCTCGGCCATCCCCCTCTCCACCATTTCGGCGGCCTCCGACGGCAGCGTGCCGTGCTCATGCCAGGCACGCCATTGCGCCAGTCCGGGGAAGGTGCCCTCGGTCAGCTCCGCGCGCAGTGAGCGCGTCCAGGTCGCTTCGGCTTCCAGCATCGCCAGCCCGAACTCGGATTCGATGATGAACAATCGCGGCAACGTCCCCGCGAGCTCGCCGAGTTCGCGACGCACGGTCTCGATCGTCCGGTCCAGCGCTTCGAGGCGGGCGCCGAGCAGTTCGATCACTTCGGCGGGCGGAAGCACTGCGAGGATCGACAGGCCCGCGACGAACCGGTGCTGCTCCGGTTCCGGTGTCGACAGCAGTTCCCTGGTCCAATCGGCCAACTCGGCGCGACCGGCGTCGGTGATCCGATAGATCACCCGCTCGGGCCGGGCGCCCGCCCGTTCACTGCCGACGACCTCGAGGAAGCCGACCTTGGCCATGTTCTGCACGACGGTGTAGAGCGAACCCCACTTGATCGCCATGTCCTGGTCTTTGCCCCGGTCACGCAAGGTCTGGGCGATCTCGTAGCGGTGCATCGGGCGTTCGATGATCACCGACAGCACCGCGAGTGCCAGCAGGTTGTCGACCTTGCGCTTCTTCATCGCGGCACCTCCTCCTTACTCGTAAACGAATATACGTCTGCGAGTAATTGGCCGCAAGGGTCACGCGGGTACCGTTTCCTCCGCGCGGCGTTCGCCCGGCCCGCCACGATCGAGCCGACGAGGGATCACGGCACTGATCTCGAACACCGGCTTGCGGCCGAACAGTCACCGAGCTCGCCGGCCATTGCCGACGCCACAGCCTCCGCGAGCAGGTGGGGATGGACCACCTACGCCATGTGCCCCCGCCGAGGCCGGCGGCCGGCGACGATGGTGGGCAGCGCGGTGGCCACGATGGTCTGGTCCAGCGACATGCCGGCGAATCAGCCCGGCGCGCCCTCCGGCGCTTCGTCCGTCCGCTCGATGAGCGACATCGCGATGGGGACGAGCAGATCGACGAGTTCGGCGACCGTCGGACGCGGGTCGGCGAGCACCCATTCGTGCGCGAGCCCGTTGATCGCGCCGATCAAGGCGCTCGCTGCCCACCCGGGCGCGCCGCGCACCCGCGAACCGGGCGCGACCACCGGCACGACGTGCGACTCCAGCACGGCCGCCCAGGCGTGCCTGCGCTCGCGGCGGCGGCGCTCCATCCGATCGCTCACGCCGACCACTTCGATGAAGGCGACCTTCGCGCGATAGGGATCGGAGCCGATCGATTCGAGATATGCCGTCACCACGGCGGTCATCGCGGCGCGCAGGTCGAACCGCGGGTCGAGCGCCTCGATCCGGGCGATCACGGCGCCGGCGGCCTCGTCCTGGATCCGGTCGTACGCGGCGACCAGAACGTCCTCCCTGGCTTCGAACTCCTCGTAGAACTGGCGCTTGGACAAGCCGGCGGCGGCGCACACGTCGGCCAGCGAGCAATCGGCGTAGCCGCGTTCGGCGAAGATCCGGGTGGCCGCCTCGACGAACCGCCGGCGCCGTTCGGCTTTCCGCTCCACGACGGCGCGCCCGCCGTATCGCCTGCCCACTGCCGCCGTCACATCTCCCACGGTAGCGAAATCACAGCGACCGGGAACTGCCTCGGCGCGCCCATCGGCAGCGGCCACCGACACCTACCCGCCGCGTGCCCGTGTCGCGCTCGCGTTCCGCGACACGGGCACCCGCGTCTGAGACGATCGATGTCGAAATCTACCCCTGCAACTTACTCCGAAGTAAGGTCGACTCATGGCGTGGAAACCAACTGAGATCCCGGATCAGACGGGACGCACCTTCGTCATCACGGGCGCGAACGGCGGGCTCGGTGCCGTCACGACGAAAGTCCTGGCGTCCAAGGGCGCGACCGTGATCATGGCCTGCCGGAACGCGGTCAGGGCGAAAGAGGTCGCCGGCACCATCGACGGCGACGTTCGAGTGGCCGAACTGGACCTGGCCGATCTGGCTTCGGTGCGCAAGTTCGCCGAAGAGACCGGCCGATTCGACGTCCTGGTCAACAACGCGGGACTGATGAACGTGCCGTTCTCGCGCACCAAGGACGGTTTCGAAACCCAGTGGGGCGTCAATCACCTCGGACACTTCGCGCTCACCGGACTGCTGCTGGACCGGATCACCGATCGGGTGGTCACCCTCTCCAGCATCGCGCACAAGCAGGCACCGAAACTCTGGATCGAGGACCTCGACTACGAAAAGCGTCGCTACCAGCGCAACCTCGCCTATGCGCAGGCCAAGCTGTGCAATCTGATGTTCGCGCGTGAACTGCAGCGCAGACTGCGCGAGTCCGGCTCGGCCAAGCGCTCCTACGCCGTGCACCCCGGTGTCTCGGCCACCGACCTCTTCGCACACACCGAGACCCCGCTCGATCACATCTCGAAGCCGTTCATCCGCCTGATCGGGCACTCGCCGGCCAAGGCCGCGCACTCGACCTTGTTCGCCGCGACCATGCCGGACGCCGACCCCGAGACCTACTGGGGCCCGACCCGGCTCTTCGGCGCCCGAGGCCCGGTGAAACCCTCGCCGTCCACCCGTTTGTCACGGGACAGGGAGCTGTGGCAGCGGCTGTGGAGCGTGTCGGAGCGCAAGACCGGCGTCACCTACTCGTTCTGAGCCGGGCAACGCCGGAGCGGTCAGGGGAGGCGCGGCAGGGCGGATCGGGCGTTTGCTCGGACGGCGCCCGATCGTCTCGGCATTCGAGGCCGCCCCGAAACTGGTTCCATCCGCACCCGGCCGCCGCCGCGATGATCGTGGTCACAGCAAGCGCCCGACGACGGACCTCGTTCTACGGCCCGCGTAGTAGAACAGGTACCGTAGAAGCCGTGTCCGCCTCATCCCGCCGCTCGGCACACAACCGCCCGGCCCTCATCGCGCTGGTGATCTTCGCCGCGCTGGGCTTCCTGGGGCTGGGTTGGTGGCAGTGGGAGCGGTACGAATCCGCGACCGGCAGCGCACAGAACCTCGGCTACGCGATGCAGTGGCCCCTGTTCGCGGGCTTCGCCGTCTTCGCCTACTTCCGGTTCGTCCGGCTCGAACGCGAGGCAGGCGAACCCGAGCAGAACAACGAGTCCGCCGGCGCCCCGCGCCGCGACTCCGCCACGACAAGTCGTGCCACGAAGCCACTCGCGCCCAGGGAACTCCCAGCGGGGCTGCTGCCCGAGCGCCCGAAGGCCGTCCGGGACGAGGACCCCGTGCTCGCCGAGTACAACCGCTACCTCGCCGCGCTGCACGCCAACGACGTCGAAGAACAGGTCCGCGCGGCAGACCTGCACACCCGCGAGAGGAGCGCCGGTTGACCACCAGCGAGAATTCCATCGAGACCACCGCCGCCCCGGCCCCTGCCGGGAACGAGGCCAAGATCGGTCCGGCACTGCGGCGCTATCGAGCGCTGGCCTGGATCACCGGCCTCTGGCTGCTGCTGCTCACCGGTGAGATGATCGCCAAGTACGGCTTCGGGGTGGCGACCCCCAGCTGGATCGCGGTCGTGCACGGCTGGGTGTACTTCGTCTACCTGCTGGTCACCGCCGACCTCGCGGTCAAGGTCCGCTGGCCGGTGCTGCGCACCGTCGGCACCCTGCTCGCCGGCACCATCCCGTTGCTGTCGTTCTTCGTCGAGCACGTCAACGCGAAGCAGGTCAAGCAGACCTTCGGCGTCTGAGACCGCCCGCGTCAGCGTTCGGCGAGCACCGCCAGCGCGGGCGTCAACCGGGCCAGTGCCCGCCCACGATGCGACACCGCGTCCTTCTGGGCGGGCGTCAACTGGGCCGCGGTGACATCGCCGCCTTCCGGGACGAACAGCGGGTCGTAGCCGAAACCGCCGTCGCCCACCGGCTTCCGCCCGATCGAGCCGGGCCATTCACCGCGCACCACGGTCTCCGCCCCGCCGGGCACCACCAGCGCGCAGGTGGACACGAACCGCCCGCCACGGCGCTCGTCCGGCACGTCGGACAGCTGCGCCAGCAGCAGCGCGTTGTTGGCCGCGTCGTCGCCGTGCCTGCCCGCCCAGCGCGCCGACAGCACACCCGGCATGCCGTTCAACGCGTCCACCTCGAGGCCGGAATCGTCGGCCACACAAGCCAATCCGGTGGCCGCGGCGCCGTCGCGGGCCTTGGCCAGCGCGTTCTCCTCGAAGGTCGCGCCGGTCTCGGGCGCCTCGTCGTACGGGGGAACGTTGTTCAATCCGACGATCTCGATCCCGGCGATGCCCGCCTCGTCGAGGATGCGGCGCAGTTCGTTCAGTTTCTTGGCGTTGCGGCTGGCTACCAGCAGACGGCGGGTCATCACTTCTTCTTCGACTCGGCGGGCTCCGGAAGCACGCCGGGGTAGGGCAGCGCCAGCGCCTCTTTCTGCACGATGAACAACCGCTCGCAGCTCGCGAGCGCGGCATCGAGCAGCTTGTCCAGCGTGGAGCGCGGGAAGGTGGCGCCCTCGCCGGTGCCCTGGATCTCCACCAGCGTTCCGGTATCGGTGGCGACCACGTTCATGTCGACCTCGGCGCGCGAATCCTCCTCGTAGGGCAGATCCACGCGCACCCGACCGTCGACCACACCGACGCTCACCGCGGCGATCGCACAGGAGATCGGCTGCGGGTCGGCCAGCGCGCCCGCCGCGCCGAGATAGGTCACGGCATCCGCCAGCGCCACGTAGGCGCCGGTGATAGCGGCCGTCCTGGTACCGCCGTCGGCTTGGAGCACATCGCAGTCGATGGCGATGGTGTTCTCCCCGATCGCGGCGAGGTCGATGCAGGCACGAAGCGAGCGGCCGACCAGGCGGCTGATCTCCTGGGTCCGTCCGCCGATACGGCCCTTCACCGATTCCCGCCCGCTGCGCGTGTGCGTCGCGGCGGGCAACATCGCGTACTCGGCGGTGAGCCAGCCCAATCCGGAGTCACGCCGCCACGACGGCACCCCCTCGGTGACGCTCGCGGTGCACATCACCCGCGTCTGCCCGAACTCCACCAGCACCGAACCAGCTGGATGCGTGGTGAAACCACGGGTGATCCGGACCTCGCGGAGCTCATCGTCCGCCCTGCCATCGGCTCGTCTCGACACGGCCACAGCCTACTGTGTTGGATTTCCAGCGCCTGCGGCGCTGGGTGTTCGCGGCCCCTTGGTGGCTCGCGTGTGCGCGACCGCCGCTGGCGACTTCGTCGCGGACGCGGCGGCCGCGCACACGCGAGCCGGGCCGCGAACGGAACAGGCTCGGTCTCGCTGCGCTCGAAAGACGTGGTCGAGGTGCGCTGGGCGCGTCG
>NZ_JBQWRI010000014.1:0-101141 GCF_052545135.1 Nocardia aegles
AGCCACAAGGGGGCCGCGAACACGCCGCGCCGCAGGCGCGGCAATTACAAACTGAGCGTCGCCCGCAATCGCGCGTCGAGGGATTCCGTTTCCGCTCGAGTGAGCACGCCGAGGTGTTCGGTGAGCCAGGGCCGGTAGGCGCGGTGCAGTTTCAGGGTGTCGGCCCAGCCGTGCTCGGTGTAGGTGGCCAGCACGTGGCCGGGGTCTTCCTCGCGCACCGGTACGACTTGCAACCAGCGATAGCGCGAAGTGATCACCGCCGAATCGGACACCAGCACCACCGTCATGCGCCGCGGGAAGGGGGTGCCGTCACTGAGAGTCGGGGCGTAGCGCCATACCTCACCGCGTCTCATGCGGCACCGTCGGCGTCGTCATCGTCGGCTGCCTGGGCGAGTGCCACGTCGTCGTAGGCGACGGCCAGCTCCGCTTCCTCGTCGACAGCCAGCGCGGTCAGGCTGTCGTGCACGAGCGTGGTGCGCAGCGCGGCGTTGATCACCGCCGACAGGCTGCGGTTCTGGCGGTCGGCGGCCTCTCTGGCCCACTCCGCCACCTGCGGATCCAGCGTGACGGTCACGCGCGTCGCCTTGCTCATACCCGTATGCATACCAGAGCGGTGCGGCGCCGGTGACCGGTACGGGACGTCGGTCGCGGCGGCCCGCGATCGTGCGCGGATATCCTTCGGCTCGGCCACTACAGTCGACCCGTGGCCAGCAAATCCACCGGGTCGGCGATCGAGCTAGAGGTCGGCGACCACACGCTGCGCGTCTCCAATCCGGACCGCGTCTACTTCCCGGAATCCGGCGCGACCAAGCTCGACGTGGTGCGGTACTACCTGAGCGTCGGTGACGGCATCGTCAACGCGCTGCGCGACCGGCCCTGCATGCTGCACCGGTTTCCCAAGGGACTCGCGGGCGACAAGGTGCATCAGAAGCGGCTTCCCGCGGGCGCGCCGGACTGGATTCCGACTGTGCGGGTGTACTTCCCGCGCTATGGCCGGCACG
The DNA here is from genome assembly GCF_052545135.1 of Nocardia aegles. NCBI lineage: Bacteria > Bacillati > Actinomycetota > Actinomycetes > Mycobacteriales > Nocardiaceae > Nocardia > Nocardia aegles. Next base: position 1,002 of record NZ_JBQWRI010000014.1, read on the forward strand.
CCGACGAGCTGTGCGTCGAGAAGCTCGCCGACGTCCTCTGGGCGGTGCAGATGTCGACGATCGAATTCCATCCCTGGAATTCCCGCGCCGCCGACACCGAGCGACCGGACGAGTGGCGCATCGACCTCGACCCGATGCCGGACTGCCCGTGGCCGCGGGTGCAGCGCGTCGCCGCGGTGGTGCACGAGGTGCTCGACGAGATCGGCGCCGTCGGGTGGCCGAAGACCTCCGGTGGCAAGGGCCTGCACGTGTACGTCCGGATCGCGCCGCACTGGGGCTTCCAGGAGGTGCGCCGGGCGGCGCTCGCGTTCGCCCGTGAGGTCGAGCGGCGCGCACCCGATGACGTGACCACCACCTGGTGGCGGCGCGACCGCGACCCGGCGACGCTGTTCGTCGACTACAACCAGAACGCGCGCGATCACACCATCGCCGCCGCCTACTCGGTGCGCGGCGTCCCCGCCGCCACCGTCTCCACACCGGTACGCTGGGACGAGATTCCCGACATCGATCCGCGCGACTTCACCATGTCCTCCGTTCCCGCTCGCTTCGCCGAACTCGGCGACCTGCACGCGGGCATGGATGAGGCGGTGTTCCACCTGGAATCTCTCCTGGAGTGGGCCGAGCGGGACAAGGTGGACGTGGAACTCGACGACGGGCAGAGCGGGGCCTAGCGCCGCGCCCGGCGGTGCTACGGTCGCAACGTCCACCCGCTCGCGCCCACGTCCTACTGCTCCGAAGGAGGTCCATCCATGAACCGGTCGGCAGTAACGATCGCAATCGGCCCCGCCGACCCTCCCCCCTCGCTGGTGGAGAAAGCCGTGGTGGAGGCGGGCGCCGCCATCTCCGATCTGGACGAGGCGCGAGGGCTTGTCTGGGTCGGCGGCCCGGGCGAGTTCCCGGAGCGACTGCCCGCCGGTGTGGAGTGGGTGCAGCTGCCGGCCGCCGGTATCGAGGAATGGTTCGCCGCGGGGGTCATCGCCAGGCATCCCGGTGTGCGGTTCACCTCCGCCGCGGGCGCTTTCGCGGCGAGTGTGGCCGAGCACGCGCTCATGCTGCTGCTCGCGGGCGTCCGCTACCTGCCCGAGCACCTGCGCGCGGCGCGCTGGCGGCAACAGGACTTCTTTCCGCACGTCGATACCCTGCGCGGCAAGACGGTGACGATCGTCGGCGCGGGCGGTATCGGCCGCGCGCTGATCCCGATGCTGGTGCCGCTCGGCGCGCACATCATCGCGGTGAACCGCAGCGGACGGCCGGTCACCGGCCCCGGTATCCCGCCGTCGGTCGAGACGATCTCCGCCGAGCATCTCGGCCGGGTCTGGCCGCACACCGATCACGTCGTGGTCGCCGCGCCCGCCACCCCCGCCACCAGGCATCTCATCGGCGCGGACGAACTCGCGCGGCTCAAGCCGTCCTCCTGGATCGTCAACGTCGCCCGCGGCAGCCTCATCGACACCGACGCGCTGGTGGCCGCGCTGCGCTCCGGCGCGATCGGCGGCGCCGGGCTCGACGTCACCGACCCCGAGCCGCTCCCGGCGGGCCATCCACTCTGGTCGCTGCCGAATGCCATTGTCACCCCGCATGATTCGAATCCGCCCCAGCTGCGCCTGGCGGCGTTCGCCGACCATGTGGAAGCGAACGTAGAGCGATTCATCGCAGGCCGTCAGCTACTGGCACCGGTCGATCCCGCACTCGGCTACTGAGGGATCCGGTTCGCAGCACTATCCGAGCGATTCAGCCGGGCAGCGCGGCCGAGGACTTTCTCGATGACATCGCGAACTCGGCCACTGTCGCGCCACCACCGCCGAGCGCGGAGTAACAGCGCAGCGAATCCGGGCGGACGTACCCTCCAAGCAAGCGCAGAGTGCCCACCTTCGACGGATGGAGTCGCCGTGGCGTCCGACCGACCGAGAATTCCGCCGCTGCCGCTGGTACGGGCCGTCGAGTCGGTGCGCGGCGCCCTGGCCGTCGCGTTCCGCAAGCTGGCGCCGGGACACCTCGCGCTGATGGAGCTGATCGCCGCCGGATGGCTCACGCAGGCCATCCATGCCGCCGCGGCGCTCGGCGTGGCCGACGCACTCGTGGCCGGGCCGCGGTCGGGCGCGGACCTCGCGGCGGCGGTCGGCGCCGACGAGGACGCATTGCGGCGGTTGCTGCGGCTGCTGATCAGCCACGGCATCTTCACCCAGCGGCGCGACGGACGTTACGCGCTGACGCCGATGGCGCGAGCCCTGTGCCGGGATTCGAACGTGTCGTTGCGCGACGCGGCGTTGTTCTTCGGCTCGCCCGGTCACCGCAACCATTGGTCGCACCTGGTCGACGCCGTGCGCACCGGCGAACCGGTCGGCGTGAAACTCGACGGGATGCCGTTCTTCGAATACGTCCGGCACGACCGGGAGCTCGGCGAACTGTTCGACCGCGCGATGTCCAGCCTCGGCACCCTGTCGATGGAGCCGCTGTTCGCCGCCTACGATTTCGGCCGCTACGAGACCCTGGTCGACGTCGGCGGCGGCGAGGGAACGATGCTCACCGAAATCCTGCGCCGCGCGCCGCGATCCCGTGGCATCCTGTTCGATCTGCCCGATGTGGTGGCCGCGGCCCCCGCTCGGCTCGCCGCACTCGGTCTCGCCGATCGCTGCGCGGTGGAGAGCGGATCCTTCTTCCACAGCGTCCCCGCGGGCGGTGACGCCTACATCCTCAAGCACATCCTGCACGACTGGGCCGAACCGGACGCCGGGCGCATCCTGCGTACCGTGCGCGCGGCCATGGAACCACACGCCAGGTTGCTGATCGTCGAGCTCGTCGTCCCCGAACACACCGCACCGCACCCGAGCAAATACATCGACTTGGAAATGCTGGTGAACACGGGCGGGCAAGAACGCACGGAGGCCGAGTACCGTGACTTCCTCGCCACGCACGGATTCACGCTGCTCGAGCGCGTACCGACGGCCTCCCCGGACAACGTGCTCGAGGCCCGGCCGAGCTGACCGTGGAGATCTCGAAAAGCCGTCCCCTGACCGGCATTGCGCCGATCCGCGACGCTACGACGTCGCGGGGACGACGAACGCGAGCGTGGCGATCCCCACGGCGCCGTCGGACACACAGGTGACGCGCATCGGCTTGCCGACCGGTGTCTCTCGCGACTGGAAGCCGCTGTAGTAGCCGAACACCAGCCCGGACCCCGCCGATGGCAAGAAGAAACCGAGGCATTCGGCTTCGAGCACCGACGTCCCTTCACCGCTGTGGCACAAGGCGGCCGCATCGGTGACACCACGGTCGACATAGCAGCCCGCGGGCTCGGCTCCGGCGGGCCCGGAACCGGCCCAGACGAGGCCACCCGCGAGGAACAGCAGCACGGTTCCCGCGCCCACTCGCCGCATCATGGTGTGCACCGCAATCCCTCCTCGGCAGACCTCAGCCCAACCCGGTCGTTGCCGTGCCTTTTGCCTATTTCAGCTTCACTATTTCAGCAGAATCGAAGGAGACGGTCGAGCACGACACCGCCGCGAGACCCCGATTTTCCGAGCCGGACACCGAACGCGTCCGGCGAGGCCCGCGCGGGAGTTCCCCCGTCGGGCGTCGGGACCGCTAGGCTACGAACAGCATTGGCTGGTTCGGTGAGGATGTGATTCGGCCGTGGAATGGACCTTCACTCCGGACGAGTTCGCCCATATCTGGCGCGAGACCGACCTGGATCGCCACCCCTTCCCGCTGCGCATCCTGGAAACGCCGAGAACCGAGCACGACGCCGAGAAGTTGGGCATCGCCCTCGCCGAGCGGCTCCCCCTGGGCTCCGACCCCGATCTGTCGGCATGCCTGCGCATTCTGGCCCGCCCACACACCCGGATCGTGGCGATCGGCGGCACGCACCAGCCGGGTGGCGAACTGCGGCTGCTTGCCGCCGCCATCTACGACCGCGCGGTGCTCGCGGTGCAGGACCCCGGCCCGAGCCCGGATTTCGGTGGCGCAGTGCGCATTTCGATCGGCCACAGCGCCAAACTGGGCCGGCGGATCGCAGCGCTGCTGCCGAAGACCCCCGCGGGCCGCGAACCCGCTCGCGTCGCGCCGGGAGCCGAGGTGCGCGACCAGGAGACCGTGACCATGCGGCAGCGAGCAGCGCCACGGATCCGCAAGTTGCTGCTGGAGCCGCATACCGCGGAGGGGCACATCAGGATCGAACCACGGCTGGACCGGCCGACCCCGCCGCCGCCGGTCCATTACACCTGGATCGATGTGCGCGACGACGGAAGATACCTGATCAAGGCGGGCGACGAAGTGCGCATCGCACCCGCCTCCCCTGAGCAGATCGCCACCCAATTACAAAAGCGCATACCGATATAGCTCACTTTCCTGACCGCTGCCGCCGACTATCGGCGACCCGGCGCTGGGGTTCCGGTTAGTCTGGGGCGGACCGACCGATCTCAGGGGTGAGCGATGACGATCGAGACCAGCCGAGCCGATATCGCACGATTCAAGGAGGCCGCGCAGGCCGGGGCCGTCCAGTTCGACGCAGCGGCGGCTCGGCAGTGCGCCGAGATGTACGAACGGCAGGCCGATCGGCTGATCCACCTACAGCAGAGCCTCGAATCCGCCGCGGAGCTGGGGGGTTTCGGCGGGTTCGTCTCCGCCCAGCAGTTGCAGGCGGGATTCGGCCACAAAGCGCGCGACGCCGCGGCGCTGCTCGACCACTACATCGAGGCGGCCTATCGCATGAAGGAAGCGTTCCTGATCAGCGGAGGACTGTTCGAGGAGGCCGACGCCGCAAGCGCCGCCGCCCTGCGCGCGGTGCGGGCGAGGTTGCCCCGATGACCGGTTGCGACCCCGCCTACATCAACTCGATGGAGCATTTCGAGGCGCTGCGGCACGAGGAGATCTACGCGAAGGCACAGCAGATCGATGCCGCGCAGGTGCTGCAGGCGGCGGCGATCTGGCTCGACGCGGCGGGTGCGCTCAGCACGTCGTTCCCGCTCACCCACGGCGGCGTGGATCGCGTGATGGACGCGGCGGACTGGACGGGCGCCGCCGCCGACGCCGCCCGAACCTGCGCACGCAGCTTCGCGGCGTCGGCCGACGAACTGGCCGCGGTGCTCGGTCACGTGGGCGCGCGGCTCGGCGGGGTCGCCGCGGCCGCCGAGGCGGTGAAACTCGCGGTGGTGCCGCCCGGCGTTTCCGGACCGGTCGGCGCCATCGCGCAACTGCTGGAGGCGGCACACGTCATCGACGCGCAGATGGCGCGGGAAGCGCTGCGTCAGGAGGCCGTGCTCGCGATGAACATGGTCTACAAGCCCGCCTATTCCGCGGCCGGATCCGCCGTGCCCGCGCTGCCCGCACCACCCACGGCCACAGCGCCGCAGCCGGTCTCCCCCGGCGCGCCGCGATACTCGGCGCCCGAGCAGACATCGCCGAACGACCAATGGTCGCCGGACACAACGCGCCCCGCGCCGGAGCCGTCCGCGCCGTCGGACGATTCGGCTCCACCTGCCCCGCCGAAGCCGGACCCGCAGCAGACGCCTTCGGCGCCACCCACCCAGCAGGCTCCGCCGCAGCAAGCGCCGTCGACCGAAACGCCGTCGACCGAAACGCCGACGCCCGCACCGGCGACGCCGTCACCCGAGCCGGTACCGCCGACGCGACAGGCGCCGTCCACGACCACGCCGCCCACTACCCAGCCGCCGAGCCCGCCTCCGGCGCCACAGGTCCCGGAACCGACGCAACCACCGAGTTCATCCGCGCCGCCTCCGCCACCGAGCCCATCGCCCGCACCTCCGGTCCCGGAACCGACGCAACCACCGAGTTCGTCCGCGCCGCCTCCGCCACCGAGCCCATCGCCCGCACCTCCGGTCCCGGAACCACCGCCGAGTTCAGCTGTGCCGCCTCCACCCCAGGTCCCGGAACCCGCGCAACCGCCGAGCCCGCAGCCCGCACCACCTCCCGCTGCCGGCCCATCGGTGCAGATGCCGGACCCGAACGGCCAACCCGGAGTCACCGGGCCGGTGGACGGCAGCCAGCAGCAGATGCCGAGCACCAACCAACCGGGTGTCGTCCCGTCCTGACGGCCCGACACCGGATGCTTCCCGCAACGCCGAAGCGCACTCGTCAGTGATGAGGGTCGGGGGATCCCCGCGGCCGGGAGCGGACGGCACCAGCTGGAGCGTCATGAACCGAGGCAGCATCGGGCCCAGCGGATCGACCGCAGTGCCGATCAGCGGCCGACCACGCCGACGGCCGTCCACATCCTCGGAGCGTGCGTGATCAGACCTTCACGAGGTCGTCGGCGTGGATGACGGGACGTTGCATCGTGTCGGGGAGTTCGGCGGTGGAGCGGCCGAGCATGCCCGCCAGTTCGGTGCTGTCGTATTCGACGACGCCCCGGGCGACGACGCGATTGTCCGGAGCCACCAGGTCCACCACGTCGCCGCCGTAGAAGCGGCCACGCACGCCCACGATCCCGGCCGCGAGCAGCGACCGGCGCCGGTGCGCCACCGCCTGCACCGCGCCGTCATCGATGAGCAGTGTGCCGCGGCTGTCGGCGGCGTGCCGGACCCAGAATTTCCGCGCGGACAATCGCACCGGGCGGGCGGCGAACGCGGTGCCGACCGTGCCGGTGGACAGCGCGATGTCGGCGGACGAGGCGGCGGCCAGCAAGACCGGCACGCCCGCGTCCGCGGCCAGGCGCGCCGCCGACAACTTCGACGCCATGCCGCCGGTACCGAGCGCGCCGCCGCTGCCCGCGATGACGCCGTCCAAGTCGGCACTGCTGCGCACCTCGGGAATCAGCGTCGCCGCGCCCTTGCGCGGGTCGCCGTCGTAGAGGCCGGCCACATCCGACAGCAGCACCAGCGCGTCGGCGCCGATCAGGTGGGCGACCAGCGCGGCGAGCCGGTCGTTGTCGCCGAAGCGAATCTCCTCCGTCGCCACCGTGTCGTTCTCGTTCACCACCGCCACCGCGCCGAGCGAGCGCAGGCGATCCAGGGTGCGCTGCGCGTTGCGGTGGTGCTCGCGACGGGCGAAGTCGTCGGCGCTCAGGAGCACCTGCCCGACCGTGCGGTCGTAGCGGGCGAACGACGTACCCCAGGCGTGCGCGAGGGCCAGCTGCCCCACGCTCGCCGCGGCCTGCTTGGTCGCCAGATCACGCGGACGGCTGGTCAGACCGAGCGGCGCGATGCCTGCGCCGATAGCGCCCGAGGACACCACCACCACATCGGAACCGGCGCGCATCCGCGCCTCCACCGCGTCGGCCAGCCGATCCAGCCGCGTGGTGTCCAGGCCGCCTTTGAGGCTGGTCAGCGCGGACGAACCGATCTTCACCACCACCCGTCGCGCCGCCGCGATCGCCAGCCGCGCCTCGCTCAGGCCCGAGGAATCCGCCTCGGCGCCGATAGACCTCACCCGCATCGCCACCGAACTCCCTGCGCCACAATCGAATCCACGGTGGCCGGGACGCTCGCCCCGGCCCGACCCGGACCGCGAACGATCGAGCCCGCCGACCGTCGCGCCCACCGAGGGCGCACGGCGACTCGACCGTGGTCCACGTCCTACTCCTCGTCTTCCGGTACCAGACCACGTCGCACCCGGGACGCGTGCTTACGCTCGGCCGCGCTGACCCGGTCGGTCTGCTCCAGGCGGATGTCGGTGCCGCGCCCAGTGGGCACCATGTCGATGCCCGCCGATATCTGCGGCTCCCAGTCGAATGTCACGTCGCCGATGGTCACCGGCGCTCCCGGCTCCGCGCCCAGCCGCACCAGCTCGTCTTCCACGCCCAGGCGCGCCAGGCGGTCGGCCAGATATCCGACGGCCTCGTCGTTGTCGAACTGCGTCTGCCGCACCCAGCGCTCCGGCCGGGTACCGCGCACGATGAAACCGCCCGGCTCCTCCGGGTCCGCGCGCACGCTGAATCCGGTGTCGTCCACGGCGATCGGTCGAATGACCGGGCGCTTCGGCGCGGCCCGCGGATGCTCCTCGCGGTACCGGCGCACCAGATCCGCGAGGGCGAAGCTCAACGGACGCAGGCCCGCCCGGCTCACGGCGGAGATCTCGAACACCGGCCAGCCGCGTTCGGTGAACTCCGGGGTCACCATCTCGGCCAGTTCGGCCGCGTCGGGCACATCGATCTTGTTCAAGATCACCACACGGGGGCGGTCGGCCAGATCGCCGAGCCCGGCGTCCGCGCTCAGCGCGGGCTGGTAGGCGGCGAGTTCGGCCTCGAGCGCGTCCACATCGGATACGGGGTCACGGCCCGGCTCCAGCGTGGCACAATCCACCACGTGGGCGAGCACCGCGCAGCGCTCCAGGTGCCGCAGGAAGTCCAGTCCGAGTCCGCGGCCTTCGCTGGCGCCCGGGATCAACCCGGGCACATCGGCGATCGTGAAGGTGGTCTCGCCGCTGGCGACGACGCCGAGGTTGGGTACCAGCGTGGTGAACGGGTAGTCGGCGATCTTCGGCTTGGCCGCCGAGAGCACCGAGACCAGCGAGGACTTCCCCGCGGAAGGAAAGCCGACGAGCCCGACGTCGGCGACCGACTTGAGTTCGAGGACCAGGTCGAGTTCTTCGCCGTCCTCGCCGAGCAGCGCGAAACCCGGCGCTTTGCGGGCCTTCGACGCCAGCGCGGCATTGCCGAGCCCGCCGCGCCCGCCGCGGGCGACGATGAAGCGGTTGCCGGTGCCGACCAGGTCGACGAGCACTTTGCCGTCGTCGTCGAGCACCACGGTGCCGTCGGGCACCTTCAGCACCAGGTCCGCGCCCTGCTTGCCGTCGCGATTGCCGCCCTCACCGGGCTTGCCGTTGCCCGCCTTCGCGTGCGGATGGAAATGGAAGTCCAGCAGGGTGTGCACGTTGGAGTCGACCTCGAGGATGACGTCGCCGCCGTTGCCGCCGTTGCCGCCGTCCGGCCCGCCGAGCGGCTTGAACTTCTCGCGGTGCACCGAGGCGCAGCCGTGGCCGCCCTTGCCCGCACGCACATGCAGTACGACACGGTCGATGAACTTGGACATACGCCGAATCATCCTCCTTCGGGACTGGTCGTACGGAGAGCACTCGTTCGCGAACACGAAAAACGGGCCAGGGTTTCGAGACCCTGACCCGCTCGCGGTATATCCGGAAGTGGTTCGGCGGTCAGGCCTGAACCGGCTCCGGGAGCACGATGTTGATGGTCTTGCGTCCACGCTTGGTGCCGAACTCCACCGCGCCCGCAGCGAGGGCGAACAGGGTGTCGTCACCGCCACGGCCGACGTTCACGCCGGGGTGGAAGTGGGTGCCGCGCTGACGCACCAGGATCTCGCCCGCCTTGACCGTCTGGCCGCCGAAGCGCTTGACGCCGAGTCGCTGGGCGTTGGAATCGCGTCCGTTCCGGGAACTGGACGCACCCTTCTTGTGTGCCATGGCTGGTTCTCCTCGGGATGTCTTACTTGATGCCGGTGACCTTCAGGACCGTCAGCGGCTGACGGTGACCCTGGCGCTTGTGGTAGCCGGTCTTGTTCTTGAACTTGTGGATGCGGATCTTCGGGCCCTTGGTCTGCTCGACCACCTCGGCGGCCACGGAGACCTTGGCCAGCTTGTCGGCATCGGTGGTCAGCTCGGCGCCATCGACGACGAGAACCGGATCCAGCGCCACGGCGGTACCCGGCGCACCCTCGATCTTCTCGACCTTCACCAGGTCACCGACCGCGACCTTGTACTGCTTTCCGCCGGTCTTGACGATCGCGTACGTTGCCATCGGTCGGCTGCCCTTCTTCCTATAGTGCTCGGCACTTGTTCACGCGGCGATTTCTCCGGTCTGATACCACCGGAAATGAAACCGCCACACGACTGGTCTGGTAATCGCCACCGCCTCGGCATCTGGTGGCTCTCGGTATCGAACTGTCGAGAACCGGGCCACGAAGACAAAACATGTTGTCACCGGGCAGCGACTGTCCAAGATTACAGGACGGCCACCGCGACGACCAAACCGGCGTCCAGTCACGCACCGCGGCCATGCCGCCGGTTCGCTGCCGGGACGCCCGTGGCCCCCGCCGGAGGGGACCGGCGGGGGCCACGGGCGTCGACGAGAACTCAGTTCGAGGCGTCCGGCGCACCGGCCGGGCGGCCGACCGCCCGCCTGCGCAGACGGCTGCGCTGCGGCAATTCGACCGGCTCCGGCTGGGAGTAGTCGATCGCGGGCGCGGGCGCCTGATCTCCGGTGGGCAGCACGAACACCGCTCCTGAGCTGTCCGCCGCGGGCGCGGCGGCCGAACGCGCAACCCGCCGGCGACGAACCGGACGGCTCGGACCGGGCTCGGCGGCACCGTTGGCGGCGACACCGTTCTCGGCCGTCGCCACGGTCTCGCCAGTCGAGCCGCGTTCGGCGACGGACTCGGGCTCGGCAACCGGAGCAGACGCCACGACCGGCTCGGGCTCGGCAACCGGAGCAGACGTCACGACCGGCTCGGGCTCGGCAACCGGAGCAGACGTCACGACCGGCTCGGTGTCGGCAGCCGGGGCGGACTCGCCGACGGCGGCGGGCTCCTCCGTCACCACCGGCTCGACCTTCTCGACTTCCTCGATGACCTCGACCACTTCCGCGGGCTCGGTCTCCGGCTCCTCGGCGGGCACCGCCACCGCGGCCGCGACGGTCTCCGCGACGACTCGCTCTTCGGCGGCCTCGGCGGCGACGGCGGGCTCGACCGCATCCTCGACCTGCGGCTCGGCGAAGGTGTCCGTGACCGGCTCCGGCTCCGGCTCCTCGGACTGGTGCGCTGCCATCGCCAGCGCCACCGGATGCGCCCGCTTGACGGCCGCCTCGTCCTCGACGTGTTCGGTCGCGGGACCGGACCCGTTGGCGGGCTGGGGGGCCGCGGCCGCACCCTTGTCCCGGCCACGACGCCTGCGCGAACCACTCTCGCGGGTCCGCGCGGCGGGCTCCTCACCGGAACCGGGCTCCACCGGGTAACTGTGCACGAGGATGCCGCGTCCGTGGCAGTGCTCGCAGGTGGTGGAGAACGCCTCGACCAGACCGGTGCCCAGCTTCTTGCGGGTCATCTGGACCAGGCCCAGCGAGGTGACCTCGGAGACCTGGTGACGGGTGCGGTCCCGGCCCAGTGCCTCGGTCAGGCGGCGCAGCACCAGATCGCGGTTGGACTCGAGCACCATGTCGATGAAGTCGACCACGATCATGCCGCCGATGTCGCGCAGCCGCATCTGGCGCACGATCTCCTCGGCCGCCTCCAGGTTGTTCCTGGTGACCGTCTCCTCGAGATTGCTGCCACCGGCACCGGTGAACTTGCCGGTGTTCACGTCGATCACCGTCATGGCCTCGGTGCGGTCGATCACCAGGGTGCCGCCGGACGGCAGCCACACCTTCCGATCGAGCGCCTTGGCCAGCTGTTCGTCGATCCGGTAGGTCTCGAACACGTCGACGCCGTTGTTCTCGTGCCTGGACACCCTGGCGAGCAGGTCCGGCGCGACGGTGCCGATGTACTTCTCGACGGTGCTCCAGGCCCGGTCGCCCTCGATGACCAGCTTGGAGAAGTCCTCGTTGAACAGGTCGCGGATGACCTTGACCAGCAGGTCGGGCTCTTCGTAGAGCGTCTTGGGCGCGTTGTTGTCCTTGCCGGTCTGCTGCTGGATCGTCCGCCAGGTCGCCTGCAGCCGCTCCACGTCGCGGGCCAGTTCGGTCTCACTGACGCCTTCGGAGGCGGTGCGAATGATCACACCGGCGTCGGCGGGCACGATGTCGCGCAGGATCTCCTTCAGGCGCTTGCGCTCGGTGTCCGGCAGCTTGCGGCTGATCCCGGTGGAGGTGCCACCCGGCACGTACACCAGGAAACGCCCGGCCAGGCTGATCTGCGTGGTCAGTCGGGCACCCTTGTGGCCGACCGGGTCCTTGCTCACCTGGACCAGCACCTGATCACCCGGCTTGAGCGCCTGCTCGATCTTGCGCTCCTTGCCGCCGAGCCCGGCGGCCTCCCAGTTGACCTCACCGGCGTAGAGCACGCCGTTGCGGCCGCGGCCGATGTCGACGAACGCGGCCTCCATGCTGGGCAGGACGTTCTGCACCTTGCCCAGGTAGACGTTGCCCACCATGGACGCGGAGCCGGTGCTCGTCACGAAGTGCTCGACCAGGACGTTGTCCTCGAGCACGGCCACCTGTGTCGCGGTGGGGTGGTCCGGGAAGGACTTCTCGCGCACGACCATCACGCGGTCCACCGCTTCGCGCCGGGCCAGGAACTCCGATTCGGTCAGGATCGGCGGACGACGGCGGCCCGCCTCGCGTCCGTCCCGACGGCGCTGCCGCTTGGCTTCCAGCCGGGTGGAGCCGGTGATGCCCTGGACCTCGTCCAGCGCGACACGGCTGCGGCTCTTGTTGCGCGGCTCGCGCTCGTGCACGACCGTGTTCGGCGGATCGTCGTCGGCGGGTTCGTTCTCGCCCGCCTCACCGGCCACCTTGCGGCGACGGCGGCGACGGCGGCGGCGGCTCGAACCTTCCGGCACGCCGTCCTCGTCTTCGCCCTCGCCCTCGGCGGTCTCCGCGGATTCCGGGGCCCCAGCGGACTCGGCGGACTCGGCGGTCGCGGGAGCCGACTCCTCGTCGGTTTCGGTCTCGGTGTCCTCGCCTTCGCCGTCTCCGTCGGCGTGTTGCTCGCCCCGGCCGCGACCCCGGCCCCTGCGCCCACGGCGCCTGCGCCGCGGCTGGCCTTCGGCATCACCCTGCTGATCGGACGACTCGGGCTCGTCCTCGGTGACCTCGGTCTCCTCCTCGACGGGCTCGGGTGGCTGCTCCTCGGTGCGGCGGGCCTCCCGCTCGGCGCGGCGCCGCCTGCGCGCCTCCTCGGCGGCCGCGGCGTCCGGCGGCAGGAACAGCGGCGCCTGCACGACGGCGGCGGACTCGAACACCGCCGGGGCCACCGGTTCCGGTTCCGGCCGCGCCGAGTGCGTGAACAGCTGCGTGTGGTTGGCCGTGGCGCCGATCGGCGGCTGCGGGGTGAACAGCGTTTCCGGCGCGGAGAAGATGACGCCCGCACCGGCGAAGGGAACGTCGGGGACGGGTGCCGGTTGCTCCACCGGAGGCGCCGCCTGTTCGGCCGCGGGTTGTTCAGCCGCCGGCGCAGGATGTTCAGCCGCCGGCGCAGGATGTTCAGCCGCCGGCGCAGGATGTTCAGCCGCCGGCGCGGGGGGTTCGGCCGCGGGCGCCGCCTGCGTGGGCGCCTCTTCCGGTGACAGCGCGGATACGGGGGCGTCCTCCCGTCCCGCGGCGGGCTGCTCGGCCGCGGCGTCGGCCTCGGCCGTCACCAAGGCGTCGCGCACCGACTCCGCGACGGCCCGGTCGACGTTCGACTGGGCGCTGCGCGCCTCTGCCCCCATCTCGGTCAGCTTGGCCAGGATGCGCTTGCTCGTTACCCCCAGCAGCTTGGCGAGTGCATGAACTCGGATTCGCTCCGGCAATTGTTCGGCATCCTGTGATGTTGTTTCCAGCGGCTCTTGATCGGCCACGAAGTCTCCTCGGGCCCCCGGGCGCGTCCCTCCCGGCGGGAGTGACGCGGCCGACGCGGGGGCGCTGTCCGTTCGACTCGCACCCGGTGGGCGCGAGATCAGGTGGTCTCGCCCCGCGTGCCCGGTTATCTCCTCGGTTGTGCGTCGGTCGGGCTAACTGGTCACGCGGCGCCTGGCTGTATGGCTGAACTCCGCGGCGCGAGCGCTCATCCAGCGTGCCTACACGAACAGCCGACCCGGTGACCAGGCCGTTTGTCCATGGCAGCGATGATCGGCATCGAACCGTGGTGTCATCCGGCTACCCTCGTCACGTTTCGTTCGCGCACCTGCACGAACAGTCGGCGTCGAACGCAGCCGATGCCAGTATCCCACACCGCGCGCCGGGCGTTCGCCATCGGCGCTCCACTCGGTCCGGCCCGCGGCGCGAACGCAGGTGTCGCGGCGGCGCGGGCACGACGATCGAGACCCGGTCAGGCGGGCAGTTCGGGGAACCAGAGGGCGATCTCCCGCTTGGCCGATTCCGGTGAGTCGGAGCCGTGGACCAGGTTCTCCTGGGTCTCCAGAGCGAAGTCTCCGCGAATGCTGCCGGGCACGGCCTTCTCGACCGGGTCGGTGCCGCCCGCGATCTGGCGGAACGCGGTGATGGCGCGGGGGCCTTCCAGGATCGCCGCGACGACCGGGCCCGAGGTGATGAACTCGATCAGGGACCCGAAGAACGGCTTCTCGGCGTGCTCGGCGTAGTGGCCCTTGGCCAGTTCCTCGGACACGTGCTTCAGCTCCAGGGCGGCGATCTTCAGGCCCTTGCGCTCGACCCGTGCCAGCACCTCGCCGACAAGCCCACGGGCCACACCGTCCGGCTTGATGAGTACCAATGTCTGCTCAGTCACGGCGCCCAGCCTATCCGGCATACTTCCCGGTACCGCACCCAGCGGTCGGGCCGACCGGCTTCCCGGAGGCCTCGGCCACGAGACCGCCGCCGGAAAGAGTGCGGGCGTCCCCGGTGGCTCGGCGTCCGGCGGCTACGGCCGCGGGCCGCGCTGGCTCGGCAGCAGCCCCTTCTCCATCCGGCCGCGCACGTCGGCGCGCAGCACCAGGATGAAGCCCCAGACCACGGCGAACACCACGCCGATGACGCCGATGGACAGATGGATGAACGCGCCGAGCAGCACCAGCACCTGCAATCCGAGGTTGAACGGCAGCGCCCAAGACCGCCGCTGCAATCCGGCCCCCAGGAACATCACCACCGCGAGCACCACGAGATAGGTGCCGGACAACCAGGTCACCCCGCCGCCGACGGCAGCGACCACGGGCAACGCGAGCAGCACCACGATCGCCTCGAGCACCAGCGTTCCCGCCATCACCCCGCGGAAGCCCTTCCACGGGTCGGTCGCGGGCGCGGGCACCGACTGTCCGTCTCGTTCGGCCGGTTCGCTCATGCTGTGCCCTCCTCGGCGTCCGCCGTGCTGACCAGGTGTCCGGCGCTCATGCGGTGGTTCTCGGTCCCACCGTGGTCGAGTGGGCCGCCGTCTGCCCTGGGGCTCACGCCGGGTCCTTTCCGAACAGCGCGCGAGCCGCGCCCGCCGTGACCACCGATCCGGTGATGATCACCCCCGCGCCGGACACCATCTCGCCCGCTTCGCCCACCTCTTCGGCGATGGCGATCGCGGTCTCCACCGCGTCGGGCAAGGTGGCGGCGGACACCACGCGCTCGTCGCCGAATCGCTGGACCGCGAGGTCGGCGAGGGTGTCCACGTCCAGCGCACGGGGTGAACCGTTGCTGGTGACGACGATCTCGTCGAATACCGGCTCCAGCGCGGTGAGGATGCCGTCGGCGTCCTTGTCACCGAGCACCGCGACCACGCCGACCAGCTTGCGGAAGTCGAATTCGTCGGTCAACGTCGCGGCCAGCGCCCGCGCGCCCGCCGGGTTGTGCGCGGCGTCGATGAAGATGGTCGGCGCGCTGCGCATCCGCTCCAGCCGCCCGGGACTGGCGGCGCTCGCGAATCCCGCGCGCACGGCGTCGATGTCGAGCCGACGCTGCGCACCCGCGCCGAAGAACGCTTCCACCGCCGCCAGCGCGAGGACCGCGTTGCGCGCTTGATGCTCGCCGTGCAGCGGCAGGAAGATCTCGTCGTACACCCCGCCGAGGCCCTGCAACTCGAGTTGCTGACCGCCCACCGCGATCTGCCGGGCGAGCACGCGGAACTCCGAGCCCTCGCGCGCGACGGCGGCGTCCACCTCGACGGCGCGGCGCAACAGCACCTCCATCGCCTCGGGCTCCTGCTGCGCGATCACCGCGACGTTGTCGCGCGGCACCAGGCTCTCCGGGGCGCGCTTGATGATCCCGGCTTTCTCCCCCGCGATCGAGGCCAGATCGGGACCGAGGTAATCGGTGTGGTCCAGGCCGATCGGCGTGATCACCGCCACCTGCCCGTCGATGACGTTCGTGGCGTCCCAGGTGCCGCCCATTCCGGTCTCGACGACCGCGACATCGACCGGCGCCTCGGCGAAGGCGGCGTAGGCCATGCCGGTGAGCACTTCGAACTTGCTCATCGCGGGGCCACCCGCGGCCGCCGACCGCGTGTCGATCATCTCGACGTACGGCAGCAGTTCGCGGTAGATCTCCACGTACTTCGCCGGGGTGATCGGCGCGTTGTCGACGCTGATCCGCTCGGTGGCCAGCTGCAGATGAGGACTGGTGATCCGGCCGGTGCGCCGGTGCAGCGCAGTGAGCAGCGCGTCGATCATCCTGGTCACCGAGGTCTTGCCGTTGGTGCCCGCGATGTGGATCGCCGGGTAGTTCTGCTGCGGCGAGCCGAGCAGGTCCATCAGCGTGCCGATCCTGGTGAGCGACGGCTCGATCTTGGTCTCCGGCCAGCGCCGGTCGAGTTCCGCCTCGACGAGCGCCAACTCGGCCAGTTCCACCGGCGAGGGGCCGGAGCCGAGTCGCGCTCCGCCGCCACGGCCCTCGTCGTCGCCGTACTGCGGTTCCGGTTCGTGGTTCACTTTCCGCTCATTTCCGCCAGCCGCGCCGCGATGCGCGCCACCTCGTCCGCGGCGATCTGCTGCCTGCCGCGGATCTTCTCGACCACGTGCTCGGGCGCCTTGGCGAGAAACGCCTCGTTGCCGAGCTTGGCCGCGGTGCCCTGGAGCTCCTTCTGCGCGGCGGCCAGATCTTTTTCCAACCTGCGGCGTTCGGCGTCCAGATCGACCGCACCCGAGGTGTCCAGTTCCACGGTGACCGTGCCGGCACTGAGGCGGACCTCCACCGACGCGGTCGCCGCGAAGCCCGCGCCCGGCTCGGTGAGCCGCGCCAGGTTCGCCACCGACGCCGCCTGCTCGCCGAGCCCGGCCTCGTCGACCCCGATCAGCTTGGCCGCGACCTTCTGCTTGTCCGCCAAGCCCTGGTCGCTGCGGAACCGCCGGATCTCCGTGATCAACCGCTGGGTGTCCGAGATGCGTTGCGCTGCTTGCGAGTCCGCGGGCACACCGGAGGCCTGCGGCCACGGCGCGATCACGATCGACTCGCCGCCGGTCAGCGCCTGCCACAACGCCTCGGTGACGAACGGGACCACCGGGTGCAGCAGGCGCAGCACCGCGTCGAGCACGGTGCCGAGCACCAACCGGGTCGCTTCCGCGCGTGCGCCGTCGGCGGCGAACTGCACCTTGGCCAGCTCCAGATACCAGTCGCACAGCTCGTCCCAGGCGAAGTGGTACAGCGCCTCGCACGCCTTGCCGAACTCGTAGGCGTCGAACGCGGCGTCCGCCTCGGCGCGCACCTCGTCCAGCCGGTCCAGGATCCAGCGATCGGCGTCGGTGAGCCGCGCGCGATCGGGCAGATCGCCCACCCGCGCGCCGTTCATCAGCGCGAACTTGGTCGCGTTGAACACCTTCGTCACGAAGCTGCGCGAGGCGAGCACGTGCGGCTCGCCGACGGAGAGGTCACCGCCGGGCTGTGCGCCGCGCGCGAGGGTGAAGCGCGTGGCGTCGGCGCCGAAGGCGTTGATCCAGTCCAGCGGATCGATGCCGTTGCCGCGCGATTTGGACATCTTCTTGCCGAACTGGTCGCGGATCAGGCCGTGCAGGAACACGTCCTTGAACGGCACCTGCCGCTCGCCGCCCTTGCCGGTGGTCAGCACGGCGTCCTCGGCGACGTAGGTGCCGAACATCATCATGCGCGCCACCCAGAAGAACAGGATGTCGTAGCCGGTAACCAGCACGCTGGTGGGATAGAACTGCTCGAGTTCGGCGGTGGCGTGCGGCCAGCCCATGGTGGAGAACGGCCACAGGCCGGAGGAGAACCAGGTGTCGAGCACGTCCGGGTCCTGCACCCACCCCTCGGGCGCCTGCTCGTCGGGCCCGACACACACCACTTCTCCCTCGGGGCCGTACCAGATCGGGATGCGGTGGCCCCACCACAGCTGACGCGAGATGCACCAATCGTGCATGTCGTCGACCCAGTCGAACCAGCGCGGCTCCTGGCTCTTGGGGTGGATCACGGTGTCGCCGTTGCGCACGGCGTCGCCCGCGGCCTTGGCCAGCGACTCGACCTTCACCCACCACTGCATGGACAGGCGCGGCTCGATCGGCTCGCCGGTGCGCTCGGAATGCCCGACGGAGTGCAGGTACGGCCGCTTCTCGGCGACCACCCGGCCCTCCCGCGCGAGCCGCTCGCGCACCTTGACGCGCGCCTCGAAACGGTCCATGCCGTCGAATTCGGTTCCGGTGCCGGTGATCCGGCCGCGCTCGTCCATGATGGTCGGCATCGGCAGCCCGTGCCGCAGACCCATCTCGAAGTCGTTGGGGTCGTGCGCGGGTGTGATCTTCACCGCGCCGGAGCCGAATTCGGGATCGACGTAGTCGTCGGCGATGATCGGGATCTGCCGTCCGGTGATCGGATGCTCCAGGGTGGTGCCGATCAGCGCCCGGTAGCGCGGATCCTCCGGGTGCACGGCCACCGCCGTGTCACCGAGCATGGTCTCCACCCGGGTGGTGGCGACGACGACGTGCGGTTCGGCGTCGTCGAGCGAGCCGTAGCGCAGCGAGACCAGCTCGCCTTCCACGTCCTCGTACTTGACCTCGATGTCGGAGATCGCGGTGCGCAGCTCGGGCGACCAGTTCACCAGCCGCTCGGCGCGATAGATCAGGCCCGCGTCGTAGAGCCGCTTGAACATCGTCTGCACGGCGCGCGACAGGCCCTCGTCCATGGTGAAGCGGTCCCGGCTCCAGTCGACGCCGTCGCCCAGGGCGCGCATCTGCCACTGGATGGCGCCGCCGGATTCCCGCTTCCAGTCCCAGACCTTCTGCACGAACAGTTCGCGGCCGAAGTCTTCCTTCGTCTTGCCGTCCACCGCGAGTTGCTTCTCCACCACGGTCTGGGTGGCGATGCCGGCGTGGTCCATGCCGGGCAGCCAGAGCACCTCGTAACCCTGCATACGCTTACGGCGCGACAGCGTGTCCATCAGAGTGTGGTCGAGCGCGTGGCCCATGTGCAGCGTGCCGGTGACGTTCGGCGGCGGCAGCACGATCGAGTAGGCGGGCTTGCCGCTGCCCGGGTCGGCGGTGAAATAGCCGGCGGCTACCCAGCGCTCGTACATCTCGGCCTCCACCTCGCCGGGGGTCCAGCTTGTGGGGAGGGCATCGGCACGATTACGCGTGTTGTCAGGGGCTGCGCTGGTCACCCCGCGATTCTAGAGCGCGTCGATCCGCCGACTTCGGGTCGGTCGACCGGGCTCGCCACCGCCAGCGGGCGCCGCGCCGGAAATCGGGGGGCGTATCGGCCCGCCGGGGTGCTGCCGACGAATCGCTCGCAGCGGTATTTCGCGACGGAGACAAAGAAAGGCGGAGTCTTCGGTGGATGAGGGACACCGAACACTCCGCCCATGTCAGAAGCTTACCGGCGATCCGAGGCCGAACTCGGAATCCATAAGTAATTCTCAGCTTCCGGCATTTTCTACCCTGGATATTCCCCTTAACGGACGGGCACGGTGGCGTCGGCCATCACCAAATCGCCGTTGATCGCGATCGCGGCGGTCGAGCCCGCCCCCGCCGCGGAAATCACCTGGGCAGCCGGATTGCTCACATTACCGGCGGCCCAGACACCGGGCACGCTGGTGCGCCCGGCGGGGTCGGTCACCACCCAGCCGTTGTCGTCGAAGGCGCAGCCGAGCGCAACCAGCACCTCGTCGTTGGCGCGGAAGGTCGGCGCGACGAACATCGCGGTCCGCCGCACCGCTCGCCCGTCGACCAACTCCACTCCGCGCAGCCGGTCGTCCACCACGAACCGGGTGACCTCGCCTTCGAGCACCCGCACCCCACGCGCGTCCAAGTGCGTGCGGTCACCATCGGACAGCGGCATGGTGTTCGGGAAGAAGACGACATCCTCCGACCACTGCGGCAGCAGCAGCGCCAGGTGCACCGCCCGGGTAATGGCGCCGGGTTCGTGGCCACCGAGCACGCCGATCGGCTGGTCGCGCACCTCGTAGCCGTGACAGTAGGGGCAATGCAGCACGTCGCGGCCCCATCGTTCGCGCACTCCGGGCAGCTGCGGCAGCTCGTCGCGCAGTCCGGTCGCGACCAGCACGCGGCGCGCCCGCAGCGTCGTACCGCCGCGCAGCCGCAGCGCATGCTCCGACTCACCCCGTTCGGCCCCGACGACGACGTCGGAGATCATTTCCGCGCCGTAGCCGGTCACCTCCTCGGCTCCGGCCGCCAGCAACTGCGCAGGGGGCATCCCGTCCCGGGACAGGAACCCGTGCATGTGCTCGGCGGGCGCATTGCGCGGCGCACCGCCTCCGACCACCGCGACTCGCCGCCGTGCCCGCGCCAGGACCAACGCCCCGGACAGTCCCGCCGCACCGGCGCCCACGATCACCACGTCATATGTCTCGCTCATCCGCGATCACCTCCACCGACACCGTGCCGTCTCCATCGGTAAATCGACAACTATCGTTGCTGAATCCGGGAAGAAGCGGTGCACTGGTGACATGTCCACGCCACCGGGCGTCGCCCGAGCCCTCGCCGATATCGGTCCGCGACTCAAAGCGCTACGGACTCGCCGCAACGTCACGCTCAGCGCGCTGGCGGAAAGCACCGGAATCTCCAAGAGCACACTGTCGCGGCTGGAGTCCGGGCAGCGAAAAGCCAGTCTGGAACTGCTGTTGCCGATCGCGATGGCCCACCAGGTGCCGTTGGACGAACTGGTGGCCGCACCGAGAATCGCCGATCCTCGGGTCCAGACGACGGCGCGCAAGCTGAACGGGCTCACCATACTCCCGCTGACCCGGCAGCCGGGGCCACTGCAAGCGTTCAAGATCGTCATCCCGCCCGAGCGCGGCGAACCGGATCCGAAGGTGCACGAGGGTTTCGAGTGGCTCTACGTGCTGTCCGGACGGCTCCGGCTGGTGCTCGGCGAGCACGATCTGGTGCTCGGTCCCGGTGAGGCCGCGGAATTCGACACCCGCCAACCACATTGGTTCGGCAGCGCGGGCCGGGGACCGGTGGAAATCCTGAGCCTTTTCGGCTCCCAAGGCGAACGAATGCATCTTCGCGCGCGGTCGGCGGGCCGGAAACCCGCATGAATCGTCGATGTCCGAAATGTCTGATATTGCCGAAAGGGCGAAAACTCGGGACTCTGGAAGAGTGGAGACCCCAGGCGCACCTTCCCCGACGAATCACCAAGAAAAACCCGGGTTTTCCCGGTTTCCGGACCGGTCTCGGCTGCGGACGCCGGGAGCGGCCGACCCCCCGCCGGAAGCCGTGCCGGAGCACACCGCCGAACCGCGGCTGCCGATCCTGGTCCCGGACGCGCTGCACGATCTACGCGGTCGCGCGTTCGCGGAGATTCGTTACCCCGCCGCGGCGGCGCTGATCGTCGGGGGCGTCCCGGGTGCGGGCAAGAGCACCGCCCTGCGCAAATTCTTCGACGCCGACGCGGCGGCTACCGCACCGTCGCGCAGTCGCGCCGGGGTGCTGGTGCTCGACTCGATTCAGGCGCGCAATCGCTGGCGGCGCACACTCCGGTGGCTGCCCTACCTGCTGTGGCGTCCGGTGGTGCACGTGACGCACTTCCGCGCCGTTCGCACGGCGTTGCGTGAGGTCGACGGCCCGATCGTGATCCACGACTGCGCCACCTTCCAGTGGGCGCGCACCATGATCGCGCGCTGGGCGGCGGAGCGCGAATTGCACCTGCTGCTGCTCGATGTGCCCGCGCCGGTGGCCAAAGCGGGCCAGCACAGCCGCGGACGGCGGACCAACCACATGACTTTCCGGCTGCACGTGCGCGGCTGGCGGCAACTGATGAGCGCGGTGGCGACAGAGCACGCTGCCCGCGGTTCCCGGTCGGTGGTCGTCGTCGACCGCGCGGCCGTCGACCACTTGCGGTGCGTGACCTTCGCCTGACCGGCCCCGAAGCCGGTGCGGGTCAGGGAACCAGGACGGTCAGTGCCGCCGGCACGGCCCGGACCGTGATCGGCAGCGTGCCCGCCGGTTCGCCGTCGGCGGTGGCGGGCGCGCCCGCGGCGGTGAGCGTGACGGCCGCGGCACGGAACTGTGTGACCTCCGGGTGATTCTGGCGTTTCCCCGCCGCCAACGCGGGCAGCAGGCGCAGCATCTCCCGCCGCGACAACGCGCCGACCACAGTCAGGTCGAGCAGTCCGTCGTCCATGATCGCGTCCGGACAGATCAGCATGCCGCCGCCGTAGGTGCGGGTGTTGCCGACCGCGACCATGACCGCCTCGGTCTCCAGCACCGAGCCCGCGCCCGGGTTGGTGAGCCCGTCGGTCACCGCGTCCACCAGCTCGACCCGGTAGGGCACGGTGAAACGCCCGAAGATCTCGGCCAGTGCGGCGACGGTGTAGCGCAACCTGCCTTTCGGCCAGCGCATCGCATTGGCGCGCAGGGTGACTCGCGCGTCGAATCCGGTGCCGGTCACCGTGGCGAACCACATCGGCGCGGCGGGTGACTCGATCCGGCCGAGATCGATCGTCCTGGTCCGCCCACGCAGCACGAGCGCGGCGGCGGCGAGTGGGTCGTCGGCCGGCACACCGAGTGCCCTGGCCAGGTCGTTGCCGGTGCCCGCGGGAATCATGCCGAGCGCGACCCCGGTCTCCGCGAGGGCCGGCAGGGTGACGTTGATCAGGCCGTCGCCGCCGACGCAGACCACGGCATCGGGCGGCGCGCCGCTCGCGATGAGATCCCGTACCTGCCGCACCGTTTCGGCGGCCGAGGGCGCGCACACCTCGGCGACCTCGGCCCCGCCCGCGCGGAGGCGGGCGATCGCGGCGATCGCCGCCGCACCGCTCTTGCCGTGCCCGGACCGCGGGTTGGTCACCACGGTGAGCCGGCGCACCGGCGAATATTCGGTCACGGCACCAGCTTTCCGGGGTTGAGGATGCCGGCCGGGTCGAGTTCGGCCTTCACCGCGCGCAGGACGCGCACGCCGAGGTCGCCCACCTCGTCCGGCAGCCAGGGACGGTGATCGGCGCCGACCGCGTGATGATGCGTGATGGTGCCGCCCGCCGCGACGATGGCGTCGCCCGCTGCCCGCTTCGCGGTGTGCCACTGGGCCAGCGGGTCGTCCGACTGCTTGGCGACGACGGTGAAGTACAGCGACGCCCCGGTCGGGTAGGTATGCGAGATATGGCACATGACCAGCGGCGGCGTCCCCTGCGCACCGAGCGAATCGGTCAGCGCCGCAGTCGCCTTCGCCTTCAGGTTGCTCAGATTCGACCAGGTGGTGGCGGTTTCCAGCGTTTCGCAGAGCACGCCGACATCCAGGAGCGCGTCGCGCAGGTAGGGAGCCGCGAAACGACCGCGCTCCCACTCCCGCGCCGGCGCCTCGCCCAGGGCCGAGCCGCCCGCCGCGGCCAGCAGCGCGCCCGCTTCGGCGCTGCGCGCGGCGACATGCGCGGCACTGCCCTCATAGGTGGTGACGGCCAGGCACCCGGCCACCGGGCTGCCCCCGATATCGCCGGAGCGGGCGAGGTTGATCCCGGTCTCCGCCTCGTCGGACAGCCGGAGCACGGTCGGCGCCGCGCCCGCCTGCGCCACCGCCCGCAACGCGGCGGCGCCGGTCGCGAAATCGGGAAACGACCACGCTTGATAGGCAACGGTTTCCGGGACCGGGTGCACGCGCACGGTGACCTCGGTGAGCACGCCGAGCGTTCCTTCCGATCCGACGAAGAGCTCACGCAGGTCCGGACCCGCCGCCGAAGCGGGAGCTCGTCCGAGGACGAGCGTGCCGGCGGGCGTGGCGATCTTCAGCCGCTGCACCATGTCGTCGAAGCGGCCGTAGCCCGCCGAAGCCTGGCCGGAGGACCGCGTCGCCGCGAAGCCGCCGATGGTGGCGAACTCGAAACTCTGCGGGAAATGCCCGAGCGACAACCTGTGCAGGCCGAGTAGTTCCTCCGCACGCGGGCCGGTCAGTCCCGCGCCCAGCGTCGCGGTGCCGCTGACCGGATCGATCGCGGTGACCTGGTCCAGCCTGCGCAGATCCAGGGCGATCACGGCGTCGAATCGACCGCGCACCGGTTCGACACCGCCGACCACGCTGGTGCCGCCGCCGAAGGGCACCACCGCGATGTCGTTCGCGGCGCAGTAGGCGAGCACGGCGAGCACCTCGTCGTGATCGGCGGGGAAGACGACGGCATCCGGTGCGTCCTGCGGGCCCTCGGCACGGCGGCGCAGCAGATCGGGCGTGCTCTTGCCTCCTGCGTGCCGCAACCGATCGCGGTGGTCGGCCGACACGTTGCCGGAACCGACCACCTCGACCAACCCGGCTCGCCGCGCGGGCGTCAACGCCGAATCGCGCAGTGGCACGTCGCCCTCATCGCGGCGCGCCACCGGGTTGCCGGACACCCCGAACACCTGCGTCAGCAGGCCGCGGATCCGCTCCGAAAGTGGCTGGTGCCCAGCCGGGATGCCCCAGGCATCCCAGACCATACTCGCCGCAGGCCCGCTCACGCCGGTCTTTGCCACGGAAACCGGCTCGCCTGTGGTGTGCTGTTGCGACTCCGCCATGCGTTACATTTTGACACAAATTGTCAAGTAGTAAAGTGGGAACGGAACATCAGCCCTGGTCGACGCCCTGCCGTCGGCCGATCTACTCCCGGTGGTGACAAATTGACCGTTCCGGACGACTCCGCTGAACATCTCTCGGCGACCGACCTGGCGATCCTGGACGCCGCCCGCGCCTGCGTGGAGGAATTCGGTGTGCGCCGCACCACCCTCACCGAGGTGGCGCGGCGAGCGGGCGTCAGCAGACCGACCGTCTATCGCCGCTGGCCGGATACCGGCGCGCTGGTGGCCGAACTGCTGGTCCGCGAGCTGCGTGGGATCGTGGCGGCGTCCATGCCGTCGACGGGCAGCGCGCGCACCAGGCTGGTCGAGGGCGTGGTCGCCGGAGCGGCGACGATCCGGTCGAACCCGTTGTTCGGCAAGATCTTCCGCACCGACACCGACCTGATGCTCACCTACGTCTTCGGCAGGTTGGGGCGCAACCAGCGCGCTCTGATCGAGCTGTTCGCGGCGGGTATCCGCGACGGCCACCGGGACGGCTCCATTCGCGCGGGCGACCCGGACCGGATGGCCACGATGCTGCTGCTGGTCGCCCAGTCCGCGGTGCAGTCGGCGGGCACCGTCGCGCCGCTGCTCGCGGGCGAGCACCTCGACGCCGAACTCCGGCGTGCGATCGACGGGTACCTCGACCACCGCGCCCACGAGACAGCCGAAGACGCCGACCGAAAGCGAACCCGGTGAGCCGTATTCGCGGGCTGCGCGCCGGATCCGAAAGGCATAGTTCCGAAAGGCGTAGTGATGAGCACTGATCGAGAGCCCATCGGAAATTCCGCGTTGAACGCCGCCCGCCGCGCCACGGATCTGTCCCGGCTCGGCGACGGCGCCGAGGTCGACGTCCTGGTGATCGGCGGTGGCGTCACCGGTACCGGCGCGGCACTGGACGCCGCCGCCCGCGGGCTGCGGACCGTGCTGGTGGAACGCCACGACCTGGCGTTCGGCACCAGCCGCTGGAGTTCCAAGCTGGTGCACGGCGGCCTGCGCTATCTGGCGAGCGGCCGGATCGGCATCGCCCACGAGAGCGCGGTGGAACGCGGCATCCTCATGCGCACGACCGCCCCGCATCTGGTGCGCCCGCTGCCCCAAGTGGTACCGCTGCTGCCGAACGTGGGCACGACACGAGCCGCGGTGGTGCGCGCCGGATTCCTGGCGGGTGACCTGTTGCGGCGCGCTGCCGGCACCCCCGCGGCGCTGCTGCCCCGGTCCCGGCACGTCGCCGCCGCGGAGGTGGTGCGGCTCGCACCGACCGTGCGCCGCGCCGACCTGCGCGGCGGACTCCAGGCATGGGATGGGCAGCTGGTCGACGACGCGCGCCTGGTCGTCGCCCTGGCGCGCACCGCGGCCGGCCAGGGCGCACGGGTGCTGACCCGCGTCGAAGCACGTGACGTGACCGGGACTTCGGCGACCCTGCGCGACACGCGGACCGGCGAGACCCTCGAGGTGCGGCCGCGTGCCGTGGTGAACGCCACCGGCGTCTGGGCCGATCAGGTGGATCCCAGCATCCGGCTGCGCCCGAGCCGCGGCACGCACCTGGTGTTCTCCGCCGCGTCCTTCAGCGGCCTGACCGCGGCGCTCACCGTACCGGTGCCCGGCAGCATCGGCCGCTTCGTCTTCGCCTTGCCCGCCGCGCACGGCCGGGTCTACCTGGGGTTGACCGACGAGGACGCGCCGGGCCCGGTTCCCGACGAGCCGAAGGCCACCGACGGCGAGATAGATTTCCTGCTCGACACCATCAACCCCGCCCTGCGGGAGCCGCTGAGCCGCGACGATATTCGCGGCTCCTACGCCGGATTGCGCCCCCTGCTGGAGACCGCCGACGACAGCACCGCCGACATCTCCCGTCGACACGCGGTGCTGCGTTCCCCGAGCGGGATCGTCACCATCGTGGGCGGCAAACTCACCACCTACCGGAAGATGGCCGAGGACGTGATCGACGCCGCCGCCGCGCACGGCGGTCTGGCCGCGGGGCCGTGCCGCACCCGGCGGCTACCACTGGTGGGTGCGGTCTCCGGCGCGGCGCGCGACCGCATCGACGCCCCACCCGTGCTGATCGAACGCTACGGCGGTGAGGCGGCCACCGTCCTGGCCGCGGCGCGCCGCGATCCGGTCCTCGCCGAGCCGGTGGCGCCCGGAATCGACGTACTCGGCGCCGAATTCGCGTTCGCGGTGTCCCACGAGGGCGCGCTCGAGGCCGACGATCTGCTGGATCGGCGCACCCGCATCGGCCTGATCGCCGAAGACCGAGCCGCCGCGGTGCCCGCGGCCGCGCGCGCCGTCGGCTGACAACTCAGTCCATCGACCACGCCGACAGCTCCGCGCGCATGCACGCGCGGGGCCAGCGGTCGAGCCCGTGGGCGTGCTCGGCGGCGCGCAGCGCGATCAGCCCCGGCGTCTCCTCCCCGGCCGCCAGGTACCGGAAGCCGAGCCGCTCGTAGTACGGCCCGTTCCAGGGCACCTCGGTGAAGGTGGTCAACGTCGTCGCGGGCAGGCCCGCGGTGATGGCCCATCGCGCGGCCCGGTCGAGCAAACGCTTGCCGATCCGGCGCCGGGCGTAATCCGGACGCACCGACACCTGCACGATGTGAGCGTTCCCGTCGACCACTCCCGCGACGAGATAACCGATCGGCAGATTGTCGTCGGTCCACACCCAGGCACGCCCCGCCTGCTGGAACTGTCGCAGCGTCGCCGGCGAGAGCGGTTCGTCGTCGGCCACCGCCGTCATCCCGATTTCCGCGAACGGCTCGCCCGCCGCACGTTCGATGTTTTGCAGCACGGGAAGGTCTTCGAGGGTCGCGGGCCGGATCACCCGCCCATTGTGAATCCCCAGCCCTGGCGCGGGCGAGCGAATTTCGGAGATCCGGAGTGTGCACGCGGCGAAGGCCTTTCCGGCAGTTTTGTGATTCATCGCACATCAATTGGACGCTCCGCATGACCGGCCGCTCGCTGCGTAAAGCGCCACAACACGCAGCTCACAGCCCCGGCGAAGAGCGGGAGCAACCGCTCGCGAGAACACTCGTGGCCGAGTGTGATTCGCGCATCCCGCGGCACGGCGAGACGTTCGCGCTGCTCGCTGCGCGGTGCGCGAGGACCCCGGTTCGGTCATCACCGACGCTCTATGCTGGCTTCGGTATGCCGGTAGTGCGCGGGGAAGGAGGGCGCGGGTGCGCAAGAAACCGTCCACCGTGGGTATCGCACCGGGCGACGGACTCGTCGCCCGCTTCGGTGCGGTCGTCGCCTACCTCGGGGCCGAAACGACCTCCACGGACCGAATACTCGGCACTATCGAAGCCGTGGCCGAAGGCGAGCACCCCGGCGCCGCGCTGGCGCAACGCTTGGCCGCCGTGATCTTCGGCAGCACGGTCCACCCGCCGCCGTTCGGCGTGGTGGCGCCGACCTCCGACGGCATGCTGATCCTGTTGCGCGGAGCGGTGACCGCGGAGATCCACGGCGCGGAGGGCACCCGCCGCCTCGACGGCGGGCGCGCGTTCACCTGGGTGGACGAGATCGTGCGCGAACCGGTGCGCCGCATCACGATCGGCGCCGACATCGGCGCGCCGCCGACCGCCCTGCCCCGCACCGACCTGCGCGCGGGCGTGGTTCCCGGTGGCGGCTTCGTGCTGCACGCCGCGGTACGACGCGCCGCGAACACCGCCGGGTCGCGGCCAACCGAGTCGTCCGCGCAGGGCGAGCCGGAGCCGACGGCGGCGGCGGGTTTCGCGGCGATGCCCGAACCGACGGGTGCCGCCGACGCCGTCGTTCGAGCAACGCCCACCGCCCGGCCGACCGCGACGTCCGACGCCCTCCCACCGGCAACGCCCACCGCCCGGCCGACCGCGACGTCCGACGCCCTCCCACCGGCAACGCCCACCGCCCGGCCGATCGACCCGGTCCGCCCCCTTGCCAAACCACGTCCGCCCAGGTCCGTCCCGAATCGACCGCTCGCATGGTCCCAGGTGCAGCCCGCGCACGAACCGGTCGCCCTGCGCAAAGCGCCCGAGAACGGCGCGGCGCGCCCGGCGGCGCTGTCCGGCGACGCCGTCGGTGCGCTGGTCACCGAGGACGGGGCGGCCTACCCATTGGACCGTGCCTACGTCATCGGGCGCGGACCGCAGGTGGACGAATCGGTACGCACCGCCACCGCCGCGCCGATCCTCATCCAGCGCGATCGCCACGTCTCGCGGGTCCACGCCTACGTATCGGTGGACGGCGGCAAGGTGTACATCCGGGACGCCGCCGCCACCTCAGGCACCTTCATCGCCGGTCCTGGCACCGACCAGTGGACCCGGATCAGCACGTCCCCGACCGAGCTCCCACCCGGCTGGCGCGTCCGCATCAGCGAGCGGGTCCTCACCTACCGCAGCGACGAGCAGCACACGGGCACGACGGATATCGCGGGAGCACGCCGCCGTTCGTGACCGCCGACGGGACGGCCCCGCGTCGGTCACACAGACGTGGGAGGACAATGGCGGCATGCACCGAAACGGACGGAACCACGACATCGACGAGTCCGAGCTGACCGTGACCCCGCCCGAAGAGCAGGCCGCGGGCGTCACCGCCGTGGCGGTGGCGTTGAAACGCTCGATCGAGGAGATGGGCGTCGTCCGCACCGCCCGCAGCTTGGCCCGGGTCAACCAGGTGCACGGTTTCGACTGCCCCGGCTGTGCGTGGCCGGAGCCGAGCGGCCATCGCAGGCCCGCCGAGTTCTGCGAGAACGGCGCGAAGGCGGTCGCCGAGGAAGCCACGCTGCGCACGGTGACTCCCGAGTTCTTCGCCACGCACTCGCTTGCCGAGCTGAGCGAGAAGTCCGGCTATTGGCTGGGCAGGCAGGGCAGGCTCACCCACCCGATGGTGCTGCGTCCCGGCGACACCCACTACCGCCCGATCGCCTGGGACGACGCCTACCGTGTGATTGCCGACACGCTACGCGGGCTGACCTCGCCCGACGAGGCGCTGTTCTACACCTCCGGCCGCACCAGCAACGAGACCGCGTTCCTCTATCAGTTGCTGGTGCGCAGCTTCGGCACCAACAACCTGCCCGACTGCTCCAATATGTGCCACGAGTCCTCGGGAACGGCGCTGTCGAATTCGATCGGAATCGGCAAGGGCTCGGTCACCATCGATGACTTCGCCAAGGCCGACCTGATCGTCGTCGCGGGGCAGAATCCGGGCACCAACCATCCCCGGATGCTCAGTGCGCTGGCCGCCGCGAAGGCCGAGGGAGCCAGGATCGTGGCGGTGAATCCGCTGCCGGAGACCGGCCTGCTGGGATTCCGGGACCCGCAGACGATCAAGGGCTTCACCACCGGTGTGCCGATCGCGGACGACTTCCTGCAGATCCGCCTCGGCGGTGACCTGGCGCTGTTCCAGGCGCTGGGCCGGCTGCTGCTGGAAGCGGAGGATCGCGCGCCGGGCACGGTGGTCGACCGGGCGTTCGTCGACGCCCACTGCGCGGGCTACGCCGCGTACGAAAAGCACGTCCGTGCGGTGGATTTCGATACCGTACTGGAAGCGACGGGCCTCACCAGGACCGAGCTCGAGCACACCGCCGAGTTGTTCGCCCGCTCGCGCAATATCATCCTGTGCTGGGCAATGGGCCTGACCCAGCAGGCCCACGCCGTGGCCACCATCGAGGAGGCCACCAACGTACTGCTGTTGCGCGGCATGATCGGCAAGCCGGGCGCGGGCGTGTGCCCAGTGCGCGGCCACTCGAATGTGCAGGGCGACCGCACCATGGGCATCTGGGAGAAGATGCCCGACGACTTCCTCGACGCTCTCGATCGCGAGTTCGGCATCACCAGCCCGCGCGAACACGGCTTCGACACGGTCGCCGCGATCCGCGCCATGCGCGACGGACGGGCGAAGGTGTTCATCGGCATGGGCGGCAACTTCGTCTCCGCCACCCCCGACACAACCGTGACCGAGGCCGCGCTGCGCGACTGCGCGCTCACCGTGCAGGTCTCCACCAAACTCAACCGCAGCCACATCGTGCACGGCCGCACCGCGCTCATCCTGCCCACACTCGGGCGCACCGATCTCGACCTCGCCCCGGACGGCACCAAGAATCAGGTCTCGGTGGAGGACTCGATGTCGATGGTGCACCTGTCCACCGGCCGGTTGAAGCCGGTCAGCGACCACTTGCGCAGTGAAGTCGCCATTGTGTGCGACCTCGCCCAGGCACTGTTCGGCCCCGACCATCCGGTGCCCTGGGCGCGCTTCGCCCGCGACTACGACAGCATCCGTGACGCCATCGCCCGCGTCGTGCCCGGTTGCGCCGATTACAACGCGAAAGTCCGCGGGCGCAACGGTTTCCAGCTGCCACATCCCCCACGTGACGCCCGCGAATTCCACACCGCCACCGGCAAGGCCAACTTCGCCGTCAACGAGCTGACCTGGCTGCCGGTCCCCGAAGGCAGACTGATCCTGCAAACCCTGCGCAGTCACGACCAGTACAACACCACCATCTACGGCTTGGACGATCGCTACCGCGGCATCCACAACGGCCGCAAAGTGGTGTTGGTCCACCCCGAGGACATCACCGCGTTCGGTTTCCGCGACGGCGATCTGGTCGACATCGTCTCCGAGTGGACCGATGGCACCGAACGCCGCGTCCAAGGCTTCCGCCTGGTCTCCTACCCCACACCACGCGGCAATGCCGCGGCCTACTATCCCGAAACCAATCCCCTGGTGCCGCTGGACCACGTCGCCGAGCGGTCGAATACTCCGGTATCCAAGGCGGTCACCGTCCGGTTCGAGGCCGGCACAGCATGAACCGGCCAGCCCGGCGGCGGCGCAGCGGGGCCACGCACGGCCTCGCTGCTGCCGCCGAGATCCACCGCACGAGCGACACGGCCGGCAGACAGGGCGCCGCTCGTGCCGAAGGGACCACCGCATGAGCCGCGTCACCGCCCGTCGCCGGATGCGGCGGATCTCACCCAGCGGGGAGATCCAACGTCCGGACACCCTGGCGGTCGAAGAACCACTCGAGATCCGCATCGGCGGGCAATCGCTGACGGTCACCATGCGCACCCCCGGCAACGACATCGACCTGGTGCACGGATTCCTGCTGAGCGAAGACATCATCCGCTCCGCCGAGGATATCGTGGCGGCCCGCTACTGCGCGGGCACCGACGACCAGGGCCGCAACACCTACAACGTCCTCGACATCACCCTGCGCACCCCCGTCGCGGTGCCGACCCGTTCCTTCCTCACCACCGGAGCCTGCGGACTGTGCGGAAAGACCGCCCTGGACGAAGTTCGTACCCGGACGCGGTTCCCGCTGACTACCGGCGGCCCGGTGGTGGAGGCCCGGGTACTGGCCGCGATGCCCGGTATGCTGCGTGACCGCCAATCGGTGTTCGAAGCCACCGGCGGCTTGCATGCCGCGGGCCTGTTCACCGCTGACGGGGAAGCATTGGCGGTGCGTGAGGACATCGGCAGGCACAACGCGGTGGACAAGGTGATCGGCTGGGCACTGCGTGAATCCCGAGTACCCGCCCATGAGCTGGTGCTGATCGTCAGCGGGCGCGCCTCGTTCGAACTGGTGCAGAAGGCCGTCATGGCCGGGATCCCGCTGCTCGGCGCGGTCTCCGCGCCGAGTTCGCTGGCGGTCGACCTCGCCGCCGACGCCGGACTCAGTCTGGTCGGCTTCCTGCGCGGCGACACCATGAACGTCTACACCGTCCCGGAGCGGATTCGCACCGAGCACGGCGCCGATTCGTTGTTGGCCTGACTCAGCCCGCGCCGGACGCCGTTCTACCGTGACTGCGCGGGGCGGATTCGGCGAGAGACGCAGCAGCCGATGCGGTCTTCCTGGCGCTGACGGCGATGACGATCGTTGCGCCTGCGATGAACCGAACCTCGGTCGCCCGGATCGCGGGCGTCGGCCGGCTCGCCTTCGATGCGTCGCATTTTCGGTACTACGTTCTGCACAAGCCGACCGAGCGGGGTGCCGGGGAGTTTCAGCCCGGTCCGATCGCGGCATTCTGCTCGTATCGGCGGAGCGATCTGCCTGTTCCTGCCGCCGCGCGGCGGAGTTGCCGCTGTCGGATCCGCGACCGGCGGCGCTATATTTCCCCGCGCCGACGTCCGCTCGCGTGGCACTGATCGGCGAACCCGGCAGTCGAGTCCGGGACGCCCGTGGGGGATCACCACGGGCGTGATCCGGTGGATACGCGGCTGACGCCGCGTCTTCCGAATTCCCCGCCCGTCAGTCCTTCAACGCTTCGAGCAGTGCCGCGCGCTGACGCGCACCGAGCCCGCCGATCCGGCGATCCTCCGGGATCTCCGCCTGGTCCATCAGCTTCGCCGCCTTCACCGGCCCGACACCGGGCAGCGCCTTGATCACCGCGGCCACCTTGGTCTTCTTGACCAGCTCGTCGGAGTCCGCCTTCTTCAGCAGATCCGCGACCGAAACCTTGCCCGCCTTCACCTTGCCGATCAGTTCGGAGCGTGCCTTGCGGACCGCGGCCGCCTTGGCCAAGGCCTCGGTGCGCTGCTCTGCGGTCATGGTAGGCAGTGCCATGTCTCCTCCGCTTCCACTCGTCACTCGAACATCTGGTTGACCGGACCGAGTAAACAGCACGGCACCGGGCGCGCAAGGTCGACACACCGGGCGCGAACAGCGGAAATGGCGATGAATTTCCCCGGTCCCCGCCGTCGGAACAGGTGCGCGCCCGACGTCTGACGGGCGAAATGGACGAAAGGACCATCACGTCCTGGAGGTGTTCAGCGGCCGTCGCCACGAGGTAACGCGGGACGCGTCTTTTCCGACAGAATCAACAAATACTGGGCGCGGGTCTGGTTCAACGGCGAACCAGGGGGATCAACGGCGATCCCCCGGGCCCGCTCGGTTTACACCGGGCGCAGCCTTCACCCCCGACAACAGAAAATATCGCGGTTCGCGCGGCCCGTGACAGCATGACGACATGGGGACGTCCGCGGGAAACGCCTGCGTCCGCGATTCTGCGGCGGTGGGCGGGGCAGGCGATCATGTCGCGCTCGGCCGAAACCAGGCCACCAGATCGCCGCCCAGGCGGAGACCTCGTTCCGGCGGTATCGGCTATGGGCCAGGAGGCTCGGCGTCGGCCCGCGCGATCGCCGCGGGTGCGAACCTCACCGCCGCGTCGGCCGACGCGAATTCGCCAACTCTTCGCACTTCAGCGCCGCTTTTCGCATACTGTTCGGCAGGTCGGCCGGCGCACCGCTCGCCACCGGAGTGCGGATAGCCGTGCTGGACGACGCGGAGAGATCGAATCGCGCACGCGAACGCGCTAGGCTAAAAATTAGAACATGTTTCGCTTCCGGGGAGACACGATGGCCATCATCCGGACGTGATGGAGTGCGACGAGGATGGCCGGATCACCGGTATGCGCGCTTACTGGAGCCAGGACGATATACGGGGTCGAGCGCGCGGCGGCCGGGTGCGCTACGTCACATCGCGGCCGCATCACATCCCGGCACGGTCTCTCGTCCGAGAAGTAGGAACCACATCCGCTGATCGAAGGAGATCGACATGGGCGCCACCCGTATCGCCGCCGTCACCCCGCAGCAGGCGGGGCCGATGACCAAACTGCTGTACCGGCTGGCCAAGCGCCGCTTCCGCGAAGTGCCGGAGCCCTTCGCCGTCACCGCCAACCATCCGAAACTGCTGCGGGCCAGCGTGGTCCACGAGACCATGGCCGGCAAGGCGAGCACCACCCTGCCCGCTGTCATCCGCGACATCGCGGTCTATCGCACGGCGTGGACGATCGGCTGTTCCTGGTGCGTCGACTTCGGCACCATGCTCATGCGCCTGGGCGAGCTGGACGTGGCACGGCTGGAACACATCGCCGACTACGCGACCTCGCCGCTGTACTCCGACGACGAGCGCGCCGCCATCGCCTACGCCGACGCGATGACCGCCACGCCCACCACGGTCACCGACGAACAGGTCGCCGACCTGGAGCGCCGCTTCGGCCGAGCGGGCGTGGTGGAACTCAGCTACCAGATCGCGCTGGAAAATTCACGGTCCCGGTTCAATTCGGCGCTGGGCATCACCGCGCAGGGTTTCAGCACCGATTCGTGCCGGGTGCCCTGGGCGTGAAAATGGCCGCGGCGCTGCGGAAATAGTCCGGGCCGACCTGGCAGATCAGCGCCGCGTTCACCCAGGGCTGTCGCTACGGCCCGGAATGCACTAAGAATAAGGAGTGTTGACGTCGCCTGGCCGTGCCGCGGCCGGCGAGCTACCTTCGCGAGTTTCGGTGCGGGGTAGGCCGTGTCGGCGTCTTCGGTTTCTCGAGTTCCCCTCCGCCCGACCGTTTGGAGCCGCATGCTCGACGAACAGACCCCGGACGACGACGTCGCCCGGCTGGCCAGACGAGTCGAGAAGGCCCGCGGCCGCCTCGCCTACCAGTTCGACCCGGCGCTGACCGGCGCCCTGTCGGAAGAGGAACTGTTCGCCGAACGCGAACTGGCCGAACGGATTCGGACCCAGGACCGCGAACAGCGCTGGAAGCATGCCGAGGCGAACGCCGCGGCCTCCGACCGGGCGCGGCACACCGCGGAGGCGATCGAGAAGGCCGAGATCAGGGACCTGCTGCTGGCGCGCAAGGCGATTGCCGCGCAGCGGCGCGCGTCCAGCCCGCACGCCAGGCTGGCGTCGCTGTACCGGCACCGTTCCTGGTCGCTCGGCGCGCTGGCCGGCGTCGTCGCCGCCGGAATGCTGTGGTCGGCGGTCAACGTCCAGCACAACATCGCGCCGGGCGGACCGGACGACCCGCTGTACTGGTTCAGCTACCTGCTCGAGGCGATGATCAGTGTGTCGCTGATCATCATCATGATCGGCACGAACAAGGTCACCGAGTGGGGCGTGCTGGACAACCGCAGCCAAGTGGCGGCGGCCGAAATGGCCTTGCTCGCGCTCACCGTGGGACTGAACACCTACCCGTACGTGAGCGCCGGGCGGTGGTTCGACGCCGCCGTGCACGGGGTCGCACCGGTGATGATCGGCGTCGCCCTGCTCATCCACGACGCCGCTAGCGCGCGATACGGACGCGCGATCGGCTACGCCACCGAACAGGTACGCAGCCTGCCCGACCCGACCGGGCACGACCCTGTGCCGGAACGCTCGGCGGCGGACAGCCGGTCCAGCGCGGACGCCGACTTCCCGATGGATCTGCACATCCCCGTGGTTCAGGGCGCACACAGCTAGGGCTGTCGACAGCGGCAGCACCAGAGCTGTCGAGCCGAGCCTTGTGCCCACACGCCCCGGTGGTCAGTACGGGTACCGGCGTTCGACCGCGTCCTTGGCCTCGCGGAGCCCGCACCCGGTGAGTTCGCGATACCGCTTGATCGCGTGAATCTTCTTGCCTTGCATCAGCAGTGCGTCGATCTCGGCCATTCCGTCACCGCGCGGAACCGACGGCACGGCTCGCGGCGGTGCGGCCGAGGCCGGCGCCTCGATGCCCAAATGGGTCATGATCAGATCGAGCTTGGCATGCAGGGCGTCGACCTTGCGCTCCAAGCGCTGGTTGGCGAACATGCTCCCGATGGTATCGACCCGGGGCCCGTCAGGCCGCGTCGAGCACGGCGTCGGCGAGACTCGACACGGTCTCGAAGCGCGCCCGATCCCCGGCCAGCTGTAGCAGCCGGTCCACACACCGCGGCCCGGTGACCAGGCGCATCCTGCGGCCGGTCTGAGTCAGTATGGACCGCGCGTCGACCAGGATCTGCAACCCGGCAGCACCGAAGAACGTGACCTTGGACAGATCGACGACCGTCAAGGGCGCCGCCGTGCCCAGCGAGCCGATCAGCCTGCGGCGAAACACTTCGGCCGTGTAGTGATCGACCTCGCCCGCGAGCGCGCACAGCGTGACCGAGTCGCTCGGAACGGTGACGGAGATTTTGAGCCGCTCGGCGGGGTGATCGGCATTGCGAGCAGCGGGGAGAACGTACGTGGGGTTGGCCAAGCCTGCCGACATGAGGACCTCGGTCCAGTCGCTCGCGAGCAATGCCCGGAAACGGGCTTGCTCGCGGATGATGATGCGCTCCGAAGAAACCCGAAGAAACGCCGGAACTAGGCTGTTTACTCAACCCTCACGAAGAAATACCCCAGGCGACGAGTCGCCACACCCGAATTACGCCGACTTCTCCCGGCGCTCGGTCCGCTGCGCCTTGCGCGGCACGATGGTGGGCAGGACGTTGTCGTTGACCGTGTCCGCGTCGACGACCACCTTGGCGACGTCGTCGCGGCTGGGAATGTCGTACATCGCGGGCTGCAGGACTTCTTCCATGATCGCCCGCAGGCCACGCGCGCCGGTGCCGCGCAGAATCGCCTGGTCGGCGACCGCCTCCAGCGCGTCGTCGGTGAACTCGAGATCGACCCCGTCCATCTCGAACAGCCGGACATACTGCTTGACCAGCGCGTTCTTCGGTTCGGAGAGAATCTTGACCAGCGATTCCTTGTCCAGGTTGGTCACCGAGGCGACCACGGGCAGGCGGCCGATGAACTCGGGGATCAAGCCGAACTTGATCAGATCCTCCGGCATGACCTCCGCGAAGTGATCGGTGGTGTCGATCTCGGCTTTGGACCGCACCTCGGCGCCGAAACCGATGCCGCGGTGGCCGGTGCGGTCGGAAATGATCTTTTCCAGACCTGCGAAGGCGCCCGCCACGATGAACAGCACATTGGTGGTGTCGATCTGGATGAACTCCTGGTGCGGGTGCTTGCGGCCGCCCTGCGGCGGCACGCTCGCCTGGGTGCCCTCCAGGATCTTCAGCAGGGCCTGCTGCACGCCCTCACCCGACACGTCCCGGGTGATCGACGGGTTCTCGCTCTTGCGGGCGATCTTGTCGACCTCGTCGATGTAGATGATGCCGGTCTCGGCGCGCTTGACGTCGTAGTCGGCGGCCTGGATCAGTTTCAGCAGGATGTTCTCGACGTCCTCGCCGACATATCCGGCCTCGGTCAGCGCGGTGGCGTCGGCGATGGCGAACGGAACGTTCAGCATCTTCGCCAAGGTCTGGGCCAGGTAGGTCTTGCCGCAGCCGGTGGGACCCAGCATGAGGATGTTGGACTTGGCCAGCTCGACGGTCTCGCCGCGGCTGTCGCGCGCCTTGTCACCGGCCTGGATGCGCTTGTAGTGGTTGTAGACGGCCACCGCCAGCGTGCGCTTGGCGGTGTCCTGGCCGATGACGTAGTTCTCCAGGAAATCCCGGATCTCGGCGGGCTTGGGCAGCTCATCGAGCTTGACCTCGCTGGACTCGGCGAGTTCCTCCTCGATGATCTCGTTGCAGAGATCGATGCACTCGTCGCAGATGTACACCCCTGGTCCCGCAATGAGCTTCTTGACCTGCTTCTGGCTCTTTCCGCAGAACGAGCACTTCAGCAGATCGCCGCCATCTCCGATGCGCGCCATCTCGTGGGTCCCTACTTCCTTGTCCGCGTGCAACCGTCCGTCCAGGTTGCCAGCTGTCCACCACTTTCGCAGCCGCACACACATCGGCTGATTTCGTGGCCGGTGGGCAGTGCCGTCAACCGGGAGCAAAGGTCCCTAGGTTGACCGTACCCGGTGTTCGGGACGGAGGTCGACAACTCGCGCATGTTTCTCGCGCGGGTTGTGCGAGTCGTCACGACGCCGAAAGCCCGGGCGGCCGCCGGACCGGCATTCGACACCTCCGCACCGCCCGGCGCGCCGCCCCGTCGGTTCGAACACATCTCGAACCACGGCGGTGCGCGGGCGGTCCGGCCGGGCGGTATGGCCCATTGCGTACTTCCCGGCCGGAATTCCCTGTCCTAAAGCGCTTTCGAGCGAACGGCCGCCGGGTTCGGCACGTCGCCCCGTCGTCGTCGGCTCGGCCGGAAACGACGATTCGCGCCTTATTTCTGCGCGCTGAGTTTCCGGTAGTCGAACACCGTGTCGATGATCCCGTACTCCTTGGCCTCCTCGGCCGTCAGGATCTTGTCGCGGTCGGTGTCCTTGCGGATGGTGTCGGCGTCCTTGCCGGTGTGCCGCGCGAGCGTGGTCTCCATCAGACGGCGCATGCGCTCGATCTCGGCGGCCTGGATCTCCAGATCCGACACCTGGCCCTGGATGCCACCCTCCAGCGAGGGCTGGTGGATCAGCACGCGGGCGTTGGGCAGGCAGGCGCGCTTGCCGGGGGTGCCCGCGGCCAGCAGTACGGCGGCGGCCGAGGCGGCCTGGCCCAGGCAGACCGTGGCGACGTCGGCGCGCACGTACTGCATGGTGTCGTAGATGGCCATCAGCGAGGTGAACGAGCCACCCGGCGAGTTGATGTACATGGTGATGTCGCGGTCGGGGTCCAACGACTCCAGCACCAGCAGCTGCGCCATGATGTCGTTCGCCGAGGCGTCGTCCACCTGCACGCCGAGGAAGATGATGCGCTCCTCGAACAGCTTGTTGTACGGGTTGGACTCCTTGACGCCGAAGCTCGAGTGCTCGATGAACGACGGCAGGATGTAGCGAGCCTGCGGGCTCTGCGGCGCCATGCCGGACAGGCCGGCGCGCGGGTCGATCGAATTGGCCATCTTCGTCTCCAAAGTCGGTGCGGCGGCCGGACGTTCGAGGTGTCCGGGGGCCTGTGGGTGATCCGGTGCGTTACTTCTAGGCGCCGTTGGCCTGATTCGCGTGGCTGATCACGCGGTCGATGAAGCCGTACTCCAGGGCTTCGGCCGCGGTGAACCAGCGGTCGCGGTCGGCGTCGGCGGTGACCTGCTCGACCGACTTGCCGGTGTGCAGCGCCTGGAGCTCGTTCAGCTCACGCTTGGTGTGCGCGAACTGCTCGGCCATGATCGCGATGTCGGCCGCGGAGCCGCCGATCCCCGCGGAGGGCTGGTGCATCATGATGCGCGCGTGCGGCAGCGCGTAGCGCTTGCCCTTGGTGCCCGCGGTGAGCAGGAACTGCCCCATCGACGCGGCCAGGCCCATGCCGTAGGTGGCGATGTCGCACTCGACGAGCTGCATCGTGTCGTAGATGGCCATACCGGCGGTCACCGAACCGCCCGGCGAGTTGATATAGAGCGCGATGTCCTGGGTGGGATCCTCGGCCGACAGCAACAGCAGCTGCGCGCACAACTTGTTCGCGATGTCGTCGTCGACCTGGGTGCCGAGGAAGATGATGCGCGCACGCAGCAGGCGCTCGTACACCGAATCACTGAGGTTGAGACCAGCAGTCGCGGTTGTCATGACCCCTGCCTGGTTGATTGTCACGGATACCTGCCTTCTCTCGCCGGCTCGTTGCGGATTGCCACATAGCCATCACTGCCATCACTGGTTGGATAGGCCGCACCCGCTCGGACATGGCTATCCAACTTGCCGTCACAAACATTAACGAAGCAGGGCGGCACCGAACTCCCGGTACCGCCCTTTCTTCGCTCACAGCGCAATCAGCGCACCTCGCGGGCGTCGATCACGCCGACACTCCATGGAATTATTCGGCGTCCGCCGGGGCCGTTTCAGCGGCCGTCTCCTCGTCGGCGGAATCGGCCGGAGCGCCGAACATTTCGGCGGTGTCCACCGAGTTGCCCGCGGAGTCGGTGACG
The DNA here is from genome assembly GCF_052545135.1 of Nocardia aegles. Classification (NCBI taxonomy): domain Bacteria; kingdom Bacillati; phylum Actinomycetota; class Actinomycetes; order Mycobacteriales; family Nocardiaceae; genus Nocardia; species Nocardia aegles. The sequence continues at coordinate 41,074 of NZ_JBQWRI010000014.1, forward strand.
GTCACTTGGCCGACCACGCCCGCCAGCGCCTTGCCGCGCCGCACGTCCGCGAAGATCGCGCCGAGCTGGCCCGCCTGCTGCACCTGCTGGATGAACTGCTCCGGCGACAGACCGTAGCGCTGCGACTGGAACAGGATCCGCTCGGTGAGCTCATCCTGGCCGACCTGGGTGCCCTCCGCCTCGGCGATCGCGTCCAGCAGCAGCTGGGTCTTGACCGACTTCTCGGCGGCCTGCTTGGTGTCGGCGTCGAACTCCTCGCGGGTGCTGCCCTGCGCCTCGAGCGCCTCGGCGAACTTGTCCTCGTCGTGATCGAAGCCGTGCACCGCGTCGTGGGTCACCGCGTCGATCTCGGCCTTCACCACAGCCTCCGGCAGCGGCACCTCGACCTGCTCGAGCAGGGTGTCCAGCACCTTGTCGCGGATCTCGCCGGCCTGCTGCACCTTCTTGACCCGCTCGACGCGGCCGCGCAGATCGTCCTTCAGCTCCTCCAGCGTGTCGAATTCGCTGGCCAGCTGGGCGAACTCGTCGTCGGCCTCGGGCAGCTCACGCTCCTTGACGCTCTGCACCGTCACGGTGATGACCGCCTCCTTGCCCGCGTGCTCGCCCGCGACCAGCGTCGAGGTGAACTCCTTCGACTCGCCCGCCGACAATCCGACCAGCGCCTCGTCCAGGCCCTCGATGAGCTGACCGGAGCCGACCTCGTGGGACAGACCGGTGGTGGCGGCCTCGGGAACCTCCTGGCCGTCCACGGTCGCCGAGAGATCGATGGAGACGAAGTCGCCGTCCTGGACCGGACGCTCCACCCCGGTCAGGGTGCCGAAGCGCTGGCGCAGCGACTGCAACTGCTCCTCGATGTCCTCGTCGCCGACGGTGACCGCGTCGACGGTGACCGCGATGCTCGCGTAATCCGGCAGCGTGATCTCCGGACGCACGTCGACCTCGGCGGTGAAGGCCAGCTCCTGGCCGTCCTCGATCTTGGTGATCTCGATCTCGGGCTGGCCGATGACCTTCACCTCGGAGGTGGTGACCGCCTCGCTGTAGCGACCGGGCAGCGCGTCGTTGACGACCTGCTCCAGGATCGCGCCACGGCCGAGGCGGGCTTCGAGCAGCTTCGCGGGCGCCTTACCGGGACGGAAGCCGGGGATACGGACCTGCTTGGCCAGTGCCTTGTACGCGCGATCGAAATCCGGCTTCAACTCCTCGAAGGGCACCTCGACGTTGATCCGGACCCGGGTCGGGCTCAGCTGCTCGACGGTGCTCTTCACGGACATGCTCCTTGTTCGTTGTTCGTACTGGTTGACGTTCGTTGTGTGGTGCACCGCCCCCGGCATTCCGGGATCGGAACAGCGGGCGAGGCACCCCTACGCCGGCTGCCGTACTCCCCACCGGCACCGGTCCGAACCGGAGTCCCGGCCTCGGCCGAGACGACGAGGGGTGCGGCGTACGCCACGCATCCCGACCAGGTTAGTTGACCGGCCGAGCGGGCCTGCATCCGGCGGTGCCCGGCACGGGCCGCGAACGGCGGGCTACTTCCCCACCGAGACCGCATCGGTGACGAAGACCAGCGTCTCGTACGGGGCGATGCCACGCCCGCCCGCGCCGTAGCCCAGCTCCGGCGGCACGATCAACAACCGGCGCGTGCCCTCCTTGACGCCGACCAGTCCCTCGTCCCAGCCGGGGATGACCTGGCCCGCGCCGAGGGTGAGCTGGAACGGCTTGCCCCGCTGGAAAGAGCTGTCCAGCGTCTTCCGGTCCGACCAGGTCACCAGCGCGTAGTTCATGGTCAGCTGCTGACCGGGCGCCGCGCCGGGCCCGCTGCCCTCCTTCAGATCCTTGACGATCAGTTGCTTGGGCGGGTCGCAGTTGTCCGGGATGGTGATCGTCGGCGCGGCGCCGAAATCACCGGTGACGCGAATGTCGTCGGCCGTGCACTCGCGGCCCTTGCTCGGCGTGGCCGGGTGCTGCGCGGAAGGCCCGGCTGCCACGGTGGTCCGCGTCGTGGACACCGCCGTCGCGGACTCGTCGTCCGAGCCGCAAGCCGCCAGCGCGATGGTCGTCGCGGCGAGGGCGCCGATACCGATGATCCTTCCGAGAATGTGCATGCCGCGGACCCTAGACCACGAACGGGCGCCGGGTGCGACGAGCTTCCCGCGACACGCTCGAGCCGCCGCGCAGCGCCGCTGCCGCTAGGCTGGCGGTGAATTCTCCATCCGGCGTTGTCGATTCCGGTCGGCAACCAGCACAGTACCGGGACGCCGCGGCAGACCGTTGCGCCGTCCCCGATGCCCCAGCGTGAGGAGAGTCGGCACATGACCCATATGGCAAGTGCGGGTGGCGATACTTCGGCGGACAATGTCGACAGCACCGGCGGCCGGACCGTCGCACCGCGTCCCTACCGGCTGGCGGACGTGCCGGGACCACTGGGGAGCGACGAGCTGGCGTCGATCGACGCGTGGTGGCGGGCGGCGAACTATCTCGCGGTCGGCCAGATCTATCTGACGGCGAATCCCCTGCTGCGCGAACCGCTGCGCGCCGAGCACATCAAACCCAGGCTGCTCGGCCATTTCGGCACCGTGCCCGGCCTGAATCTCGTCTGGGTACACGCCAATCGCGCGATCCGGCAACGCGGCCTGAACGCCGTCTTCGTCGCAGGCCCCGGGCACGGCGGTCCCGGCCCGAACGCGTGCGGCTGGCTGGAGGGTACCTACTCCGAGGTCTACAGCCATATCTCGCAGGACGCCGCGGGCATGGGTGCGCTGTTTCGCCAGTTCTCCTTTCCCGGCGGGGTGCCGAGTCACTGCGCACCGGAGACGCCCGGTTCCTTCCACGAGGGCGGCGAACTCGGTTATTCGCTGCTGCACGCGTTCGGCGCCGCCTTGGACAATCCCGATCTCACCGTGTTCTGCGTGGTCGGCGACGGCGAGGCGGAAACCGGGCCGCTGGCCACGAGCTGGCATGCGAACAAGTTCCTCAATCCGGCGCGCGACGGCGCGGTGCTGCCGATCCTGGCGCTGAACGAGTACAAGATCGCCAATCCGACCATCCTGGCGCGCATCCCGGAACCGGAACTGCTGTCGCTGCTGCGCGGATACGGCTACGAGCCGACCGTCGTCGCGGGCACCGATCCCGCGGCCGTCCACCAGGCGATGGCCGCGGCGGTGGATACGAGTATGGAGCGTATCGGCCGGATCCAGCGCGCCGCACGCGACGGCACCGATGGGGCACGGCCCAGCTGGCCGATGATCGTGCTGCGCACACCCAAGGGGTGGACCTGTCCGCCGATGGTGGACGGCGACCAGGTGGAGGGCACCTTCCGCGCGCATCAGGTGCCGTTGCCCGGTGCGCGCACGGATGCGGACCACCGCGCGGTGCTGGAGCAGTGGCTGCGGTCCTACCGGCCGGAGGAACTGTTCGACGACAGCGGCACGCCGGTGCCGGAGCTGACCGCTCAGGTCCCCGCCGGCGATCGGCGGATGAGCGCCAACCCGGTCGCCAACGGCGGTACGCTGCTGCGCGATCTGCGCCTGCCGGACTGGCGCGACTTCGGCGTCGAGGTCCCCGCGCCGGGCGCGACCCGGCACGAGGCCACCCGGGTGCTCGGTGGCTGGCTGCGCGAGGTCACCAGGCGCAACCCGGACAACTTCCTCACGTTCGCGCCGGACGAACTCGCCAGCAACCGCTTGCAGGACATTCTGGAGGTCACCGGCCGCAACTGGCAGGCGGAGATCGACCGCCGCGACCAGAAACTGGACCGCAGCGGCCGGGTGATCGAGGTGCTGTCCGAACACATGTGCCAGGGACTGCTGGAGGGCTATCTGCTGACCGGCAGGCACGGCGTGTTCACCTGCTACGAGGCGTTCATCCACATTGTGGACGCGATGTTCAATCAGCACGCCAAATGGCTCGACGCCAGTTCCGCAGTGCCGTGGCGGCGTCCGATCCCCAGCCTGAACTACCTGCTGTCCTCACACGTGTGGCGCCAGGACCACAACGGCTTCACCCACCAGGACCCCGGGTTCCTGGACGTGGTGCTGAACAAGAAGGCCTCGATCGTGCGGGTGTATCTGCCGCCGGACGCCAACACGTTGCTGTCCACCTACGACCACTGTCTGCGCTCACGCCATTACGTCAACGTGGTGGTCGCGGGCAAGCAGCCACAGGCCGACTGGTTGTCGGTGACCGAGGCCGCCGAGCACTGCGCGCGCGGAATCGGCATCTGGCCGTGGGCCGGCAACGGCGACGAGGTGGGCACCATGCCGGACGTGGTACTCGCCTGCGCGGGCGACGTACCGACGCTGGAGACCCTGGCCGCGGCCGCGATCCTGCGCGAGCGTCTGCCCGACCTGCGGGTCCGGGTCGTGAACGTGGTCGACCTGATGAGGTTGCAGCCGCAGGAGGAGCATCCGCACGGCCTGCCCGACAGCGAGTTCGACACCCTGTTCACCCGGGACCGGCCGGTGATCTTCGCCTTCCACGGCTATCCGTGGCTGATCCACCGGCTGACCTACCGGCGCACCAACCACGGCGAACTGCACGTCCGCGGTTACCGGGAGCAGGGCACCACGACCACGCCGTTCGACATGGTGATGCTCAACGACCTGGACCGCTATCACCTGGTGATGGACGTGATCGATCGGGTGCCGAGCCTGCGCGAGCGGGCCGCGGGACTGCGGCAGGAGATGGTCGACGCGCGGTGGACGGCCCGCGCGTGGACCCGGGAACACGGCGAGGACATCCCTGAGGTCGCCGACTGGAGCTGGCCCTACCAGCGCGCTTGAACCCGCGCGGTCAGCCCCCCCCCGCGTCACCTGGCGCCGGCCACCGCCCGGTGTCCGCGATGATCTGCCGGAAACATCGCCGGCAGCGGCGCGGCGGGCACGGACTCGCCCGCCCGCACCGACACCGTTCGCGCGGTCTGTTTGTCGTGCCCGGCACTGATGATGTCATCCGGGTCCGGCACGATGCCCCGTCGTCCAGGAACGCATTGACGTGCGACTTGGCGGACAGCAGCGCGCAGATGTTGCCGCCGAGCACGAAATAGGGGGCTGGGTGGTGCGTTCGATCCTCTCCACGCTGTCACCGCGACGTTCCCGCGACGTTTCGAAAGTCGATCCGGCCGCGCGAGTACCGACCTCCGGATCCGCCTGGTACGCCAATTCTCGCACTTCGCGGCAGATCGCCCGCTGCCATTCGGGCAGCGCGTCGAGGAAGGTGCCGACACGCGGGTCGGCCACATAGGACGTGGCTCGATCCACGCACAGCGGAGCTTCCGCGAGGCCCGCATTCGGGCGGCGGCAAGTGCGATCGACCGCAGGACATCACCACTGGTCGCGACGCCGACCCGCGCGGGAAACCCCGCGACCTTCCCATTCCCGAGAAAGCACTCGACAAAATATCGACCCGTCGATTAATGTAACGTTATCCAACGGCACGATAAATAGGGGACGGCCGGTCGGACCACACCGGACCGATCTCCGATCCCGAGGTGGCGAGATGAACGGACCCGAACGATGACCGGCATCACGCCGCACCAGCGACGGACGCAGACCTGGCTCGTCCGCCCGCCGATCGTGAGTGCGATAGCGGCCACGCCGGAAACCCCGGCCACGGACGACACGTCCGCGGCGAATGCGCGCCCCGATCCCTTCCCCGCCCCCACCTCGCGCGGCAACCCCGACCATCGACGTTCGCCGCACCGCCGCCGCTCGAACCATGTCGCCGGGCACGGCTCGAATTCCGAACGGAGACTCAGGATGACCGCCACCACCTATTCCGCCGCACGGCGACTGCTCGCCGGTACCGCGATCGTCGGTCTGCTCGCCGCGGGCGCCGCGGGCATCGCGGGCGCCGAGCCGCGCTCGGGCCCCTCGGACCCGCGTAACGGCACCGGCGACACCACCGGCTGGCACCACATCGATCCGATGGGCTACAACCACCGCGACGGCGACCCGCTCCGCGCGGACGAGCACGACGACGCCATCCGCGACTACCACCAGCGCCAGACTCGCCCCGCACCGGCCGACACCCCTACGGGCGACACTTCGGTCAGCCCAAGCTGGTCGCGGGTCGCCCGTCCGGACGGCAGCGGTTACACCGTCTGCCGCCCGCAGGCCCGCTGGTGCCAGTGATCGCCGGACCGGCTCACCCACTCGCACCACAACCTTCCGTGACGTCCTCCTGGACTGACCGTACCGCTGCCTAGCGGCTCATCACTTGAAGCATCACCAATCCCGGAAATCCACTCCGGCCGGGATAGCGCACGAAAGAGAAACGCATATGTTTACGATCAATGGGCTTCGCCGGACGACCGCGTGTAACGACAAGCGCGGCACGGCACGGACGCTCACCCTGCTGGCGGCGGCAGCGGTGGCGGCGGGCGGCCTGAGCCTCGGCGCGGGCACCGCCGAGGCTCAGGGCGCTGCCTGCCTCTGGGCCGGTGGCGCCTACGGCCAGGGCACCACCGTCGTCGCGGGCGGCTGGAGCTTCAGCTGCGGCACCGATACGGTCGGCGCGCCCTACTGGCACCGCGGCAACGCCGTACGACAGGCCAGCACCGTGCCCAACCCGGGCGCGTACACCCGCCCCGCGGGCCTGTTCAGTCCCGGCGCCCGCCAGTACGGCACGGAGTACAACGACTACTGCGTCGGAAGCCAGCTGATCGAAGGTTCCGAGGACGTCTACCAGGTGGTCTCGGACGGACGCGGCTCCGTGTGGTGGAAGGCCGCGGGATCGATCGACCAGTGGGCCTTCGACCCCGGCACCGGGCCGCGGCACTCCTCGCGGTCGTCGAGCCTGTGCTACGACGGCTCCCTGACCTGACCGGCCTTCCTACCGGCGCGCCCGTGACCGCCGCCGCGGTTACGGGCGCGTTCGCGCGGGCCTTCGCTCCGATTCCAGCCGCAGCCGCTCCTCGAGGTCATCCGGTACATGCCGGCTGATGTCGGCCCTGGTGAGCGCCATGAGCTTCCTGCGGACGGTCGCCACCTGGGCATCGACCGTCCGGATCGAACTGCCCCTGCGCGCGGCGATGGCGCTGTTGGCCCAGCCCGCGGCGGCCAGCACGGCGACCTCACGTTCCGCGGGCGTCAACTCGTTCCAACGCGAAGCCGCCGATCTTGCCTGCGATCGCGGCGCAGGCAGCAGGCGATCGGCAGGCAACCGGCCCAGCAGCAGCAATTGCAGTTCGTCGCGTTCCGGACGAAGGCGGGCGCCGCGCCGGCGGGCCGCCTCGTGCGCCTCGGCGCCGATGACCGCGGTGACGGCGGCGACGGCCTGGGCGGTGCCCTTGGCCACCAGGGGCACCCGGTCGGCGACGATGCCCATGCAGCGGTGCAGGGTCGCGATTCCGCCCTGCACATGGGCGACCTCGGTGGCGGCGGCGATCGCTTCGGCGCTGTCGGTGTCCCCCGCTTCGATCCGGGCGGACAGCAGGTAGGTCAGCGCCATCATCAGGAAATGCGCGACCCAGCCCGCCGTCCAGGTGTCACCCATGGCCAGCAGGCGCTCCAAGGTGGACTGCCCGAGCCTGACCGCCTCCCGCGGATCGCCGTGCCGGGACACCGCGATCATCCAGGCCAGCTCGGCCCAACAGGTCGCCCAGCCCGCGTCGGAATCGACAGCCCGGTCCAGATGTGCGCGCGCGGCCCCGAGCGCGACGTCCGCGTCACCCAGGTTCGCGTAGGTGAGCGCTTCGAACAGTTCGCCGCGCTGCTGTCCGGACCGGTCGCCCAGGGCGGCGAATTTCCTGCGCGCCCTGGCCAGCACGTCCACCGCCCGGATGTCGAGGTGGATCAACAGCAGTTCGATCCCCCAGGTGAACTCCACCGCTGCGGGCAGGCCGACGTCGGTCGCCGTCGTCTCGCGCCAGCCGCGCCGCAACCGCGCATCGGACAGACACTCCGCGGCGCATTCGTCCAGTAGCTGTGCGGTGTAGGCGTGCCTGCCCTGCCAGATGGCGATCCATCCCACCAGCGCGGTCGCATTGATCCGCAGCGGGGTCGGCGCCGGCTCGACGTGCGCGGTGACTTCCAGCGCCTGTTCGGTCAGGCTGGTGATGGCGCGGTTGGACCCGGTGATGAACGGCACGCGCAACCCCATCAGCGTCGCGGCGGTCTCCAGCCCGACCACGGCCTCCTCCGGATCGGCGAGACTGGTCTCGACCGCGATGAGGATGTTGTCCCATGCCGCCCGCGCCCAGGCGATCCACTCCTGCTCCCGCGGGCCGTACCAGGTGGCCGGACCCGCGGCGACGCGGTCGCGATAATGCCGCCGATGCCGGGCGAGCAGCCGCGCCTCGTCCAGGTGGTCGCCGCGGGCGGACAGCCGGTCGCGCACGAACACCCGGACGCTTTCCAGCAGGTAGTAGCGCACCGCCGAAGCGGTGATGCGGGCCGACAGCAGCGAGCGTTCGACCAGGCGCTCGAGCAGCCCGCCGATTCGCTCCGCGGGCAGCGTCGCATCCGCGCACACCGCCACGATCGCGTCCAGGTCGGCCCCGCCGCACGGCGTCTCGTCGTTCTCGGCGTCGCAACCGGTGGCGAATACCGACAGGCGGTCCAGCAGCAGCTGCTCGGACGCGGTGCACAGGCCGTAGGACCAGGCGATCACGTCACGGACGCTGCGGTGCCGTTCACCGACCCCGCCCCGGACCCCGTGCGTCCACTGCAGGCGGCGATCGTCGGTGTCGCCGGACAACTCACGCAACACGATCGCGGGTGGCCGGTGCCGCAGCCGGGCGGCGGCCAGTCGGATGAACAACGGGTTGTTGTCGACGTGCCCGCAGATTCGGGTGGCGATGGCGAGCTGGCCGGGATCCTCCGGAATCGGCCGCCCGGTGCGCTCGGCTCGCCGCCGGAACAGTTCGAGGGCGTGCCCGCTGGACAGCGGGGGCACGGGCACCAAATGCTCGTCGATCCAGCCGATCGGCTCGCGGCTGGTCGCGACGATGGTCAAGCCGGGGGCGGCCTGTAGCAGCCCGAGGATGAGCGGGCCGACGCCGGCCAGCACGTGTTCGCAGTTGTCCAGCACCAGAACGGTCCGGTGCGCCGCGCCGTCGGCGGGTCCGTCGGCGAAGATCTCCACCAGGCCGTCCCACGCGGAACGACCGACGATGCCGTTCTTCGCGACGGACAGCAGCACCTCCTCCGCGACCGCCCCGGTCTCCGCGCCTGGCATGAGCCGGGCCAGGCGCGTCCAGTACACCGGATGCCGCGCCGCGCCGCGATAGCGCCGCACGGCTTCGACGGCCAGCGTCGTCTTGCCGATGCCGCCCGGCCCGACCAGGGTGATCAAACGGGCGCTGGACGCGCTCAGCAGGGCCTGTATCCGCCGCAGTTCGGCATGCCTGCCCACGAACTCACCAGGCGCGGCGGGGCCGTTGTCTCCAGCGCTGTTCACCTCCGACATGCCGACGCACCTACCGATCCGGACAATCACCGCTCGAGCAGCCTAATTGGTGCGGCCGGGGGGACAGGCTCGCACGCGTCCGGCCCGGGCGCCAGGGATGCGGTCGTCTACCGATCTCGGCTCCCCCCGCGACGGCGACGGCTGGGCCGCCGCTCGGATTCGTAGCGCACCCGATCGGCGAGCTCGTCGGGAATGTGGTCCGCGATGTCGGCACGCGAGGCGATCATGAGCTTCTGCCGGATAGCGGCGACCTGCGCGTCGACCGTGCGGATGGAGCTGCGCCGACGCCCGGCGATGGCACTGTTGGCCCAGCCCGCCGCAGCGAAAACGGCGACATCGCGTTCGGCTTCCGACAGCTCGTTCCAGCGCGAAGCCGGCCGCCGCGACACCGGCCGGGAGCCGGCCGAACGCTCCGGCCGCCGGGAGCCCGGCCCCGGATCCGCGGTGGGACACCGCAGCGCGTCCAGTTCCGGGCGCAGCCGCGTGCTGCGCTCGGCGGCGGCATAGGCCCGGTCGCCGAGCACGGCGCGGGCGATCTGCGCCGCGCCGCGGATCTCGGCGGCGATCAGCGGAACCCGGTCGACGGAGATGCCCATCGAACGCTGCCGCGTCTTGAAACTGCCCACCAGATAGGCGATTTCGGTCGCGGTGTCGGTGCCCGCGGCGCGCTCACGGCCCTCGGCGCGCTCCGCGACGAGGACCTGGGCCAGCGCGACGATGTGCGCGCCCACTGCCCAGCTCGCCGTCCAGGTATCCTGCTCGCCGCGGTACCGCGTGAGCACGCCACGGGTCAGCGTCACCGCCTCGGCGGCGGACCCGTGCTTGGCCAGCGCCACCGCGCGCGCGATCTCGGCCCAGGCTCGCGACAACGTCGAGCCGGACGACACCGACCGCGCGAGGAACCGCGCGGTGTGCTCGAGCGCCTCCCGCCGGTCTCCGACGAGGGCGGCACAGAACACCACGAACACGTCGCTGCGCTCGGCGCCGATGCGATCGCCCTGTCCGGCGAACTTACGGCGGGCCCGGGTGAGGACGGAGATCGCGCGCCGGTCGCCGCGCACCAGCATCAGTTCGAGTCCCCACAGCCACTCGACCGGCGCGGGCAGCCCGGAATCCGTGTCGATGTATCGCGGGTCCGCCCCCGATGGCGGGGCGGCGCGGTCGGCGAGCAGCTGCGGGATGTGATCGGTCCGCCCCTGCCACAGCGAGATCCAGCCGAGCAGAGCGGTGGCCAGGTCGGCGAGCCCGGAGGGGCCGAGGCCGCTGCCCCGGGCGGCCGCCAGTGCGCGTTCGGTCAACCGGGTCAGCGCGCCCGCGCCGGACTTGACGTACGGCACCTTCATCGAGAGCAGGACGGTGGCGATCTCCAGGGCGACCACGGCCTCCGCCGGGTCCGCCAATCCCGACTCGATGCCGAGCACGATGTCGTTCCACGCCGAGCGCGCCCACGCCAGCCAGGCCTGATCCTGCGGGCCGAGCCACATGGCCTGTCCGGCGACCACCTTGTCCCGGAAATAGCGACGGTGCCGCGCGGCGAGCCGGTCGAGCTCGGCGCGGCCGCGGCGGCACAGCCGCTCCCGGGCGAATACCCGGACGCTTCCCACCAGATACCAGCTGACCGTGGTGGCGGTGAGGTGCACCGAGACCAGCGACTGTTCGCTGAGCCGCTCCAGCAGGTGCTCGATCGCATCGGCCGGCAGGGCATCGTCGGCGCACACGGCGATCGCCGCGTCGAGCTCGATGCCCCCGCGCAGCGACTCGTCGTCGGTCTCGTACCCCGCGGCGAAGACCGACAGCCGCTCCAGCAGCAACTGCTCGGAGGCGTCGCACAGCGCGAACGACCACTCGATCACGTCGTAGACGCCGCGGTGGCGCCGCTCGGCGCCCAGCGCCCCGTGGGTCCACTGCAACCGTTTATCGTTCGCGTCGCCGGTGAGTTCGTGCAGCACCATCATCGGGGGCTGGTGCCGCAGGCGCGCGGCGGCCAGGCGGATGAACAGCGGGTTGTGGTCGACCCGGCGGCAGATCCGCGCGGCGACGGCCAGCGCCTCGCACTCGTCCGGGATCGCCCGTCCGACGAGTTCGGCGCGCCGGCGGAACAATTCGAGCGACTGCCGCGGCGACAGCGGCGGCACGGACACGATGTACTCGTCGGCCCAGCCGATCGGTTCGCGGCTGGTGGCAAGGATGGTGAGTCCCGGTACGGCCTCCAGCAACTCGGCGATCATCGCGGCGACCGCGCCGAGCAGATGCTCGCAGCTGTCCAGTACCAGGACGGCGCGCTCGGTGGCCCGCTCTCCGCTGGTGAAGGTCCGCACCAGCGCGGTGCGGGTCGGCGGCGAACCGAGGTCGGCGCGCACGGCCGACTGCATCACGTCCTGCGCGGTGGCGGTGCTGTCGGCCTCCAGCCCCGCCAGCCGCGCCCAGTACACCGGCCTACCCCGGGCGTGGACGCCGCGGCGTAGCGCTTGCGCGGCTAATCGAGTCTTGCCGATCCCACCCGGGCCGACCAGGGTGATCAGGCGGGCGCCGCCGTCCAGCAGCGCGCCCAGCCGCTCCAATTCCGTTTCCCGGCCGATGAATTCACTGGCGGATGCATGTAGCACGTCGCCACGTGCCTGAACCACGGACATGAAACGAAAGTTAGCCGACGACGTGGCAACGCGCTCGACAATCAGAGGTTGCGCCGGTGTGGCCGCCGACCGGTGCGCGCTCCCTACCCGGCGTGGGCCATCTGCTGGTAGTGCATCTGGACCACCGCGCTGTCGAAGGTCATCACGTCCACCAGGTGCAACCCGGACCCCACCGCGGGCGTCGGGAACAGCGGAATCCCGCCACCGAGCAGGATGGGGTGCACGAACAACCGGTACTCGTCGATCAGGTCGTGCTTCATGAACGCCGACGCCGTCTCCGGACCCCCGAACAGGACCATGTCGCACCCCGGCTGCGCGCGCAGCGCCGTGATCTCCGCGACGAGGTCCTCCCTGACCACGCGGGTGTTCCAGCCCGCGCCGGCCATGGTGCGCGAGAAGACCAGTTTCGGCGTCTGCTTCCAGCACCGCGCGAAATCCACGTAGAACTCCGAGATCGCCGGATCCGCGTCGGCGGCCGGCCAGAACGACGCCATGATCTCGTAGGTCTTGCGGCCGTAGAGGAACAGATCGGCCGAGCGCAGTTCGTCCAGGAACGACTCGCACAGTTCCTCGTCCACCACCGGCCAATGGACTTCCTGATCCGGCCCTTCCACGAAGCCGTCGAGCGACATCTGCATCCACAGTGTCACGCTTCCCATGTGCCCACACCCATCTGCCTGCCCTTGTGCGACGTTCAGATTGTCGGGGAAAGCGACGTTTCGGCGCATCGGTAGGTTGCCCGCGGACATACGTAGGTAGGGAAACCCCGGTGGCTCGGCGCCGCGATCGCGCGCCGGACGAGGCCAATATACCGGTGGTAGGCCGGGCCGGTCAGGCCTCCGGCAGCGCCTCGGCCAGCTCGGCGTCCTGGTCGAGATACCGTGCGACGAGCCGGTTCACGAGATCTGCGGTGGTCTCCGCCGGGACGGCCCTGGTCGCCGCCAGCCGCTGCGCGAGTTCGGCGACCTGCGCCGGGCCACGATCGGAGTCCTGGAACGATGCCCACGCGGTTCGCCGGAACAGGTCCACGTAGCGTCGGGCGATCCGCTCCGCGTCGGAGCGCAGCTTCTCCAGCTCGCCGAGGACCTCGTCGGCCGGGATGCCCGCGGCCGCCATCTGGTCGAGGCTGTGCGTCAGACGGCGGTCGGCGATCCGATAGGTCGCGGCGTCGACGGGCTCGTACAGGCCGGCGGCGACGACCCGGGCCAGACCGTTGGGCACATCGCGATAGCGCTCGGCCAGTTCGGTCGCCGCGATCGTGTCGGCGGCGTCGCCGGCGGGTGTCTCGGTAGCGCCGGGCTCGGCTACACCGAGAATGTCCCCCAGGTCGTCACCGCGGTCCCAGGCGTTGAGCAATTCCTTGATGCCGTTGAGCTTGATCCCGCGATCGAGCAACCGGCTGATGGTACGCACCCGGTTGAGGTGGTCGGCGCCGTAGAACCCGGTACGCCCCTTGACCTGCGGGGGTGGCAGCACCCCGCGCTCGTGGTAAACGCGCAGGCTGCGCACGGTCGTACCGGCCTCCCGCGCCAGCTCGTCGATCGTGTACTCCACACCCGCAGTCATACCTCAAGGAAACCACATCGCAACACATGGCGACCGCCGGTGCGCGGCCGTTGCCGGGCGACCGACCGATCTCTGGCGACCAACCAGCAAACATCGTCCGCCAGCCCTTCCCGTCGCTGGAAATCCATCCGGAGCCACGTCCGGCCACCGCGCCTATCCTTCCGGCATGGGTGAATCCGCGGGTACTCCGACCAGTCTCGCCGACCGCGAGCGCGCGCTGCGCGAGCTGACCCACCACCTGGGCACCGGCCGACTGACCCTGGCCGAGTTCGACGAACTCAGCGCGGCCGTCGCGGCCGCGACCAGCAAGAGTCAGCTGGCCGAACTGTTCGCCGACCTGCCGGGCAGCACACCGCTGCTGGCCGAGATCACGCCGGTCGGCCCGCTGCCGCGCCTGATCGTGCCCGCCGGGGCGGCCGTGGTCTTCTCGGTGGTGCTCGCGGTGACCACGGGCAACTGGCTGTGGCTGCTGGTGATTCTCACCGCACCAGCGCTTTTCGTGCTCACCGCGCGCACCACCTGAGACCGGGTCACCACCTCGATTTCGGCCGCACGTGGTTGGCGAGGTCGACCAAGCGGTAGCGGTGCAGCCGGTGCGGGGCGATCCGGGCCAGCGCCCGCAGGCTCGACTCCAGCCCGCGTTGCAGCCCCAGCGGGGTGAACGGGAAACCCAGGAGGGTCGCCTCCGCAGTGGCGCTCTGGCCCCCCGCGCGCACCCACTCCAGCGCCGCGCCGACCACGATCACCTGCAACTGCAGCGCCCGCGGCTCGTCCGGCGCGGCGTCCAGCCGCGCCGCCGCCTCGAGCAGGTCGGCCTCGGTGGTCTCCGGGATCGGTTGCGAAACCAGCAGCAGACACCCCGTCATGCGCGCCACGTTCTGATACCGCGACGCCTGCGGCACCTGGTCCAGCACCTCCACGGCTTCCAGCAGGCCGCCGTCGGCGGCGAGTCTGCGGGCCAGGCCGAACGCGGCGCTCACCACGCCGTGATTGGTCCGCCACACCGTGCGGTAGTACTCCTCGGCAAGCCGATGCCAATGGTCGCCCGCGGCCGCCCCGAGCTGCTGGAGGGTGAGTTCGGCGGTGGCCGCCAGCGCCAGCGCGGGGGCGATCTCGCCGGGCAGCATGCCGTGCACCAGGTCGAAGTACTCGTAGGCGCGCTCGTACTGCCCGTCCAGCAGGGCGGCGACGGCCGAGTACCACTCGATGCGCCAGTCGGTGCCGTAGTCGGGCCGCAGATCGGCGAGCCGGTCGCAGGCGGGCACCACCTCACCCAGGTCCAGGTGCGCGCGCACCGCGGTGAGCGTGCCCTCCAGTTCGAACGTCTCCGGTTCCGGGATGGTCCCGGCGACGATCCGATCGGCGGTGCGGCGCAGCGCGTCCAGGGCGTGCCCCGGATCGCCGTGCAGCAGCGTGGACAGCAGGTCGGCGCTGGGGTCCTCGCTGTCGATCAGCGGCACCGGCAGGGCGGCGACGACGCTCGGCGCGTCCAGCGCGGGCAGGCGGTGGCGCCCGTCGGTCATGCCGTCGGTCTGGCCGATCAACGTCTCGATACCGAAATCCCCTCGCATCGCACCGAATTCCAGCGATGCCTGCGGATGCTCCTTACCGGTGTCGTAGGCGAGCACCATCCGCAGTACGCCTGCGAGCTGGCCGTACATCGCGTAGGCGGTCGGGAAGCGACGCCGCGGATCGGGATCGGTCGCACGGCACAGCAGCCGGTGCAACGCCGGATAGTCGCGCAGCACCGGCTGATCGTCCGGGGAGGGGATGCCGGGCAGCTGGTGTCCGTCGGCGTTCTTGGGCATGTCCAGCACCAGCGCGGCCAGCGTCCGCCCCACGGTGTAGATGTCCGATGCGACCGTCGGGCCGGTGTCGGTGATCTCGGGCGCCTGATAGCCCGGGGTGCCGTAGATACTGCCGTAGGACTCCATCGCGGCCACCGCGCCGAGGTCGATCAGCTTGACTTCGTCCTCGCTGACCATGATGTTGTCCGGCTTGAGATCGTTGTAGGCCAGGCCGAACGAGTGCAGGTAGTCCAGCGCGGGCAGGATCTCCATCATGAAGGCGATCGCCTCGGACGCCGGAATGCGTTCCGGCGCACGCAGATCCAGCATCTTCTTCAGCGAGCGGCCGCCGACGTACTCCATGACGATATAGCCGTCGGCCACATCACGCCCGGAACGATGCTTGACGAAGTTGTGGATCTTGACGATGCCGGGATAGGCGACCTCGGAGAGGAATTGGCGTTCGGCGAGGGCGACCACGTGCGCCTCGAAGTCCAGCGGATTCTGCAACCCCTTCAGCACCACCCAGCGGTCGCTCACATTGCGATCGATCGCCAGGTAGATCCATCCGAGCCCGCCGTGGGCCAGGCAGCCCTGGACTTCGTACTGGTCGGCGACCATTTCCCCCGGCTGGAGCACAGGCCGGAAGTTGAACGGCGAGGCGCATCGTCCGCACTCGCCCTCGACGGAGCCGGGCCCCGCGGCGCCGGTGCGGCCGACCGGCTGCTGGCATTTCCAGCAGAACCGTTTGTGCTCCGGCACTTCCGGGTTCTGCATCACCGCGGTGCGCGGATCGAGTGGACTCACCTTGGGCATGGACACCAGGCCGCCGCCCAATCTGCGCCCGCTCGGCCGCGAGCGCGCGCTGCGCCCGGAACCCGGGTCGGACTCGAGTGCGCCGAGCAGCAGCTCGGCGGTCCCGATGGTGTGCTCGTCGCCGCCGTCCCGGCCGGCCCGTTCGACGGCGCCGGGAACCGAGTCGACGGCCACGGCACGTGGTTTCTCGACGTACCGTGGTGTCGACCACGGATTGGGTAGTCGCGGTGCCACTTCGGTCCTGAGCAGGTGCCGAGTTGCCCAGGGGTGGGAAGTTCGCCGGGGCACGTCGAGGCCGCGCATGCGCCGATTCGCCCACGGGTGCGCAAGTGGACGGTCGGATGCGCTGGGGTGCTCCGGCATACGAACCTCTCAGACCCGCCGTGTGATCGCGGTTTCATTCTGGTCCGCCGCCTGTCGATGCGCGCTGGTGTCGTTCCCATCATTGGGAATAGATCCGCCCCGGACGAACGGTCCGGGGCGGATACTGCCTCACTCCTCGTCGGGCTTGTGGAGGATCACCACCGGATCACCCGATTCGCGGCGCGGCCGCTCGGCCAGGACCGGGAACTGACCGGTGATGCCCTGGCGGATCTCCGCGATCCGCAGCACTCGCTTGCGCGCGAGGAACCAGCCACCCACGAGCGCGGGAACCATGATGACGGCCATCGCGATCACCGCACCGCGCTGCACGTGGTCGTCGCTGAAGGCCATCAGCAACACCACGGTGGCCAGGAACGCCAGCGTCGCGAAGCTGGTGTACGGCGCGCCGACCAGCCGGAACGACGGCCGCTGCGCACGGCCGGTGCGCGACCAGCGCCACAGCTGCAGCTGGCAGACCACGATCGCGGTCCACGCGAAGATGGTGCCCAGCGCCGACATGTTCAGCACGATCTCGAAGGCCTGCTCCGGCACCACCGCGTTCAGGCCGACGCCGATGAGCGCGACCGCGCCGGTGGCGAGGATGCCGACGTAGGGCACACCGCCGCTGGACATCCGCGCCGCGATGGTGGGCGCGCTGCCGTTCATCGACATCGAGCGCAGGATGCGGCCGGTCGAGTAGAGACCCGCGTTCAGACTGGAGAACGCCGCGGTCAGCACGACAAGGTTCATCACCGAGCCCGCACCCTCCACGCCGAGCCGCGAGAAGAAGGTGACGAAGGGGCTCTCGCCGTTCTTGAACGCGGTGTAGGGCAGCAGCAGCGCGAGCAGGACCAGCGAACCGACGTAGAACAGCCCGATCCGGGCGATCACGGAGTTGATCGCGCGCGGCATGATCTTCTCCGGGTGCTCCGCCTCACCGGCCGCGGTGCCGACGAGTTCCACCGCGGCGTAGGCGAAGACGACACCGGTGGTGACCAGCACCAGCGGGAGCAGCCCGGTGGGGAACAACCCGCCGTGGCCGGAGATGACGCTCGGGCCGGTGACCTGGCCGTCGATCTCGAAGCGGCCCGCGAGGAACACCGTGCCGACGATCAGGAAGGTGACCAGCGCGACCACCTTGATCAGCGCGGCCCAGAACTCGAGCTCGCCGAACCACTTCACCGAGACGAGGTTGATGCCGACCACGATCGCGAGCGACACCAGGGCGATCGTCCACTGCGGTATCGCCTGGAACGCTCCCCAGTAATGGACATACGTGGCGATGGCGGTGATGTCTACGATCCCGGTCATGCACCAGTGGAAGAAGTACATCCACCCGACCGCGAAGGCCAGTTTCTCGCCGTAGAACTCGCGGGCGTAGGAGACGAACGATCCCGAGGAGGGGCGATGCAGCACCAGCTCACCGAGCGCCCGCAGGATGAAGAACACGAACACGCCGCAGATGGCGTATACGAGGAACAGGCCGGGACCCGCACTGGCCAGCCGACCACCCGCACCGAGGAACAGGCCGGTGCCGATCGCCCCACCGATCGCGATCATCTGCAGCTGCCGCGGGCGCAGCGACTTGTGGTAGCCCGAGTCCTCGTCTTCGAGCGCGGCAGCCTGCGCGGGCGCATCCGCGGGTGGTCGAATTGTGGTCATGGCGATGGCCTTTCAGGTGACGGCGATCATAACTTCGCTCAATGTACCGTTAGCTAGCGGTGCGTTCAATAGCGATTCGCGGTTTGTAACATCCCGGACATCTAAGACCGTGACAAAACGGTGTCTGAGCAGCGACGACCGCCTTTCTTCCATTGATCGTGCCACCGATTATCGGTACGCTACTTTAGACAATGCGGATGAGGAGCGCAGATGGCCTGGTTCGAGCGGGAATTCATCGCGGTCCCCGAGGACCGCAAGAACCAACTGGTCTACAAGTGGCCGGACGTCAACATCCGCCGCTACAGCCGCGCGTTGGTCGATGCCGACCAGATCGCCCTCTTCCTGAAGTCCGGGCGGGTGGTGGGTGCGATGGGCCCGGGGCGCCACCGCATCGACGCCGACGAGTTACCGGTGCTCGGCGCGCTCGTCGACACCCTGACCGGCGGCAATTTCTACCGCGCCGAACTGTATTTCGTCTCCACCAGGGAGTTTCCCGGGATTCGTTTCGGGGGGCGGCTCGACGACATCCTCGACCCGGTCAGCGAGCAGGTGGTGACGCTGCGCGTCTTCGGCGAATTCGCCCTGACCGTCCGGGATCCGGCCGAACTGCTCACCGCGCTCGCGGGCACCGCCGATCTCACCGACCAGGACCGGGTATCGAACTGGTGCGCCGACCTGCTGCTCAAATCCATGAGGATGGCGGTGACCCGAGGGGTCGCGGGCGGCGACTGGCCGGTGCTGGGACTCTCGGCGCAGCTGCAACCCATCGAGCACGCGGTGCTGCACCAGACCAACACCGCGCTCTACGAATACGGATTGCGCATCCCGCGGATGGGTAACTTCGACATCAGCCTGGCGCCGGAGGACGCCGACCGGCTGAAGCGACTGGCCAAGGACGTCAAGTACATCAATCTCACCGGCGATTTCCAGCGCTACGCCGCGGGCGAGCTCGCGCTGGGCGCGAGTCAAGGGTTCGCGCGCGGGCACCAGCACGGCGTCGAAGGCGGATTCCTCGGCGCGGCATTGAGCCTGAACGCGATCGGCCATCACGTCGCCAACCAATCCCCCGCGCCGCAGCTGCCCGCCGACGCGCCGCAGACCGCCCAGACGCACTGCGCCGCTTGCCGGTCCGCGAATCCGGCGAGCGCGAAGTTCTGCATGAATTGCGGAGCGCGTCTCGCCCCGCAACCGCGGCACTGCCCGAACTGCGGCTCGGAAACGACGTCCGGCGCCAAGTTCTGTGGCAACTGCGGAACGCCGATGCCCGGAGGCTGACGCCGAGCGCCTGCCTCCGGGCATCGGGTGCAGATCAGCCCGCGACCGTCGCTGCGACGGTCGACTCACCGCCGCTGACCATGCCGCGCACCTGCCGCGCCGCCACCGACAGCGCCGCGAGATCGTGCGTCTCGGCGGCGAAGATCTGCGCCAGCGATGCGCCGGCACGGGCCAGCCGCGACCGGTTGGTCGACTCCCAGTACGCGATCTTCTCCTCGGTGCTGTCCTGCGGTTCGGTCGCGGTCAGCACGTCGCGGGTCAGCGACCGCAGCGAGTCGTAGAGATCCTCGCGGACCGCCAGCCGGGCCAGCGCCCGCCAGCGCCCGCCGCGCTCCAGCTTGCCCACCGCGGTCACCAGCCGTTCGATCTGGAAGTGCTCGTTGAGCGCGTAGTACAGCTGCGCGACCTCGGCGGGCTCGCGATCGGCGATATCGGCCAGGTCGATGACGTCCAGCAGCGGGAAGCGGTGGATCAACCCGAACGCCTCCTCGGCCAGTTCCCGCGGCGCGCCGCGGGTGATGGACCCCCGCGAACGCTCGGCGAGGTCGTCGCCGAGGTAGCCGGTCAGCCACCCGGGCACCTGGCCGGAGAGGGCGCGCACGCCCTCGCGGTACCTGGCGATGTCCGCGCCGATCGCGATCGGCTGCGGCCGGTTGGACAGCAGCCAGCGCGCGGCCCGATCCAGGGTGCGCTTGGTCTCCCGTTCCAGTTCGTTGCGCGCCGCCGTGGACATCGGGGTCTGCCTGATCCGCTCCCACAGCGCGTGCAGATCGAAGATCTCCACCGCCGCCCGGTACGCGCGCACCGCGTCGTCGGTGGTTGCCCCGGCCTCTTCGGCGAGGCGGAAGGCGTAGGTGATGCCGCCGTAGTCCACCATCTCGTTGATCACGACAGTGGCCACGATCTCGCGCCGCAGCGGGTGCCTGCCGATCGCCGCGCCGAACCGCTCCCGCAGCGGCGCGGGGAAGTAGGCGGGCAACACCGACGCGAAGGCCGCGCTGTCGAGCAGATCACCGGCCAGCAGGTCGGCCTTGAGCGAAAGTTTGACGTGCGCCATGAGGTTCGCCAGTTCGGGCGAGGTGAGCCCGGTCCCGGCGGCGGCGCGGCGGGCCAGTTCCGCCTCGGTCGGCAGCGCTTCGAGTTCGCGGTCCAGACCGCGGCGCTGCTCGAGGTCGTTGATCAGCCTGGCGTGCACCCCGGACATGCCCGCCGCGTCGGCCCGCGACATCCCGAGCCGGAAGTTCTGTGAGATGTTGTCCCGCAGCACCAGTTCGGAGACCTCGTCGGTCATCGAGGCCAGCAGCGGGTTGCGCTCGTCGACGGCGAGCTCACCGCTGGAGACGACGGCGTCGAGCAGGATCTTGATATTGACCTCGTGGTCGGAGCAGTCCACACCCGCCGAGTTGTCCAGCGCGTCGGTGTTCATCCGCCCGCCGTTGCGGCAGAACTCGATCCGCCCGAGGGCCGTGGCGCCGAGATTACCGCCCTCCCCGATCACCTTCACCCGCAACTGATCCCCGTTGACCCGAACCGCGTCGTTGGACTTGTCGCCCACCTCCGCGTTGGTCTCGGTACTCGCCTTGATGTAGGTGCCGATACCGCCGTTCCACAACAGATCCACCGGAGCCAGGAGAATGGCTTTGATCATCTCCGGCGGCGACAGGGTGGTGACACTCGCGGGCAGGTCGAGCGCCGCGCGGACCTCGGGCGTCATCGGGATCGCCTTGGCGGAGCGATCGTAGACCCCGCCGCCGGGGCTGATCAGTGACGTGTCGTAATCCGCCCACGACGACCTCGGCAACGCGAACAACCGCTGCCGCTCCCGATACGAACGCACCGCATCCGGATCAGGATCCAAGAAGATATGCCGGTGGTCGAACGCAGCCACCAAACGAATGTGCCCCGACAACAACATACCGTTGCCGAACACATCACCACTCATATCACCAACACCCACGACCGTGAAGTCCTGAACCTGCGTGTCGATCTCCATCTCCCGGAAATGCCGCTTGACACTCTCCCACGCACCCTTGGCGGTAATACCCATCGCCTTATGGTCATACCCCGCCGAACCACCCGACGCGAACCCATCACCCAACCAAAAACCGTAACTCCCCGCCACATCATTCGCGATATCGGAAAACGTCGCCGTGCCCTTATCCGCCGCCACCACCAGATACGTGTCATCCCCATCCCGACGCACCACCCGCGCCGGCGGAAGAACCTCACCGGTCGCGCGATCGACATTGTCGGTGATATCCAGCAGGCCGGAGATGAACGTGCGGTAGCAGGCGACGCCTTCCGCGCCGAAGGCCTGCCGGTCCGCCGCAGGATCGCCGGTGGGCGCGGGTGGCTGCTTGACCACGAAACCGCCCTTCGCGCCGACCGGCACGATCACCGCATTCTTCACCGCCTGCGCCTTGACCAGGCCGAGAACCTCCGTGCGGAAATCCTCCAACCGATCCGACCACCGCAAACCACCACGCGCCACCGAACCGAAACGCAAATGCACACCCTCCACCCGCGGCGAATACACGAAAATCTCGAACTGCGGCTTCGGCTTCGGCAGTTCAGCGATCGCGTGCGGATTCAGCTTGACCGAGAGGTAGTCCAGCGCGGCTGCGGCCTCGTCGCGCCGGTAGTAGTTGGTGCGCAGGGTCGCCTCGATCAGGCCGAACAGCGCGCGCAGGATGCGGTCGGTGTCCAGGCTGACCACCGCGTCGATCTCGGCCTGCACCCGCTCGGCGATCTCCGCGGCCCGGCCCGCGGCCTGCGCCTCGACGCGGTCCGGGTCGAAGTACGCCGCGAACAACTCGATGCACGACCGCGCCGTCGCCGGATGGGTCAGCAGCACGCGGGTGATGTTTCCGAAGGTGTAGGCGAACCCGGCTTGCTGCAAGTACTTCGCGTAGGCCCGCAGCAGGGCAACCTCACGCCAGTGCAAGCCGGCGCGCAGGACCAGTTCGTTGAGGCCGTCGACTTCGACGCGGCCGAACCACATCGCGCTCACGGCATCCGGGAAACGGCGCCGCACACTGGTTTCCGGCAGCGACGCGGCATCCACGGAGTGCGCCAGCTGCGCGGGCGGCTCGGCGGCGAGCGCTTCCCGCAGCGGCGCCGCGGTCACCCGCAGCCCGAAGTCGTAGATCCAGCGGTCCGGCCGGTCCGCGAGCACGACGCGATAGGGCCGCTCGTCGACCACCTCCACACCGAGGCTGTGCAGTACCGGCAGCACCCGGCTCAACGAGACGCCCTCGCCCGCGACGTAGAGCGTGAATCGCCATTCCGGCGCGGCGCAGTCGCCCTGGCGGTAGAGATCGGTGTCGATCTCGCCGTCCGCCAGCCGCTCGAGGCGGCGCAGATCGGTGAGCCCGTGGCCGGGCCCGTGCTCCTGCTGGTAGCTGGTGGGGAACGCCGCCGCGTAGTCGGTGGCCAGCGCCTGCGGCACGTCCGACGCGCCCGCGGCCTCGGCGACCAGCCGGTCACCCCAGGTCCAGGTCGTCGCCAGTAGCAGCTCCTGGATCCGCTCGCGATTGTCCTCGGAGATGTCGGCGGCATCGGCGCCCGGCTTGCGGTGCACGGTGAAATAGATGACGGCCAGCTCCGATTCGGTGGCCCGCGCCGAGTACGCGATCTGTTCGGCGTCGAACCGCTCGCGCAGGATCTCGCTCATGCGCACCCGGACCTCGGTGGAGTAGCGGTCGCGCGGCAGGTAGACCAGGCAGTAGATGGTGTCGCTGCGCGAATCACGCCGGATGAACAGCCGCACCTGCCGCCGCAGGCCCAGATTCATGACCGCCGACACGGTTTCGAACAGCCTGCGCGCGTCGGTGGAGAACAGCTCGACCCGCGGGAACGACTGCATCATCTCCAGCATGGCCTGCCCGGAGAATGAATCGAGGCCGAAGCCCGCCCATTCGATGACCTGCAGCACGCGCCGGGAGATGACGGGGATGTCGAGGATGTTCTCGTGCAGGCCCGCGACGGTGAAGGTGCCGACGAAGACGTGTTCGCCCTTGACCATCTCGACGGTATCGTCCCGCCCCGCCCGCCCGCTCGGGTCACTGGCGCCGTAATCGGCCACGCTGATGAAATACAGGTCGCGGGAACCCGGTAGCAGCGAGTCGATCGAGCCGTTGGCCATCCGCAGCACCGTGCGCTTCGCGCCGACCACGGGCACGCTGACGTCCGCGGTGGCGCCGTTGCCGAGGATGCCGAGCCCGGTGCCGGGCAGCTGCCACGGTTCGAAGGGAGCGTCAGCGCTCGGCGCGGAGCGACGGAAGTCGTAGTAGCCGTAGCCCAGCGGGGTGAAGTGCCCGTCCGACAGCCAGCGCAGCAGCCCGGCGGTCTGCGGGATCTCCGCGTCGCCTGCCCATCGCGCCGACTGATCGAGCTGGTCGGCAACGGTATCGAGCACCTCGACCATGGTCGGCGTGTCGTCGGCGACGCGACGCAGGTCGGCCAGCAGCGGCGGCAGGGCTTGCTCGATCCGGTCCACCAGTTCGTCGGACAGGCCCGCGCCCAGCTGCACGTGGATCCACGACTCGCGCAGTGTCCGCCCGTCGGCCGCGCCCGCCGATTCGGCCACGCCGTCGCGGGGCGCGATGGACAGCACCCGGCCGTCGGCGTCGCGCGCGACGTCGAACACCGGATGCACAACCTCGGTGACCGTGGCGCCCACGCGGCGCAGCGCGGCGGTCACCGAGTCGACCAGCAGCGGCATGTCGTCGTTGACGATCTGGATCGCGGCGCCGACTCCGGCGCTGTCGTCCGGCCGGTAGACGCGGGTGGTCGCCGAACCGGGCGCGCGCGTGGCCGCCAGCTCCAGATGCTGACGGAAGATCCGCTCGGCCCGATCCGTGATCGCCGACGTCGAGGATCCCGGCTGGATCCACCGGAAGTAGGCCGCTTCCAGGTCGGTCGGATCATCGCGGAACCGCTTCGGTGAAATCGTCTGCTGGGTGGTTGCCACCATCGATCCGTTGCCTTCCCGAGAACTGCGCTCGCACGTAATTCGTACTCTAAACAATGTACCGTTATCTAACGGTACGATAGACAGTGTAACAAAGTTTCCGCCTGGCGGACACGAGTTCGGAGGGCCAGATCAGGTATTTCCCGGCTCGGCGGGCAAGGCGCTGCTACGTCAGCGGACCAGGCCCGCACGCGACAGGAAGGTCTGCGCGCCCGTTCGACCGGCGAAGTTGGCTGTCTCCAACCGGAAGCCGGTCCGGGTGTCCGCGTACCAGACGGTTGCCGAGGGTCCGATCGCCGCGTAGACAGGACCGTCGACCAGCGCCGTCCCGCCCGCGCCGCGCCATCGAGAGATGCTCTCGGCCAAGCGATCCCGCGGTAGGAGTTCGGCATAGAAGGTCAGGTCCCGGCCGCCCGCGATGTTGCCGAACAACATCGGGTCGGTGGCGGCGATGACGCACGTGTCCCGCTGCCCGCCGGAATCCAGCGGTTGACAGGTCGCCGCCGTGCGCAGCAGATCCGGCATGGCCTGGACCGGCGCGCTCCCCTGGGTAAGCGACGGCAGCGATGGCGAACAGGACCGCAGTCCCCAGACGACGGCCACGACCATCAGCAGCGCGAGCACGCCGACCGCCTGCCACTGCCGGCGTGGATATGTCTTGGCCACAAACCTTTTCGCCTCGCCGCCGGCCTTCTCGGCGACTTCGGCGGCCTGGACGGGCAGCTTCTCCGCGGCGGATGTCATCGTGTCCACGGCCGCGCGCAGCGGCGCTCCGCAATGCGCACACCGGGAATCGGCACCGGTGTTGCGATGCGAGCAGTAGCGGCAGACCAGTTCGGACGGCACGGACACCTCAGTGCCCCGTGATGACGATGGACGAGATGGCGGTGGTGTTGATCGACGGATCGCCCTTGGACTCCAGCACGGTCAGCACGATCTTCGAGGCAGTCACCGCGGGCTCGATCTTGGTCACCACCAGCGTCCGCTGATCGAGGGTCGGCTGCGTGTAGACGGTCTTGTTGCCGTCGTCGAACTGGTAGGAAACCCGGCTGACGGTACGGTATTTCGCCCATTGATCGGTGCCGTCCGCACCGATGTGATCCCAGCCGGGCACGATGCCGATCGAGTCGATCTGATAAGTCTTGCCCAGATTGACGGTGATGACCTGACCGTCGACCTTGTAGGCGCGCACGCACGACCACGCCTTGCCCGTCTGACCACCGAAAGCGTCCATCGCCGAGGTGCTGCCGGGCGGGCATTTCGAGTCCGCGGACTTCGGCTGGATGATCGAACTCGCCGGCGGCGCGGCCGAGGTCGGTGCGACGGAGGTCGGCGGCGGCGTGACCACCAGGACTTGGTTGTTCGCCGTGTTCTCCTCGCCGCCGGTGGTGATCAGCAACAGCACCAACAGCACGGCGAGCACCGCGGCGACGATCAGCGCGACTTTGGGTTTGCGCAGGTGGGTGAGCGCGTCCCTGGCGATCCGCTGCGTGGGGGCGAGCCGGTTGGCCGTCGCGGCGGACGCGCGTTCCGGTTCCGGCTCCGGCTCGGACGGCGCGTTCGTTCGCGCGGCGGCCGAGGAGTAGTCGTTCGCGAAATCCATCGCCGGGCTGGAATCCTGCGCCTGCCCGTTCAGCAGCGCGAGAATCCGTTCGCTCGCCTTCGGACCGTCACCGGTGCGACGCCGCGGCGCGACCTCGCGCGGCTCGGAGTCGAGATCCGGTAACCCGATCGACGCGACGCTGTGCTCCGGGCCGCCGTCCGGCTCGAGGCTGCCGAAGCCGGCGCTGTCACCGGACGGCGCGGCGGAGGACCCGAACGAAGGATCGGCGAGCAGAGTGTCGAGGACCGCACCTCGATGACGGAGAAAGACGTCTCCCGGGTCCTCGACGGGCATGATCCGGATCGTATCCGGCCGCGGCCGCCCGCCGAGACCGGCGCTATTCCCGCTGGAGAGAACAGCTTTCCGGCCGGATCAGCGCTTCTTCTCCTCGGTCACGAAATACTCCGGCGGCACGTCGAAGACGCGAGCCAGCGCGATCACCAAGTCCAGGCGCGGGATCGCGTCGCCGTGGATCAGCCGGTACAGGCCGGACTGCGACACCGGCACGTCCGGGTAGGCCAGTTCCAAATGCTGCGCCAGCGAGTAGAGCGTCAGCGACCGCGTCGATCCGTCCTCGGTCGAGACGACGGATTCCGCGATCAGCTCCGACAACCGGCTGGAAAAGATCGCCGCGGCGGCCTGTCTCGGGGTTAGCGCGTCCCCGACGTCCTGATGAGGGAGTTCGCCGCCATCGGAATGGGTGTCCGCTACCACGGTGATAGACATTAACCGACCACTCCCATCAGCTCACGCGACGGCCACCGGGTTGCGCAGGTGCAACCACGGGTCCGGATGCCCCCACGGGATGCGCGGGCGGGCCGTCGACAGTATCGAAATATCGGGTTTCGCCTCTCGGCTCGATGAGCTCGACCCGCACCGTGCGCATCGGAATGCTCACGTCCACCGCGGTCGCGCTGACCTGGTTGATCGCGAGATCGACCGCACGCCTGCGCGGACCGCCGGGCTCGCTGATGGTGACCGTCGTGTGCGCGCTGGACGCGCGCGGCGGCAGATGATCGAAGACCGCGATGGTGGCGGGGGGCTCCACCTCCGTGGTGTCCGCCGCGGTGTGCCCATCGCCCGGATCGGCCATGCGCATGGAACGCGGGTCGCCGACCGCGGTGACCAGTTGACGCCAGCTGTCCGGCCGCGCCGAATGAATCTCCACGTCCGCGCCGACCACCATCGCGCGCAGGATGATCTGCTGGGCGACGGGCAGCTTGGCATGGACGTCGATGCTGCGCCTGCGCGGATTGAACCGGGCCGGGTCGAACAGCGGCAGCGCCAGCGTGTGGCGCGGCTGACCGCTGATCGCGCCGAGGATCTGGCCGTTCGGGCCGATCGCGATGACCAGCTCGGCAGCGAGATCCTCGGGCGCGATGTCGGCGCCGGACTCGAAGCCGCGCAAGGCGCGGATGGAGACTCCGGTCGGCAACGACGCCAGCAGGGCCGTCGACTGGTCGCCACCCACCAGCCGCAAATAGTCCGGCGGTTGGCTGGTGACAGCCGGACCGATGAACCGGACCAGGGCGCGAGGCCCCTCGATGTCGGAGGTCAGGCTCACCACCAGGGTGGTGCGGCCGCGGTTCCAGGTCCAGCAGTCGTCCAGGCCCACCCCGCCGAGCCGCGACCAGTCGATCAGGAAGCTGGTCACACACCGGCCGGGCACCGACGTCTCCAGATTGCTCCAGGTTTCCCGCAGGTCGGACAGTTCGATTCCCGCGTGCAGCAGTCGCGTCGCGTCCCGCAAGGCGGCGGCGGGCAGTGCGTGCGCCGCGATACCTCGCTCGCGCAGGCGACCCGCGATCCGATGGGTGGCGCTGGCCAGTGCTTTCGGGGCGACCACCGCGCACGGCCCGCGCTTGCTCAGCGCCGCCAGGTTGCGTTCCTGATCCAGCCGGACCACCAGCCAGGTCAGCCGGTCCCCGACCACGGGGTGGGAACCGATCAGCTGGTCATAGAGCATGCTGTAGCTACCGCTGGAGCGGACCCGCTGACCGGTCGTGACAATGTCGATGTCGACCGAGATGCCGAACTGGTCCAGCATCGGAAGCAGCAACTCGACCGGGATGGTGTCCTCGGTGTAGAGGGTTCGCTCGGCGATCACGGTGGGCAGATCGAGGTTGGGCGCGAGCTGGATCATCGCGATCAGCGTGTCTCCCGCCTCGTTGACGCCGCACACGCCCGCGGCGACCGGTACGTCCCGAATCTTCGCCGACTGTGTGCGTTCGCGCGCCCGCGCGGTCCGGCCGGTGCGGTAAGCAGTCCAGTCCAGCAGCCAGCGCATTCCGGTGCGCCCGTTCACCCGGACGGTCACCGTCGTCACCAGGACCGTGACCACCACCGCGCTCACCCACCACGGTGTCTTCGCCGACAGCCCGACCAACAGGGGACTGCCGATGACGACGAAGGCGGCGAACGGACCACGCTCGACGCCGGCGACCCGCACGCTCGGAAAACTCACCGGCGCCTCCGCATCGCGGAACTCAGGTGGCTTCCCGCCAGCCCGAGCAGCACGGCAGCCAGGATGACGACGGTCGCGGTGACGGCGGGACGCGGATCCTTGGCGCGCGGCGGAGGAGGAATCGGCAGTTCCGAGGACCGGAACAGTCCCGCGGGTTGCTGCGGCGGTGTGCGATAGCTCAGGGCGGCCGGCGGGTCGATCATCCCCGCGCCCACCATGTTGTCGATGCCGCGCGCCGGAGCGTGCGCGCCGACTTGCAGCCGGGAGGCGATGTCGCGCGGAGTCTCGTTGGGGAACCGCGAACGCAACAGCGCGGCCACGCCGCTGACATAGGCCGCGGCGAACGACGCGCCGCCGACCGGAACCAGCTTGTCCGGTTCACCGACGCCGTTGATCAGACCGCCTCCGCTCGGGCCGAGCGATTCGATGCCGGTGCCCGGTGCGGCGACCGAAACCCACGGTCCGGTGAGCGAATCCGGCATCGGAGCGCCGGTCGCGGTGGTGAATCCCACCGTGAGCACGTCGGCGCCGAACCACCCCGGCGTGGAGATCGTCTTCACGTCGCGCCAGTTGCGCGGGTCGGCGGGGCGCGTCGGGTCGATGTCCGGGTTCTGCGCGCAATTGGCGCCGCCCCCGGCGTTGCCCGCGCCGGCCACGATGAGCGCGCCGCGCACATGAACGGCATAGCCGATGGCCGCCGAGAGCATGGACTGGTCCATCTGCGCGTCCACCGGCATGCAGATCGGCAGCGACACGGTGATCACACCGGCGCCTTGGTTCGCGGCGCGAGTGATCGCCCTGGCCAGGGTCCGGATCTCGGCGGCGGTCCGTTGACTCGGGTCGGAGCTCGGGCGTTCGGGACTGAACGCGCCCGAGCGGGTGCGGAGCGAGATGATCCGCGCGTCCGGCGCCACACCGGCGAATCCGTCCGTGGGATCCGCTGCGGCGCCGATGATTCCGGCGACCAGCGTGCCGTGCGCATCACAGTCGGACAGTCCGTCGCCGCCCGCGGCGAGGTAGTCACCACCGCCGACCAGGTTGGGCAGACGCGGGTGGGGCTGCACCCCCGTATCGATGACGGCGACAGTCACTCCGGCGCCGCTGCTCAGCGCTTTGGCGCGGCGCAGATCCAGTGCCAGCTCCGCCGGCGGAGTACGACTGAGGTCGCTGTCGGGCAGCACGCCCGCGGCCAGGCAGCCCTTCTGCTGCTTCATCGGCTCCTCGGGGCCCGGCGGGTCGTCCGCGGGCGGCGAGCCGACCACGACCTGCGGTGGCTCCAGCGCGACAGCGGGGCCCGCGGTGATCGCCAGCGTCACCCCGGCCAGAACCGCGACCGCGGCACTGCCGACCCTCATCAGATTCCTCGCATAGCGGTGTAGACGCCCATGGTCCAGAAGGCGATCACCGGGACCACCAGGATCAGCGCGTATTCCACCAAGTCGATGACACGGCGGGTGACCGGGGACAACCGCTTGCCCGGAAGCCGCAGCGCGGCGACACACGCGGCGCACGCCGCCAACACCACCACGAGCCCGACCACGAGACGCGCGACCGGGGTCTGGTAGGCGCCCACCTCGACGAAGCCGATCCCGCACACGGTGACCACGGACCCGGCGATCAGCGCGATCGCCTGGACTCGGTCGGGGTGCCAGCGCGCGCGCATCGCCAGCAGGCCGCCGATCGCTGTCCCCATGACGATCTCGCGGACGCCACCGGGGCTGACCGCGGCCGAGATCACCGCCGAGAACGCGAGCACCGTGGACATCGCGGCGATCAGCCCGCGCAGGCTGGTCACCGCGAGCCGCGCGCGGCCCTCGATACCGGCCTCGTCGGCAATGCGCTGCCGTTCGCCGACCGCGGTGTGCTCGTCCCCTTCGCGCACCGTCTCCGCGTCGAAGATGTCGGTCAGCGTCGTCGGCGAGACCTCGTTACCCGGATCGGGCAGATCCGGCGGCCGGATGCGCGCGATGACCACGGCCACCCGCGGCGCCATGGTCAGCAGCACGATCCCGCCGAACACCACGCCGCCCGCCACCTGCCCGATGGACAGATCCAGATAGGTCAACGGCAAGGCCGCGGCGGTCAGCGCGACGCCGAGCACCGTCACCGCCATCAACGTAGCGATGCCCATCCTGCTCAACCGCATCATGGTGGCGGCGGCCACCGCTGCGACCACCGCTCCGGCCGCCAGATTGGCCGCGGCGAACGGGCCCGGCCGGCCGTAGGCGGGCGGCACCAGCATCGCCCCGCCCGCGAACAGTAGCGGTGTCGCCGCCAGCGTCAAGCCGAGGGTGATCATCGCCGGAGCGGTGCGCCTGCGCGACAGCGCGGCGCCCGCCCAGCACAGCCCGCCGAGCAGCAAGGCGGGCACGCCGCACCACAGCGTCGAACCGGTCATGGTCCACGACCACGCCAGCATGGCAGCCACCGCCGACGCACCGATTCCGAGCACGGCCAGACCGACGATCGCGGCGGTGTTCGCGTCGAACTCGGCGAACTCGCGCTCGTTGATCAGTGCCAGGGCGTCGGTGATGTCTTCGACCACGGGTGTGAACACCTCCGCCGACTCGACCACCGACAGCATCAGCACCGTGCCGTCGGTGACGTCGTGGTCGGCCAGGCTGCGCCAGCGCGGGATCGGCGGCTCGCCCGGGCGGGCCAGGCTCCACTGGCCTTGCGGCGGAGTGAAATCGACGTTCTCGTCGTCGATCGCCGAGGCGAGCACGACCAGCAGGTCGTCGATGAAGGTCTCGATGGTGAACTTGGTCGGCACCACCACATCGACCTGATAGGTGGAGACCATCACGGCGATGCGAGCGCGTGCGACCTCCGCCGACGGCTGTGTCCCGGCAGGCGCGGGCGCGACGGCGGTACTCATCGCCATCCTCCGCGGTCACCGGAGTTCTCGGCGCCGCTGGAGAGGTATCCAGGGAATCCATCGGCCAGCCAGGCGGCCAGTTCCTCGAACGCGAGCACGGTCTCCTTCTCCAACAGCCGCAGGTCTATCTCGCCGCCCTCGGCCAGATGCGCGTCGTAGGGCAGTACACAGGTAGGGCGCTGCGCGGTCTCGAACAACTTCTCGATCGCGTCCACGTCCACGGTCGGCTTCAGCGGCTGATGATGCACGATGCCGACGATCGACTTCGCGATCAGATGTTGCAGGCCATGGGAACTCAGCCAGTTCAAGGTGGCCACCGCGCCCGTGACGCCGCCGACGGTGGCCGGAGTGACGACCACGACGGCGTCGCTGGTCTGCAGCACCGTCGCCGTCACCGAATCCAGTACCCCCGTCCCGCAGTCGACCACCAGCAGATTGAAGTGCTTGCGCAGGACTTCCACGGCGGTGCTGTACTCCCGGCCGGACAACGCCTCGGTGGCCTCGGTGCTCCACGGCGAGGCGATCACCGCGAGGTCCGAGGAGTTGATCGAGGTGAACGACTGCACCGCGGAGAACGCGTCGAGATTCTGTGACTGCGCCAGATCGCGCAGGGTCAAGCCGTACGGGTGCCGGCAGGTGCGGGTCGAGAGGTCGCCGAAGTCCGGGTTCGCGTCGATCGCGACGACCCGGTCCGGGCGCAGGCCTGCGAAGGTCGAGCCGAGCGTCGCCGCGGTGGTGGTGCGGCCGACGCCGCCCTTCACGCTGATCACCGCGATCTGATAGGTCGTGGTGAGCTGGCGCCGGATTCGCGACTTGCGGTCCTCGGCGCGCTGCTCCGCGGGCGAAAGCCCGAGATTGAAGCCGACCTTGTTCAGGGCGCCGCGCACACCGGAGTTGGAGCGCAGTTGCGCCCGCTTCGCGGCGGAGATGTCGGCGAGCAGTTCGATCGAGCTGAGCGCGGCGGGCAGCACTTCGATGCGCGGCGTCGGCTCGTAGGCGGTGTGGTCGACGCGGTCGGGGACCCAGGGAGTCGCCGATCCGGACGACCACTCCTGATTCGCGGACGTCGCGTCGGTACGCGCGATCGCTCCAGACGGCGTGGCGGCGGACGGGCCGGCCACGAACTGCTCTGCGGACCGCTGCTGTACCGAATGATGCTGCGTCGCCCGCGGTGCGGACGCCGGCGATTCTGCCGAATATTCAGGCGGGGGCGTGCTCGCCTGCGGCGCAGGCACATTCACTCGGGTCTGGGGCGTGTCCGTCTGCGGCGCAGGCACATTCGGTTGGGCCGGGAACGTGTTCGGATACGCTGTGTTCCTATTCGCCTGCGCAGGCGGCACGCTCGCGCCGGCGGCCGGCGGCGTCACGACGGCCTGCGGGGAACGAGGATCGGGGTCCGCTGCCGACGCCTGCGACTCGCGCGACGGGCCGCTCACCGGGTCTACATGGGTGAACTCGTCGGCGTCCTGGCGGATTTCGGGCGCGGGGCCCGGCGCGACGGCCGCGTCGGACAGCTCGTTCGTCGGTGCGAAGTACGCGTCGTAACCGCCGCGAGCGCGCGCGGACTCGGCCGCATGACCGTTGATGCTCGGTGCTCGGTTCATTTCCGTCGTCCTCTCGACAAACTCGGCTCGACGTTCAATTCACTCTGCTGGTGTCGAACCAACTTCGACCGGGCAACAGCTCGACCAGAGCCCCGATACCCGACCGCAAGGCCGCGTCATCGCCCGGCGCGTATCTCGCCCACTGCTGTCCGTCCATCGCGACGCTCGGCGTCACGATCATTCGCCCCGACCGGGTATCCACCACGTTCACGCTGGATACCGGCTGCGCCGAGCTGCCGTCGTGGTGCTCGATGAGCACCACCTCCGCCCGTCGGACCACCTCGTCCGGGACCCGGCTCAGCACCGCGGCGGTATGCGGTTGCGCACCGAGCTCCTCCATGGCACGGCGCGCTTCGTCCCGATCGTCGGGAATCTCGCCGAATTCCTCGACCCTCGCGGCGACCGGCTCGAACCGCAGCACCGGCGCCGGACCCAGCGCGGCCGCGACGGCAGCCGACAAGGTGTCGAGCCGGCGGTCGGCCTGGAACACCGCCTGGATGACGACGTGGTCGTCGGAGCGCACCGCGAGCACGTGGGTCTCGCCCGCGCGCACCAGCGACATCCGCAGCATTCCTTTCGGCTCGCCATCCAAGCCGGTGTCCAGGATCCGTACCGCCATTTCCACGTCCGGCCGGTAGAGACACCGCAGCCAATGCTCGACGACCGGGTGCACCCGCCCGCCCTCGAGCACGCCCACTTCGGTGAGCTGCGCGGCGACTACGGCATACACCCGATCCCGATCCTCGATGCGGTAGATATTCGGCAGCAGCGCCAATACCGGCGGATAGGAGTCGATGCCGACGAGATGCTGTAGCAACAGGGCGGCGTCGACATTCAGGTCGATTACGACCGGATCGTCTTCCACACCTTCCCCGAATGCATCGTGATCAGCTCCCTCGACTGGATATTCGACCTCGGCGCGCATCACCGGGGAGGTTCTGCGGAGGCGAGCACGGCTTCGTCCTCGTTTCGCTCGAGGACACCGAGCGCCGGTACCGGTTCGGGCGTCGGCTCGTCTCGGCCATCGCGGTCCTCGTACTCGATCACGCCGATGACAGGGGGTTGCTCGAGCACCGGAACATCCTGAGGCTCGCCCGGTATGAATACCTTCGACGGCTTCTTCTCGTCGTCGCGGCGTCGTCGCATCCGTGCCTTGGGCGCGACCGCACCGCGGGGCGGGCCCTTTCGAGCGATCGGCCCGGACGCCGCTTGTTGCGGCACGGCGCCGAACGCCCGCCCAGCTCCTGGATTCCAGTTGGCGGGCATCCGGAACCCGGTCGAAGCGCCCGGCATCGATCCGAGGCCGCCACGGGCCATATTCAGCGCGACGAGACTTCCGGCCCCACCACTCAATGCCGCCAACGTCGGCGAGTTCTGCGACGTGCCATGGAACCAGGACTGGTCCGTGGCTGCGTCACCTGTGCCGTACATGCCCGAATCACCCAGCTGGCCATCCGGATTCGCGTTCGGCGCCAATTGCTCGGGATCGGTGGCGGGTTTCGCCGGATCCGTCGGCTGCGTCGGATCCGCCGACTGCGTCGGATCCGTCGGCTGCGTCGGATCCGTCGGCCGCGCCGGATCGGTCGAGGTCTGATCACCGACCGATTCCGAGCCACTGTCCGATCCAGTCATCCCTTCGCCCGTCGATGACGTGGACGATGTATACGTTCGGATAGGAACGTCATCGGTGTGGCTGGTCGGGCCGTCGTAGGGCACGGACTCCGTTTGGGGGCCCGGTGGCACACCCGTCACGATGGGCGGAGCCTCGACCGGTGCCGGCAGCGCGGCCAGTGTGGGCACCAGCGTCGCGGCGTAACCGGCCATCACCCCGAGAGCAGCCCCTCTGAGCACCCACAACTCGGCCTCGGCTTCCGCGAGCGCCGCACCGCTCAGGGGGCCGAAGCCGCCGCCGAGCGCGATACCCTCCTGTACCCGAACCTGGGCAGCCTTGGCTGCGACCACCGCCATAGCGGCCTTCGCCGTGTCGCAGATGTCAGCGGCTCGGTCGAGCAGCTCGCCGGTCGCCCCGGCCACCGCGGCCTGCTCACGCAACCATGCCGCATGTTTCCGGAACGCCGCCTGCGCCTGGTCGGAGGTAAGCGCTTGGAACGTCCCACCCATCTGCAGCATGGAGCTGTCGGTGTCGGCCGCGGCGGCATTCAATTGCGTGGCCATGGCCCGATAGGCGTTCGCGGTCGCCCGCGTCGTGGCGGTACCGTCACCCGCGAGCAGCGGGGCGGTGATTCCCTCCGGTCCCAACGCGCCGAGTACGACAGCAAGCATCTTGTCAGCTTTCGCTCGGGCTATCCGCGTCTAGAACGCGGTTGCTCTGCTGAGCACATGGGTACCGCCGCTCAGGTCGCCGGCAACGAAGGCGGCACCCACCTCCGGTAGCGCGACCGCACCATCGCTTCGCATGACGACTCCGTTGGCCGTGGTGGGGAAGAATAATCCCGCGTGCGCGAGACATGCGGCGGGAATGAGTTTGCTCACGTCATCGAGACCCGGTGGAAACGGGACGGCTTCGGGAACAGCAGCAGCAAGCATCGACATCAGATTCTCCGTGCTGACGCCGAGTTGGGAAGCGATAACCGGGAGATGATCCGGATCAACGGCGAGGTGCATGGCAGTCTCCTAACGACCGGTAACCACTCTTGGCGAGTAGTACATCGACATCGAGCGGTGCAATCAGAACGTTAGACTATTCCCACAATTGGGGATATTAAGTGACATGCGATCGCCCTCGACGAAGTCCACGGAACGAACTCGTCGAGGGCGACGGCGAGTATCGATCGGTCCTGCCTCGGGCGCTCGGTAGCGACCGAACGACGTCGTCGCTACAGCCCGATCTGCGAGAACCGCATGGCCTGACCGGTGTCGACGACACGGAACTGACCGTCGATGCCGGACACCGCCTTGGTGGCCGACTTCAGCTGCGTCAGCGCCTCGTTGTACTGGTCGATCTGCTGCTTGACGCGAGTCTGCAAGTCACCGTTGGAGGTACCGGCGTCACCTTGGAAGTTCTCTGCGAGCAGCTTGGCCAGCGTGTCGCGCTCACCCGCGTCGACCATCATGTTGCTCAGCACCTGGTCGGTGCGGATGACCAGGCCCTCGACGGCGTCGTAATCGTTCTTCAAAGCCATTTTCCGAAACCTTTCCCAATTGTTTTCTGCTGCACAACCGGCATCAGAAATTGAGGTTGTATTTGTTGACCTGTGACGCGTTCTCCTGGTCATGGCTGTCGAAGGTCGCACCGGCGGTATTCAGCGCGTCGACGATTTCCATGAAAGTGGCGTGGAGCTTCGAGCCCTTGTCGAGCGCTCCCTGCATCGCCGCCTGGATGGCGTTTCCGGTCGCGCCCTGGACCGCGGGCGCGTACTCCGTCTTGATGCCCTCGAGAAGACCCATGTGGTTCTTGAAGGTATCGGCGTGCGTGAAGAACTTCTTTGCGGCGGCGTTGATCTCGGACGGGTCGCCGGTGTAGCCGATGGGCATATCTGTTCCTATCCTATAAGGCGTTTACCTTGCCTCGGACGGATTCGCCGAGGACGTTGACGACGTGTGCGCCGGGGATCGACGATGCCGCGACTCGGGCCATCGACGTCCCCGACCACACCGATTGCAGGGGTTCTCCAGTACCGGCACCTCCTGAGTTTCTCGGAGAAGGAATACCGCTACCGGGTAGAAAATTAATTTCCCGGCGTTCCGGTGGCGTCCCCTCCACGGCGCGATGACACCTCACGCCCAGCCCGTGCGTACGCCCGCCGTACTCCGCACTGTTGTTCAGCGGCATCCGGCGTGCGATTGCCCGGCCCGGCGACCAGGCCGCCGACATCCGGGTACCGGCGGCGCGGCCGGTGATGGACCCGAGCATCCGCCTGGGCTCGGTCGCGCCCTCCCGCACATCCGGCGGCGCGATGCCGAGGTCCGGGAGTGCCATGGCGAGACTCCAATCGAGCGTGACTACCAGCTCGGATCGAGCGGCTGCTAAGGAAAACGGTAATTTATTCCCAACCTTGGGATGGCGGCCCGAAGTCACACGTGCTGGGGCACCCAGGCCACCTGAACGAGGTCGCGGCGAGAACTCATGGGCTCCACGAATATTCCGCGGCCCGGCGGCTGCTTGCCGGCTCGCACGTCACTGATCAGCACGCCGTCGAGCTTCGAGCCGTCCATGATCAGACCCGACGAATTGAGGTTCTTCATCTGGCCGATCACATTGTCGTACAGGGCCGTGTCCGCCTGGGCGATATTGCGGGCCGCGATGACGTGTAAACCGGTGTCTCGACCGTCGA
This sequence comes from Nocardia aegles, assembly GCF_052545135.1. NCBI lineage: Bacteria > Bacillati > Actinomycetota > Actinomycetes > Mycobacteriales > Nocardiaceae > Nocardia > Nocardia aegles. The sequence goes on from NZ_JBQWRI010000014.1 coordinate 78,397, forward strand.
CCAGGATGTCCTTCAGTGGCTCCAGCGGGTTCATCGCGCCGCGCTGCGCGATCATGTGATAGTCGTCGATCACGACGAAGACTTCCGGCCCCGACCACCAGGACCGGTCCGCGAGCTGCCGGGTGGTCACGTTGTCCGGTGGGCGCCGCGAGCGCATCTTCTCCACCAACGCAGGTAGTGCCTCCCGCACATCCCGCTCACTGGTGACGTGCCCGATGAGCATCTCCTGCGGCACCGTCTCCAAATGCCTGCGCCGATAGTCGATCAGCAGCACGCGCGCCTGGGACGGGTCGTACTGGCGTCGAATGGATTCCAGTAGCGCGGCCAGGGTGGTGGACTTGCCCGATCCCGTCGAGCCCAGCACGATGAAGTGGGTCGACATACTGAAATCGATCGTTGCGGGACTGAGATCGGACTCCCGGACGCCGAACGGGACGATCAGGCGCTGAGCGAGCGTCTGCGGCACCGGCCATCCCGCGCGAACCTCGTCGATGCCGATGTGCGGCGGCAACAGTTTCACCTGCGGCGCGCGCCGGCCGGGAAAACGCTGCGCGATGTCGGCGGCCCCGGCGGCAAGGCCCTCGGCCGCCGAATCCGCCTCGCCCACCCCGTCGATGCGTGGCAACGCCGTGAGCATGTGCAGGCCGTCGGTCGAGATGCAGCGACCGGGCCGATCGGCGGGGATCGCCGCGACCACGGCGCGGTGGACATTGAAGGTGGTGTCGGCCAGGTCGCCCAAACGCATTTCGATGCGCGTCTGCATCAAGTCCTTGATCGCGGGGCGGATGGCGATCCAGCGCGAACTGCTCACCACCAGGTGGATGCCATAGTTCAGACCTTGCAAGGCAAGGGATTCCATTACCGGGGTGTATTCGTCGTAGTACGGGCCGTTGGTGCCGAATCCGACATCCCACCCGTCGATGACCAGGAAGACGTCGCCGTAGGGATCGCGGTCGTGCCAGGGCGGCGCGCTCGGACCTTCGCGCAGGGTACGGAACTTCCGGATGGAATCGATCCCGAATTCGGTGAACATCGACTGCCTGCTCTCGAGCAGGTTCGTGACCAACGCGATCGTACGGCGGATACGGTCGCCGTCCCGCGCCGCGGCGACCGATCCCACATGCGGCAGGTTCGCCAACGCCGCCAACCCGCCACCGGAGAAGTCCAGGCAGTAGAACTGCACCTGTTCCGGGGTGTGGGTCAGCGCGGCGGAGATGACGAACGTCTGCAGCGCGGTCGATTTGCCCGACTGCGTGCCGCCGACGATGGCCATGTGCCCACCCGCGCCGGACACGTCGACCGACCAGACGTCCTGACGCTGCTGCCGCGGTTTGTCGACCAGCGCCAACGGCATCTGCAAAGCGCCTTGCGGCACCGCGCGGATCATCCGCTCCAGTGTCGGCGGCGCGCCCAGCGGCGGCAGCCACATCTTGTGCGCGGGCCGGCCGTGCCGGGCCAGCTGCTGCAACACCGTTTCCATCACCGTGACCGATTCGCCGTCAGCGGCCTCGGGCGCCTCCTGGACAACCACCGGCTCGACCACGGCGGGCCGGGTGTCGGCGATATGGCCCGCGGTGAAGCGCTGCGGCGGCCGGTACCCGCCACCGGGCCGGCGCGCGCGCTGGGCGGAGGACGCGGACACCTGCGCGGGGGCCGAGTACTTCGCGCCCACGTACGCGGCCTGGAAACGCTGGAGGTCACCGGAGCCGACCCGCAGATAACCCGAACCGGGCTTCTTCGGCAGGTGGTAGGCGTCCGCGGTGCCGATCGCGTCGCGCGAGTCACTGGTCTGGTTGGTGCGCAACGCGATTCGGTAGGAGAGATGCGCTTCCAACTCGCCCATCCGGTTGGCGGGCACCTTCTGCGACGCGAGCAACAGGTGGATGCGCAGTGATCGACCCAACCGGCCGATGGCCACGAAGAGTTTCGAGAAGTTCGGATGCTGCTCGAGCAGTTCGGCGAACTCGTCGAGGATGATCAGCAGGGTTGGCAGCGGTCGCAGGTCCGCGCCCTGCTCCCGGGCACGCTCGTAGTCGGCGACGCTGGCGAAATTGCCCGCGTCACGCAAAATCCGCTGCCGCCGCGCCATCTCACCGTTGATGACGTCTTCCATACGGGTGACGAGGTCGGCTTCTTCCTCCATGTTCGTCACGATGGCCGTCACATGCGACAGCCGGTCGAAACCGAGGAAGGTCGCGCCACCTTTGAAGTCGACGAGCAGCAGGTTCAGGACATCCGGCGAATGTGTCGTCACCGCCGAAAGCACCAGAGTGCGCAGGAATTCCGACTTACCCGATCCGGTGGCGCCGATGCACATGCCGTGCGGGCCCATGCCTTCCTCGGCCGATTCCTTGATGTCGAGATGGACGACACCACCGGCCGGGTCATGACCGAACGGGATGTTCAGCCGTGCCCGGTCCTGGTCACGACGGCGGATCCACGCTTGCTCGACCCGGAGGGCGCCCGGATCGTCGATGCCGACCATCTCCTCCCAGGACGTGCCACCGCTGGCCTGCTCGGCGGCCACCGCCTCCACCACCGTAGACAACCGGTACGGCGAAAGGCTGCGCGCCATGGCCGTGATCGCCGCAGTGGACAGCGAATCGGCGACCCCCACGCGACGCAGTCCGCGCGGGGTCACCTCGTTCAGCGACCGGTCTTCGGTGACGGTGAAGCGCAGCGCCCGCGGCAGATTCTGCTCCGCGGGCCCCAGCCGCAGCCAGGTGCAACCGTCGATGCCCGAGATGTCACGGTCGCTGGCCTGCCCTCCGACGTCCACGATCAGCAGGAAGTGGGTGCGATCCAGGGTGGGCTGCGAATTCGCCGAGAAGGGACCGCGATTGAGTCCGGCGAGCACCTTGGTGCGCAGCTCGGCCACGGTGTGGTAAACCATCCGGCTCGAGCCGATCGCGTCGGTGTCGCTCGGATGCTGAGTGTGCGGCAACCATTTCAGCCAGGACCATTCCGGCGCGTCCGGATCGGACAGCACCGCGGCGACCGCCACCTGGTCCGGTCCGTGCAGCACCGCCACCTCGGCGATCATCGCGCGGATCAACCCCGCCACCAGGTGCGGGTCACCGTCGATACCGACTTGCGGCGCCGACAGCAGATTGATCGCGACCGGCATGCCACCGACGGTGGAATAGGCCTTGGCGAAGCGGGTCAGTTCGACAACGCCGACCGGGTCGAGATCGGACGTGGGCGCGGCTTCCGGGACGATCACGCGGACTTGATTGGCGATGCGTCCGCGGCCGACGCGCACGCGCAGGAACTGCGGACTGGCGACCTGTACCTCCCACATCCGCTTGCCGCCGATCAGCCGGGCGATCTCATCGGGACCGGGATGGGTGTAGCGCAGGAAGGCATGGAGTTCGGCTTCCGCCGCGTGCACCGTCTTGCGGTTGTCGGTGATGCTGCGCAGGTAGTCCTTGCGTTCCTCGTTCAGGCTCGCTGCGCCGCCGGAGTTGCCTCCGAGCGCGCCGCCCATCATGCCGAACATCGACACCAGCATCATGGCCGGGAACATCAGCATCATCGGGTTCACGGCTGCGCCCCCGCGGAACATCATGACCATCATCCCGCACATGGCCGCCACCATGACCACGGGCATGATCATCCGCAGTCGCGACGGCGGGACCGGCTTGGGCAGCTCGGTCGGCGGTTGCAGCCGCAACTCGGTCACAGCGGGCGCTTTGGGGCCGCGCACCATGCGGGCGGGCCGGACGAATCGGCGACTGCTGGTCACTGCGTACCCCCGAGCCCGGCGACGACTTTGTTGTTCGGAATGCCGTCGTGCTGGATGCGAGCTTCCTTCTGGGACAGAGCGGGACCGACTGCGAACAGCGATATGATGCTCCACGGCGCGGGGACCGGCGCTCGCAACGCGAGCGCGAGCAACGTGGGGTCGGTGCCGCCGGCGCTGTTCGGCTCGGTGATGATGCCGTAGCGAACGCCGCTGTCGGAAACCCAGTAGAGCGATTCCCGCAACGGCGATCCCGGTTCGGTGCCGGTCACCTGCACGAAACGGCCGGTGTCCCTGGGCAGATAGGCCGCGTCGGCGGTGGTGCCGCGGGAGGCGGCGGAGGTCACCAGGTCCACAGCGCGGCCCTGTTCGTCCTTCGTGAGCGGCAATTGCCTGCCCACCAGGAGCTCGGTGGCCGAGTTCGGATCGTTTCCGGACCGCGACCAGTGCAAGCAGGTCACGCTGGACCGCTCGGGATCGACCAGGCGAATCGGGCGGGCCGGGTAGGTCGCGGTGCCCGGCCACTGTCCGGGACGCAGGTTCGCCGCGATCACGTCCGGTCCGACGGTACGGGTGGACACCGCGCCTTGCGAGTCCGCGTTGCGGACCATCGCCGCCAGCACGGAGCTGACCCGCACCAGCCCCGACTGCGAGACGAGATAGTACGAAACGCCTTGATCCGGCGCCGATACGGTGAGGATCGACCCGACCGGTGTGGTGAATCCGTTGTTCAGCGTGATCGACTCGCCCTTGCCGGGGACGTCGGGCACCCGCAGCGGCGGGGCCTCGGGAATGGCGTTGACCAAGCCCTTGGACGCCGCCATGACCGGAGCGGTCGAATCTATACCCAGCGCCATGGCCACCGCGGTGTTCGCGAGGTCGATCGCGGCGCGCACCACGCCTTTCTCCGCGTCGCCGTATACCAGCCAGGTGGTGGTGTCGTCGCGCAGCAGACGGGCCTCACCGTCGGCCAATACGCGGTTGGCGTCGCCGTCCACGGTGAGCGGACCGCCGATCGCGGTCGTCCGCACCGCGGATCGGCTCACCGTCGGCAGACCTGTCGCCGGGTTCACCGGTGCCGCCGCGCCGGTTCGCGCCATGTCGCATACCGTCCACGACGAATCGCGCCGGCCCGTGTCGACCATGCTGCCGGGCGCTCCGGGAATGCCGACCCACGGTCCGCGCGGGTATTTCGACAGCTCGTCCCTGGAGACCTGCACCGGATTATCGGGAGAACCGACGATCAGCCGGGCCGAGGTGAGATTGAGCGCCGGGAACAGCCGGTTGTTCACGCGCACGAACAGCGCCCCGGTGTCCTTTTCCGCCACGATGTTCGAGTCCCCGACCTTCTTGGCGGGTTTGAAGAACGCCAGCACCGCTGCGCCCGCGATGATCACGCACGCGAGCGCGATGCCGATGGACAACGCGGTCGAGCGGCCGCGCTGCGGGTCATCGACCATCGACGCGTCCCGACGGACCAGCGCGTGCTCGATCCGGCGCAGCAGAAAACGCCAGCCGGAGATCTGGTGTTTGGTCACAACCCGGAAGCGCGCCACCGGTTCTCGTTCCTTCCGCCACCCTGCCGCCACACCGTAACCAGCGGTTACGGCAGGAATACGACCGCTGTCCCCAGTGTCAGCGGATGCCTCACACCCGCGTGCTCGGCGCCAAACCCTCCAGCGCCGCGGTGACGTCGAACGCGTCGATCGTCATGAGCTCCTCGTCGGTCATCGCGGCGATATCGGCGTTCTCCCTGGTGAAGCGATAGTCGCGTTCAGCTTCGGCGGCCTCGACCACGTTGCGCACAAAACGGCCGTTACCGGCCAGATCGATGAGCCGCCTGCCGTTCTCGGTCTGCCCCGCCAACTCCTCGCACCGCACGCGCAGCACCTCGCGGGCCCGCTCGGACAGGATCGAATCCTTCTTCCGCGCGATGTGCTCCGCGATCCGCACCAACTCGTCGGCGCCATAGCTGGCGAAACGAATGCGCTTGGTGAAACGGGAAGCCAAGCCGTCGTTGGAGGCCAGGAACCGATCGATCTGATCCTCGTATCCGGCGATGATCACCACGAGTTTGTCGCGGTCGTTCTCCATCCGGGCCAGCAGCGTGTCGACCGCTTCCTTGCCGAACGCGTCGCCGCCGGAAAGACCTTCCTGGATCAGCGTGTACGCCTCGTCGATGAACAGCACGCCGCCGAGCGCCGAGTCGATCAGCGCGTTGGTCTTGGGCGCCGTGTGGCCCAGATGGGTGCCGACCATGTCGTTGCGGGACACCTCGATGACATCCGCGTTCTCCACGACGCCCAGGCCCGCGAAGATCTTGGCGATCACGCGGGCGATGGTCGTCTTACCGGTGCCGGGCGGACCGGAGAAGATCAGGTGCTGCGACTTGGAATCCACCGCGAGCCCGCGCTGGGCGCGCACCTGGTCCATCAGCACGCCGGACTTGAGCCGGTCGACCTGCTCCTTGACCGAGTCCATGCCGATCTGCGCCCGCAGCAGATCCGAGGCCTCCGCGAGGAGGCTCTCGCGTTCCGCACGCGCCGCGCTGGCGGCCGCCTCGCGCGGATCGTCGCCCGTCTTCGGGTCCCACTTGTCGGTCCGCGAGGCGATGAGTTCCGCTGTGGCGACCTCGAATCGGTACGACTTGTCTCGCACCGCGCGCTGCCACTCCTCGCGTTCCGGCCACAGTGCCGAGCCCTGCAGGCCCTGGAGGATCTTGTCGGCGGCGTCGTGATCACCGTTGTGCCGCATCAGCATCCCGAGCAGGAAGTGCGCGTCGGCCCAGATGTAGGACAGATTGCCCGAGGAGCTGTCCTCCACGATGCGCTGCGCGCGCGGCACGGCCTCGCCGAAGCGACCCAGATGCGCCAGCGACTGAGCGGTCATCAACTCCGCGGCGATGTCCAGCAGGCCGTCGTCGAGTACCGGCCGCGCGGTGCGCAGCGCGAGCACCTCCGGCCATTGCTTGGTCCGGAAATACAGCGACATGCGCACGAAATCGGAGACGTCGTCGCGCGGAACCTCGTCGAGGATCGCCGCCGCCTCTTGCCATTCACCGCCTTCGGCATACGAGCACGCCTGCGCGATGGCGATCTGATCGCGGTCGGCCATCGCGACGCGCAGGCCGTACATCCCGATCTCGACCTGGCACCACAGGGCACGATCGACCAGACCCGCCCGTTGTTGATCGCGGTAGAGGTTGTGCACCGAGCGATAGGCGCCATAGATCACCTCAGCGGTGACCTCCCCCGCCATGGCGCGCCCGAGCCAGGCATCGCACATATCCGGGTCGAGGTCGGTGGCGGCCCGAAACGCCGCCGCCGCGTGCTGTTCGTTGCGCACGCCACCGGCGACCAACCCAAGATTCTGAACACCCGTGTAGAACGCGTCCTCGGCCGCTGACACTCGGACTTCCCTTCCGCCGATCTAGCCTGCTCGAACGATAGATTCCGGCGGTCACGCCCAGGGCTCGCATCCTTCCCACAACTGGGAAGAGGCCGCACAGCCCCAGGTGGCCCGGTTATGCCGGTATTTAACGTGCCGTCGGTGAACGGTATGTCTCCAGGGCCGGGCAGCCACTCACCTGCGAACGACCCCACTCGGCGGCGGCTGGCCCGCCGAGATCCAGCTCCCTAGCCACCGCACGGCAGGCCAGGGCGCCGAACATATTTCTTGCCGCTGTCTAAGTGCACACTGTTGAACGTTCCGACAGAACCTGATACTATCTGAACACAGATCGTCAGTCCCTCATCCTGACGATCTGAACCCGATAAGCAACGGCCGGTGGCACCGGCAGGCCACCGGCCGTTGTCGGGATACAACCTCCACAGCGGTGGCACGACGCGTCTACGTCTACCATTGCCGCCGATTCGACTCCGCAACTCATTCCCGCGAATGGGAATGGGTTTTTTCTCGTGCCTGCTCAGCGGCGCCGACCCGGCAGGTCCGCGGGATCGGGCCCCGGAGCGGTCACCTGCGCGGGCGCCGGAGTCGCGTCGGCGAGCCGGACACTCGAGGCGCTATCCGCTTCGGACTCCTTCTCCCGGACCACACGCAGCGGCGGCCGCGCGGATGGAGCGTGCACGACGGATGGAACGTCCCGGGTACGGCGGGTCTTGGTCCACGGGGTGACCGCGGGCCGAGGGACTTTCGGAGTGGCCTTTGCCGGGCGTTCGGGCTGCTGCGGTGCGGGATTCGCCGGGCCCGGCTGCGGTACGGCACGCCCCCAGGGAGTGGACGCCGCGCCGGAGGCCTGCTGAGCGGCAGGCGAAACGCTCGGCGTATTCCCCATGACCGGGCTCCCGACCGCAGGACTGTCTCCTACGGATAGCTGATGGGCGGATCCCACCGCAGCGGATGCCCAGCCGGGTCCGTGGGCATCGGAACCGGGCACCGGGCGCTCCGGAACCTCGGACCCGGCATCGGGAGCGGCGACCGTTCCGGCATCCGCTCCGGCGTGCACGGATACCGCGGGCGAGATCGGGAGCGCGGCAGGCAGCCGCGCCGCGTCGAGCTCAGCGCCGTTCGGTGCCGCGCCGGGTAACGGAGATACCTTCGCGGACTCCGACGCCGGATCACAAGGCTCCACCTCAGCCGGCGTCGCCGACCCGGCTCCGGGATACAGCGGCCCACCCGTGCGGCCTTCGGTTCCGTTTCGGCCCGCCGGCCGCTCCCCATCGCCGATCGCGTTCGTGGCCTCGCGCATCGCGACGGGGACGAGCGCGTCGGCGGTGCGGTGTCCGTCGGGGCTGACGGCCCCCGCCGATGGGGTCGGAGCTGAACGCGACTCCGGCAGCTCACTGCGCCTGAACGGGGTTTCCGCCACCGCCGGGGCGGGACCATGCGGTGTCGTGGTATTCGTCGCGGTGGGCTCCCCCGCGTCGACCGGCGTCGATGTCGTGAAGTCGAGTGTCGCGACGTTCTCGGCGAACGTCGCCGCGTGCCGCATGATGTCGTCGGCGTGATCGTCGAGCACCTTCGCGAAATGTTGTACCGCGTCGGGGTCTATATACAGCGGAGTGGGTCGCCCCGACGACGGGACGTCGAGGGCGTTACGGGTGGCGTCGTACACGATCCCCTCGACCATGTCGTCGATGGCCTGCTCGAGCGGTTCGATGGCTTTGCCGATGACTTCGGCGACGATATAGCCGACCAGGTACTGCACCATCTCCTCGCACAGCCGGCGCGCCGCGGCCACGACCAGTGGCGCGGACGGAGCCAGCGGCGGTGTCGCCATGATCGACAGATACGACGCGGCCAGCGCGGTGAGTTCGGCCAGCACGGCGACTTTCACCCCGGTGATCACCGTTGCCGCCACCTCGAGGACCCGCCCTACGAGCTCGCACGCGCTGTCGAGTTGCCGCATGTGGGTAGTGCTCATGCCCGCCCAGGTGGCCACCAGCTGCTGGTAGGACTCACCCGAGTAGAAAGCGCCCATCTGGTTCATCACCCCGGTCGCCGAGTCGTGCGTGTCCCGCACTTGCTGGGCGAACGTGCGCACATGCCCGCCGAGTGCCCGCACATCATCCTCGTTGATATCCGGATAGGGGATGCCACAGATGTCGAGGAATAGCGCGACCTCACTGGGAATGGTTATGGCCACGCTGTGCTCTTCTCCGCGGTCACCGGCTCACAGCACCCGCACGACGACGGCTTCGCTGGGCATACGTGACCATTTCACCGTCGAACCCGAGTACGGCGCCTCGATGACCATGCCGTTACCGGCGGCCAGCTGCACGTGCTCGGGCCCTCTCGTGCTGAACGAGCCGGCGGGGAACACCAGGTCACCGGGACGCACGTCCTCTGGATGGACCCGGACCCCGCTGTAGATCTGCTCGTAGGTGGTGCGCGGCAACACCACTTCGCCGTGGCTGGCTTGGGCGATGGCGTATTGCGTGAGGCCCGAGCAGTCGAATCCGCCGCCGCTCGGACCACCCGCGCCGCCGCCACCCCAGACATACGGCGTGCCGAGCCAGTTGCTGGCGGCAAGCACCGCGTTGCCGCCGGTCGTCCCGTCGGAGCGCACCGTGCCGCTACGGCGCAGCCGGGACGAGGACCTGGATCGGGAGCGCGTCCGTCGCCGCCTGGATGTGGCGCCGGGCCTTGCCTGCCGGATGGCCGGCGTCGCGGGCGGCATGATCTGTGCGGCCTGCTGCCGCGCGGCGGCGACATCGGCATCGACCTGCTTGGTGGCGTTCGAGATGGTGGTCTGCGCGGCGTCCAGCAGCGCGGGACCGCTGAAACGGGTGTCACCCACCGCGGCGATCGCCTGGATCCGGCTGTGGAGGTCGGCGATCTGGTTGGTCAGACGCCCGCGACCGTTGACCGTTCCGTCACCGGACTCACCCACGGCCTTGCGCACGATGCTGTCCTTGTCCGCGTGCGACTCCGCGATCGACAGCTGCATACTCTGCGCCTCGCCGTACCGCCGCGCGACCGCACCGGAATGGGCACCGAGGTCGGCGGCAAGCGCTTGGGTCGTGGTCGCCGCCTGGCCGGCGGGCCGGCCGTCGCCATACAACGCGAGCAGCGATCGGAGCACCCCGTCCAGGTCGTCCGTCAGTGCCGGTGCCATTCGACCGACTCGTCATCGCTCATCACCGACCGCCTCTCACACGCTTCCGAATATTGTGTCGCCCGAACCGAGTCGGTCGTATTCCCATTCCTGGGGTGAGTAATCGAACTATGAACTACTTCCCATAATCGGGAAGCCGGGACAATGAGTGGGACTTCTGAGAGGCGGTGGCGACGGTATGGCGACAACGGCGGCGGAAACCAAAGCCGCGAAAACGAGTGCGCCGACCTCCGCTCCGCTCGCGAGCGTAGCTTCCGAGGTCAAGCATTTCTGGTTGGTCGACCTGCATTGCCCGCCCGGCGCCTCGGAAGGGCTGCGCGCGTTCATCGCATTGGCGGACACCGCTATTCAGACCGCGGTCGATCTGCTCGGCCGTGGCATGAGCACACCGCCGCCGAAAGTCGACGACCTGCTGCAGCCGGACTTCTACAAAACTCTCGGCAAAGGCAAGGCGGACGAGGAATACCGTAAGACCATCGACAAAGTCGAGGCCAGGCAGCTGAAACTGCTGCAGATGGACGACCAGGTGGTCAAGACTTCCGTCACGGTGGCCGCCGAACAGGTTCAGGCCCTGCGGTCCATCAAGCACATCGTGGCCGACCTCAAAACCAAGCTCGAGGCCGCCGGCACCGGCAAACTCAAGCCGGCGCAAGAGCTTCCACTGCTCGAGGCGGTCGCCGCCGCGATGGAGGCGGTCTACGACAAGGTCACCGCGATCGCCGAACTCAACGACGACATGGCCAACGGCGGCAAGAACGGCGGCGGCAGCGGGAGTTCCACCGGCGGCCCGACCAGCGGGGGAAACTCCTCCGGCGGCAGCGGCAGCGGCAGCGGTGGCGGTGGCGACGGCGGACTGTCGTCGCTGTTGCCGATGCTCGCGATGCTGCCGATGGCGGCGATGCCGTTGATCTCCCAGATACCCGAGATGTTGCACAAGGCCGAAGCGGACAAGGCGAAGAAGGCCGAGGAGAACCCCAAGAACGGCGCACCAGGGCAGCCGGGTCAGACGCCGCCCGGCAACCAACCCGCGGCCGCGCCGCCGCAAGGCGATCCGAGCGCGCAACCGGCCGGCGCGCAACCGGCCACCGCACCGCCCGGCGGCGTCACCGCGGCCCCGGCGGCGAATACCGCGCCACCCGCCGAACCGGGCGGGGCTCCGGCCCCCGCCGCCTCGCCCGGCGTCATCCCGGCTCGGCGGACCAGGGACGGGTCCGCACCCGATCGACCGGGCAGTGAGACCACGCAGGAAGCGGTGGCCGAGGCCGAACGGGATCAGGCAGACGCCTCCGTCGTCGACGCATAGTCGAGCGATCGTCGGGCCGCCGTCGCGGTATCGCGCGCCCGTGGTCGAGTCGCGCTCCCGGCGTCCCGGTTGTCCTCCCGGCAGGAGCCGGGCTCGCACCGTGCGACGGAGTCCCAGCGGGAATCACTGTGGGCCAAGCGGATTCGCACAGCCATGGTCTCGGGCCGCATCGTCACCATGGGCAGGGCGGCGCAGCAGGCCGCAGCACACTCGGTGCTGGGGGCCGCCCCTTATGTCCTGCGGGCGCACTACCGCGTTTCGGTCAGTGACGCACGGTTTCCGGGCAGGCACGCGCCGTCATCCGAGTTCGCGGCGCGGCGGACTCGACCCACCGCACCACGCCCGGACCACCCGAACCCCCTGGACGGGTGCGGCTTTCACGACCTCTCCGGAGGCGCCACCGACGGCGGCGTCGACGGCGCGACCACGACGGTGGGCGGTGGTCCTCCCGCGACCTCCGGCGCGCTGACCGCCGGTGCCGTCGCGGATGGGGTGGCCCGCCCGGGCGGAACGGCGGTCGACACGGGCGCGGGTGTCGATACGAACTGTGGGTGCAGCACGATCTGCTCGTGCGCGTAGATGGCGTCGCGCAGGGTCTGCCTGCTGGGCTCGTTCGCCAGTAGTAGCGCCAGCTCGTTGCAGCGGCGCTCGAAAACCATACTGCGCAGCGGGGAAACCCCGGCGTCCAGCCGCAGCTGCCCGATCTCCACCCGGCCCACATCGACCCGCTGTCCGAGCATCGAGGCAGCCAGCAGATCGTCGGCGTCGCGCAGCTCGTCCCACAGCTCGCGCGGCACCGGCCTCCCGGCTCGCAGTTCGGCGAGTATCCGCTCCCGCACCCCGCGGGCGGCGGCGGCTTCAGCGGGCGCCGGTCCGGCACGTCCGACCTGCTCGTGTGCGTCCACCGCCAGTTCCACGCAGCGCGATCGCACGCGCGCGTCGGATACCGACGAAACCTGCTCCAGGCCCGCGATCGAACCGGCCACACCGAGCCGGTCGGCCGTGTCGGGAGTGAACTGGCGCAGGTCAACGTCGTAGGACGGAGCGACGAGCCCCGCCATCGCCGCGTCGCCGAAGCGGTTGCGCAAGCCCGGATCGATCGGTCCGGACGACACCAGGGCCGACAGCCTCGCGTTCGCCTTCGCGCCCCAGGCCACGCCGAACTCGGCCAGCACCCGAGCCGGATCCGTGACCCCTTCCCACGGCGAGCCCGCGCCGTCGTCGGCGGCGAGCAGTTCGTCCCAGTTCCACGGTGTGGAGACCTCGCGCGGCAGGAACAATCCGGCGGGCAGCCACCCGCGCCCTTCGTTGGACGTGATGAAGACACCCGTTCCGCCGGGACCGCGCATCACCGAGACGGCCCAGGCCATGCCCACCGGCGTGTCGATGGCGGCGAGCACGCTGCCGAGCAGCGTCTTGGCCAGCACCAGATCGTCGTTCACCTGGCTGCCCACCACGTACGCGGGCTCGGCCTCCTTGTCCTTCGCCGAGGCGACGGCGGCCGCGAACGGGCTCGCGACCGGCACCGGCACGGGCGGCAGGTCCGCCTGGCCGGTCGCGCCGCTGGGCGGCTGCGTCGCACCCCGGTCGTCCGGGGCCGGGTTGAGCGGACCGACCCCGGCGGGCGGCATGCCCGCCGTCGTCGGCGCGGTCACGCCGTTGCTCGACGGGCTCCCGGCTGTGGTCGTCCCCGTCGCGTTCGGCGTCCCGGTTCCGTTGGCGCCCACCGCATCCGTTGGTGCGGCGGCTGCGCCAGGCACGCCGGTGCCGGTCGGGGACACCTCGGCGGGTCTGCCCTGCGCAGTGCCGAGCGGGTCGGTCTGGGTCGCGGCGGGGGTGGCCGAAGTGGGAGCGGCCGTCACCGGGTTGTCAGCGGGCGCGGAACCAAGCGTCGGCTCGGTCGGTGTCGCGGCGCGGTCGGTACCGAACGGATCGATCGGGTTTCCGACGGGCGTCGTCGGGGACGGCCTATCGGTCAGGCCCGCCACCTGCCGGATGTGCTGAGCGAACTCGTCGTCGGATTGCTCGTAGGCGTCCGCGGACGCACGCAACGAGTCGGCGGTGCGGTCGTGTTCGCCGGCCAGCGCCTCGCCCGCGCGCTGCCGCGCGTCGTAGTACCGTTGCAGGGCTTCGTAGACCGGATAGGCGATCTTGCCGTAGGTGGGCAGGAAATTCGCGAGCCACACCGTCGGCGGCTTGGCCCACTCCCTCGTGTCGCGGGCCACCCGGTCGTGTTGGTCGGCCAGCTGACGCAAAACCGCAGGGTCGATTTCCATGCTGTTCGGCATGCTCGATCAGATCCTTTCCCACCACACGTCCCCTTATTGTCGATCCTTCCCAGACCTGGGGAGCCTGCCCGCGGTACCGCACAGCGGACCTTTCCTCGACCGCGGCATCCGGCTCCTGGTCATCGGCCCGGTCCAGCCGTGATGGTCGGGCGGCGAGGCGGAGCGGAAGCGGGGGCCGGAGCCGGTGCGACGAAAGCGGGGTGACCCACGATCTGCGCGTGCGCGTACATCGCGTCGCGCAGACTCTGCCGCGTCGACGGCTCCGCCAGCAGCAGCACCAGTTCATCGCAACGCCGCTCGAAAACCATGGCACGCAGCGCGCTCATCTCCGACGCGTACCGCCCGTCGGCGTGGTCGGTGCGCAACTCGCCCAGCGCGACCCTGGACACATCGGCACGCCGGGACAACATCGCCGCGGTGAGCAGGTCGTCGGCATCCCGGAGTTCCTCCCACCACTCCGGCCGCACGTCACGGCGCTGCCGCAGCGCACCGAGGATCCGCTCTCGGGCCGCGGGCGCGCCCAGCGCTGCCGGGGAACCGAGACCGGCCCGGTGGACCCGAATGTGCGCTTCCGAGGCCAATTCCCGGCAACGCACCCCGATCTCCGACTCCGGGGTGGTCGCGGCCCGCCGCACCAGCGCCGGGGCCGCGACCAGTTCCAGGCGGTCGGCCAGACCGGGCCTCGGGGCGCTGAAGTCCATCGCCGACGAGGCGGCCACTTCGCCTTCGATCGGCACCTCACCCAACTGCCGTCGCAGCTCGGGATCGACTTCCGCCGAGGAGACGACGGCGGTCAGCCGAGCACCCGACTTGCGTCCCCACGCGATCCCGAACTCGGCCAGCACACGCGCGGGATCGGCGATGCCCTCCCACGCGCCCTCGGTAACCTCCCACACCCACGGCGTGGACATCGCACGGGGCAGATACAACCCGGCGGGTATCCAGCCGCGTCCCTCGTTCGAGGTGACGAACGCGGTGATTCCGCTCGGGTGGCGCAGCACCGAAACCGCCCACCCGAGCCCGGGAACCGCGTCGCCGCCTGCGGCCAGGACGCCGCTGAGCAGCGTGCGGGCCAGCACCACATCGCCGTCCACTCGCTCGCCCAGCACGAACGCGGGTGCGGCGGCCGATGTCATCGCCGCGCCGATGACATCGCGCATCGATTCGGCACCGTCGTCGGCCGTGTCCTCGCCCGCGTTCGCGTGTGGCCCGGTCCGCTCCGGCGGCTGAGCCTTGCCCGCGGCACCCGCACCGGGAGGTGGCCCCGCACTCGCCGCGGTGACCTTGGGCAAGGCGGCTGGTCCGCGGGATTCGCTCGGCGCGACCGCGGTCTGCTTCGCCTGCGGCTGCGGCGGTTGCGATCCTGCCTGTGCCGCTGGAGCCGAGAACGCAGGCCCGGAGGGACCGACGGAACCGGCCGGGGCTGCCGACGCCGCCGGTGCCGGCGATGCGAGATAGCCGGGCGCCACCACGGGCGGAGGAAGGACGAAGGGCGGTGACGCCGCCGGGTCGGCAGCGGACACGGAGGATGCGGGGACCGGTTGCTCGCGGGCGGCGGCGTCGTGCGGCTCCGACGCCGACACGGTGGCGGAGCGGTCATGGGTACCGGCCTCCGCGCCGACCGAGGCATTCGGATCCCTCCCGTGCGCGTCCCGCGCAGCCGAACCGGGTACACCGCGATCGTCGCCGTCCGCCGGTAGATCCCGATGGGAAGCCATCGGCTCGGTGTCCGTGATCTGCCCACGAGGCGGGATACTCGCGGTGGGTAGGCCGGGCCCGCCATCGGAGACCCCACCGGGCATATGGCTCACCGGAACGGTCGTCGTCCCGTCGGTGGTGTATCGGTCGGGGACCCGGCTCGTCGACGAAGGATCGACCGAAGTGTCCTCCCCCGTAACGAGATTCCGCTGTCGCCCGAGCTCGTCACCGGGCAACCACGGGTCGGCCGTGTCGTGGGCGACCGGGTGGTCGCCCGCGTTCTCCGGGAACACCCCTACCGGCGAATCGTCCTTCGGCCGATTCGGTCGCGGCGGGCCGCCGTGCCGGGACTCGCCGGAGTGATCCGTCGCGGGCCGGTGCTGTCGGTTGTCGGCCCCGCTGTGGTCGTCCGCGTTGTGGTGGCTGGGCCCCCACGGCCCCGGCTGCCCCAACGCGTCGGCGATCACGCCCAGACCGGGCAGGCCCTGCGGGCCGATCGAAGCGAGCGCGGCCCGGACGACATCGTCCACGGCTTCCCTTGCCTCGGTGATCATTCCGGGGATCCGGCTCCGGATCGCTCGGGCGTCGGCTTCGTCCTCCTCCGCGGCGGCCGCGCGTGTGGTCGCGTCGACCCTCGAAGTCGTTTCCTCGACGATGTCCAGAATCTTGTTGCGAGTGCGATATACCAGGTCGGAGAAGTCCCGGAAGGTGTCGGCAGCGGCTTCCAGTGCGTCGGCGAATGCCTGCGGGTTCATCCGCTGGCGCAGCATGTCGTCCTTGACCGGCTGCAGACCCGCACTGGAGCGAACCCGATCGTCGAACTCTCGTCGTCTGCTGTCGGCGTCGAGCAGATCCAACGCCCCCGCACCGTCGCGCGCGAGGCGTTCCAGCGCGCTCCAGTCCCCCGGGGAGATCACCGGCCAGTTGTCGCCGACGATGGCGTCCCAGTACGGACTATCGCGCTCCGGTTCCATCAGCGAATCAGACGAACTCGGTACGACGACGCACCGCGGCCGCGCCTGCGTGATCGGCGTCGCCGAGGGTGGACGCCACTTGGCTGGTGACGGCTGTCGTCGCATCCGCGCGGCGGCCGTTGGCCCGGATCGCGCGCTCGAAAGCTGCCTCGATCCACTGCGTTTGCGCCACCAGGCGCCGGTCGATCTCCGATTCCGGTCGCCGTGGAGCGACGAAACCACCGCTGATCTGCTGGACTCGGCCACCGACCGTGGTGATCGCGGTCCGGAACCGCTGCGCGGCGGCGACCACCTCGTGCGGCTCGTCGGTATCGAACTTGTCGGTCATCTCGCTGTCCTGTCTCGGCGTGCGGGCGGTCGGCACTTAGATGTCGCGTCGGAATTCGGCTTCCTCCATCGCCCGATACGACGCCTCGGTCGGGAGGTCGAACGAGTCGATGGTGTAGGAGCGGGTGCCCTTGAATTCCATCTCCGCCCGCAGCCCGACGCGCGACTTGGCGTGCGCCAGTCGTGCGAGCTTGACGATCTGGGACGCCAGCCACTCGTCGCCGTTGTCGCGGGCGTCATCGGTGAGGTACAAGCCGATGATCTCGCCGTCCCGGTCGCAGCCGACGCCGACGGTGTGGTCCGGGTTGAACACTTCGTAGGTCAGGTTCCGCCAGTCGGGCGCAGCGATTTCCCGCGCGCCGTCGTCGATGTCGCCGTCGTCGATGTCGTCGTCGTCCATATCGATCGAATGCATGTCGGTCATCGGCTGCTCTCCGAGAATCGTTCACCGGGTTGGGGATTGATCAGGTAGTCGGCGTCGTCAACCATGGATTCCAGGCGCGCCGCCAACGCCGACCAGGCGGCGTCCTCGATGCGCAGCACGTGACGCAACTGCCAGAACCGGGCACCGAGATACAGTTCACCGGATCCGTCCGGGCCCACGTCCAGGTGGTCGGGACCTTCGGTGGCCGGATTCAACGTCACCGCCGTCACCGGCGGGCGGGTGTCGTCGACGTTGACCAGCGTCGCGCCGCCGCCCGGAATGAAGCTCTGCCGCAGCCTGGCGCTACTGCCGATCGCGACATCGGCGCTGTTGGTCGTGATGGTGATCTCCGGATTCAACAGCAGTTGCAGCACCCAGGAGCGCGCCACCTGTTCGGGACGGTCGGCGTTGATCGCGATCGTGAGGGTTGCGGCCAAGTCGACCACCAGAACCGCATCCGTGCTCGTGACCCCGACGATGACCAGACGGCGGGCGGTGCCGACCGGGTACGGCAGGTCGTCGGCCGCGAGGGACACCACGTCCGCACCGACCCCGCCTCCGGTCGCGGGATGCGCGCAGACGGTTCCGGTGGCCACGTCGATCGTATAGGCGGCGATCGTCTCCGCGATGCCGTCCGCCACCCCGGCCAGCCGGACCAGCCCCTCGTCGTGCAGCCATCGCACCGTGTCCGCGACGGTGACGTCCGGGGCGGGCTCGGTCATCCGGCGTGCCCCGAAGCGGTGGCGACCGACTCGGTGACGTCGATAGGTGTCGCCATGACGCTTTGGTACTGCCGCGCCGCGTCGGCGGTGCTCTCCCGGATGGCTGCCATGACCTCGGTGACCAACTCCGGGCAGGTCAACCGCGCGGCGGTACCCGGCGCGAGGTAGAGATCGGTCAGCCTGCCCATGGCATCGACCTCCGGGATGACCGCGCCGCTGGGTGACGGCCGCCGGGCGCGAATGTTGTCGATCTTCTCCCGCATTTCCGCGATCCGGTGGCGCAGATCGCGGGCGGCGTCCAAGGCCGCCTGTACGTCCGGATGGATGGAGCTCATGTCTCCACCTCGCTGTGCTCACTCATGCGTTACCTCTGGATTGGGTGGGGGTCTGGTTGCCCGGGGAAGGCGTCGGCGGGGTGACGGTCGGAGCGATGGTCGGCCGTTCGCCGATCACCGCTTCGGTGTGCGGTGTGTCGTCCACGTACATCAAGCGATCCGGATGCCACGCCACCACCCGGTTGCGATCGTTACCGCCACCCGAATTTCCCATACCCGGCGCCATCGGCATGTAGGGCATCATCGGCGATCCGCCGCGCGCGGCGGCCGTACTCGGCGCCGAGGACGTGCCCAGAGGTTCGATCACCGATGTCCGCGGCATGCCCGAACCGAGGCTTGCCGCAGCGGCCAGCGGCAATGCGCTCGCCTGGACGGTTTCCGGTTCGACATCCGGTATGCCCAGGCCGGGGCTGCCCACGGGCATCCCGCTCGGACTGCCCGCACCGAGTCCGCTGGGAATACCGAGGTCGTCGTAGCCGTAGTCGTCGAGGCCGTAGTCGTCGTAGGCCTCCGACGGATCCGACTGGCCGAGCCGGCTCTGCGTCGTGCCGGCCGAGGCCATCGCACTCATCAGAGCTGGCAGCATCTGCGTCAACGCGCTGGTGTCGCCGCTACCACTGCTCGTGCCCGCGCCGGCGCCTTCGCTCGTGCCGACCTTCGAGCCGACCTCGGTGGAGTAGCCGGTGATCGTCTCTGCCGAACGAGCGTTCTGTTCGTTGAATTTCGCCAGGGCGGCCTGGATGCCCAGTTCGTTCTTGGATCGCATCGCCGCGATGAGCTCTTTGCGCGCGGCGATGATCTCCTCTGGCGTGGGATGTTTCGCTTTCGCGGTCCGGAATGCGTCACTGTAGGTGTCGATTCCGTCGGCCAGCAGTCCTAGACCGGTACCGAGCTGGTCCAGCCACCCGCGGCGCACGCCGAGTTCCGCCGCCGCCGCGGCACCGACCGGCTCCCAGTGCTGCATCGACTTCGTCGCCGAGTCCACGCCATCGACGACCGCGAGATGCGGCCCTCCGGCGAACGTGCGCAACGCGTCCGCGAAACCCTTCGCCGCACTCGGGCCCGGGCCCGAGTGCAATTGCTGAGCGAACGTCAGCGGGTCGACGGCGCCACCCGCGGCCGGGAACCTCAGGACAGGCGGGCGGCGCCGGCCGATTTCCTGTACTTCGCCGACGGGATTGGCGAGGAGTTCACCGCCGCCGCCGTTGATGGTCCGCGCGCCGTCGTCGTCGGCCGCGCTGTAATCGGCGGCCGCCGCACCGATGTTGTACGCCGTGCGCTGGATATCGGTGAGAACACCGGCCATTCCGTTGAGCAGAGACGCGGCCTGCGCGTTGAGCTGCGGCACCGCCGCGGCCGAAATCGGGTCAGCTCCCGCGGGCACCACCCATCCGCCGGGTATCGCCGCCCCGGTATCGCGCGCCACGTGGGCGAGTCTCGACGCCGCAGCGACGAGTTCTTGCGTATCCACGTTCAACGCCATCGCGACCTCCTCTCCTCATCTGCCGCTGTCACCCTGCTCGCGCGATCAGCCCGCGGGTGCCGCGGCAACCGGCATTGCCGCGGCCGCGGACTGATCGGCCGAGCCCGGCGTCATCGGGGTCGCGCCCTCGTCCGCCGGCGCGGTCATCTCGATGCCCTTCGGGTGCATGAACCCGACGAAATTGCCGAATTCTCCCGCCTTGTCGGACATGTCCGCCGTAGTGCACGGTTTCAGCTCGCCGTCGACGACGGCTTCCAGCGTGCCCGCACCGTCCTCGGATCCGAACACGACAAGGACAGCGGTGCGCTTCTCCCATACGGCGACGTCCCCGGTCATCAGCTGGAAAGGATCGACGGGAGTGCCGATCTGCTTCTTGTCCGACCACTTCGCCGTCGTCTTCTCGTACGCTTTTTGCGCATCGGTGCCGCTGTGGTTGCCGAATGCCGCGTCCAACACTTGGGCGACCATCGCGGACACCTTCTGCGTGCGTCCGTCCGGGAAGGTGTAGACCACGCTGCCGTCCGCTCCCGGCGTCCGGCCGGGCACCACGGTGGGCTGGGTGGACGTCGTTCCCGTGGGCGCTCCGGTTTGCTGCTGGGTCGCCGGGGCCGTCGTGGACGGCTGCGCAGCCGCGGGCTGTGCCGGGACCGGCGGCGCGGCCGGGGGCGGGGCGACCGCATCGAGCTCGTCGTCGTAGCGGCGCGGATCCAGTTCCGCGCGACGGTTGTTCAGGTCCTGGTCGGCCATGTTTCGCAGCATCGCCTGCTGCATCATCATCGGCAGCATGGAGCTCATCGGATCCATCCCAGAGCCCATCGGCGACGGGGCCGGCGGCGGCGGGCTCGGCGTGGCAGGTGTCATCGTGCCCGCATCGACCCCGCCGGGATCGATGCCGCCGGGCGTCCGACTGTTCAGGCCGGAGCTGTCCGTGCCGGTGCCGTTCAGATCGGTCGGCGTGAGGCTGCTGTCGTTCGTCGGGTCGTCCAAGCTGTCCAGACCGGTGGGGAAAGCACTGTTGTCCACGGCCGGCGGGATCGTCTGATCGGTGGTACCAGGGGTCGTCGGCCAGTTCGACGTGCCGAGGTTCGGTGGATACGAAGACGGATCTTTCGAGGCCGACTCCAGCTTCTTGATTCTGTCGGTCAACTCCTTGATCATCGAAGCCTGGCTGTCGATGTCCTTCGCCACTCCGTCCTGGCCTTTGGCGACTTTCTCGATCTCCGCGGCCAGGGTGTCATTGGCCGCAGCGACCCAAGTCCAGATGTGGTCATCGATGCGTATCCCCTCGGCAGGAGGGGTAGGCGCCATCGCCACGATTTTTTCATCAATGACCTTATTGGTCACATCCTGCCCAGCACTCGACCACTTTCCGGAGTCGCGAACCGATTTCACGAGATCAACGACCTTGTCGCGCAGATCGGAATACGAGCGTTGCAGACCGATCGCAACCTCCGCGTAGTTCGTGAAGCTGCCGACCGAGCCGTGCGGGGCGACCTGCGGCACGTCCGGCGGCTTCGGCGGATCGTCCTTGGAGTCCTTACCGAGAGTCTTGTAGATCCCGTCGGTGTTTTTCCACAGATCTTTGAAGCAAGACTCGGTGAAAACCGAGAACACCCATTCAGGAGGATAATTTCCCGACGCGATCGCTTTCCGATCGGGCATCAGCATTGAGTGCATCTCCGCCATAGGACTGCTCCTCAGCTGCTGAACACTGTTGATTCATTGAGAATCTTGGTCGGCAGCGTCGCCGGATAGGACTTCGGCTGCGACTGTGATTTACCCGGCCCTCCTTGGTCCCGAAAGCTCGAAAGACCGGCCGCCACGCCGGCACCGGTCAGCCAACCACGGGCTGCTCTGCCCGACACGGCCCTCATAGTAGCGACACGCGGGCGGAACGCACCCGAAAGCGCCCGCGCGGCCAGATTTCGTCCACCCATCGTCGCGAACGCACCCCGCACGGCACCACCGGCCCCGCCTCCCAAGAGTGCGAAGGCAGCGGATTCAGCGCCTCGACTAGCTGCGTCACCCCAGTG
Organism: Nocardia aegles; assembly: GCF_052545135.1. NCBI lineage: Bacteria > Bacillati > Actinomycetota > Actinomycetes > Mycobacteriales > Nocardiaceae > Nocardia > Nocardia aegles. The sequence continues at coordinate 100,303 of NZ_JBQWRI010000014.1, forward strand.
GCCGGTCGAGATTCCGTCCCAGAGCGTCTCCGCCGCGAAAGAGCCCACCATGGCGCCTAACGTGGTGCCGACCACCGGAACAAGCGAGAAGACCGCGCCACCGGCAACGGTCCCGGCTGTGGTCACCGCGAACTTGGCGACACTCGACCATGGAATACCGAAGAAGCCCATGAGATCACCTCCCGGATGCTAGGCGGAGCGCCGGTGCACGGCGGTCGGCTGGTCGTCACTCGTGTCCATTGCGGCCGACACCACCTGGGTCAGAGGCTCGCAAGGCTCGTGCCTCACCACGGCAAAGTCCGCCTTTCGATCGAACTCCCCATCGTCGACCGGAGCGGCGTACGCGGTGATCGACCATGAGTAAGACCTACTTTCGACGTCTTCATTGTCGAGGCTTCCCAACTACGGGAAGCAGCGCGCTGGCAGAACCGGGAGACCGATCCGAATCCGTCTACACTGACATGCGCGAATTGTCCAGGCTGCCAGATGAGTTCACAGCGACTCGTGCGGATGGGTTGGATGAACGTCTGCGACCCACCGCTCGAACCCAGCGTTCGGGCATCCTCCACCTGCCGATGGCACTGACAACCGGGGGACGATCATGACCTCTGCTGAAATCTGGCCCGCCGGGGTCGAGGTGGCAGCGCAAGAGCCGGAGACGGCGGAAGATCAGCAGACCGCCCCTGCGACGCCATGGTCGAGCAGGCCGGATCAGCAGCGGTCACGGCCGGGCGCGGCCGTACCGGGACAACCGAACGTTTCCCCTCCGCCGGGGCAAGCAGGCGCTCCGGCACCCGGCCAATCCGCCGGCGCCGGGCAATGGAATTCGTCCAATTCGG
>NZ_JBQWRI010000015.1:0-77352 GCF_052545135.1 Nocardia aegles
CAGCGCCAGAGGAGCGAGGTCGGCGAGCGTGACCAGCGCACCGTTGAGTTCCATACCGCCAGTGTTCCACCGGGCGGGCTCGCCGTAGGAGCCGCGGCACCGAAATTCGGTGCACGGGCAGTGCGATTCAGTCGCAGGGCAGTTCCGAGCGCGGGGTCTGGCGCAGATGCTGAGGTGCATGATGTCACAGCATCCCCATGCGGGCGAAGCTCCCGCTTGCGCCGACAGTACTGCCCGTGTGGCACTGCCCCGGCGCAGGCTGTCGCGCTTGGAGTCAGGCGCGGTGATCGGGATGGACATGCACCTCACGGTCGAGTTCGCGCAATGTCCAGCCCTGCATTACCGGGCCGAGAAGGTCGCCGCCGCCAGTATTCGGTGCTGCTGGCACCGCGGGAGGCGCCGCGTTTCGAGGTGACCAGTCGCCGACGCTGGCGGGGCCCATGGATTCCCGGGCGCCCGTTGCGGCGACCACGGCACCCACCCGGGCAGCGTCATCGCCCGCACCTGCCCGGTCAGTACACCGGTGCGCTCGGCCAGCGCGGTGAACACCGCCGGGGGTGGATCCTCATCGAGAACATCCCGGATGCCAACCAGCACACCGAGATTCGGGCCGATTAGATCGGTTACCGGCAGAGCAGCAGGTTCGGAATCCGCTGCTTGCCAGGCATCGTTAGCAGCCCCCCGAGCCGCGCCAGAGCCTCGGTCGCGCGGGTGTAGCCGATCCACCGATCCGCCCGCACGTACTGGATCCGCTCAGCATCCGGCAGCATCGCCGGCCGCTGCGCCGACGGATGCAGATGCGACAGATCAACAGGTTCACCGATGCTCACCACTGCTCGATCACCTCGAACGGCGCCACAGCCACCAGCCCAACACCCGATGCCGCCGCCGGTGGCGGCGGTGCGGTGGCAGGGTCTGGTCCCGGCTGCGTGCCGGGGTCGCCTTGCGGCGCTGAGGAGACCATCAACCAGCGCACCCTGCTGCTCGCGTCGTATGCGGGGCCCACCGAACGGCGGCGGCGGGCGAGCCGGTCCAGCCACGACGACAACGACTCCAACGCACCCGGCGGCGGGTGCACCGGCCAGCGCCGCGGCGGGGACTCCTACCCGCTGCCCGAACGTGACGCCGAGGACCATGGCAGTCCGGTTCAAGATGGGATGGTATCAACCGATCACGGACGATCCGATGGGACGCATGGCCATCGGTTACTTCCCGAGAATGACCGAGCAGGAGGCATGGACGGCAGGCCGAGGCGTATGGAAAGCCAACAAAGAGCGCCTGTCCCGAGAGAAGTTCGCCCTCATCATCGGTGACGGCCAGGTGTGCGCCGTCGGCGAGATCACCGGCATCACCGACCACGGCGACCGCATCGCCGTCGAAGGCGAGGTCCTGCCCGAAGGGCACCCGGTGCGCGACGCCTGGATCGGCCGCCCCGACCCCGTGGTCAACAACTCGCAGAACCCGGTCGGCTACGTCACCCTGGATGAGGAAGCCGAATTCACCGAGCGCCCCTGCGGCTGCGGATGCGGCGCGATCAGCACCCGCGACGACCTGCCCGGCCATGACGTGCGCGCCATGCAGGACCGGGTCCGGCGCATGTTCGCCGGATCCGCCCTGGAGTTCATCCGCTGGGTCGACCGCATGGCCGGCGAACACGGCCTGCCCGTCCTCGCCCTGCGCACTCCATCCCGCGAAACCACCACCACAGCCCCGGATCTGCCGCCGAGGTCCGTCCCCGCGCCCGCCGCGATCAGCTACGATTCGCTGCTGGCCTGCGAGAGCTCGGACGACGGGGAAACCCGTTGAGCGGCAACAGATCAGCACATAAAGTATCGCGAGGTCCTGCTCTGAGGATCGGCGGACGATCTGGTCGGCCGCGATTTCGCGGCTCTGAATCCATGCGATGGCATCTGACACCAGGCCGAGCAAGGCGAGATGATCGGTAATATCTGCGAGAACGTCTGTCACCGGCGGCGCAAATCGCCGAGGAACAGGTGAAAAGGGTTGTGTTGCTGCCTCGTCGGCGAGCGGAAGACGGTCGCCTGTTGTTCGTGCCCGCAGCCCCACTGGCGAGTGTTCCGTCATAGCCGCGTCTACAACCGGGCCAGGAATTCCGATCCGTTGTACTCGCAGGTTCCCTTGACGCCGTCGGCCGCTCGCGTGGTGTCGGTGCAGGACGCAGTGGTGCCGTCCTTGAGAGTCACAGTGCGCGGGCCGCCGGTGGGGAAGTCGAGGCGGTAGTCGATCCACGCCTCAGTCATGATCTCGCAGGGAGTCGTGCCGCGGGTGCTTTCGAACGTGTATCCGCTTGCCTGACAAGGGTTTTGCTCAGCTTCCACGCGGGTGGACGCTATCCCCGTAAGCGCGTGCTGCGCGTTTCCGGATTCGGAATTCGAGCAGGCCGTAGTGGGGGCAAACGAACCGATCACAACGAATACGGCGAGGGTCGCTTTCAGTGCCGCACTGGTGGCCCCATGGATGGGTCGTTCACGTAGGGGATTTCGTTGGCGACAAGATTCTGCCTCGTTGCCGAGCTCGTGGTGCTGATCCACCGGTGTCATCAGCTATCCATCCTGTCAGGTCTCCTGCTGGCGGGTGGCGGGTGGTGGGTGGGCCAAGTCCACCTGCTCCGTGCCTGGCGGGTCGGCGGACACCCACTATGCTGGCGTTATCGCCTTGATGCCAGCGGTAGTCGAAACATAGACCGTGCGTGCCGTTGTGTCGACGGCCACCCGGTATGGTCCTTTTCCGACTGCGATCGTCGAGGTTGCTGCTCTTGTGGCACCATCGACCACGGACACAGTGCCGTCTTTGAAGTTGGCGACGAAGACGCTGTGCGTCGAAGGGTCGACGGCCACGCCGCCCGGTCCGGAGCCCACGAGGATCTTGTCGTGGCGCGAACCGGCGACCGCGGCCAGCGTATTTCCCTGATCGTCGGTGGTGTAAATGGTGTGTGTGGAGGAGTCCAGGGCCAGGCCCGCGACCTTCTGCTCAACGCTGATGCGCGCGGAGACGTTTCGGGTTCGGCTGTCCACCACGAGTACGGCACCCGCGGTGTAGTCGGCGCAATAGACGGTGTCGGTTCCTGGGTCTATCGCTACACCGGTCCTGACATCGGAGCTGGTGATGAGGGTGGCAACGCGGTGGGCGTGCAGGTCCACCACCGCCAGTCCATTGCTGGTACCGACGTAGGCGAACTGCCCTGCTGCGTCGACGGCGAGCGCGCCTGCGTACTTGCCACCGAGTTTGACCGTTGCCGTGATTGCGTGCGCAGCCGGGTCGATCATCAACAGAACCCCTTCGGGCGATCCGTTTCCGCCCTGCCCGTACGAAGTCGTGGTGACATACAGGCTGTGCGTGGCGGGGTCGACAGCGATGCCATCCGGCTTGTCGTCAAGTTTGATGTCGATCGTGTGGGGTTTCCGTGTCACCTTGTCGATGGCCCACACAGTTTTGCCTCCCACCTGAGTGGCGTACACGGTGCCGGTTTGTGGGTCGACCGCCAACTCGGCAGGTCCCGATAGGGCGATCGACGCAATCATGAACGCGCCGTCCTGCCGCGAGGAACCGGAATCCTCCGCCGAACCCGATCGATGCGCGTAGAAGACTGCAGCCATCGACGCAACGACAACCGCGGTCGCCGCGATCGCGACGACCGGCAACCGCGCGCGACGCGGTCTGCCAGTCCGAGTAGCCGCCTCGGGGACCGCAGCGGCTCGGCGCTCGCGCGGTGGGGCTACGCCAGCGGGCGAAAGCTCGGGGTCGTGGCCGGAAGCCTGCCCAGCAGAGGGGATTTGATGGGAATGCGCGGTGCTCGGGTCGGTACCCACGTCATCGATCAACAGCCGCCACCCGCGCGGCATCGGCGGCCAGGTGGGATCCGGCGCCCAGCCCTCCGGCGGTGTCCAGCCTTCGGGTGCCGGCGGCCAGCCTGGCGGCGGATTGAAACGCATGTGCCCCTACTTCCTCGCGTCGCTCGACGATAACGCAACCACGACATCGAACCAAGGTTGTTGACGCCGATTTTCGGTGAGAACAATAACGGCGGTGAAGTTGCCGTGCATCCAATACCGGCGGTCCCGCCGGTCCTCGACCTTGCCGCCAAGATCCCCGCCGCGGTGACCTGCCGGGCGCTGGCTCGTCCGTGCAGAGGTTCTGTGCAGTGGCGCAAAGTCCCGTGTCGCAACAAGACTAGGAGGACGCGAATCTGATCAACGCCGAACTCGGCATTCACGCCGACGATCCGGGGGTGTCGGTTCATCGCCGGATCGTCGGCTACAGCACCGGCTCCCGGATGACCGCGTCGCTGGCGTGCTCAGCGCTGCGCAACGCCTTCGCCCTGCGCTCACCGGCCGGTACCATCGTGGATCCGGACCGCAGCGTTTCCGGTCCAATACACCGAATGCCTCGACTGCCCGCTGGTAGCTGCAACATACACGGCCATAGTCACGTCGCTTGTCCTGGTCAGGCTCAGGACACATGTCTGGCTTCCTTGCAGTAGGAAACACGTAATCATCGCTTCGGCCCACGTCCTCACGCAGAAGGGCGGGGGCCGAAGCATTTTCAGTGCATGATCTACGCATGATTAGGTCTAGCGATGTAGGTCGATGGAACAGATCGTCTGCTGTTCATGGAGACAAGTCGCGGGTTGCGTGGATCGTAGTTGTCGCTGCTGTGCTGGTCGGTGGCGTCACTGGTTGCTCTTCAGGATCGGTGGGCGACGGGCACACTCAGACTGCGGCAGTCGGCACGCCATCCGGAGCACAGAAGTCGACCGGCCCGTCCGCCGAAGCCGGTGGCGGCCGTTGTGTCGATTCGACCTCGAAAAATCTATCGTTCCAGGATCTCATCGATCTCGGCCTCAGCAGCGACGGGTATCGCTCGATGATGGAACCGATCCTTGTGCAGGTGCCATCGGGCAACTACGCCAAATTCGTCACCGCGGTGTGCTCTGCCGCCTGGTCTTCCGGGCAGGGCACGGACCTGAGCCCGCACGGTGCATTGGCCAAGCTCGCAACAGAAACATGCTTGAGCGTCAACGGAAGCAAGACCGCCGAGGAAATGATCCAGCGGTACGCGTCGGCGGTCGAAGGCAATCCGGCCCTGGCCGACTGGGAAACCACCTACTTTCACGCCCTGGCCGATTATTTCTGCCCCCAGCAGTTCCGGAAATAGCGGCCCCGCCAGACCCCGCCGCTCCATGGTGCTGCCTGATGCAGACCACGATCCGCTCGTCCCCGCTGTAGTTCATCCACATCCCAGAAACCGGACGGCCTTGATGTCTCTTCGCTTCCCTCGTCGGGCACTGTTCGCTGCCATGATGTGCATGCTGGCGGCAAGCTGCGCAAACACGCCGGACACCCCCCGCCAGCCCATCGTCGCGGCCCGCCATTTCGCCGGCCTCCAGCACGCCGCAGCCCTCGACGTCGACGAGCGCAGCTCCGGCGCTCTCGGGGCTGGTCGTGTTCACCAGCCAGATTCACGCGCTCACCGACCAGGGTTGCTACACCAAGGCAATCACCGTCGGAACGATCGATCCCGCGTCCGGTGTCTACCAACGCCAGTACGGCTTCAAATCCGATGACTCCAACCACGTCTGTCTGCTCGACAGCCCGTCGCGATATGTGATGTCACCCGACGGGATCCGCTACGCAGCGACCCGCAGCATCAACAGAGACATCCATACCGGCTGGGTCGACCGCAACGGCACCTTCACCGACGTCACCGCCGCCGTGACCGGACAGCAAAGCGATTTCGCCAGCTCGATTCACCAGGAACCGCAGTTCTTCGACGGCGATGGGAACTACTACTACCGCGATTTCAACACCAAGGAGGTCCGCGCTGTCCAAACCGGCCAGCCCGCCACCTCACGGCTGGTCGCCGCCGACCGCGGCCTCGGCCTGTATCCCGGTGAGAAGCCCGACGGCCACGGGAAATTCGCTCTGCCCGTTGCCTTGTGCACCCAGCGCGCCGATGCCTGGCTCGACTCGTCGACCTACATCTTCCAGGACCTGGACAAGAACATGATCTACAAGTCCTCGAACCTCAGCAACGACGACTGCCCCCGCCACCGCGGCCCCGATGCCACCGATCTTCTCCCGCAAACAGACCGGGGCGTCGGCGTCCCTGTAGCGAAATTGAACGGCACCCAGATCGCCTTCCTGTCCGTCCAAGGCGCCCAGACCGACCTGTTCATCTCAGACATCGCCTCGAAGGCCCCGAAGAAACTGGCCGTCACTGGCATCACGACCGCCGATATCTTCCTCGCGGACTGGCGTTAGCCCACCACGCCAGCCTGCCCATTCTTGTGCCGGGCACGATCCTCATGCCATACATTCAGCCCTGAAAGGGGTCCAGATGAAGCATCACCTCAGACCCCAGCGTCAGCTGGGTCGCCGCTGCGGTGCGTACCTGGTGTTGAGTGCGGTGGCGGTGCTGCTAGCCGGTGGCTGTACCTCCGCGGATCACCCGGCTGCGGTGCCCGCAACCTCCGGCCCGTCGCCGGCGCTTACCGGCGTGGCCGTATCACCGCCCAGCACCCCGGCCCCGTCCAGGAGCGGTCTGCTGGTGGTCACGAAAAGCGGTGCGGACAATCGAGGTTCGAGCACACGCCTGACACTCGGGCTCATCGACCCGACCACCGGCGGGTATACCCCGCTGCGGACCTTCGACATCTCGGGCTGGGCGGTTTGTCGACCAGCTTCGACATGGACATCGCCCCGGACCTGCAGCGCTATGCCATCACCAAACTCATTGGCGGACAACAGCATGCCGGGTGGATCGACGCCGCCGGTGCGTTCACCGACATCACCGCGGGCGAGTCGAACCAGCCGTGCACCGCGACCCGCAACTTCCAAGCGTTGGGCTTCCACGGCAACTGCGACTTCTACTACCAATCGGTCACCCCGGACAACGCCTACCAGATCTACCGTGTGCCCGCTGGTGCCACCAGCGGCGGCCACATGGTCACCCAATGCGGCGCATTCTCCACCGTCACCTACATTCGTACCGGTGAGGGCGGTATCGTCCCGATCGGATGCGGACAGGCAGGCCAACGTCCGGTCGTGTGCTCGCCGGTGGGTACCGGTGATGCCGCGTGGATATCCCCGACCACCTACGTCGCGATCCACGACACCCAACTGGTGCGCGCCACAACGAGTGATCCCTTGTGCTACAACGAGGTCGGCGAATCAGCACCTCTGCTGCCCGCGACCAACACCACTGTGGTGGACAAACCCATGGTCAGCCCCGACGGTACCCGTGTGGCCTTCTTCTACGGTGGCGACATCTACACTGTCGCCACCGACGGCAGCGCGCATCCGGCGAAGACCAACTGTCCACCGGGCGCGATCAGCACCTTACACCTTCGTCCGATGGAATTGACCCCGCTGATGGCATTGCCCCCGCGACGCGAGGATCGAAGACGCCGTGTCCATCCGGCGCCCACGCCGCTCTACAGCGGGGGACACAACAACTCATGCGCGGCGGCTGCGAAGTCGGCGGCGTTCTGCTTGAGATCCGCCGGTGCTTGTCCCGTGCCTGACTTGAAGGCGTCCACGCCCGGGACAGTCTTGGCGATCGTGCACAGTTCGTAGCCGTTGAACAGCAGATACGGGCGCGGGATCCCCGAGCTGAATTCCGGGTGCAACTTGCACATGCCCTCACACACCCGGCGGGCAAAGTTACCTTGCCCGCCGGCCGGAGTCTGGGCAATGAGATCAGCAGTGCCAGCGATCTTCAGTCGCTGCAACTCAGCGTCGGCAGTCGACGCGACCGCGTCCTTGACCAACGCGGAGCTGGACCCGTGAGCCCACTCGACCATGGCCGCTGCGAATTCCGCCGCAGACAGATTGGTCGCGATGGCAGCCTCTGCGCACCCCGGCGACCCCGAAGACGCGGTCGTCGTTGACGAACCGTTGTCCCGACCGGCACCGAAGCACCTGACGAATGGCTGCCCGTGCTCCCGCTGCAACCGCCGAGTGCCATAACCAAGACGAGTGCGGCCAGCCACGCCACAGGGTGTGCCGCAATCGGCCGGATTCGACCCCTGCCCACCATGGTCTACTCCTACCCCCAGCCAGGCGGGCTGCACGTTCGCTATGGACCAACCGACACAGCTTGCTGGGACAGTTCGTGGTCGGTGGCCAACGCCATCGACGGTGACGGCAGAATACCTGGCACGGCTCCGCCCAGAGCTGTTGTTGTGATTGCGTCCTGATTTAAACCCGGGTGGCGAGGCAGCAGTTCTTGATCAGACCAGCTTCGACTGAACGCGACTTCGAACATCACTGAAGCCGACTTCGAAAACTGACAGTCGAGTTGCACTGCACCACAGTCGTTGTAGCGGGAACAAGTATCGAGGATGGATGTGCTGCGGCGGGGCATCGGCCCGTCGCAGCGCGGCAAGGGGGCTCGAGCGTGCCGAGCGATCAGCTCGTAGTCGTATTCGTTGGTCTGGTTGTCATCATGGTGGCGGCGCGGGCACTGGGTGTGCTGGCGGAGAAGGTCGGTCAGCCGGCGGTGATCGGGAAGATCGCGGCAGGGATTCTGGCGGGTCCGGCGGTGCTGGGCCCGCCCAGCGGTCTCGGCCGCGCCGTTCCCGCACAGGATTCGCTCGTATCTGAGGCCTGCTGGCGCCCTGGGTGTCGCGGTGTCTAAGTTTCTGGCCGGTTGGCGGGCGGCACCCGTCCCATCGTAGACCTGCGGCGTAGATTAGCTGGGGCAGAGGCGGATTCGAGAGTGAGCGAGTGACGGGAGTTCGGTTGAAGCGGCTACGGATCGGGGTGGACAGCGAGTTCGGTGAGCTGCGCTCGGTGGTGATGCGTCACGCTGGACCGGTCACATTGGATCTGTCCGGGTCGCTCGATCCGGTGCTGGCGCGCCAGCACGAGACCAGCCAATGGGGTTCGTATTCGCTTGACCGTGTGCGGGCACAGCAGCACCGCTTCATCGAGCTTCTGCGCACACACGGTGTGGAGGTGCTGCTCCCGGATCAGGTGCCGGGCTCCTATTGCCAGCACTACACCCGTGATATCGGGTTCGTCATCGACGATGTGTTCGTGGTGTCCCGTCTGCATTCGCGGCGGCGGCAAGGGGAGTTCGCCGGAGTTCGGCGTTTGGTGGAGCGTATCGAACGTGTGGCCTACCTCGACGCGGGCACCATCGAGGGTGGGGATGTCATGCTGCATGACGGGATGGTGTTGGTCGGACTCAGCGAGGAGACCTCGCCGGCGGGGGTCGATGCGTTGCGCTACCAGCTCAACCAGCTCGGCAACCGCCGCACCGTCCGGCCGATCAAGTTCGCCTGCGGCGGCATCGTGCACCTGGACGACCACTTCAACATCGTCGCCCCCGACGTGGCGCTGGTGAACCCACGGGTGTTCGACGATGCACAAATGTGATGGTTTGCCGCGCAGTTCGATCTGATCCCGGTGACCGGCGCTGAGGCGGCGGCAGTCGAGGTGAACACCCTGGCGCTCGCTCCAGGGGTGGTGGTCGTTGCCGAGCGCAGTGAGCGCATCGCCGCGGAGCTCGACGGCCGCGGCATCGAGGTCATCCCGGTCGACTACTCCGAGGTGACGCGGATTCCGGGCGCATTTCGCTGCTCGACGCTGCCGCTGGCCCGCGCAACCACCATCTCGTCGTCATCGGTCGGGCAGCAGCTCGAAGGCGGCCTCAGCGATTCGGCGACCATTGACCTGGATCTGCAACCGGCCGGCGCCCGGGGCGAGCTTGCGGCTCGACGTTGATCTCAGGGGCTGGGTCCTCGACACTGTGCGCGATTCGCCGGGAGCAAGCTCCACGGTGGTCCCCTTGAACACCGCTTCTCCCTGTCCGGACCGGGGCCGCGGGTAGGTCAGGACATAGTCGATGACGACGCGTTCTGCAGTGGTGCCGGTGGCCCGCAAGGTGCAGTCGACGCCGAGGCCTCCTCCGATGGCCACCGCCGTGGCGTCAAGACGTAGCTCGGCCACCTCGATCGCCGGGGCGATCGAGAGCCCCAGAAACTGGAATGCGCCTGGGTAGCCCTTTTTGACGAGTGTGCGCAACGATTGCTTGAGTATGAATTCCATTTCTTTTGGGCGCTGCTTTCCCGACTCACGCCACCGGCCCAGCGTGGTCAGCACCAGCTCGGGGTCGGTAGCGGATATGTCGTTGAGGTGATTGGCAACAGATTGGGTCACGAACCGGGAATCGTCGCAGAAAAGTTCGTCCAATATCGGAATCGCGGCGTCAACGGGAACAGTAATTCGAGGCGACCATGGGAGTTTGGGGCGCGTTCCCTCACTGGCAAGACGGCGGACGTGATAATCGGGATCGCGACTCCATCCCGCGACGGCTTTCATTGTCTCGCCCGGGAAGGCATTGAGGAAATACCGCAGCGCATCCTCGGCGGTGAAATATTTGGTCATTTGTTTCAGTGCCTCGAGCGAAGAATCGAGGTTTTCGTGGGTGCAGCCGTAGCGGGCGACGAAATCGGAGTACGGCGCGTAAGTGTAGAGACCGAAGTCGCTCCCGGTGAAGGTAGCATCGTCGTGCGGAGGCAGAGCGGCGACCAGGAGGGATGTGGAGGCGCCGACATCGGCGGGCAGGTGCGAGGCTAAAACATCTGCGACACAGGCAATTCGGGCTTTGAGTTCCAGCTGAGGAAGCTGCGCCATAACCGTCTCGACAGGATCAATACACGGTGCCGGGCTTCGCCCAGATCGTAACGATCAGCAACATCCATCGCAACGGCGTGCCGATCGGGCTCTACGACGGCGACAACGAACAGGAGTGGCACACCGACCTGTCGTTTCGACCGGCGATGAGCGCGGTCTCGCTGCTGTACTCGGTGATCGCACCGGAATCAGGTGGCGAAACGCGGTTTGCCGACACAACCACGGCCTATGAGGACCTGCCCGCCGACCTGCGGATCTGTGTCGACGGGCTCGAGGCGGTGCACTCGATGGTGCATCTGTTCGAGCGTCAAGCGGCAGGCAATCCGGCGAAGGTGCCGCTCACCGAAACCCAGCGAGCGCAGGTGCCCGACGTGGTGCATCCGCTGGTGCGCAAGCATCCGCAGACCGGGCGCCGGTCATTGCTGCTGGGTGAGATGATCATTCGCAACATCGTCGGCCTCGATGACGCCGAGTCGGCGGGGCTACTCGATCAGCTGCACGACCATGCCACCGCCGAGGGGTACGTCTACTCGCACCGGTGGGCGGCGGGGGATCTGGTGATCTGGGACAACCGGGCTACGATGCACACCGCATCCCCTTGTGATCGCACCCGCCACCAGCGTCTTCTCTATCGCACTACGGTCATGTGAACCCGGTGGTCGCGCCGGGCACGGCTGCTCGGCGCGGCCACCGACCGGCACGATCAGGCGTCGGCGTCGACGGTTTCGATGACCGGCAGCCACTTTACGGCGTTGTCCTTGCAGGACTGGTGCACCGGGGCCAGGCCGCTGTGGTCGTCGAGAGCCATCATCGTGATGCCCATGGCGTCGCCGCCCTCGTCGATCGCGGCGACGAACGACCCACAGGTGGGGCAGAACCCGCGTTTGGTCGTGGGCCAGGTGTTGTACCAGGTCGGCTCGCCGCCGTCGCCGGTCCAGGCGAACGTGGCGAGCGGGGGAAATCGACCCAGGCCGAGACCGGTCCGCCGGCCAGTTTCTGGCAGTGCGGACACGAGCACAGTTCCCCGTCAAGTGCTTCTGTTCAGGCGCACCGGGTCATCCTCGCGCGAGCACAATTGCGACGCAATGCCCTGAGGTTTCGCATGTCGCTGAAGTGCTGACGGTAGCGGCCTTCGGGCGGCCCGGCGTCGGGCAGGTCGGCCAGTGCGGTCGCGGCGGCGACGAACTCTTCGGGGGCCGCCATCCGCAGGGCGGCGCGGCGAGCACCGTAGGCCAGCGCCATGGCGTGCGTCTCGAGAGTAAGTGTCCGCCGCGTGGTCATCACGTAGACGTGTGTGACGTGTTGCGCCACTTGCAGGATCGCGAACTCAGCTTCGCCTCCTCTGGTCCAATTGCTGTCGACGTAGAGCGGATGTTCCTCGTCCGCGACGGGGTGACCACACCCGAATCCGCTGGTACCGACCGGAATATCCCCCGGCGTGCCGAGGATGTCGATACCGGTGTGCGTCATTGGTTTGCCTTGGCGGCTGCCTTCACATAGCTGTTGACGAGGTCGATCTTGTCGTCGGGGACCTCGGGGAGGCGGACGTTGAGCTTCGGCATGTAGGTGGCGATCCCCGGTGGCGCGCTCACCGTGATCGGTACGGGCGTGGAGTACACCACTGATTCGTCGGCGAAGTTCGGCCCGTCCACTTGCACTTCGATGGTATAGGTGAATTTGTCTTCCTGGACGTATTTGTCGGAGAACACCTCCCACACCGCGTTCTTGGTGTTGTCGCTGGTCACCGTGATCGGCAGGAAGGTGTCGACGCCGATAGTGGGGGTGATGCTGACGCTCACGCACGACGACAACGGCTGCTTGTTTATCCAGAATCGAATGAATATGTATCCGACCGCATTAGCTGTGACGATAGGTCGCAGATCAGTGGTCAGTTCCTCCCACTCGGCAATCGCCGGGTCGTGCGGTGCGATCGCCCGGGTGAGCCTGACGCGAGGGTCACGGCCGTCGAAAACGATCTTCCGGCGAATCAGCACTTGCCCAGCCGGCCACCCCTGCAACGGTTTGTCCAATCGCAGGAACGCCACATTGAAGTAGTCTTCGACATTGTCGGCCTTCCACACGGCGGGTTTCTCCTCCCCGAGCGGCGCAGCGGAGTTCCGCGGGTATTGCTTTCCGTTGCCGCGCATGATCAAATCGGGCTTTCCATCGTCGCCCAATGCTCCGGGGAATTTCGGATAGGCGACCTCGATCTGGGCGGACTTGACCGGATCGCGCAGGTCGGTGCCGTCGACGAGTGTGCTGGTGAAGGTGATGTCGCTGTGGGCTGCGACCTGTACCTTCTTGAAGAACTCACCGACGTCGACGATGAACAGGTACTTTCCCAGGTTGGCCTGTACCGCGGGCAGCAGGTCGTTGAGGTCACCGCTGACGGTGTGACTGACCGCGTAGGTGGCATCCAGTACCAGCTGCTGTTTCACTTTGAGGCTTCGGCGCTGGTAGTTCGATTTGATCGAGACTTTGGAGCCGCCGAAGAGCTCGCTGACCCAGCTGCGGTCGGTGGCTGCCTTGGAGTCGTTCTTCGATGGATCCCAATCGAATATGAATTCCTTGACCAGGCCGATGGCTTCCTTGCGCATCGCTTCGACAGTCTGGTCGACCCACTTCTTGGTTTCCGGATCGAGGACTGCCCCGTTCTGCGTGATATGAGTCGTGATCGCGCCCGAGGTCAGGCAGTTGGAGTAGGCAAAGTCTGCCTCGAAAGCGTTGATACCGAAGAGGCTACCGACCGACACCGCCGCCGAGAACGAGTCGTAGACCTTGTCCATGTCGACACTGATATCCACGGTGACGCCGTTGATGTAGAACGCCTCCTGCAGTGTGTTCGCGACGATGAACGGCGGGGAGGCACCCTGCTTCAGTGCGCTGGCGATAGCGCCCGCCGCGACAGTATTACAACTCAGCAAAAAGCTCGTAATACCTTTCTGTTCGATACTTCCTTTCCCGCTGTACTGGGCGGAGATTTTGAGGAAGTTGCCGACCACTGCGGGGTCCGGTACGGAACACACCACTGTGCTGTTGGTTATCGGCACCATGCCCAGGGTGGGCTCGGGATCATTGTTGTGAAAATTGAAGAATGGCCCGATCCGGGGCCCCGGGTCGCCGTGTTCTCGCCTCTTCAGCTTGTCGATGACTCGCTGGATTACAACGGGCGGTATGGCGAAGGTCGTCGAGAAAGTACAGAACCCGCCGCCTATTTCGGTTCCGGCGAGTTCTGCTGGGGTGATCGTGTCCTCGGCGGACAGTAGTCCTTTGAACAGGGTGAGCTGGAAGTCGAAGTCGTCGGGTGAATCGTGTTTCCTCGCCAGGTACACCTGCGAGGGTTGAAAGTAGTATTGCGTCGGCTGGCCGGCCGCGCGCAGTTCAGGGTTGTGGGCATCCGGATACACCTGCACGGCATACGATTTACCGGTGTTGTCATTGACGGTGACCGTCACAAAGTTCGGCCCGAACAGCGGTCCGACGCCGGACACGAAATCAGCCATTTCTAACTCCTCTCAATGCGAGGCGACAATCCCTTTTTCGCCTCGAGGTATATTCAGTGTCGTATCCCGTAAATGCTGTGGTGCGAGTATTCGAGGATTCTCGCCGTCGTTCTCCTTACTCATGCTCCGGCTGTCATGGAGCGATGGTTGTGTTAGTGAGGGTGAGAATGGGCGCGTCGACGAAATCGTGGGTGATGGTCTTGCTGTGTTGACCGGTCGCGGTCGTGATGACGAGGGTTACCGTGCAGCCGAGTCCGGTGATCGCGACCTGGACCGGAACCTGGATGTGCACGAAATCCACGGGATGCGCGGACGTTACGGTCATCGCGGGGATCGGCAGACCGGGCAACTCGGTCAGCGAAATCCGGACTTCGATGCGAATGATGCTCGCTGCGGCGAAATCCACCGCGGTGGCGTTGACATCGAGGGGATGCTGCACCTGCGACACCACTGTGGTGTTGAAGGTGAGGTATTCGAGCATTTGGGCCTTGGTCACCACTGCCGGAACCGACATGCTGTGTGACACCGCGACCGAGGTGACCTCCTCGTCGCCGACGGGAAGGGTGCTGAACTTGCCGGGTGTCAGGAGTTGGTCGTGCAGCGAGACGGTCGTCGCCGCGGAAGCGCTCACCTTCGCGTAGCGGTGCAGTATCAGGGTGAAGGGACAGGAGTTGGTCACTTCGGCGGAGCGGTCTTCCGGTTCGAACCCCACGCTCAGGTCGTCGGTGCCTGCGGTCTGCCGCAGGTTCAACAGCACTTGCGTCGGAATAGGGTGTGGCAGTAGGTCATCGACGCGGACGAACAAGGTACCGAACAACGGCGCTGCTCCCTTGGCTGCCAGTTGCTGCAGGAACAGGTTGGCCAGCGTGGGCGCCGGCGTGGTGGGATCGTCGACGATGTCGACGCTGATCTGCACGGTGTGCGCGGCTGCCCCGATACCGAATCCCACTTTTCCGGCAGTCAGCCCCTCGAGCGACGGTGCTCGCCGTGTGTCGAGCCCGGACGGCAGTATCAGCTTCAGCGTGCGCCCGGCAGCCTCGGGCGTGTTGCTCAAATCCAGTGCGAGAGCTGCCAGATCGACCGGGTCGGCCAAGGGGGTCACGGTGAAGGTGAAGTGAAACCGGCACCCGGAGGTGCTGTCCGGTGACGGATCCACCACCGCATCGCAGGTGGCGGCCAATCCGGTGCTCCCTCGCACGATCCCGTATGCGGCGGGTATCGCGACCACCGTTCCACTCACCTGACCGAAATACAGTTGCCGCAGCGACGGATACCGCTTCTGTATATCGCCCAACGAGGTAAGCTCCCGGTACTCCGAACGGGGCGTGGCCTCCTCCAGGTCGCCGGCATCGATAATTGCTCGTGTTCTTCCACCGGCGGTGATCGTGAATCGACTGCGGTGGGCATCGGTTTGGAATGCGGGCCCGATCGAGGTGGTTCGTTCGCGGCGCGCGGTCACCGGGAAGTACGCGAAACCTCCGGGAGGAGGCGGGGAAACCGGCACCGAGGTTCCCTGGACGCCATCCCCGAACAAGGTGATTCTCGATGCCGGCGCAACGAACGGGTCGAGGTTGACCAGCGCCAATTGGTACGCGTCGTAGACCCAGGCAACCTGTAGCGCCATCCCGTCACGGTCATCCGGCTGGTCTTGGGTCAGGTGCGCGTACGCCGCCTTGACGTTGGATCCGGTCAGCTCGAACGTCACGACGAAGGTGTCGTCGCTCTTCTTCTGTTCGGCCTTGGCCCGGAAATCAGGTCTTTCGACCATTCCGCCTCGAGTCGTGAACGGCACGATGAGGGTGGCCATGACCTGAAGGCCCGGCACTGACCGCACCGGGGGATTGAACGGGATGTGATCGAGGTTGGGAGGTTTCACTGCCCGAAGCGAGAAAGTCAGAATTGCATGATTGAAGGGATGTCCGTTTTCGTCGAATCCCTGTTGGGTCACAGCGAATGCGAATTCCGGATCGCTGTCGGCCAGGAGCTGCACGTTCGGTTGATAGAAGTCGCCATGGGCACCGGAGACGATGTTCGGTAGGAAACCGGCGCCATCGAGGTTCGGGAGATCGGCGGCGTCCGGCGGAAGATGGAAGACGTCCACTGCCAGCAGGACGCGTCCGGTTCGTGCCACAAGCCATCGCGCGGTGGCGGTGCCGAGCAATTGGTCGAACATCTGCTCGACAGCAGTCAATATTTCAGCCAATTCGGGCATGTTGCCTTCAGATGAAGTGCTGCAGCGGTGCGACAGAGATTCGGTGGTCCTCGTCGTCCGCTGGCCGATCGTGAGATTCGTTGTTCGGTGTAGCTGCATGTGACAGTGACTCCGACTTTGATCGCGCGCGGCGACTGTCGTCACCCGGGGCCGATGTCGATGCGTGTGAGGTACGCGGCGCTATCGACCTTCGCCGCTGCGGCGAGCTCGTCGAAACCGCATTCGACGGTGTGATCGGCCGAGACCTGCCCCGATATCGGAACTGTGTGGTGGATTCGCGGCAGCTGCATATCCGGTTTCGATCGGAGTGTCGGCGTGGCCGTGCCGAAGATCAGTTTCCACCAGGGGGGATCATTGGGCGGTGCGCTGCCGGGTGGCTCCGGATGGACGTCGAAGAAGTCCTTCACGACCTCGATGACTGCGCTCTTGACTTCCTCACATTGGCTGACCCACTGTCGCGTGCGCGGATCCAATGGCTCGAGACCCATCCTGGCGGCCTCGACACGGATCGTGTTGCCGTCCGCGATCGACTGGAAGATCACTGCGGTGGCGGCGTGTGCCGTTATCGCGGGTTCCTTCGAGGCGATGTCGGCGAAGGCGTTGTGAAGGCCGTGGGTATCGATGTCCAGGTCGATGGTGAGCGTGGAGTCTGCGATGGCGAACTGTTCGGTGAGCGTGGCGCCCGCGATCAGCGGCAGCGCGATGCCTGTCGTGAGGCTGGCTTCGAACTCCTGCGCCTCGACGGGCCCGCAGGAGGCGAGGAACGTCGCGCGGACCTGCCCTTCGATACTGCCAGCGGTATCGGTTTGTACGCTGAATCCGCGCGGGTCCCGCTCGACCTCGGACTTTCTGATCGCGCAAAATGCGACCGTGTGCACGATCGGTATTGTCAGCAGCTCGGGCGTCGGGTCGCCGTTCGTGTAGGGGAACAGCGGGCGGATTCTCCCTGGTAGGTCGTCATGGGCGGCGCTCATGATCGCCTCGACTATCGATTCTTGGGCCGAGGTCGGCAGAGCCGTCGTGGTGGTGAACTTCGCAGTGCCGCCGGCGTAGTCGCTCGTTCCGCGTGGCGGGATATGCCTGACGAACGACGTCATCGAGAAATCGAGTTCCGCCGTGTCGGACCTGGGCGCGATCGTGGCACGGCCGGGCTGCACATAGTAACGGGTCGGTTGACCGGCTAGACGTAGGCCGACATTGGACACATCGGGATAGACGAGCAGGGGCGCTGTGCGGTCGTCGGCGAGGCCGCGCCCCGGCGACAGTGCGTCCGGTCCGAAAATCGGGCCTCCGGGTGTGACACGAGTTGGCATTTCACTTCCCTTGCCTCAGATGAGATTCAGGCTTCGGCGCGATCGTGCGGGGCCCCGTCACATCCTGCGTCGCGGCATCCGGCGCGGATTCTGCGGTATCAGCCGACACCGACCAGGCGGGGAGAGGGAGTCAGCCCCAGTTGCGCGATCCCCATCCGCAGATCGGCCGGCCACAACCACAGTCGGTAGATCGGGTCGATCTCGAAGTAGTCTTCCGGGCCGACCAGGATTCGTGATCGCATGTCCGCGCAGTATCTTTCGCGCCACCCGTGGGGATCGGGGACCGTCTGCTTGTCCACGACGATCGCTTTGGCGATGCTGTACAGGCGTTCGACCGAGCGGTACTCATAGGCGAGCAGGGTCGCCGGGTCGTCCCAGATCCCGCGCCGGCTCGAGACCGCGTCGTCGGCGGCACCCAGGAGGAGCGGCAGATCGTCTTCACCTGGTATGGAGGGGAAGATCACGAACGGGGCCGCCCACCCTGCGCGCACCATGTCGAGATTGAAGGTGGACCGCTGCTCACGTGTCAATGCGGCGCGTTCGGTTTTCGAGTAGTTCGGTGCCAGGTAGGCTAGCAATCGTGCGTTGTTGTCGAAGGGGGGTTCGGCGGTGCGCACGAACATCGTGCGCTGATTGCCGCCCGGCAACGTCAGTCGTTGTGCCGCATTGGATTTGGCATAGTCAGTGGCGGCAGTTCCCTGGGTGAACTGCAGGGTGCCGGCCTTGCCCGTGGTCAGTTTCGGAAGCAGGAACTCGGCCAGCTGCGGCGACACCGGCACATCGCCGGGGCGTTGCTGCATCCACTGCGCGAGTTGCGCGAACTTCTCATCGATCCTCAACGCACCGTCGGCCGATCCCGCGGTCACCTCCGGGGTGTCGATGGACAGCATTCGGACGGGCATCCGGATGCTTGGGGTGTCGCCGTCATGGATATCGAGCAGGGCCTTGGTATTCAGCGACGACATGGTCGTGCCACTGGGCGTCCAGAGGATCTGCACTGGATCGAGCATCGAAACTCCTAGCATTCGTTCGTCTTGTCCGCGCGACGTCGTGGAGGACGTCGACGGAGCTGTCGGCGTGGTGACCCACACCTTCTCGGTGTTATGGGAGTTGACCAGCGCAGAGGGCCATCGAGGTGAGGAGCGCGCCCAGCGAAAAGGATGCCAGCAGCGTTCCGAGTGCGAGGAATATCTCTTCGGCGGCTACAGCGCCGAACACCTTGATCAGTATCTGCCTGGCAGCGGGCAACCCCACTCCGTTCACTATGGCGAGAATTAGCCCTTGATTGCCCGAGCTGAGGCTGTTCCACCATGCCAGGAATCTCTTGATGTTCTCATCGCCGAAATTCCTCATCTCGGTGATGATGAAGTCACCCGTCGTATCGAGTCGACCCGCAACGCAGTCTGAAAATTCTTCGATCGCCATTTCAGTTTCTCGCTAATCTCGCTTAAAGCGGCATAGATATGATTGCGTACCGTCAGACCACCGCGTCTGCTTCGGCGAATGCGTCCTGGGAGGACCGCAACATCTCGGAGAGCCGCTGCCCCGATGTCTGATCGAACGCTCCCATCAGAGCGCTGAGGTTCGGTGCGACATTGACACCGATCACCTCACCGTTCTCGTCGGTTTCCGGATCCGAGATCACATGACACACAGTGAATTCGGCGCTCGCTTCGTCAAGCCCCTCACGGATATCGCCATCGAGATCCGACAGCCAGACTTGGATGTTGGATAACTCTTGCTGAATCGTGTCACGATCAGGCAACCCGCTCGCGTCGACATTGATCGATCGAGTAGCCAATGCGGCGGCAAAGTCGTCGGCGAAAGCCATTATTCGACCTCCTTGAACTATAGGAACAAACGTCCCAAGGACTGGGTGTCTGCAGTGGGCGACACCGACGATGAGTGCTGGTATCGACCGACTGCTCGGCCTGCGGTACAGCACAAACACCGAGCTTGGCGGGTGGTTCTGTCTCGCCGCCTCGGGTGGGGTGCCGGGTATGCCCTGGGCCAGCTAGCGCTCGCCATCGCCATCTCCCACGATCTCGAACGGTTGTCTCCAGACAGCATCGGTCCGGTGGAGCCGGGCGGCGCGAGTATGTCGGTACTCGAAGTCGACGCCGACCGCGTGACTACCTACTCGATGCGGCGCACCACCCTGCGCCGCTCGCACGGGAACGGCCGCGCGGCCGGTTACTTGGCGTCGCGGCCGAGGATCGCGGCGAATTCGTGACGGCCGGCGACGCCGAGTTTCCTGCTCGCGCGGTAGAGGTGACCTTCGACAGTGCGGCGGGAGACGGTCAGCCGCTCGGCGATCTCCTGGTTGGTCAGTCCCCCGGCCGCCAAGGTGATGATCTCGCGTTCGCGATCCGACAACGGTAGTGGGCTGGCCGCCAGCGCCAGCGCCGGGCTGTGTGCCCCGCACTCGGTCGCCAGGCGCACGACCCGCGCGGCCGCGAGGTTCGCCGACCCGAGACGTTGGTGGCGACGATACGAGTCGGCGGCCTGGGCCGCCGCATCTGCCGCGCATAGCCGGTCACCCATGTCTTCGAATGCCCTCGCCGCCGCAATCAGAGCTGTGGCGTCGTCCGCGGCCAGTGCCGCAGCGTGCGCGGCCGCGGCCACCGCTCTGGGCCCCTCCACGTGGGTAGCCAGCTCGGCGAGCTCGGGCGCGACGGTCCGGTCACCGAATCGGGCAGCGGTGTGCAACGCGATGACCGTGTGCATGTGTTGGCTCAGTCGCCGCGCGGTCGCGGCGGCGTTGTGCGCGAGGGTGATCGCCGCGCTGACATTGCCCTCGGCCGCGGCGACCCAGGCGTCGGCGAGCTGGTCGAGCGGTTCGTGGAATGCGGCGATGGGCGTTCGGTGGCGGCGCATCTGCGCTTGGGTGCTGCGCGCGGCGTCGAGGTCGCCCAGCAGCGCCAGGCAGCGGGTCAACGCGGTCAATGCCCCGTAGTACGCGCCACCACCGGAGCTTCCCAATGGTGCCAAGCGTCGGCACTCGTCCTGTAATTCGGTGCGAGCGGCATCGAGCTCACCGCGGGCGAGTAGGGTGATGCCGACCAGGTAGCCGCCCTGGGCGTAGGGGGAATCCTCGACCGACGCGCGATATCGTGCGGCGGCGGTGCTGGCCCGGTCGACGTGGCCCGCCCAGACGAGGCCGCTGACGTACACCACGGTCAAGGGAGCCAGGAAGTTCGCGAACTCGGCCACTCGTTCACTGGCGGATGTCCCCCGGGCCATGTAGTCAGACAGCTCGTCACGGCCGGTGGTGGACGCCCAGAGAGCCATGGCGGCCGAAGCGATCAGCACCGCCGCATCGTCGGAGCCGGATGCCGCCAGGATTTCGGTGGCGACTGTCCACACCGTGTCGAGCGCACCGGCCGAAGCGTCGATCATCGCGCGTAGTGCGCGCAGAATGTCCCGCAGCGGTGGTGCCGCGACCCGGTCGATTCCCTGGCGCAAGATCGCGCGGGCTTGGTCGGGATGCCCAAGCATGTAGGCCAGGTTGGTAGCCCGCGTCACCGTTGCACGCACGAATTGCTCGTCGTCAACGGCCAGGTCGGCCAACACGGCGAGTTCGACGTCGGTGACCTCGGGCCGCCCCGACCACAACGCCGCGAATGCCACGATTGCCTGCGCGGGGAATCCGCCGCCCGCGGCCACCGCCGCGCGCCCGAGACGCTCGGCCAGTCCGAAATCGGACAATCCGAGCGCGCGCTCGCCGACCTCGACGAACAACGGCACATCGGCGGCGAGATCGGACTCGAGCAGCAACATCGCCCGCCGCAGCCGAAGATCGAGTCGCGGCGAATTCCTGTCTGTCAACGCCGTCGCGATCTCACCGCGTAACCGTCGCGCACGCAGCAGACCCATCCCGGCACGGCGGACCTCTCCGAACAGCGGATGCGTGAATCGGACGTCCCACCGTGCGTCCTCTGCTGCGACAGACACCACCCCGACGTCCTCGGCCCGCTCCACGGCACCATTTCCGACCGCCGCGTCGAGCAGGTCGGCCGGAAGGGGCTCGCTCAGCGCGAGCAGATCGACCACCGCGCGGACGTCGCCGGACAGCGTCAGCATCCGGGTGTTGACCATGTCGGACAGCATTGCGGGGACCTCGACCTCACCCGCTGACCGCCACACATCCCCGTCCTGGCAGAACGCGCCCGGGACGACGAGTTGCCGCAGAAACAGCGCGTTTCCGCGGCTGAGTCGCCACAGTCGGCGCACCGTGGCACTGTCGACGCGCCCACCGAGCGCGGCCGCCACGACGGCCTCGGTTTCTTGTTCGGACAACGGCTGGATCTCGAGCCGGTCGAGGTGCTCGTCCTTCCACACCGCCGCGACCGCATCCGGTACTCGTTCACCCGTGCGGACGGTCGCCACCACGCTCGCCCGCCCCTGCAGCACAAGCTGATTCACCACCAGCGCCGACAGATCATCGAGCAAGTGCGCGTCATCGGCCACGACCACGACCCGGTGAGGCCCACTCGCGATCCGATCCACCACACGGCGCACCAGCGTATGCGGGTCACCTAGATCGGGCACAAACTCTGCGAACGCACCCAACGGCACCGCTCGCGCGCACTCGGTCGCGGTCACCCACCACACCTGCGCGCCTCGTCGCCGCTGCAGCTCGGCTGCTTCGCGAGCGAGACGGGTTTTCCCTACCCCCGCGCCACCGGCCAGTACCACGCCGCCGGCTCTGTCGCGCCGACGCATCGCAGCTTCGATGAACGCCAGCTCCTCAGAGCGACCGATCAGTGGCCACTCCTGCATCACACTCTCCGATTCTACAAACCCGGCCCGCACCCCGTGTGGGTAATCGCGAGGTGCGAGCCGCAGTTTCTGGTGGGAGCGACGCAGGGGGCGGGAGACGACCCGCGACACCGCAGACGAGTCCCTGCCACCTCCCCCTGATCGCCGTTGCTCGACGACGCATTCGACAGAGCTACTCCATGTGCGGCCCCGGCTCGTCCCGGGCCGTCGCGTTTTGCGCGCTGCGCAGAGCGGCGAGTTTCGCTTCGGCAATGCGATACACGCCCGCCAGGGACTCGGGTTCGACCCCGAGATACTCACTGATCAGCGCGGAGTCCACGCCTGTGTCGCGTAGCCGCAATGCCAGCGAGTACGGCAGCGGCAGGCGGCGAAGTAGCTGCTCGTGTTCGCTCAACTCATCAGACATATCCCGATTCTGCGGTCGCTGGCTGCCCGGCCGCCGAGTAGACCGCTACCTCACTACGGCCCCGGCGCGGCCCCTCGCGGTGACGGTCGATCGCATGCTGCGCACCGGTGCATCGGGATGCGATCCGCCCACACGTTCAGCACGGACAGTCCAAGCAGATCCACCACCATCGGCAGGCCAAGCGGCAGCACGGGCGGGCCGGGCCCGCCGCAACCATTGGACTCGCCGGAGCGTTCGAGGGGCTTCGAGCAGGCCCTCGACGGCCGCCAGCGAGGAACAGGGATCGCAGTGGGCAGACCCCGGGAACTGGTCCGAGCGCGCCACGAGCAGCACGTGGATCGACGAGAGCAGGATCCATTCGCGCGGGGCCTGCGCGATGGTGATTCCTTCCGAGATGACCTGTCATGGTGAGCAGTTGTTCCATCACATTACGGTTGCCCCCGCAGTTGTCATCCAGTCTATTGGCCCACAAAGTATTCCGGTCTCGTCTGCACGGGCTGTCAGGCCGGGTGGCACGGAATGCCGGTGGCGTAGAAGGCGTCTCGGCGGGGTGGGTATCGAACGCTATCGTGTGGTCCGGTGGGCATCGACACTCGTGTGTCACAAGCCGCGCACTACATCGCCGCAGCACCACCTCGGTGGGCCCTCCGCCATCCGCCCGGCAGGGGCTGGCGAGCCGTACAACGCCCGCTGGGGAAGAGGCAGCTGTCTACGGGCGTCTGGCTGTCGGACTGGCAAGCGCGGCGATGTGAGGATGACAGGCGGAGACCAGGGCCTCCAGGCTCATCCCCGCACATTCAGCGGCATCGCTGAGCGCGAGCTAAGTAGTCGTCCCGGCCGACCGTCACCACGATGTCCATGCTCGCCGGACCGTAGAATTCCTCGCCTGCCGCCACGGGCCGGAACCTCTCGATGCTCGGTCAGGGCATTTGGCGGAATCCCAGTCAATGGGGGCGGTCGATAAAGGACTGAGCCTGCTTCGACAGCTGATCGATGATTACTCTCGGAGCTTCAGTCAGGCTGAGGGCCGCGGTTGTGAACACCGCGGTGCGGAACTGTCCGGCTGCCTCGCCGAATTCGGCGTGAAACCAGATCGGTGCGAGGATTCCCACCGCGACAAGCGCGGCGGCGGTGGCAAGGCGTGGTCCGAACCGTCCGACTAAGCGCCTCACGACCGGCGTCGGGTCTTCGCTGCCGAGCGAAGCCCAGCGGCCCCACGCCGCATCGGTAAGTGCCTGGGTGAGCTTGCCGGGCAGTGCCCGGTCGTGTTCGGTACCGCCCAGGACGATGTCGACGGCGTATTTCCGCAGTGTCGCACCGATCTTGGCGGCGGTGTGGCGGACCGCGGATCGAATCTCCGCAGATCCGCCGATCGCGATCTTGGACAGGTGGGATTCGGTGCGATCGGCCGCGGATTCGAGGCCGTCGGCGAACAGCACCCGCATGCGGTGGTTGTGCCGCCATGCGAAAACTTGGGCGCTGAGCCCGACAACCGGAACGATCGGATCAAGAGTTCTGTCGGGATTATCCTTGCCGAAGAGGCCATTCCAATAGGCCATCCGGTCCCAGCTTGACTGTTGAGCCCAGCTCGGCTGTGGAAACAGCCACTGCTTGGGTTCGCCGTCGTTTTCCAAACTCACCGACGCAACGACAAGGAAGGCCGCAAGATCGACGACAAGCAGATCCCGCGGATCGGCTGCCCGCGTCAGCGAAATTCTGACGTGATCGGTAAGTGCGGGAAGCAGGGAACCCCAAGCCAACGACTCCACCGTCACGATGACGGCGACCTGTGGCCAGCTGTAGTGGAAGACCGACACAAGCGCCCAGATGATCGGCCCGATCACAGCAAACCCGAAGTAGATACGGCCACCCCGCACATCGGCTGCACGGGGATCGCGGGCGAAACCTGTGCCGAACAGATGGGCGGCTAGAAACACCAGCCCCGCCAGGACCTGGAGGACGGCGTAGGCGGGGAGCGCTGTGAGCACGGGGATCAGCACGGTGCGATAGGAGACCCCGTCGGCACGCCAGATCAAGTCCAGTTGCCATTAGAAGCCGATGACCAGCACCGCAATCATCAGCGCGCCGAGCGCCACGCGCGCTCGTGCCCACGGCAGGTCGCCCAGGTGTAGGTCACTGATTTGGGTGTAGGCCTCCTCGAGTCGCTGGCGTATTCGGGTCCAATCCTGTTCCCCCAGCGGCGGTACCGAGTCCGAAGTCTGTAACCGTTCGACCACGTAGCGGGCCCGTTCCGGGGCGTTGTAGGCCACCGGGGGCCTGGGCGCGGACATGGTCAGATTGTCTCCTCCGGAAGCCATGTCCCGTGATGGAACAACCCGAATCCCATCACGAACCGAACTCAGCGGCCAGCAGGTCAATCCGATCGCCGTGATCGCGAACTACTGACGTTTCGATGTCGCCCGCCTGCTGACATTTTCCCGTCGCCTTGCACCATTCGAGGTCGTCGGTGAGCCGCCCCGGTGGCTAGGACAGGTACTCCCCGTCGCACGCCCCCGGGGCAGGGCAGGAACTCCCGGTACTTGATGTGCGTGCCGAGCCTGTTGCCGCTCAATGGGTTTCCCCATCAGTCGGGCCCGCGTGAGCAAGTAGCGAATCGTAGCTGATCCCCGCGGCGGCGGGCACGGGTTCCACCGCTGGGTCGGTGGTGGTGTCGCGGGGCCGGGTTGCGGATGGCGAGGACGGGCACGCCGTGTTCGTCGGCCATGCCATCGACCCCGTGGATGAATTCCAGGGCGGATCCGGCGAACATGCCCCTGACCCGGTCCTGCATGGAGCGCACGTCGTGGCCGGGCAGGAAATCGCGGGTGCTGATCGCCCCGCAGCCGCAGCCGCAGGGGCGTTCGGTGAATTCGGCTTCCTCGTCCAGGGTGATGTAGCCGACCGGGTTCTGCGAGTTGTTCACCACGGGGGGCGGGGCGGCCGATCCAGGCGTCACGCACCGGATGCCCTTCTTCGAGGACATCGCCTTCGACCGCGATGCGGTCGCCGTGGTCAGTGACGCCGGTGATCTCCGCGACGGCGCACACCTGACCGTCACCGATGATGAGGGCGAACTTCTCGTCGACCGCTCTTGGCTTGAGGGGCTCCGGCGCGCGGATCGCGGTTGTCGGCAAACGATCCGACAACGACGAATCCCCGGCCATCCCGACAACCCCCGTGCTGAAGCCGAGTACGAGTCAAAACACCGTACTGAACACGAGTACGAGACACGCCAATGTTCGAAGCCCCCTTCAACCGCAACCGAATCCGCACGTCAGCACTGAACACGACTTCGAACAATCACATCGGGGCTGGCTCGCATGGGTTTCCGTGCTGATCGACTCGGAGTGTGCGGCGGCGGTGAAAGGGGCTCCGAAGCCAGGCGGATTCCGCTTCCACGCCGACGGCAGTGGTGTGTCTCTGAAGAGGTGAATCCGAACAGCCGCGACAACCTGATTGCGCTGCTGGCCCGCTCCGCCGCCGAGGTGGCCGAGGTCACCCAGCTCGAATACGCCCTGCGCGGCCCCGGAAGCGCCGACGCCGCAATGCTCGAGCAAATGCTCCCGTCGTTGATCGAGGTCGCCCACCAGCTCGGAGACCTGCAAGTGTTCCAAGCAGTTTCGAACCTTCCCACGCGCCCCGCCTCGACGCCGTACCGGCTCAAGGAGATCGCCGAACTCGTCGGGTCCGACGGCACACTGTCCGCCGCGTGCTCGCCCAGATGATCGCCGGAGGGCTCGCAGAACGTCAGTACGATCGGTCCCGGGTGTCTTCGGCGAGGCCGCCGCACTGTCCGGCGTCGCCGGGCCCACCGGTAGCACGCGGGGCTCGAGGTCGAGAGCCGTGACCGGGAGCCCCGCGCATCCTGCCGGATTGAACGGGCTCGGACCTAAACTCGCTCAGTCCTGCGCGCCGACAATCGGAAGCCACGGGACAGCGTTCGGTCGGAAACTCTGTCGCTCGGGCACCAGGTCGCTGTGATCATCGAGGCTCATCATGGTGACGCCGATCAGTTCCGCGTCGCCGTCGTCCTGGGCCGCGATCGAGCTGCCACAGATTCCGCAAAAACCGCGCTGGGAATCTTCGAAGGTGTTGTACCAGACTGGTTCCCCGCCCGGCCCGGTCCACTTGAACCCGGCGCGGGGAAAGTCGACCCACGACATCACCGGGCCACCGGACAGACGCTGGCAATGGGGACACGAACAGAGTTCCCTGTCAAGTGCTTCTGTTCACACGGAGCGTGATCCATATCCGGGGCGTGGGCTGGGTCGTTCAGTGCTTCTCGGTGGCGGGAGTGCTCGCGACATCCCGACGGATTTGGCGAGGTGCTACACGGCGATGACGCTGTGTAGTGGGTGGTGCACGATGTACTGCCAGTCGGCGGCAGGGCAGTTGGCGACGGCGAGGGTGTCCAAGGCATCGACTCCGCCGCCAGCGACCAGGGAGAGGGCTGTCTCGCCGACCATGAAGTTGCCTTGCATGGCACCGCATCCGGTGCAGCAGACAGCGAGGACTACGGTGCGGCGTGTTTTGCTGTGCGTCCGCTGGATCGTCGCCTCGATCTCCGTGCAGCCGGCTGATCGCAGCAGTTGGGCTGCTCTGGACATTGCGTTGTCATCTTCGGTGGTGAACAGCCCGCAATAGCCTCGGGCGGGACGGTCGGGGTACATGCCACAAACACAGACGGTGGCGAGACCGCATTTCCAGCAGGGCCGGATCAGGCCGAGCACGCGGATGCGGACCGATTTGGCGCAGCCGGTCGGTGCGGGTAGTTCCCAGTCGAACTCGTCTGGATCGACGCCGTTGGAGAAAGTCTCTGACAACCAGTGACAGGTCGCGCATTCGATTTTCCAGCCGGAGTCCGAGTCGCCGGACAAGAACCCGCCTTCGGCGTAGACCCATACCGAACACCACGAACATCCGCCCGCGTACCGGTTCCTCATCACCACACCGCCTCGATCGCCCCGTCCGGAATCGTGCCCATGCGAGCTGCTGATGGGACAGATGGCTGTCCTGCACGCTCAGGCCGGTGCCGAAATCATCGGCCCGGCAATGGTATTGGATGGTTCAATTAACGCAATCTGGTTCGAGCTAACCGAAACCGCTGGTAGCCGGTTGCCCACGATCATCGGATCAGCTCACCGACCGGGCTGCTGGCCGGGCGCGGTGACGAACCGCGCGATGGCGTCGAGACCCGGCTCGTACCCGTCGGTGGTGTCCACGGTTATCTGCGCGACGTCCATGTTCACCGGCACGAAGGACGCGACAGTGCGGGTTCCGGCTGTGATTTCGGCAAGCAGGCCGGCGTCGTTGTGGGCGCGCCGGTGCGGGTCGTGCTCGGCGCGGTCGGTGATGCGGTCGTGGAGGACCTGTTGGGGGGCGTTGCAGTGGATGATGCGGTTTTCGGCGAACTCGGCCACGCGCAGCAGGTTCGGGCGCCAGAGCTTGTCCTGGAACGCGGCTTCGGCGACCGCGCTGACACCACCACGGGCGAGCACGGTCAGCACGTCGAAGAACACGTGGAGGACGGGGATGTTGAGGTCTTCGTAGTCGCCGTCGCGCGGCGGTGTGGTGGCGGCGACCATGCCCTGTTTGATCTCGTCGCGGATGATCGCCGGAATGCCGGCGCGCTCGGCCAGGGTGTGGGCGAGGGTGGACTTATCCGATCCGGGAGGGCCGCTCACGACGGTGATCACCGGGTTCTGCGCGGAAGTGGGCATGCGGCATTGTGGCAGGTCACTCATTGTCAGCGGGTGCGGGTGTCGGCGGTGGAGGGTTTGGTGAGCCGGTAGGCGATGAAGCCGGGCTGCCGGGTCAGGGTCTGGTACTCGGCCGGATGCGTGCGGGCCATCTCCGGGGACGGTTGGTGCTCGGTGATCGCGTCGATGACGAATCCCGCTGTGGTGAATTCGGGACACCATGTTTGCAGCGGTTGGTGCCAGAAGCGGTGGGTTATGCCGCACGACCACTTCTGCTCGATCCACCCGGTGTCGAAGTAACTGCCGTCGGTGGTGAGCCAATCGGCGGTGGGATGGCTGGTGGAGATGATCAGGTGACCGCCGGGGCGCAGGACGCGATGGAGTTCGCGGAGCAGGGTGATGCGGTTGTCGATGTAGTGGATGACCAGGGCGAGCAGGCCGATGTCGACGGAGTTCGACGCCAGCCAGTACAGGGGTTGGGTGAGGTCGTGTTGTCGCAGGGTGATCTGGCCGGTGGTGTGACGGCGGGCCAGGTCGATCATGTTGGCGCTGGCGTCGATGGCGATGACGTGGGCGCCGCGGGCGAGTAGTTCGGTGATGTAGAGGCCGGGCCCGCATCCGGCGTCGAGGACGACGCGGTCGGTGAGATCACCGAGCAGGTCGAGCACGGTGGGCCGGTCGTAGTGGGCGTTGTAAGGGCTCTTGGCGGCTTCGGCGGCGAACGCGGCCGCATGCTGGTCATAGGAGGCGGTAACGGTGTCGTCGGTGAGCATTGGGCTACCTGACCTTCATGGGTTGACGGTGGGACGAATGGTGTTCGGGCAGAAGTGCGTCCAGCACGCCGTAGTCGGCGGATTCGCCGCTGACGAAGCCGTCGTGTAGGGCCCGCACAGCGGCCTCGTAAACGTGAGCAGGTGCCGGGCAGCCGGTGTCGATGAGCTGGTCGAGGCGGGCGTCGAACTCGGTGAACCACACGCGGTAGTGGAGGATCTGCGGGTCGGTGCTCGGCCAAGTGCGGAACAGGTGGCGGCGGGCGAGGGTGAACGGGGTTGGGCTCAAGGAGTAGACGGTCGAGGCCGCGCCCCGGCAGCGTGGCACCTGCCTGGTGGTAGGCGCTGGTGGTTTCCCCGAGGTGGGCCGCCTACGCCACTCAACACTGGCGACATCGCGGAAGTGTTCGGCCCTCGCTCCTTCGATCAGTTCTGGGCCAGCCGGCCACCCGTCGGGAGGCCGAGGCCCCACCGCGCATAACGCGGATGCAGGATGGGCTTCGGGTCGTTCGCGGAATCCATCGTCATCGGCCCGAGAACGCGCCACGCGGACGCCAAACCGGGTCAGTGCTCCCGCGCGGTCGGGTCAGGTCACGACGACCTGCGCCGCCATGTGTCAGCGAGGGTCCCGGAACCGGACGCGGATACCCTGGGTCGTTACGTCGCTGAGCATCAGCCGTTGGGGATTACTTGGACACCACCGGAAACACCCCCGCGCTCAACGCGCGAGAGCTGGCCCGCTACATCGGTCGACTGGAAGCCGAATTCGGCGCCGTCGAAGGCGATCCGGATCTGTCCTTTGGTCCGGACGCCGGATAGCCGCCGCTCATGCGTGACCGGCTGTCCGACGACTCCTCAACGAACCGCGCGGTAGCGGTGCGCGCGGCGGTATGGTGCCCGCTGGCCCGCGCATCGCGCGTTCACGACCACCTGGTCTTCTCACTGCGGCTTGCGCGGATTGAGGTGGAGTTCACGCAACCGTACTGGTTCGACGTCGGTCGGTGCGCCCATAAGGAGGTCTTGTGCATTCTGGTTGAGCGGGAACGCGATGGTTTCGCGGATGTTGGGTTCATCTGCGAGAAGCATGACAATTCGGTCCACGCCTGGCGCGATACCGGCGTGGGGCGGTGCACCGTAGTGCAGGGCCCGCACCATGCCGCCGAATTGGCTGTCGACGTGGTCCTTGTCGTATCCGGCAATGCGGAAGGCCTCGTACATGATTTCGGGGTCGTGGTTGCGGACCGCTCCACTGGACAGTTCGATGCCGTTGCATACGATGTCGTACTGCCATGCAAGGATGTCGAGTGGTTCCTGATTGCGAAGCGCGTCCATTCCGCCTTGTGGCATCGAGAACGGGTTGTGGCTGAACTCGATCGAGCCGTCGTCGGCCTTCTCGTACATCGGGAAGTCGACAACCCACGCGAAGCGGAACACGTTTTCCTCGAAGATGCCCGCGCGCTTGGCCGCTTCCACCCGGACCTCGCTCATGATCTTCGCTACGTCGGCTTCGGCGCCGGCGCCGAAGAACACTGCGGTGCCGGGCTTTCCTTCGACTGCGGAGATCAGTTGTCCAGCGACTTCGTCGGTGAGGAACTTCGCGATCGGGCCGGACAGCGCAGCGTTGTCGCCGATCTTCACCCAGGCCAGCCCGGCTGCTCCCTGCTCGATGGCGAATGCGCCGAGCTGGTCGTAGAACGAGCGTGGTTTGTCGGCGCAGTCGTGGACCGCCAGTGCGCGAACATGCTTGTTCGAGAAGGCTTTGAACTCGCTGTCGCGGAACAGGTGTGACACGTCGACGAGTTCGAGTGGGGCGCGCAGGTCGGGCTTGTCGGTTCCGTACCGGGCCATGGAGTCGCGGTAGGCGATGCGGGGGAACGGTGCGGTGGTCCGGCGGTCGGGCGCGAACTCGGTGAACAGTTCGACGAACACTTCCTCGATGATCTGGAACACGTCTTCTTGTTCGACGAAGCTCATCTCGATGTCGAGCTGATAGAACTCGCCGGGTGAGCGGTCGGCGCGGGCGTCTTCGTCGCGGAAACACGGCGCGATCTGGAAGTACCGGTCGAAACCGCTGATCATGAGTAGCTGTTTGAATTGCTGCGGAGCTTGCGGCAAGGCATAGAACTTGCCGGGGTGAGTCCGTGAAGGCACCAGAAAGTCGCGTGCTCCCTCGGGGCTGGTAGCCGAGAGGATGGGGGTCTGCATGTCGAAGAACCCGCGGGTGGTCATCTTCTGCCGGATGGCCGCGATGACGGCCGAACGAAGGAGGATGTTGGCGTGCATCCGTTGACGGCGCAGGTCGAGGAACCGGTAGCGAAGGCGCGTCTCTTCGCCTACCTTGTCCTCGGGAAAAATCTGGAACGGCAGCGGTTCGCAAGTGCCGAGGACTTCGAAGTTCGAGACTTCTACCTCGATCTCGCCCGATCCAATTCCCGGGTTGACGTTCTCCGGGGCGCGAGCAAGCACTCGCCCGTCGACACGGATCACTGATTCCTTGGGCATATGGCTGAGCTGGTCGAAGACTGCGGAGCCGGGCCGCACGACAAGCTGGACTATGCCGTAGTTGTCTCGCAGATCGATGAACAGCACGCCTCCGAGGTCGCGCCGATTGTGGAGCCACCCGGACAGCCGCACATCGCGGTCGACATCCGATGAACGCAGCTCGGCGCAGGTGTGGGAGCGGTATGGGTGCATCATCCATCCATGATTGGGGGAGCGAGGTCAGTCGCCCCATGGCTTAGGACAAGCCCAAAGCGTACGTCAACGCGGCCTCTGGTCTCAGCATCGGCCCCGGCCGGCCTGGTCTGCGCGCGGGTGGCGGAACACAGGACGATCCGTCGAACCTTGCTGAGCGCTACAGGATTACGAGGACGACGCTATTCCATGACGCGACAACGTCCGGCTGTGCCGTCGAGTTCGCTCTCTGCGCGGGTTCGAACGAGGCGCTGTGGGCGCGCAGAACAGAAGCCGGTTTTGGTTTCTTCGTCAAAATGCCTGTGTGGAGTCGGCTTGGGAGGTTCTGAGCAAATTTCCGGCTTGGTTTTTCACCTTTTCAATTGCGGTGACAATCTCGTGCATCCCCTCCTTGCTATCCAAAAAGACGGGCTGCGTCAGTGTCATGCAGGTCTCGCGGGCGCGGTCGGCTTCGGGCAATCGATATTTTGTGAGGTCCAGGCGCGCAAGCTCGATGTCGGTCATGTCGCCGCGGGGCATTCTGGTGGGGCAAAGCAATCGGTGTCTGTTCAGCGGCACGTATACCGGGTTCACCGGTGTATTGAGTTCGGCGGTTAATGCACGCGCTATTGCGTCGATTGTGTTGCCTGCGAATGCCTCTCTACTGACGCGCATCGCGTAGTTGTAGTGAGTCCTGTATGTTACCCGCGGGTCCGGCTCTATCGCATTTACTCCGTCGATTTCGGCGAGTTGGTCAGAGAGATAATTCGCGTGTTGTGATCGCTCGTCGTTTTCGCTCTGAAGGTGCGTCAGCCTGTCTGACAGCACCGCGGCGTGTAGCTCGGATAGGCAAGCGTTGCGGCCTTGTACATCTGCGACTTCTACTAGTTCGAGCTGGCCTCGCCTGGAGTCGGCGGCAAAGAGGCGGCCGTCGGATCGCAACTGTTCCAAACGGCTGTACAGTGCGGGATCTGCCGTTATCGCAGCGCCGCCTTCTCCAGCTGTCAGCAGCTTGGACTGCTGCATACTGAAGCACCCGACATCCCCGAATGTGCCGACTCGGCTTTCGCGCCAACGCGCACCGTGCGCTTGGGCACAGTCCTCGATGAGCGGTATGCCGCTGCTGCGGGACAATGAGGTGAAGGCGTCGAGGTCCGCGACGCTGTTGAACGGATGGACGATGAGGATCGCTGCGGTTCTGTCGGAGATGGACTCGGCCACACGCTGTGGGCTGATAGCCAGTGTGGCGGCATCGATATCCGCCAATACGGGCACAGCACCGATATTGACCACAGCAGATGCGCAGGCGACCCAAGTCAGCCCTGGAACGATCACTTCATCGCCCCGGCCGACGCCAAGCGCCTGGAGCGCGATCGTCAGTGCCGCTGTCCCCGAAGCGGTGGGTGTGCAGAAGCGGATCTCGTTAAAGTCTGCGAAGGCTTGGGCAAATCTGCGCTCGAAGCACACTCGGCCATCGTTGGCCCCGCTGACGGCCCAACGACTGGACTCCAGTACTTCTCGAATCGCCGTCAGTGTGTCGTGATCAGAGCGGGGCCATTTCGGCCACTCGCGCTGTCGGACCGGATGTCCGCCTAAGATCGCCAATTGTTCACTCATCGGATAGAGTCCTTCCTGTCCTGGCCCGCGGTCAGTTGGCCCTGGCTACGAACGCAATTCGGGTTGTCGACTCCGAGACAGGCTTGGGCTGTGGTCGGGCCCAGTCGACGGCGCGGAGCAGTTGGAAACCCGCGGTCCGCAATGCCTTCTCGGTTTCGTCGAAGGGGTAGGCGCGAATGGTGTGCTGTTCGGTCCAGTGGTGCCATTGGCCGTCGATGAGATCGAATCCCCACAGAGTCTTGGTGTTTGTCGACTGCTGTGGATTCCAGGCCGTGCGTGTAGCTACGAAGTGCTCGGGATGCATGGTGTGAACTTGGTCGACGGATGCCCAGACTTCGGCTAGTCCGCGTGGGGTGTACATGTCGAAGACGTAGTGGCCGCCATCGCGCAGCGCCCGGCGCGCACGGTCGAAGGCTTGCTCGAGATCGTCGATGACCAGCATGAAATTCAGACTGTCGTACATGCAGGTGACCAGGTCGACCTTGGTTGCGACGCTCAGGTGGCGCATGTCTTGTTCGATGTAGTCGATCTGTTGTCCTCTGTTCTTGGCGGAGTTGCGTGCCTGTTCCAGCATCTCAGGGGAGGCGTCGACACCGATTGTTCGTAGGCCGGTAGTCGCGAAGTATTCGCAGGCCGCCCCGATCCCGCATGCGACGTCGACTACGGAGGTGCAGGGGCCGCCCGGCCCGACGTTGGCTGCCTGCAACGCGAACACTGCCATTTCCTCGCTGAAGCGTCGCTCGGCACCCGCGGTATACGCGGCGGCGAACCTTCCGTAGGGGGTCGCGGATGTCGGGTCCAGCGTCGGAGGGGTAATCATGTCGCTACTTTCAGGAGTTGGTGCAATGGGGGTTGGCCGTGGGTACGGTGTCTGTCCCAAAGGCGGTACGTCTTGGTGATTTCGACGTCGACCTGTCCGAATCGAAACAGGAAGAATGGGGCATCGAGGTTGTGGCACGGCAGTTGTTGACGAAGCGAATCCAGCACGGCTCGTATTTGCGGTCGGCTGGAATCCAGATGCCAAAAGCAGAGTCCTTCGCCTAGATGAACTCCTGCAAGTCCACTGTGCGCGGCCAACTCGACACACGCGCGCAGTGTTGCTTCGACCAGCCAACGGGTAGCGCCGGACGCCAGATGTGCGTTGGAGATGTTCACCGATCGAATCAGCAACACCTGTCGATCTTCGATAGTCAGCACATGCAATTGGGCATTGCCGATAACCACGCCGTGGGAGGAGTCGACCATATTGAGGTGATGGTGATCGGAACGGTGATACAGCGAGAGGTCGCCGGCCGTGCAGATGCCCACGGACGCCTTTGCCAGCGCGGACGCCCTGTTCTTGGACAGATACAGCCTGATCGCACCACCAGCGCTTCCGGGTACCCCGAACGTGTAACATCGCTGTTCGGCGGACCAGTGCTCCCCGCCGGGGGTCAGGCCGCTCGCCGATACGTGGTGAGTGCAATCTGCTGTGAGTCGGAGTGTGTCTCGCGTCTGGATGTAAGTCTGACTTACCGGACGGAATAGGTGCTGCAAGATTCCGATACATAATTCGCCGGGTTCGGATTCACCGATGACATCCAGGACTTCGGGAATCTCTTTCTCGCTCGCCCCGATGAACGCGGTGCGCAATTCGTGTGGCTCGACTGGCTGATTGGGGAAGATCCGTTGCCCGAGCCCTCGGATTACCTGGGCCACCGAACCTAGTGGAACTCTTTCATGCATCGCCCGCAATACGATCGGCAACAGAGCCGGTGCGGATAACCATCGCTCGGCTGCGGCGCGCACCATCGTCGAGCCGTCCGCGGC
Source organism: Nocardia aegles (assembly GCF_052545135.1). Lineage (NCBI taxonomy): Bacteria > Bacillati > Actinomycetota > Actinomycetes > Mycobacteriales > Nocardiaceae > Nocardia > Nocardia aegles. The sequence continues at coordinate 35,446 of NZ_JBQWRI010000015.1, forward strand.
TAGTAGGTGAGTTACCTGTTCCGCGGTGTCGGCATCCCCACCGGCGAGCGCTTCGACGAGACTCGTGAAGGATGCGGGTGAGTGTGCCAATACCTGCCGGAGCAGCGGCAGGATCGAGGCGGGCCCATCGGTCGGATATAGGTCGAGAGTTCGATGCAAGCCGTCGAGGGAGCCAACGTCAATATAGGTGATCTGGCGCGGTTCTGTGATGATCCGGAGTTCCACGGCCCTTCGCATCACGTCCTGGGCGCGCGTATCTCGCAGCGCGCCGCGCACCGACTCACTCCCCAGAATCGACCAGATCCATTCGAACCGTTCGCCTTCGGGCAGGTGTTCAAGTTTGTCGCCGACGGCCGGGAAGAGATCGAACAGCCGCTCGCACACGTCCTCACTCATCGCGAAGTCATTGAGGAGATCGCCGAAACCGCGTCTGCCAGAACGGTTCACGGCCGCAGTCCTGGAACGTGCCATCGCGGCAGATGCCTCGATGTCCCAGCGTTCGATGCGGCGCGCTGAAAGCTCCAAGTCCTCAGTGCCGATTGGATCCGATGCCGATGATCCGGATATCCGCAGGAGTGAGGCCAAGTCGTGACCGGCCTGGGCAGCACTCAACGGGTTCTCCGTCTGCGCACCCTCGATCATCCGAGTCAGATCCAGGCTGAACCAGGCGCCCGCCGGCGGAGCCATCCGATCCCAGCTCGCCTTTCGATCCATGATCTCGCTGCGCACCAGCGGGTCAACGACATCGGTCCCGAATGCAGCGTCGGCGGTGGTTCGGACCGCGCCCGCCCCTACGACCCGCCCTGTGGCCAGGAGAAGTACACATTGGGCTACCTCGGGGTCGCCGCGGCCGTTCATCAGCTCCGCCAACGCAGTGAGTCTGACATCGTGACCGGCAAATAGCGGGTGCCCGGCGGTGGGCAGTCCTACCAGCATCGTCATGCCTTGGGCAGCCATGCTGCCTTCATCCCCAAACGGACTTTCATCTGCGCACCTGTGGACCGATAGGGATTGGCCACAGGTGAGGGCCAGATCCCTCACTACGGAGGTCAGGTCCTCCAAAGTAGCGAACGCACAGTCGATCTCGGCGAGCCTGGTACGCCGGCACCCCGCCGGTGCCGTGTGCTCGGCAATCAGCATCGTGCGTATCCGGTACACCCGTTCGAGTTCGACACCGTCCGCGATTGCCAGATCGTCTCCCAGTTCGGTGAAATCGCGGGATTTCAGCACCTCCCGAATTGCCGACTCGACGCGCACGCGGCCCAGATCCGAGCCAGACACCGACCTCTCGCGGGTCCTGGCCACCAGCCTGATCGACGCGACGTGGATTTCCATGTGGCCGGTCGGATGGTTGGGGTTGACCTCATGCGGGCGTCTGGAGATCAGGCGACCGTCCACGCTGACGGCCCAACCGACTTCCAGCTGTTGACATTGAGAGCAGAGTTCGACTCCGCGGGCGACGAGTTGGATCTCGCCTGTGTCGTCGCGCAGCACGAGGAAGACCATCCTGCCCATGTTTCGGATCGCAACGATCCGTCCTGCGAGCCGGACCTGACGGTCGCTGTGCAGGGTCGCCATCTCGCCACAGCGATGCGTGCGGTAGGGGTGTGGTTCTTCAGCTCGCAGCATGGTGACTGCTCAGCTCTTCGGCGAGCGTTCGCCGGGACAACTTCATCTGTGCGTTACTGAGCAAAGCGGGGCCGATGACGTCGAGCCCGAGATACTGACACGACGCGATCCCTGCCGGCACCACCAGATGAAGGTCTCCATTGCGGTGTTCGGTGATGGCATGCAGACTCGCCCAGAGGTCGTCGATCGAGGTTGACGGCCAGGTCAGAGCAAGCCCGAGGGCTTCCAGCAGCGACAGAATGTCGTCGCTGTCGTCGTCCGACAGGAGCCCGACACTATTGGCGATCTGTGTGGACAGAGCGATGTCCATGGCGACAGCTTCGCCGTGCAGGACCGTGTAATTAGAAGCGACTTCCGTATACGGGCTGAAAGTATGACCGAAGTCCATTCGCCGTCGATAGTCGGCGGTTTCAAAGAGGTTGGACGACAGCTCCGACAGCATTCCAGCGACGGAGAGCCGGAGCACTTCCACGGCCGCGGAGTCATCCAACGAGGAGAAGCGCGAGTCGACTAGATCACGGCCATGCTCGGTCAGCAGATCGAACAATGAGCGATCCCCGATGATCGCGACTTTAGCGATCTCAGCCATGCCGTTTCGTATGTGACGGTCCGGAAGCGTGCGCAAGAACGCCGGGTCCAGCAACGAGTGCTCGGGAGGGTGGAACGTCCCCAATCCGCTCTTGCGGCCTGCGAGGTTGACAGCATTTTTAATGCCTATTCCCGCGTCGATAATGCCGATCAGCGTGGTTGGCACTTTGATGTGCGGTACACCTCGGTGGTGTAGCGCGGCAGCCAGGCCAACCACATCAGTGCAAACACCACCACCGATAGCGACGATGGGCGACGTTCGCCCCGATCCGGCCGCAGCAGCGTGTTCGCACACCTCTACGGCCGCGTGGATCGACTTGGTTGATTCCGTGCAAGGCACCACGACAATTTTCGAACGTGCCCCTTTTGACAAGGTGGAAACATATGAGTGAATCTGTCGCCCATAAAGTCGATCGACCGACGGTGTACAGACGATCAGCGCGTCTCGGCAATCTATACAGTCACGCAACACAGGGTTGTTCGGATTCAGTATCGATCGGCTGAACGTAACACTGTGGTGACGTTCCAGCGTGGAACGCATCGATAGAGTGTCACCATTCCTACTGAGCAATGTCGCCGCCCTCGGGGCACGCCCCACGGCCGTGGTTGTATTCACGATTTCGCCTTACGTGGTTAGTGGGTACTGCGGACGGCCAGTTCGAAGACGAACAACCTGATTATCTCCGGACCGTTATTCGTCAATCCGTGAAGACCGTTGGGCTTATTTCGCACGAGGTCTCCTGCGGCGACCTCGAATACATCATCCTCGAGTCGCATCAAACCTGCTCCGCTGAGAAAAAGATAGAACTCCTCCTCGGCCTCCGTGTGGCGATGGTCGCCGATGGATACCCCGGGCGGGATCTCGACGTAATCGATGAAATTACATCCCCCAGCCAAGTCCGCACCGGTGACGATACGTTTCGCGAGGACTTCGCCGTCCCCGAAATGGGCCACCTCGGGCGATAGCTGGAGACTGTACAGATTGCAGATAACGGGCGACGAATAGAATTGTCGTGCGCCTGTTGTCGTTGACTCGTTAATACTCGGCTCCCATACTCGTGACGCTTCTGGTTAAAGGTCGTCAAATGCCGCTCAGCCTGGCGGATATAGACCGCTGCTTGAGAATCGACACCGCGTCGGCGTCCGAACGATCCAGATTGGCCGACCTCAGAACGGGATCTTCCAACGCGGACAGTCCAGGACGGTGATGTGACACATTAGAACAAGCGCTACACATGGCAAAGACCGAACGATCCCCGGCCCGCAAGCGTGCGCGGATCGTATTGAATCGGTGAGTGACCCATATTTCGGAAATCGATGAGTCCAATACATTGCCCAAGACATGCCCACGCTCGGCATCTTCATAGCACAGCAGCACGTCACCGGCGACGGTGACGATCAGCATCTCCGATGGAGCGAAACAGGGGGTTCGGGCGGTCTGCGCCGATGCACTCGGCAGATGCTCCAAAGTGCCGCCGCGGTTGGTCAGCGTCAGATCCTGTGAATACTGAACAATTTGGAATTCTCGATCAGGGTACGGACCTTCGGAATGGCGGGTGACATAAAAGTAATCCATCCCGGCTCGCCGCAACTCGGCATACTTTCCATCATCGAGAAGATCGCCATTTGTGTTCAATAATTGCAACGCATCAGGAATCGTAGTATTGACGTGCTGGACGAGTCGCGGTAGATCCTTGCGGAGCAGAGGTTCATTGTAGAGGTGGTACGAGATTCGGCCAGAGAACGAGATGTCCGCGAGCTGACCGATTGCGGCACGAAAAACCTCGTCCGACATGCGTACAGGGACTTTTGGGCGAGGGTTCAGTGAGACCGGACAATACGAGCACGCCCGGTTGCAGCGTGAGCAGACTTCCAGCTCAACCACCGAAGGACCAGGCACGCGGGCCTTCTCGCCGCTCGTCGGGTCGGACTCGTCGAGCGCGGCGCCCGGGTCGGTCGACAGCTGCTCGCGGAACCCAGCATCGTCGGCGATCTGGGACAGGGCAGCTGCACCGCGCGGCTCTAGCACATCATCGAGCTGAGAAATTTTCGGCGAACTCACATATACCTCCCGGATGCGCGGAACCACAGCAGCTCTAGATGGTGCTCTTTCACCTTGCGCCCCTTCATGATTGGGCGTTTTCAGTCTCTCACATCACGGATGCGACACCGAAGGGTTTTCAAACGCCGCCGGACCGCGACGAAGCCATCGCACATGCCCACAGTGTCGGTGTCCCCGATACCCAGTTCTGGGGCGAGAACGACGAATTCGTGGACCCGGCACTCGCATCGCGCCGACACCGCCGTCGTATTCAAGCCCGAGCCTGGACAGAATCTCGGCGGCGCTCACACCGAAGTCGGCGTAGTCGGCGGGGTCGTATGTTGATGTGATCTGACCGTTCAGCTCGTCATCGGGCCGATCCTTGTACATCAGCCACGCGGCGCGAGAAATCGCCCCGGCGAACACCAGCGTGACCACGATGACCAGGCCCAGGTGCCACCCGGCATTAGACGATGACATCTGATCCGAGACGGCTGTAGCTCGCCCCGTCCGCCACGGTGACCACCTCGTCACACCACTCGATGACCGGCCCCGCGTCACCGTCGAGATGCTCGAGGTTCGGGGTGAGCACGGCCGAGATCTCCACCCCGTGCACCCGGGTCATGTTGCGTGCCACGTTCTGCAGGCGCATCGCCGGATGGTCCGTGTCGTCGCCGAACACGACGATTTTGATCAGGCTGTAGCCCCAATCCTGGGCGGCGCGTCGGATCTCTGTCTCATCCCATGGTTGACGTGTACCGGACTCGTCGTGACGGATGTAGCCCAAGGCTGCTGATGATCTCATGATGGTTCGTTCCCTGCGGTGGGTTGGTTGATTGGACTCAGAAATGACCAGGGTGGTCGTCAGGTCTGCGACGCCGACCGGCCCGCACCGTGCGTCAGCGAGGTCGAGGCCGGTACTCGACGCGGATGCCCAGCTCCGCGAACGCTGCCATCGACTCGTCCATCAGTGAGCGGATATCCTGTTGCTCACCGTCCCCGGCGGGTTCAGCCTGGCTGGTGGTCCCATCCCACTGCTTGAGCCCTTCGAGCAGCGCTCGCATCTCCTGAACGTTGATCTCGGGTGGCGAATCGTCCCGCTCTATCTGTAGAGGTAGCTGCGTACCGGGATCTCCGGGGGCGATCATGACCGAACCCCCCCTGCGAGTCTTGGGCGCTGCGCCGGGCCAGGCCGTATCTGAAAAGCACTTCGTCCCAGAGCTTCCGAGGCATCTGCGTGAGCGCCTGGCCCAGCTCTAACGGCGGCTCGAACGCTGTCTCGGTGCCGTCGGCGAGGCGAACCGCCCGCACGTGCACCACAGAACCGAGAATCGACCATTCGGCCCGATCTCCATCGACCTCGCTGATTCTTGTCGTCGCCATCACAGCGCCCATCACTTATTCCTCGCTCTCACTGCGTAATTCGTTCGTGTATACGTCGCGGGGGCAGGTCGATCCGGTCGCACAAGCACCACCGGCCGCTGCTGTCTCGCCGCCAGGACCAATCCGCCCCGGCGGGCATCAGCTCGGGTTCGAAGTCGTTCGGCTCGACGTCCAGGAAGGTGACTTCGAGCAGCACCGTGCCGTCGAGGAGCACGCACGCGCAGCCGGCGCAGGGGCGACGTGCCCGCATTCGCCGCGCCCGTAACGAGGGCCCGCATCCGCCCCGCGCCCGGTTCGATCGGCAGCCGCCAGAACCGCAGCGCCGAGGCCGCCCGGGTCTCGCCGCCGGTGTTGGCGGTGTCGGTGGCCACCAATACGAGTTCGGCGGTGTCGATCACCGTCGCGGGCCTGTCCGCGCCATCCTCGAACATCAGCGCCTCCGCCAGACGGCGGCCGCTACCGCGGCCGTACCGATCCGGCGGACCGGCACGTGAAGGCACAGTTCGGCGGCGACCACCGCCGCGCGGGCGATCTCACCAGAGGCCGCGAACTGCCCTACTCGGCGGCAGACCTCCCGGTGCCCGCCTACCTCCGCAATGACATCAGTCAGCGTCAAAACTGTTGAAAGCGAACGCATCTACTCGTCATCCCCCATTCCGCCGGAGCATCAGCGGCTCCGTGGCATTCAAGCCGACGCGGCTCGCGGCCGGATCGGCGACCCACACAAAGGCGTGCGCCTCAGCGCGTAGAAGCTCCACCAGACCGTTCGGCGACGCCGAACCCAGCCGGAGCACGTGCGACAGCGCCGGCACGGCTACGTCATGGCACTCGGAGCGCTTCAGTTCGATCATCAGCGAGGCGAACGCGGACCACATCCGGTCCGGCGGCTCACGGAACACGGTCCCGACATCGAAACCTTCGGCGCTGGCGAACTCGCGAATCTGGCGTTCCCATTCCTCGAGCTGGCTCGCGTGCTGCGCCAGATCAGCACGCAGGTACCCGTAGATCAGCGGCCTGACGTTCACGCCGCACCCCCGCCAAGTGACCACCGCCGCCCGAGTCGGCTCCGCACGGTCGGGGCATCGGGGGCCGATGGCCGGGGCCAATCACACTCCCCCGTGGTCACGAACCCGAACAGCTCGCGTTCGGTCAAGCCCAGTTCCAGCGCTCGCGGCCTCATCCATGCGAGTAGGGCCGTCGATTCCTCAGCGGCTCGAAGCGCGGCGGCGGCCTGCTCGGTGGTGAGCTGGCGACCCGGAAGGCACGAAAGCTCCCAGATATCCCCGCCGACATAGCGCGCCTGGTGAGTCGTTACGTCGCTGAGCATCAGCCGTTGGGGGATTACTTGGAGGGCCACCGGCACCACCCCCCTACGTGGCGGCTCGATGGCCTGACCAGCAAAAACCCACCCGATTCGATCCTCACAGCCATCGCATCCCCTGCCTGTTTGCGGAGCGCCGGGGTGACTCCGGCCACAACGCAAGTGTTCTACACTCGGACCGAGAAAACAATGCTCGAAATCAGTCTGTGTCAGAAAATGCCATTTGATCCCAGACGGGACGGATTCTGCTTCGACCTGCGTCAGCCTGGCGCGGAGTAGTCTTGTGAGCGGAAGGTGTGTCGTTGTTTAATTTGCGTGACACAACTTCGGCGTGATTGGAGGGCTTACGTGGCACTGGATACGGTGGGCACCGCGCTCATCCGGCGGCACATCGGCCGCCGCCTGACCAGACTGCGGGGCAAACGCTCCCAAGATCAGGTCTCCCACGCGCTCGGTATCAGCCGATCGACCATCGTGCGGATGGAAGACGGTCACGAAGCCGTGCGGTACACCGTGCCGAACATGAAAGCCCTGCTCGACCTCTACGAGGCGAGTGAGGAAGACCGGCGGCTCTTGCTCGCGCTCGCCGCAGAGACCCGCAACGGCCGTTCCAAATCGTGGTGGCACGACTACACCAACACCGAGCTACCCGAGTGGTTCGGCCTGTTCGTCATCATGGAGGACTCCGCCACCACGATCCGGATCTACGAATCCGAGCTGGTCCCCGGTCTGCTTCAGACCGAGGAATACGCCGAACTGCTGTACAGCGTCCCAGCCGGATTCAACCCGCCGGAACAGCTCAAGCAACGGGTTCAGGTCCGCATGGAGCGTCAGAGCGTACTCACCCGAGAGACGCCGCTTCGCCTCGAAACCGTGCTCAACGAAGCGGTGCTACGTCGGCCGGTCGGAGACATAGGACTCATGACCCGGCAGCTTGAGCACATACTTGAGATGGCCAGCAAGCCGAACATATCGGTCCGAATCCTGCCCTGGGACGCCGGTGTTCACGGCGGCATGACTGCGGGAACCTCGTTCCAGTTACTCAGCTTCCCGGACGATCCGAGCGGCGAACCCATCGAACCGCCACTTGCTTATGTGGATACGCTCACCGGCGCGATGTACTTGCAGAAGCACGGCGAGTTCACCGCATATGAGCAGGTCTGGCGCGACATCAACAAGAAAGCGCTCAGCGCCTCGGACTCCAAGACCCTCATTACCTCAGCATTGGAAGGATTTGCACGATGACCACCAACGACGCCGCCACCTGGCGGAAGGCTCGCCGCAGCAACGGAGGCGGGGGGAGCTGCGTGGAGGTCAAAGCCAACGGCACGACGATCCTGATCAGGGACAGCAAATATCTGCGCGACCCGAGCAACGACCCCGAGGCGCAGCCGATCATCCCCGTGACCGTCGCCCAGTGGCGCCAGTTTCTCGACGTTGTAACTGGCCGCTCCGAAGCCCCTTCGGAGCCCGCTATCACCGTCCACACTGATGGATCAGCCACGCTTCAATCCGCCGACGGCATCACCTTGGACTACACGCCGACCGAGTGGTTGTACTTCTCCGAGGCAGTGACCGAGGGTGAGTTCGATGACCTGGCCGACCAGTGGAAAGCAGCAGAGGACCAGTTCACTGGGGTCTAGGAGGCAAGCCAACGGAGTTGGCGCGGCAGCCCAGCGCCACCGCCCCGCCGATCGGCGCGGCGCGACCCTTCAACGAACACAACAGAGAGAAGCCGGACTAGCCGCCGGCCTCCCGAATTTCGACCCACTGACCGGGCCCGCGGATTCCGTGGCCCGGTCAGGCTGTATCAACAGCGCACCGCAACCGTTCCCGGAGAGCTGGAGGAGCGTGTTCAACGCCGCGCACCGCATCGACGTGCCGGTCGCGCTGGCCGAAAACGATGTCCGCGGGATGCGGTATGTGATGTCGATGGTCCAGCACCACGACGGCCTCGCCGTCGATATACAGTGTGATCGCGATGTCGTGGCGGCCTGCGACCGGCCCTACATCTCCTTCGGGCTCAGCTCCAACGACTGCACCCACATGTACCTCGAGACCACTCGAGATCCGCTGTTCACCATCAAGGACAACCCGCCCTCGGCCGGGGGATATCTCGAGTACCTGCAACTGGCCGACGGCAACTCCTACAACTCCGACGACAACCGCAACATCGGACTCATCGCCCGCGTGCGTCCCGCGCCGCAGCTACACCCGGACCGATACTGGTTCTTCTGCGCCGGACTCGGCCCCTACGGCACGACCGACGCCAGCTGGTATCTGGCCAAGCACTGGGCTGGTCTTCAGGACCACGCGGCACACCAGGAATTCGCGGCCGTGCTCAGCGTGCGCACCTACTCCGAGCAGACCGCCGCCCTCGAACACCTGCTGACCCGCTGACCCGAAAGGAGCCCCCGTGCCCGACGCGCTGTTCGTGGGTCTGTCCACCCTCGATATCGCCTACGCCGTCGACCGATACCCCGGCGAGGACACGAAAACCCAAGCCAGGGATCAGTTCCTCGGTGCCGGCGGACCAGCCGCGAACGCCGCAGTGGCCTGCGCGATCGTGTCGGGCAGGCCCACGACGCTGATCACCGCGCTCGGCCGCCACCCACTCACCGATCTCGTCCGCCACGATCTGACCAGCCAGCACGTCAACGTCGTCGACGCGACACCCGAGAGCAGCAGCAAACCGCCGGTATCCTCGATCGTGGTCGCGCTCGAGGCAGGCTCACGCACCATCGTCGGCCTCGACGCGGCGCGAATACAGGCGCCCTACACCGCCGACCTCGCCGACTACGTCGAGAATGCCTCGATCGTCTTGGTCGACGGTCACCATCCCCAGCTGGCCATGGGCATCGCGCGCAAAGCGAACGCCCTCGACGTGCCGGTCGTCCTCGACGCCGGCCGCTGGAAACCGATCCACGATCAGCTTCTGCCGCTGACCGATATCGCGATCTGCTCCGCGGCATTCTCCCCGCCCGGCTTCCACGGCGACCGCACGGCGCTGATCGACTACCTACGTTCGGCGGGGCCGAAACACGCTGCGGTCACGCAAGGCCCGTACCCGATCCTATTCGCCGCGGACGGCCAGCACGGCAGCATCGAGATCACCCCGATCACCGGGCCCGCCGACACACTCGGCGCCGGCGACATCCTGCACGGCGCCTTCTGCGCCTATTACAGCCAGAGCCGGGACCTCGTCGACGCGCTGACCCGCGCATCCGCGGTGTCGACGCTGTCGTGCCGTAGCTTCGGGACACGCAACTGGGCTAACGATCTGCCCTGATAATGATGTAGCGCCCGTCGATTTCGCGCAGCACAGTACTGGCGCTGTCCCGTGTGACCGCGATCAAGCGGGCGTTCGGCATGTCGCTGCCGGTGATCTTGGTCTTCGCCTGCTCGATCGTCTTCCCACCGAGCAGGTGCCGGTCGGTCAATCTCCGCTCGATGACGTTGTCCTCGGCATCGAGGTACCACACCTCATCGAGCTGGGCGCGGACCTCGATCCAGCCGGGCTGATCGAGCAACAGATAGTTGCCCTCCACGACCGCCAGGCGCTGCGCGGCGAAGGTAATAGCGTCGGGCACCGGGTCATGCAGGCCGCGATCGTAGATCGGCCACGGGACGCGCTGCCCCAGCGGCGCCCCGCGCAGCAGTTTCAGCCGCCCGACGAAACCCGCGACGTCGAAGGTATCGGGCTGGCCCTTGCGGTGCCGGGCACCGACCACGTCCAACTCGGCGGAGGTCATGTGGAACCCGTCCATCGGGGCGATCTCGGCAGCTATACCGTGCTCGGCCCGGACGGCTGCGGCCAGGTTCTGCGACAGCGTCGACTTGCCTGCCGCGGGAGGTCCCGCTATTCCGAGTACGTACCGCCGCCCGTTCGGAATGCGGGCAACTACGTCGGCCGCGAGCTCAGTCACGGAGACTTCGGAGCCTGACCTCATCCTGGATTCCTTTGCCACGAGAACCACGTCGGTGCGACCACGGTACCAACCAGCAGCAGGCCCGGCAGGTGAACTTCGCCGCCCTGCGCCGCTTCATGAGCTGCTGATCTCGCAACCGGTCACCGTCGACACCGACGGACGTCTGTGCGTCGTTCCGTGTCTCGCAGGTAGCGACTGGCAACGCCCTGCCCCTCGACGATCAAGATCCGCATACCGGACCGGGTACGCAATGGCACACCTGTCACCACAGTTGCCAGCTCGATGAACACATTCGCAATCCCACCTCTCGGCCTGTGATCGCACGCTGTGCAGAAGCGCTTGTGCAGTGCCTCGTCGCCGGTGTCGATACCGGCCGGAACATGGGCTGCACGTCGGTGGTTCGACCGCCGATGGTGCCGCCGGTTGCGTCGCAGATAGCGGGACCGCCGCCGTGACGAATCCGGTCACGGCTGGCGCGAACCCCAGGTGGTCGCGCCCGCCGGACATGGGCGGTTACAGCCGGGGCCGTGGTGGTGCCGGAAGATCTTCACACACCCGATACGCGTCCTATAGTGCAAGGGCGATCTGGGCTTGATGAGGGAGGGGAGACGGGGATGTCCGAGGAACTCCACGTCGAGGTCGCGCGGCTACGGGAGGCCGCTCGGTTTGCCGCGGACAAGGCCCAAGCCATCCGAGAAGAGTTGAAGACGATCGACGACACGATCGGTCGGGAGCTCCTCGCCGATGGGTGGCAAGGCGTAGCGGCCAGTGCCTATGACGAGTCGTGGGTGGAGTGGAAACGCGGCGCCGGCACCGTGATCGACGCGTTGGAACAGTCCGCGGCGAGCCTAGCTGAAGCCGCTACCCGATACGAGATGCGAGATGCGGCAAACCGGGACGCGATCACGGGGCTGAGGGGATTGGATCTGCCGTGACCGACAGTGATCGCTACCGTGTCGATCTCGAGCAGCTCGATGACGCGGTGGCCAAGATGGCGACGTTCGGTCACAGGGTCGAGGACTGGCTGGTCGAGGTGGACCGCCACACCACCGAGCACAGGCTGATCGACCTCCGCTGAACTACAACCGGGATCCGAGGCGGTCACCCAAGCTTCGCGATGGCCGCCTCGATGCGCGCCAGGGTCCGATCCCGGCCCAGCACTTCGAGCGACTCGAACAACGGCAGACCGACGGTGCGGCCGGTCACCGCGACCCGCACCGGTGCCTGCGCCTTACCCAGCTTCAAGCCCAGCTCACCGGCAGCGGCCTCGATCGCCGCGCGGATCGCCTCAGCCGTCCACTCCGCGCCGGCCAACCGCGTGGCGGCCGCACCAAGCATCTCCGCAGCGCCGGGCTTCATCGCCTTCGACCACGCCGCCTCATCGACCACCGGCTCATCCAGGAACAGGAAGTCGACATTGCCGGTGATCTCGCCGAGCACCGCGATCCGGGACTGCGCCAACGGCGCCACCGCGGCGAAGACCTTCGCGTCGAACGCCTCCTCCCGCCACGGTGCGCGCGGAGCACGAAGCCACGGCCCGCACGCATCGATGAATGCCGAAATATCCAGGGCGCGAATGTATTCGCCGTTGAACGCCCGCAGCTTCGCCACATCGAAAAAGGCGGACGCCTTCGTGACATCGGCGATGTCGAACTGGGCTTCCAGCTCGGTGTAGGGGCGGATCTCCCGGCCGCCCTCACGCGGTCCCCATCCCAGCAGCATCAGGTAGTTGACCATGGCGTCGGGCAGGTAACCCTCGGCGATGTAATCCTCCAGGGCGACCTTGTCGCGGCGCTTGGACAGCTTCTGACGCTTCTCGTTGACGATCACCGGAAGATGCGCCCACACCGGCGGCGTGTGCCCCAGCGCCTCCCATAGCAGCTGCTGCTTCGGGGTGTTCGACAGATGCTCCTCACCCCGAATCACCTCGGTGATCCGCTCATCGACGTCATCGACCACATTGGCCAGCAGGAACAGCGGAGTGCCATCACCGCGAGCGATGACGAAATCCTCGATCGCGCGGTTCGGGAACGCGGTCACACCACGAATCCGGTCCGCGACAACGGTCTCCCCGTCGTCCGGAGTACGGAACCGTAGCGCCCGGCCGAGCGCGTACTCCAGACCGCGCTCGCGGCAATGCCCGTCATACCCCGCATCGGGCTTGCCGGTGCGCTCGGTGACCTGCTCGCGGGAGCAGTCGCAGTGGTAGGCGCGTCCGGCGGTACGCAGCTGCGCCGCCGCATCACGGTGCGACTCGGCGTTCGCCGACTGGAAGTACGGGCCCTCGAACGCCGAATCGGCCTCCGAGATCCCGATCGTCGCCAGCGCGGAGATGATGCCCTGAACCCACTCGGGCTTGTTGCGGGCCTGATCGGTGTCCTCGATACGCAGCATGAACTGCCCGCCAGCTTGGCGAGCGACCGCCCAGTTGAACAGCGCCGACCGGGCGCCGCCGACATGGAACATCCCCGTCGGGGACGGTGCGAAACGAACACGAATAGTCACTCGGCAACCGTACCCGGCCATCTCGCCAGGATCACCCAGGTACTCGCAGGTTGAGACCCGATCGCGGGATTGCCGAGCATCCGGCAATCACCAGTGGGGGCCCGAGCCCGAATCGTGATGCGTACGCGCGGTGCGGGTGGTTTAGTCGGTCCGCAGCGCGCTGTCGGTGTTGCCGCCGGTCCGTTCTGCGAGCCGCTCGCCGAACCTGGCTGTGTGCATCCAGGCACCAGGCTCTCCACGGCGTCTGCCGTCAGCATATTGGGAAAGCACGCGTCCACTGCCAGACGACTAGCCTGTCGATCGCGGGCGGCCGCCGATGTGTGCCCAGACTTGCGTCTGTACCAGGTGCCGATACCGGGAGACCAGTCGGCCGACTCCTTCCTGCTGTGCGCTCATCGGCACGGATGAGCCGTCTCGACGCTCCATTCGAATGGGCGAATGGGCACTGTTCGCGGGGCGGGGGCGTGTAGTCGGCGCAATCCCCGTCCGATCCGATCGCCGCCGCGTCCGTCGGCTCTGCGGTCCACCGAGGGGGACTGTAGAGGGCCGGGGACCTCCCTGCCGCAACCAACCACGCGCCCTCGTCGGTCCTATGCTCGATGACTCGGTGAACCGTTATTTTATTTCATGCCAGACACTGAACGCCTCTACTGGACTTCGAAGTTCGATAGGTCTTGACAGGAATTGAGGAGCCGTGGGTCAGGTAGTGCGCCGTTGCTGCAGGTTGTTCGCCTCGTCGTAGTGGGTCAGCCATGCGTTCGTGACCACGCACAGTCGCACCATAAGGTCCAGGTCGGTCAACAGCAGTGTTGTTTCCTTGCCGGTCCAGCGGATCTCGGGGATCGAGTCGACGATCTCCGCGGTCGGTTCTCCGATCGTGGCGGTCAGCGCGGCCGCGGCTTCTCCGAACGCCTCGTGTACCGCAGCTCGACCGGCGGTATCGTCGGGAGCCAGTGTGGTCAAGGCTATTTCGATACGTTCGGCGTGACCGGCGCTGCCGATCACGTCACAACTGCCCGGGCCGAGGCCGTTGTCGAAGCGAACCCAGTCACTCGACTGGATGATCGGATCCCGCCAGTTGAATTCCGCCAGCAGGTGCATCAGGTTTTCCATCCGCCACGACCAGACCAACGACTGCAGCTGCAGGGCGAGTTCGACGACGTCCGAGCTCCTCATGACTCGCCAACCGGCGGTGAGCTCCTCCGAGCTCGGAGCAACGCTCGCTGTGGTGTGTGCCTGCCTCGTCGATAGACCGAGAAGCGGCAGATCGATCTCGCCGCCGCGCTCGCTCCATGCCTGGTACACCAGCGTGGTCGGATCCGTGATTCGAAAACCGTCACGGAGACCAGTGACTATCCTCTCCGCCAACTGCCGATAGCTGTCCGAAGAGGCCGGCCAGCGCAACTCGTACCACCAGTTGTCACAGTGGTCGGCGTCTGGTCGCTGCCAGCCAACACCCTCGATAATCTGGCTGCCAGAGTCTCCGACCTGCACGTCGGGGGCAAGCCAGCTGTCGCCGGGCAGCTCTGCCCAGATCATGGTGTCGAGTTGCCGGAACTGGACGAAGCGGCGGCGCTCCTTCGGTTGGTCTGCCTCACCGATGATGACGACCGTCCCAGCAGACAACGTGGCCAGGTGCTGTGTCAGGCCGTCGGCGAACTCCGCCCAGCTGTTCATATCTGTCCTTGTTCTTGCAGCTCGACGGTCTTGTCGTGCATGGCAAGCCACGAGTTGGTCACCAAGTACAGGCAGACCGTCGTTCCGAGGCATACCAGTTGGAGCGTCGTCTTCTCCCTAGCCCACCGGACTTCGGGTTCTTCGCCTGGGAGTTGCTTCGACGGTGCGCCCAGTTCATCAGTAAGTGCCGACACCATCCGCGCGAAGGCGTCGCGCAGCGATGCGTGGCCAGCTGGGTCACTAGTTGTCCTGGCAGTCACTGCCACCTCGATCACTTCGGCGTGGTCGGCGCGGCCTTGCACCCCGCCGCTCGCCATCCCGAAGCCGACGTCGAGGATGGCTGATCGCTCCCGCAGACTCTGGACCTGCCAGCCGAATTCGGCGGCCAGCTGAGGGATATCAGCCATCCGCCAGGACCAATCCAGGGACAGGAGCCGGGTCGCCAACTCGACGATCTCCGTATCGGTGAGCGCTCGCCATTCAGTCACAGGACGACCTTACATTGTGTGCGAATTTATCCCTGCCACCGTGTCTCGAACAGGTCAATTTTCCTCCTGGTAGCCATCAACAGAAGTCTCAATACTCCCCTTATTCGCCCCAGTTTTGTTTACTTACTATGCTAAATTTTATAGCGGGGGCCGTAGGCGGTCCTCCATATTGGTAATATTTACTTACCTTCACCTCACCGCTCCCGCTGCAGGCCGCGTTCGCGCGCCAGCTCGTGGTGGTGACGACGCACCCGCAGCTCATCCGCCGTCGGAACGGTTCGAACTGCCTCGTGAGCAGGAGCAGCCTGGCTTATTCGGGCTAAGTGAATCAGGGCGGCGTGGTCGATAGAGAGCCCACGTTGGATAGCTTGTGAGGCACGCGCCAAATGCGCGGCGCGCGAGTCATAGGGGACATGGATAGGTTCCCGGCCGGGCAACTCATAGACAAATGCGTTCGTGTCGCGGTCGAAGCGACTCGGGGTGTGCTCGAGGCACAGCAAATACGCTTTGGCGTCGAATGACGATTCCCGTCCCTCCGCAATCCTCAACGCAGGGTTCTGCTCGACAAGCAGGTTGTGCTGCTGGACAACCTCTCTGGTGACAGCGTCTCTTACTTGTCCGATCGCATCTGTCCGGTCGATTTCCAGCGCTTGCAGCACTTCCTGCGCATGCTCGGGCGCCGCCTTCATCAGGTTGAGAACGTTGGCATTGTTCTCACGCTCAATGCGCTGAACCTGTTCCACATGCTCGATCAGGTGATGAGCCTCCAGCAGTCTCGCCATGTCCAAGCCAGGAACTTGTTCCTGACTCCACACCAGCTGTTTGGCCTGCTCGAGCGCCTGTTCTACAGCGCGTGCAGAGGCTGCTGATTGGGCGTCCCTGGCGTCCAATACGTGCTGCTTCAGCGCGGCAATGACCTCCCGATGCGCACTGTCCAAGCCTGCCGCTATCCCGCGATCTCTGCCGTTCACGTCGACTCGCAGCAGTTCTGCGGCAACCTGCTTCAAGTGTGGGTCGAGATTCAGGCTATTCAATGCCTCAGTACCACGGAGTACCTCGAGGGCCTGCGCCTGTTCCAATTGTTGGCGCGCCTTGAGTATCTCCCTGCTGACTTGCCCCACATCCTGCCCAAGTGTTTCTCGGAATTTTTCGATCGCTTCGATCGCTTGAGCCCGAAGCTGTGATAGTTCGGCAGGGTCGACCGCCTCCAGCGCGCGTTCGACGGCGTTTTGCACAACGTCACGATCGCGGGGGTCCAGCGACTCCAGCAGCCTCGCCCTTTGCGCCTCTATCGCCTGTGCAATGTGCTGTTCCCGTTCTTGTGCAGTGACGAGCTCGTAGGCACGGGACTTGTCAATGCCACCGAGCAGTTCAGGCGAGAAGGGCTGCCCGTCGCGTTCGATATTGAATTGCGCGACGTTGATGGTGCCGTCGCGGGATACGTGAACAAGGTTGTATTCGACCTGAAGCGTTCCGTCGGCGTGGGCGCGGAGCAGCTGCTCGCGAGCTTTCAAGAACTGTTGCCCTTCCGGGCTGTTCGGATCCAGGCCACGCTCACGCATCTGCTCGGGTGTTTCCGACAGCAGTCGCTGGAGGTTTTTTTCGATGGCCGCGGTGCGCTCGGCGTACTCGCGAGAGCCCTGCTGGGCGCGTCCTTTTTCGGTATCGGCAGCACCCAGCTGTGAAGTGCCGCCCTTGCACTCATCAACGATCAGCGTGGGCGGATGACTGATGAAACCGGTGACGTCGAAGGTGTCGCGTCCATCTATCGCGTTCTCGAACGGGGTCAGCAGTACCGCCTCGGGGCGTTCGGTGACATGTGCGATGCCCCCCAACCCCCCCATTTCTTTCGAGGTGAGCACCTTCTCCGTGCCGAGGCGGTTGTAGTCCCTGGCGTTGTCCCGCATCTCGTGCAACCGCTCGAGCTTGGCCAGCTTCTCTTGGTCGCTGAGGACGGGATCATTGACGATGCGGCCTTCGTGGTCTTTGACGAATCCTGCGAGCTTGTTCTCGCTCAGCTGGTCGATCTTGTCGACACCGAACTCCCTCATGTGGGCTTTGACCACTTCGGCGACAGCAGCGCGGTCGCGGTCTTGCCGGGTAGCCTCGCCAGCCAGCTCGTCGAGCCTCGACCTTATCTCTGGGTTCGCTACTTCATGCGCTTGGGCTGGACCCTTGTCTGCCAGGAACGCGATGTCTTCTCTGACCGCGGGATCACTGACCCAGCCACTGCCGTCCCTCAGCTGAAAGGCTCTATCGCGGTAGGTGCCTTCTCGATCGCCGAGGCGGTGCCACCTGCCGTCAGGATCTCGATAAGAGTCCGCGCGGTCGCCCGGCCGGTGAAGCAAGCCGTCATCGCCGCGGTACATGCCCGGCGGGGTCGGATTGTCACGTGAGGAGTTGGATCCCTCTGAGGAAGAGTGCGGGTCCCGTTCATTGGGCCGCTCGTGCGGATCCCTATCTGGTCCGCCCGGTTCAGTGTGGCCTGGCGGCGCGATATCCGGCACCTGCGCCGATCTCGGGGTGGGTACCTCGTTGGGCGCTGCGCCGAATGGGTTTAGTACTCGAACGTCCCGTGCTCCGGCCAGGTCCCGTCCACCCGGTTGCGCATCTCTGCCCAGGCCACTGCGTTCGCCGAGGTGGTGTCGGTCGGTTGGTAGGACAGGGTGTGCTTGTCGATCAGCAATTGGTGCGAGATGGTCGGTTCTGGGGGTTGCGCCATCGACTGGGCTTCGAGCTGGTACTCGATCGTCTGTTGATCTTCCTGTATGCGCTGGATGCTCACGCGCCACTGGGGCGGGTAGACCTGGCTGCCCTGGATCGGTTGTCCGTTCCGGATCGCTTCGTCGTACATCTGCCCGATCACGTGCGGGGGAAGGCTCGAATGCGCTGTCACTATCCCGGTCTGGGCGTTGATCACGTAGTTCCCCAGCCCGAGTCCCATCCCCTTGGCGGTCTCCTCTGGCGTCAGCGTCCTCCGACAGACCCACCCGTACTCGGTCCTCAGTATCTGGAACTGTTGATCGGTCGGGAAGATGCGTGCCAGATACTGTTCCACTTGCTCCCGCGTCTGAAGCTGTTCTGGCACTGTCGATTCCTCCATCGGGGCCGTTTGTCATGAACCAGAGCGACGATGAGTTCGCGGACATGTAGGCCGGTGGTGTATCTGATAGCAGTCGCTGCTGCGGATCCCACCATACGGGTCCACTGGCGTCGTAGGGGTAGACGATGACGGTGGCGTGCGAGCCGTCGACCACCGGCGAGCCGTCGGGGTGGTAGCGCAATTCACCTGTGTTGACGTCGCGGGCGTGCCATTCGTTGACGATCAGTGCCGACGATCCCGGGCCCAGATGTGCAATCCATTGGTGGAGTGCGTCGAACTGTTCCTGGATGGTCTTGCCCTGATGATCGAAGTTTTGCCACTCACCCCCGAGCCATTCGGTAGCGCGTTCCAGTCCCCCCTCTTCACCTCCGGTGCGATCGAGTGTTCCGTCTGCCAGCACATCGGCCCACCTCGGGACCCCGACCTGCGGGTCGCCGTGGAAGGAGGAGATCGCGGCCAGCGCTTGTTCGACGCAGTTGTTGCTGCGCCCCGGATTTTCCGGCCCGCCGTCGTTGATCAGCTGCCCGTAGGGGTTGGTGCGGGGATCGGCTCCAACCAGGAAGCGGTTGCCGTCGCGCAGCGCATCCTCGACCGCGGCCTGGAAGGCTGGATTCTCGAGGTGATTCAGTCGACCGTTGCCGACAACCCGCGTTTGGGGCAGGTCCTGGAACCGGGACGGGGTGTTGGCGCGGGCGAGGTCGTCGCTGATGTGGCGCAGATCGACCGCGTCGAGGCCTGGGGTGTGCCCGGCATCGGTGGGTAGGCCGAGTTGGTGGCGGATGTGGTCAGCGAGGACGTCGGGGGGGTCGTTCGGGTGCCAGGTGTTCGGACCGGTCGGCGCATGGTCGACATTGATGTGCAGGTGTGCGGCGGCCGGGTCCTCGGTGTGCACGATATCCACCAGCAGGCGGTCGCCGCTGAGAAGTCGCTCACCGCTGTTGAACGCTCGGTCGGCGCCGAGCTGGGCGCTTTCCAGGACCTGCTGTAGTTCCTGCGGGGATATGTGGTCACCATGTGAGAGATGCACCTGGATGCTGATCAGCGCGACCGGGTCATCCAGGTTATCGGTGAACCGATGCACGTCGTAGGCGGCATCTTCGTTCGAGCGTCCGCGCGGCGTGACCGAAGTCAGGCGGCTGTCGTCATCGGCCTGCTGTCGGTAGTGCTCCCGCTCAGGGCGAGCTTCGCTGACATGCGGTGCCTCGCGAGGGGCAGGGTGTTGAGCCGGAGCGCCGGGATCACGCGGCGGCTGATGAGAATCATGCGGCCGAGCGACGGAGGAGTCCTCCCGAGGGGGCCTGCGCTCTGGAATCGTCGTGGTCGGCCGATCAGACTCCGGCCGCAGCTCCGAAGCCTGTGGCCGGAGCTCGGACTCGTGAAGAGACCGAGCGGGAGTGGACCCGGCATCATGTGCAACGCTTCTCGGCGTTGAGGCTGGCGCCGGCACGGCAGCTTGCGGCGCCCGAGCCTCGGGTCTCGCCGCCGTGGGGATGTCAGCACGCGGGGCTGCCGGTGGAACCGCAGTTGAGGCGGGCGGTCCAGCTTGTGGAGGATCCGCGGGCACAGCGTGACTGGGTGCGCTCGGTCGGTTGACCTCCTGTGCAGGTGCACTCAGGTCGAGAGTGGATGACGGGCTCACAGAAGAGGTTGTCGGTATCGAGGGACCATCAGCCACAGCAGCCGACGTCACAGGGTCGACCGCGGTCGTGTTCGGGTGGCTTGGCGACGTCGGTGCGCCGGAGACGACGTCAGAAACATCGCTGATCGACCTGGGAACAACCGCCTCGTGAGGCGTTGACGCTGGGGCGTTCACGCCCAACGGCGGCGCGTCCGGTTCGACGGTCGGCGTATCGAGGGTGCGAGGCGCCTCGGGGCTGGGCGGATGCAAAATGGTTTCGATGTCCAGTGAGCCGTGTCCGGACAGCAGCGTGGAACCGTCCGGTAGGCGTTCCATCCTCGTACCGCTGCTGTGACTGTCGGTCAGGGACGCCGAGGGCTGTTCCTGTGGCGGCGGCGTGGTTTCGTGATGGCCCGACGGCATCGCGTCCGTATGCGCGGGCGGTTGCGTCGGGATGGGCGAGGCGTCGCTGTGGGTTGTCGGCCGACTGGTCATGTCCGCGGTGGTCGCCGATGGACTGTCGTGCTGGTGATCCGGACGAACTGCTTCAGTGCCCGTCGAGGCCGGCGCCGTAGTGACGTCATGCTGGGCGGGAGATCGCGGTGCCTCGAGTGGGGAGTGCTCGACGGCCGTTGGTGAAGGACTTGGTTTGGTCTCGGTCGTAGCTGCTGGCGCTCGCTCTGCCTCGATGGTCGGAGACGGCTTGGTGCCAATGTCTTGGGGACTGCTGAGGTCGAGGTGCTGCGCGGCGTCATGGTCGATGCTCGGAGCAGCCGAGTCGGGGTTGTGGTGGGCCCCCGCGCCGACGGCGAAAATGGCACCGTTGGCGACGGACGAGGTCACCATCGGTGCACCGAACTCGAAGTTGCCGCCCAGGGGCACCGTCGCTGCGGTGCCTGCTGCGTAAGCGGCTGTGCCGACGGCTCCGTCGACCCCAGTTTGGATGGCGGCTTTGCCGAGTCTGGAGCTTGCCGCGTCGACTGCGTTGCTTCCGAGGCCGCTGGCGCCGAGCCCGCCTCCGATCGCGCCGGCGACGGTTCCGGTCAAGGTGCCGAGACCGACTTGATTCCAGTCCTTGGCGCTCAATCCGTCACGGTGACCGTCGGCGATCTGCACAATGCGGGCGCCCAGGTCCACACCACCGCTTTGCAGGATGCCCCAGCCCACACCCTTCAACGCGGCACGGGCGGCCGCTTTGGCCGCAGCCCGCGTCAGCATGCGTTGGATAAGCTGTCTGATCGCCATCCGGATCGTGATCTGAGTCGCGACCCGGGCGGCTACCTCGGCGGCTGCCGCGGCGGGGGCACCGATCCCTGTCGCAGCGACCCCTAGAGCCCATAGCGCCTGCGCGGCGAAGATAACGAGTGCCCCGATGATGACCATCTTGGTGTGCTCGATGTCATTGGCGCCGTCGTTCAGGCTGTCGGCCAGGGATTGGCATCGCTTGATCAACGCGGGCAGTGACCCGTCTGGACCGGCGATTTGCCGCCGATAGTCGGCGAGCGCGTCATGTGTCTTCCCGCTATCAAGCGCGGCGAGGACGTCTCGTAGCGCACCGTCGGCGTCAGCCTCGATCTCGCTGTCCAGCACGGTGGCCAAGGCGTCCCATGCGTGAGCGACACGCCGCATGGCGGTTTCGTCCCCCTCGGGCCAGTCACCGGCGCCGACAACCCATTTGGCAACCCACTGCAGTTCGCCCGGTAGCTCTATGCCCATGTCACGGCTTGATCTGGTTCACGCTGTCAGCAGTCGATTGATCTTGAGCCTGCACCTTGTCGGCGATGAGGACGACGCTGTCACCGAGATTCGTCAGTACCTTCGCCAGGCCGTCTGTCCCTTTCAACCCGTCGTCCGCACCGGGCACATAATCCTTGGCGAAGGACTGTCCGATCTTGTCCGAACCCCAGCACGTACCTTCAGCCTCGATAACTCGCCGCAAGTCAGCGGCTGCCGCTTTGACGCGATCGGACGCGCTGACGAACCGAGATTGAGTAGCGCGTAGTGCTTCTGGATTGACGCCGAAGTCGCTCATGGGCGCTCCTTCAGATACGAGGCATTGCGGAAGTACTCGTCCTCGTCTTCGTCATCGACGTGAGGCCGCGTCGGCTTCGTGGACGTCGGGCTGGGCGGCCGCGGAACGACTGACTTGAACAAGTCTTTGACGCTGGGAGCGCCAGGAATAAGGTCAGGGAGATCGGGCATACCGTCCACCAGCTCCTCGATAGGTCCGAGTGCTTGCTGAGCCCGCTCGGCGACCAGTCGAGCAGCCAACTGCGCAGCTTCGGTCACCGACCGGCCAAGTTTCTCGGGCGTGGAACGCTTGAACGCTTCCGGCACGACATGCACCTCGATCGGGATTCCGGCGATATTGCTCACCACCCGGACCAATCGGTCGGAGGACCACGCCTCAGCTGTCGCTGACGACAGACGGGACTGCGCAGCCACGAATCCCTGGCGTTGCCGCTGCAACTGCTCGAGCATCAAGTCGACCTGCTCCCCTAGCCCACTGCTATGTGCGCCGAGAGGATCCCGCTCGATGCCACCCATTCCTGCTCCTCATGTCCGAGACCGAGTCCGTCAATCTATACCGACGCAGCAGGCCGCCGCTCGGTTCCATTGGATCGCAGTTCGTTTGACGGCGCTCCGGGCAGACGCCGTCACACGCGGAGCGGCTTTAGCGGATACGCAGGCCCAGCCGGACAGCTACCACCTGGCGCGTCTGCCTTCTTACAGGCGTTGCAGAGCGCCTTCGATCCACAGAGTGAACTGGGTCGAAAGCCCTCTGCCAAAGCGGGACTCACGCTGACTTGATCTCGCTGCGCCACTTAAGGTAGCGCCCGCCATCGGCAAGGTCATGCCACTGCAGCACGTACAAGGCCGCGACACCACATCGACTGGGCAGGTGAGCAGACCGGCGCTGCCCTCACCGCCGGCCGGACGACGAAGTAGTCGCTCATACGCCTTTCCCATGAGTTCGCCTCGGGAGGCATCTTCTGGTTGGCTACTGGTGCGTGGCTGCAGGTCCCCGCGGATTCAGAACTATCGCCCGCGCCAGCGAGGGAGGCGGTCTGTCCAGTCGGGAATGATCTTGGCGCGTTGATCTTCCATGCGTTGCGTGGCGGGCTCGGACGGCCGTTTTCGATCTCATCGTTCACGTGCAATCTGCTGCCATGGACGGGCGCATGCGACGGTGTCATCTATTGCAGCGTCGGACTCGTATTCTCGTGGACGTGACGATGCGGCTGGCACGGTCGGTACGTGGGATTTCTGTGCGTTCGCAGAAGACGCCGGGGAACTGCGCGCCTGATTGGGGTTACGCCGAAGTGGATTTCGAGCCGGTCACCGAGGGTGAGTTGTCCTGGGTCGAGTTCGTGCTGGGGTTGGGCGCGGACGAGGAATTCGTGACAGCCCTGGCCGAGGGCGCATTGATCGAGCTGGCTGGTGCGGGTGCCCATGATCCCGATCGCCGCCGAGGGGATCCGGTGCTGGCGCAGATGGTGGTTCGTGTTGTCCAGCAACATGAGGTCGACTCGTGTGCATCGGTCTACCGCGGCCTGGGGGTCATGGCGGTGCGTGAGATGCTCGGATGTGTCGCCGAGAAGCGTCTTCCGAGGCCGGTCGTCACGAGGATCAGCATCGGGTATCGGCCGTGAGTCGATTCGGGGCGGCTTGATCGGCAGCCTCGGGGATGCTCTGGAGATCGATCGGGGATGCAGCCTTGGAGGACCCGGCCGTCGAGGTTTAGTGCACGGCGTGGCCGATTCGGCGAGCGCACTCAGCGGCATTATCGGGATACATGCTGCGAGTGCTGACCTCAGGGCAGCGTCCGAAACCCCGAACGCACCCGCGACGGCCTGGCCGGCGCCCGGGGCCGTGCCAGCGGCCAGAAACCCAAGCTCGGCCCGCGGCAGTTACAGCTGGCGCGGCAGATGTACGACTAGGGCGTGTCTCCCATTGATTTGATGGGTTCTGCGGCACCATGTTCCGGGTGGTAGATGGGGACCGTTTGTGGGTGTTGACCGACAGGCAGTGGGAGTTGCTCGAGTTGCTGCTGCCGAGTTCGATCCGGAATCGAGGGCCGAACTTCCAGAACAATCGCCTTGTGGTGGAGGGCATGTTGTATCGGCTTCGGACCGGAGTGCCGTGGCGAGACCTGCCCAGGGAGTTCGGGCCGTGGCAGACGGTGTGGAAGCGGCAGCGGCGCTATGCCGGGGACGGTACCTGGGATCGGGTGCTGGTCGCGCTGGCGGCGCTGGCCGATGATGGCGGCGGCCTGGACTGGGCGGTGTCGGTGGACTCCTCGATCGCGCGCGTGCACCAGCACGGCGCGACCGCCGCCCGCCACACAGGGGGCTCGGTCGAATTACAACAATCTGCTCGATGAGCCCGCCGATCATGCCATCGGCCGATCCCGCGGCGGGCTGACCACCAAGATGCATCTGGCCTGTGACGGCAACGGCCGGGCTTTGCCGGTGCTGATCGGACCCGGCCAAGGCGGCGACAGCCCGATGTTCGCGGCCGTGCTGGACGGGATCGGTGTTCCTCGGCTGCGCGGTGGTGCGCCGCGCACTCGCCCGGACGAGGTCCGCGCCGACAAGGGTTACTCCTCGGCAGCCAACCGGATGCTGCTGCGGGGCAGAGCGATCAAGGCGGTGATCCCCGAACGCGCCGACCAGATCGCCAACCGCAAGCGCAAGGGCCGCGCCGGCGGGCGGCCACCGGGCTTCGACAAGCAGGCATACCGGGGCCGCAATGTCGTCGAACGCGCTTTCAACAAGGCAAAACAGTGGCGAGCCATCGCCACCCGCTACGACAAGCTCGCCATCGTCTACCGCGCCAACCTCGTCATAGCCCTCGCCATCGAATGGCTCAAGCTATTGGGAGACACGCCCTAGTTCGCCGACGCCGGCAGACGCCGCTACAACATCGGCCAGATCGCCACCGAGTTCGGCGTCACCCGCCCCACCCTCTACCGACACCTCGGCAACACCCCATAGAACTGCACCCTCAATGCGGCCGTTTGAACCAGGCTCCCGCACTGCGCTGAGACAAAAGGATCACGATTGCCAGACTCGCGCCGAAGCCGAAGAGTCCGGGCGGGCGCCCCTGTGACATACCGCCGAGGCCCCACAGGATTCCGACGCCCGCGAAAACGATCGCGGCCACGCGCACGCCGTTCCCGTTCACGGTGAAACCGCACGCGAAGAGGGCCAGGAAGAAGGCAGGAAGGAAGCCCCCGATCAGCGCGCCACACAACTCGGGCTTACCCATGGCGCCTGCGAGCACCGCCAGCGCGACGCCGAGACCGCCGAACAGCCAGGAGATGATCTGCGCCGCTCTCACCGGTCTGGGCATCCTGGTGGGATGCGCCAGGATCCCACTGTCCGGCTGGTATTCGTGTGGCGACGGTACGTAGGCCGGCTGCGATCCCGGCCAGCTGTCCGACCCGGCAGGATAGGCCTCGTAGCCCGAGCCGTTCGTCCCGTCGTGGTTCTTGCCCAAATCCACTGGATCTCCCCATCTCTTTCGTCCCAGCCGGTCCCGCAGCAGCGAACACTACCGGGGACCGCCCGCTCCACCATCCACCACATCGATACGCGACATGCAGTTATGACTACCGGTGTTGTCATAATCGGTGGCGCGGATGTTTCGGGATGCCCGAGGGCATCAAGGTGGTTCGAGAGATGCACATGAAAGTACATAAAAATCAACGAACTCCACACCATCACCGCTTAAGTCGCCGAAACCGCCCGCAGGACCCTCGTCATCGGCGCCACCTGACAGTGCGAGAACACCGCCACTTCCCGCCCCGAGTCACACACAGGGCTGTTTCCGCATGATCGGGGTGGCGCCGCCGTCGCTTCCGGGGCATGTCTTCAAGGGGTCATTTGACGACATCAACGGATGCGGCTCGGAGGTCAGGCGCGTCCTATCGGCCATGGATCGGCGGCCCATGGCCGATGCTGATCGGCGAGGGAAGCTCGTCCAGTCGCACGCCCATGGTGCGGATTACCGCGTAGACGTCGTTGTCGCACATCGGGCATAGGCGTGTGGCGTATTCGGTGGCTGTGGGCAGGAAGTCGGTGGGGATGCCGGGTTCGGCGAGGAAGGCGCGTTCGCGCTGGAAGTGTTCCAGCGTCCGGGCCGACAGGGTCGCCAGCGCGAGCAGCTGCTGTGCGGTGGCCGGATCTATGCGGGCGCGGTCGATCGCCGCGGTCACTTCGGTGATAGCCCGCCTCCAGGCGGTGACCAACGGGGTCGGTTTGTCGCCCTCGTAGACCGGGGCGTGCGACGGGGTCACCAGCGCCGAGGCGAGATCGCCTTCAGCGGTGATATCGCGCGCCGCAACGAGATCGAGCGCGACCGCTGCCGCATGCCGCATCGCTTCCTGCATCGGCAGGTCCATCAGCTCGTAGGGTTTCCACACGCTCAGGCCGCCGCGCGACCCGCGGCCGGTGGTCTGCCAGATCATTTCGAGGCGCCGCTTGGTGTGCTGGCGGTGGCCGATCAGGCTGACCTCGTCGATCACATCTGGTGCTCGCCGACTGGTCCGATCGCCAGGACCAGGTCGAGCTGACGACCCGGCTGGCCCAGGGACTGCTCACCGCACAAGCAGGCGGAACACCACCGGCCGAAGCAGCGGTCGAACGTGTCGCGGCAGCGATGCGGGCGCGCACCCCGATCAGCAGCGACCACAAAGCGCAGACGATCGAGCTGATGCTGGTGATGTGGATGAACATCACTCCCCTCATCGCCAACTGGAAATGGGCGCTGTACCGCAGCGAGTCACTCCTCAAAGCCGTCGCAGACTGTGTCACAGGCAACTACTACTCATACGGCACCGCCACGCTGTACGTGCCCGCCGGATACACCTCGCAGAACAACAGGACCGAATTCGCCTCGGAATTGACACACATCGACTGCTGACTGACGCCATGCCCGCTCGCGCGGCTGCAGTCGTCAGTGCGAGCAGGTCACCGTCCGTGCGATGCCGAAGCACCCAAGCCTTCTTCGGCTTTGGCCGTCTGACCTCACCTCTGGTAGGCGGAGAGGAAATGCTGGTGCATCGGACGGCTCCCAGGGCGAAGCAGCAGGTTCCCAGTGGCGGCAAGCACCGGCTGCGGGGCCATGATCGTCCGGACGCCGCCGCGCGTCAAGGGCACACGGTCGTGCTGCGGGCAGGCAGGAAACCGGCATATACGTGCGCGCAGGACTTCCTGCTGGCCACCGAGCTGCCCACGAGCGAGTCGATGTCCTCGGCGGGCGCTCTCATGCTCCGGACACCCCGGCAACGCTGACAGAGGACCAGATCCAGGCCGCAGACGACGCCTACTTCGAGCGAATGAATCAGCGAGGCTGGAGATCAGGTCGGTAAGGATGTGGAAGATCAGCGGCTGGCACAGCCCGCCAGCGCAACCGGTCGCCTCCGCGATGAGTCGCATACGCTGAACTCGGCCTTCGTGTGCATACAGCTGCACAGCGACCCACCGCAGCTCGGCACGATGCCGGTTCAGCCAGTGCCATTGACCCGTCCACTGCTCGCCGCTACGACCACGACGGATGTAATTCCCAGGCGGTCCCCTCCGCCGGACATGGACGGTGACAGCCGCGGGTGGTGGTGCCGGAAGATCTTCACACCCCCGGGACACCCCGCCCATCATCAATGACCCGCTGCTGCACCGGTCCCACCATCCGCGTATTCGGTAGAAACCAGCAGTGTTGTTCCTTCCGGTCGTAGCGGATGCTGAGTCGGTGGTCGTCGGTCAGCCGAGAAATAATGCGTTCAATCACCCAACGGTGGCCGCCGAGGCACTGCGAGGATTCGATCTGACCATGTGATCGGCTATCGGTACGTTGTCCACATTACTGACCGATCACCGTTTCTGAACGATGTAAAGCGGTGATTCCACTGATCGAACAGTGCGGGATTAGATCTCAGCGTAGGCAGCACGCTGGTCACCAACTGCAGTTCCCGGATTTTTCGCAAAACCGGAAAACCTCGCCACTCTAGAACATCGACACCGTACTCGGCAACCAATTGCCTGTGGTAGTCGGTGCCATAGTCGAAACGCAGTTTTCCTACAGCAATTGGAGTGAGATCCCATTCCCGGGGCCCTATGGCGACCGAATCGAAATCGCATAAGACTGCACCGCCCGGTCCGCCAATGAGGTTGCCGACGAAAGCGTCGCCGTGTATAGGACCCGGCGGAAGCAGGAAGCCGACACCCACTAGTTCCTGTTCCAGCTCGTTGCAGGAAGATTCGAGGAATTCCCGATCGCCGTCTGCGAGAACATCCGCGTCTCGGATACGCTTCCTGACCGAGTTTAGCGTGTTCCACCTGGGTAGTTCGAAGTCGGGCGCGGCAAGGTTGTGAAAGCGACGCAGAACTCTTCCGAGGTCGCGGCCGTCCGGTTGCGCCCGCTGGTCGCACTCGTCGACTCGATGCCAGAAAGTCACTGCGGTCTCGTCAAGCTGCAGAGGCTGTGGAAAATCCTCGGCGAGCCGAACGGCAGGAATATCGTTTCCGGCCAGCCATCGAGCCGTCGCGACAATTTTCGGAATCAGATTTCGCACTGCGCGTGATCCAGCAATCCGAATAACCAGAGGCTCGGACTCGAGGGCGTATACAGCATTGTTGGTGAACTTGATAAGTCGTGCGCCGGTCGGATCCAGATCCGCGGCGGCGCAGGAAGCATGGAGAGCCCTGTCGGCCCACTTGACCTCTGGATCGGCGTGCAGATCGCCACTGATCAGCGAATTTGTCATTGGACAGCCTCTAGTGAATCGATTGTACGGGCCAGCTCTTTGAGTTCAGGGTCATTCGGGTATTTAATCGCTGCCCTCCTCAATGGCGCCAGTCTATCGACTGTTCGAACCGACCTCACTGTCGAGGCAGTTGCTACCGCGCTTCTTCCGAATCGTAGGCCGTCTTCCCGCTGACCAGACTGGAGAAGCGCGGTGGCTAGCGCAGTGAGTTCGAAAGCCTTACTTCGGTTCATGTCAGGACCACGGCGAGCAAGTGCCGCCTGCAGGAAATCGATGCCATCTGCCAGATCTCGATTCGCAGCCTTATCCATAGCAACAACGGCTACGCCGATGGAAGCGTTCAGATCGGCTTCGCCGAAGAACCTCACCCACACCGGGGCGTTCTCGAGTTCCGCACGGCTGAACTCGTCTTGGGCCCGGCTTACCGAGCGGCGCATCTGTTCGCGGTCTCCGAGTTGGCCGTAAGTCCATGCTTCGTTTACACACAGCATAGCAACGGTCAACGAACATCCCGAGTCCTGCGCAGCGATCTGACCGAGCTGGAAGAACCTCAGAGCTTCGTGTGGCATTGCACGGTGGAGGTGCAGCCTGCCTGTGCGATAGAGGATATTCGCCGACAGTGAAAAGTCGTTGGTGCTCCGGGCTAGTTCGAGGGCCCGCCCGAAATGCTTGCGAGCGGGACTGTACATACCGACATCGAACGAGGTCCAGCCAGCCAAGTTGTGCAGGTCCGCCAAGGCAGACCTCAGCCGGAGTTTGGCCTGTTCCCCTCCATCTGCGTTGAGCAGTTGCTGTGACCAGCGTACTTGCGCGGCGATGGCGTCGCGACATGCGCCGCCACCGTGGCGGTAGTCGATCGCTCGCATAGCCGCAGTGAGCGCTCGAATACGCTCGACGTCCGACTGTCCAATCCTGGTCGGAGCGGGCGCGATCTCTCGTTCGAGAGGCTGCCACCAGTGCGCCACGTCGTCCGCGGCCGTTCCCATCGTTACGTTTGCCGCATAAGAGAGCAATGATCGAACTTCGTCGCGTTCGGATCCGATGGGCGAACAGGTAGCCGCCGCCAGGTCGAGATTGTTTTGGGTGGACTCGTCGTAAGCTAGTCCCATATATCCCCGTGGAATTCTCAGTCCATCGGCGATCTTGCCAAGGACGTCGTACGCGCTGATCCGCCGACCCCGGTGCAGGACTTGATACACCTCGGATGAGGTCAAACCGGCCTGCCGGCCGATCTCCCGCTGAGAGAAGCCCCCACGCTGAAGTAGTTCGAAAACTCTTTTCAGGTCGCGGTGTGCGAGCGCCGCTCGCATAGCTGGGCTCTCCCAGAGAGCGGGAGCGATCGTAACAGCGGATGCCTCATGCACATTCATCGCGACTCCATCTGTCGCTCATACCTCGGCTGTTGATCATCATCCTCAGGCTATCGGCCACAGATCGCCGGTGGGAGCCCTGCCTGCAAATCGACTACGTCACGTAGGCACCCAAAGCGGCTACGTAACTACACGTCTCGACGGAGTTACCCCACGCTGCGGCTCACTCGATGATGGTGGCAACACCACGTACCCGGTGACCGGCAATGGACGGCACCCGAGACACCAGCACAAGTTGGCACACGATGACGGCTCTGTCGGCCGGAATCGATGACGACGAGAGGAGTCATTTGATGTGGTTCGGATACGCACGATCGGAACTGCTAACCGGTCTCGAACGCGCCGCAGTGAGCAGCGCGATGCACGACTACGCGACGTATTTTGCGTTGGGACCCGGCCGGGTGGTTATCGAACCGGCCGCGCCCGAGCGGGTGTTGCGGGCGTTGCTCGAGGATCTCGACCACTGCGATCCCGCTGCTGCGGTGAGGTGGCGGTTGGAACGGATCGCCGCGTCTCGGGATATCGATCTGGCACGCGTGCTCGATGCCGACTCCCCCCGTACGCAGGTGTTGTGGCAGGTGATGGAGGAGATCGAGGGTCATGGGCGTGGTCATCTCATCGTGCCGTCGCGGGCACATTTGACCGGTCTGGGCGCGTCCGGGCGAGCGGTCGTGCAACGGCTCACGCGGATGCCGCAAGCGCACGTCTACTTCCTGGACTCCGCCACGGCCACCGATGTCCCCGCGAGGGTTCCGCTGCAGGGCACGTCTGATGCGCCGCGCCCGGGTGAGCGGGTGCTGGTCGAATCATCTGTCGGGGCGGTGCCGACCGTGACGCGATTCGACATGGTCGAAGCGCTGACTCGTCGGGGTTGGCCGGAGCTGATCGAGGTCGTGGATGCGGTGTATGTGGCATTGGTCGATGACGCCAACACCGCGGCCAACGCAGCGGGTGAAGTCGGGCTCGGGCTCGGCGAGCTGGGCGGTGTCATCCGCCTGGTGCAGCGCGATGACGGGCAGCTGGTGGTCGAGTTGGACGAATCCCGCCACCGCGACGACGATCTGGTCGCGGCGCTGACCGCGCTGTGCGCGCATGCCGAGAGATTCGCCGACCGGGGACACACCATCACTCGGTGCACGCTGCCTTCGGAGTACACCCTGCCGGTCGCGGTGCCGGTCGAATGTTCGGGTCGGTAGGCGGTGAGTGCGCAGTCTCGACCGAGGTGCGCGGCGGAATCACCGGCCGGAAGCAGTTCGGCAGGCCCGGACGCGCTGCTGACGCCCGAGCAGCTGCTCGCGGCGATCACCGGGCACCTCGACAGCGACGCCCCGTTGACCAGGTGGGCGCGCGAACTCGGTGATCTGCATGCCGCGCTGTTGCCTGGTTGCGTGGATTCCGGCCATCAGCCTGCGGGTTTCGATGATGCGGCGGTGCGCAGGCAGATCACCGACGTGATCGAAAAGGTCAATTCCTGGGCTGCGTTTCATCTGCCACGCCCGACCGGCGCGCGCAGGCACACCCACTGCCTCGGGGAGGTGATCAGCCATGTCGCCCAGACATTTGCCGAAGCCTGGTGGACGGTGCGCCACACCGATGACGAGCAGTTGCGTCACGAGGCGTGGTTCCACCTGGGCGAGGTCCGGGAAGGCTACGCCGATCTGCTGGCCGATATTCATGCCTGCCGGGTGGAGCTGCCCCTGGGATGGCGCGGCATCTGCCCCACACGATGACCATGAGAACAAGGAGCGACACGCCGGTGGACGCGCATACCGAAAGCCTGGCCGGGCTGCCGCAAGCGAAGGAATGGATCACTCATTTCGCCCGACAGCTGCCCGCGCGGCACACACCCGCCGGACTCGGCGCTGCCTTCGCAACTGCGGCGCTGCGAGCGAAGGCATGGTTGCGCGAGCGCGTTGCCCAGTCCAGCACATCCGCGGCAGGCAGCCGCAGTGTCGGGTGGGTAGCGCTGCTGTCCACGTCGATCGTGGACGCCCATCACCGCAGGACTCAGGCCACCGGGCCGGACAGGGACGCGATCGACCGCGAGATCGCCTGGTGTGTCCGAACGATCGACGCGAAACTCGCCGTGCTCCTCGACATGACCGCCGCCCGCCTCGATATCGGACGACTGGTGTCGATCATGGCCGAGCGGTGGGTGACCTACACGCAGCAAAGACACAACGAGGCCGCGCTCACGGCAGTGCTCGCTGCACAGCGCGCCTACACCGTCCGGGTCGAGCAACTGTCGACGCTGCCGCGCGGAGGCCCATCGTGAGACACGCCCGCCCACGACAGGCTCCTGCGGTGACCCGCGTCGCACTCACCCGTGTTCACTCGCGCTGATCAGCTACACCCGGCAAGCAGCGCACCAACCACCCGCCCTTCAGATGTGCCGCCGCCACTCGACCACGCCCGACCACACCCTCGACAGGACTCTCCCTGTGCACTCCTCACCTGACTACAACTCCCTCGGCATCGCGCCAGCTGTATCGCGCTCGACCGCACCGCAACCAATCGGCCCTGCGGTGTTCGATCGCCAGACCGTGGTGCTCGACACCGACCTGGGGCACGACCTCGACGACGCGCTGGCGCTGTGGGTCGCGGCCGAAGTCGTCGCAGACCTTATCGTGGTCACCAACGACGAAACCCCCGGCCACGACCGCGCCCGCTACGCCCGCGCACTCCTGGACCGCATCGGCCGCACAGACGTACCCGTCGTAGCCGGCAGCGCACTCGACGGCGCCGCCGACCGGTTCGTCATGCACAGCCTGCTTCCCGAGGCCCGACCGGTGCACACCGACGTCGTGGACTTCCTCGCCAGCGTGTGCGAGAGTTCCAGCAGCAGCATCGTCTGGGTCGGGATCGGACCCGTCTCGAACGTCGCCGAGTTCTTCATCACCCGTCCGCACCACATCGAGCAAATCGAGTTCACGATGATGGGCGGCTGGCTCGACCACTACCGCAACCCCAGCCGCGCCTCGCACAACCCGCGCATGGACCCCGCCGCGTTCGGGCTGGTCCTACGCGCCGCTCACCGGCCCCGGTGTGTGCTGTCCACCCACACCAACACCCCCGAACTCGCCGTTGCCCCCGACTCCCCCCTGTACACGTGGCTCACCGCGCCGGAGGCACCACCCTGGGCCGAGCTCATCGCCGCCAACGCCACCGAATGGTTCGCCCACCGGCCCTCCAGCTGGATGAACGACCCGGTCACCCTCGCCGCCGCCCTCGGCGTTCCGGCAGTCGAATTCGGCGCCGAAACCGTGCGGATCGCCGCCGACGGCCGCATCACCCGCGACCCGGCCGGACGAGCCATCGACGTCTCCGCCCGCATCGACTACCCCACCATCCTCGCCTGGCTCGCCCGCCACCTCCCCCTCAACCCGCCACCGTGACCCACCCGGCGGGATCCCGCCCACGTGATCAAGCAGCCAGAACCCCGGAAGCCCTCCCCCACCTCGCTGACAAAGTTCCTCCGCTGCGTGGCCGTCGCGCTGCTCGGCAATCCCATCACCACAGCCGTCCGGCGCGCGCGTCGGCACCGCCACACACGACGTACCCACCCACTGCCGAAACGACCGCCGCGACAAACGCTTATCACCACATACCGCTACCGAAACCGCCCCAGCCACCACCGCCCACCGCCCGACAGAACCGGGCTCTACACCCATCCCGCCGACTACGCCGGAGCAAGGAAGTACACGATGGAACACGGCACCGTGAAATGGTTCGACCCCGCCAAAGGCTTCGGATTCATCGCCCGCGACAACGGCGGTGACATCTTCGTCCACCACTCCGAAATCCTCACAGACGGCTTCCGCACCCTCGACGCCGAACAACGGGTCCAGTTCTCGGTCGGCCAGGGCCCCAAAGGGGCCGTCGCCCAAAGGGTTCAACCACTCTGACCACCAGCAGGAGAGCCCACCGCGCGCAGGCACCGAGACGACCACACTGCAACCACGCACATGCCGGAAAACAACAACCGACCTGCCACAACCCCGCAGTTAGTTCGAGACTGTCCGAATTTTTGTGGGCGAAGCAATGATCGCGTCGATTATTCTCCAGTTATCCGCTCACCGTAGAACAGGGCGAGCGTGTTGAGTATATCTTTCCATCCGGCGATCTTTCCAGTGACATTCTGCCTATTTTTCAACGGGTTCCTAATCACCAGGTAGAGTACCTTCAAAGCGGCTCGTTCGGGAAATGTCCCCGCCTGCGGGTCGCGTGCCGGAATCGGGCATTCAGGATCTCGATCGCATTCGTGGTGTACACGAGTTTGCGGATCGGTGCGGGGAACTTCAAGAAGGGAGTGAACTGCTCCCAACTGTTCCGCCAGACCGCGATCATGGCCGGATACTTCGGTTCCCACTCCGCAGCGAACTCGTCGAACAGTGTTCCGGCAGCCTCGACCGTAGGCGCGGTGTAGATGGCACGCAGTTCGCTGGTGATCCGGCTCCAGTATTTCCGCGAGGAGTATTTGAGGCCGGCCCGCACAAGATGGACGACACACTGCTGCACATCAGCCAGGGGCCAGGTGTCGTTGATCGCCTCGGGCAGCCCTTTCAGGCCGTCACAACAGACGATCATGACGTCGGCGACACCACGATTCCGCAGCTCGCCGAGGATACCGGCCCAATGTTTCGCCCCCTCTCCGCCGGTACCGACCCACAAGCCCAGAACATCACGTTCACCTGCGAGAGTGACACCGACCGCGACATACATCGGCCGGTTCACCACCCGACCATCCCGGATCTTGGCTCTGGCGCAGAATTCGTGATGCCGGGGTCTGTCAATCTAACGGCTCTGTCCCACTTTCGGTGGTAGCGCGGTGGCGGGTAGAACTACCGGTTCGTGGGTGTTGTCAATGTTCCTGTGGGCGTGGTGTTTTCGGGCTTGTTCCCGTTGATCGTCGAGGATGCGGTGGTGGAGTCGGGTCGGGTCGTGGTTCGGGCGCGGACTCCGGATTCTGCCACCGCCTGCCCTGGCTGCGGCGCGTGGTCGACCAGGGTCCACGGGTATCACGATCGGACGGTGACCGACCTGCCGTTGGACGGCCGACCAGTGGTCGTCCGTGTGCGTGTCCGCCGTCTGCAGTGTCCGACCCCGTCGTGCAGGAAAACCTTCCGTGAGCAGGTTCCCGGTGTCCTGGAACGCTATCAGCGACGCACCACACGGCTGACCTCTCAGCTGCGTGCGGTCGTGCGGGAACTGGCTGGACGAGCAAGCATCCGACTGTTGCGAGCATCGTCGATTCGCCTCTCCCGTCATACCGCCATCCGGACGCTGCTTCAGATCCCGCTGCCGCAACGCCGGGTGCCCAGTGTCGTGAGCCTCGACGATTTCGCTTTGCGCCGCCGTCACCGCTACGGCACCGTCATCATCGATGCCGTCACCCACCAGCGCATCGACGTGCTGCCCGACCGCAGGTCGGAGCCTGTCGCGGCGTGGCTGAACGCCCATCCCGGTATCGACGTCGTCGTGCGCGACGGCTCCACCACCTACGCCGAGGCCATCCGCCGCGCCGCGCCCGGTGCGATACAGGCCTCGGATCGATGGCACTTGTGGCATGGACTCGCCCAAGCCGTGGAGAGGGTGGTCGTAGCCCACAGCGGCTGCTGGTCGACCGTGGCACCGAAATATCGACAGATCAAAGGCGGGACCACCACACTGCAGCGCTGGCATGCGGTGCACGATCTACTCGATCGGGGAGTCGGGCTGCTCGACTGTGCACGCCGGCTGAACCTCTCGCTCAACACCGTCAAACGCTACGCCCGCGCGCCCGAACCCGACCGTCTGCGCCGCCCACCGCAATACCGGCCCTGCCTGGTCGACCCCTACCGTGACCATCTGCGCGCCCGCCGCGCCGCCGACCCCGGGGTCCCGGTCCCGCAACTGTTCGACGAGATCAAAGCCCTCGGCTACACCGGAGGACTCAACCTGCTCTACCGCTACACCAACCAGGGCCGCCTCACCAGCGACCGCATCACCCTCTCACCCAAACGCGTCGCCAGCTGGATTCTGACCCGGCCCGCCGACCTGCCCGACACTCGACGCGCCCACCTCGAAGAGATCACCGCTGCGTGCCCGGAGATGACCGCGCTCACCGACCTGGTTCGCGAGTCGCCCAGCTCATGACCGAACGTCGTGGCAGCGACCTCGACAGCTGGATCAAGCAGGTCCGCGAAGCGGACCTGACCGAACTCCACCCCTTCCTCACCGGCCTCGACCAGGACCACGCCGCCGCGATCGCCGGGTTGACCCTGCCCTACAGCAACGGACCCGTCGAAGGCGTCAACACTAAAACCAAGCTGATCAAACGCCAAATGTACGGTCGCGCTCGCTTTCCGCTGCTCCGGCACAGGATCCTCCTCGGATAAGCCCGGGAGCCGCTACCACCGAAAATGGGACAGAGCCGTTAGATTGACAGACCCGGCCCAGCCGCGACGGCTGCTTGGTCGCACGGGCGTTATGCGGCGCTGGCTCCTCGGATCCGTTATCCTTTGGGGATCTCCAGGGTGCTCACCACTGTTTGGGGAGAAATTTGCGGCGTGCTAGTCCGGCGCCGGAAGAGCAGCAGCTCTAGGGGCGATACGTAAATGAACGAAATTCGAAAGCCTGCGGCGGCATCTTCGAGGCCGTCACGGCCGAAGGTTGCGGTCGTTATTCCGGCGCGTAACTGCGTTCACTTGATCGACGAGCAGTTGACCGCCCTGGCGGAGCAGACCTTCTCGGGCACATACTCGGTGATTGTGTGCGACAACGGCTCCAGCGACGGCCTGAGGGCTCACCTCGGACGACACCCACTCAACGAGCGGCTGTCGCTTGAGTACGTTGACGCTTCAGGCGTCCGGGGAGCTGCACATGCAAGGAATGTGGGTGCCAACCGGGCCCACGCTGATTTCCTGGCGTTCTGTGATGCCGATGATCGCGTGGCTCCGGGATGGCTCGCTGCGCTCGTCGAAAGCGGACGCTCGGCGGATATCGTTGGGACAGGGGGTGAACTCGCACTCGATCACCGCCACGGGATCACAGGCGTGACGATGCCTGGGCAGGACGGGTGGACATGGTTGCCGTTCGTGTGCGCCGGCAGTTTCGGTGTGTGGCGAGAGGTGTGGCTGACACTTGGTGGGATGGACGCCACCTTGACGACCGCCGAGGATTGCGACTTCTCGTACCGCGCGCAGCTTCGTGGATTCAGCATTCGGCTCGACCCCGAGCCGCTGTTCACCTACCGCATGCGGGCAACGGCCCCGCAGAACTGTCGCAGAGGTGTGGCGATAGGGCGCGGGCAGGTGCGGATCGCTGCTCGCTACCACTCGTCCGGGCATCCTCCGATCCGGATGCGAGACCTACTGGCAGACTTCTGCGCCCTTGCATTCGTCAATCCGGTGACGACTTGGGCCCACGATCGTGTCTCCGTTTGGGAATGGGCGGGAGCCGCTGGACATGCAATCGGCAAAGCCATCGGGATGACAGAGCTCAAGGCACTGGCCGCATGGTCGCGAGGGCTGGACAACGCCCGTGCCTCACGATTGCGAGATTTCGGGCGTCGGCATGCGCGACGCCGCACACCGGGCCGCTGAGATTCGCCTCGTATCTCCGGAGCGGCTTTCGGTCGGGTTGGCCTGTAGCACGCGAGAGAGACGCCAGGTCGATGACACCGCGGTGTCGCGCGGCGGTGAGATAGCGAACCTTTCCGGCGCTCTTCATCCATTCTCTTGAAGCCGTGACCTGACCCCTGTGGTTGGTCCGGGGGTTGTGAGAGTCTTTGTAGCCCACGTCGTGGGTGGACGTCGCCCACGTCGTGGGTGGACGACGAGGCCACCGCCTGGTCCCCACACATCGCAGACGCTGCCGCGGCTTGACATTAAAGCCCCTGGGATGTCTTTATCGCCCGAACGCTCGCCGCGTCGATCACCACCCGTGACCAGTCGATCAACCCCCGGCTACCCAGCTCATCTAGCACGACAGTTGTAGTTCCTTACCTGTAGATTGTTGCGATGCTGGAAGATGTTGTGCCGCAGGGTATTGCGGTGTGGCGGTCGAGTCTGGATGATGTGTTCGCTCGCGTTGCTGGGGCGTTCGGGCGGGCGGAGCCGCGGGGGTGGGCGAGGGCGTATGTGACGGGGTTGCTGGCGCCAGTGGAGCGGAAGAACTCCTGGCAGCTGGCCGAGGCGGCGGGAGCGGTAAGTCCCGACGGGTGTCAGCATCTGCTCAACCGTGCGCGGTGATGCGCCGATGAGGTGCGCGATCAGGTTCGCTCGTACGTGGTCGAGGCGCTGGCTTCACCCGATGGAGTGCTGGTGGTCGATGAGACGGGTTCCGTGAAGAAGGGCCTGAAATGCCGATCTCGGCATTTCACACCCTTCTTGAGGAAACCCGTGTCGTCGGCGACAACCACCGCGGCCGGGTCACCGAGATTCTCCACCACATACGCCCGCACGTCGTCACGGACCCCGTCGACGTCCCAATCGGCTTTCCGCAGCAGCCGCTGCATCCCGTCCGGGCTGCCCTCACCAGCACGTTCAGCCTGCGTCCAGCCGTTCTTACGCTCCAAACCCGACGACAGGCCCGACTCCCGCGCCCGCCCCCGCGGCTCGGACCGGGTGAACCGGCCCCCGATCCGGGACATCAACGAATCCAACTCCACCACAACACGATCCAACACCACACATCACATCTACCAGCACGGACTCAGCCGAGTGCCGTTGCAGTACTAGCACCGCCCGGTGCAGCCGCCGCCACACACCGGCCTCGGTCCACACCGTGAACCGGTGATCCGCCGTCGGCTCACCCCGAACGATCCCGGCAGCATCCGCCACGCACAACCACTGGTCAGCACGTACACCACCGCCGTGAACACCGCCCGCTGATCCACCGGAGCAACCCCACCACCCTGCGGACGCCGCCGGAACTCCGGCAGCAACGCTCCACCAACTCCCGCAACTCATCCGGCACCAACCGCCGCGACAACACATCCACGACCGAACATCATGCAACACACAGCATCTCAACGCATCAACACACGAACTACAACCACGTAAAGCATAGTCTGAGGTCATACGAAGTCAGAAGTACAGGTACCGCTCGCTGATCCCGCCAGACATGCATCCCCAGAGTCCACCCACCGTCCACAGCCACGATCCGAACCGTTTTCGACTCCAATTCCACGGCAGTATAGGGCTGTTTACGATGATCAACGCTATCCAGTTGAACAGCTGCGCCAGGGGTGCCCGTCCGGCTCCTCGATCTCGGTATCGAGCGACGACCTTCGCCTGGCCGCGACCGTAGGTCGTCACCTGACGCCAGCTCTCGGTCAGGCTCGTTCGAAATCGGTAGGCGATCACTGCGTCTGCTGCATAACCTAGCTGGAGACCTGCCAGTTGTGCGCGCCAGCAGAACTCAATGTCGCCACCGCCCGCGATGAGCGACTCGTCGAAGCCTCCGATCGTTTGCCACGCATTCTTCCAGAAGGCAGTGTTACAGCCCTGTGCGTAGGGGAGGTAGTTGCCGCACACCGGAAGCGCTGCAGGATCCGGCACCTCCCTCCATGCCGCGACCACCGGATCGTTGAGGGTGGTCTTCTCCAGGCTTCCGCCCACGATGTCCACCGCTGTCGCCGCGGCGGCCAGTGCCGACAGCCACGTCTGACTTACCTGGTCGTCGGCGTCGCAGCATGCGATGAAGTCGTACTGGCTGGCGCGGACGCCTTCGTTGCGTCCATGGCACTCTCCCACGGTGCCGGATGCGTCGATCCAACGCAGATCCAATGTGGCGCGCGTCGGGTGCCGACGGATCTTGTCCTGCATTCCGTCTGTAGATCCGTTGTCGGCAATGACTACCTCGAACGCGCCCTCGAAGTCCTGCAACGTCAGCGCATGGAGTTGGACATCGATGGTCGCCGTGTTGTTCCGAACGGGGATAACGACGGATATTTCTGTGGGGCGTGGGCGGTCGGGTCCGGAGGTGCGATCGAGTCCGACTTCTGGCGATGTCACTTCTTCAAGTCCTTTACGTCGAAGCGCTCGGGTATGCGGTCGGGGTTGCGGGCGAGTCGGTCAATGAGGTCGACGAACTGGTCCGCAAGAAACCGTGCCTCAGTCTCGGTGAACATCCACTCGGGCGTGATGAAGTAGCCTTCGATTCCGCACGGCGTTCCGTCTTCATCGACGAGTGCAACGAGACTGAATTCGACGTCGTGTTGTCCGACATCGGTACCGAATGAGTACTGCTCGACTTCTGCTCCGGGCAGCTGCAGTCGAATCGACGCGTCCGATCGTTGATACTCGCGCATCACGAGCATCGCTTGAAAAAGCGGCCCGGGAGGCAGCGGGGTTCTCGATCTCTCGAGGTGCTGCTTTAGTTCGAACTCGGATACGTCCTTATTCTCGAACGCGGACAACGCGATTCGGTTCATCGCCGCTAGCAGATCGGCGTACGTCGCCGATTGCTGTATCACGATGCGCAGCGGAACGTCGATGGCGAAGTTCCCGAGCATGTCCTCGAGTCCGGCGGTCTCTCGCTCAGCAGAGCCGCACGCCACCGTCACGTCGTTGGACTCCGACAGCGTCGAGACGAACACCGCGAATGCTGTTTGTACTGCGATAAATAGGGTCGTCTTCTGAAATTTGGCAGCGTCCCGGAGCAGCGCGTGGGTGGCGGAATCGATGCGGACAGGAAGCGTGCGACCGTGCCACGATCTCGAAACTGACGGCACTCCTCTGCCGACAATATCGAGCGGGTGGGCCCTACCGCGGAGCGTGCGCTCCCAGTAGCGCAGACGTTGGTTGAGCGGGCTGTCCGAGTCGGTGGGATCGCCGCGGAGCGTATCCTGCCAGACTGCGTAATCGGCGAACTGGATGTCGTCTGGTTTCCGAGGGCCTTCGCCGAGCAACTGCCGTGCGTAGGCGCGGCAGATTTCCTGCATGAGTAGCTTCAGCCCGACAGCGTCGACCGCGACGTGGTTGACGGACAATCCAAAAAACAGTGTCTGGTCGGGAACGGTGAACACGGCGGCGCGAAACGGCAATTGGCTTCGCAGGTCGAACGGCCGGTCGACGAACTCCTTCATCACGCCGGCGATGTCGTTCCAGCCCACGTTCCGTCGCGCCACCTCAAATCCCGATTCTGACACGTCGGCGACGTGCTGGACGGGCGATCCTTTCTGGACCGGAAAGGTCGTCCGCAATATGTCGAAGGCTGCGACGACGTCGACGACCGCAGCGCACAACAGGTCCGGCGCGGTCCCGATGACGTGCCAGGTGAAGGTCATGTTCCACAGGCTCGACGGACCGGCGTCGTTGGCATACCACATGCGATGCTGTGCGGCGGTGAGCGGCACGGGTGCCGATGGGGTGCGTGGAGCCAAAGGCAGCGTTCTCGATACCCGCACGCAGTCCCCGACCACGCGGGCCAGGCTGCTCGGCGTGGATGCCTCGAACACGTCCCGCACGTGGAGGTCCAGGCCGAGGGCGTCGTTGACTCGGAT
>NZ_JBQWRI010000016.1:0-70519 GCF_052545135.1 Nocardia aegles
AAGCTCACGGCCCGATGCACGCGGGTCATAGTGGCCGGCTGGCGGCTCGACCTGGCCGGCGGCCGGCTGC
Source organism: Nocardia aegles (assembly GCF_052545135.1). Taxonomy (NCBI): domain Bacteria; kingdom Bacillati; phylum Actinomycetota; class Actinomycetes; order Mycobacteriales; family Nocardiaceae; genus Nocardia; species Nocardia aegles. The sequence goes on from NZ_JBQWRI010000016.1 coordinate 71, forward strand.
GGGTGCTCCTTCGTCGGCGTATGCGGCGGCCGCGTACTACACGTGAGCCGGGCCGATGTGGTCACGCATGAACGATTCGGCGCAGGCCCGCGCGTCACCGGGCCAGGAAGTGCCAGCCGAGCCACGCCCACACCAGCACGGCGGTGATTCTCATCGCCCGGGTGCCGGTCAGGTACCCGATCGTCTCGCCCAACGACGCGACCGGGTCCCGGCGCAGCCGCGTGACCGCTACCGCGACGAGCGCGGCCGCCAGGAGCAGGCCGAAGCCGAGCAGGATGACAGCTCGATCGCTCATCGGGACACCAGCAACCATCCGGCGGCCAGCCACACCAGCCATCCGGCGAACCGCAGCGGCCATTGTTCGAGCGCCGGGTCCAGCAGTGTGGACAGTGTCGGGTGTTCGTAACTCGGCCGGTTCAGGGCGGGCTGCCGCAGAAGTGCGTAGACCTCCCATAGCGACGCCGCGACCAGCAGCGCCGACCACACGGCCAGGCCGCGCGTGAGCCGGGCGGTGCGCGGGGGCCGCTCGATTCGTACCCGGAACGCCAGCACCGTCGCCGCAACAGCCGCTACCACGACCATCGCGGTCGCCTGCCAGGTGAACGGCCGGGTCGCGGCACCGCCCAGCGCCAGCAGGAGCCCCACGATCAGCGGCGCCACCCGCCGCCGGAGTCGATGTGCCGAGCGCGCCGGTTGCTTCGTCACATGCGCAGGATAAGACCCGAACGGGCCGAATCGGGGCAGGCAGCGTCGAACTCCGGTCGCGGGCCGTCAGGAGATGCCGACAGCTCTCGATCGCGTCGTACTCGCGGCGGTGTCGACGAGTTGCGGCGTAGGTGAAGGGGTGAGGTGCACGGCCTTGGAACACCTCGACCACACCGTTGACCTGGTGCTGCACGGAGCCGGAGCCGACGCATAAGTCCGGGCGGACGCCGTGGCGTCGACCTCGAGCAGGGTGTCACGGGCGAAAGGCAATCGACACCCGCACCACCGAATCCGCAACCCGGCCAATCGAGCCGCCGACCGTTACCATCGGCATCCGTGCGTATTCAGTCGTGGATCGGGATCGGGATGACCGTACTGGCCGCGACGACACTGCCCGGCTGTAGCCGTGCCGGTTCCGTCACCGCGGCCCCCGCCTCGACCGCGCAGACACAATCGGAGCCGATGTTCGTCGGGCAATGCGGCTCGGCCGGCGACGCCGAGATCACGGATATCTCGGGGTTGGGTCGGATGCGGCTGATGTCCACTGATCCGCTGTTGTGCCGGTGGGAGGCGGACTCAGCGGGATCGAGTATCACGTTCAAATGGTTCCGGGGCAGCCCGATCAACGAATATCGCACCGACAACCAGGGCGGAAACGCCACCCGTACCACGATCGACGTCGATGGACACGCCGGATTCGCCTGGCTCGGCGCGCGTTCGTGTGAGGTCGCGGTGTCCTCCGGTGCCGGTGACTTCATCGCCTGGACCGTCGAATCCACCGCCCGACCGGCCGCCGACGAGTGCACCGCCGCCACGAAGCTGGCCACGACATCGCTGACGAAGAGGTAACGCACATGGTGAGCAGGCGAATCCGGGCGCGAGTAGCGGCGCTGATCGCGCTCGGGCTGCTGGCCGGCTGCTCCAGCGGTGAAAAGGCCCAGACACCATACGAATCCGCCGAGGCCAGCGAGCTCGCCGGGTGCGGGCCGCTGTCGATCGCGACGATCGAGCACACCGCGGCAGTGACCGCGCTGCAGCCGGTGGATTCGCCGACGATCTGTTCCTGGGTCGGTATCTCCGCCTCCGCAGGCGGCGGAATCGTCGACATCAGTTACGCGTGGTTCCAGAAGAACTCACTGATGTTCGACCGGCAGACGGCAGCGTCTCTCGGTTACCAGACCGAGAACCTGGTGACCGAAAGTTTCGGCGGCTTCTACTGGCACGACCCCCGCGACCCGGGCTCGTGCGGGGCATCGGCCGCCGATTCGGGCACCGTCACCTGGTGGATCCGCGACCGCGACCAGCACACCCCACCCGATCCCTGCGCGGCCGCGTGGAAACTGATCCAGGAAACCGTGAAACTCGACGGCTGACACCGCCCCGCACCTACAGCTACGGTCCAGCCCTCGGTAGCCACACGAACCGACGCTTCCGGAGATCGATCGAGCAGGCCGCCGACGACCGAACCGGTCAGAAACCGAGCTTGCCCAGCTGTTTCGGGTCGCGCTGCCAGTCCTTGGCCACCTTCACATGCAGGTTCAGGTAGATCCGGGTGCCGAGAATATGTTCGATCTGCTTACGGGCATTGGTGCCGACCTCTTTCAGCCGGGAACCGCCCTTGCCGATGACGATCGCCTTCTGGCTGGGTCGCTCGACATAGAGCAAGGCGTGCACGTCGAGCATGTCCTCGCGGTCCTCATAGGGCAGGACTTCTTCGATGACGACGGCCAGCGAGTGCGGCAACTCGTCGCGCACACCTTCCAGCGCGGCCTCGCGGATGAGCTCGGCCATCAGTGTTTCCTCCGGCTCGTCGGTGAGCTCGCCGTCGGGGTAGAAAGCCGGGCCCTCCGGCATCTTCGACGCGATCACGTCGACGAGCACCTCGACCTGCTCGCCCTCGACCGCCGACACCGGCACCACATCGGCCTCGGGGCCGAGCAGTTGGGAGATGGCGAGCAATTGTCCGGCGATCTGCTCCCGGCTCACCTTGTCGATCTTGGTGACCACGCCGAGCAACGTGGTCTTCGGCGCCATCTGCTTGACCTGCTGCACGATCCAGCGGTCGCCCGGCCCGATCTTCTCGTCGGCCGGAATGCACAGCGCGATCACGTCGACTTCCGAATACGTATCGCGCACAAGGTCATTGAGGCGCTGGCCGAGCAGCGTGCGCGGGCGGTGCAAGCCGGGGGTGTCGACCAGGATCAACTGGGCGTGCTCGCGGTGCACGATGCCGCGAATCGTGTGCCTGGTGGTCTGCGGACGCGAGGAGGTGATCGCGATCTTCGCGCCGACCAACGCGTTGGTCAAAGTCGATTTGCCGGTGTTCGGACGACCGACGAAACAGACGAATCCGGAACGGAATTCGCCCTTCTCCCGCGCGTCAGCCACCGCGGACCTCACCGGAGTCGGCGCTCACCGCGTCGCCCGCGTCAGCGGAGTCGTCGACGATCTCGAACACCGCGCCGTCGCGATCGGTGAAGATGATCCGCGCCTCCGCCGAAACCTCCCGTACCGCGGTCACACCGAAGTCGGACAACCGACCGCCGACCACGACGGCCGCCTCGAACCCCTCCGCACCGCTGGACAATGCCGCGGCCACGGCGGCTTGCAGGGCCGTCAACCGCAACGCGGCCAACGTGACCTCGCCCGCCGCGTAGGTGCGGCCGTCGGTGTCGCGGATCGCGGCTCCACTCGCCCCGCCGGTGCGGCCGAGTGCCCCACGGGCCAGCACGACCAGCTTGTTGTCCTCGGCGTCCAGTTCGGTCATTCGCTGTCTCCGTCCTCGTCGCGATCGGCCGCGATCTCCCGCTCCGATCCGTTCGCCTTGCGCTTGCCATGGGGATTGTCCCCGTTGGTCTTCCCAGCTGGGACCTTCTCGCGCGCTTTGCGTACCACCACGGTGTTCACCCGCATCCGGCCCCGCGCGTCCGGGCCGCCTTCGCCGCGCAGCACCAACCCGTGCGCTTCGATCTTCGAACCGGGTAGCGGCACCCGGCCCAGTTCGTGCGCGAGCAGGCCGCCGACGGTGTCGACGTCCTCCTCCTCGATCTCCAGCCCGAACAGCTCGCCGAGATCCTCCACCGGCAGCCGGGCCGACACACGATAACGGCCGGCGCCGAGATCTTCGACGGGCGGAGTCTCGTCGACGTCGTACTCGTCGGCGATCTCTCCCACGATCTCCTCCAGCACGTCCTCGATGGTCACCAGACCCGCGATGCCGCCGTACTCGTCCACCAGCAACGCCATGTGATTGCGCCTGCGCTGCATCTCGTCGAGCAGCCTGTCCAGCGGTTTGGAGTCGGGCATGAACATCGCGGGACGCATCACCTCGCGCACCCGCACCTTGCGGCTGCGCTCGGCGAACGGCACGAGGTCTTTCAGATACACCACACCGCGAATATCGTCGACGTTCTCGCCGATCACCGGGATTCGCGAATGCCCGGAACGCACCGCCAGCGACATCGCCTGTGCCGCGGTCTTGTCCGCTTCGATCCAGACCATCTCGGTGCGCGGCACCATCACCGCACGCGCCGCCGTGTCGCCGAGTTCGAAGACCGACTGGATCATTCGTCGTTCGTCGTCGGCGACCACCCCCCGCTCGCCGGCCATCTCGACCACCTCGCGCAACTCGATCTCGGAAGCGAAAGGCCCGTTGCGAAAACCTTTACCGGGGGTGATCGCGTTACCGATGAGAATCAGCAGCCTGCTGATCGGACCGAGCAGCGCGCCGATGAACTGCAGGGGCAGGGCCGCGGCCAGCGCGATGGAGTACGCGTGCTGCCTGCCCAGTGTGCGCGGGCCGACACCGATCACCACGTAGGACACCAGCACCATCACCAGCGCGGTGATCAGCAGCGCCCAGTTCCGGCCCCACAGTGTCATCAGTCCCGCCGCCAACAGCACTGTCGCGCCGATCTCGCACAGGATGCGCAGCAGCACGATGAGATTCACGTAGCGGGCGCGGTCGTCGACGACCCGGCTCAGCCGCACGGCGCCGGACCGGTCGGCACGCACCAGGTCCTCGACGCGGGCGGGCGAGATCGTGTTCAGGGCGGAATCGACCCCGGCGAAGATCCCACCCACCAAGATGAGCAGGACCGCGAGCAGAACGAGGGGCAGGGAATTCACGCGGGACCCAGGGAGTCACCCGGTGTGGTGAAGCCCGCCTTACCCAGCAACCGCGCGTCGCGTTCGGCCAGTTCGGCGCGCCGCTGAGCCTCCCGCAGGCTCTCGTACCACTCCTCGAGCAGCCGGGCCTGCAACGCGAACATCTCCTTCTCCTCGTCCGGCTCGGCGTGGTCGTAGCCGAGCAGGTGCAGCACGCCGTGCACGGTCAGCAACGCGAGTTCGTGCTCGAGGGAGTGCCCGGCCTTACGCGCCTGGCCCGCGGCGAACTCCGGGCACAGCACGATGTCGCCGAGCATGGACGGACCGGGTTCGGGGCTGTCGGGCCGCCCGCCCGGCTCGAGTTCGTCCATCGGGAAGGACATGACATCGGTCGGGCCGGGCAGGTCCATCCAGCGCATGTGCAGGTCGGCCATGGTGTCGAGATCGACGAGCACCATCGACAGCTCCGCGGCGGGGTGCACGTCCATCCGGGCGATCACGAACCGCGCGACGCTGACCAGCTCTTCTTCGGGTACGTCGATACCCGACTCGTTGGCGATCTCGATGCTCACCCGAACAGCCTACGATCCCGTCGATCGTGTCGGCGGAGCGGAGCCCCGCCCGGCGAGACGAGTTATCGCCGGTCGGCCCGGCTCGCCGCGCGGCGCTGCGCCCGGTTGCCGCCGTAATGCGGGGCGACCTGCGGACGTGACTGGGCCTCGAAGCGGTCGTAGGCGTCGACGATATCCGAGACCAGGCGGTGGCGGACCACGTCGCTGCTGGTCAGCTCCGCGAAGTGGATGTCATCGATCTCGGTCAGGATTTCGCCGGCGGCACGCAGACCGGAACGGGCGCCGGTCGGCAGATCGACCTGCGTCACGTCACCGGTCACCACGATCTTCGAGCCGAAACCTAGGCGGGTGAGGAACATCTTCATCTGCTCGGCAGTGGTGTTCTGCGCCTCGTCGAGGATGATGAACGAGTCGTTCAGGGTCCGCCCGCGCATGTACGCCAGCGGCGCGACCTCGATGACGCCGGCTGCCATCAGCTTCGGAATGGCCTCCGGGTCCATCATGTCGTGCAGCGCGTCGTAGAGCGGGCGCAGGTACGGATCGATCTTCTCGTTCAGCGTGCCGGGCAGGAAGCCGAGCCGCTCCCCCGCCTCGACCGCCGGGCGGGTGAGGATGATCCGGTTGACCTGCTTGGTCTGCAGCGCCTGGACCGCCTTGGCCATCGCCAGATAGGTCTTGCCGGTGCCCGCGGGGCCGATGCCGAACACGATGGTGTTGGCGTCGATCGCGTCGACGTAGCGCTTCTGGTTCAGCGTCTTGGGCCGGATGGTCTTGCCCCGCCGGGACAGGATGTCCAGGCTGAGCACCTCGGCGGGGGACTCGCTGGAGCCCTCGGTGAGCATCGAGACGGTGTGCCGTACCGCCTCGGGAGTCACCACGCGGTTGCGGCCGGTCAGCGCGACCAACTGCTCGATGACCCGCTCGGCGAGCGCGACGTCGGCCGCCTTGCCGGTGAGGGTGACGGAATTCCCGCGGACGTGAATGTCCGCGTCGAGCAGCGTTTCCAGTTCGCGAAGATTCTGGTCGGCCGAACCGAGGAAGGGGAACACGGATTCGGGAGCGAGTTCGATGCTCGAGCGCACGGTGCGCGCTGCGGGACCCGAACCGTTGTCGCCGGCGCCGATGCCCGCCGCTGGGGTGGTCGGGTCGCCGATCTCGCCTTGTGTTCTCAAAAGTGGCTATAGCCTGCTTTCCGGTCTCGACTGGTGCTGTATGGAGAAAGTTTAACCCGCCCCACCGACACCGCCCAGTGAATAAGCCGGGAGCAAGATCGACCTCTCACCGCATGCCCCCACGTCGCCGCGCCCAATCCTCGGTGAAATCACGAAAACGTCGCACCGGCCGGAACGGTGGGGACGGCAGCGGAGGCGAGGTCGCGGCGGCCGACACATCGGCGCTCGGCGGAAGGCGCTCGCAATACGAGCCGGTACGGAAGACGGCCGCGGTCGGCGGAGACCGTCACCAGCGCGGCGTCAGCGCGCCGAGCGCGCCGAGCGCGACCGCTGCCGCGGTGGAGGTACGCAGCACGGTCGGGCCGAGCAAGGTGATGTCCGCGCCCGCTGCGGCCAAGGCCGTGAGCTCCGCGTCGTCCAGCCCGCCTTCCGGGCCCACCACCAGGACGATCTCGCCGGTGTCGGCGAACGGCAATGCGGTGAAGCGGGCGGTGCCGGATTCGTGCAGCGCCGCGACGATCGCGCCGCGCGCCTTCGCCGAGCGGACCAGCTCCAGCACATCCTGGGTGCGGTGCAGGTCGGTGACTTCCGGAATGTAGGCCCGGCGGGACTGCCGGGCGGCCGATCGGGCCGCAGCGCGCCACTTCTCGACGCCCTTGGCCGCCTTGCCCTCCCAGTTCGCGACGCAACGCGCGGCCTGCCAGGGGACGACGACGTCCGCGCCCGCCTCGGTCATCAGCTCGACCGCCAGTTCCGAGCGATCGGATTTCGGCAGCGCCTGCACGACGGTCACCGGCGGCGCCTGCGGGGCCGCCAGCACCCGGTCGCGCACCGCGAGTTCGAGCCGGTCCCGTTGCGCGGCAACGACTTCCGATGCGGCGAGCACCCCTCGTCCGTCGGAGAGGGTGATCGGCTCGCCGACCCGGATGCGGCGCACCGTGGCGGCGTGCCTGCCCTCCGGGCCGTCGAGCACCGCGACCGAGCCCGGCTCGGGCACCTCGTCGAGGTAGAAGACCGTCGCAGCCACCTAGCGCCCGCTGAAGGACGCGCGCAGCCGCGCGAACAGGCCGCTGTTGTGCTCGGACTGCGCCGACATCACCTCGGCGCGCTCCCGCTCGCGCAATCCCTTGTACTTGCGCAACAGCTCGGCCTGCTTGCTGTCCAGCTTGGCCGGGATCACGATGTCCAGATGCGCCAGCAGGTCGCCGCGCGCGCTCGAGCGCAGCCGCGGCATGCCGTGACCGCGCAGCACCGAGATCTCACCGGGCTGGGTGCCCGCCGGAATGGTCAGCTCGGTCGGGCCGTCCAGGATGGTGTCGATCACGACGGTGGTGCCCAGCGCCGCGTCCACCATCGGCACCCGGATGGTGCAGTGGAGATCGTCGCCGTCGCGGACGAACACGTCGTGCGGCTGCTCCACGATCTCGACGTACAGGTCGCCCGCGTGACCGCCGCCCGGGCCGACCTCGCCTTGCGCGGCCAGCCGCACCCGCATGCCGTTCGCGACGCCGGCCGGAATCGGGGCCGCGATCTCCCGGCGCGCCCGCACCCGGCCGTCGCCACCGCACTTGTGGCACGGGTCCGGGATGGTCTCGCCCGCGCCGCGGCAGGTCGGGCACGGGCGCGAGGTCAGCACCTGGCCGAGGAAGGACCGCTGCACGGACTGTACTTCGCCCGCCCCGCCACAGGTTTCGCAGCGCACCGGCGTGGACTTGCCGTTGGTACCGGAACCCTGGCAGATGTCGCAGAGGATCGCGGTGTCCACGGTCAGGTGCTTGGTCACGCCGACCGCGCATTCGGCCAGGCTGAGCCGGGTGCGGATCAGCGAATCGGCGCCGGGCTGGACGCGACCGCGCGGCTTGCGCGCGCCGGCCGATCCGCCCATGCCGCCGAAGAACGCCTCGAACACATCGCCGAGCCCACCGAAGCCCGCGCCGTTGAATCCGGCCCCGCCACCGCCGGATTCCAGCGGGTCGCCGCCCATGTCGACGATGCGCCGCTTCTCCGGATCCGACAGTACCTCGTAGGCGGTCGACACTTCCTTGAACTTGGCCTGCGCCGCCTCGTCGGGGTTCACGTCGGGGTGGAGCTCACGCGCCAGCTTGCGGTATGCCCGCTTGATCTCCTGGTCGGTCGCGTTCTTCGCGACGCCGAGCAGTCCGTAGTAGTCCCGTGCCACTTGAGTTCTCTAGTCCTTGGTCGTTCTCGACAGTGCCGCCGGTGCCCGCGCCGCGTGTGCAGCGCCGACAACAGCATTAGTCTTGTGCACTCAACTTTATCCGGCCGAAAGATCGAGCGTAGCAGTGGCGCCGCCGCGTCAACGCTCGGCGAGCACCTCACCGATGTATCGGGCGACGGCCGCCACCGAGGCGATCGTGCCCGGGTAGTCCATTCGGGTCGGGCCGAGCACGCCCATACCGCCGAGCACCGCCCCCGCCGCGCCGTAGCCGGTCGACACCACCGACGTGCCGCGCATCTGCTCGACCTGCGTCTCCTCGCCGATCCGCACCGTGACCGTCCCCGGTTGCTGGGCCGCGGCGAGCAGCTTGAGCACGATCACCTGCTCCTCGAGCGCCTCCAGGACCGCGCGCAGCGAGCCGGGGAAACCGAAGTCGGCGGCGTTGCGGGTGAGGTTGGCGGTGCCGCCGAGCACCAAGCGCTCTTCCGGGTGTTCCACCAGGGTCTCCACCAGCACCGTGGACACCCGCACCAGCACGTCGCGCAGCCGCAGCGGGGCGTGCTCGGGTAGCTCGGCGACCGCCGCGGAGGCCGCTGCCAGCCGTTTGCCGTCCATCGCGCCGCCGAGCATGCCGCGCAGCGCGGCCAGGTCCTCGTCGTCGATCACCGCGCCGAGATCCACCAGCCGCTGGTCGACGCGGCCGGTGTCGGTGATCACCACCAGCAGCAGGCGGGCGGGATTGAGCGCCACCACCTCGATGTGCCGCACCGTGGACGCCGAGACCGTCGGGTACTGCACGACCGCGACCTGCCTGGTCAGCTGGGCCAGCAAGCGGACGCCACGGCGCAGCACGTCGTCGAGGTCGACGCCGGACTCCAGGAACTCGAGGATCGCCCTGCGCTCCGCCGACGACAGCGGTTTCACTTCGGAGATCCGGTCCACGAACTGCCGGTAGCCCTTGTCCGTGGGGATCCGGCCGGAACTCGTGTGCGGCTGCGTGATGTAGCCCTCCGCCTCGAGCACCGCCATGTCGTTACGCACCGTCGCGCTGGAAACACCGAGATTGTGCCGCTCGACCAGCGTCTTCGACCCGATCGGCTCCTTGGTCGCGACATAGTCCGCGACGATGGCGCGCAGGACCTCGAAGCGTCGATCCTCGGTGCTCGACATCGGCCGCACCTCCTCGCTTTCGTCTCCCGTGCCGCCGTACCCGGCGCCGACGTCCCGTGTGGCCACAACACATCGCAGGCGAATCACGGTTCGCCTGTCGATCCAGTCTAATTGTCGGTAACCGGATCGCTCGCCGTGCGACACATCCCTCTCAACCGGGAGCGAGGCCGTGCTCAACGGGGAACGGCGGCGTCGATCACCGCGGCAACGGCGTCGGGCCGGGAGACCAGCGCGGCGTGTGAGGCGTCGATCTCGCCGGTTCGAGCCGCCATGCGCTGGGCCATGAAGCGCTGGGCGGACGGCGGAATCACCCGGTCGTCGCCGGAGACCAGATACCAGCTCGGGATCCCGGACCAGGCGGGCGGCCCGGACGGTTCGAGGTTGGCCTTCACGGCGATGGAGCGCTGATGGGCGATCATGTTCTCCGCCGTCGCCGGACCGACGTCCTGGGCGAAGACGGCGGTGAAGCTGTCGGGCGCGACATAGGCGTCCAGGTTCTTCCCGGCGATGCCCGTGGTGTCGTCGACGACCTTCACTTGCAGGGCGGGCGGCAGCAGCCGACTGCCCGGAAAGCGGATCGGGTCGAGCGCGGCCTGGGCCACTTCGCCCTGCGCCGGTGCGAAAGCCGCGATGTACACCAACGATTCGACCTTCGGATCGTGGATGTTGCTGATCACGAAGCCACCGTAGGAATGCCCGGCCAGCACGACCGGACCGCTGATCGTGTCCAGCGTGCGCTGCACGGCGGCGGCGTCGTAGGCAGGTCCGCGCAGCGGGTTCTCCGGCGTCAGCACGCGGTAGCCCCGCTCGCGCAGCACGGCGGCGACGCCGTCCCAGCTGGTGGTGTCGGCGAAGGCGCCGTGCACGAGCACGACGGTGGGCAGCGATTGCGCCTGGGCGGGCCCGGCCGACACCGTGGCGGCGAGCGCGAGGGCCAGCGCGGCGACGGCGCGGCGCGGGCAGCGTCTGTTCGTCATTCGGGTGTCGGCTCCTCAGCTCTTCAGGAAGTCCAGCAGATCGGCGTCGAACGCTTTCTCGTAGTCGCCGCACAGGCCGTGCGGAGCGCCGGGGTAGACCTTCAGTTGGCCTCGCGGTAGCAATTCCGCCGTCTTGGCGCCCGCGGCGGCGAGCGGCACGATCTGGTCGTCGTCACCGTGCGCCACGAGCACCGGGATCTCGATAGTCGGCAGCTCGGCGGTGAAATCGGTCTCCGAGAACGCCCTGACGCAGTCGAACGCGCCCCCGAGCCCCACCTGCATGCCCATCAGCCAGAAGTGATCGCGCAGCCCCTGCGAGACCGTCGACCCCGGGCGGTTGGCGCCGTAGAACGGGACCGACAGATCCTTCCAGAACTGCGAGCGGTCGGCCGCCACGCCCGCGCGGATGTCGTCGAACGCCTCGATCGGCGTCCCTTCCGGATTGCTCCCGGTTTTCAGCATCAAGGGCGGGACCGCGCCGAGCAGCACCGCCTTGGCGACCCGTGAGGTGCCGTGCCGGGACAGGTACCTGGTCACCTCGCCGCCGCCGGTGGAGTGCCCGACCAGAATCGCGTCCTTGATGTCCAGCTCGTTCAGCACTGCGGCGAGGTCGTCGGCGTAGTGGTCCATGTCGTGCCCGTCCCACACGTCGCTCGAGCGGCCGTGCGCACGCCGATCGTGCGCGATGGCGCGATAGCCGTTCCGCGCCACCAGGTTCATCTGGTTGTCCCAGGCGTCCCCGTTCAGCGGCCAGCCATGGCTGAACACCACGGGTCGCCCGGCACCCCAGTCCTTGTAGTAGATCTCGACGCCATCGATGGTGGTGATCGTCGGCATGACAGTTCCCTTCGATCCGAACAGACGGTCGGGCGAACCGGAATCGCTCTCGAGCGAGCGCCGTGGGACAGCGTATGCCGGGCAACCGCCGGAAAAACGACTCTGCGTGCACGATCTTCGGCTCAGAATGCACGGCTCGGCCGGCGGGTTCCGTGCGAGGATTGCCGAATCTGTCCCATTCGCGACGGAGGCTGTGATGACGGTCGTGTTCGACTCGGACACCATCGCGCCGCACGAACGAGCGGACGCGGTGGCCGCGGCGGTACAGGAGGCATCGGTCCCGTCCCATGTCGTACTGGACGGACCGCAGGAGCGGGTACACGCCACGTTCGACATGTGGCGGTTCGGCGCGGCCAGTGTCGTGCGCGCCCGCACCTCGGGCATCCAGCTGATCCGGACGCCGAAGCAGGTGCGGGCCTCCCCCGCGCCGGTGCTGGCGGTCGCGGTGCTGCAGGCGGGCGACGGACGCTACGAGCAGGGCGGCGTCCCGCGCGTCGTGCGGCCGGGCGATCTAGAGGTCATCGACCTGAACGCGCCGTACGACTTCAGCCGGCGCGGCGACGGTGCGTCGACCTGCCTGTACGTGCCGCTCGATCAACTCGGCCTGCCCGCCGATCTGATCGGTCAAGCCGCCGCGAGGGTGCGCGACAGCCCGCACTATCCGCTGGTGGCCAACCACATCGTCCAACTGACCGCCGCCGCCGACGCGCTCAGCGCCGACCCGGCGGCCGCGCTGTCGGGCTGCGCCAGCATCGAGCTGATCCGGGGACTGTTGTTGTCGGCGGGCGCCGACGACGGCAACGGCTCCGTCGTCCCGGACGACATCCTGCTGTCCCGGATTCGTGCCTACGTCCGGCGCAACCTCTCCGATCCCGATCTCGGGGCGGAACAGATCGCCAAGGCGCACAACATGTCGGTCCGGCAGCTCTACAAGATCTACGCGAACACCGACTACAGCCTCGAGCAGTGGATCATCGGCCAGCGGCTGGAGCAGGTGCGCGGCGATCTGACCCGGCCGGAGCTGAAGCACCGGACGATCGCGCTGATCGCGCGCCGCTGGGGCTTCCGCGATCCGTCGCATCTCGCCCGGCGCTTTCGCGCCGCCTACGGGCTCTCCCCGCGAGAATGGCGCAACACCGCGCTCTGCCGGGCAGAGCCGTAGCGGTCAGCCGCGATCGCCCGCTTTCGCCTGTTTGCCCGCGCGAGCGTCGAGACCGAGCATCGCCAGCAGCGACTCGCAGTCGGCGGCGTTCTCGGCGTAGCTGGCGACCGTGCGGGCGGCGACGGCGCACTGGAGCGCGTTCTGCGCTCGCTCCGCTGCTCGCGCCTCCGCGAATTCGCCGGGTTCGTGGATAAGGGTCATACGTGGTGCCGAGGCCATGAGTCTCCTTGGGGTTGGTCGCAGACTACGCGGCCGGTGGGCGACGTGTTACCGGAACGAGACATAAAGTGCACCGCGTTGACCGGATCGTGATCCCCCGGCGCTCAGTCGAGCAGTGCACGGACGACACCGTCGGCGAGCAGACGGCCGCGGTCGGTGAGGACGAGCCGGTCGTCCGGAGTGCGCACGGCGAGGCCGTCGGTGACCACGCGCTCGACGGCGGCGAGCGCGGAGGATGCCAGATCGGCCAGCGGCAGGCCGGTGCGCAGCCGGACGGCGAGCATGACCCGCTCGGTGTACCGCTCGTCCGCGCCGAGCGCCTCCCAGCCCGCGGCGGGCAGCCCGCCCGCGCCGACGCGATCGGCGTATCGGGCGGGATGCTTCACGTTCCACCAGCGCACGCCACCGAGATGACTGTGCGCGCCGGGTCCGGCGCCGAGCCAGTCGCCGCCGTCCCAGTAGCCGAGGTTGTGCCTGCAGACCGCGGCCTCGCCCGCGGCCCAGTTCGACACCTCGTACCAACCGAACCCCGCGGAGCGCAGCCGCGCGTCGATGCGCTCGTAGCGGGCGGCCAGCACGTCGTCGTCCGGCGCGGGCAACTCGCCGCGGCGCACCCGCCGGGCCAGCGCCGTGCCGTCCTCCACGATCAGCGAGTAGGCCGAGACGTGATCGACACCCGCGCCGAGCACCGCGTCCAGGCTCGCGTCCAGATCGGCAGCGCGCTCGCCCGGCGTTCCGTAGATCAGGTCGAGGTTGACGTGCTCGAATCCCGCGGCGCGTGCCTCCAGCGCGGCGGCCACCGCGCGGCCGGGGGTGTGCGTCCGGTCGAGCACCTTCAGCACGTGCGCCGCGGCGGACTGCATGCCCAGCGACACCCTGGTGAACCCGGCGGCCCGGATGCGCTCGAAGAATTCCGGCGAGGTGGATTCCGGATTGGACTCCGTGGTGACCTCGGCTCCGGCGGCGAGGGTGAACTCCGCGCGCACGGCGTCGAGCACTGCGGCGAGCCCGTCGCCGCCCAGCAGCGAGGGCGTCCCCCCGCCGACGAAAACGGTGGACACTTCCGGCGTCGCGGTGGGCAACGCCGCGAACTCCCCGGCGGCGGTCGCCAGCTCGCCGCGCAGGGCCGTCAGCCATGACTGCGGCGAGGCCGAGCTGCCGAGTTCCCCCGCGGTGTAGGTGTTGAAGTCGCAGTAGCCGCACCGCGTGGCGCAGAACGGTACGTGCACGTAGATCCCGAACGGCCCGTCGCCGAAGTCACGCAGCACCGGCGCGGGGGTGTCGGTGCTTGTGGTGGCGGCGGAAGAAGTCACCTGTCCAGTGTGAACGCCGCCGCGATCGCGGCGGCGTCCGGGACCGCGGTACGGGCCGTCAGTCCGCCACGACGGGAGTGTTCTGGTTCGCGGTGAGCAACCAGCGGCCGTCCTCCTTGGACATCACGTACATCGGGCTGCCTTCGCTGTCCAGGACGCCCGCGACGCTGGCGCACCTTCACCGCGGCCACGTCCGGCCGGATGAACAGCACGTGCTCCACCTCGTAGGTCGCCGTGCCGTGCGCGGTGGCGCCGGGCAGCACCTGTGCGGTGAACTCGGCGATGGCGGCCCGGCCGAAGAGGCGTTTGCCGTGCCCGGTGGTCCAGATCGCGTCCGCCCGGAACAGCGCGACGAACTCGTCGACGAGTTCGTTCTGCTGAGCGTGCTGGACGCTCGCCACCACCGCGCGGATGGCTTCGAGTTCGGCGGTGGTGCCGGCAGCTGTGGTACTCATGGCGCCGAGCGTCCTACCTCGAGCTCACTCGAGGTCAAGCGAGGTGCGCAGTGTCACAGACGGCGAGGAGCCGTATCCGGCGCCTGGTCGCACCCCTGAACTATGACTGCCGTCACAAACGGGGTCGAGCGTCCAGGGGATTTCCCGCAAAATCACGGAAAATACTGGACGCAGGGTCGGAAGGCCATCGCTGACGTGGCACAATAGGCCGCATGCGCGCTTTGGAGATTCGACTGGTGGCCCGTCGCCACGTCGATTACAAGCGCGTTTGCAGCGCCTGCTGTCTGCCCGGCTCTCTCCGGTAGTTCAGCGCGCCCGATCCCCGGGTCCCCGGCGATCCCGATCTCATCGGCCCGCTGACACCGCAGGCGTGAGTCAGCCCCTCGCGCCCCTCAGCAGGATGTACCACCCACCCCGCAGGAGCGACCCCATGACGTCGAACACCGACGCCGGTCCGACCGATCAGCCCACGCCCGAATCCCAGCCGGAGCGCCGTGCGCGCCCCGAACGCCCGGCCTCCGAACGCCGGGTGCGCCCGGATCGGCCGCGTCCCGAGGCGACCACGACCGGACCGCGCGTCCGCACCGGCAAGCCAGTGCGCCGCAAGGCAGAGGGTCAGTGGGCGCTGGGTTACCGCGAGCCGCTGAACCCGAACGAGCAGTCCAAGAAGGACGACAACCCGCTCAACGTCCGCGCCCGCATCGAGAACATCTACGCCAAGACGGGCTTCGACGGCATCGACAAGGGCGACCTGCGCGGCCGGTTCCGCTGGTGGGGTCTGTACACCCAGCGCGAGCAGGGCTACGACGGCAGCTGGACCGGTGACGAGAACATCGACCTGCTCGAGGCCAAGTACTTCATGATGCGCATCCGCTGCGACGGTGGCGCGCTGAACCTCGCGCAGCTGCGCACGCTCGGCGGGATCTCCACCGAGTTCGCCAGGGACACCGCGGATCTGTCCGACCGGGAGAACGTGCAGTACCACTGGATCGAGGTGGAGAACGTCCCGGAGATCTGGAAGCGGATCGAGGCGGTCGGCCTGAAGACCACCGAGGCGTGCGGCGACTGCCCGCGCGTGGTGCTCGGGTCCCCGCTGGCGGGCGAGTCGCTGAACGAGATCATCGACCCCACGCCCGCGATCGAGGAGATCGTGCGCCGCTACATCGGCAAGAAGGAGTACTCCAACCTGCCGCGCAAGTTCAAGACCGCGATCTCCGGCCAGCAGGACGTGGTGCACGAGATCAACGACGTGGCGTTCGTCGGTGTCGTGCACCCCGAGCACGGCCCCGGTCTCGACCTGTGGGTCGGCGGCGGACTGTCCACCAACCCGATGCTCGCCAAGCGGGTGGGCGTGTGGGTGCCGCTGGACGAGGTGCCGGACGTGTGGGAAGCCGTCGTGTCGGTGTTCCGCGACTACGGCTACCGCCGCCTGCGCACCAAGGCGCGCCTGAAGTTCCTGATCAAGGACTGGGGCATCGAGAAGTTCCGCCAGGTGCTGGAGGACGAGTACCTGAAGCGCAAGCTGATCGACGGCCCCGCGCCGGAGCAGCCGACCAAACCGATCGACCACGTCGGCGTGCAGCGGCTGCGCAACGGGCTCAACGCCGTCGGCTTCTCCCCCATCGCGGGCCGGGTGTCGGGCACCGTGCTGACCAAGGTCGCCGACGCGGTCGAGCGGATCGGCTCCGATCGCGTCCGGTTCACCCCGTACCAGAAACTGATCGTGCTCGACGTCCCCGACGACAAGGTCGACGCGCTGATCGACGAGCTGGAACCGCTCGGTCTGCAGGCGCGGCCCTCGCTGTGGCGGCGGAATCTGATGGCCTGCACCGGCATCGAGTTCTGCAAGCTCTCCTTCGCCGAGACGCGCAAGCGCTCCCAGGCGCTGGTGCCGGAGCTGGAGGAACGGCTGGCGGATATCAACGCGCAGCTGGATGTTCCGATCACCATCAACATCAACGGCTGCCCGAACTCCTGCGCCCGTTCGCAGATCGCCGATATCGGGTTCAAGGGTCAGCTGGTCGACGACGGCGCCGGGAATCAGGTGGAGGGCTTCCAGGTTCACCTCGGCGGCAGCCTCGGCTTCGACAGCGCGTTCGGGCGCAAGCTGCGCCAGCACAAGGTCACTACCGGCGAACTCGGCGACTACATCGATCGGGTGGTGCGCAACTTCGTCAAGCAGCGTTCGGACGGCGAACGGTTCGCCCAGTGGGCGGTCCGCGCCGACGAGGCCGACCTGAGATAACTGTCGACGGGAGATCAATTGTGACAACCGAACTCGCGGAAAAGCTGTCCGAGGACGAGCTCCGCGCCATCGCCGCGCGCGGTGCCGCCGAACTCGACGGCGCCTCGGCGACCGAACTCCTGCAATGGACCGAGGACACCTTCGGCGCGAACTACATCGTCGCCTCCAACATGCAGGACGGCGTGCTGGTGCACCTGGCCGCGGGCGTGCGCGCCGGCGTCGACGTGCTGTTCCTCGACACGGGCTACCACTTCGCCGAGACCATCGGCACCCGGGACGCGGTAGAGGCCGTGTACGGGGTGAACGTGGTCAACGTCCGGCCGGAACACTCCGTGGCCGAACAGGACCGACTGCTGGGCAAGGACCTGTTCGCCCGCGAGCCGAACGAATGCTGCCGGTTGCGCAAGGTCGTCCCGCTGAAGAAGTCGCTCGCGGGCTACAACGCCTGGGTCACCGGCATCCGCCGGGTGGAAGCGCCGACCCGCGCGAACGCACCGCTGATCTCGTTCGACGAGGGCTTCGGACTGGTGAAGATCAACCCGATCGCGCCGTGGTCCGACGACGAGATGCAGGACTACATCGAAAAGCACGGCATCCTCGTCAATCCCCTGGTGGAGGAGGGGTATCCGTCCATCGGCTGCGCTCCGTGCACACGGAAGCCGGAGCCGGGAGCCGATCCGCGAAGCGGCCGTTGGGCCGGCCTCGCCAAAACCGAATGCGGGTTGCACACCGCATGACCGAGTCAGGGCCCGGAGGAGGCAGCCTGCGTAACCACGTAGGGCCCCTCGGGCATGCCAAAAAAAGACACAGCATGACCGAGTCAGGGCCCGGAGGAGGCAGCCTGCGTAACCACGTAGGGCCCCTCGGGCATGCGCAGAAGGACACAGCATGACCGAGACCATTCACAACCAACGTTCGCTCGGGATCACCGATTTCGATACCCTCGCCGCGCTGGAATCCGAGGCGATCCACATCTTCCGCGAGGTGGCGGGCGAGTTCGAGCGGCCGGTGATCCTGTTCTCCGGCGGCAAGGACTCCACCGTGCTGCTGCATCTGGCGCTCGAGGCGTTCTGGCCCGCGCCGCTGCCGTTCGCGCTGCTGCATGTGGACACCGGGCACAATCTGCCCGAGGTGCTGGAGTTCCGGGACAGGGTGGTCGAGCGCTACGGCCTGCGCCTGCACGTGGCGAAGGTGGAGGACTACCTGGCCGACGGCAGGCTCACCGAGCGCCCGGACGGTATCCGCAACCCACTGCAGACCGTCCCCCTGCTGGACGCCATCAGCGAACACCGTTTCGATGCCGTCTTCGGCGGCGGCCGCCGCGATGAGGAGCGCTCGCGCGCCAAGGAGCGGATCTTCTCGCTGCGCAACGCCTTCGGCCAGTGGGACCCGAAGCGGCAGCGTCCCGAGTTGTGGAACCTGTACAACGGGCGCCACGCACCGGGCGAGCATGTGCGCGTGTTCCCACTGAGCAACTGGACCGAGCTGGACATCTGGCGCTACATCGCCCGCAAGGATATCGACCTGGCGAGCATCTACTACGCGCACGAGCGTCCGGTGTACCTGCGCGACGGCATGTGGATGACGCCCGGCGTGTGGGGCGGGCCGCGCGAGGGCGAGGTGCTGGAGACCAGATCGGTGCGCTACCGCACCGTGGGCGACGGGTCCTCCACCGGCGCCATTCTTTCCGACGCGGCCGACAACGAGGCGATCCTCGCCGAGGTCGCCGCGTCCCGACTGACCGAACGTGGCGCGACCCGCGGCGACGACCGCGTCTCCGAAGCCGCGATGGAAGACCGCAAACGAGAGGGTTATTTCTGACATGTCCGACCTATTGAGGCTGGCCACCGCCGGTTCTGTCGACGACGGCAAGTCCACTCTGGTCGGACGCCTGCTCTACGACACGAAATCCGTTCTGGCCGACCAGATCGACGCCGTCACCCGCGCGTCGGTGGACAAAGGTCTCGCCACTCCGGATCTCTCGCTGCTCGTGGACGGGTTGCGCGCGGAACGCGAGCAGGGCATCACCATCGATGTCGCCTACCGCTACTTCGCTACTCCGCGCCGCTCTTTCGTGCTCGCGGACACCCCCGGGCACGTGCAGTACACCCGCAACACCGTGTCCGGCGCGTCCACCGCGCAACTGGTGATCCTGCTCGTCGACGCCCGCAAGGGCGTCATCGAGCAGACCCGCAGGCACGCCGCCGTGCTCGCGCTGCTCGGTGTGCCGAAACTGGTGCTCGCGGTGAACAAGATCGATCTGGTGGACGACGCCGCGGCCGTGTTCGCCGCCATCTCCGCGGAGTTCAACGAGCTCACCGCGACGCTGGGCTGGTCGAGTGCGGACGTGCTCGAGATCCCGGTCTCGGCGCTGCACGGCGACAACATCGCCACCCGGTCGGACAACACCCCCTATTACGACGGTCCGTCGCTGATCGAGCACCTGGAATCGGTACCGGTCGACGCCGACAGCACCGGCGATCACCAACTGGGCCTGCGGTTCCCGGTGCAGTACGTGATCCGGCCGCGCACCGCCGAATACCCCGACTACCGTGGCTACGCGGGACAGATCGCCGCGGGCGCGGTCGCTCCCGGCGACGAGGTCGTGGTGCTGCCGTCGGGCATCCGCACCACCGTGGAGCGCATCGACACCCCCGATGGCGAACTCGCGGTGGCGCAGACCGGACGCAGTGTCACGCTCATCCTGGCCGACGACGTCGACATCTCGCGGGGCGACATCATCGCCTCGGTCGCCGACGCGCCCGAGCCGATCGACGCCTTCGACGCCACCGTGTGCTGGCTGGGCGACAAGCCGCTGCGTCCCGGCGCGCGACTGCTGCTCAAGCACGGCACCCGGACCACCCAGGCCATCGTCGGCACCCTGCTGGAGCGCTTCGACGAGCAGCGCCTCGCGGCCGACCCCGACCCCGCCTCGCTGGAGCTCAACGACATCGGGCGCATCTCGGTGCGGGTCGCCGAGCCCATCGCGGCCGACGACTACCGGCAGAACCGGCACACCGGCAGCTTCCTGCTGATCGACCCGGCGGGCGGCAACACGCTGGCGGCCGGTCTGGTCGGCGACGTGCTGACCGCCGTCGAAGTCGGTACCGGGGCCTGAGGTGGCGGTGTCGCGAGCCCTGTTCGGCGCCCCGCCGGTCCTGGGCGCCGTCGCCCCGGCGGGCCGTTCGGGGTCCGCGAGTTCCCGGGTCGGCCATCCGGCCGCACTCGGCGGGAGCGCGGCGCGCGCGACTGCGCTGATCGCGGTGGCCCACGGCAGCCGCGATCCGCGGTCGGCGGCCACCGTCGCGGAGGTGGTCGGCGCCGTCGCCGCCGCTCGGCCGGACCTGGACGTCCGGACAGCGTTTCTCGATCTCACCGCCCCCTCGGTCGAACAGGTCGTGGATGCCGTCGCCGCCGAGGGCCACACGCATGCGGTGGTGACACCCCTGCTGCTCGGCAGCGCCTTTCACGCCAGGGTCGATCTGCCCGGTCTGCTCGCCGCGGCCCGCGCCCGCCATCCCGGGTTGCGCCTGACCCAAGCCGACGTACTCGGTGTGGACGCCGGACTGGTCGGTGCGCTGCGCGACCGCGTCCTCGCCGCCGGTGCCGGGCACACCTTCGCGGATCGGCGCCTCGGCGTCGCGGTGGCGGCGGTCGGATCGTCGTCGGCGGCGGCCAACGCCCGGACCGCCGAGGTAGCCACCCGCCTGTCCGCCCGCACCGGCTGGCGAACCGAGATCTGCTTCGCGACCACCGAACCGTCGGTCACCGAGGCGATCGCGCGACTGCGCGCTCGCGGCGCGCACCATGTGCTGGTCGCTCCCTGGTTCCTCGCACCCGGATTGCTGACCGATCGCCTCGTCCACACGGCGCCGGAAGCCCTCCATGCCGATGTGCTCGGTGCGCATCCGGCGCTCACCGACGTCGTCCTGGATCGTTTCCACGCCGCGATCGCGGATACGCGCGCGCTCTCGGCCTGACCGGACGTTCTCCCGGGCGCGAGCGTCCGAGTGACGTTGCCGCATGCTAGGAATGTGACATGGCCGAGTCGTTCCGCACCACCTCCTGCGCCGGCCACGGACATCCCGAGTTCACCGTCCAGTTCACCGAGCCGCAACTGCCCGGCATGGAGAACTGGCTGCTGTCGTATCTGGAGTCCACCGTCGCGGCAGGCACGCGCTACCAGCCCGGCGAGACGATCCGGATCGGCTGGAATCTGGTCCGGGTGCGCGGCCGCGACGACGGCACATTGGGGCTCGCCGAACGCACCGATGCGCAGACCTGGACCGAGCAGGTCGACCGCACCCTGCGCGATGTGTGGTACCAGCGCGAAGTCGCCGCCGGTGTCGGTTTGGCGGATCGTCTGGACTTTCCCGGCGAAGACCAGCAGGCGGTCGTCTCGTCGTGCGGGCTCGAATCACCGGTGCTGGTGCTGGCCCGCGCCGCGACCGACGACCCGGACTTCTCCGGCTGGTCGGTCGAGTGCTTCGAAGACCACGCGCATCGCTCGTCGTACTACACCACGCTGCTCGAACTGGCCACCGCCATGCCCTTCGCGGTGCAGTTCCTCGCCCTTCCCGGCACGACAACAGTGCTGATCGAAAGCCCCGAGATCACCCCCACCGGTACCATCCGGCCGCACATCGTGGACGCCGAAGGCGTGGAACTGTGCCCGATTCCCGGCTCTTACCTGGACTACCTGATCAACGGCTCGCCGGCCGAGTAGCCGGGCGCGCCGGATGGCATCCCGCTCGATCGCAGCGTCAGGGACGAAACCATCGTTCCAGGACGGTGGCGACGCCGTCGTCGAGGACGTGGCCGGTGACTTCGTCCGCGAGGTCGCGAATGTCCGAGGGCGCGTTCGCCATCGCGACCGAATGCGCTGCCCAGCGCAGCATGTCCCGATCGTTGTAGCCGTCACCGATGGCCAGCGTCGCTTCCTCCGGGACGCCGAGGGCGGTGCGGAGTTGTTCCAGCGCCCAGCCTTTCGACACGCCCTGGCGGGAAACGGTGAGCCACGGCCCGAACTCGCCGTGCACCCAGCTCGCACCCGGTACGCGCAAGGAACGCAGCGCCAGCAGCATCTCCTCCAGCGAACCGTCCGGCAACCAGCCGTTCAGTCGCGGCGTCGGTTCGCTGCTCAACGCGTGGTGATCGACGAGCAGGTATTCGCCGAGTGAGAATTCGCCGGGACTCGCTCCCGTGGCCCAGGTGCCGATGCCGACCTTCTCCACGGCGAAGATCATCGCCGGGAACAGCGCGCGTAACGCGGTGATCGCCGGCGCGGGGTCGAACGACTGGATCGTCACCGGTTCACCCCTGGCCACGTCGATGTGCACGGCGCCGTTCGAGCACAGGGCATGCCCCTCGCGCAGACCGAGTTCGGTGAGCACCGGACGGGTGGCCAGCAGCGTGCGTCCGGTGGCTACTACGACATGCGCACCCGCCGACACGGCCGCGCGCACCGCCGCGGCCACTCGCTCGCTGATCGGTGTTCCCGTAACCAGCATCGTCCCGTCCACGTCCAGCGCGATCAGCTGGGGACCCCCGGCAGCCATCAATCCATTGTGCCCCCGCGCCGCCGTGCCCCGCCGCCGAATTCGGCGCGCCCAGATCCGCACCGGCACCTGACGATTCGCCGCCCGGACCGGCGCCGCTATCGACCTCGCCCTCCGCCTCCGCCCGCACCACCGGCGCCTCCTCTGGACGACCCGCTTCCCGACGCCCCGCCGATCGAGCCGGACCGGCCCGGCGAGCCGCTGGAGGACGAAGCGCCCGAGGAGTTCCCGCCCCGGTGGCCACCCGCCGACGCCGCGCCGCCCGGACGCCCGCTCGATGCCGAGCCGCCGGTCGACCAATCGCCGGCCGACGAGGACGAGCCATGGGGCGAGGGCTTTCTCGCCGGCCCGTCCGACGACGAGCTGCCCGCCGAACCGGCCGGGGACGCACCGTGTGCCGTGGAGTTCCCGGACGACCCTCCCGACGGCGATCCACCGGTCGACTCGCCCGGCGAGTCGTCGGACGGTCCGTGCGCGGTGGAATCATTCGGCGCACCACCGCTCGAAGCGCTTGCCCCGGGCGGCGTTTCGCCGGTGGATGTTCCGTCGGACGACGACCCGGCGGCGCTCGCTGTTCCGGACGAGGACGAACCCGATGCGGCGGGCTCGACATGCTCGCCCGATGCCGTACCGGCACCCGGCGAGTCGGACGTTCCGGGCGACGGACTTCCCGCGGAGTTCCCCGGCGTCCCACCGGGCTCCACCGGCTTCGACCCATTCCGCTGTGCCGGACCAGTGGGACCCGGCGCTCCCGCCGGCGTGCCCGGAGCGGATATTCGACCAGGCGCGGGCGGGTTCGGCCCCGACTCCGGTCCTGGCAGCGGTAGACCAGCAGCCGGCGCCTGCCCGGGAACGGGAGGCTGGGTGATGTCTGCCGGCACCGGCGGCAGGACCGGGCCGAACGGCAGTGGATTCACGAAATAGGCGGGATCGCCATATCCTCGATAGCGCAAGTTCCCAGGGACGCAGCGGTTTCGCGGATCACTGTGGGAGCCGATCCGCGACTCGGCCACCGACGGACCATAACCGGCGCCGCGCGGAACCGGCGTGATGAATCGGGTATAGCTGGAGGTCGACTCCGAGAGGAGCGAGGGGAGCGCCCGCCCCGAGGTCCAGGCGGCGGGCACGACCATCCCCGACCGGGCACCGGCGAGGCGCTCGCCGCCGAGGTCGCCCAGCACACCGTCGGCCGGCACGCTGATCTCCGGAAGACGCTCGAGCATCGGTGCCGGCTCGGGGACCGTGGGGCCGCCGAAGACCGTGACCGCCGACATGGCCACCGCGGAGACCACCGCGGCGCTGGAGAACACCGCGACGCGAGGCGCGTGGGATCGGCGGTCCGACGCGCCGAGCGCCGTGATGCGCGCCGCCATCAGGGCGGCGCCCGCGGCGATCGTCTGACCGGGATCGGCCGAGATCACTACGGGGCGGCCGAGTTCGGCGAGCGTCCGGGCCACCTCCGCGGGCCGGGACGCGCCGCCCACCAGCAGAACGCGGCCGATATCGGACAGCGTGATGTGCGCCTCACGCACACAATCGCGGACCAATTGGAGCGAGTCCTGCACATGGGCGGTGCGCAATCCGTCGATATCGACGATGGAGGTCATCGACAGTCCGGCCGATGACATGTCCGGGGCGTACCGCGCGATCATCGACCCCAGCGGTCGGCCACCGAAGTCGTGGGAACGCGCGGGCTTTCCGATCATCGGATGGTTGTCCCAGTCCGGGCCGACGCGCACGATGCTCACGTCGAGGCTGGTGCCGCCGAGGTCGTAGATCAAGACGAAATCGGTCTCCAGCGGGCCGTGTTCGTGCTCCAGCCACTCCGCCGCCGCGATGGGTTCGGGCACCAGCAGCACGTCTCCCGCCCCGGATAGGTCCAGTGCCTGGCGCAGCAACGCGACCTGCTTGCCGGAATAGACCGCCGGGTAAGTGGTGACGACGCCGGCGTCCGACGCGGCCGGCTCGAGGGCCCTGAGCTCGTTGACCACCGCGGCGACCAGATTCGCCGGCGACCAGATGCGACCGCCGATGATCACCGCTTCCGGATCACGGCTCAGATCGGCGAAATCCGTGACTGCCGTGCTGAATTGCGCGATCCCGCCCAGGCGCAGCCCACCCGCGCTGTCGAAGGTCACCGCGGTGCGCCGAGATCGCACCACCGGTCGTGGCCGATCCGCGCTGACCGAAGCCGTCACGGAATTCACTGCACCGATGCTGAAACCCAGACCTGTCGTCATTCGCTATCCCGTCAACGCACCGTGACCACGTCCAGCACATGGCGTTCCCCTGTGGCCGCGGTCGTCTTCCAAACAGCCACCACAGGTTAGCTGTTTCGCGTCCGCATGGATGCGCAATTGATATGGATTGTTCAACCCGGCCGCAATAGTCGTCCGAATTGCCAGGTAAATGCGAGTAAGTACGTGCGTTCAGCCCACTCGACACCACGAATCTCGCTGAGTCAACGACCTTCCCGCTACCGAACAGCGATCTCGATATCGGGTGAACAACCCGACCTTTCGCCGGTTTGCCACACTAAGAACGCACTGCGCGACTGGTAGATAACCAGATCCTTGCCAGCCCCGCACCTCTCGGGGCGCCGACACCGCACGGCGACCTCCGGACATGGGACCGCCTCGAGATATCGGCGCGGCCGGGCTACCTCGAGGCGGAGTCCGTTCAGGCGCGCGCCAGCAAGCGGCGGACCCAGCCGGGACGAGCTTCCACCGCTCCCCCGGCGCGAACCGCGGGCTGCCGCAGTCGCACCAGCCGATCCAATTCCGCTGCGGTGCCGATGGGTTCGGGCAGCCGGCCCGCGTTGAAGTCGGTGGCCAGCTGCCGCACCGTCTCCTGCGCACAGGACTTGTTGGTCCCGATGAAGCCGGTAGGCCCGCGCTTGATCCAGCCGGTCACGTAAGTACCGGTGACCACGGGGCCGCCCGCGCGCTCCAGCACCCGGCCGTCCTGGTTCGGGATCACCGCGGCCTGCTCGTCGAACGGCACGCCGGGCACCGCGACACCGCGGTAGCCGACCGAGGTGAGCACCAGCCCCGCGTCCAGTCGATCGGTCTGCCCGGTCGCGACGGCGCTGACGCGGCCGTCGGAATCGGCGACCAGCGCGGTGCGGCCGATTTCCAGACCGGTCACCCGCTCGGTGCCGAGTATCTCGGTGGGCGCGGCACGATACCGGAACACGATGCGCTTGCGCTCCCCCACCGGCCGGGTGCGCACGCTGTGCAGCAGCCGCAGCTTCTGCTCGACATGGAAGGGCAGTTCCGCGCCGCACTCCGGCAGCTCGCCCTCGATCACGATGTCCACGTCACACCCGAGCAGGCCGACGAATTCCGGCACGGTGAAGGCGGATTCGAGCGGACCGCGCCGCCCGAGCACGACCACCTCCTCGATCTTGCTCGCGCGCAACGCCCGCAGCGCGTACGGCGCGATGTCGGTGCCGGTCAGCGCCGCGGCGTCGCTGGTGAGCACGCGCGCGACATCGAGCGCGACATTGCCGTTGCCGACGATGACGGCACGTCGGCGGGACAGGCCGAAGGCACGGTCGGCGTAGTCCGGATGACCGTTGTACCAGGCGACGAAGTCGGTGGCCGACACGGTGCCCGCCAAGCCCACACCCGGGATGCCGAGCGTGCGATCCGACGACGCGCCGATCGCGTAGATCACGGCGTGGAAGTGGTCGAGCAGTTCGGTATGCGAAATGTGCCCACCCACCTCGACGCTCGAGTACGAACCGAACCCCGGCTGCGCCGCGATGACGTCGAACAGCTCGCCGACCCCGCGGGTCTTGTCATGGTCCGGCGCGACACCGTACCGGGCCAGCCCGTAGGGCAGCGGCAGCCGCTCGAACACCGTCACCGACACGTCCGGCTGGGTCAGCAGTTCGTCGGCGGCGTACATCGCCGACGGCCCCGAGCCGACTATGGCCACCCGCAGCGGCGTGCGTTCGGTGTGGATCCGTGCCGCTGGCACCGGTCGCGCCAGCAGGGGGCGCGGCCGCGCCTGCCGGTAGAAATCGGCGTTGATCTCGATGAACGGCTTCTGCTCAGCGGTCAGCTTGTGCGCTGACACGATGGCGTCGACCGGGCACGCGGTGGCACAGGCGCCGCAGTCCACGCACGCCTTGGGGTCGACGTACAGCATCTCCGCCGTCCGGAAGTCCGGTTCGTCGGGCGTGGGATGAATGCAGTTCACCGGGCAGGCGTACACGCAGGACGCGTCGCTGCAACAGGATTGGGTGACGACGTAGGGCATCCGACTCAGGCGGCGTCGCTCGCGGCGCGCAGCGGCTCCGACCGGTACCGGCTACCCGGGCCGTCTATGCCGAGCGCTTTCCAGACGGCCTTGGCGACCGGGTTCATCAACCCGATGTCCTCGGCCAGGGCGCGCACGTCGCAGAAGTAGGCGCTGAAGGCCTGCTTGGCCTCCTTCGAACCGTAGAACAGTTCCTTGCGAACCTTCTCCGGGATGTCGAACTCCGTGAAGAACGACCGCGGCGGGGTGACGATCGCGCGACCGAGGATCCACATGACGATCGGCATGGCCAGCGACAGGATGAACTTCTGCGCGGGTTTCGCCTGCGGCACATGGTTGTTCAGGAACGCGTGCGCGAACGAGATGTGCCGCGCCTCTTCGGCGACGTGGATCGCCATCACGCCGCGCATGATCGGGTGCACCTCGTCGCCCGAGCGCAGGATCTGCTTCTGGATGTGGTCGATCGGCTCCTCACCGGCCAGCACCGCCATGAAGAACAGGTTCGGGAACCGGGCCGCGACGGCCGCGCCCACGTACTCGAGCTTGCTGACCAGCGGGCCCATACCCGGCACGTCCAGCCCGATCCGGTTGACCATCTCCTGGAACATCAGAGTGTGGTTGTGCTCCTCGATCATCTCGTGGGAGCAGTACCGGAACTCCGGCGAGCCGTTGGGCAGGCCGGCGTTGTAAATGACCATGCCGCTGATCAGGATCGACTCGAATTGCAGGCCGACCTTGGCGATATTCGCCTGCCGGTACTTGCCTATCGCGATCTTCCGCTCGGTCGACAGCGCCTGGTACCAGGGGTGGCGGGCCATCGTGTCGGCGGACACGGGCAGGATCCAGCGCTCTTCCCCCGCGTCGGCGGCGAAGTCCGGATCGTCCCAGTCGATGTCCTCGAACGGATCGAAGTGCTTGTCGACCGATCCCTCGGAGAGCAGCAGCAGCTTCGCGGCGTACTCCTGCGCCTTCTTCAGATCGGGATCGACAGCTGGTGTCACGGCTGCGGACATCGTCGTCACCGCCTCTCCTCGATAGGACTATTTAACTGTATCCCATGGTTACACCAACGGAGAGTAACGTCAACCCAGCAGTTGCTAGGGCCGTCCGGCGATGGCGCCCTCATCACGCGCACCGCCGGACGGCCCTTGTTCATCGCGGCCGGCTCCGGGGCCTAACTCACCAGCACCCCGTCACCGACCGCAAGGATCGAGGTTCCGAAACCCCACGCTGCCGACATACTCGTGACGACAACCACCCGGCCCAATCGGCGCCTGGTCCGGCGCGACAACATCAGGGCCCGCGTAGCGGCACGACGACGAACCCGCCGACGACGAACCCGGCGCAATTCGGCCGCCGCCTCCGCCGCGGCCGCCGCCCTCCGCCCGAGGATCGCGGCGCCGTCCGCGGTGGTCCGCTCCGGATCCGCGGCGGCGATCACCGGCCGGGCCAGCTCCGCGGCCAGGACCTGGGCCACCTCGGCCGGTCGCGCCGCCCCGCCCACCACCAGGACGCGGTCGACGTCGGCCATGGTGACGTCCGCGACCCGCAAGCAGCGGTAGACGAGTTCGAGCGATTCCCGCACATGCCGGACGCGCAGTTCGCCTGCGATGGTGTCCGCGACGGATTCGGTGACCGACGAAGCGGGCAGCCCCGGTCGGGCGTGCGCGGCGATCAACGCGCCGAACGCGCGTCCACCGAATTCCGTCGACCGCAGCGAGACGCCGACGATCGGATTGCGCGGACATCCCGCCCCGACCCGGACCAACGTGACATCGAGCCCGGCGCCGCCGAGGTCGTAGACGAGGGTGAGACCGGGCACGAGCGGACCGCGGTCGGCCTCCAGCCACGCCGCCGCCGCCACGGGTTCGGCCACCAGCGCCACCTGCGTGAGATCCACGCCGTCCAGCGCGGCGCGCAACGCGTCCACCTGCTCGTCGGCGTAGCGGGCCGGATAGGTCACCGCGATGCCGAGCCCGCTTCCGCAGTCCGGATGATCCTGTCGCACCTCGTCGATCAGAGACTTCGCCACCGCCGCGACGAGATCCGCCGGGGCCAGCGCACGATTGCCCACCCGCGCCCACGTGCTGGAACGCTGCGTGAGGTCGGCGAATTCGGTGACCGCGCGGCCGTGCCGGGGAATCATGCCGACCCTGGCCACGCCGGTGCTGTCGAAGGTCAGCGTGGTGCGGCGCGTGATGGTCTGCGCCCGCTGCGTTTTGCGTCGCCCCGGCGGAGCCTTGGCCGAACCTTCCTCCGCGAGAACGGAAACCGTGTTCACCGTACCGATGCTCAACCCGAGACCAACCGCCATCGCAATCCACCCGATCGCCGTGCCGATTTGCTTCGAACGCCGTTTAGGCAACCACTCCGTGATCTTCGTGCCAAGTCCGGACAACCGATTGTCCGCACGCCGCCTGTGCCCCGCCGAACTCGTTCCCGCGAGCTTCGGCGCCCTCACCTGGCCGACCAGCGCTACACATGCCGTCCAGTCGGATTTCCTTGCGACACGCGAGGATAGATCGTGCCCGGTGGGAGTTTGCCGGATTCCGATCACCGGTCCGCACCTCAGCTGGCGATAGCGCTCCACATGGGGAGACTTTCCTTGACGGATCCAAACAGTGCGATGCCGACAATTAGCCAATTGTCCGGCGCAGCGGGACGGCGGCGATCGTGGACAGTTACGGGCACCGGTCCGAGTCGGTCTGATGTGGTTACAGCCGTCCTACCAGCGCGCGACCGACCGCGCCGCCGGCAACCGTTGCGCGGCGCGGCGGGACGGCAGTGGCCACGGCGATGCCGGGAGCGCAGCAACTTCTCGGCGCTACACTCCCGCGGGCCGACCGGGTATGCGATCGGCCACCGAATCGTTCAGTGGGCAGGCAATTCCGGGATGCGAGTGGCGCGGACGTAGACCGTCTCACCGCCCGACAGCCGCAGCGCTTCGGCGTCACCGCGGGTGACCTGCGCGGCGAACAGGTCGCCGGTTGCGGCGTTGCGCAACTCCACGCGCACCTCGAAGCCGAGACGCACCACGCGCTCGACCGTCGCCCTGGTGACGCCCGCGGAGTCGGCGGTGCCCTCGTGCTCGGCCAGCGCCATGCCGGGGTCCCGGCCGACGCGAATGTCATGTGGCCGCACCAGGTGTCCGTTGAGCCGGGCCACCGCGCCGAGGAACGACATGACGAACTCGTTGGCCGGCCGGTCGTACACGTCCTCCGGAGTGCCGATCTGTTCGATGCGGCCGGCGTTCATCACCGCGATCCGGTCGGCGACGTCGAGCGCTTCCTCCTGATCGTGGGTGACCAGCACGGTGGTCACGTGGACCTCCTCGTGCAGTCTGCGCAGCCAGGTCCGCAGGTCGGCGCGGACCTTTGCGTCCAGCGCGCCGAACGGCTCGTCGAGCAGCAGCACCTGCGGATCGACGGCGAGCGCTCGAGCCAGCGCCATACGCTGGCGCTGGCCGCCCGACAGCTGAGCCGGGTAGCGGTGCTGGAAGCCGTCCAGTCCCACGATGCCGAGCAATTCGTCGACGCGCTTGTCGATCTCGTTCTTCGGGCGCTTGCGGATCTTCAGGCCGAACGCCACATTGTCGCGTACGGTCATGTGCTTGAACGCCGCGTAGTGCTGGAACACGAAGCCGATGTCGCGCTTCTGCGGCGGCACCCGGGTGACATCGCGCCCTGCGATGCTGACCACGCCGGAGTCCAGCGACTCCAGTCCGGCGATCGAGCGCAGTAGCGTCGACTTTCCCGAGCCCGACGGACCCAGCAACGCGGTGAGCTCGCCGGAGGGTATCTCCAGGCTGACGTCGTCGAGGGCCGCGAACGTACCGTAGTTCTTGTTCGCGTTGGTCACGGTGATCACTTTGTGCCCCGCTTACGTTCGAGGAGGGTCATCAGCAGAAGGGTGACGAGCGCGATGCCCATCAGCAAGGTCGCGGCGGAGTAGGCGCCGAAGGTGTTGTGGTCGTTGATGTACCGGCCGTGCACGAGCAGCGTCAGCGTCTGCGACTTGCCGGGCAGCGCGGAGGACACCATGATCACGGCGCCGAACTCGCCGAGCGCGCGGGCCACCGTGAGCACCACGCCGTAGGTCAGGCCCCAGCGGATCGCGGGAAGCGTGATCCGCCAGAAGGTCTGCCACTTCGACGCGCCCAGGGTGGCCGCGGCCTGTTCCTGGTCGTCGCCGATCTCGTGCAGCACCGGCTCGACTTCGCGCACCACGAACGGCAGTGTGACGAAGATGGTGGCGATCACCATGCCCGGCAGGTTGAAGATGACCTTGAAGCCCACGTCTTCCAGGCCGCCGAACCAGCCGCCCGCGCCCCAGAGCAGGATCAGCGAGACGCCGACCACCACGGGCGAGACCGCGAACGGCAGGTCGACGATGCCCTGAACCAGATTGCGGCCCGGGAACTTTCCACGCACCAGTGCGAGCGCCGTCACGATGCCGAACACCACGTTCACCGGGACGGTGATCGCGACGATCAGCAGGGAGAGCTGGAACGCCGAGACCGCCGCAGGCGTGGTGATCGAGTCGATGAACGCGCCGATCCCCCGCTCGAACGTGCGCCACAGAATGATGATCAGCGGCAGGAGCAGCAGCACGAACAAGTAGCCGAGCGCCACCGTCCGCAACGAGATCCGAGTCAGCGGATGCAGTTTCATCTACCCCGCTCCGTCCCAGGTGAGTTCCCGCACCCCGGCGACGCGAGGCGCTGTGCGCGATCGTGTGTCATCGGGTCGCCTGCTCCTTGCGCGCGCTGCGTTCGGCGAGCAGTCGCAGGACCAGCAGCGTCGCGAACGAGATGGCCAGCAGCGCGACCGACACGGCCGCCGCGTTCACCGGCCGATCGATCTCGATCTGCTTCTGGATGTACTGGGAGGCCATCTCGGTCTTGCGCGGGATCGCGCCGCCGATCAGCACCACCGAACCGTACTCGCCGATCGCACGGGCGAAGGCCAGTCCGCCGCCGCTGATGATCGCGGGCGTCAGCGCGGGCAGCACGATCCTGCGGAACGTGGTCCAGTTGTTCGCGCCCAGCGAGAGCGCGGCCTGCTCCACCTCGCGGTCGGCCTCGATCAGCACCGGCTGCACCGAACGCACCACGAACGGCAGCGTGACGAACGCCAACGCGACCACCAAGCCCGGCTGGGTGGCGTTCAAATGCACGTCGATCGGACTCTGCGGACCGTACAGCGCGAGCAGCACGATACTGGCGACGATGGTCGGCAGCGCGAACGGCAAGTCGATCAGCGCGTTGACCACACCTTTGCCGGGAAACCGGTCGCGGACCAGCACCCAGGCGATCAGCGTGCCCATCACCACGTTGATCACCGCCACCACCACCGAGACCAGCACCGTGATGCGCAGCGAGTCCAGCGCGGCGGGCGCGGTGACGGCGTCCCAGAAACCGGACCACCCGTCCTCGAAGCTCGTCACGGTGAGCGCCGCCAGCGGCAACAGCACGATGATGCTCAGCCACAGCACCGCGGTGGCGATGCCGAGCGGGCCCACCGAGCCGGTCACGCGCAGCCACGACCAGTTCCAGCGGCGTTCCCGGCGCGCGGGTTCGGGGACGCCGGGACCGTCTGCCTGCGCGGTCCCGGCGTTACTGCTCGTAATCACAATCGTCCAGTATCGCGTGTAACGGGGGTCACCCGTTACTTGGTCGCCTGGTCGTAGATCACCGCGACCGAGCCGGTGTTCGGGGTGAACAGTTCCTTGTCCACGGTCTTCCAGCCGCCGAGGTCGGCGATCGTCCACAGCTTCTGCGGGGTCGGGAAGTCCTTGGCGTAGTCGGCGGCGACCTTCGGATCGACCGGGCGGAAACCGGCGGCGGCCCAGGCCTTCTGCCCCTCGGTGGTGAACAGGAAGTCGCGGAAGGCGACGGCCTTCTGCTGGTTCTTGCTGTTCTTCAGCACCGCGACCGGGTTCTCGATCTTGAACGTGACCGGCGGGACGAAGTGCTCGATCTGATCGCCGTTGCGCTCGGAGAAGATCGCCTCGTTCTCGTAGCTCAGCAGGACGTCACCGGTGCCCTGCAGGAAGGTCTCGGTCGCCTCGCGGCCGGACTTGGGCTGCACCTTCACGTGCTCCTTGGAGACCAGCTTGCTCAGGTAGTCCAGGCCCGCCTGCGGGTTCTTGCCGCCGTCGCTCTTCGCCGCGTACGGCGCGAGCAGATTCCACTTGGCCGAACCGGAGCTGAACGGGTTCGGCGTGACCACCTCGACGCCCGGCTTCAGCAGGTCGTCCCAATCCTTGATGCCCTTCGGGTTGCCCTTGCGCACGACGATCGCGACCACCGAGCCGAACGGGATGCCTTTGGTGGCGTCGGCGTTCCAGCTCGCGTCCACCAGCCCCGCGTCGACGAGGCGGGTGATGTCCGGCTCGACCGAGAAGTTCACCACGTCGGCCTCGGCGCCGTCCTTCACCTTGCGGGACTGGTCGCCGGAGGCGCCGTAGGACTGCTGGATCTGGACGCCCTTGCCCTGTTCGGTCTTGTTGAACGCCGGGATCACCTTGTCGAAGCCGGGCTTCGGCACGGCGTAGGCGTAGAGGTTCAGGGTGCCGCCGCTGCCGTCGGAAGCGCCTCCCCCGACCGTGTCGCTGGCTCCACCGCCGCACGCGGTCAGCGCGACCGCCGCGAGGGCGGCCAGAGCAACGGCGCTGTAGCGTCGACGCGGCGAAAGCCAGGATTTGCGAGCCATCGGGGTGGAACCTTTCGTGCGGACCGCCAGTTGTCCGGGAATTCATCGGTGGCGGCGACCATCTTTTTCGATTCGGCAGACCCGCCGATCGGGCGATACGGCAGCGGCGCGACTACGACCACAAGGGGCCGCTGGAAAGCGAAAGCACATCCGCGAGAAGCGCGCCGGTCTGCTGACAAACGAACGCGGATGTGCCGGGTCGCCGATCAGCGACAGTAGACGTCCGCGACCGCGAGGTCACCGACAGCGATCAACGCCAATTCATGGCGGACCTGCGGGACAGCGCTCGAAGACACGGGCAGACTGTAGCAGAGCCCAACGCGGAGTTCGAATCGAAGAGCCCAGGAAGAGGGGGGTTTCGTCCTATGACCACCAGCCCGGATCGCGTCCGCACGGCGTTCCCCGGCATCAGCACCCGCACGTGGGAGCACCCCGCCGACCGCACCGCCCTGGTCACCCTGCGGTCACTGACGGGGTTCGATGTGGTGCTGCGCACACTGTCGGGTTTGCTGCAGGAACGCCAGCACCGGCTGCTGTATCTGGCCACCGCGGTACGGGTCGACGAGCGGCAGTTCCGCACCCTGCACCACCTGCGCGAGGATTGCGTGCGGATCCTGGACGCCCCCACCACGCCGGAGCTGTTCGTGTTGCAGAGCCCGCAGGTGAACGCCCTCACCATCGGCATGGACCGCCCGTTCACCGTGCTGACCACCGGGTTGCTCGAGTTGATGGACACCGAGGAACTGCGCTTCGTGATCGGCCACGAACTCGGGCACGCGATGTCCGGCCACGCGGTGTATCGCACGATGCTGATGCACCTGCTGCGCGTCTCGGCGAGCGTCGGCTGGGTGCCCGTCGGCGGCTGGGCGCTGCGCGGCATCGTCGCGGCCCTGATGGAGTGGAGCCGCAAGTCCGAGCTGTCCGGCGACCGGGCCGGGCTGCTGTGCGGGCAGGATGTCGACGCTTCGGTCCGCGTGTACATGAAGACGGCCGGAGGCGCCTGGGTGAAGGAGATGAATCACGGGGCGTTCCTGGCCCAGGCCGACGACTACGAGCGGTCCGGCGATCTGCGCGACGGCGTGCTGAAGTTGCTCAACCTGGAGTTGCAGAGTCACCCGTTTTCCGTGCTGCGCGCGGCCGAACTACGCCGCTGGATCCAGAGCGGCGACTACGACCGCGTGCTCGCGGGCGACTATCCGCGCCGGGACCAGGATCGCGCCACCCGGATCACCGACGAGATGAAGTCCGCCGCCCGCACCTACCGCACGAACTTCGACCAGTCCGAGGATCCGCTCATCCGTACCGTGCGCACGCTGGGCCGGGATGTCGGCGCGGCGGCGAGCACGGTCGCCCACGAGGTAGGCGACACGGTCGCGAAGCTCGGCAAGCGGTTCGGCGACTGGCGCGGCGGCGGAAACTGACCGTCAGCGGGTGATCAACCAGGCGACGACGATCAGTACGAGCAGAGCGATGAGGGCGAGCTGAACCCGGGACCGAGGCATCAGTGCGCCCCGCTCTGCACGGGAGTGCGATCCGCGGCGACCTGTTGGGGTTCGAGCACCACCGCGGCGTCGGCCGGGGCGGGCCGTACCGGTGCGGGATGGACGCCGTACCGGCGATCCAGGATGCGCAGCACAGCACGCAGCACGCGATCGAGCCCGTAGGCGATGGCAAAGCTGATCGGGACCATGCCCAGGAGGACCACCAAGAACTGCGGGATGAACGGCAGTCCCGCCACCCACAGCTCGAAGCCGTCCCACCAACCTGCGATGCTATGCACGACTCCAGCCTAGTGGGTGCTGTCGGACGCAGTCCGCCCTCAACCCCGCGCATGGCCACAGCGAAGGTACGCCTTGTCGGTACGCCGCCAGAGCCGAGCGGTGGACGCCGGGCGCGCATGGGCCCGAAGATGGGGTATGGCGTCCTCCGATGACCTCACTCTCAACGACTCCGACGGCCTGCCGACCAACTTGGCCGAAACCCACCGCCGCGGCGCCTACCCGCCGATCGATGACTACGCCTTTCTATCCGACTGCGAGACGAGTGCCCTGGTCGCCAGCAATGGCGCGGTGGAATGGATGTGCGTGCCACGGCCGGACTCGCCCAGCATCTTCGGGGCGCTCCTGGACCGCAGCGCGGGGCACTTCCGCGTCGGGCCGTACGGCGTCAACGTGCCCGCCGCCCGCCGCTACCTGCCCGGCGGGATGATCCTGGAGACCACCTGGCAGACCGGCACCGGCTGGCTGATCGTGCGCGACGCGCTGGTGCTCGGACGCTGGCACAACAACGATCAGCGCAGCAAGACCCACCGGCGCACCCCGATGGACTGGGATGCCGAGCACCTGCTGCTGCGCACGGTGAAATGCGTGAACGGCACCGTGGAGCTGGAGGTGAGTTGCGAGCCCGCGTTCGACTACCACCGGGCCAGCGCCCGCTGGGAGTACACCGGCAAGGTGTACGAGGAGGCGACCGCCGTGCGCAGCGACGATCCCAGCGCCGGGCCGACCCTGGTGCTCACCACGGATCTGCGCCTCGGGCTCGAGGGCCGGGAGGCGCGCGCCCGCACCAGGATGAAGGAGGGAGACGAGGTCTTCGTCGCGCTCACCTGGTCGGAGCTGCCCGCGCCCCGCACCTTCGACGAGGCCGCCGGGAAGATGTGGCAGACCACCGAATGCTGGCGCCAGTGGATCACGCTCGGCAAGTTCCCCGATCACCCGTGGCGCAACTATTTGCAGCGTAGCGCGCTCACCCTCAAAGGCCTCACCTACGCCCCGACCGGCGCCCTGATGGCCGCCGCCACCACGTCTCTACCGGAATGCCCTGGCGGAGAACGCAATTGGGATTATCGTTACAGCTGGGTACGGGACGCCAGCTTCGCCCTGTGGGGTCTGTACACGCTCGGCCTGGATCGGGAGGCCGACGACTTCTTCGCGTTCCTCAACGACGCGACGACCGGCGAGGACGGGGAGCCCGTTCCGCTGCAGGTGCTCTACGGCATCGGAGGCGAGCGGCAGCTGGACGAGATCATCCTGGACCATCTCGGCGGCTACGACCAGTCCCGTCCGGTGCGCATCGGCAACAATGCCTACAACCAGGACCAGCACGACATCTGGGGCACCATGCTCGACGCGGTGTACCTGCATGTGAAATCGCGCCAGCAGGTGCCGGAGACGCTGTGGCCGCTGCTGGTCCGCCAGGTGCGCGCCGCCATCGAGCACTGGCAGGAGCCCGACCGGGGCATCTGGGAGGTGCGCGGCGAACCGCAGCACTTCACCTCGTCCAAGGTGATGTGCTGGGTGGCGCTGGATCGCGGCGCGAAGCTCGCCGAACTGCACGGTCAATACGACCACGCCGAGCAGTGGTACGCCATCGCGGAAGAGATCAAGGCCGATGTCCTGGCCAACGGTGTCACCTCCGAAGGCGTGTTCACCCAGGTCTACGGCGGCGACACGCTGGACGCCTCGCTGCTGCTGGTGGTGCTCACCCGCTTCCTGCCGCCCGAGGACGACCGTGTGCGCGCGACCGTGCTGGCCATCGCCGACCGGCTCACCGAGAACGGCTTGGTGCTGCGGTACCGGACCGAGACCACCGACGACGGGTTGAGCGGCACGGAAGGAGCGTTCACCATCTGCTCCTTCTGGCTGGTCTCCGCGCTGGTCGAGATCGGTGAGATCGAGCGGGCCAGGCACCTGTGTGAACGACTGCTCGGCTTCGCCAGCCCGCTGCGGTTGTACGCCGAGGAGATCGATCCGCGCAGTGGCCGCCACTTGGGCAACTTCCCCCAGGCGTTCACCCACCTCGCGCTGATCAACGCCGTGACCCACGTGATCCGTGCCGAGCATTCCAGGCACGCGGGCCGCTTCCAGCCCGCGCACACCCCGCAGGGTCATCCGGTCTGATACCGCCGGGCCCTTGCGGGCCTCGATCCGATACAGACGGGCATCCGTCCCACCCGCGCTGGGAGAGGGTTACGCGGGAACCAGTCCGTCGGCCTCCTCGCGCAGCGCGCGCAGATTGCCGAGCTGCGCCTCGAGGTCGGCGATCCGCTCCGTCCTGCGGTCGCCGTACTTCCCGTAGTTCTCCTCGGCCGAGCGCAGCGCGTCCTCCGCGGTGCGCGAGACCTCGGTCGCGATGTCGGTGAAGTGGTCGCGCAGCACCCGCTGCACGGCGCGCAAGCGGTTGCGCGACTCCTTGCCGACCTGGAAGATCACGTCGTCCATCAGGCGGGCCACCGCCACCTTGGCCTCGGCCCTGCGGCGCAGTTTGCGGTTCTTGCGGTCGTCCCACAGCGCGTTGACGCCCAGTAGCACACCCGCGCCCGCCGAGTACCAGTTCACCAGCGACATGCCCAGCAAGCTGGTAGCCAGACCGACCATCAGGATGCCGCCGTAGGAGCCGCGCAGACCGGTGAGGAATTGCTGGGTCACCCCCGCTTTCGCGCTCTCGAGGGGCTCCAGCGGCTGCACCGCTTCCAGCACCTCGCCGGGGTTTGCCAAGCGCAGGTCCGGTAGCGGAGGGGTCCGGTTGTCGGCCGGGAACTTGGCGGCCACCTGCTCGGACAACTCCAACGAGCGGTAGTGCGCCACGGCGAAGTTCTCCTCGACCGCCTCGCAGATACGCGCGTCCAGGTCGGCGCCGAAATCCTTCCACCGGCGCGCCGGGTCGCTCTGGGCGATCTCGGCCTCGGCGTCGCGGATCAGGCTGCGCAGGCGATGGCGCAGGTCGTGTTCGATGTCCGCCATCAGCTCCGTCGCGCCGTCGACCAGCGTCACCTGCCAATTCGCGGTGCGCCGGCGCAGCTGGTCGGCTTCGTCGCGCGCGCGGGCGAGCTGGTCGGTGATCTCGGCGCGGCGCCGCGGGTCGTGCAGCGCCTCGGCCTCGGTGCGCAGGGTCAGCGCGAGATGGTCGCAGACCACGCGGATGTCCCCGACCGCGGCTTCCAACGCCACCACGTCCGCGCGGGCGACCACGTAGTCGCGCAGATGATCGACCAGCTGGGGCACGCCGGATTCGATGTCGCGCTGG
The DNA here is from genome assembly GCF_052545135.1 of Nocardia aegles. NCBI lineage: Bacteria > Bacillati > Actinomycetota > Actinomycetes > Mycobacteriales > Nocardiaceae > Nocardia > Nocardia aegles. The sequence goes on from NZ_JBQWRI010000016.1 coordinate 38,746, forward strand.
TAGTCACCGGTCAACCCGGCCCGCCGGTGCAGTTCCGCGGAGACCGGTGCCACCGCGAAGCCGAGCCCCGCCGAGTCCAGCAGTTCCCGGTTGCGCTGCTGGGTGCGCGACCAGTGCGGGAACACGTCGATCTTGTTCAGCACGCAGATCACGGTCGGGCAGATCTGCTGGATGCGCTGCAACTCGGCGATCTGCTCGAAGGTCAGCTCGGCGCCCGCGTCGCCGACATAGAGCACGGCATCGGCCGCTGCGATCATCGACCAAGTGGTGCGGTTGTCGCCCAGCGCACCCGGTGCGTCCATGACCACGACACCATCGGCGAGTAGCGGGCTCGGCTGGGTGAACTCGGCGCGGACAACGCCCTGGGTGGCCAGCGCGGGACCGGGATCGAGCGGATCGACCGACTGACGTTCGGTACGGCCGTACTCCGTCTGCCGCACCAGCGTCGCCGTCGGCTCCGGCCCGTACTCGACGATCACCGGGACGCTCAGATCGCTGTTCGTCGCGCTGACCGAGGCCCCGACCAGGCTGTTGACCAGCGTGCTCATGCCGTTCTTCGGATGACCGACGACCACGAGCCGGATCCGGGGATCGCTCACCCTGGCGCGGACCATGCTCAACCGGCTGCCGAGATCCTCGCGTCCCGCGGATCGGGCCGTCTCCCGCAGCTCGTCGAGGATCCGAATGAGCGGGGCCATCGCGTCCGGATGTTTCAGGGTCGCGGCCTTCAGCCCGGCAGCGGCAGACAACCCTCCTCCTTACTTCTCGGTGACTTTCGTTCTGGTACCCCCTGCGAACACCCCGCAGTCGTCGATCTCGCGCGGCCCTACTAGATCAGGGAGATGTCCGACGCGTCGGACACATAGTGGTGCGTTTCCACTATGCCCGGTTCTGGCAACAGGGCCCCCGAGAGGCCGCCGCCCGAGGACAACGCCAGTGCGGAGTGGTCGTAGGTGTAGTCGGCGACGGGGTAGACGGAGTCGGCCGGGTGGTCGAGCGCCAGCGGCGCCGAGATGCTGTGCGGACCGGGATCGACCACCGGCGGCTTGATCGGCGCCTGGGTGGTGTAGGTCGGAGCGTGCGGCTCGACGGTGGGTGCGTTCGCCGGGGCGGTGTAGGCCGGCTGGTCCGGCGCGGAGTACGGCGGCTTGCTCACGGTCGGTATCTCGCCGGTGGGCAGCTCGTGGGTCGGTACGTCGTTGGTGGGATGAGTGCTGTTCGACGTGCCGCCGGCGCTCGGCCGGCCGGTGCCGCCGCCCGGCGTGGTCACGTCACCGTCCGGGGTCGTCGGCGCGTGCGTGGGCGCCGGGGTCTGGGTGACCGACGGGACCTTGGTGGTCGGCACCTCCGGTGCGGTGGTGACGCCGCCGTGCGGCACCGTGGTGATGCCCGGAATCTTCGTGACGTCCTGATCCGGCGTCTTCGGCACGGACGGGGCGGTCACGTCACCGGGAACGCTCGGCGTCGGTGTGGTTTTGACGATCGTCGTCGGCGGTGTCACGGTCGAGGCGGGCGAGTGGGTGGGGTGGGGCGGCTGCGAGTCGGTCACCGGGGCGGGCTTCACCGCGGGCGTCGGCCGAACCGCGTCGAACAGCGCGGGGACGGCCGCAGCGGGAGCGGTCAGCACGGACGGTCCCTCCGGCGCGGCGAGCACATTCGCGATCGGGGTCGATGCGGCGTCGGGCTGGATCGTGGTCTGCAGCGGGGTGACCGCTACCACCGGTGCCGCGGCGAACGCCGCGGGTGCGGGTGCGGGCACCGTGGCGGCAGGGGCCACCGACGCGACCGTCACCGTGGGGGTGACCGACGCCGACGCGGCCGGCGGCTGCGCGATGCTCGATGCCGCGGGCGCGCCCGCGGACTGCGCGACGCCGGACGCCGCCGACGTCTGCGTGGCGGACGTCTGCGTGGCGGACGCACCCGATGATGTGAGCCCACCGAGCAATCCGGATTGGCCCTGGCTCAGCGCGTTGGGCTGGGCAGCAGCGATATCGGTGCCTTCGATGCCGTCGGCCAGCGAGTCGGTGAATTCGTCGAGCTCATCACCGACGTGCCCGGCGCCGACGCCGACCTTCATCTGGGAGGTGAAGTAGATCCCGTTCGGGCCGAGTCCGAAGTCGACCGACCACTGGGTACCGACGAACATTCCGAGATCGCCGCCCTGACCGACACCGTCGAACGGATCGCCCGCCGCGTGCGCCCCATCGGCGCCGCTGTGGCCGGGCAGGTCGAAGACGGTGGAGCCGGGCGCGACGAAACCGTTCGTGCCGGGCAGGCCGAAACCGTGCCCGGCCGGACCGAGTCCGTGACCGGGCAGGCCGAAACCGTGCCCGCCGGGCGCATCGAGATCGTTCGCGGCGTCGGACCGGGCGCCGGGCAGCGAGAAATCGTTGGACGCGTGGCTCTCGGTCCCCGGGATGGACAGTCCGTTCCCGGCGTCCCCGTCCACACCGGGGATGCCACCGAGCCCGGGGACGCCGCCTCCGGAGTGGCCGGACAGTTGCATACCGTCCGCGCCGGACTCATCGGACAGCGTCGGCAGTCGCATACCATGCGCGCCCGACTCGCCGGGCAGTGTCGGCAACGGCATGCCCGCGTCGGTACCGCTGTAGTCGCCGGGCGAGGGCGACGACGCGGCGGGGCCCGCACCGGTGCCGGGCAGGGCGAAACCGGGCGCTTGCTTGGCCGGTCCCGGTACCGGGTTTCCATGTGCCATCGGGACATTCGAGCCGTGCGAGGAGAACGGCGCGGGCCCGACGACCGGGTCCGGGAAGGTGATCACCGGGCTCGGCTGATCGGGATCGGGATCGGTGCTGTGCGCCCAACCGGTGTGCCAGCTGTCGAGACGGGATTCGCCGGGCTGTGCGGGGACGCCGCCGCCATTGGCGGCCACCAGTGCGCCACCGGTGACATAGGCACCCGCCCGCGCGACCCGCGCAACGCCGTTGGCCACACGGTAGGCGGTATCGCCCGCGCGCTCGGCTCCTTCGGTGTCGTCGTCGAAGGGCAGATCCCGCGTCATAGAAGCTCCACTCTCGGTTGTCCAGCATCCTCACTCACCACGCCGGTCCGACCAAGTGAAGATCACCCAACAGTATTTCGGGAATACTCGCCTGTCACATTCTCCAGGGATGCGGAGAATACGACTGTGGTGGGCGACACAACCCTGCCATCGGATCGGAAGCCCCACTCCCGGTGGCCTTCCGGCCGCACAGTCTGTGCTCGGCACCGCCACCCGGCCCGATCCAACGGTCGTGAACGCGGCGAAGCCGGAACCGCCACCGTCAGCCGGCTACTTCTTGTCCTTCGGCTTGTCCGAAGCGGCGTCGGAGGACAGGGCGGCCACGAAGGCTTCCTGCGGGACCTCGACGCGGCCGATCGTCTTCATCCGCTTCTTGCCTTCCTTCTGCTTCTCCAGCAGCTTGCGTTTACGGCTGATGTCACCGCCGTAGCATTTGGCCAGCACGTCCTTACGGATGGCGCGGATGTTCTCCCGAGCGATGATCTTCGATCCGATCGCGGCCTGAATGGGCACCTCGAACTGCTGGCGGGGAATCAGCTCGCGCAGCTTGGTGGTCATCTTGTGGCCGTAAGCCTGGGCGGCGTCGCGGTGCACGATCGCGCTGAACGCGTCCACCGCCTCGCCCTGCAACAGGATGTCCACCTTCACCAGCTGCGACTCCTGCTCGCCCGCCTCCTCGTAGTCGAGGCTCGCGTAACCGCGGGTGCGCGACTTCAGCGAATCGAAGAAGTCGAAGATGATCTCCGCCATCGGCATGGTGTAGCGCAGCTCGACGCGGGTCTCGGACAGGTAGTCCATGCCACCGAGCTCGCCGCGCCGGGACTGGCACAGCTCCATGATCGAGCCGATGAACTCGCTCGGCGCGATGATGGTGCACTTCACCACCGGCTCGTAGACGTTGCGGACCTTACCTTCCGGCCAGTACGAGGGATTGGTGACGACGTGCTCGGCGCCGTCCTCCATCTCCACCCGGTACACCACGTTCGGGGCGGTCGAGATCAGGTCCAGGTCGAACTCGCGCTGCAGGCGTTCCCGCGTGATCTCCATGTGCAGCAGGCCGAGGAAGCCGCAGCGGAAACCGAACCCGAGCGCCACCGAGGTCTCCGGCGTGTAGGTCAGGGCGGCGTCGTTGAGCTGCAATTTCTCCAACGCGTCGCGCAGGTCGGGATAGTCGGAGCCGTCCACCGGATACAGGCCGGAGTACACCATCGGACGCGGCTCGCGATATCCGGTGAGCGGTTCGCTCGCGCCGCCCCGCGCACCGGTCACCGTGTCGCCGACCTTGGACTGACGCACGTCCTTCACGCCGGTGATCAGGTAGCCGACCTCGCCGACACCGAGCCCCTGGGTCGGCTTCGGCTCCGGCGACACGATGCCGATCTCCAGCAGCTCGTGGGTGGCGCCGGTGGACATCATCTTGATCTTCTCGCGCGGGGTCAGCTTGCCGTCCACCACCCGGACGTAGGTGACCACGCCGCGGTAGGTGTCGTAGACCGAGTCGAAGATCATCGCCCGAGCGGGCGCGTCCGCCGCGCCCACCGGGGGCGGCACCTGAGCGATCACCTGGTCGAGCAGATCGGCCACGCCCTCGCCGGTCTTGCCGGAGACCCGCAGCACGTCCGACGGGTCGCAGCCGACGATGTGCGCCAACTCGGCGGCGTAGCGCTCCGGGTCCGCGGCGGGCAGGTCGATCTTGTTCAGCACCGGGATGACCGTCAGATCCTTGTCCAGCGCCAGGTACAGGTTGGCCAGTGTCTGCGCCTCGATGCCCTGCGCGGCGTCGACCAGCAGGATCGCGCCCTCGCACGCCTCCAGGGCTCGCGATACCTCGTAGGTGAAGTCGACGTGGCCGGGGGTGTCGATGAGGTGCAGCACGAAATCGGTGCCCGCCTGCTCCCCCGTCCGGGGCGTCCAGGGCAGCCGCACGTTCTGAGCCTTGATGGTGATGCCGCGCTCGCGCTCGATGTCCATCCGGTCCAGATACTGCGCACGCATCTGCCGCTCCTCGACCACACCGGTCAGTTGCAGCATCCGGTCGGCCAGCGTCGACTTGCCGTGGTCGATGTGCGCGATGATGCAGAAGTTCCGGATCCGGGCGGGATCGGTGAACGTCGTGTCGGCGAAGCTGGCGGGCACTCCACTCCTCATGGGTATCGGCAAACTGCCGTCTATCGTCCCATGATGCTGTGTTGGTTTTTGCAGCGCCTGCGGCGCTGCGTGTTCACGGCCCCCGGGAGTCTCGCACCCGAGCGACCGAGACTCGCGACTACGTCGCATACGCTTCGGTCACTCGGCCGCGAGACGGGCCGCGAACGGCGCTCGTAACACTCGCACCCCGACGGGTTGGGAATGTGATCGAGCTGCGGACCCTTCGTCCCAAGATGCCGTGTTGGTTTTTGCAGCGCCTGCGGCGCTGCGTGTTCACGGCCCCGAGAAGTCCCGCACCCGAGCAACCGAGACTCGCGACTACGTCGCATACGCTTCGGTCACTCGGCCGCGAGACGGGCCGCGAACGGCGCTCGTAACACTCGCACCCCGACGGGTTGGGAATGTGATCGAGCTGCGGACCCTTCGTCCCAAGATGCCGTGTTGGTTTTTGCAGCGCCTGCGGCGCTGCGTGTTCACGGCCCCGAGAAGTCCCGCACCCGAGCAACCGAGACTCGCGACTACGTCGCATACGCTTCGGTCACTCGGCCGCGAGACGGGCCGCGAACGGCGCTCGTAACACTCGCACCCAGGCGGGTTGGGAATGTGATCGAGCTGCGGACCCTTCGTCTACCGGTCCGTGCTAGCGCTCACACCGTCGAGGCGCCGGGCGCACCATGCCGTGGTCGGCGATCATCACACTCCGCCTACGGCGCTGATCATCTTGCCCGGCTGGCAGCGGGGGGCCGTTCGATCCCGCATCGACGGGCACGTGCGACTCCCTGGCCTCCTCCTCCCCGGCGAACGACCTCGGCGACACAACGGATCCCACACGGGTGAGAAGCGGCGGATGCGCCGTTATCCTCCTGAGATGGCCCGAAGTTGGAACTCCCTCGGCAAGCAGATCGGTCTCATCGCCAAGCAACAGGGGCCCAAGATCGTCAAGCAGCAGGGTCCCCGGCTGGTCGACCGGCTGATGGGGTCGCTGGCCCAACGGCGCACGGCCACCGGCGTCGCGGTGCGGCCCGCCGCCTCGACGCCGGTCGCGACCGCCGAGCGGGCGCGACAGATCGTCTACTCGCCGCAACTGGACGGGCGTGCCGACCCCGGGGAGATCGTCTGGACCTGGGTGCCGTTCGAAGAGGATCCGAGCAACGGCAAGGACCGGCCGGTGCTGGTGGTGGGTCGGGACCGCCGCACGCTACTGGGTCTGATGCTGTCGTCGAACCCGGAACGCGCGTACGACCGCAACTGGATCGGCATCGGCAGCGGGCCCTGGGACCACGACAACCGCCCCAGCTGGGTGCGGCTCGATCGGGTGCTCGATGTGCCCGAGGCGGGGATCCGCCGGGAAGGCGCGATCCTGCCCCGCAAAACCTTCGATCTGGTCGCCCACCGGCTCTGCGCCGAATACTCCTGGCACTGAGGCAGACCACGTCGCCCGTGCTCGGGCCGACTGACGTCACCATGCGCATCACCGACGTCGGTTCGTGCTCGGCGAGCCGACGCGGAATGCGCGTCGGCCGCGGCCCGGACGCTTACCTCAGGAGATCATCTCGCGGGAACGGCCGAACAGCAGGCCGTACAGCAGCGCGCCGAGTGCGCCGCCGATCAGCGGGAACACGATGAACGCCCAGAGCTGCCCCATCGCGCCGCCCTGGTAGGGCGCCACGGCGATGCTGCGGGCGGGGTTGACCGAGGTGTTGTCCACCGGAATCGACACCAGGTGGATCACCGCCAGCGTCACGCCGATGGACAGCCCGGCCAGCGGCACGTCGGAGAGCTGATCGGTGGAGGACAGCACCACGAAGACCAGCAGCGCCGTGAGCATCACCTCGACGATGATCATGGCGGCGATCCCGAACCCGTTCTGCACCACCACCTCACCTAGCGGCCCCCGGATCGCCGACGGACTGTGCTTGCCCCACCCGTTCGCACCGAGGCCGTCGACCGACCGGTCGTACGAGGGCAGGTTCTTGGCCAGCGCGAACAACACGAGCCCGGCGAGGAGCCCGCCGATCAGCTGCGAGATCACATATCCCGCCGCGGATACGCCGCTGAGCCGGCCGAGCAGCAGGTGCCCCACGGTCACCGCCGGATTGACGTGGCAGCCCGAGATCGGCCCGATCGAGTAGACCAGAAACATCAGCGACAGGCCGAAGCCCAGCGCGATGCCGAGTGGACCGACCTTGTCTCCCGCCAGCACCGCGGTGCCGACGCCGCCGATCACCAGGACGAAGGTGCCCAGCGCCTCGGCGCCCCATTTCTTGCTCTCGGGGACCGGTTTGTTCTCGACAGCTTCTTCGACTACTTCCTGGGCCGTTGGAGACATCTGTCCACCTTCCGCGTTCCAGACATGTACTCGGACGAGTCGTGGTACCGCTTCGACAACGCCAGCCGCTCGAAAACAACGGTTGCTAGGAGGACGCTACGCGAGTCGGGTGCGCTCTACAACGACTTCGCAGCCGGTCGAGCCGCCGCCCGAGAAGACGCCCTTCAGCGGCGGCACATCGGCGTAGCGACGGCCCACTTCGAAGAAATGACGACGATGTTGCCGGTCGGGCCGCAGGCCCGCCACGCGCCCGGTCCGCACCTCGACGCGGGCGTGCGCTCGCCCGGGCGAGCGTCGCGCCGATCCCGGCGACCGGACCGGGCGCGCGGCCGCCGGACCCGGCGCACACTCGCGACCGGCGCACACTCGCCAGACCCAGCGCACACTCGCCAGACCCAGCACGCAGTCGCCAGACACAGCACGCAGTCGCCAGACACAGCGCACAGTCGCCCGTCGCAGGGATGGCCCGGCGGCCGGGGCCGTGCCTGCCCGCGGCGCCGACCGGACGGCCCGGTGTCGGATTTCGCGTGCCGAACGGCGACTGGTACCCTCGACCTTCGGCGCTGCGTTACCCGTTCCCCTCGGGTATGTCGCGCGCTCGACGAACTTTCCCAGGACAGACCTACCAGACAGGAACACGAGGAACCGGCGTGGCCAACATCAAGTCCCAGCTGAAGCGGATCCGCACCAACGAGGAAGCGCGCAAGCGCAACCAGTCGGTCAAGTCCGCGCTGCGCACCGCGATCCGCAGCTTCCGCGAGGCCGCGGCCGCCGGTGACAAGGAAACCGCCGCCACGCGCCTGCAGTTCGCCAGCCGGAAGCTGGACAAGGCCGCCTCGAAGGGCGTCATCCACGCCAACCAGGCCGCCAACAAGAAGTCCGCCCTCGCGCTGGCTTACAACAAGCTCTGATTCACCCGGTACCGCGCGCCGGTACCGCGCTCGTGATGTGGACGCAGCCGTCGTGGCCTCGATGACCACGGCGGCTTTTGTCGTGCCCGGACAGCAACCGGATTACGAAGCCGTTCAGCTGGTGTTTCGAGATCAGCCCGCGCCGTGTCAGAGGTTCCAGCTACCATTCCGCGCATGGTAACCGTGTATGCCAATCAGACGGTGGTTCGCACCGAGGATCTGCCGGATGTGATCCGCGCGGCCGAGGTGCTCGGATTCGGACTGAAGATCGAGAATGTGCTCGTTCCCGACGACGACGGCGGTTACTCACTGGAGTGGATCGTCACGCGGGACGACGACGTGCCCGCCTACGAGGACTGGGACGGCCGCTACGAGGACGTGGACGACGACGGCGAACTCGTACTGAGCTCCGCGGAATAGCGTCCGGTCACGGTGTTTCCAGGTCGGCGGCAAGCCGGTCGAGCGCCGTCTGGGACTCCGCGTCCGCGGCGCGGTAGATGATGATCCGCTGGTCGGGATCCTGCACGGGCATGAGTACCTCGTAGCTGACGACCAGCGGACCCACCACCGGATGCCGCAGCGGCTTGTTCCCCCGGCCCTGGACCCGCACGTCGTGGCGGGCCAGCGGACCGTCGAGCGCGACCTCAATCCGATGGCGCGCGAACTGGGCCTCGGCGTGATCCCGTGGTCACCGCTGGCCAGCGGCGTGCTCACCGGCAAGTACAGCCGCGCCGACCTCGACCACCAGGCGGGCGGCTCGCCCGAAGGCAGCCGCAAGAACGTGGCCGCCGCCAACGGCTCGCTCACCGAGCGCGGCCTCGCCATCGCCGACGTCGTGACGCAGGTCGCGGCGGAAATCGGGAAAACCCCCTCGCAGGTCGCGCTGGCCTGGACACTGCGCGAGCCCGGGGTCACGTCGCCAATCATCGGCGCGCGCACAGCGGCGCAATTGGAGGACAACCTCGGCGCGCTCGACGTGGAGTTCGACGAGACTCAGCTCGCCCGGCTCGAGCAGGCCAGCGCCGTGGATCTCGGCTTCCCGCACGAGTTCCTGAACCGCCCGATGACCCAGAGCGTCACCTTCGGCGACCTGAAGATCGAAGGGCGCGCCTGAGCGTCGATTGCGGTGTGGCGGTGCGAGGCGGACTCGCACCGCCACACCGAATTCACGTGCAGCAGAACCCGAAGGTCCACGCGTGCGCGAGAAGAAGCCGAGTGTTCGGACCAACGCGCTGATCACTCGGTGTCGCTGATCGAGGGCGGTGCCTCTGATCTCTTGCCCTCGAGCGGCCACGACGGCGGGTCGGTCGGCGTTCGTTTCGCGCACAGCTGCGAGTGCTCGTGCGGCGCGGTGGAAACGGGCCTCGATCAGCCCGCGCCGTGCAGGTCGAGGATTCGGGTCAGGGCGTGTTCCAGTGCGTAGCCCGAGTCGGCGGCGCCGCCTTTCACGTCGGCGTTGAGGGTCGCGACGACCTGGAGGGCGGAGCCGATGGTCGCGGGGGTCCAGTTGCGGGCCTGGGCTTGCGCCTTCTTGACCTTCCACGGCGGCATTCCGAGTTGCTGGGCCAGCTTGAACGGATCACCTCGCCCGGCCGAGCCGACGCGCGCGATGGTGTGCACCGAGTCGGCGAGCGCGTCGGCGAGCAGGACGTGCGGCACGCCGCGGTCGTTGGCCCAGCGCAGCGCCTCCATCGCGCCGGGACGATCCCCCGCCACGGCGAGCTCGGCCACGTCGAACCCGGAGACCTCGGCCTTGCCCGAGTAGTAGCGGCGCACAGCCGCGACATCGATCTTCCCGCCGGTGTCCGCGGCCAGCTGCCCGCATGCCGCCGCCAGCTCACGCAGATCCGAGCCCACCGCCTCGAGCACCACTTGGACGACCTCGCCGGAGGCGCGCACTCCGGCGGCGCGGAACTCACCGCGGACGAACTCGACGCGCTCGGCGGCCTTGGTCAGTTTGGCGCAGTCGTGGGTCACGGCCCCGGCTTTCTGCAACGCGGGCGCGAGCGCCTTGGCGCGGCCGCCACCGGAGTGCAGCACCACGACGACCACGCCTTCGGTCGGGCTCTGCGCCGCCTCGGTGATCACCGCGACCGCCTCTTTACCCGCCTCGGCCGCCGCCTCGAGGACGATCACCCGGTCCTCGGCGAACAACGACGGGCTCAGCAGTTCGGCCAGCTCCGCGGTGCTCGCGTCCCCCGCGCGCAAGCGATCGACCGGCACCGAGTCCGGATCCGGGGCCAACGCGCGGACCTGCGCGATCAGCGTACTCAGTGCCCGCTCGATCAGCAGCTCCTCGTCCCCGAGCACCAAGTGCACGGGCGCGGGCCGCTCACTCACGACGGCGCCCCCTCATGGCCGGAGGGCATCGTGCTCGATTGCTCTGCCGACTTGCTCCATTCGCCACGCTCGTCCACAGGCCGATCCTACGGTCCATGACCGACACCTCAGCCCGCCCGGGTTGGAGTCCAGAGCGACCGACGACGGACTGCTGCCATCGAGCCGCCGGCGAGCGGTACCGGTGCAGTGCGAAACGTGAGCATCGCGTGCAGCCCGCGGTGTCCACCGGTCATCGTGAGGTCGTCACGTGCAGGTGGCCGCCGCTGCTGGAAACCACGATGTCACCCTGCTGGTCCGTTCGTGCCACCGTCGCGCCGAGGACGGACAGATCCCCGAGGACGGCGGGGGCGGGATGTCCGAACGTGTTGTCCGCACCGACGCTGATCAGCACCAGGCGCGGATGTACCGCATCGATGAATTCCCTTGTGGTGGTTCGTGATCCGTGGTGCGGAAGTTTGAGGATCTCCGCCTGGATGGGAATCCCGGCATGCATCAGCGTCCGCTGCGCGGATGCCTCGATGTCCCCGGTGAGCAGAATCCTGCCTGCCGGTGTGCGAGCGGTGACGACCACCGAACGGTCGTTGGCGTCGTCGGCTTCCGCGCCTCGCACTGGTCGCGGGCCGTTCCTCGCCGGCGCCAGCACCTCGAGTTCGATCGACCCGAAATTCAGAACGTGTCCGGCCGACAATTCCAGCAGCGGCACTCCCGCGCTCCTGGCGATGGACGCGACCTGCGACAGACCCGAGGCGGGGGCACGTGCGCCGCTCGGTGGACGCATGCTGCCGTAACCGGCTGGGCGACAATCATTTTGGGGAGGCTCCGACACGCCACCAGGGCGATCCACACCGTCCGGTGAACGGCCTCGGGCATCCCGCCACCCGGGTAGCGAAGCTCCGCTGTCTCCCGCATGGCCTTTCGCGATATCGGTGAACCCGTGCGTATGTACGGCGGGGGCGACGGTGGGCAGCGGAACACACCCCGCTTCGAGGCTCGACCCACCGTCTCCGGGTGGCGTAGGGGGCGCGAGCCCGTCGAGTTCGTGGATACCGACGGCGATCGCGTCGACAGCGCGTTCGTGCAGCGCGCCGGTGAGCCCGTCGATGTGGTCCGCGTGCGGATGGGTGAGGATCAGCAAGGGGATGCGCGAGACCCGCAACCGATCCAGGCAGGTACGGATCGGTCGCGGATCCGGCCCGACATCGATAACGACGGCGGCGCCCGGACCGACCGACAGAGCGAGGCCATCACCTTGGCCCACGTCGCATGCCGCGAGAACCCAGCCGGTCGGCGGCCAGCCGGGATGCCAGAGCCGCACCGGAACCAGCACCAGCGCGATGCCGACCACGACCGCGGCGGCGATCCGCCGCGCGGCGCGGGCGCGCAATGCCGCGATCATGCCCACCACGACGGCACTCGCGATCAATCCGCCTGCCAAGCCTCCCTGAACCGCGACGGAGGCGCCGGGCAGCGCGGCCGCGTGGCCGGCCACCCACAGCAACCACCACAGCGGCGGTGCCGCGCAGCGCAGCACCACCTCGGCCGGCGGTGACCACAGGTTCGCCAGCACCGCACCACCTGCGCCCGCAACAGTGATCGGCGCTATGACCGGGGCGACCAGCACGTTCGCGAGCACAGCGACCAGGCTGAGCTGCCCGGTGAGCGCGATCGTGATCGGCGTCGTGACCACGAATGCCCCGGCCGACACCGCCACTATCTCGGCGGGCACCCGCCACCATCCCCTCGCCCGCAACCAGTCGGCCCAGCTCGGCGCCAGCAGGATCAGACCACCCGTCGCGACAACCGACAGCGCGAACCCCGCGTCGACGGCGAGTCCGGGCCACAGGGCAAGCAGCGCGATGATCGCGGCGCACAGCGCCGGTAACGCCTGTTTACGACGGCCGGTAAGCACGGCCAGCAGGGTGATCGCGCCCATCGCAGCGGCGCGCAGCACGCTCGGATCCGGCCGCGCGACGACGACGAACATGAGCAGCGCCGCGGCGGCGACGGCCACCGCGCCGCGCGGGCCCAGCGTCAGCAGACGGACGACGAACAACACCACCGAGAGCAAGATGGTGAAATTCGCACCGCTGACGACTGTCAGATGTTGCAGCCCAGCGATGATGAAATCCTGGCGCACGTGTTCGGGCAATGCCGAGGTGTCACCGACGACCAGCGCGGGCAGCAGCCCCGCGGCGTCGGGCGGCAGCGCCCGCGTGGCCGACGCCGCGAAGCGGGCGCGCACCGAATCGGCGGCGCGCTGCCACCACGGCAGCGGCCCGGCGGCAGTGGGCGCGCCCTGCGCACGCAACGCGACGACGGTGAGGTCCGACCGGCGCGGCTGCTCCACCCGGGCGCGGAACTCGATCGGCCCGCCCGGAGACAACTCGCCCCACTCCGGACCGGACGCCAGGACGACCACCGCACCACCGGCACGTATCGTAACCCCACCCCGCCGGTACTCTCGCAGATCCGCCCGGACCATCCACTGGCGATCCCCACCGGCCCCTTTGCTGCGCAACGGCTTCGGATCGTCTGTGGGAGTGATCACCACACGCAGTGATTGCCCGGCCGCCGCCCGCAGCGGATGCGTCGCCACGCGATGCTCCCGCCATGCCGCCGCGGCCGCGAACCCCGCACCGAGCACCACGGCCGCCAGCGCCACCACCGCCACCGCCCGCCGGCGTTCGCCGCGATGCGCGACCGCCCACAGCAGCAGCACCCACAACCCGATGGCCAGAATCGTCAACGCGACCGCCAGCAGCATCCCGGCCCGCCACCCCGCCGTCACCGCCACGATGGTTGCGGCCCAACAGCACAACGCGGCCGGCAACAGGCGCGCGTCGAGTGTCTGAACGGTGCCGGGCTCCTCGGGCGCCGCGCCGTCCTTCGGACCTCGAACGGCTCCGGCGCCCGGGCCGACCTTCATCGTTTCCGTACCGGCGCCCAGCTTCCGGCGAATCAATTCGAGCAACCGGGCGGCGCTCATACCCGTACCAGATCACGCAGCCGGGCCAGGCGGGCCGGACCGATGCCGTCGACCTCGCCGAGCTGCTCGACGGAGGTGAAGCGACCGTTGGTCGTACGCCAGCTGACGATGGCGCGTGCGGTGACCGGCCCGACGCCGGGGAGCGCATCCAGTTCGGCCTCGGACGCCGTATTGAGATCGATCCGTCCCGCCGCACCTGCCGGGCGGCTCGGCGCAGCGGCGGACCCGCTGGACGGCCGACCGCCCGCGCCGATCGTGCCGCTGCCCTGCTGCGGCGCGCCCGGATTCGGTACGACCGGCCCGACCAGCACTTGATCACCGTCCGACAAGCGCTGCGCCAAGTTCAGTCCGGTGGTGTCCGCACCTTCGCTCGGACCGCCCGCGGCGGCGAGCGCATCGGCGACACGCGAACCCTCGGGGAGCCGAACCAGACCGGTGCGCTGCACCAAGCCGACCACACTGACAACCAATTCCGTGCTCGGCGCGCCGGGATCGACTCGCCTCGAGTGCGCCCCGGCCGCGCTCGTCGTGGCCGCGGCACTGGTTATCGGCAAGGCGACGCTCTGCCCGATCGGCAACGGCGGCACCGTGTGCGCGATCGGGCGCTCACGGAACACGACCACCCCGGCGACGACCATCGCGGCAAGGCCCACGAACGCGAGCGTGCGGACGCCGCGACGACCCGGATCGAGCCGGACGCCCCGGAATCGTTCGGGCACGAGTCGGTGCAGCCGATTCCCTCCGGGCACCGACTCTTCCAGCCAGCCGGGTGACCGGACGCGACCGACATCGTCTTCGGCATCCCGGTCGGGCGCGGAATGGCCGGACAGCCGCATGTGATCCCATTTGCCCGCCGCTCCCGAAATAGTCTCGGGCCCTGGCTCACCCGCTGGTGGGAGTGCCACTGCATGAGCGGTGCAGCTCGGGCGATCTGGCTGCCCGGTCGCTCCGACGGAGCCGACACGCGGCGACCGCGCCGCCCATCCGGCCGGGCCGTGTTCCGGTTCCGGCCCGGCCGTCGCGGTGCCCGCACCGGCCGTCATGCTCACGCCGACTCGGGCGGTCAGCTCGCCCAATCGCCGTCGTACCCGCTCCCGTTCGTCCTGTCGTGACATGGCCGCGACGGTAGTGCCTGCACGCACCGGCAGAATCCGTGCGACCAGCTGATTCGACGAAGCTGTTGACAACCACCGCCCTGTGCACAACTCGCTGTCGAACGGGGCGTCTTCGCCCGGACACGCCGTATTCTCGGCGTGTCTTCTCAGCTGTTGATATCAGCCCAGATCTTTGGCGAAGCAGTTCGACAAAGGCAGCACCTCGTAGGGCGCGAAGATCGGGATTCGGTGGTAGCCGCTGCGTTCGTAGAAGCGAACGGCCTCCGGTTGCAGGTGACCGGTTTGCAGGATCAGTCGAGGGCGTCCGATCGCGCGAGCGGCATCCTCGGCGGCGGTGAGCAACAGTGCCGCGGCGCCCGAACCGCGGTGCGCGGGGCGGACGAACATCCGTTTGACCTCGAGTTCTTCCCCGTTCCACCGCAGGGCGGCGTGGCCGGCCGGACCGTCCGAGTACGCTACGAAAGTACGGTGTACTGTGGCCGGATCCACTGCGTTCGGGTTCGTGGGCAGTTGCCTGGCCAGATGCGCGTAGCGCGGCCCGACCTCGGCGGCCATCTCCGCGCGCAACATCGCCGCGTCCGGATGGTCCCAGTCCACCGCGGTCACGGTGAGCGGCGGACGGACCGGCGGATTCGCGGAGCTCATGCCCCGACGCTAGCCGTACGCCGGGCGACACGCCCGCATTCGGATCACCGAGATCGTTGTCCGCCTGGCGAATCGCGCATGCTCAGTGACACCCGCCGGGGACGACGAGCACGCCGAGCGCTCCCACCCCGAGGTGCACCGCCAACGCGGGCCCGAACTCGGCGACGATGAGTTCTTCGAGACCTGGCACGAGTTCGCGTAACTGGCCTGCGATGGCCTGTGCGGTGTCCTCCGCGCCCAGATGCTGCACCGCCACCGCGGCGCCGTCCGCACCGGCCGCGTCGACTGCCGCGGTGACGAGTTTCGCGTACGCCTTGGACCGGGTCCGGACTTTCTCCCGCAGCTCCAGCCGTCCCTCGACGATGTGCAGCAGCGGCTTGGTGACCAGTTCGCTGCCGAAGAACGTCGCCGCCGACGACAGCCTGCCGCCGCGCCGCAGCTGTTCGGTGCGATTGACCAGGATGAACGTGCGGGCGCGCGCGGCGGCCGCGACCGCCGCGTCGTACACCACCTCCAGCGGCGCTCCGGCCTTGGCCCGCCGCGCGGCGGCCAGCGTGGGCAGCCCGGTGGCCAGCCCGGCCCCGAGCGAGTCGACCAGCCGGACGCGCTCGGTGGCATCCATGTCGCGCACGGCCTGCCGACCGGCCTCCCAGGTACCCGACAGCAGGCGGGAAAGGTGCACCGCGACAACGCCGTCGCCGCCGCTGCGCTCCCAGGCCCGCTCGTACACCTGCCGGAGTTCGCCGGGCGAGGCGGCCGAAGTGGTCACGGCGTCGGAGGCATAGTCGATCTCGACCGGGTCGACGCCTTCCCGCATCGCCCGGTCACCGACCAGGACGTGCAGCGGCACCACGGCGATATCCAGCTCGTCGAGGTGTTCGGCGGGGAGGCTGGCGGACGAATCGGTGACGACCACGACTGCCACGGACTACCGGACCTCCTGCAGGGTCTTGACCATCGCGTTGGCCACCGCCGTGTGACCGTCCCAGCCCCAGTGGATGCCGTCCGGGTTCGCCTCGCCGGAGAAGATGTTGTCGCGCACCGCCGCACCGAGGTCGACCAGCGGCACCGAGGTCCGGCTCGACCAGGCGCGCAGCGCATCGACCGCCCGTGGCCGCCCGGAATGCACGCGACCGTAGGCCGCGCAGTCGTGCACCGAGGGCAGCACCGCGACGACCGGCAGGTCCGGGCGCAACTGCGCCAGAGCCGTGCGGCACTGTTCGAGATAGTCGACGCTCACCTTGGGCGGAAGCGCCACGGGCCTGCCGAGTTTCGACAACGTGGGTTGCAGCCGCTGGTAGGTGGCGCGGACGACGCGGCGCAGAGCGGGCGGGCGCACATAGCGGATCAGTTCGCGCAGCGCGGTGGGTAGCGGGGAGGGCAGCGTGTCCATGCCGCCGACGGCGAAGACGACCGCACCCGCGCGCGGCACCGCCGCCCACACCCGGGGATCGCCGATCAGGGCCCAGTAGGCGTCGCGGCAGGTCCAGCCGATCCGGGCGACCAATTCGACGTCCCAATCCAGTTCGGCGGCAACGAGGTTCGGCCAGATCCGCGGATGGTCGGCGGGCAGCCCGCCCTGGGGCCCGAAGTAGGACAGCGAATCGGCGATCACCAACAGCACCGGACGAACGGCTTCGATCCGGTCGGCAGCGTAGTCTGGTTCGGAGGCGACAGCGCTCGACGCAGCCGGACCGAGTTCGGCTTCCCCGGACACAGCCGGACCGAGTTCGGCTTCCCCGGACACAGCCGGCCCGGGCCGCACTGCGGCGGACTCCGCCCCGACGACGATGTCGCCGGATCCGTCGTCCTCCGCGTCGGATTCCTCCGCGGACTCGGACCCGCCACCGGATTCGCCTGCCGCGCCGGAAGCTCCGTCGGACGTAGCCTCGGGTTTGCCAGAAGCCGGTGGCAGACTGCCGAACAACGCGTCGGGCAACTGCCGTTCGGCCCTCGCCGACACCTTACGGAACAGTTCGTCCGGGACCGATCTGATCGGCTCTTCAGAGGACATCCGGTGCTACCTTCGCCGCCGCGTTCCACACATCCAGACGCCAGCCGGGCTGTTCGATGCTCGGGCCGTGACTGCTGAGCTGCACCCAGCTGGTATTGGCCAGTCCTCCGAGGATCGGCCAGTTCTGCGGCGGCAGGTCGAGCAGCGCGGCCGTGAGAGCGGCGATCAGCCCGCCGTGCGCCACCAGGATGATAGTCCGGCCCGGCCAGTCCCGCCGCTCGACGAGCAACTCCCGCACAACCGGCAGCGACCGCGCCCCGACCTCGAGTTTGCTCTCGCCGTTGGGCGGGGTGTAGCGCGCGTCCAGCCGCCATGCCATGCGCGCGCCCGGATAGTCGGCGTCGACCTCCAGGTGGGTCAGCCCCTCCCAATCGCCGAGGTTGGTCTCGCGCAATCTGACGTCGGGCACGACGGTGAGTCCGGTGTGCTCGGCCAGAGCCGCGGCGGTATCGAAGGCCCGGCGCAGATCCGAGGAGTGGATCGCGATGGCGTTGCGCGAAACCAATTCACGCGCGGCCTCTTTGGCCTGTCTACGACCGAGCTCGGTGAGATCGGTGTCGATCTGGCCTTGCATGCGGTCGGTGGCGTTCCATTCGGTTTGCCCGTGGCGCAACAGGATGAGGGTGCGCACGCCGGCATGTCTGCTCACGATCGCGCCTCGTCCTCCGTCGCCGCGGCGCGCGAATCCGGCGCGGCCCCGGTGAGGCCGGCGACCGGCACCACGGGGCAGTCCTTCCACAGACGCTCCAGCGCATAGAAATTGCGCTCGTCGTTGTGCTGGATGTGCACGACGACGTCCACATAGTCCAGCAGCGCCCAGCGACCTTCGCGGGTACCCTCCCGCCGGACCGGCTTGTGCCCGGCCGCGCGGAGCTTCTCCTCCACGTTGTCGACGATCGCGTTCACCTGACGCTCGTTGGGCGCGGACGCGATCACGAAGCAATCGGTGATCACCAATTGCTCCGATACATCGAGCACCACCACATCGGACGCCAGCTTCTCGTCGGCGGCCAGCGCCGCGACCTGGGCGATCTCCACCGACTCGGACGACGCGGTCATGCCGGCACCGCCCATACGCTCGGCGCGCCTGCACTCGCGGCCGGGTCGATCGCTCGCTCGTTCATGCCCGCACCTTCGCTGCGCTCGCTCACGCTCAGCTACCTTCCGCTGCTCCGGGCACATACAGGTGCCGCTTCGATATGTACTGCACCACGCCGTCCGGGACGAGGTACCACACCGGCCGGTTCTCGGCGGCGCGGCGACGGCATTCGCTCGACGAGATCGCCAAAGCGGGGACCTCGACCATGGTCACCGCATCCGACGGGAGATCTCGCAGATGCTCCTCGAGATGATCGATGTTCAGCTCGTACCCCGGACGGCTCACCCCGACGAATTTCGCCAGTTCGAACAGTTCTGCCCAATCCTGCCATGTGAGGATGCTGGCCAGCGCGTCCGCACCGGTGATGAAGTACAGCTCGGCACCGGGATACGTCGATCGCATCTCCCGCAGGGTGTCGACGGTGTAGGTGACCTTGCCCCGTTCGATGTCCGCGCGGCTCACCGAGAACCGCGGGTTCGACGCGGTCGCGATGACGGTCATCAGGTACCGGTCCTCGGCTGGGCTGACCTGCTTGTGCGATTTCTGCCACGGCTGTCCGGTCGGGACGAAGATCACTTCATCCAGGTCGAACCGGTGCGCGACCTCGCTGGCGGCGACCAGATGCCCGTGGTGGATGGGGTCGAACGTGCCGCCCATCACCCCGAGCTTGCGGCCGCGCCGACCTGTCTCGTGCATGACTGCCGAGCTTAACGGGTCGCTCGCGGCCCGCAGGGGGCCGGTAAGCGCCATCGCCCTCCCACGGTTCACCCTGCCCGGCTCCCGGCTCGGCCGGGCAGCAGCTCAGCAGCCCGGCATCGTCCATATCGTCTCCTAGACCGGCAACAGCCGCGAAACCACCGCGGTGAGCTGTTTGGCCGAACGGCATTCGTGCATCTCGATCACGTCGCGGTACTTGTCCGCCGCGGAATCGCCGGAACCCCACTGGCCGCGCGGTTCCGGATTGAGCCAATGCGCGTGTTTGGCCACCTCGACCAGCGACCGCAGGGTATTCAACTCGGGGTCGCGGTAGTTGGTGCGGGCGTCGCCGAGGATCAGCAGCGAGCTACGGCTGGTGACGGCGTCGGGAAAGTCCCTGGCGAACCCGGCCAGCGCGTTGCCGTAATCGGAGTGCCCGTCCAGGCCGACGACGTTCGCCTCACCGAAGATCCGGGTCATCGCCCGATCCAGCTGCGTCTGCGGATCGAAGAACCTGGTCACCTCGTCGATCTGGTCGACGAACGCGAAGATGCGCACCCGGGAGAACTGTTCGCGCAGCGCGCTCACCAGCAGCAGCGTGAAGTTGCTGAATCCGGCCACCGAGCCCGAGACATCGCACAGCAGAACAAGTTCGGGGCGGCCCGGCCGCGGCTTGCGGTTCACCAAGTCGATGGGCACGCCGCCCGTCGACATCGACGCGCGCAGGGTGCGGCGCAGGTCGATGGCTCCGCGGCGGGCGTGCCTGCGGCGCGCGGCGAGGCGCGCAGCCAGGATCCGGGCCAACCGCTGAGAACTGCGTTTGAGTTCGCCGAGCTCGGCCTCGGACGCGCGCAGGAAGTCGACCTCCTCGGCTTGCCGGGCGACGCCGTAGCGCGCCACACGTTCGCGGCCGATCCGTTCGGCGACCCGCCGCCTGGTCTCCGCCTCGACGGTCGCGCGGAAGCCGGCGATCCGCTGCCGGGCGGCGCGGCGGGCGATCTCGGCGGCGAACTCGCTCGCGTCCGGCCCGAGTGCCATGCCCGCGAGGATCTTCGCCAGCAACGTCTGCGGCTGCACCTCTTTCAGCGCCTGGTACGACGAGAAAGACGGACCCCGCGCGGATTGGTACTGCCCGAGCTGCTCGACCAGCTGCGCGGCCAGCGCCTCCAGCTGCGGGGCCGCCGACTCCTGCGCCAGCAGTTGCGCGAGCAGTTCGCGCAGCGCCGGGATATCCACGTCTCCCGAGGGCGTGTGCGGGATCTCGAGCTCGTCCTGGCTCGCGGCGCGTTGCCCGACGGCGACCGGGAACCACAGGTCGAACAGCCCGTCGAAGGTCGCGCGATGGGTGGTGCGCCGCAGGAGCGCGCACGCCAGTCCCTCGCGCAAGACCTCCCGATCCATCAGGTCGAGCACGGTGACCACGCGGCCCGCGTCCACCGTCTCCGAAGGTCCGACCGGTATTCCGCGCGCACGCAGCGCTTCCACGAAGCCGACCAGATGCCCCGGAATGCCGTGCGGCGCGCTCAGTGCCGCCACATCCGCGGGGACCGGCCCGGTCGCCATGGCTCAGGCCAGCTTCAGTTCGGCCAGCGCGCGCTGGTGGTCGCTCTGATGTTTGAGGACCACACCGAGCGTGGCACGGACGGTCGTGTCGTCCAGATCGCGCAACCCGAGCGCCAGCAGCGTGCGGCCCCAGTCGATCGACTCGGCGACCGAGGGCAGCTTCTTCAACTGCATGCCGCGCAGCACGTGCACGATCCGCACCAGCTGCGCGGCGACCGCCGCCGACAGCTCGGGCACCCGGCTGGCCAGGATGCGCCGCTCCAGCTCCTCGTCCGGGAAATCCAGATGCAGGTACAGGCAGCGGCGCTTGAGCGCCTCGGACAGCTCGCGGGTGGCGTTCGAGGTGAGCACCACGAACGGTTTGCGGTCGGCGGTGATCGTGCCCAGTTCCGGTACCGTCACCGCGAAGTCGCTGAGCACCTCGAGCAGCAGGCCCTCGATCTCGACGTCGGCCTTGTCGGTCTCGTCGATCAGCAGCACGGTGGGATCGGTGCGCCGGATCGCGGTCAGCAGCGGGCGCGACAGCAGGAATTCCTCGGTGAAGACGTCGGCCTTCGTCTCCTCCCAGTCGTTCTCGCTGGACGCCTGGATGCGCAGGATCTGCTTGGCGTGGTTCCACTCGTACAGCGCGCGGGCTTCGTCGACGCCCTCGTAGCACTGCAACCGCACCAGCTCGGCGCCCGAGGTCTGCGCGACTGCGCGCGCCAGCTCGGTTTTGCCCACGCCGGCCGGTCCTTCGATCAGCAACGGCTTGCCCAGGCGATCGGCGAGGAACACCGAGGTGGCGGTGGCCTTGTCCGCCAGGTAGCCCGTGCCGGCCAACCGCTCGATCACATCGTCCACCGACGCGAAGATCGGCTCCTGTACTGCGCTCTGCGACACCACCCGCCACCTTCCCTTCCGAACCACCCCTCACGCTACGGCAGCGCGGCGCCGATGCCGACTCGGCATCGACCGCCGCGCACCCGGGTCAGACGGGCCGGATCTGTCCTTCGCCCCAGACGATCCATTTTGTGGAGGTCAGCTCCGGCAGGGCCATCGGGCCGCGAGCGTGCAGCTTCTGGGTGGAGATGCCGATCTCGGCGCCGAAGCCGAACTGCTCGCCGTCGGTGAACGCGGTGGAGGCGTTCACCATCACGGCGGCGGCGTCGACCCGGCTGGTGAACTCGCGGGCCGCCGCGAGGTCGGCGGTGACGATGGCCTCGGTGTGGCCGGTGCCCCAGGTGTTGATGTGCTCCACCGCCGCGTCCAGGCCGTCGACCACTTTGAGCGCGATGTCCAGGGTGAGGTACTCCTCGCCCCAGTCGGCGTCGGTGGCCGGAACCTGCCCCGGCAGGTCGCCGTGGATGGTGACGCCCGAACGCTCCAGCGCTTCGGTGAGCCGGGGCAGCGCCGTGTCCGCGATCCCGGCGTCGATCAGCACGGTCTCGGCCGCGTTGCACACGCTGGGACGGCGGGTCTTGGCGTTGATCAGGATCCGCTCGGCCATGTCCAGGTCGGCGGCGGCGTGCACGTAGATGTGGCAGTTGCCGGTGCCGGTCTCGATGGTGGGCACCCGCGCGTCGCGCACGACCGCGTTGATCAACCCCGCGCCACCGCGCGGAATGACCACGTCGACCAGACCGCGGGCCTGGATCAGATGGGTGACGCTGGAACGGTCCTCGCTGGGCAGCAGCTGCACGGCGTCGGCCGGAATGTGCTGCGCGGCCAGCGCTTCGCGCAGCACCGCGACGAGAGCGGCATTGGACCGGGCCGCCGAGGAGGAGCCGCGCAGCAGGGCGGCGTTACCGGACTTGAGCGCGAGCCCGAACGCGTCGACGGTGACGTTCGGCCTGGCCTCGTACACCATGCCCACCACGCCGAGTGGCACGCGCACCTGCCGGATCTCCAGGCCGTTGGCCAGGGTGGAGCCGCGCACCACCACACCCACCGGATCGGGCAACCCGGCCACCTGACGCAACCCCGAGGCGATGCCGTCGATGCGGGGCTCGGTCAGCCGCAGCCGATCCAGCAGCGACTCCTCGGTGCCCGCGGCCCGCGCCGCGGCGATGTCCTCGGCATTGGCGGCCAGCACCTGATCGGCGGCGGCCAGCAGCGCGTCGGCGGCGGCGTGCAAGGCGTCGTTCTTCTGCGCGGTCGTCAGCTGGGCGAGCGCCCGCGACGCGACCCTGGCCTTGCGCGCGGCCTCGTGCACCACCTCGCGGACATCGGGCTGGGTGGTCGTTCCTACCGTCATGGGTACAGCCTACGCACCGGGTATACCGCCGATCCCAAACCCGCTGTGACGCGTGCGCCACCCGGGCCGGGCGACTACCGTCCGGCGATATGACGGTCGAATCGGACGCTCCCGCGATCGTGGTGCTCGGCAGCGTCAACATGGACCTGGTGACCACTACCGCGCGCAGGCCGGTCCCCGGTGAGACGGTCCTCGGTAGCGGCTTCGCCATGGTGCCCGGCGGAAAAGGCGCGAATCAGGCCATCGCGGCGCGGCGGGCGGGCGGCGAGGTCCGCTTCCTCGGGGCGGTCGGCGACGACGTCTTCGCCGGTGAACTGCGCAGGTCACTGACCGACGCCGCGGTGCGCACCGACCGGCTGCGCACGGTCGCCGGGCCGAGCGGTATCGCCACGATCGTGGTGGACGATGACGGTGAGAACAGCATCATCGTCGTCGGAGGCGCCAACACGGGGATGACCGAGCTGGCCGAGGACGACCTGGCGGCGATCGCCGCCGCCGATATCTTGCTGTGCCAGTTGGAAATTCCGGTCGACACGGTCGCCGCCGCGGCTCGCCACGCCCGCGCGCACGGCACCACCGTGCTGCTGAACCCCTCACCGGCCCGCCCGCTCCCCGCCGAGCTGTGGGCGAATGTCGATGTCGCCGTGGTCAATTCGGGCGAAGCCGAGCAACTGGGCGCCGACCTGGACACCGTGGCACACGTGGTCGTCACCCGCGGGGCGGCGGGCGCGGACTATCGCGGGCCGGACGGCACACGCCTGTCCCGGCCCAGCCCGCAGGTCGAGGTCGTCGACACCACCGGCGCGGGCGACGCCTTCACCGGCGCGCTGGCCGCCGCCTGGCATCGAGGCCCGGGATGGGCGCTGACCTGGGCTTGTTCGGCCGGAGCGCTGGCGACGACCCGATTGGGCGCGAGCAGTTCGATCCCGTCCCGTGCGGAGATCACCGCCGCCTTGGTCGCGCGGTAGCGACGCGCGCCACGGCGGTTCCCGCCGCGCTCGGGCCGATATCGTGATGGGCATGGCCACCACGCCGGATCGCATCCCCGCCGAGGGCGACACCGCGCCGATCGAGCGGCTGGACGCGTCCATGGTCGCGCTGAGCTTCGTGGACAACGCGGGCATCACGCGCGTGAAGGCCGTCCCCGAGCAGCGGCTCGATTCGGCGTCCCGGTACGGCGTCGGGGTGTCGCCGTGCTTCGAGACCTTCGCCTTCGACGACGTGATGGCGATCGGCCGCTATCTCGGCGGACCCGACGGCGATCTTCGGCTCATCCCCGATCTGAGCATGCTCACGGAACTGGCCTGCCAGCCCGGCTGGGCGTGGGCACCCACGGACAAATACACCCAGGACGGCACCCGCTTCGTCGCGTGCCAGCGTCACTTCGCGGCCCGCCAGACCGCGGCCGCGCAGGCGGCCGGGCTGCGGTTGTCCATGGCGTTCGAGACCGAATGGGCGGTGGGCCGCGCCGACGGCACCGACGGCTTCACACCCGCGATCCACGGCCCCGCCTACGGACTGGTCCGGCTCGGGCAGGTGGCCGACTACGCCGCCGACCTGGTCGTGGCGCTCGAGCGACAGGGCGTCACCGTCGCGCAGTTCCATCCGGAATACGCGCTCGCGCAACTGGAGTTGTCGGTCGAACCGTCCGAGCCGGTCGCCGCCGCCGACGAGGCGGTGCTGGTCCGGCACACGATCCGGCAGGTCAGCGCCCGGCACGGCTGGCGCGCGCTGCTCGCGCCGTGTATCGAACCCGGCGGAGCCGGTTCCGGAGCGCATCTGCACCTATCGGTGACCGATGCCGACGGACCGCTGTTCGCCGGCGGCGACGGCCCGCACGGCATGCGGCGGACCGGCGAGGCGTTCCTGGCCGGGGTGCTACGCGAACTGCCCGCGCTGGTCGCGGTCGGCGCCGGCAATCCGGCGAGTTTCCTTCGGTCGGAGCCGTCGCGCTGGGCGGGGGTCTGGCAGTGCTGGGGTCGCGAGACCAGGGAGGCGGCGCTGCGCTTCGTCACCGGGGTGCGCGGCACGGAGTCCTGGGCGGCCAATGCCGAGATCAAATGTTTCGACGCGACCGGCAATCCGTATCTGATCGTCGGGTCGGTGATCGCGGCCGGGCTCGCCGGCGTCGCCGAGCAATTGCGCCTTCCGGTCGACATCACCGGGGATCCCGCGACTTTCGACGCCGAAGCACGCATGATGTCGGATGTGCGCCGCCTACCGACCACCCCGTCCGAAGCCGCTGACCACCTCGCCGCGTCCACAGTGCTCGCCGGCGCGTTGGGCGTCGAACTGCACGACGCGCTGCTCACCGTGCGCCGCGCGGAGGCCGCGCGGTATGCCGCCGCGAGCCCCGAAGAACTCGTCGCCCTCACCCGCTGGCGGTTCTGACATGCTCACCGCCGGTGTCCGGCTCACCGACCACCACTGTCACGGAGTGCGCATCGAGAACCTGGATCGGCGCGGCTTCGAGCGCTTGCTCGGCGAAGGCCCGCACGGCAGTTTCGATTCCGCACTCGGGCTCGCCGTGCGCCGCTGGTGCGCTCCCGCGCTCGATCTGCCCGCCCACGTCAGCGCGGAGGTCTACCTCCGTCATCGCGCCCGGCTCGGCGGGCGTGAGGTGGCCGCCCGGCTGCTGCGCGCGACCGGGGTGACCAGATGGTTCCTGGACACTGGAATAGGCGGCGGCACAGCGGATTTCGCCGACCTGGCGGGCGGGGAGGTGCGCGAGGTGGTCCGGCTGGAGGACGTGGCCGAGCAAGTCGTCGCGCAGGTCGGCGCGGTGTCCGGGGTATACGAGCGGATCGAGGCGGAACTGCGCGCTCGGGCGGCCGGCGCCGTCGGGTTGAAAACGATCGTGGCCTACCGATGCGGTCTGGACTTCCCGCTGCGGGATCATCCGCCGACCAGTTTCGCGCCCGAACACCGGCTCACCGATCCGGACGTCCTCGGCTGGCTGGTCGGCCTCGGCGCACGTATCGGCGCCGAGCTCGGTCTTCCGCTGCAATTCCACACCGGGTTCGGTGACCCGGACCTGCGCCTGCGGCGCGGCGACCCACTGCTGCTCACCGAATTCCTGCGCCGGACCGCCAACACCGGACTCGCGGTGATGCTGCTGCACTGCTGGCCCTTCCATCGCAACGCCGCCTATCTCGCGCACGTCTTCGAGCACGTCCATCTGGATCTCGGCCTGACCATTCCCTACGTGGGACAGCGGGCCGGGGCCGTGCTGGCCGAGACGCTGGAACTCGCCCCGTTCCGGGCGCTGTGCTACTCCTCCGACGGCTACGGCCTCCCGGAGCTGCACTACCTGGGCGCCGTGCTCTGGCGGCGCGGTCTCGGCAAGCTGATCGACGAGTGGCTGGCCGACGACGCGATCACCGCCGCCGACGCCGAAGCCCTGGTCGGAGCGATCGCCCACGGGAACGCCGAGCGGGTCTATCGGGCTCGGTTCGACCAGGTGGTCGGCTGACCGACACCATTCCGGACGGTCGGATATTCGGGTGCGCCGGGTGCCCTCGGTCCCTACCGTGGATGGCACAGACCAACGGAAGGACCGAAACCATGTTTCCCGTCGAGCTGCGCGGCACCGAGGCGCAGACGCTCATGTGGGCCCACGAGCACGAGGTCGAGCAGGCCGCGCTCCAGCAGCTGCGCAATATCGCCGCGCTGAAATGGGTCCACGGCGTCCGCGTGATGCCGGACGTGCACCTCGGCAAGGGGGCCACGGTCGGCTCGGTCATCGCGATGAAGGACGCGGTCGCGCCCGCCGCGGTCGGCGTGGACATCGGGTGCGGCATGGAGAGTGTGCGCACCGATCTCACCGCGGCGGATCTGCCCGACAACCTGCGTTCGCTGCGGTCGCGCATCGAGGCGGCGGTGCCGGTCGGTTTCCAGGCGCATCACGACGCCGTCGACGTCACCCGACTCGGCTCCCAGGTCGCCGGGCTCGGCGCGAGCACTCCGACGCTGCGCGCGGGCTGGACCCGGTTCTGGGGTTCGTTCGGCGAGCTGGACAGCCGGGTGCAGGCGCGCGAATCCAAGGCGCACAAGCAAATGGGCACGCTCGGCGGCGGCAACCACTTCATCGAGGTCTGCCTGGATCAGGACGATCGGGTGTGGATCCTGTTGCACTCCGGCAGCCGCAACATCGGCAAGGAACTCGCCGAGCGGCACATCGCGATCGCGCGCACGCTGCCGCACAACGTCGATCTGCCCGACCGCGACCTGGCGGTCTTCGTCACCGGCACGCCGGAGATGGCGGCATACCGGCACGACCTCACCTGGGCTCAGGAGTACGCGGCGCGCAACCGCGCGGTGCTGCTCGCCCTGGTCTGCCGTGCGGTCGCCACCGAATTTGCCGAGCGCGGAGTGCGTTTCGAGCAGCCCATAAGCTGCCACCACAACTATGTGGCCGAGGAAGTCGTCGACGGCGTGCCCATGCTGGTGACCAGGAAGGGCGCCGTGCGCGCGGGCGAGGGCGACTTCGCCCTGATCCCCGGCTCGATGGGTACGCGCTCGTATGTGGTGCGCGGCAAGGGGAATCCGGCTTCGTTCCAGTCCGCCTCGCACGGCGCGGGGCGGCGGATGAGCCGCAACGCGGCCAAGAAGCAGTTCACCGTGGCCGATCTCATCGCCCAGACCGAGGGCGTCGAGTCACGCAAGGACGCGGGCGTGGTGGACGAGATCCCGGCCGCGTACAAGGACATCGACGAAGTCATCGAGGCACAACGGGACCTGGTCGATGTGGTGGCGACGCTACGCCAGGTGCTCTGCGTCAAGGGCTGAACGCCGGCTGCGCGCCGGGCGGACACACTCGCCCGGTGCGCGGCCGCGATCAGCGCCGCCGCAAGGTGGCGGCGAGACCGGCTCCGATGAACAACAGGCCGAGCACCAGGCCCCACCCGTTGAGCACCCAGGTGTAGAGGGCCAGACTCAAATCCTCCGACAGCCCCGGCGTCTGCTCGATCAGGCGCCAGAGGTCGTGGGGCGAGAACAACTGCACCGCGCCCGGCAGCAGACCCCACACCAGGCCCGCGAGCACGGTGCCCGCGGGCGAGTACGCGGCCAGCAGCGCCACCAGGAACAACAGCAGCGCACCCCCGATCATCTGAGTGTTCGAGCTCCAGCGGTCCCCCTCGTCCCCGAGGATCACCCACTGCCGGGTGCCGAGGCCGCCATGAGCGGCCAAGCCGATCCCGATCGGCGTCACCAACAAGCCGACGAGCCCGCCCGCCACAGTGCGCGAGACGTTGTTGCTGGTCCGGAACTGCGCGCCCGGCGGAGCCCACCCCGTCGACGGCTGAAACTGGCTCGACACCGCTGCCTCCTGCCCGGTCCCCGCGCCGGGGATACCGGCCCTATTGTCCACCGCCGGGAGCTGTTTCGCTCTGGATGTCTCGGCGGCGTGCCGGATACCATCGGATATGCCCTGGCGGCCCTCGTTCTTCTCGCCCGCTCCCGGGCCGGATCCGGCGGACGGCCCGCCGGAGATACCCGGCGTGCGGCGTTGCTCTGTCACCGCTCGCGGCGTGGCTTTCCATGTCACCGAGGCAGGGCCGACGGACGGCCGCCCCGTGCTGGCCTTGCACGGCTGGCCGGAGCATCACTACGCCTATCGTCACCTGCTCGCCGACCCGCCGGACGGACTGCGGATCATCGCGCCGGACCTACCCGGCTACGGCTGGTCGGGTCCCCCGCCGCACCGATGGGCCAAGGACGACGTCGCCTCCGATCTGCTCGCGCTGCTGGAGGTCCTCGGTCTGAAGCGCGTGCTGCTCGTCGGCCACGATTGGGGCGGCTACATCGCCCACCTGCTCGTACTGCGTGAACCGGAACGCTTCGACGCGCTGCTGGCGCTCAATACCGCGCACCCGTGGCAGACCGCGCGCACTTTTCTCCCGCACGCATGGCGGTTCCTGCTCTACCAGCCCGCCGTCGCGGCGTTCGGCGGCTATTTGCACCGGCGAACCCGCTTCCTGGAGCTCGTCTTCGCCGGCGCCGTCCGCGATCGCGAGAAGTTCGGACCCGAGGCGATCCGCGTCTACACCGACCGTTTCCGCGACCCCGTCTGTGCCCGCACCGCGACCGACACCTACCGCACTTTCCTGCTGCGCGAAGTACCGCGCTCGGCCGGACGCGGCGAACGACGTCGAGCGACGATTCCCATCCGCACTCTCTTCGGGGTCGAGGACCCGGCGGTCCATCCCGCGCTCGCCGCCGAAGAAACCGCGCGCGCCGAGGACTACCGCCTGGAACTGGTGCGGGGCTGCGGCCACTTCATCCTCGAGGAGCGTCCGGATCTGGTCCGGGATCGGCTGGCCGAGCTGGCGGCCGCTACCGCGCGACCCGCCTGACCGCGACCGTCGGCGCGGCAGCCGCATGCCGGGTACGCGCACCCGAAACTCGGCGGCACCGCCGCGCCGCCGCCTGTCGGTGGTGTCGGGCACGATGGAGCGCATGACCACGGCCACCGACGCGTCCCCGATCGACCTCACGGCCCCCGACCTGCGCGAGAATGCCGAACAGCTGCTGCGCGAGCTGGCCGGGGCCGGTGCCCGACTGCGGGAGGATCAGTGGACCGCGATCGAGGCGCTCGTCGTACGGCGGCGCAGGGCGCTGGTGGTGCAGCGCACCGGCTGGGGCAAGTCGGCGGTGTACTTCATCGCCGCCAAGCTGCTGCGCCGGGCGGGGCGCGGACCGACAGTGATCGTGTCGCCGCTGCTCGCGCTGATGCGTAACCAGGTCGCGGCGGCGCACCGTGCGGGAGTGGTCGCCGCCACCATCAACTCGGGCAATGTCACCGAGTGGGACGAGATCCACGCACAGGTCGCCGCCGGCGCGGTCGATGTGCTGCTGGTCAGCCCCGAGCGGTTGAACAACCCGGATTTCCGCGACCAGGTGCTGCCCCGGCTCGCGGCCGACGCCGGACTGGTGGTGATCGATGAAGCGCACTGCGTCTCGGACTGGGGGCACGACTTCCGGCCGGACTACCGGCGCATCCGGACCCTGATCGCCGACCTGGGCTCCGACGTCCCGGTGCTCGCGACCACGGCGACCGCCAACGACCGGGTGGTCACCGACGTCGCCACCCAGATCGGCACCGACACCTTGGTGCTGCGCGGCACGCTGGATCGGGAGTCGCTGCACCTGTCGGTGGTCCGCTTCGACGATGCCGTGGAACGCACCGCCTGGCTCAGCGGGCACCTCGACCGGCTGCCCGGCTCGGGCATCGTCTACACGCTCACCGTCGCCGCCGCGCACGATCTGGCCGACGTACTCACCGCGCACGGCCACACCGTCGCCGCGTATACCGGGCAGACCGACCCGGCCGAACGCGAGGTGCTCGAAGCGGCGCTGCTGAGCAACGAGGTGAAGGCGCTCATCGCCACCTCCGCGCTCGGCATGGGCTTCGACAAACCCGACCTCGGTTTCGTGGTGCACATCGGTGCGCCGTCCTCGCCCATCGCCTACTACCAGCAGGTGGGCCGTGCCGGGCGCGGCACCGACCGGGCCGAGGTGATCCTTCTTCCCGGCCCCGAGGACGCGCGGATCTGGAGCTATTTCGCCTCCGTCGCCTTTCCCCGCGAGCCCATCGTACGGGCCGTGCTGGCTGCGCTGGACTCCGAGCGGGCGTTGTCCACCGCGGCGTTGGAGCCGCTGGTGGAGTTGAACCGCTCCCGGCTGGAGATGGTGTTGAAGGTGCTCGACGTGGACGGTGCGGTGCGCCGCGTGCGCGGCGGCTGGATCGCCACCGGCCGCCCGTGGACCTACGACACCGAGCGATACGAGCGCCTGTCCATCGCCCGCGAGCGCGAGCAGCAGGCCATGATCGACTACCAATCGACCGCCGATTGCCGCATGGAATTCCTGCGGCGCCAGCTCGACGACCCCGGGTTGCCCGCGGATTCACCCGGCTGCGGCCGCTGCGACAACTGCACCGGCCACCGCCCCGACCGCACCGTCGCCGCCGACGCGGTGGCCGCCACCCAGGCCCGCCTCGACCGTCCCGGCCTCGACCTCGCGCCGCGCAAACAGTGGCCCACCGGAATGGCCAAGCTGGGAATCCCGTTATCCGGCAAGATCACCGGCGGCGC
Organism: Nocardia aegles; assembly: GCF_052545135.1. Classification (NCBI taxonomy): domain Bacteria; kingdom Bacillati; phylum Actinomycetota; class Actinomycetes; order Mycobacteriales; family Nocardiaceae; genus Nocardia; species Nocardia aegles. The sequence goes on from NZ_JBQWRI010000016.1 coordinate 69,946, forward strand.
CGAGACCGGTCGCGTCCTCGGCAGGCTGACCGACCTCGGCTGGGGCCGACGACTGCGCGCGTTGCTCGACGGCCCGGACGATCCGGTCCCCGACGCGGTCTTCGACGCCTGCGTCGCCGTTCTGCGCGAGTGGGATTGGGCAGCCCGCCCGAGCTCGGTGCTCGCCCTGGAATCGCCGCGTCACCCCGTGCTCACCGCAACCCTCGCCGCCCGCCTCGCCGAAGTCGGCCGCCTGCGCGACCTCGGCACGTTGCGCACCCGCCCGGACCGGCCACCCGTCTCGGCGGCGAACTCCGCGCATCGCGTCGCCGGACTGTTCGATTCCTGGGCGGTCCCCGACCTGACCCACGTTGCGGGCCCGGTCCTGCTGGTGGATGCCATCACCGACACCGGCTGGACCTTCACCGTCGCCGCCCATGCGCTTCGAGCGGCCGGCGCCGACGCCATCCTGCCGTTCGCCCTGGCGACTCCGACCTGACATCAGCACTCGCCGTGGGCATCGGGCGAGCCGACAGCCGGCCACGACGAACCGCCAGCCAGCCACTATGACCCGCGTGCATCAGGCAGTGAGCTC
>NZ_JBQWRI010000017.1:0-55446 GCF_052545135.1 Nocardia aegles
GCACGCACAGCCACCACCCGGCGGCCTGCAGCATCAACTGAATCTGGATCGAATCGACCCCGGACTCCGATACCGGGTGGTCGCCTCATCGGGGACCGGCCACGATCAACCGGTCATCCTCATCTGCTCTCATCCAAAGAAGCGGCAGGCGTGGTGGGTCCATGTTCAGCCCTGGTTCGAGGTGCCAGCAAATCGCGCGTCGCGGCGGATCGACTTCAACAAGGCGACTCAGGTATTCGCGGGCGACTTCACCGGAAGGTTGTTCGCGATCGTCGATCCGCATGGTGTGGCGCATACTCCGGCCGCGGAGAGGAAGAACGAGAGCCTTGTATCGAACCTTCTTCCGGTCGACGTGCCTGATGTTCTCTACGTCGCGAAGACGAAGCACACCAAGCCGGGGGCGGTCTATGCCGTGCAGAAGGAGTCGGGATTGCGGTTCCGATCCGACTTCGTTCTCAAGGGCGGTCGTATTTACATGTGGGCGCATCCCGAATCGACCGCGCTAGAGACTGTGCCGTCGGACGAAGTGAAGACCATGCCATTCGGCGAACTTGCCGATGGTGATGCAGACGCGCGGCGATTGGCGGTTTGGCTGCTCAACGCAGCGCTGAAACATGACCTTCGGGACGACTGCCGATGGAACAACTCGCGGAGGTTCCTGCATTTCCGACCCACAGCGGACTTATCGGAGCGCCGTATCGTCTCCTCCTCGGGTCGTCGGCGGTTGGTGTTCAAGGGCTACTACCAACGAAAAGACGACCCGTCACGGCCTCAGTTCTATCGGCACGCGGCGCTGCGCGCGTACTTCTCGCTGATCGATGGCCGGTGGTATTGCGAGGTGCGTCCGGACTACTACTTCAGCGACGACGGGTATCGGGAGTTCAAGTTCGCGGACAAGAACCTGGCGAAGATGAAGCGAATCGAAAAGAACCAGGCCCGGTTGAGCGAAACACGTATGTGGGCGAGCTTCTTGATGGGGGAGACCACACCGGACCTGTTTCACGAGCCGCCCGAACGCATCCTGGACTTCGGTGAGCCTATATCGTTCGCGCTGGATCGCGGCATCACCGACAAGCACTGGACCGCACCCGCAAGCGACAGCGACGGGGAAGCCGATGACCGCGCGGACCTCATCGACCCCGGCGACACGGATGATCCAATTTTGTTCGCAGCAGATGACTTCGAGGAGGACCTGTGAAGGCGTCGTTCATCGAGGAGCCGTTGTTGGAGTTCGCTGGCGGAGGAAGGCACATCGACCCCAAGCACGGTGTGTGGCATTTCGGGCCCGCTGACGTCTCCCAGCCGAGTCCACGTGTGGTGAAGGCCGCCATCGTCGGCACACAGGCATCGATCGACGGCATGTTGGCCTGGCTGGACAAGTGCAGTCTCGGAATCGCCGCCAAGCCCAACACCCCCCTGAAGCATCTCTATATCCCGTTCCCCGGCTTCGACGTCACACACGGGTTCAGATCGACCGTCAACTTCACACCACGCCTGACCCGCATCATCCCCAAACGCCGACTCGATGAACTCGACGGACTGCACCCGATACAAGCCGTGACCAAAGCGGTCCAGATCTACGACACTGAACTCCAGGCGCTACACGACGAGCCATCCTGCGACGTAGTGATCGTCTGCCGACCGGACAACCTGAACGACGCGGCATTATCGAAGGCGCCGAAGAACACTGAGATCGAGGTCGATGGGTCGTACCTGAACGGGCGGAATCCGGTTACCGCCGACTTCCATGCGCTGCTGAAAGCTCGGTCTCTGCGGTACAAGCAACCCATCCAGATCGTGCGCCGCAACACCTGGGACCCCACATTCAAAAATCCACACACCGGTCGTGTAGGCGCGAACCAGGACGAGGCAACGCGCGCATGGAACCTGTACACGGGCCTGTACTACAAGAACGGCGGAGTGCCCTGGCGTCTGCCCCGAGACCCCTCGGATCTCTCGTCGTGCTACATCGGCATCGCGTTCTACAAATCCGCAGCGTCGACCCTGCACACCAGCGTCGCCCAGATCTACAACCAACGCGGAGACGGCATCATCGTACGCGGCGGCCCAGCCACCATCTCCAAAGAGGACCGTCAACCACACCTGGCCGAAGAAGACGCCCAAGACCTCCTCGAGGCCGCACTCCAGCGATACCGCGCCGAGCACCTCCACGCACCCGCCCGCATCGTCCTGCACAAGGCAAGCAACTACACCGCGGCCGAGCGCGCCGGGTTCACACAAGCCGCGAACAACGAACGCCTCGCACTGCTAGAGATGCTGTGGCTGACCAACTCCGAAACAATCCGGCTATACCGCAATGGCCAGCAACCACCCCTGCGCGGCACATTCCTCACCGTCGATGAGGACCGACACCTGCTCTACACCACCGGCGCTATCCCCTTCTACAAGACCTACCCCGGCCACCACATCCCTCAACCACTCGGCATCCGAATCATCTCCGCCGACTCCAGCCCCGACGCTCTCGCAACCGAGATCCTCGCCCTGACAAAGATGAACTGGAACAACACCCGCCTCGACGGCAGCATTCCCATCACCCTCCGCACAGCCCGAACCGTCGGAACCATCCTGCGCCACCACGACACCGACGCCCCGACCTCCGGCCGATACGCGCACTACATGTAACTCTAAAGGCAGAGCGTGCGTGTGGCGGTCACAGCAATACGACTTCTCGCACGCCATACGGCGCTTTCCTTGCACAGGCTTTCGGCCGCAGCACCGGCTGTGCGATACGTCCTCCCAGAGACCGTTCGGAGCGGTGCTTGCAACTGGTGTCCGGACAACCTGCCCGACTGAGATCCAGTCAGCTTCGACTCCTATACGAGCAGAACACGGGCGCGCTGCCTCGTCGCGGACTGAGGTCAGTTGCAGCCGGATCGCCCGATCCGACTCCTCAGCAAGCTATGGAAGGGCCTATTGATGCAGAAGCTCACGGATATCTCTCGACAGCAGGTCACGGAAGGTGTTGGATACCAGCCAGAGCTTTCGTTGCAGGTACCAACACCACAGATGCGCCGCTACAGCGCAACGGCTTTGGAGGGGGTTCCCCGCATGGACATCGACCTGACGTGTCCGCACTGCAACCAACTCGACTTGGTGCAGAGTGTGCCGGCCCTGCATGCCGACGGTGTGTCGACCAACTCTGGGACGAACGTCTATTCCGGGATGGGGGTGGCTTCGACTGGTCTGGTTCCGGTATTCGGCACCGCCACCGTAGAGCGCACTCACACCACGGCACTCGCACGGAGCCTGTCCCGGGAGCCAGCCCGTACCCCGGCAGGGCGCCTGACCTTCTTCGCGCTGGTGCTGCTCCTACCAGCAACGTGCTGGATCGGTCCGGCAATCGTCTCGATCGCCGATCCGGCTCCTGGAGTGTCACATTGGGCCGCTGCACTATCCCTGGTCGTCTTCTTGGGGATGCTGTCGGCTCCCGGGGCTGTCCTGCTCACCGTTGCTGTTTGCCGCATTCGGCGTAACGGCAGAGTTGTTCGCGGTCGTCGCAACGCACACGAGGTATGGCAGGCTGGTTTCTATTGCCATCGGTGCGGCGTCGCGTTCTGGCCCTACTCTCCAGCGCCGGGTATTCCCTCCCGGCAGGCATTCGCGCCGCAGCAGTTCCGCTGGTTCGTGTGGAACGCCGGTGGCTACGCCAACGCCTGAACTCCCATATCGGGAAGCTGACAGAATCCGGACACCACAAATCGGCGTGCCGAGTGGCACGCGGTGCTAGGTCTGCAGCCGTACGTCGAGAGTGTCCATCTCCACACACAGACCCACGGTCCCGCCGGACAATCCTAGCGATCTCCGTCTGCTAGCCACATCATTCAGGTTTGGTCGTCGTCTGTCTGCGTGGGGCGTGCTGGCACACGGGTCTCGACGGTCTCGACTGGGTCGGTGACCTGTTCTCGCCGCTGCTGCCGACGGAGATCGGCAGCGACGTGGCCAGCATGCTCGGGTTGCTCGGCCGGTGCAGAAGTGGGCGACGATGGTGCGCCCGGCGAGGGTGTGCCGCGGTGTGCGCGTGCGGTGGTGATGAGCTGGCGGGCTTGTTTGGTGCTGATCTCGAGTAGTTCAGCGACATCGTCATCGGTTTGCCCGTGATCACGGATCACCGCAGCGGCCTCGGCTTGGTCGGCGCGGTAGCCGGCGATCTCCTGCGCGGCGCGTGATTCGACCTCGCTGATCTGCTGCCGCAATGCCTCGATCTCGTTGTCGCGCTCGGTTTCACACACGGTGATCGCCTGCCAGTCGGCGAGATACCGCTTCACCGCCTCGGTGATCGCTCGCTCTCGCTGACGTGCCAGCGCTCGGCGTTCCCGGATACGAACGCGAGAGCGTTCCAAGCGTTCGGCGACCTCCGGAGAACGATCTTTCCGCGGGGACCGCGTGGGGCGACGCGAGGGCATGGCCAGCCTCCTGAATTTGGGCCCGCCTGCAGATTCTTCCCGCCCTCGATCCTACGCGCGCCCCAGTCCTGCCATATCCAGGCCGCACCCGTCCACATGGCCTTCCCACAACGTCGGCCGCGCGCTTCACCGGCTCTCGGCTGTCAATCCGATTGTTGCAAAGGAGTTTCCCGTGCGCTTTCTGTCCGATCTGTTCCGTGATCCGACTCGGGTGATCGCGTCGATTCCCGCCTCCCTGCGGTATGTCCCCCGGCGCGCGTTGGTGCTGACCATGGTCAACGTCACAGCCGAACCCGACACCCACCCGGCCAGACTGGTGGTGCGCTCGGTGGTCACAGCGTGCGATCTCACGCACTGCGCGAAGGAGGTGTCGGCGCAGGTGCGGGGCGCTGCCGCGAGTATCGATGCCAGCGCCACACTGGCCGTGGTCGTCGATGACCGGCTCACCGACCCGGACCTCGGTCCGACCCCACCCCCGGCCGGGGCTCGCCTGCTCACAGAACTCGGCAACGAACTCGCGACAAGCCCAGCGCCCGTGATCGGGGCGTGGGCTACCCGCGAAATCGCCGCGGGCTCACCGTGGTGGACTCTCAACGGTCGACCCGAGCGCGGTGTGCTCACCGATCCCGCGCTCTCAGCAGTCGCACTTGAGCGAGTGGTCGAAGGCCAGTCGGTGCACCAGTCCAGGCAGGCGCTGCGCGACACCCTCGCCCCCGATCCGACGCTCACCAAGTTGGTCGAACCCCTACTACCGGCAGCCGTTTCACGCGCACACCACCAGCGACATCGTGCCGTGCTGCACCACGACTTGACTGGATACCAGCGGCGTGGCCTGGAGACGGTCCTATGGCGGATCGCCGACATCGCGGCCGGGGACACTCCCACACCCGCGCAGCTGGCGTCGCTCGCGGTGCTGATGGATGAACGGGCGGTCATCGACTGCCTGCATACCACTGCGGTCAGCGACGCCGCGACGGCCGCCGAACACCTGTGGACACTGCTCGTGCGCTGCCTCACCGGCACCGTTCAAGCACAAGCGGCGACGCTGCTGGCCTACAGCGCCTATCTACGCGGCGACGGCCCACTCGCCGCGATCGCGCTGGACACGGCGCTGGCAGCCAACCCTCGCGACAGCACCGCCCTGCTCCTGCACGCCGCCCTCACCGCCGGCTTGGCACCGCACAAGCTCCGGAAGCTAGCCGACTATGGCACCCGGGTCGCCGCGAACCTCCGCATCGACATGGGCGAACCCATGTCCTGACCCCTCGATCACGGGCATCAACGGCGCCCGGTAACGGATCACTCCACCCACCGAACGCGCGGACGCAAGTCGGTGCGCTGCCCCTTACGCAACGCCGCCGCCAACTGCTCACACACCTACTCATGTCGCGCCCACCTTCCTCCGTGCCCCACCGTCGGCAACGAAATCCTCCCACCCGCGACCGATGAGGCCCTCAATGACAGCAACCGCTCGTCAGCGAGATCAACACATATCCCGGGCTCCGGGACTGCTGCTTGGGCACACCGCCGCCGGTCTCGCTCTGGCGCCCGGCCCGGACCTACCAAATCGTGAAAAGTCCAATTCGCGCCCAAAGCCTCGGCGGCGCGCTGAAGGATCCGACGAGCAGCCCAGTAGGTCAGCGAGCGACTCTGACCCCGTCGCGTTCGCTAGATCGACTCACCAACCGCGGGCCGAAGCCGACACCGGTTCACTGCCCGTCGCCGCTGAATCGACTGAGCCGCAAAGGATCCCGGAAACCAGAGCAGCAGCTAGTCCGAACTGGCCCAGCATCTCGCGGCAGCTATCGGATTCCCTTTGGTCAACGCTGGTTCGGGCCAAGTACGGCGTGGTGTACCCGGTCGCCAACCATCTACCGTCGGCGCAGCCACAGCCGTAGTACCACAGCTACGAAACCACCAGCAGCGGCCAGCATGGGCGCAGCAGCTGGCGCAAACACCACCAGCACGATCACAGTAGCGAGGATTGCAACCAATCCGGTCAAGTCGATGACGGCAGGGGCGAGCCGTATCCACCCAGCAATGGGAGAGTGCGCGTCCCCGTCTGTTTGTCGCCTAGGCGTGCGAACTTGTGGAGTAGTAGCTCCTCGATCTGGTACGGCGGCCAGTCGTTCGTGATCGACTGGGTTCGTGTTGCTCCGGGCCTGCCTTCTGGCCATGCCGGTCCTCCGTGGCTATGTCTGGGTCTTCGGACAACAGATTGGATAATCAACTGTGTACACGCCTCGCTGAGCAGGGAGTTAGCATTGCAGACTAGGTAGGACAGTCTTAGACTGAGATAGACAGATATGGACAATTAAGGACAACAGTGGGCAGACCCGAACGACCTCTGGATCCAAACGGTGGGCCGGTCGCCTCCTTCGCGCAGAGCTTGAGAGAGCTTCGCCAGCAGGCAGGCAATCCGAAGTACCTACAGATGGCCCGGATGACAGGCCGGTCGCGGACCGCCCTCTCAGAAGCTGCTGGAGGGGAACGCTTGCCGTCCTGGGAGACGACTGAAGCGTTTGTAAAAGCCTGCGATGGCAGCGACTACGAACTTTCTGCGAGGCGTCGGGCCTGGGAACATGCTCGCGACAGCCTCACGAACGGTCTGTCGACGGAATACAACCAATCTCTCGCAGTGGACGGCAAGCCGGCTCTTGCCAGCAAAACGCCTACCGCACACAAGAATGTACGGATCCTGGAACCATTGTTCGTACCATCTTTGGATCCAAACAGTGGGCCAGTCGCTTCCTTCGCGCAGAGCTTGAGAGAGCTTCGCCAGCAGGCAGGCAATCCGAAGTACCTACAGATGGCCCGGATGACAGGCCGGTCGCGGACCGCCCTCTCAGAAGCTGCTGGAGGGGAACACTTCCCGTCTTGGGAGACGACTGAAGCGTTTGTAAAAGCCTGCGGTGGAGATCTGTCCGATTGGCGCCGAGCATGGGAACAGACCCGCGAAAGCCTCAAAGAAGGTCCTTCGGTGGAATACAACCAGCCTCTCGCAACCAATATTAATTCGCAATTCGCGAGCGAGACTCTTCACCGCTATCAGGATCGTTCACAACTCCTAGAACAATTTGCATCCCAATTGCGAGAAGTGCGGCTCCACGCCGGTGAGCCGCCGCTCAGGAAGTTGGAGCGCCTCGATTCTCGACTCAAAAGAGCAACAGTCGCGAACGTGCTGAACGGAAAAACTGCTCCAACGTTGGACTTCGTTGTCTGGTTCATAGGTGCTTGTACCACGATCGCCCAACAACGAGACCTCTCGCTGGCCGATGAACACCACGACCTTGAGCTATGGCGGCAAAGATGGATCGACCAGCAGCGCCAACTTAGCGAACATCGCAGAAGGTCGTCCAGCAGGACCATATCGTGGCGATCGGGCGCGTGACCTCGTGACAGTAGTTCTGAGCGCCAACCTCGACACATCGGAGGGCGGGCAACCTTCACAAATCCGAGAGCACCACTGCCAGACCTCCGCGCGGGTATCTCTTGAGACTCGATCAACTGTAGGAAGTCGATCGGGTACGGTCGGAGCGCGCACATGATTGCGCGGTGGTGTCGAAGTTCGCGCACAGCGCCACAGCCTTAAGTATTGGAATCTGCGCCTCGGCGATGCTGAGTTCGTGGATGGAGCCATGAGAGGCCAACGCACAAGTAGACAAACTGCGTCTGCGGCGCGCCTGTCGGATAGTCCAGAGAAGCACAAGTGATTTCAAGCGAGGCCCGGCCCGGCGGGTGATCACGATGCTCGTCGCGGAATCCCGCGCCGCCGGGATCGTGGACCGCCCGATCAGGGTGTTGAACATCATGGGCCACCGCAGTCAAGAATCCGCGGAGAGAGCGAACAGACCGGCCTTCGTGCACGAGCCCGGCAGGACGTGGCTGTGCCCGCGGTGCAGTACCGCCCGCATCGCCGGGAGTCCGCCCACCGGCAGTGTCTCGAATTCGCGGCGGATCGTCGATACCTGGCTGCCGATCCACGGCTGGGACCTCGAGACGGTGTGGGCGCGGATCGCCGCGGCGGGCACCCGACCACATTATTCCTACAGTGCAGGATTCCCGCGCGCGTCGTGTGTGTTCTGCATCTATTCCTCGAGGTCGAGTCTGGTGCGGGCCGCGCGCCTGCACCCGGAGTTGGCCGCGCAGTACGCGGCGGTCGAAGCCCGCATCGGGCACCGCTTCCGCCTGGACGTGTCCATGGCCGAGGTCATCGCCCAAGCCGCCACGGACAGCGGGACCGGACCGGTCGCCGACTGGATCGACTGACCTGCCATTCCGGGCCGCGGCGACTCCCTGGCCACCTGTTCGTGCCTCGGCAGGACTGGACGCGATCTGGCCTGCGCATGCCCGCATCCGAACTCGCAGAGAGGAAAACATCGTGAGTGACAACGAGATCGACGCCTACTACCCCGATTTCGACCCGTATATGCCCGATGAGCATCGGATCGAGGACGCGGTGAAGGTGTATATGGTGTTCGAGGACGGCCGATGGTGCCTGGACGGGTTGATCCAGCAGAGCGAGCCGCTCGATGAGGTGCTCGGCACGCAGTGCAGCTACGAACGATCGCGCGAGGACTGCGTGATCTGCTCGACCCCGCAGGGCCTTGCCGTGGTCGAGGCCGCGGACCGGGCCGCGCGGCCCAGTGGCCGACAGCTGCTCGACATGCTGGCGGCCGAGTTCGGTTTCGATCTCGTCCCGGCCGGGATGGCGGCACCGCAGAGACAGATCACCCGGCTCGCCGAGCAGGTCCAGCAACTCCTGGACAAGAAAAGTGAGGTCGATCAACTCGGGGAGACCCTGGTCGACGCCTTCGTGGCCACAGTCGAACTGTCGACCTATCTCAACCTGGAAATCCGCCGCGGGCGCCTGCGCGCCGTGCGGACCCTACTCGCGCGCATCACCCGAAAAGCCGACGCGTGAACGACAACGTCGAGCCGTCGACGGTCCACGTCGCGCCGTACGCGCTCCCGTGTAGGTGTCGCGAGAGTGCCGGATCGGTGGTCGGTGGTGTCCACGTCCGCACCGCGAGTGCTGCGTGCACGGGGAACCGCGCCGCTAGCTGTGGCAGTACGCGCGAACCCTGTACACCGGCAGCCTCGCCGACTACGCCGCCCACTTCGAGTCCCTGGATCCCGAGGCTCAGCACCGGCTCACCGTCGCCGGGGACGAACTGCGCACCTGGACCGACACCTACCGGCTGCGCATCACCACCACCATGGCCGAGGACACTTCGTTGCACGACCGCCTCGCGGTCGAGTCCGGCGACACGTCCGGCAGGCGAGTGCCCGGCCGTGAACCGGTGAACGTGGCGAACCTCGACCCTGGTACGACACCTGCCGATTCCGCTTCACGCACAGCGTGTGCGCACGCTACCGCCCCTTCTCCTGTCCTGCCGTTTCGGTGTGAAAGGCGATATCAATGGCTGTAAGAACTTCTGTGCCCGTGCCCGATTTCGCGCGCGAAATTCTGGCCGAGTCGCGCATCGAGGGCAACAACCTGTATCTCCCGAAGCGGCTCAGCCAAGCCGACTATCGCAAAGTCGATCGGGTCATCGAGACCATGGGCGGGAAATGGAACCGCCGAGCACAGGCCCACGTCTTCCCCAGCGACCCCACCGAGATCATCGAAGCTGCCGTGGCTCGCGGCACGACCCCCAACACCACCAGGAAGGTACTGGAGGCGTACTTCGCCACACCCGAGCCGCTGGCGCGCCACGTCGTCGCAGGCGCGCACTCCGATCTCGCCGCTCTCCCGCCCGGCGCCCACGTCCTCGAGCCCTCGGCCGGCGACGGCGTCTTCGTGCGCGCGATCCTGGCAGCCAACCCGACCGTGCACGTCACCGCAGTGGAGCCCGATCGTGAGCGCGCCGCCCGCATCGCCTACGACCCGCGGGTCACCGTCGTGGTGTCCAGTTTCGAGGAATTCGCCACGACACCGACACCGCAGCAGTTCGCGGGAGTGGTGATGAACCCGCCCTTCGCGCTGCCGGGACGGGCGACGGTGTGGATGGATCACCTCTACACCGCCTGGGAGCTGCTGCTCGACGGCGGTCAACTGCTGGGCCTCGCACCCGCGAACATCGGCTACCGAAGCGACCGCAGCCACCGAGCCATGCGTGAATTCATCACCGAACACGGCGGTTTCACCGACATCGACTCCCGCGCGTTCACCACCTCCGGCACAGACGTCGACACCGTACTGCTGCACGCCCGCCGCCCCCTCGACCCCCGATAGCCCGCTCCAGGCCCCCACCCGAAATGGTGTGTGCTCCCCACCGAATTACCGCTCGGCCACCCCCCAAGGCCGGGAGTGCGCCGGGCGCCTGCCCGTCCGGGCCGCCCGCGGCGCACCGGCTCCGATCCTGCCCACCCGCATGCGATTCGTCTCACCTGCCGAAAGGAGTCCTGCTGTGGTCGAAGATGCGGAGGGATTATTTTCTCTGGCAACCCTTTTCGACGACGAGGCGATGCCAATCTGCTGGTCGTTCGGGCTAGGCGTAGACAGCGCTGCGGGGGTCACCCGTACTCTGCTCGACCCGGGTTTCCGGCCACCGCAGTTGCTCGATGATCTGTCGAATCTGCTTGTCATGGTCGCCCAGACAGGAGACGAGTGGCGATCGACCTGTGACCTTGTCGCGCAACATATCCTGCCGTTGCTCGCCGCCCGGCGAGTGCGCTTCGTTGAAGTCGCCCGTGCCGGTCCCAGCGTCGCCGACGGGATCGTTGTCCTGCAAGATACCCGGACCCCGACACGTCTGCATCCCGATCCCGACGAGCACGGCTTCTACCCACTCTCGGCCGAACACCGCGGGAACGGTGTCATGCCCACCCTCAACGGGCGCGCCTGTTCAGCCAAGGCAAAGGGCCAGCCTTTAGATACGTGGCGTGCAACACATTTGGGTCCGCGACCCTACATCCACGCCGTGGGGTTCACCGCCGAGGAGACCGGAAGGATCGCCCGTGACACCTCGGTCACGATGGGCGGGCGCCGCCACCCGATCTACCCGCTGCACGCTGCCGGGATGAGCCGGGCGATGAGCCAGGGCTATCTGTACGGACTGTTCGGCGTATGGTGGCCCATAAGTTGCTGCCGCCAGTGTGGTTACGTCAGCGTGCCCAGTTGGCCCGACCAACTCGCCCGCTACCGGGCCTCTCCCGAGGAAGCCTTCAAACATCTCGTCGACGAGTACTGCGCGCTGGCATTGAACCACCGCAGCGGTCTGTTCGGGCCGGGGAAATCATTGCGGGACAGGCTTAGGGCGGACGGTGCGTACGAGGTCCACGCCCTGGCCGACGCCGCAATGGACTCGTGCGAGTGGGCGGTGTATCGAGTGCGGCGCTGCTACAGCGCCCGCGCGACAGCGTGGCGCGCGGTCGAGATCACCCATTGCGCCGACCGCGCCGCGGCCGAGCGGTTCGTCCTCGACCTCGCCGATAGCCTTGGGATCGCTGTCCGTGCCGATGGTGAGCACACCCGGCTCTGGCTGACCGTCGAGACCGAGAACTATTCACGCTTGGAGGAGTTCTTCGTCGCGGCCCCGAACACGATCACCCCGAAGAAACGTTCAGGTTTCGAAACCCGGTGGGGCGGACACGCCGACGAGCGATTGCTGGCACTCGAACACTGTGCCTTGCAGCGATAGCTAGCTGGCTAGTCTTATCGGTAATTGGCCAGCGAAGTACTGACACCTGACCGTACGGCTGTCCCCGGCGTGGCTGCCGTCGGAGCTGCCATAGTGAAGCTATAGCGATTCACCGCCTGGTGACTTGCAGATCTGCCGCAGTCAGAGGTCAGCACTTTCCGGTCGATGGTCGGCGATCCTCAGCAGATGTGCGGCGAGGTTGTGTTCTATATCCGGATATGGGTCGTGATCTTCATCGTGAGCTGGCCGGAGGTCGGGGAGTTGTTCGGCAATCTCGGCGGCGACTCGTTCGACCGGAAGCCAGGAGGGCACTTCGTCGAGTCCGTACTTGATTACGCTCGGCCCACCGGTGCGGGACAGTTGCACCGTTGATTGGACGATCGCGCGAAGGATCGGGAACAGCAGCTGCCGGTCGTTGTCGAGGGCTGCGGCTATCGTGGCCGAGACCGTGTTGTCGTCGGTGATGTTCGCGGCGGTGAGTCCGAGTAGCCGTTGCATGTGGTGGGCGTTGTCGTCCCATACGGCTGGGTCGGCCCAGTCGCCGTCGGTGAGCAGTTGTGTAATCCGCGTGACCGCATCCGCTGCCGCTGCCTCCCGCCCGGAGTTTCGAGCGGTCGCTCCCAGGGCCGACAGTAGCTCCACCGCGACCGCGAGCGGGCGGCTGATCGCTGCCTGTTTGATGAGGGCGCAGAAGGTGGCTTCGTCGGCGTTGCGTGCGACTTTCGCGGCCAACCTGGCGGTGGCCGCTAGATCGATGTCCAATGTGGTGGGCACGCGCGGAATGTGTAGAGCGACTGCGGCGGTTTCGACCAGCGCCTGGTAGAGGGCGGGGTCGAAGGCGCGATGATCGACGCGCGCCCACGGGCGCGCGGACTCCAGTACCTCGGTGTGTTCACGCAGTGCGCGCTCGGTCGGTGTCTCGACCGGCTCGGTCGCGGACGGCGCTGGTGCAGGTGGTTCCTCTGCGGGCTCCCCGCGCCACGCCGCGGCCAACGCGCCACTGGCTCTGCGCAGTTGGTTCAGTGCGGTATCGAGTCTTTCGTCGTCGCCCTCATACCCAGGAGCTGGCCAAACCGACGAAGCGGCAACGACTTCGGAGACAGCTTCGTCGATCCACCGAATCCAGGGCGACAGCGTCGCGTTGGACGCGCCCATCGCGTGCAACTCGCCTCGCACGGCGCTGGCCAACGGCTCCAACCGCACTCGGGTCGCCTCGAGTTCAGTAACAACAGCCTCGACGAACCGCTGGGTGTCACGCGCCGCCGGTTCCACGGGAACTCGATTTCCGTCTGCGTCGAACACCGCCATCGACACAGTCAACCTGTCCCTGTACCTATTCCATTCGGCGGAAATCTCGGCGGGGCCGCAGCGCAGCTGTCGTGCGTTGTCGATCAGCAAACCGACTGCCCTGGCCGCCCCGATGATCGCATCCGCGCCATCAGGTCGCGCCCGCTCGGACATGGGTTGCTCCAGGGCACGGGCGGATGCGGGCCGGGAACCCCTGTCGGGGTTGTGTACTCGCCAGGCGGCGTCGAGCCACGGGACGCGTTGGGGGTGGCCGATGCCGCACAAGTACAGGTAGAACTCGAGCCGATCGTCTTGTGGTCCATTTCCCACGTCGACGACGATCCGGCTACCGCTCTCCATCGCCGAGATCTTGTCCCGGGTCAGGTCGGAGGCGATCAGCGAGCCGGGAGGTAGGACTTTGGGGCGGTGCTGTTCGGCCATCCTCACCATCTCGCGTAGGCCGATTCTCGCGTGTTCGCGCGTGCGGCGTAGCGCGGCGCCGAGTTGTTCGGGGGTCTGAAAGTCCGCGAGTTCGTCACGGGTTACCGGGCCGCCTGCATCGAGCGCCAACCCCCGCCTCCCTGTTCACCCATGTCCATGCCATCCCTCTCGGAGGGGCGGTACGTAGTCGTAGGTATCGATTGTGCCCTAGCTGTCCGGCTGTCTGGCGGACAACCCTCGACCGGGGGCCTCACCAGGGGGAATTCATGTGTCGTGGCAGGTCACTGTCGGACAGTCGACCAGTCACGGACCGTGCGAACCACAGCGGCGACAGACGCCGCCGAGGTTGGAGCACGGAGGCAGAAGTGTGCGAATGGATTCGGAATCCGGCAGGTGAGGTTCGGGCGTTCATCGCCAGGCATGGAGGGCTCGGCCGCGGCGCGATTTACAGCGCAGCCGAGGCTCTGGAGCGGGTAGCGCTGGGACTCGCGCTGATCGGCGTCGATGACTGGTCCATCGCCATCAACATCGCAGCTCAGGTACTGTTTCTGGCCACCGGCGAACGCACCGCTTGTGTCCTGCACCGGATGCACGTGGCGGCGACGAACATACCGAAGCGAATCAAAGCCTTGGTCAGGCGTCAGGATGGGCGTGAATAAGCCCACAATGCACCATCGACAGGCATCGGCTCGCCAATAACGTGACTCAGCAGAAGCCCCCGTGCTCCAAGACTTCGGCGCCGGGGGCTTCGTCGTCTCCTCTCATGAAGCCCCAACCTTCGGGAGGTAGCCGGGTTCAAGAATGAGTCGGCGGAATATGGAAGCGCTCGTGATTGTGGAAGCGGCCGTGGTCATGAATGCAACTGGGGTCACTGACGCGCAACCCGTTGCGCACGCGCGTCTTCTCATCGATGCAAAAGCCGTCATCCCGAGTCGGCGGCGCCTCGGCAGTCGCCGTCACCGCGCTAGGCGCCCCGATCGCCGCGGCAATCAGCGCTACAACTAGGGTGCGGCGTACCGGTGCGGGAGTCGCGGGAATTGTTCGCCCCATTGGGTTCCTTCCGTTGCGGGATCTCACACCGTTCTATCAGCGCACGCAGCATGGCAACACCCGCCGATTCCAGGGGGCGACTCGACGATCATCGACCGCGGCCCCTTCCTCATCGACCGGTCAGATCCCGGTCCAGTACGGCCAGTTGGGCTCGCACCTGTGCCTGCAGCGACGAATCTCGTTCCAGCGAAGCAAGATAGGCCGCCAACGTCGCGGCCGTCTACGGAGGCTATCCACCAGCCGAGGATGGCCGGGTCTCGAGATTTGAGGACGGCGGCGCGCAGGCGAGCACGGAGGGATTCGCGGACTCAGACGACGTCGGGTGCGCGGGAGGTGGGCAGGAGTTGGTCTCGGTAGCGGCTGATGGCCGCGGCCTGCGCCGCGGCTTCGACGCTGTCACTGCGGGTTTGACGCTGCCCTGGAGCAGCGGACCGGTCGAGGGACACGTCAACGGATCAAGATGATCAAACGCCAGATGTTCGGCCGAGCAAAACCGGATCTACTCCGGAAGCGAATCCTGTTGAGCGACTGGGCAAACCCGACCGCCAGTATCACGAAAATTGTGCCTGATCCCAAAAACTGACCCCCTGCGGCTGCCAATCCGGGTCTGAGCACACACACCCATACACATGCATAGATGCGCATGTCTTGAACTCTTGGAAGGAGGTGGCGCTCGTGTCGGCGTTGACGATTTCCCATACCGCCGAAGAGGGCACCCTGTTGGAAGGGACCGTCCGCGGTGATGACACCTACGAGGTGATGTGCGCGGTGCGCAAGGCGATCGGGCATTGGCGGTGGGCGCGGAGTCTGGGCTGCTGGATCGTGGTGTCCTCCCGAGACCGCCAGCCCAAGCAGTATCACATCGACTACGCCGCGAAGAAGCTGCGCGAGGCCGGATACACCGTCGAGGTGGATATCGACCGCGGCGTGCGCGCCACCGAAGACGCCGAGACCGACCGCGCGCACCGCCAAGCGGATCGGGTTGATGCGTTGCGGGACAGAGCGGCCCGCAAAGACGCGAAAGCCGCCGCCGCGGAAGCCGCGCATCAGCGCGCCCACGACGCCTTGCCCCCGTTCGGAGAGCCGGTCAAGATCGGGCACCATTCCGAACGCCGCCACCGCAACGCGATCGACAAGTCGTGGAAGGCGTGGGGCCGCTCGGTCGAAGCCGACCGCGACGCCACCCGCGCCCACCATCGCGCCGAGGCCGCCGCCCACACCACCGAGCACCGGAATTCCCCGCGGACGGTGGCCAACCGGATCGATACCCTCGAGGCCGAGCAGCGCGGCGATCAACGCGCCCTCGACGGACACACCCGCCGGTTCCTCGACAGCCACTGCAACGTCTACCGGACCGAAACCACCGGCCCGGCGACCGGCGAATACCGGGAGCGGGTGCTGGCCAGGATGACCCAGCGCGAGCGGGACATCGCCTACTGGAAACAGGTCCGCCGAACCCAGATCGACCAAGGCTTGACTCCGGGCTGGGGCCGTGACGATTTCACGGTCGGGGACTTCGTGCGCGCCCGCGGGGCGACGTGGCGTCAGATCACGCGGGTGAACGCGAAATCGGTGTCGGTGGTGAACTTTTCCCTGTCCTCGTTGGCAGTGCATACCATCGCGGCGAAGATGACCGGGCATCGGTGGATCACCACCGATGACACGGTGCGCTTCCACGAGATCACCGCCGTCATGACCGATGCCCAGGCTCACGAACGGTTCCCCGACATCTTCGCCGACCTCGACGCCAACAGCCTGCCACCGCGCCCGAAACGCAAGGGTGGGAAGACGAAACTCGACTACCACCGTGGCCTCCAGGCCGAGCACTGGTCCTGGAGCATCGAGGGCATCGAATACGACGCGGTGTGGGCGCACCCTTCGCACTGGTTCGCCAGCCCGCCCGAGCCCATCACCGAGCCGGGTGTGGTGCGTCTGCGCGCGCGTCGCCGCCCGGCCGGGCGCGTGCACGGTGACCCGGTCGAACTCCCGGTGACCGAGTTCGCGGTGACCGGGCCGGTGTGCTGGCCCGAGGAGGTCCACAACCAGGTCCGTGTCCTGGTTGAGGCCCGCACCTACCTGCCCGCCGCCTGACCCGCCGGCACCCCTGCCGGGCCACACACCAGGCCAACGACCGCCCCACGATCCCGTTGTGGCTCGCGCAATTCCGCTGTCACACAACAGCATTTGGCGATAGCGGCAGCGCCGCCGACCCGTTCGACTGTCATTCGACCGATTCCCTGTCGACCTGCCCTGCTGCGGCTTCCCGTCCATGTCCCGCACCGAGATCGGAGACCATCATGCCCTCCAGTCCTGTCCATCACGCCGCGGTTTCTGCCCGTCTGCCCCTGTCCGTCGACCGCTTCCTCCGGGGAGGCCGGTGATGGGCGCAGTGGCCTGTTCGGTGATCGTGCGCGGACTCACCGGACATCTGCGCGAGGTCGCGGCCGAGATCACGCCGGGACTGCCCTCGCTCACCGTGACCGGTCCGTCCGAGGACCTGCTGCATGCGTGCATCGACCGGGTCCGCGCCGCCGTCGTCAGCTGTGGCGGGGGGTGGCCGCAGGCCCGGGTGACACTCACGATCTCGCCGCCGGTCGGCTCGGGTATCGAGGGTATGCACGACCTCGCACTGGCGGTCGCGGTACTCGCCGCCACCGCACCGCGCCTCGATGGGGTCGTGCTGCTCGGCGAACTCGCGCCCGACGGCCGTCTGCGCCCCGTGCGCGGGATCCTGTCCGCGGTCCTGGCCGCCCGTGACTGCGGGCGCACCGTTGTGATTGTGCCGCGCGAGAGCCTGGGCGAGGCCGCCCTCGTGCCGGGGATGACCGTTCTCGGCGCCGAGCACCTGGGCGCTGTGCTGGCCTGGCTCGGCGGCGCGGATCGCCCCCTGGACGTCCCCGCCGCCGTCCCGGCACCACCGGAATTCACCGGCGTGGACCTCAGCGATGTGCGTGGTCACTACCGGGCGCGGTGGGCGCTCGAGGTCGCCGCCGCCGGGGGCCACCACCTGCGCCTGATCGGGCCACCGGCCGCCGGGCTCGGCGCGCTCGCCCGCCGCCTGCCCGGACTACTGCCGCGGCTGACCGAATCCGAGTCGCTGGAGGTCCGGGCGATCGCGTCGCTGGCCGGCACCCTGCCCGAGGGGCCGCTCGCCTCGATCACCGCCCGCCCCTACGTCGAAGTCCACCATTCCTCGAGCGCCCGTGCACTGCTGGGCAGCGCCGCCTCGTCACGTCCCGGTGCGCTGGCTCGCGCCCACCTCGGCGTGCTACACCTGGAGTCCTATCCGGACCTGCACCAGCGCACGCTCGACGCGTTACGGGCACCGCTGGACGACGGTGAGGTCGTCGTCGCCAACCGCGACAACCTGCTGCGGCTGCCCTGCGACACCCTCGCGGTACTGACCTCGGCCGAATGCCTGTGCCACGCGGCGCGCGATGCCGCGTGTGCCTGCCCGCCAGCGGCCAAGCGGCGCCACCCGGAGCGGCTGCACCGGGTCCTGGCCGAACGCGTCGACATCACCCTCCGCGAGGACCCCGACGACCGTGGCGGTTTCGGGGCCGACTCGCGCGAAACCAGCGCCGAGGTCCGCCGCCGGGTCACCGCGGCCCGTACGGCGGCAGCGGCCCGGTGGCGCGAGCACGGCTACACCACCAACGCCCGCGTCCCCGCATCGCTTCTGCGCCAACACTTTCCGTTGTCACGGACCGAGGCCGCTCCCCTTGAGGCAGCACTGCGGGAGGGCCGGATCACCCGCCGCGGCGCCGACCGGACCCTCGCGGTCGCGGCGACCATCGCCGACCTGCGCGGCGCCGACCATCCCGGCACCCACGACATCGTCGAAGCCCTGCACCTGCACGGATTCGGCAGACCATAGTTCCAGCCCACCACGCACCCACACCCACTGGCGACTTCCCGGTGCCGGTCGGTGGGTGCGTGGTCACCGAACTGACCTGCCGGGTGCGTCGAGGTCCACCCTCGCCCCAGTCAACCCGCCGCCACCCTCTCCCGACGGAAGCGGCGTTGTCGTTCGTTCGAAGGAGCCACCCCATGTCCACACCCGCCTGGCCCGACTCGCCCGCCACCGACACCGACATCCGCGCCCGAATCGACAACGATCGCGCGCGTGCCGAAGGCTTCGTCTGGGGTGCACTGCACATCCAACACCCCTCCACCCCCGAAGCCGCCACCGCCCAGGCGTTCGCGTCCGCCTACGCCGACCGCGTCACCGAATCCCTCACCAAAGACAACGTTTTCGTCCCCGGCCTGGCGGAAGCGTGGGTCGCGTGGCGGCTCACCGGCGACCTCACCGCCAACCTCACCCCCGCCCCGTCCCCGGTCGAGCGGGTGCCGGGATTCGAAGAATGCGACGCCGCGTTACGGAACCGGACAGCGTGGTGGCTGTGCGCCGAGGCCCTCGGGTATGTGCGCGGCGGGTGTGACGCCGCCGGGATCGGGTCCGGTGACGCGGTCGATTTCGCCCACGCCTACGCCGTGCTCGTGGCCGCGGGCGGGTCTCGCCCCAACATCGCCGACGCCTGGACCAACTGGCGCTCGGGCCGCCCCCTCAACGCCTTCGGCGAATAACACCCGCCACCCGGCCGCGCCGAGGCGCCACGGCAGTACCGCCCCGATCGACCAGGCCGATTCACCTACCAGCAGAACGGAATTCGCTCATGAACAGCACTGATCACTGCCCGTTCGGAGCAGTGCGTGAGCCCCGGCGGCTGGCGTGGGCGCTGATCTCGCGCGCCGCGCGCGGACCCTCGAAAACGGTGTGGCAGTTGATCGACAGGCTCGGTGTCGAGGACGCGGCGACCGCGCTGGCCCCCGGCACCGCCGGGGCCGAGGTGGATCCGGCAGTGCTGGCCCGCGCCGATCCCGACCGCGCGACCGCCGAGCTGGTGGTGCACTACGCGGGCGGGGGCCGACTGATCACCCCCGACGACGATGAATGGCCGTCCGCGCATCTGGCCGCGCTGCACGCACCCGGGTGGGGACCCGAACACTTCGTCGGTCCCCTCGCGTTGTGGGTGTCCGGCACCGCCCGGCTGTCCGAGATCGCCAAGGACGCTGTCGCGGTCGCCGGGACACCACGCCCGACCGGCTATGGGATCGAGGCCACCACCGCCATCGTCGCCGAGGTCACCGCCCGCGGCATGGCCGTCGCCGCCACAGGCGGTCCCGGTATCCCCGCCCACGCCCTGTCCACCGCCCACCACATCCCGGCGCCGACGCTGACGGTGCTCTCGTGCGGCACCGACCTGGCCTACCGCCACCACAACCACCACCTGCGCTCTGCGCGACCTGGCACCGGTGTGCTGGTCACGAATACCCGCCGGGGACCCAGCCGCGACCGCAGCGTGTCGGGGCAGCCCACCGGTTGCTGGCCGCGCTCACCCGCGCCACCGTCCTGGTTGAGGCCGATTGGCGGTGCTGGAGCGAGGTGTCGATCACGTGGGCGCAGCGGCTGGGCCGCAACACCTACGCCGTGCCTGGGCCGATCACCTCCCTAACCTTCAGCCCCGGCAACTGCCTCATCGCCGACCACGACGTCACCCCGGTCGCCTCACCCCGCGACATCTACCTGCTCGCCGGTGATCTGCCTGCCGATCCGTTTCCCGGCGACGATGCCCCGGACCGACCGAACGGAGAACCCGCGTGATCGACACCTTCGCCTGGACCGCGAATCTCACCCGCCACGGCGGCACCGAACTGGCCCTGCTCGCCGCCACCCCCACGACCGCAGTGGACACGGTCGCGGCCTCCGTGGCCGCGCACCCGGTCCCGCCCGAGACACGGGATCGGGTTCGTGCCGGGCTGGTCAACAGCGACGCCGGATATCCGAGTGAGGCGTTTCGCCTCTACCGCGTCGGCGGCACCGGCCACCGGCCCCACCACGATCTGGCGGTCGCGGTCACCGTCCACCAGCTCGCCGCCGACCCGCCCTGGCGCGGGCTGCTCGACCACGTCCTGTTTCTCGCCGAACTCGGCCTCGACGGCAGCCTGCGCCCCGCTGGCCCGCCGGACACCATCGCCACCGTTGTCGCGGCGGCGGCGCGCACCGAATTCCGCTACGTCGTGACCGCGACACCGGAGAACACCGACGATCTCGACCAGGTCGAGGGCATCACCGTCGTCACCCTCACCGATCTGCGGGCAGTCCTGACCTGGCTCGAATCCCTCTCGGGCGAGCAGCCCGGATCCGCTGCGGCCTGCCCGGCGTCGCCAGGAATGCGCATCGCCCACAACCTCGGTCCCGCCCGGGTCCGGCAACTCCGGGCAGTCCTCGACCACGGCGAGGTCGAGGAGGAGCACGCCCTGTACCTCGGCGACGACAACCGCTGACCCCGGTGGCATCGCGCACGAGCGACGGCATCGACCCGTTGCTCGCAGACCTCGTCGACGCCGCCGAACAACGGCTGAGCGACGTCATCCCAGACACCTCCTGACCACCCCGCGCCCGCGGGCGCCCACTTGCGAGGAGATCGCATGGGTTCGACCGGGTTCCGGGTGCCGGTGGATACCGACACCCACCGCTTCGTCCTGGACAACCTGCGCCAGAACCTGCCCACCGGGCACCTGCTGGTCGCGCACTGCCGCGCCGCGCTGGGCACCGGCCGCCGCCACGGCGGCTGGTCCTATGCCCTCTACGCCGCGATCGCCGACACCACCACACCGGTGACGGTGTCGGCGCACGTGCTGCTCTACCAGCGCCACCACCGCGGCGGTGTCTCCGAGATCGTCGTCAAGCACCTGCACGAGACCGAAGGCCCCGGCGATCACCACGGCGTCACCCGCCGCGTGCTCGACGCGCTCACCCCCACCGACCATCCCGACGCCTGCCAGTGGCGGGCCGACGCGCTCCGCCACCACCGCGCCCTCGCCACCGCCCGCCGGACGGTCGGCGCGGTCATACGCCTGGACCGCGCCTACACCTACGGCCACGGCATCGGCGCCGTGCAGCAGGTCCTGGTGTGCTCCCCGACACTCTGGCGGCGCGCCCGGATCACCGACACCGGCGTGGAGATCGAGGGCCGCGAACTGCGTGCGGCCCCCGGGTGGGCCCTGCGTGAATTCGAGATCCTGCACGCACCCGGCGAATCCGCGCCACCCACCGCGCGGACCTGAACCCCCGGCCCGCCGCCCGAGCGCCTTCCGGCCAGGGCCGGCTCCGTTTCCTCGCCCATCCCCTTTTTCGCCGGACCCGGCTCGGGTGCGGCGTCTTTCCTGTGTTCGGAGGTTGATGCTGTCATGGGCAGACTCACTCGTGCCGAGGCCGCCGCGCATCGCGAAGCGCTCGGGTTGGCCGGTCTACGCCGCGACCTGGACGAGGAGGAAAAACGCTTCGTCCTGGCCCACTATCAGGAGTCGGCCAGCCAGGCCCGCCCCGGCGAGGGCACGTTCTTCACCCCGACGGATCTGGCGGACTGCATGTCCCTGGATGTGGTCGGGACCCGGGTGATCGACCTGTGCGCCGGGATCGGCGCGCTCGCCTTCGCCTGCCGCAACCCCCTCGAGCAGGCTCGTGGGCTGCCCGCGCGCGAAATCGTATGCGTGGAATCGGATCCCGAGTTCGTGGCGGTCGGGATGAAGCTGGTTCCGGAGGCCACCTGGGTCTGCGCCGATGTGTTCGAGGTGGGGCGGCAGCGGTGGCGATTGTTCGACACCGCGAGAGCCAACCCGCCCTTCGGCCCCCGCCCCCGCACCGGCAACGCCCCCGGCTACCGCGGACCCCGCTTCGAATACCACGTCATCGCACTTGCCTCGCACCTGGCCCGCCACGGCGTTTTTCTGGTGCCGCAGTTAACCGACCTCCTCGACCGGTGCAAGGGACGTTTGTCGATCTTGTTCTTCGCCAATTATGGTGCCGCATAACCGATCTTGGACGAGATGTCCCGGACGTCAGCGTGTGAGGTGGACAGTACGTGGCAGGGCGATTGGTCATCGGCGATATCCGGGTTCAGGAAGTGGCGCACCGCGACGGGCGCCGCGGTTACACGGTTCTCGTGCCGAGCGGGGCGGTGTATCGGCTGGCGGACGGTTTTCTGCGGGCACGCAACGGTGGAACGGACAGGACCTACGCCTATCTGCTGGTGGACCACTTGCGGTGGCTGGTAGCGGAGGGGCTGAGCCCGGAAACTGTGACGCTGCGGGACTTGCAGCGGTACATGGTCGCGGTGGGCGCGGAGTTCCCCGGTCCATTCGGACGGCCGTGGCGTGAGGGCAAACCCCCATACAGTGAGAGCAGTCTGAAGTCCGCTGCGGCGTGCTTGAAGGGCTTCTACCTCTATCAGGCGACGTTGGGTACCCGCCAGGATCTGGCGGAGGAATTCGAGCGAACCAGACTGCCGACCAGAGCTGATCGTCGTCGGTCGTTTCTGGGGCATGTCAAGAAGGTCATGCCGGCCAACCCGCTCACCCCGACCGCAGTGGTTCGTCGACGCCATCCGAAGATGCCGCCAACCGGCGCCCGCGAACGTATCGTTGCCGACCGGCCCTCGGCACGCGACCGGCTGACGGTGACCTGGCTGGCCGACGGCGGATTCCGTGTCGGGGAACTGTGCGGGCTGCACCTGGTCGACTTGCATCTACGTGAGAACGCCGCCTGCGGCGAGTGCGGCCCCCCACACGTTCATATCTGTCACCGGGACACCAATCCCAACCGAGCCCGCGTGAAGACCAAGCGCGCGTGGAGTATCCAGGACAACACCGTCTGCGGTGGCACGATCCGCCGGGTGAGTTCGGCGATGATCCACACCTATTTCGACTACATCACCACGGAATACCCACGTGGAGCCGAGCACGGAATGCTGCTGGTCCAACTCCACGGCCGCAATGCCGGACAGCCCTGGCGCACCGCGGGTGTCCGAGGAGTTCTGAGCCGGGCCGCTGCGCGTCTGGAGCTGGGGCGGGTCCGGCCGCACCAGTTCCGGCACGAGTTCGCGACCAATGTGCTCGACGCGTCCGGAGGAAACATCGTCCTCGCGCGTGACGCCGGCGGGTGGGCCTCGGCGGTGACGGTCGAGCAGACCTACGGCCATGTCGATGTCCACGATCCGGTGTTCTCGGCGGCGTTGCGAACGGTCTGGGGCGAGGACGCATGATCGCGTTGACCGTGCTCTCTCGTGACAGCGGGAGTCGGATCAGCCGCGATCGGCTGGAATTGCTGACCACGCTGTTGTCGGCACCGGGTGTCGAGGAACTCTATAAGTCTGACGTGATCCGTTTTCCCGGTTCGCATCCCGTCCATGGATGGCACTGCGCTCTGAACAGGTGCGTCCGGGTCCGGTCCAACAATGGCTATCGGATGTGTCAGACACATGATCGGCAGTGGGCACAAGCTCGTCGAAACGGTGTCAGTCGCGCCGATTTCGAGCGCAGCGCCCAACCACTGCGCGGGCGCGGTGGCGGCGGAGCGATTCCCTCGTGCCGGATCTGCCCGCAACGGCCCGTCTATTCCCTCAACAGCGAGTTGTGCGAACGTCACCGCAGCCGGTGGGTCAGTCACACCCGAGGCGGCGGCGGGATCGAGGACTACGAGCGGTGGGTGGCTACTCAACCGACGTTTCCCGGCTTCGGGACCTGCGTTGTCGGCGTGTGCCCGCGTCTGGCGGCCTCACCGCTGGGATTGTGTCAACCGCATCACAACCGCTACAAGCTCGACGGCCGACCCGGGTATGCGTACACGCCTTCGGGAAGAAGCCACGCACGCGGGCCGAGCGGTTCGCCGAATGCCACGCACCACCGCGACGAGTCGGCGTTCCAGCGGTGGTGCGAGACGGTGGTACCGGTCGCGCGCGACGGCGTGGTCAACCTGAACGGGCTCGAGCCGCTGGTCAAAGCCGAGATCCAGTGGGGCATGCACGCCCACGCCCAGCTTCGCGCCCCCACCAGCTGGGACCTTTCCTCTATCCAGCGGCTCGCGAACTACTGCCGAGCACAACGACTCACCTCGCTGTTCGATGACACTTCCCACGGCCGCGTGAGCCTCGAGCTCGGACCGGGCGTGAATTCGGTCGTCACGATGATCAGCCGCGAGCTGGTCAACGGATTGCGATGCGTCTACTACGGTCCCGACGACACCAAAGACGCGGGTTTCCTCAAGACCGATCATTTCGGTCGCCGATTTCCTGACACGCACAGCCACTACGATCTCGCAGCGGTAGAACAACGGTGGCTGCGGGATCTGCTCTGGGAGCATCTCGCCGCCATTCTGCGGTCCCCGAAATGTCCGCGGTCACGCAGGCCGTTCGACGGTGTCCGCCGAGCCGCGATCGAACTGGGCGCGTTCCTGGCCGCCGAGGCACCTCGACGCGGTCACGATCCTGCCCTATTGGATGAGCAACACGCTCACCGATTCGTCGCGGACCTGCGGCACCGGGCACGGCACGGGCTGCGGTCGTTGGGTCTGTCCCGCAGCGACGGCCAGCCCTCCACGATCTCCGATGCCACCTGCCGTCTGGTGTTGAACGGCGTTCACAGGCTGTTCGAGGACGCGCTGAAGTCCGGTGCCACCGCCGCCATCGGGTTGGACACGGCCTTCGTCGCCGCGCTGCCCTTCGGCGACCCCGTCGCCACCCGGTCACGAACTCCGTTCTCCGACACCGTCGCCCGCGCGTTGGCCGACGACACCAATCTGCGCTGGTTCGCGCAGACACACGACCCCAACGACCGGGGCTTGCGCGATATCTGGGAATCCATCGTCTTCACCGGAAGGCGTTGCAGCGAAATTCTACAACTACGCGTGGACTGCGCCGGCCGCTACCGAAGCCTGCCGATGCTCTGGCACGATCAGACGAAAGTCGGCAACTACGACCAGGCGATCCGCATCCCCGAAACGCTCTACCAGCGCCTGGACGCCCGACGTGCCAAGACCCTCACCCGCTTCGAGCACCGTCACGGCCGCCTACCTACTGGCCGGGAGCGCGCCGCTATGGCGTTGTTCCCCAGCGACATCCGAAACCGCGACGAAACCCGATCCGTGTCCTACCAATACTTCGGCATCCACTTCCGAGGCTGGGTCGCTGCGTTGGATCTCGGTGCTGCGGTAGCACACCAAGCCCGCCACACCTTGGCCACCAACCTGCTGCGCGCCGGTGCCAGCCTGGCACACATCCGCCGCTACCTCGGCCACGTCAGCGACCGGATGGCCGAGCACTACACCCAGATCGCACACTCCGACCTCGAAGACGTGCTACACGCGGTCTGGGTTACCGGCCCGGGGTCGGCGAACCTCGGCGAAATGCTCTCCGGCACAACCGAACCGCTGACCCGCGAGCAGGCTCTCGCACTCGCCGTCGACCTGTCCCGGCGCAGCACCCCCGCCGACGGCGGATTCTGCACCTTCCAGCCCGTGGTCCAGGGCGGCGCGTGCCCCTGGAAACTCGACTGCGAGAACTGCGACCACTTCGTACTCTCCGGCGCGGACCTGCTCTACTGGCGCCGCAAGCAGGACCAATGGCGCTCGATCGCCGAACGCGCCCCCGACGACGCCACCGCCGACTACCTCCACCGCGTCTTCGAACCAACCGCACGCGCGATCACCGGACTGGAAAAAGCCCTGGCAGGGCTCGGACTGCTCGACCAAGCCCTCGCCATCGACCTACGCCGACCACAGGACTACTTCCACAGGCTCTGGAGCACCACCTTCCGCGCCACCGACCTCGCCGATCTGTCCGGCTCCGATCAGGAACAATCCGCGTGACTACATCGACACCCGCAGACCGCACCGCCGCCGCGACCAACGCACGCCGCGCGAGGACCCAGGCGATGATCAACCGCGTCCGCAGCGCCCTCGACCAGATGCACCGCGAGCGCGCCCCGATCACCATCGCTGCGGTCGCTCGCTGCGCCCACGTATCCCGAACATTCCTCTACCAGAACCCCATCGCCCACTCACTCGTCACAACAGCATCCACCGCAGCGAGCGACCAACAGCTACGCGACCAAGCAGCTCACCGCGCACATCTCGAAGCCTCCTGGCGAGAACGGGCGCTCAACGCCGAAAACGCACTCACCCGCGCCCGCCAGGAGATCACCAACCAGCGGGCCACCATCGCCGAGTTGCTCGGACAGATCCGGGATCTGGAAAACGCACTCCCCAAGGAAGCCGCCCAACACCTTGTCACCGAGAACACCACGCTCAAGCAGGGCCTGCACCAGCTCACGCAGGAACGCCAACGCCTGCGCGAACAACTCCACAGTGCACGAGAAAACAACAGGTTTCTCGACAAGCGAATCGCCGATCTCGAAGCACAACTGGTCTCCGACCTTACGGACACAATCCGCGCAAAGCGCGGATAATCAACCGCAGACAGCTCCATGAGGACCGCGCTCTAGTGTAGGCGGATCCGGATGGCGCTACACGATGTTCCCGTGTGGTTCGATCGTCAGACTTATCGAGTCATCCGGATTCTGTACAAATACCACAGCATGCGTGTGCGGTTGGAACCCACCATCACAGTTTTGGACCTTCGACTCATGGATGATCAGCTTCATATCTTCCTGCATGACGGAGCGAAACCTAACCGGAACACTGGTGGGGGGCATGCCACTGTCCAGCCACATGAGCATAGCTTCGGCTGCCGTAGTTGCCGCCTCAGCAGCTATTCGCTGGGCATACGGAATAGAAATCTTCCCTTGTGCCTGCGTGCGGACTGGACACCCCACCCGCAGCGGAATTCTCACATTAACTCCCAGACGGGAGTGTCGATATCCGAATTCCAAACAGGATGTCTCCATCCAACCGCCAGCAGTTCCCGATTTGTCGTCATCCATCTTCTTCACCACAAAGTCAAATATAGATGGAAGGATCGGAGGCAGTTTGGTGTTAGGGGTTGAGTCGGAGGTGGTGTCGGATACTTGTTGAAGAAGTTCGCTGTGAGACGCTCCCGCTGGCCCGTAGAGGGCACGGTCGAATGCCGCTTGCTCGTTGGAATGTCCAGGCTCGGCCGGTGCCGACGTATTTGAGACCGCTCCCTGCTGGATGGTACCAGGCGTGCCCGTCACGGTCGTTTGACCGGCCAGAGGGGCTGCGGTGTCGCTGCCTAACGCCGATTTTCGAGCATCGAGACTGCGCCCGTAGTTCACCTTCGCGCCTTCATTCGAGATCGTTGAAGGCGAAGTATCCGTCGATCCGCGACCGTACATGGCTGCGACAAATGCCAGTGCGGCCTTGAATTTTTCGACATCCTTCTTCGCGGCAGTCGCCAGATTCGAACCGGCTTGTACGCTCGCCGAGGTCGCCGCATCCGAGGTGGCCTGTATTCCGGATTGCGCGAGCCCGATCGTGGCAGCCAATCCGCTCATATCGCGGAACATATTGCCGTTGGCGATTGCCTGTAGGGCAGGTGTCAGGCCAGCAGGATCGGGCAGAGCCGTCGGACTCACAATGTTGACGAGCGGCTGGCTGAATCCCTTCGCAGTGAGATCGATATCTCCCTCTGAACGCGAACCCGCTTGTAGGGGTGCGATTTCCGGCGCCGTCAACGGTATAGGAGAATCTTGCCAGTTCCAGAACCGGCCGAATTCCAGCTTCTCTGCCGAGTTGTAGCGACCGAGCACGGCTTCCGCGAACACTCCGCCGCTGGGCATGGGCACCAGATCTTCGGTGACCTTTTCCGCATCGACTCCGTGGTCGGCCAGCCAATCAGCCCATTCTCGGGCTTGCTGGTCATCACTCTCGGCATCCGCCGTCAGGTGGGTTCGCAGTACCAGATAGTTTCCCGCAGTCGCTATCGGCTGCGGATCAACCTGTTGAGCCACCGGTCTGCCGCGGAAACTGTAGCCAGCGAGCAGAAGAGTGACTGTTGCGGGATCGAGCGACCGATAGATGAGATCACTGTAGTAGATCGAATTCTCATGCAGATGCTCTGTCAATTTCGAGCGCACGCCGCCGCCCGAAAACCAGATGACCCGCGTTCGCCCTGCCGCCGCGACGAATGACACCTCCACCCAGAAGGAAACTCCCTTATAATTCAATCCGACGGTCATGATGAGACTCACTTCCGCGCCGCCGTTGTCCACGTAGATGTCGGCAAGTTCATGCAGGCTTGCACTGTCCTGCACCAAGAAATCCTTCGTGGTCGTCTTGTTCAAGGTGACGTCGGTTCCATCCCTGCGTCCCAGCGACAGCGACAGGCCCGCAGCATCCTGAATGAAGTACACCTTCGTCACTTTGGCGTCATTCGGCAATTCGATGGTCTTTCCCGCATCTTTCACGGTGAAAGGCACGAGTGCCGCGCCCTTGATCTCCAAGAAGTTGGAACTGCGCGTTTTCAGTCCAACAACACTGAAGTCGTTCGTAAGCAGATCGCGGCCCTCACTGTCAATCGGCGACCGGGCCAGTATCTTGCGGAACTTTCGGACTAATGCGTCGTTACCGAAGTCGATCGGCTTCATCGGCACGAAGAGACACTGCTCCACACGAGCCAGCCGAACTACCACGCGATATATCTGAACAATTTCGTAGTACTGCACGGAGAGTGCATGCATATGGTTGTAGTTGGTGACGACACGCGTACTGATCTTCTCGTGTTCTGCTTGCGAAACCTCTTTGACGACGGTAGCGCGCCGATTGCGGGCGGCACTGGCGTGTTGTTGCGTCCGGTCCAGCACATTCTGCGCCATCGACGCGGAAAGATCTCGTTGTCCAGCGGATGAAGAGAAACTCATCGCGTTACTTTGAGTATTAGCCTCGCCGGAGGAGTCTCCGAAAGTAACAGGACCGACACTGACTCCCCAACCCGTGCCTTCCTGGTCGGAAGACGACTGCACATGAGTCTTGGAGAATCCCTCCTGAGCCTCGCGCGCCACAGCGGACGTGACCTCGCGTGTCGCGCGGCTGTGCTCGGTCAGATTACTCAAATCCTCTGTCTCGTTCTCAGTTTCAGATTGTCTGCCCTGTACCCGACGAGACCAGTCAATCATGGCCACTCGCGTACTCTCGCCGGGCGCCAACGCGACCGAATGGAGCAACTGACCGAGCGTCACACCTTGAGCGAACCACGACTGCGAAAACATGAGCAGGGCGCCGATACCAGGTGTCTTGAAGCCGAAATTCTCGCCGACGATGGCCGAAAGATCAATCGGGCCTGCCTCCTCCAATGGTTCGATCTCTCTATCGGTATCGTTGCCGTCGAATACCAGGGTGCTGTAGAACACCCGCTCCGTGGGAAAATCTCCCGAGGTCGGCAACAGATCCGCAGGCGCGTCGGGGTCAGCGTCCGGCGCGTCTTCGGGAGTCAGAACTCTCATGTATATGTCACGCGCGGCCAGATAGGAAGGCCATAGCGCGAGGTCTCTGACGGTCTCGACGTTCAGCGCATTCTCGATCTCGGGCGCCCGCGCTGGATCGATTCCCTCCAGAGCGGATATCGGCAAACCCGCCAGATCCTCGATACTTGAGCCAGGCGGCAGATTTTCCACGATCTCCGCAGGGGCCATACCGTAGCGCGCCAGCGCGGATCGGGGATTTTCGGCCGCCTCCGACAGGAGCGTGGCATCGCCGAACACACGCGAGCATGCGAGGTCAAAAATGGTTTCGAGCCCCTCAGACGTGAGAATCGCGGCTGCTGCCAGCGGTAGTCCGAGTAGCGCGGAAATCGGTGCCTGCAATATCTCCAGCGGCGCCAGCTTGCTAAATTCTGATCGCAGATACCCCGCCAAAGGAGGGCGCTGAGACAGCATCGGATCTCCTAACCAGTAGAGGAATCGGGTTGCGGCTGAACCACTTCCGGCTGCGCTCAGCGTACATCAAAGCAATAGGGATCGACCGGGTTTAGCGACCGTAGCGGATCGACCGAGGACTGTCGTCTGCCAGGGGGAAGGGACCGCCCTCTTGCCATGAGCATGGGACCGGGCTATCTCCGGTCGCGGACCGTGTGCTGATGGTGGCCGAAGATTGGCTGCTGGTCAATTCGAGATGACCGGGTTCGGTCCTCAGGTCGGCAGGTTGCCTGCTTCGGGTTCTTCTCGGGGCTGAGGACGACCTGCAGGTGTGCCTCAATCCGGGGTGGCACAGTTGATCGTGTGACGACCGAATTCGCAGGCATCGCGGGTGTTGAGGGTCTGCGGTATGCGTCGGACTGGATCGGTGCATCGGAGCAGGTAGCGCTGCTGGCCGCGATCGATGCGGCACCGTGGTCGAGCGAATTGCGCCGCCGGGTCCAGCATTTCGGCCATCGTTACGATTACGGCCGCCGCTCGGTGGCCGCGTCTGAGCCTGCACCACCGCTGCCCGGATGGGCGCGTGAGCTGGTCGAGCGACTGGAGTGGGATGTTGCGCCGGATCAGGTCATCGTCAACGAGTACCTGCCCGGGCAAGGCATCAGCCCGCATGTCGACTGTGTGCCCTGTTTCGGGCCGGTTGTGGCAACGTTGAGTCTCGGCTCGGCCTGCACGATGGACTTCCTCGCCCCTGAGGGCGGGGTCTGTGTGCCGGTCAGGTTGGCGCCCGGCAGTTTGTGTGAGATGACGCGGGACGCGCGGTGTCGGTGGCGGCATACCATCGCTGCGCGCAAAACCGATCCCTCACCGTCCGGGCGGGTGCCGCGGGCGCGGCGAGTGTCGGTGACGTTCCGGACGGTGCTCACAGGGATCAGCGCCTCCTCGCAGAGTTGATGGTTGGCCATGACCGGTGGTTGTGCCGGTCAGTCCGAGTCAGTCCGATCACCGGGTTTGCCGAGTCGCGGTTTCTGTCGTTGCCGGTAGGACTCGCCCTCGACGACGAGTTCGTAGGCTGCCGATTGCAGCCGGTCCATCGCCGACTGCGCCAGCAGTGGGTCGGCCATCATGGTCAGGATCTCCGGAGGTTCCCGGTTGCTGGTGATCACGGTCGATGCCTTGCGGTGGCGCTCGACGATCAGCTCGTAGAAGTCGTTGGTCTCGACCGCTTCGAGCCGGTGCAGAGCCAGGTCATCGATGATCAGTAAATCGACGCGGTGTAGTTTGCGCATCTCGTCTTCGTAGCTGCTATCGAGGCGTGCGCCGCGCAGCCGTTTGAACAGTTTGTCGGCGCGTTCGGTGTGAACAGTGCGGTGCCGGCGAACTGCGATGTGTCCTAATGCATTGGCCAGGAACGTCTTTCCGACACCGACCGGCCCCATAATCAATACGTTGTAGGCGTCGGCGAGGAATCGTAGTGAGGTCAGCTCGGCCCAGAGTTCGCGGTCGAAGGTGACCGCGGTCGAATCGTCCCAGGCCTGCAACTGCATCTGCGGATCCAGATGGGCGGTCTTGGCGCGGCGTTGCTCGGATTGCCGGTCCCGGCGGGCGACCTCGTCGGCGAACAGCATCTCCAGGAAATCGTGATGCGGTAGCCGGTTCGACCGCGCCAACGCCAACCGCTCAGGGAGGGTGTCCAGGAGCTGGCCGAGCTTGAGGCGGCGCATCAGCGACTTCAGCTCCGGGGTGATCTCGATGGGTTTGACCGCCGGGGCGGCGGCGGGACGGCGCGTAGTGCTCATGAGGGCCTCCTGACCGCGAAATCGGTGGCGGAACGGACGAACCGGGACGGAGCTGGTGGTGGCAGCAGCGTCAACTGCTGACCCGTGGTGCCGCGGGTGAGCATGCGATCGATGACCCCGACGTCGACGACCTCGGCGTCCAGCGCCCGGTGGCAGGCATCGTCGACGGCGTCGGCGCCGTGGCGGCGCACCAGCCCGAGCAACCGGTAGACCTGCCGCATCTTCGTCCACGGCAAGGGATGCTCGAGCACCGCCGCAGCGTAGGAACCGACATGAACGCCGTGATCGAATGCTTTGCGTTGCAATGTATGCAGGTCCCGCATCGCATAGGCGGTGAGCTCGCTGGGCAGGTCCGCCGGATCGGTCTGGCGGCGACCGGGCCCGACCTTGGGGTGGACTTTGATCAACTCACCACGGAAGTAGAGCTTCACCGTCTGCGAGTCGACCCGGGCGGACAGGCGCTGCCCGACCAGATCACCGGGAATGCTGTAGAGAGCCTGGGAGATCTGAGCGTGCCGGTCCGGCGCAACTTTCGGATTCACCCAGGTCGGGATATCGAACGCAGTGTCGGGCAACGGTTTCAGTTGCGGAGCCTCGTCGATGGCGAACACTTCGGCCGGACGCAGGCGCGTGGTGCCATGTATTCTCATCCCCGCGGTCTCACGGCACCACCGCTGCGCACGTTCCCGACAGTCCCTCCAGGTCCCGGAATTGTTCTCCAGCAAAGAAATTCGACCGTGCATAAGGAACACAACGTTCGACGCGCGGCTTGTCCTGCGGGCTGCGGATCCGCGCCGGATCAACAACGAACCCACGAGACTCGGCATACTCGCGAAACGAATCGTTCAACCGACGATCGGTCGCGTCGGCCTTATCGACGATGGCCTTCATGTTGTCCGGAATCGCGACCGCGAACACGCCATCGAAGAACACCCACGCCGCTTCGAACCCGGCGATGACGTCGCCCAGTGTTTCCCGGTAGGTGGGCAAGACGAACATGTGCCGCGAATACACCGCGGTGAAGATCAACCCCTTCACCACCCGCCGACGGCCCTCGACATCGGTCAGCAGCCCCAGCCGCCCGAAATCGACCTGCACTTCCGCGCCGGGTTCGCAGTCGGCCACCCGCACCGTCGCGCGCCGCTTCCCGAAACCCAATTCCGCCTGCGCATAACGGTTCAACGTCCGATACGACACCACCACACCACGGCGAGCGAGCAGAATATGAATCTTGGTCAAGGTCAGGCCCTGATCCAGCCACTCCTTGACCTGCTCGGACTGACCGGCCAGCGTCTCCCACACATCGCTCTTACCGTTCGGACGAGACTTCCGAACCCCGGCGATCACCGCCGCCAGCAGCTCATCGGTCAACTGCTCCACACCATCGTCGCGGTCCACCCCACACGACTGCGCCCTGTCGACATACCGGCGCACCGTCTTGCGGTCAGTGCCCGACAGCCGCGCCACCTCCCGCAACCCGCGACCCTGCAGCCATAGCCGCAGCATCTCCCTGATCTCGATCACCGAAACCTCCCGGTAGCTCATCTGGCCAATACATCGGCCGAGCGACCGGAAGCCCCAAAGCCACGCCGGGTGGTCCCATAACTGGCAAAACCGCTAGTCAGGTGGTCCCATCAGTGGCAAACGGGTGGTCCCATACTCATGGCAAAAACGGCTCCGAAGTGGTCCCTTCCTCCTGGCAGCCGACACGAGGACGGTATCGGAGATATTCGTGCATGATTCGCTGCGGAGGCACACGGTAGTCGTGTCACAGATACACGGGTAAACGAGGCCGGCGGCCCGCCCACCTCAGTCACCGACGCTCGGACGCACCACCAGAACTGAGCCACACGATCCCGGCTCCTCCGACATCGTCATCAGGTGAACACCAGTCTCGGTCGAACGAGATCGCAGTCACCAACACGCCAACGATCAAAAAATGTGATCTACGACACCAATTCACCCTCGGAGTTACCGCGCGTGTACACCTGTGTGCCTCGAAAGAGGCCAGCTCAGAGGGCATTCTGCATCACTTCAAGTCGGTAAACCCCGAACCTCGGCGCCTTTCCACTACAGCGGAGGCCAGGAGATGCTCGAAGGGCAAGGCGACGCCGAATACAAGCGTTTCTCCTCCGGCACCGGCATCGCGCTGGAGTCCGGATGCAGTGTCGACACCGCCTTCCACGACCCGTACTGGCACCAGCCCGCACCGCGCACCGAGATCGTCACCACCGAGTTCGGTGACACCGCCCTCGCGCGCCACCGACGCGCCCGCCGCCGAGCACGCGCCGGTGCCGTGGTGGCGCCGTGGGACCGGGCCACCCGCGCCAGCTGAAAACCGCCAGCCCTCGTACCCGCCGATTGGACAGGAGCCCGGATTCGTTATGCCCACATCAGGTTTCAGCCTCAGCACCGACACGAACTCCACCGATTACGGGGCCTCCTGCACGCTGTTCCGCACCGACGAGGCACCCCTGACCGGGACGGTGTTCACCGACATGGGCGAACACACCGTCCTGGTCGACGGCATCCCCGAACGCCGGTCGATGGTGATCGTGCGGTTCTTCGGCCTGCGCGCCCACGGCGAGCCCCTGGGCAACCCGCGGGTACTGGCCCGGTTCGTCCCCGGCGAGCCCGGCCGCGGGGCCGCGGCCGCGGTGTGCCTGGGCGAGCCCGGGCGCGCCTGCACCTCGAACTGGGCCATCCTCTCACAACCGCCGATGCGGACCTGCGGGAACTGGTGTCCGACACCGTCATCGCGATCACCGCCGAGTTCCTCACCGACGACCGTGCCGCCCGCCATCGCCACTTCTGCGCCGATGCGCGCCGCCAAGACGCGGCCACCGCTCTCGGGACCATCGACGTGCTCCAGCAGCGCGGCTATCGGCGTCTGGCCGCCGCCCGCGCCGAGGCCGATGCGGCCTGGGCGCTCGTGCAGACCCTGCGCCAGCGGAACTGACCCGCGCCGATCCGTACTGCTGATCGCAGCCACCCGAGGAGTTTCAATGATGCTCGACACCGACCTGACCCTCACGCCTGCGGTGCTGGCGGGCCTGCGTGTGGTTCTGGCCTATGCGGAGATCGGGGAGGAACGCGACTACGACGAGTGCGACCCGCAGGACCGGGCGTATCACATTCTGCACCCGATCCGGCGCCTGTCGGCATGGCTCGCGGGTGCTGCGGCTGCGAAGACATCCTTCGTCTACATCCAGCAGGGCGGCGCGAGCAGAGGGTTCTACCTGCATGCCTTCGACACCGAGGCCGACGCCGAGGCGGGCCGGCCGGACAAGGATTCCTTCGGCACCACCGCGATGGTGCGGATTCCCGGCCTCACCTGCGAACAGCTCGACGCCGTCGACGAACTCATCCAACAGATCGACAACCTCGTCTTCGACGTAGCGGCCGAGGCCGACCCGCTCACCCCTGACACCTGAACCGCACTCACCAGCCCGAGGCGCGCGCAGGTCACCGCGATCGAGCAACCTCACGCGCCCGACGCCTTCGCCTATGGCGTTCTCCGGACTAAGGCGCTCTACTGATCCGCGAAAGTCACGCTGAGGAGTTCTCGCAGACATTGCACCCATGGGTGGAGGTCAGGGGGCGGTGGTGGAGGGCCAGTCCAGGGGCAGGTTCAGCCAGGAGCCGATCATGCCGACCGCGTTCAGGAAGGCTTGCATGCCGTCCCATCCCGCGGCGACGGCCCGGGGCCGGTCGTCGACCCGGAACGGACACAATGCGAGCTGGTGGTCCGGTGATCGGAAAGGCCGGCCGAGGATGACGGTGTGAGCTCGACCGTCGTGGTCGATCGTGCGCTGGGCGACGATGTCGCTCATCGTCGTATCCGGTCCCGCAGGGATGGTGGTGTCGGTCGGGGTGGGGTCGGGGAAGCCGAGTTCAGCGGGAAGGGCGAATCGGGCGCGTTCGGCGTCGCGGTTCGCTTGCGCGGGCGTCTGTCCGATCTCGACGATCGCGGTGTGCAGGGCGGCCAGCTCGTCGGCGCCCCGGCTGTGGAAGACGTGGTCGTCGATGCGGAAGACACAGTCCGCGCCGGTCTCGGCCGGGGTCGGTGCGCCCACCTCGATCACGACTTGCTGACCGTCGTCGGTGACCAGCCGGGACATGATCACTGTGCCGGTGACGCTGCTCATGACACCTTCCGATCTGAGCGGGGACGAGTCCGCGAAGCGTTGCGTGGATAGCCGGGCGGCGGGGTTTGCAAGCCAAACTACTGGAATCGCTGGACCAGGATCGGGATCCCGAGATCGGTTGCTGTGCTCGTTCCGCTCTCGCGAGCGCGCATCCGGTCGAGAGTCGCGATTTCCCGGCAGCGGCGTTGAGGCTGACTTGCAGTCCCTCGACCTCGCCGGTCCAGCCGTTCGCGCGGGCTTCGCCGATGCGGTCACGCAGGTTGGCCGCTATCTCGGCGAGCCGATCGCGAGCACGCAGGTCAACGCGCAGGCTCGGGCATCTGATGCGTGCTCATCCGGGTGATGTGTACAGACCGCCGACGCACGTCAGCCAGAACCACGCCGGTGTGTCACAGCCTTAGTCCGGTCAATAGGTGAGGCGGTCGAGTCGGCCCGTGCTGTCTGTGATCCCTGCAACTGCCCTTGCGCCCCTTCCTGCACATGACATCCGCCGCACCCGGTGGGTGTCGCGTCGTATCCGCCTGTCCCAGAGAGGAATACACCGTCATGTCGATCGCCTCGTGTGTGCGTCACGCCGAGTTGGGAGACCTCGTGGGTCTGCTCAACGATCAGCAGGCCGCCAAACTCGACGTCCTGGCCCCCGCGTCGGCGCTGCGCGCCTGCGACGGGCTGTTGCAGCTGTCGGGGGTGGAGCCGGTCCTCGACGACCGCGGCGTCACCCCTGTCGATGGCCTGTATCGGCCGACCGGTGCCGCGGATTCGCATCTGGGGTCGAAGCTGAAGATCCCCGCCGGGTACCTCAAGTCGCTGCGGGAGATCCAGCGCACCGATCTCTACGACGCCAACGTCAACGGCCTGCTGCACGGCACGACCGATCCGCGCCTGCCCGGCGGGCCGGACGAGCGCTCGTTCCTGCTGCGCCTGTTCACCTCCTCCACGCCCGGTGAGCCGGGGGTGTTGCGGGCGGTGCTGTCGGACCGCTACGGCATCATCGACAACCTCGACGTGCTCACCGCCGTCCTCGACGGTATCCGCCTGGCCGACACCGACGTCACGGTGCGCTCGTGTGATCTGTCGGAGTCCTCGATGCACTGCAAGGTGTATTCGCCGAAGATCCGCACCCTCGCGCCGACGTTCCTGGAGAACTATCGGACCCCGTTCGCCAACCCCGACCTCGAGGCCGAGCGCCGTCGTGTGGCCGGGCAGATCGAGACCGGCCGCCGCCTGGCCGCGCGGGAAGGCCGCGGCTACCGGCCCGGTTCGGAGCCGGTGGTGTTCGCCGGGTTGCGGTTCTCCAACTCCGAGATCGGCCACCACGCGGTCACGTTGAAACCGGAACTGGTGGTGCAGATCTGCGGCAACGGGCTCACGCTGCCGTTGTTCGCGTTCACCAAACGCCACGTCGGGGACCGCCTCGAAATCGGCGGCACCCGCTCCTGGTCGACCGACACCCAGCGTAAACGGCTCGCGGTTATCACCGCCGAGACCCGCGACAAGGTCTCGGAGTGGATGTCGCCGCAGTTCCTGACCGCCCGGGTCGAAGAACTCGAGCGCCACGCCGGGACCCCGGTGACCCAGCCCGACCGCACCCTCGAGGTCGTGTCGAAGAAGCTCGGGTTCACCGAGGACGAGCGCTCGGGGATTCTGTCGCACTTCATCGCCGGGGGACAGCTCACCGCCGCCGGGATCGCCAACGCGGTCACCAGCTACTCCCAGACCATCGGTGACCCCGACCGCGCCGACGACCTCGACGACCTCGCCCTCACCGCGATGACCCTCGTCTGACCGCACCCGAGGACCACTCTCCCGCTCGATATCCCTGCCCCTGCTTTTCCGAAGGAGTTACGCCCATGGCCGAAACCGTTGTTCTGACCCGTACCGAATTCGACACCGCCGAGCACTTCGGCGCCGCCGGCGCGGTGACCGCGCTGGGCCCCGACACCGTGGACCGCTGGCGCGAGCAGTACCCGGACTGGAAAGCCAAGCACTGGGGCTACACCGACCCCGAATCCCCGCACGGCGCCCGGTACCTGCGCCCGATCAACGTCGCCCCCCGCCCCAAGAAGTAGCACCCCTGTCCCGACCGCCCGCACGCGGTCGGAAGCAACATCGGCAGGCGCGGGACCGCTGGCCGTTCCGGTGTCCCCCGATCTCGCCACCGGCCACGCGGTCACCGACATCGCGCGGCGACCGCGATCTCGTGTTGCTTCGCGCCGACAGAACCCCTCCGAACCCTGGAAGGACATCTGCCCATGACGAAGAAGAAGCGAGAACTGCGACTGCCCGCGGGTTTCGACGCTGTCGAGGACATCCTCGGCCTCGACGCCGAAGGCTGTGTCATCATCAGATTCGCCACTCACCACACGGCGGTGCTGACACCGTGCTGTCACGCCAGCGGCAAGGGCAGCGCCGATTCGATCTCCGGGGTCGTGTGCCGCGCCTGCTACCGCGACGTGCACCACAAACACGGCGGCATCGATGCCGAGATCGCCATCGCCCGCGACGACCTCGACATCGTCATCGACGGCGACCCCCCGAACCTCACCAGGCCCGCGGGCGCGTAGCCCCCGCTTTCGCCCCATCCATCGAAGTCCCGTCCCACGAGGCAGGGACCAGCCAGTCCAAAGCTGGCCGGTCCCTGCCTCTTTCACGATAGGAGCCCATCTCGATGCCCACCGACACCGACACGCCCACCACCGACACCGACATCGCCGAGCATGCCCCCGCCGTCGACCCGGCACCCGGTCCCGCCCCCACCGACACCGAACACCGCGGCTCGGACCCCGGCGAAGCCGACACCGACGAGGCACCCGGGTCCCTCGACCGGTTGTGCACCGGCCCGACCGTGAATCCCGCCCTGCTCGAGATCGACAAGAACGTGCGCGAGACCTTCCAGCTCGAGGACCACCCGGAAGTCACCGAGTCGATCCGCGAACACGGTGTCCGGGACCCGATCCTGGTGATCCGGATGCCCGACGGCCGTCTGGTGGTGCGCGACGGGCAGGTCCGAACCCTGACCGCGCTGGCCTACGAACTGCCCGAGGTGCCGGTCTACATCCGCGATTTCGACCCGAGCGTGGACACCAACGAGGCCGAGATCGAGCGCATCACCGAACAGATCACCCTCAACGACCGCCGCATCCCGCTCACCAACAGCGACCGCGCCGCCGGGATCGCGGCGATGCTCGACCTCGGCGCCTCGGTCACCCGCGTCGCGAAGGCGTTGCAGACCAAACGCGACGAGGTCAAACTCGTCGGCAAGGTCGGTACCTCGCCCACCGCGCGCACTCTGATCGACGACGACCAGTACGACCTGACCCACGCCGCGGTCATCGCCGAATACGAGAACGTCGGCGACCTCGACGCCGTACGGCGGCTGCTCAACGTCCGCAGCGGGGTGTTCGACTACGAGGCCAACCGGATCGCCGCCGATCGCGCCGAACGCCGCGCCTACCTCGCCGACGCCCTCCCGTATGCCCAGGCCGGGCTCGGGATCCTCACCGACTACCCCGACCTCGATGACGCCGAGATGGGACTGTTGTGCGCGGGCGAACTCGTCGACGCGGACGGCAACGCCGTCGAATTCGAGCACATCCGAGCCCACCCCGCAGCGTGGCTGGCGTGGTTCGAGATCGCCGAGGAACAGGTGTGGGTCGAAATCGAGTCCGGCCATATCGTCGACCCCGACACCGTGGACTGGGATACCCGCGATCAGCCCGACGCCGACCCCGCCGAGGGGTTGCGCCACGCGCGCGAAGTCGAGCAGCGCGACCAGCTGCTGTGCGAGTACTTCCTACCCCGCGACCTGTTGGATGCGACAGGATTGCGCGAACGCGTCGACACCGAGCCCGACAACGCAGACGACGCCGACACCGCTGCCGGTGAGGTCGGTGACGCCGATGAGGGCGAGCACCTCGGCGAGCGCGGTACCCGTTTCGGTCAGGTCGATCAGGAGCAGGTCGCCGCGGATCGGCGCGCCGCCGCCGAAGCAGCAGCCGAAGCCGCGGCGCAGGCGGCCGAGATCGAGCGGGCAGCGCGGCGGCGGGTCCGCGAGCTCAACAAGCTCGGTCTGGCCGCCAAGGCGACCCGTATCGAGTTCGTCACCCGGCTGCTGGCCCGCAAGACCCCGCCCACCCAAGCCGCGTTGTTCATGACCCGGTCCCTGCTGGCCGATCCCGGACTGACCGGCGAGTACCACGCATTCGACTCCGCGCTCAAGCTGCTGGGCATCGAGGGCTACCGGTCCCGCCTCGACATTCTCGCCACCCTCGACACCACCAAACCCGCCCGCGCCCAGGTCATCGCGCTCGCGCTGGTGCTGGGTGGCTACGAGCACCGCGCCGACAAGGACCTGTGGCGCTACACCGAATCCGCCGTACGCCGCTACCTGAGCTTCCTGCGCGAACTCGGCTACCCGCTGGTCCCGGTCGAACTCGCCGCCCTCGGCGAGATCAAGGCCGTCGACATCGACATCGACAACCCCACCGCCACCGGCGAACCCGGCGACACCGGGGCCGATGGCGTCGTCGATCTCGACGCGGACGAGGAGACCGAGGCCGACGAGCAGGACCTGCCCGACGCGGCCTGACCGTCTCGGCATCCCCGCGGTCCCGGCCTTCTCCGTCCTTCTCCGAAGGAGTCAGTTGTGCGCACCCCCGACGAACCCGCCATCGAAGCCCTGGCCCGCACCGACGACAACGGCTATCGCGCCCGCAGCCTGTGCCTGGTCGACGCCCAGCCCGCCGACATCACCGTCACCGTCGAGGCCGACGGCGGCTTCCGCGCCACCGTGCGCGTGTTCGACCAGATGAGCTTGTCCTGGCATCTACTGCTGCGCGCCGACCATCTCGACTACCCGCGCCTGCCCGCCGACCCCGACCCGCCTGCCACCCTCGAGGCGGTCTGTGCACGCGTGCGCGAGCTCCACGCCACCGCGGTGTGGATCGCCCGCACCGCCCGCCACGTGGGACCGCGGTGGTGACCGCCACGTCGGCGCAGACCGATGTCGTGGACCTGCGGGCATTCGCTCTCGACATCGCGGCACGCGGGTGGCCGGTGTTCCCGATCCGGCCCGGCACGAAGAAGCCGCCGGTGTTCAAACGCTGGCCCGACCATGCCAGCACCGACCCCGTCCGAATTCAGCGGTGGTGGGATCAGGACCCGGCCCGCAACGTGGCGATCGCGACCGGCCCGGCGGGGTTGTGCGTGATCGACCTCGACCCCCGCCATATGAGCCCGCCCGCCACCGGATTCGCCGAGGCCCTGACCCGGCTCGCCGCACGCCTGACCGCACCGGCGCCGGTGACGTGGACGGTGGCGACCCCGCACGGCTGGCATCTCTACTACCGGGCCCCGCAGACGCCGCGGTTACCGTGCAGCATCGGCCGTCTCGGAGACGGGATCGACACCCGCGGGCACGGCGGCTACGTCATCGCGCCCGGATCACGGACCCGCCACGGCGCCTACATCGTCGCCGCTGATCACCCCGTCGCCGACCTACCGACCGAGCTCGTCGTTCTGCTCACCCCGCCACCACCCGCGCCCGCGATTCGGTTCTGCGCGGGTGCGACGCATCCCGACGCCTACCTCGCGGCCATCCTGGCCGGGGAAGCCCACCGCGTTGCCAGCGCACGAGTCCATCTGCGCAACCACACCCTGTTCCGTGCGGCGCTGGTGCTGGGACGGTTGGTGGCCGCCGACGAACTCAGCGAACACCACGCCCGCGCCATCCTCACCGACGCTGCCGCGGGCCACATCGGTGTCGAGGGATTCACCGCCGCCGAAGCCGAGCGCACCGTCAGCAACGGATTCCGCTACAGCCGCGCTCGCCCCCGACGGCTACGCCACTAGACCCCGCTCTCGGATCAGGAGCCCCTTCACTGTGCCCGAATATCACCTCCGCTGGGAGATCGACGTGACCGCCGAGGATCCCGTCTCGGCCGCGTTCGCGGCGTTCGATCTGTTCCGCGCGCCCGACTCGACAGCCACCATGTTCGACGTCACCGACCCCGCCGGTGACAGCTACCGCGTCGACCTCGACGATGAGGTGATCACCCCACACCCGATCAGCAGACCCGCGCGCCCGCGACCGGGCGCGGGGTGTCCGACCCGGGCACTGCCCGCGACGGTGCGGCGGCGGGCTGCGGCCTGGTGCGCCAAGGTGTCCACCGTCTTCCAGCAGTACGAGTGATCAATCATCCCGAGTTCCGCCGCACCTCGCACCCGTCCGCATCCTGGGGCGAGCGAAACACCCTCCGGGTGCGTGCGCGCCCGATCCCCCGCCGCAGGCCACTGCTGTCTGCCGCGGCGGCAGCACAACCAGGCGGCCTATTCGAGCCGAGACCCGACCCGCCACGACAGACCCCGGCGAACCGCACCCGCCATCCGCGTCCCCGAAGGAGATGAAAACCTATGCCCGACACCACCGAGCCCTCCCCCGATCCCGCCGGCCGCGAGACACCCTCGGCCCCTGGCCTGACCGGGCAGAACCACCCGGCGGTGGTGCGTGTCGATGATCCCGGGCAATTGATTGTCGCGGTGCCCGCGATGCTCGGGTTCACACCGCAGCGGTCCCTCGTGGTCGCTGTGCTGCGGGATGTGCCGCCACCGGCGCGCGGTCCGGTCATCGAGGCGGTGCTGCGCTTCGATCTGGACCCCGACAGCACGCGTCAGCGTGGTCTGGGCGCGATGTACGCGCAGCGCGTGACACGGATCTGCGCCACGGCCAGGGCCTCGCAAGTGCTCGCGGTGATCGTCGATGACCGGGTCCGCCAACCGCGACCCACCCGCGGACCCGCCGCAGTGAGCCCCGGGCCGTGGGAGGCGCTCATCGCGGCGTTCGCCCACGGGCTCGCACAGCGGGAGGTGTTCCTCACCCGCGCGTGGGCCGTGCCCGCGATCGCAGCGCAGCAGCGCTGGTGCAGCCTGCTGGGCGCGGATCGTCGTGGGGTGCTGCCGGATCCGGCGGCGTCGATGGTGACGGTGGCGCATGTGCTCGACGGGCGCCCGATCCGCGGCGCGCGCTCGGAGCTGACCGATCTGGTCGCCCCCGATCACGAGGTGACCGCGCAGGTGACGGCACTTCTCGACCGCGCCCACGCGCTCGCACGACAACGCTACGAGACCGCGGCCCGGTGCGGTGATCGCGACGGATATCACCGGCGGGCACTCGAACTCGTGTTGTGGAGGATCGCCGACACCGACTCCGGTGCCGCGCTCACCGCCGGGGTATGCGCGCAACTGGCTGCCGCGCTGCGTGACCGGACCATCCGCGATGCCCTGTTCGCTCTCGCCGTCGGTGAATACGCCGCCGCCGCGGAAAACCTGTGGGCCGCACTCACGCGGGCATTACCGGGCAGCGACCGTGCTGAGGCCGCAGTTCTTCTCGCCTACAGTGCCTACCTGCGCGGTGACGGACCGCTGGCAGGCATCGCCCTGGACGCCGCCCTCGACGCCGACCCCGCACACGCCATGGCGAACCTGCTGGACACAGCGCTGCGCACCGGAATGCGCCCCGAAACCCTGCGCCGACTCGCCCGTAGCGGCCTGCGGATCGCCGCCGACCTCGGCATCGACCTCGGTCCGGCCATCGGATGAACCGGGAGATCCCTGCACAACACCGCGCACCGCGTGGCGAGCGATAACGCCGCCGACTTCGCGGCCTGAACCCGACCGAACCGGCCCGCACTCGATGAGGACCGGATC
The DNA here is from genome assembly GCF_052545135.1 of Nocardia aegles. NCBI lineage: Bacteria > Bacillati > Actinomycetota > Actinomycetes > Mycobacteriales > Nocardiaceae > Nocardia > Nocardia aegles. The sequence goes on from NZ_JBQWRI010000017.1 coordinate 44,169, forward strand.
GGACCCCAGCCACACCGGATCCTCGGCATCCGGCGCGCTCCCCGATCCCACCCGAATGAACAACCCGCCACACCGGGTCCGGTGCACGGGCATGTCTCCGACCAGCCGACCCGGCACCCGGTCACCCACCACTATCGAGGAGCACTGTCATGAACACCGTCGCCACGGTCTCCGATACGCGGCTGCGGGCGTGGGCGATCCTGGCCCGCGCCGCACTCAGTCACACCGCTGCCACCGCTGCCCGCGCGCACGCGGCCACCCGGTCAGCCCCGACGATCGAGGAAGCCGTCGAGCAGATCGCGCCACTTGCGGCCGGACCCGGATCACGGACCTCGGTCGCCGAACTCGCCGCCCGCGACCTCGACCGCGCCGCACAGGTCGGGGCGTGGCTACTCACCCGCGACGACCCCTCGTGGACCGGGCTGAGATTCGACGATCTCGACTCCCCCGACGGCCGGAACCTGGACGCGCCGGTGGCGGTCTGGGTGCGCGGCACCCTCGACCCCGTCCCGGGCGGGACCCGGGTCGGTGTCATCGGCACGCGGGCGATCTCACCGCGCGGTACCCGCATCACCACCCAGATCGCGGGCGCGTTGGCCGAACGTGGTGTGCACATGGTCAGCGGCGGCGCCTACGGTGTTGACGTCCTCGCCCACCAGGCCGCACTCGACCACGCCGCACCGACCACGATCGTGTCCGCGGCCGGGATCGACCGGGTGTATCCCACCCCACACGCACACCTCTTCACCGAGGTCGCCGAGACCGGGGCGATCATGTCGGAATACCCCCCAGGTGAGGGGATCGACCGTGCGCGGCTGCTGGCTCGCAATCGCCTCATCGCGGCGATGTCGCGGCAACTGGTGATCCCCGAGGCCGGACTGCGCTCGGGCACCCTGTCCACCGCACGCTGGGCACGCCGCCTGCACCGCCCCGTGCTCGCCGTCCCCGGCCCTACCGCGACCTCGCGGGGCTGCCATCAACTCATCGGCGACGGCCACGCCCGCCCCATCGACTCCGTCACCGACGTCCTCACCGCGCTCGAGGAAACCGCCGAACCCCAACCCCGCCACCAGCGCGGCGCCCAGCCACGCACCGACACCCACCACCGGCTCGGTGGCGCACCCGCCCGCTGACCCCGCACAAGGCCGGGGACGACTGGTTCACGCGCAGTCATCGGTCCACGCGTTCGTCTGTCCCTGTTGATCATCGAACTTCGAGGAGAACTGTTATGGCCGGAGACACCGTCATCACCGTGATAGGGAACCTGACCGCCGACGTCGAAATCCGCTACACACCCGCAGGTATCGCGGTCGCGAACTTCACCGTCGCCTCCACCCCGCGACATCTCGACCGCACCACCAACCAATGGAAGGACAGCGAAGCACTGTTCCTGCGGTGCAGCCTCTGGCGCGAGGCCGCCGAGAACGCCGCCGAATCGCTCACCCGCGGAGCGCGTGTCCTCGTGTCCGGGCGTCTCAAGCAGCGCAGCTACCAGACCCGCGAGGGCGAGAAACGCACCGTCGTAGAGCTCGAGGTCGACGAACTCGGTGCCTCGCTGCGCTACGCCACCGCCAAGGTCACCAAACGAAACGCCAACCACACCACCACGAACAACGACAGCAGTGACCGCTCCGGTGAGCTCGTCGGCGCCGCCACCGGCAACCAGACCAGCGACGACGATCCCTGGGCCACCACCGGCAGCGGATTCGGCGGAGGGTTCGCCGGCGAGGAGCCCTCGTTCTAGACACCCGTCCCGCGCGACTCCAACCTCCGCGCGCCCGCGCCAGTGGCCTCATCGCAAGCGGCGGGGTGTGAGTGGATATCGGACAGGTCCACCACCGCGTGAACAATCCCGAGAACCCGACCGACACCCGCGACCAGGGCGACTGAGAGCCGACCTCCGGCCTCGACAACCTCGACCTGAAGTCGGGTAATCCCCCAAGGATGTGTCACACCCGCACGGTGACACCGCATCCCACCCGCTCGGCCGAGGCGGTGTGGCCTCGCGCAGAGTGCTGAGTGCGTGAGCGGACGGGGGTTGCGGTCGGTGAGAGCTGGGCGTCTGGCCGTCTGCCCCGCCTTTCTGAGTGCTACCAGGGCGTGATCCCGCCACGGCTGCGGGCCCACGCCCGACCGTCACCGAATTCGCCCGGCGCCCCGCATGTCCGGCACCCGTCGGCCGGGTGGTTGTGCGCAGCGAATTCGGCGCCGCCCGCATCGGCGCGTTCCCTCCACCGTGTCGGGCTCCCACCCTGGTCGGCCGCACTCAGGCGGGTCAGACGACCAGCCGCCCAGCCCCGTGCCGGGGATACGTACGCGTGCGTGCGTCCGGCACGGGGCCGAGCTGTTTCCAGACGACAGAACAGGAACCGTGATGACCGCAACGCTCAACGCACCCGAAACCACCGACTCTGTCACCGAACCCGTTGAGACCGTGTCCCCGTTCACTGCCGCGCTCGCAGAGATCGAATACCTCCTCGACACCGATCCCAACGCCGCGCGCGAACGCTTCACCGCCGTGCTTGCTCTCGCCTCCCCGGCCGAGCGCGCCTTCCTCGATCGCGCCGCCGAGATGCTGACCCGCTCCCCATGGAAGACCGCGGCGCGTCAGCTCGGATGGATGGCCAAGTCCCGCCCCGAACTGCGGTCGCTGATCATCGACCACACCGCGGACGGTGATCCCGGACTGTACCGGCCCGAGCTCCCCCAGCCCTCCGAGACCTCTATCGAGGCGGCCGAATGGGTGCGTCGCTCCATCCGCGACCGCCGCTACCGCGACCGCGACACCGCCACCCCCACCGCGGCGACCGACGCCGCCCGCTACCAGCCCGACAAGATCGCCGCCCGCCGCGCCCGTATCCCCGCCCCCACCCTCGGCGTGGTGAGCCTGCGTCATCGCGAGCGTGACCTGGCGGTGGCCGAACGCCGCCACCGGGAATACGCGGGCTACGCTGCGCACCGGTTGTACGCGATCGACACCGCCGTCGACGACGACCGCACCCCGCCGGTGCCCGAACCCAGGAAGAAGGCCGCGCAGCTGTGGGCGCACGTGCAAGCCGAGTTGTGGGACCGCTCCTACTTCCTGCACATCGCGGAGTGCTACACCGAAGCCGACCGCCATCTCCTCGCCCCCGAGCTGCCCGAACGCCACATCGCCCACGAGCGCCGTCACACCGGTCTCGAGGACGCGGCACGGGAGTTCCTGCGCGAGCACAACACCGAGTCCGAGCCCTCGGCGCGGGCGCGCAGCGCGCGTGCCCGCCGCACCCGCCCGCAGCTGCCGCCGCGGATCACTCCGGCCGACCAGTCCCGCTTCGCCGCCCGCCGCACCGGGATCCCGGTCCCCAGCGACCGCGACGAATACCTGCCCTACAGCGAACTCGACCTCCGGGAATCCACCTGGCAAGGCTCAGGATTGGATTACGACCTCGCGGCGATGACCCCGTATCTCGGGTGGCCATGCGTCGGCTGCTGGATCGACCGACCCGCCCGCGACCGCCGCCCCCTCCACACCCGCCACGGGATGGTGGTCAGCGACGACGGGCTCTGCGACGTCTGCCGCGCCGACGGCCACCCCGGCATCCCCGCGCTGCCCGCCGGATTCGGGATGCAAACCTTCGTCGCATCACGGTGCGCCTGGATCGCCGCCGCTCATCCTGTCCAGGTGCGGGCGTTGCTGAATCGGGTGCGGGCCGCCGCCGCGAACACCGGACCGACCTGGCGGTTGATCACCCGGTGGATGGCGAGCAACCTCGACCAGCCCGAACGCGCACCCCGCCCCGCCGCCGCGCGACGGCCGCGCCGGGGCGGGCCCGCGCTCGGGGCCGGGCAGCGCATCGGACGCTGCGACGCCTGCGCACTCAACGGCATCCTGCACGCCGACAACTACTGCACCGACTGCCGCATCGACCTCGGACTCGTCCCCACCCGCACCGCGGCGGTGGCCTGACCCACCCCCGGGCGGCCTGATCCCCTTGTTCGCCGGTCCGCCGCAGTGTCCACACGCCTGCGGCGGACCGGTCACCAACCGCCCGAGCCGACAGGAGCACGAGCGTGCATCGACGCCCGAACCGAACCCGCCGCGCCCTGCGTGCCCTACGCGACGCCGTGTTCGCACCCCGCCCGACCCTGGTCCGGGTGCGGGTCTACCTCAACACCGACCCCGCCGCCCTACTCACCGGATACCGGCCCGGCGCACCCGTCGCGCTGGCCTACGCCTTCGTGCTGCGCGTCGACCCGGCCCTCGACACCGACGAGGTTCTGCTCGAGCGTGTCTTCGCCGCATTCAACGACCACCCCGAACACGACGACTACGCCCACACCGACGCCTGGTACGCCAAGCGACTCCGGTCCCTGTCGGTCGGCGACCTCGTCGGACTCGACGACCGCTACTACACGTGCCAGTCCCTCGGCTGGACGCCGATTCCCGCCCCGCCGGGCTGAGCCCACCTCCACACCGCCGCTGCTGCCCCGTCGGCGGTGCTCGGACCCTTCACCCAGCAGCGCCCCGAGCCGACCCACAACCGAAAGGAACCGCTCAGCCACGACCGACCACCCACCGCCCACCGAGCCCGCGCACCTCGCCCTCACCGAGCTGCACCAGATCCTGGCGGCCGGTCGTGGTGTCGATGCGCGCTGCCAGCGGACACGGGCACCTGATCGAGTGGGTACGCCGCCACTGCCTGTTCGTACCCATCGACCGCACCAGCGGCTGGGGCAACCCCTACGTCATCGGACGCGACGGCAACCGCGACGACGTACTCGCCGCTCACGCCCGGCACCTCGCCGACCTCCTCGCCCGCCTCCGCCGCCGCGAACTCGCCCACCGGGTCCTCGGCTGGTACGCACCCACATCGTGCCACGGCCACACCCTCGCCGCTCTCACCCTCGAACACGACCTCGACCCCCTCGCGGCACTTCGGACCCGACCGCCCCGACCAGCGTGACCCGCCCGCAGGCAGCCGACAACTCCGACCCCAGCAGGGGCCGGATCAACCGCTCCAGTCCCTACCTCCTCCAGCCCCATTCACCTCCACTCCGCCCCCACCCCACTTCTCATCCGTCCCCTGCCATCCCCAACCCCAACTCGACCATCCACCTCCCACCATCCACACCCTTCACCTCCTTCATCCACATCCATTTTCTCAAGCACACCTCTTGCATCTAGGATAACAATTTGATAACGACCAGGGCGAACGCTGGATTCGACTAAAAATAGGTCAAATTCAACCCTGGCGATAATTGTGTTGCCGGCGCTTGATAGATGTATGACCGCGACCATTCATAAAGTCGTGGCAGGCAATGGCTATCAGTATTATCTGCGTAACGTCGCCGCCCACGATGCCAGCTCACGGGGCCGTGACAGCTTGGCCGACTACTACTCCGCACACGGGGAAGCACCCGGTGTCTGGCACGGCGCCGGTTTGGCTGCGCTCGGCGTCGTCGACGGCGCGGAAGTCAACGAAGAGCAGATGAAATCCCTGTTCGGGCTGGGGCGCCACCCGAACGCGGAGCAGGTCGAAGCCGAGGTCTACGACGAGCAGATCAGCCTCGGCGCCAAGCACAAAGATGCGGCACGCGCGGCCGATAAGGCGTCGCGTTTAGGCAATCCGTATCGGGTTTACGCTGAGATTTCCGAGTTCCGAAAACGATGCGCGAAAGAGTTCGATCAATACAACATCGTGCACGGAGCAGACTCTCACGACGCCATTCCGGATGCAGAACGAGCGCGAATTCGCACCCATATCGCGTTCGATATGTTCAGCGAAGACTATGGGCGCGCGCCCTGTGATGCGCGGGAGTTGTCGGGGTGGGTGGCCAAGAAATCGCGGCCGAACACGACCGCGGTCGCGGGTTTCGACATCACGTTCTCACCCGTCAAATCGGTGTCGGCGTTGTGGGCGGTCGCGCCGCGGGCGGCCGCGGACAAGATCGAACTCGCACATCAACGTGCGGTGCGCGACGCTTTGAGGTGGCTCGAACAGCACGCAATCTTCACCCGGGTGGGCCGCAACGGTGTGCGCCAGGTCGACGTCGACGGCATCGTCGCGGCGTGTTTCACCCACCGCGACTCCCGTGCCGGGGATCCTGACCTGCACACGCACGTGCTGATCGCCAACCGGGTGCGCACCCTGGATGGGAAGTGGCGCACCCTGGACGGGGCCGCGATCTACCAGGCCGTGGTCACGGTGTCGGAGATCTACAACACCCGGCTCGAGCACCACATGGAAGATCTGGTGGGCGTGGAATTCGCCGAACGCCCGGCGGGCGATCCCGCCAAACGCCCGATCCGCGAGATCGTCGGCGTCCCGGCACGCTTGATCGAAGCGTGGTCGCGGCGGGAAACAGCGATCAAGGCGCGGGTGGGTGAGCTTGCGGCGGACTTCCAGCAACGGTTCGGGCGCGAACCGATCCCGGTGGAGATGTACGGGTTGGCGCAACGCGCCACCTTGGAAACCCGCCCGGCCAAACACCAGCTGCGGTCGCTGGCCGAACAACGCGCCAACTGGCGGACCCAATCGTTAACCCTGCTCGGCCGCGAATCAGTGGTCCAGATGGTTGCAGCGGTGCTGAATCCGCAGCAGACACCGCGGGTTGCGGTGTCGAGCGAGTGGATCGCCCGCACCGCCGAACGGGTTATTGACGTGGTCGGCGAGCACCGCTCGACGTGGCGGCCCAACAATGTGCGTGCCGAAGTCGAACGGCAGATTCGCGGACACATCCGCGAGCAGGAGTGGGAGGACGTCACCGATGCGGTGGTCGCTGAGGCACTTTCGCCGACGCACTCGATCGCGCGTGGCGATCCCGACGTGGCGGATGCGCCCGAACTGGGTGAGGCGCCGCAACTGTGGCGCCGCGGTGACGGAACCAGCGTGTACATCGCGGCGAATTCACAGCTGCACAGCTCGAAACGCGTTCTGTCGGTCGAACACGCGTTGGTCGAGCTGTCGGTGCAGTCAGGCGCCCGACAGCTCTCGCCGGAAATCGTCGCGGATGCTGTGCGCGCCTACAACGCCGCGCACCCGGATCGGCCGTTGAATGCCGGGCAGATCAGCGTGGTCGAAGGGTTCGCCACCTCCAGTCTGCAAGTCCACACTGCCAACGCCCCCGCCGGAACCGGGAAAACCACCGCCATGCGGGTGCTCACCGACGCCTGGCACACCAGCGGCGGACAGGTCCTCGGTTTGGCGCCCACTGCCGCGGCGGCCGCGGAACTCGGCACCTCCATCGGCGCGCGCGTGGAGACAGTCGACAAACTGCTCGACGTTCTGTCCCGCCACACTCCGCACCCGGATAGCCCCGATTTGGATCGGGATGCGCCGCCCGCGTTGCCGGAATGGGTGTTGCAGATCGACGCCGGCACGCTGGTGATCGTCGACGAGCACATTAAAATCGGCAACAACAAACGCCTTCGACTACTCCAGTTCGTGACCGCACGAGGCGCGACGGTGCGGTGCATCGGTGACGATCACCAACTGCCCGCGATCGAAGCCGGTGGCGCCGACGCCGACATACATGCCGCCGCCCCCGACCAAACCTTGACCCTGACCCACGTGGTGCGGTTCGCCTCCTCGGCGGAAGCGACTGCGAGTTTGCAGTTGCGTGAGGGCGATCCGGCGGCGCTGGGCTGGTATCTGGACAACGAACGGATACACGGCGGCCATCACGGCTCGACTCAAGACGACGCCTTCACCGCGTGGAGGAACGACCACCTTGCCGGGCGCGTGGCGATCATGCTGGCCGCCAACCATGAGGTCGTCACCGCGTTGAACGCCCGCGCCCGCGCCGACCGGCTCGCCCGCGCGGGCAGCACCATGGAGGCGGAATGCGCACTTGCCGACGGGCTCGCCGCATCGGTGGGTGACACGATTCGCACCCGCCGCAACAACCGGCGCCTGCGCGTCGGTGCCCACGATTGGGTCCGCAACGGCGACACCTGGACGGTCACCGCCGTCCACGACGACGGCAGTATCACCGCAAAACGCCTGCGCTCCGGCGGCGAGAAAGCGGCGGCAAGTGTGCGGTTGCCCGCCGAGTATGTGTCCACCTATGTGCGGTTGGGGTATGCGGCGACGATCGATTCCGCGCAAGGAATCACCGCCGGTGCATGTCATGTCGCGCTCACGGGAGGTGAGTCACGGCAACAGTTGTATGTCGCGATGACCCGTGGTGTGCACGCCAACCACGCCTACATTCCCACCGCGTTGGACGGTTCCGAAGGCTCGTTTTGGAGCGAACCGGCGGTGTTTCCGCGGACCGCGGTGGAAGGGTTGGTGCGCATTCTCGGCCGGGACGGCGCGCAGAAGTCCGCGCACACACAACTGCGCGACGCACTCGATCCCCACACCCGCATCGGGCGCGCAGTCGACATCTACCTCGACGCCATCGGTGTTGCCGCCGAAGCAGCTCTCGGCCCGGACGGGCTCGGACGCATCGATCAAGCGGCTGAAGCGGTGCGCACGCACCTCACCGACAGCCCCGCCTACCCCGTGCTACGCCAACACCTGGCCACCATCGCCCTGTCCGGGCGCGACCCGGTCGCCGCCCTACACACCGCCGCAGGCGCGCGGGAGCTCGACACCGCCGACGACGTTGCCGCCGTCTTGGACTGGCGCCTGGATCCGACTGGCGCCCACTCCGCCGGCACCGGACCTCTGCCGTGGGCGCACGGTATCCCCCGCGGCCTGCGCGACGACCTGGACTCCACCCAACTCACCGCCCGCGCCCGCATCGTGGGCGACCTCGCCGCACAGATCCGCACCGACGCCCAGGCCTGGACCCCGAGCACCGCACCACACTGGGCGCGGCCCCTCATCGGCGCCAACCCCGACCTGCTCGGCGAGCTCGCAGTCTGGCGCGCGGCACTGCACGTCGACGACCGAGACATCCGCCCCACCGGACCACGCCGCTACACCACACTCGAATGCGAACACCAGCAACTGCTCAACGCGCGGGTCACCGACGCGATCGGTGACATCCACCGACCGGCCAATCGATGGGCTCAGACCCTCGAACGCCTCGACGCCCGGGTCGTGGCGGACCCGTATTGGCCGGTCCTCGCCGACAAAATCGACGTCGCCGCCCGCGCCGGACTCGACATCGGAACCCTTCTCACCGACGCCGCCGCACAACGGCCGCTCCCCGACGAGATGCCCGCCGCCGCATTGTGGTCACGCCTGGAACTGGAACCCTCCGCCCTCGACACCACCACCGGCCACCGCAACATGCGCCCGGACTGGACTACCGATCTGCACGCCGTCCTCGGCGATGACACCGGCGAGCGCGTCATCACCGACCCCGCGTGGCCGCGCGTGGTCGCCGCGATCGACCGCGCCACCGCCACCGGCTGGACACCACACCAAATCCTCTCCACCGCCTACGAACTACTGCTCAGCGCCCAACCCGACAACGCCATCGGATTGCGCCCGGACCAGCTCGCCAACGCCCTGGCCTGGCGCATCGACGCCCTCCTCCACCACACCCCGGCCCCAACCAACGACACCGCCAGCAGCCACGAACCCCACCCCACGCCCATGCGCGAACCCACAAATCGGCCCTTCCCTCAACCCCATCCTGACCTCGGACACGCACGAAACGACAGCACACGCTCCACGTCCGAAACTGCACCACCTCCCATCCCCGAGCCGACACCCGGCAACACACCTGGGACCGAGCTTCCCGAACGCGTGCGCGCGGTAGCGCAATTGGTGCACACCGGCCAGATCACCGCCGCGGCCGAAATGCTCGCTGACCTCACCGATATCGCCACCGACGAACAGCGCGCCATCCTCGCCGATATCGTAGAGACGCTCTACCGCAACAGTTTCCCCGTCGCCCGCGCACGGCTGCGCTGGGCCGGCGAACGCTACCCCCAGCATCGCGCACTCATCGAAGCCTGCACACCAGACACCGACCCACACGTTCACCACCCCGGCACCACCCGCACCACACCGGCCTATCAGCGCGAGCGACGCCACGAAGTAGCCCGCGATCGCCACGAACACATCAACCCTGCTGAGCGCCGCGCACCGCTCCCCGACGCACAGATCGTTGCCCGCCGCGCCGAGCAGGACTATGTCGATACCCGTGCCGAGGTCGACGACCAGCCCTACGACCACATCATTCCCGACGGCGTCGTGCATCACTACTACCGTGAGGCGCTACCCGACGACCGCTCGAAGTACGACACGCTGGATTACGACCTCGCCGCCGTCGCGAACACCCGCGGGCTCGGCTGCGTGGCCTGCGGTCTGGAACGCACCCGCACCGACGCCACCCCTGTACCACCGCGCCGCGCCGACGATGGGCTCTGCGGGGAATGCCGCGACAACCACGTGCCCGGCATTCCCGACCACGACCCCACCGACCCCATCACCGCCCGCTGCAACCACATCAGCGCCACCTACCCGGCGCCGGCCGCCCTCGCAATGCTGCGCCGCGACTGGCGCGCCACCCCCAACCCAGCCCATCGCGCCGCGATCGAAGCCTGGATCCACGACCACCCACTACTCCACTACGCCCAGCAACCACGCCCCGAAGGCGCCGGCACTGCTGACCCAGCCGCCGACAATCCGCTGTTCGGACTCACCGACGCCCAACTTCATGAGCGCATCGACCAGCTCCACCAGAGTCTCGCACTCGCCGACACCGACGACTTCCTCTACAACCCAGCCCAGCACAAGCCCCACCACGACCACGACACCGACGAACGCATCCGCCGCCACGCCGCAGCCCGACACGCCATCCACAGCGCCCGCACCGCCGACCGACAACTCCACACCGCCGCGAAAGCCTTCCACGCCGTCGCGACCGAACTCGCCGACGCACGCGCCGCCCTCGAAGCCACACCCGGCTACCGCCGCAGCCAACGACGTACACTCCAAACCCGCATCGACACCCTCGTCGGCGAACAAGCCGCACGCAGCCGCGACCACAGCACCGCACGCGCCGCCGCTCGTGAGGCCAACCGAGAGGCCGTCCTGCTCGCTGGGACCGCGAATAATTGGGACCACCTACTATGCACCGACCCCGACCCCGACCCCGTCCCCGTCCCCAACCATCGACACACAGGCACGCGCGCCGAGTCTCACGACGAGGTCCCGACGCAGACCGCCGACATCATCCGACAACTCGACCAGGCCCGCGCCGAACAGCAGCGACGGCGTACTCTTAGTCCGGCTCAGATCGGCCGAGAACAAGAAGTCCGACGGCACACCGCCCTCAACGACGGCAGCCAGCAGATCACCAACCAGTACGCCGAGCCGTCCTATCGGCAGCT
>NZ_JBQWRI010000018.1:0-37590 GCF_052545135.1 Nocardia aegles
TCCACGGCTCTAACCGACTGAGCTACCGCCCCGTGCCGCGGGAAACCGCGAGCGTTGGGGATGCTACCGGGTCGGGTGGGGTCCGGACCAGTCGCCTGGTGATGGCCTAGGGTGAGTGGGTCGGAAACTTACTGGAGGGTCAGATATGGCCGGTCTGTTCACGAAGGTGTTGAAGGCGCATCAGTGGGTGTATGAGAACAGCGGTGGGCTGGTGGGGCATCGGCTGCTGCTGGGGAATCCGACGCTGCTGTTGCGGACGGTGGGGCGCAAGTCCGGCAAGGAGCGAACCTCGGCGCTGACGTACGCGCGCGACGGAGCGGACTATCTGGTGACGGCGTCCAACGGCGGATCGCCGCGGCCGCCGGGGTGGCTGGCGAATCTGAAGTCCCGACCGGAGTGCGAAATTCAGGTGGGGCGGCGGAAACTGGCGGTGCGTGCCCGAGCGACACTGCCGGATGATCCCGAGTATGCCCGGCGGTGGGCGCTCGTCGACAAGGTGAACAAGGGTCGCTACAGCGCCTACCAGATGCGGACCAAGCGGCCCATCGCAGTTGTGGTGCTGACCCCGGCGCAGGGTCAGCGCTCGCGATAGTCGTCCCAGTCGTCCTCGGCGTCCCAGTCGTCCTCGTCGTCACGGTCGTCCCATGGCTCGGCTTCCTTCGGCGGCCGGCTGGCGAACCGCACGACAGCGACCACGAAGCCGAGGACCACGATGACGATGGCGACGATGAGCAGAGTTTCCACCCCGGCACCCTAGCGCCGTCGCCGGGGTAGCGCAGTAGGTCGATTGTCCGGTTCGCCGCTTTGTTCACACTGTCAATAAAGTGCGCCCCACCGCCGTCCTGGCCTCGATGGCGGCATGCGCCCGAGCGGCCCGGTCGAGCGGGAAGGTCTGACCGATCACGACTTCCAAGCGGCCCGCGACGACCTCCTCCTGGGCGCGTCGGGCGATCTCCTGCCAATCGATGTCCGCGCCGGTGATGTCGAACAGCCCGTAGACGCTGATGCCGCGCGCCCCGGCGGCCGCCTGGTCCAGTGCGGCGAATTCGCCTGCGGCGGAACCGTATCCGAGGAAACGCCCGCCGTACGCGGCGACCGTGAGCGCGGCCTCGCCGAGCGCGCCGCCCGCGCCGTCGAACACCACGTGCGCGCCCGTTCCCCCGGTCGCGGCACGCGCCCTGGCCGCCCAGTCGGGATCGGAGTAGTCGACCACCGCGGTCGCGCCGAGCCGCTCGGCGAGTTCCAGCTTGGCGGCGCCACGCGCGGCGGCGACGACGTTCGCGCCCGCCGCACGGGCCAGCTGGATCAGCAGCACGCCCAGCCCGCCGGCCGCTGCGGTGATCAGGACCCACTCCCCCGGCTGGACGGCGGCATGGTCGAACACCGCGAGCGCGGTTCTGCCGTCGTGTGCCAGCGCGACGGCCTGCGTCGCGGTCAGCCCCGCCGGCAAGGCGACCAGGGTGTCCGCCTTGGCCAGCGCTTTCTCGGCATATCCGCCGATCGGCAGGCCCCGGCCGATGCCGCTGGCCGCGGTGCGCGTCGACACTCGCTTGCCTACCCAGGAAGGATCGACGCCGGGACCGACCGACGCCACCACCCCGGCGACCGCGCCGCCGGGCACATAGGGCAGCTCGATCGCGAAGAAATCGGTCCCCCAACCCGACCGTAGCCGAGTGTCCAGGAACATCACGTCCGCGGCGGCCACGTCGACGACCACCTCCCCCGGCCCGGCCACCGGATCCGGCAGCTCACGCACCACGAGCACTTCCGGACCACCGAACTCACTGGCTTGCACAGCCCGCATGACACATCCTTCGTCGTTCTTGCCGTCTCCGAACGAAGATCAGCATGAAACCTGAAGTCGTGTTCAGGTCAAGCCCTGCGTCAGGAACCACCGCCACAGCTGGAACTGCTCCCACCGCCACAGCTGGAGCTACTGCCACCGCCACAGCTGGAACTGCTGCCGCCACCACAGCTGGAACTACTCCCGCCGCCGCACCCGCTTCCCCCGCCGCAACTGCTGCCGTGGTGGTGATGATCGTGGTGGTGATGATGGCCGCCGCCACAGCCGCTCGGCTGGTCGGCCCCGCCGACCAAACCGGCACCGCCGGCCGCCCAGAACGGATCTGTGGAACCCCCCTCGTAGTATCCGCCGCTACGGGGCCCGCCGCGCCGCGCACCGTACGGTGGCGGCGGCAAGAACCGGTTGCGCTGCGAACGGATGACGGCGACTACGACGATGATCGGAACCGCCACGAGGAGCAGCACCATCAACAGGACGAACAGAAGGATGAGTGCGCTCATGTCAGAACGGTAGCGGCCCATCGGCGCACACGTACAGTGAACTGTGGTGAACTTCAGGTTCCGTCGATCCCCGGCGCGCGAGATCGACCTGGCGACCGTACGCGCCGCCGTCGACGCGCTGGAACTGCCCGAGGCGATCTACAAGACCTGCCCTTGGCAGCCACGAGAATTGGTGGACAAGGGATTGCGGCAGTGGCTGCTCTGCTGCGGCGCGGCCATGCGTGACGACCAGGTGATCGGCATGCCGTCGCACGCGGTGGACGAGGCATGGCACGGATTCATCCTGTGCACCATGCGCTACGCCGATTTCTGCGCGAGAGCCTATGGCCGCTTCCTGCACCACTTCCCGGAAGGCGCCGGACCGCCGAATCCCACGCACGGCTCCATGGCCGAACAGCTCGGGCGCACCGTGGTCGCGTGGTCGTTCGTAGCGACTCCGGGCGAGGAATGCGTGCTGTGGGATCTGGACCGGCGGGTCGGTGTCGAACATCCGTGGGGCATCGACACCGGTCGCGTCGTGGCCGTCGAGGCCGAGTTGGCCCGCACCCTCGCTTCCTGATCGCAGGTCAGCTTCACCCTCGCCGCGAGGAGTCCGACGACGCCCGGCGCGCCGCTCGACGTGATACTGCATGCGGGCTTCCGGCGTCACCGGCACGATGCCGCCGCGATGAAACTTCTGGCAATAGAACGCGTTCTAGTAGGCTCTTGCTATGGAGCGATTGACCGGATTGGATGCCAGTTTTCTCTACTTGGAAACCGGAACACAGCATCTGCACGTCTGCGCGCTGCTGATCCTCGATCCGTCGTCGGGCGACTACTCGTTCGACGGCTTCAAAGCCGAGCTGGCCCGTCGACTTCCCCTGATTCCGCAGATGCGCCGCCGCGTGTACGAGGTGCCGCTGAACCTCGACCACCCGGTCTGGGTGGAGGACGAGAATTTCGACCTCGACTACCATCTCCGCCGGATCGCGATCGCGGCTCCGGCCGGACGCCGCGAACTGGCCGAACTCGTCGGGGACATCGCGAGCCGTCCCCTCGATCGCGACCGCCCGCTATGGGAGATGTCGGTAGTGGAAGGCCTCGACGACGGGAAGGTCGCGGTGATCTGCAAATACCACCACGCCGCCGTGGACGGCATCACCGGCGCCGACGTGATGATGCACCTGTGCGATCCGGAGCCGGGCGGCACCAAAGAGGTGCCCGACCAGCAGTGGCGCCCGGAGCCGAAACCGAACGATTGGCGATTGCTGGCCGAAGCGGTGGTGAAGTTCCCGGCGCGGGCGGGCATCGTCGGCATGCTGCCGAGAACGGTCGGCGTGGTCGCCGGTTTCGCACAGCGCCGTCGCCAGAACAAGACGGGCATGGCCATACCGTTCTCCGCTCCCCGCACGCCGTTCAACCTCGCCATCACCCCCCACCGGGCCGTCGCGTTCACCGAGGCCGAACTCGACGCCATCAAGGAGATCCGCTCCGCGTTCGGCGTCAAGCTGAACGACGTGGTGCTGACCGTCGTCGCCGGTGTGCTGCGCGCCTATCTGGCCGAGCGCGACGAACTGCCGGACCGCTCGCTCATCGCGTCCGTTCCCGTGTCCGTGCACGAGTCGACCCGGCACAAAGCCGGAATCAACAAGGTGTCCACGCTGTTCGCGCGGCTCGGCACCGACCTGGCCGACCCGGTGGAACGCCTGCGCGAGGTGGCCGAGGCCAATCGGGGAGCCAAGGAAGAGCACGAGGTGATGGGTGCGGACTTCCTGCAGGACTGGTCGAAATACGCGCCGCCGAACACCTTCCGGCTCGCCGCACGGATGTACTCCTCGCTCGAGCTGGCGGAGAAGCACCCGGTGGTGCACAACTTGGTGGTCTCCAATGTGCCCGGTCCACCGATGCCGCTGTACTTCCTCGGCATCCGGGTGGACGGGATGTATCCGTTCGGACCGGTGTTCCACGGCGCGGGCTTGACGGTGACCGTGCTGTCGAACGCCGGCAAGCTGAATTTCGGCTTCATCGCCTGCAAGGAACTGGTGCCCGACATCGCGGCGCTGGCCGATGCCGTTCCCGGCGTAGTCGCCGAATTGCTCGCCGCGGCACGCAGATCGGGTTGAGCGCCGGGTCCCGTCCGCCGCCGGAAAGGACCGGCTGATTCAGATCTTCGCGGCGACGACCGTACAGGCTTCGAGCAACACCGGCACGAAACGATCGGCCTCCAGCACACAGGACGCGTGCCCGGCCGCGACCAGATGCTTGCCGGCGCCCGGGATCATGGCCGCCGGCTCCAACTGCCGATAGACCGGAATCACCCGGTCTCGGGTCGTGACCACCACGGCCGTCGGCATCGCCAGGTCAGGCAGCCACGCGGTCGCGTCGAAGCGCCCGACCGCGGCAAGCACCTGCGCCACCGAGCGGCGCGGCTACGTCGGCATTTTCCGATCGTCCCCTAGAGTGTGCGAGTCCGGGCATCGGTCGCAGACGACCGGTGTCCGGCTGCATTCGGCTTCAGCACACCAGCGTCACGGAACAGCACGTTGTGATAAAGGGGAGTCGACGAAACCATGCTTCGATTATTCATCGCCACCGCAGCGGCCGTCCTCTGTGTGATCACACCGCAGGCCGCGGCGCAACCGATCTATCCGGTACCGGATCCCGATCCGTTCTACGCCGCTCCGGCCGGACTGGACCGCGCCGCACCGGGCGACGTCCTCGCCGTCCGGCCGATGCCCGCACTGGCGATGTTTCCCGGCTCGACGGTCACGATGATCAAGTTCCGCTCGACCAACTCCGCGGGCGAGCCGATCGCGGCCACCACCACCGTGCTGACCCCGCGGAATCCCACGCCCGGTAGACCGCTGCTGTCCTATCAGCACATCATCAACGCGCTCGGCACCCAATGCACGGTGTCGCGCGAGCTCTACACCAGCGACCCCGACCTCTCGATCCGCGAAGCGCCCGCGCTCAATGCCCTGCTGCTGCGCGGCTGGTCGGTCGCTCTTCCCGACCACCTCGGCCCCACCAGCGCCTACGGCGCCGCGAAACTCGGCGGCATGATCACGCTGGACGGCATCCGCGCCGCACGACGGGTCGCGGAACTCGGACTGGCGGACAGCCCGGTCGGCCTGCTCGGCTATTCCGGCGGCGGCATGGCAAGCGCGTGGGCGGCCGCGCTGGCGCCCACCTACGCGCCGGAACTGCCGCTCGTCGGGGTCGCCTCGGGCGGAGTGCCGATGAATCTGGTCACGATGATCGAGGGCCTCGGCTACGCGCCGCACGCGGTATTCGGTCTCGCTTTCGCGGCCGCCCTCGGGCTGGAGCGCGAGTACCCGGCCCGGCTGCCGGTGAGCGATCAGCTGAACTCGCTCGGCTTGTCGGTCCGCAACCGGATCGCCAACAGCTGCACAAACGAGATCCTGCTGGTCGGCGCCGGCCGCGGCATCGTCGACGTCGCGGCCTCGAATTCGCTCGCCGACGACAAGCGCGCACGCGAGGTGCTCGAGGAGAACAGCCTGGAACTCTACGACGGCATCCCGGCCACGCCGATCTACCAATGGCGTGCCGAGCAGGACGCTCTCATCCCGGTGGAGGCGGTCGACGACACGGTGCGCCGGTATTGCGCCGCGGGCGCACGAGTGCAATACGAGAAATTCCTCAGCCCGGACCATCTGTCCGCCGCGGTGCTCGGCATGCCGTCCGCGCTCACCTGGCTGGAAGCGCGCTTCAAGGGCGTTCCCGCACCGAGCAATTGCTGACGACGGCCCGGCGGTAGGTCACCGCCGGGCCGGTACGCCGAACGGCCGCGCTGGATCTCGCGCGGAGAGCTGGCGCGGGCCGAGGACGGACTGCGTCCGGGGGCACCTATTAAGCGTCCTTGCCGCTCTCGTGCGCGCGCTGGCGGGCCTCGTCGAGATCCGCTTCGGCACGGGCCTTTTCGGCCTCGGCTTCCTTCTGCGCCGCCTCCCGCTGGGATTCGGCCTTGTCCTGCTGCGCGCGACCCTCTTTCTTCAGGTCCTCGTTACCGGTGACAACGCCGGCGGCTTCCTTCGCCTTTCCCTTGGCGTCCTCGACGACACCTTCGACAGCTTCCAGAGGTCCGCTCCGATGCTCGGGCATCACATACCTCCCAATTCCTAGTCGGCTGACATGCGCCGCATACCCGTGTTCGGCAGGGGCAATCACGCCGTGAGCGCCGCCACCGAGCATTGCGGCACGAGCTGGACGTGCGCGGCCGGCGGATTTCCGGTGCCGGCCCCTGCGCGGCGGGTGCCGAACCGAGCAATCCGACTGCTGGAGGTCTGCCGACCGCGTGCATGGCGAAGGCCCTGGCCGTCGATGCGGTCAGGACCTTCGCCGTGCCGAATCCGTTCAGTGTTTGGTCAGTACGGGACTCGCGGTCTCGAATTCCTCGGTTTCCGTCGGCGCGGCGGCCCGGCCCGGGAGCAGCACCGCCATGACGATCACGATCAGCGCCAGAGCCGCCGAGACGAGGAAGGCCAGGCGCAGGCCGTCCAGGTGCGCGGCGACGAGGTCTGCGCCATCGGCGGCGACCGAGGTGGCGCGCGCCGACATCACCGTCACCACCAGAGCGGTACCGAACGCCGCGGCGACCTGCTGCAAAGTGCCGAGCATGGAGCTGCCGTGCGAGTACAGATGCTGGGGCAGCGCACCGAGACCGAGGGTGAACACCGGGGTGAAAGCCGCCGCCAGCGACACCATCAGCAGGATGTGCAGAGCCAGCAGCTGCCAGTACGGCATGGTCATCGAGATCTGAGTGAAACCGGCCAGCGCGGCGGCGATGCCGATCGATCCCGGAATCACCAGGAAGCGACCGCCGAACCGGTCGAACAAGCGACCAACGGCCGGTCCGAGCAGACCCATCGCCAATCCGCCCGGCATCACCAGCAAGCCGGTGGCCAACGGGCTCAGGCCACGCACGTTCTGCAGGTACAGCGGCAGCAGGATCATCGACCCCAGCATGGCCATGAACGCCACCGACATCAGAATCAGCGCCCTAGCGTAGGTGCCCGACAGCAGGACGCGCAGATCGAGCAGCGGAGTGCCGACGCGCTGCAAACGCAACTGGCGCCACACGAACGCCGCGATCAGCGCCGAACCCGCGGCGACGATCAGCCCCGGCTCCGTGAGACTGTCACTCTCGAACCGGCTGAGCCCGAACACCAGCCCACCGAAACCGAGCGCCGCCAATGCCACGCCGGCCACATCGATCTGCCCGGCTTGCGGTTCACCGACGTTCTCCAGCCGGCGCAGCCCCAGCCAGGTGATCACACCCGCGATCGGCAGCACCAGCACGAAAAGCCAACGCCACGAGCCGATCTGCAGCACCGCGCCGGAGATCACCGGACCCATCGCCGGCGCCACCGAAATCGCGAGGGTGACATTGCCCATCACCCTGCCTCGGTCGTGCTCGGCCACCACCGTCATCAGCGTGGTCATCAACAGCGGCATCATCACCGCGGTGCCGAAGGCCTGGACGATCCGGCCGAGCAGCAGCACCGCGAACGACGGCGCGATCGCCGACAACGCGGTGCCCGCCAGGAAGACACCCATCGCCGTGGCGTACGCCTGCCGGGTCGACACGCGCTGCAGGAACCAACCGGTGGTCGGGATGACCGCCGCCATCGTCAGCATGAACGCCGTCGACACCCACTGCGCGGCCCGGTCGCCGATCGCCAGATCCTCCATCAAGCGCGGAATCGCGTTGATCATGATGGTCTCGTTCAGGATCACGACGAAGGTAGCGAGCACCAGCACCCGGATGACGGTCGGTGTCCGCCCTCCCGAGACTGGAACGGATGGTGCGGCGGACATCGGATACCTCCGGAGGCATGGGTCGTTGACAGAACATGTGGCCCGTTGCCGAGTCACCGGATCGCGTCCCGGCGCCACAGCTGTAGAGACGGTGTCGCCTGCTTGAACTCATCGGGCGCGGGTCAGTATTCCGCCTGGCACCGACACGGGTCACCTGGTTTTCCCGCCGACCGCCTGGAACACCACCTCGAGCAGGGCTCATCCCCCAAGGGCGCGGAGAGAGCACGATATGTGGGTTGCGGTGGTGTCAAATATGGACCGGCGCGGGCTGGTTTGCGTTCGCTGGACACGCGGAAGCCCCCAGTCCGGCTGGTTGTGGATCGACTCCGGACCGGGGCTTCCTCTTAACCTGCCCTCGGGACGAACCCGGAAGGTAGGAAGTTCTTTCACGGTCTGTCGTGATCCTCTACTGAGACATCCCGTGGCCTGCCCATTCCCGGAGCGCTGCGGCGAAACGTAGAAGTTGATCCAGTGACTGGCCGTCGTTGGCGCCCCTGAGCAACTCGGCGTACTCCTGGGCGGTGTAAGGAAATCCGTCCGCGCCGACGATGTACGTCGAGCCGTCGAAGTGGGATTGCATCATCCCGATGGGTTCGCTCATCCCATCGCCACCGAGACAGCGCTCAACGCGTCCTGGAAGGGCCGGCAGCCACTACCGTGCCCGGAATGCCTCGCCAACAGCCAGCGGGCGTGTTCTACACCCTCGACGACGACCCCGGCGTCACAGTTGCCGCTGCGCAACTCCCACCGGTCGATTTGCTCCTGGCCGGCGTGGGCCATCACCGCTCGCTCCTGGTGGTGTCGCGCCGCTCGTGCCGGTCGACCACGTACGCCGCGGCGTAGCAGATGACGGTGAGCACGAGTCCGGCTACACCTATCACGATGGCGGGAAGAATTGCGGGCATCTCGGGTACCCCTCTGCGTGTCGTGTCCGCTTGGTATGCACCCGAGGTCGAGGGCTCTGTCCTCACCGACATGAGTCCCGGCATCGCCTCGACGTCGGGTGCACGTTCGACGGTAAGAAGCGGCAGCCTTGCTGGTCTACGAACTTGCGCAAACTTGCCCATATTCGTCTAACAGCCTGCATGTCGAGCAAGAAGCGCGGATCATGGGTCAGGTCGGCGCAAGCACGCACAAACATCTCGGTAGGAGCTCGAGCATGAACTTACGATTCCTCGGCAAAGGTGGCTCCGATAAGACGGGTTGCCCATCCTTGTACGCGACTGACCAGGGCAGTTACCTCGTTCAGGGGTGGCAGACCGGGGAGCCTGAGACGGTGGAGATTCCGCACTTGTTGACTGGTTTCGCTGAGCCGGACACGTTCATCGGCGCGAGGATGACAGACACCGGCAGGGGGACGTTCAGGTTGACTGGCCGCCTGTCACGATGAGCCGGATCCGGGTGGTAACCGAGCCGCTGTCTGGCTATCAACGGTGGTTGCTGTCGGTGGCGGGAAGCAGCGTGAACGCTGGCGAGGACATCCGGTATGTGCCCAGGCATCTCGCGGGGGAGGTTCCTCCCGATGACTGGTGGTTGTTCGACGACGAGCTGGTGGCGTTCAACCTTGTCGACTCACTCGGCAAGCCAGCCGGTGCGGCGGTAACCGACGATCCTGGCATCGCGGCGTATTGCTGGAGCATCAAGCGAAGGCTCTGGGATATAGCAGTCCCCTATCCAGAGTTTGCCGCTTCCCAGCGGTGACCGATTCTGTTCAAGACGCGAGGGAAGCTCTCGGCCAGCGGCTGCGGGAAATCCGGCGTGACGCCGGAATCAGCGGCCGAGAGCTTGCCTCACGCGAGGGCTGGCACGAATCGAAGATTTCCCGCATCGAGCACGGGAAGAACAAGCCGTCGAGCGACGATATCCGCGCCTACTGCAACCACTGCCAGGCACACGAACAGTTACCTGATCTGCTTGCCACGCTGCACAACATCGACGCCGCGTACTTGGAGTATCGTCGCTTACTCGGTGCAGGTGTCAAGCGCGGCCAGCAGTTGTATGCCAAGCTCGAATCGGAAGCCAATCTGATTCGCACCTACGATCCACAGATCATTCCCGGATTGCTGCAAACCGCCGAGTATGCAGAGGCCAAGTTACGCAGTGTCATCGAGTTCTATCACCTGCCGAATGACATCGACGCCGGCGTTTCCAAACGGATAGAGCGGCAACAGGTTCTGTACCGCAAGGATCACCGCTTCCACTTCGTGATCAGTGAGCGGTGCCTCTACACAACCGTTGGCGACGACGATGTCATGCGCGGCCAACTCGATCGACTGCATTCGATCATCGGCATGCCGCGGGTCACCTTCGGCATTGTGCCGCTGACTGCCGAAGCCAAGGTGGTTGTGGAGAACTTCACCATGTTCGACAACCGAATGGTCAAAGTCGAAGGGCATACGGCTGAGCTGACCATCACGCAGCCACGGGAGGTCACACTCTATGGGCGTGCGTTCGACGTCTTGGCGAAGCAATCCGTGACCGGAAAGGCTGCGCGCGAAGTCATCTCCGCAGCCCTCGGACGGCGATCTGCGTCCGGCTGACGCTGGGTCAAGTCCAAATGCGTGGTGTAGCGGGATGGTGGCCGTGTGATCCTGTTGTCAGGCGGTCAGTGCTGCGGGGGTTTCCTCTTGTTCGGTGGTTGGGTCAACCGTTCTTGGGGGGCAGTCCAGCTTCTCGCTAGACGCGAGCGTCGGCACTGCTTCCGACAGTTCAGGCTGGACAGCGAGGACGCCGGTGCCGGTTCTGCCGAACTCGACAGCGTCAGCACCCTCGCCTCCGCGATCCTCAGCCCTGTCTCCGGAGCACAGAGCCTGCCCGACGGTTGATGTGGCTCGGTTCGCTGCTGAAAGTATCGACAGCTCAGGGGTTCGGGCCTGCTGGTGGCTGGGTCGCTCGGATCGTGGCGGGAGTGTGGGTCGGGGTTCTGTTATTGCGGCGGTGGATATTTCGATTCGTTCGTAGGGGCACGCCCGGCCGGGGCCGGCCCTACGAGAGCGAGAGCCGTGGAGCGGACCGGCAAAGGCACTCGGTGAGTCAACCCGGGGCCGCCCTGGACGGATCGGAGTATGCGTCCCGTCGAATCTGTCACATGTGGTCGATATTCTCCGTTACGTAGTTGAGCCGCAATGGTCTTGGAGGGTGCGATGGTAGAACAGCTCGACGTAGGCAACGCCAATCTCAACGTAGGCAGAGCCAAGGAGGGCATCGGCAGGACCGTCGACGGTATCGGCAAGGCGGCGCGAACCGCTTCATCGCAGTTCGCCGGGCAGGTCGGCAACGTCAAGGACGCTGCCAGAGGCAGGGTCGAGAAGCTGACTGCGAAAGGGCCGGACCCCTACGAAGTGGCCGTAGCGGAATACAACGCCGTCTTCACGGCGATGGCCGACAGGGGCCTGTCTCTGTTGCGTCAGCGCGAACGTTCGACGGACCTGATCGAGCTGGTCGAGCAGTTGGTGAACAGCATCGCCAACACCCCGAAATCATTCGACACCGACTTCGACGAGATCGAGGTACATCGGAAACAGTTCTTGAACGCGGAGGATTTCGCTCAGAACGAGCTGGAGGCGGCGCGGTTGTCGGCTGCCGGCGCCGGCGCCGGGTTCGCGGCGGGCACCGCCATAGCGGGCCTGGCACCGTCGGCGGCGATGTGGGTCGCCACCACCTTCGGGACAGCGTCGACCGGCACCGCGATCTCGACCCTTTCCGGGGCGGCAGCCAGCCAGGCAGCACTGGCGTGGCTCGGTGGCGGCGCGCTGGCCGCTGGTGGCGGCGGCACTGCGGCAGGCACCACACTGCTCGCGCTTGCCGGCCCGATCGGCTGGACAATCGCGGGCGCGACTCTACTCGCGTCGATCGCCCTGTTCGCGAAGAAGAAGTTCGAGAATCGAGAGGCGAAGCACGAAGCGCTGACTGCGATAAAGCACAACACCGCCCTGGTCGAAGCCATGGATGCTCAGATCTCCGACTTCCTCCAGCGGACGACCTCGCTCCGCGAAGGGCTGGTAAAGAGTTACGGCGAAGCCTTGGTGCACTTCCGCGCCGATTTCCACGCGCTCGCCCCTGACGAGCGGTCGACACTCGCTACGTTGGTGAACAACACGAAGTCGTGCGCGACCATGCTGAGCATGCGCATCGAACAGGATGCCGATAGTGAGTGACGCTGCCGAGTTCGTCACGGGCACCCAGGAGCAGGCAGTTGCTTCCTGGGTGAACTATCTCAACCAGCTCCGCATAGACAACCTTCTGGGCGCGCTCAGCCAGCAGGACGGGCACCTTCGGGACGCGCTCACCAGCGTCGATGAAGCCGTCAGGAAGATCGACCTCGAAGTGGTCGCCGCCAACCGCGGCGGACAGCATGGCATGCACGGCTTCATCGCCGAGATCGCCGAGGTCGGGATCGGCAACGCCCGAAAGCAGATCCTCGGCCACGAGGCCGTCTACCAGTGGGTCAACGACAACGGGCCTGTCGACCTGATGCGCGGAAGTGTCGAGATCCAGCAGAAATTCGTCGCAGCGGGTGGCCGCTTCTCACTGGGCGCGATCGCCGAGCACCTCCACAAGTATCCCGAATACGTGCGCGACGGCGGGAAATACCAGATCCCCCGCGATCACTTCGAGGTGATCCAGCAGCTACATGCCTTGTCGCCCGAGCAAGCGAGCAAGCTGTCACGCAGCGGCGACGGACCTTCCCTCAGAGACTGGCAGCGAGTCCAGGCGTTCTTCCAAGACAGATCGGTCGGCTTCGAATCGCTCGAGCCCTCAACGCTCGAATACAACGAAGTGCAGCGCGATGTCTACACCTCGACCATGGCGGCCGAAAAAGGCTCGCTCCACGCCACGGACCGGTCCCTGCGCGACGATGCCTACCAGCGCAGCCGTCCGACGCTGCGAGAAGGAGGCACGGCCGCACTCACGGCCGCCGCGACCGCGGGCGTGACCGCGTTCGTACAGGCCGTAGTCGCCAAGCGTCGGGAAGGCAAGCGGCTCAGTGAGTTCAGCGAGCGCGACTGGATCGACCTCGCAGGCGAGACCAGCTCAGGTTTCGGCAAGGGCGGCGTCCGAGGACTGAGTATCTACGCGCTCACGAATTTCACCGCGACCTCCGCAGCCGTCGCCAGCTCGATCGTCACCACATCCTTCAGCATCGCAGAACAAGCGAACAAACTCCGCCGGGGCCAGATCGACGAACTCGAGTTCATCGAGAATTCCGAGCTCATCGCTTTGGAGGCCGCAGTACGCGCGCTGGCCTCTTCCGTCGGCCAGGCGACCATCCCCATCCCGGTCCTCGGCGCCGTCATCGGCACCACGGTCGGCACAGTGATGTACAAGGCCGTCGCATCGTCGTTGACGAAGCGAGAGGCGGCGCTGATCGAGCGTTATCTCGACGAGCAGCGCACGCTCGACGAGCAACTCGCCGCGGAGTACCAGGCCATACTGGAAAAGCTGGACCAGAGCATGTCGGACTATCTCGGGCTGCTCGAACGAGCCTTCTCGCCTGACGTGCAGGTCGCGCTCGTCGGATCGGTCGAGCTAGCTGTGGAACTCGGCGTGGCTTCGGACGAGATCCTGGATTCCGATGAGAAGGTCGATGCCTACTTCCTCGATTAACGAGAGGGAGGCCACAGCCGACGCGGCAACCTCGACTACTACCGCGACCCGACAGCGGCTGGAAGGAAGTCGCCGACAGCTGCCCCGACTTCGTCCGCAGTGCCGAACGCTCTAGCGGACCCTGACGTACACAACCGTGCGCCTACCAGCCAGCCGTTATGTGTGGGACGCCAAGTCATGCGCAAGCTGCTGTTCACGCGCGATCGGCCGCACGAAACCCGTCGTTCTACGAAGTTTCTACGAATTTGAGCCGGAAAAGGACGGGAAGTAGAGGGAAGGACCTGGCCCCGCGCTCGCGGAGTTCATTCAGAACGCTCGTGCCGTCAACGCCCAGGTGCTCGCCCACTCGTGCGACGGACCAGACCATGCCATAGAGACGGATGGCCTCATCCACTTGCTCAGACGTCAGGCCACGGCGACGCACCGGCACATCATGGCGAGGCAGGATCTCGCTGACCGTTCACCGCTTGATCTCGAACCGATCTCCCAGTTCGTACACCGTCGCCCTCACCCTCGTGACCGAACCCGACCATCATCGAGACGACGCACCCGCCCAGCTGAACCCACCGACTTGACTCGAATTTCGGCACCGTGCCGTCGGCCGCCGGATGTTTCGGATCGACTGGCGTCAGGCGCGCCTTCAGTGGCACGAACCCGCGAGGAATGATCGCCAGGCCGTTCGACTGCGTGGAAGTCCGGCGCGGAAAATTTGGTGTACTTTTGGTGATCGGCCGAAAAGAACAGCAGGTCAAGCCCGACTTCTAGGCTTGACCTGCTGTTTCTGCTCCCCCATCTGGACTCGAACCAGAAACCTGCCGATTAACAGTCGGCTGCTCTGCCAATTGAGCTATAGGGGATTGCTCTCGGCTCGTCCGGTTGGTATCGGGCGGGCCGAGGAGAAACTTTAGCGTATCGCTGGGCGCAGGCCCAAATCGCGTCGCTACCTGCTGAGTTGTCATCGAGGGCGGGTGGGTGGCTACCGGGTGTCCGGATCGACAGGCGTGTGCGGTGTCGGGCAGGATAAGGGCGGCGAACTGGTAACTGGGAGGAGCACATCGAGATGCTGCGGTTGATCATCGGCGTGGCGGCCGGCTACGTACTCGGCAGTAAGGCCGGGCGGGCTCGCTACGAACAGATCAGCGCCGCGACCCGCGCGCTGACCGAGAGCCCGGTGACCCGCAAGCTCGTGCTCGTCGGCAGGCAGAAGCTGGCGGACAAGCTCAGTACCCGCCCTCGCCTCGAACCGATGGAACCGATCGATGAGCGGACCACCGTCCTGGTGCCGCACGACCAGTTGCGCCGCTGACCCCCCAGACGTTGCTTGCCCGGGTGCGAGCAATCACGGGGCTGAGCGGCGCTAAGCCCCGGTGGCGAAGTCCCCGTGGTTGCCCATCGCCTGGGTGAGCAGGCTCTTGCGGTACTGCTCGAGGGCGACGAGGTCGCCGAAGAGGGCGTAGTACGCCTCCGGCTGTTCGGTGGAGGAGACCCGCTGGAGCTTGGACTTGAGCTCGGCGATCTGCCTGCCGACCCAGGCCTCCTGGGTGCGCGCCAGCACACCGGCGACGAAGCGCGGGATGTCGGCCTCCGACTTCACCGGCAGCGGCTCGTTGGCCAGCTCGGACAGCAGTGCGCGCATGGTGAGGTCCTCGGTGCGGTCGGCGACCGAGTTGACCCATTCGGCGCCGCCGAGCCCGGCCGCCGTACCGCCCGCCTCGGCGATCAGGCCGCGAAGGACCGTGTAGGCGGGGTGGGTGAAGGCTTCGGCTTCGAGCGCGTCGAAACCGGCTCCGGCCATCGCCGGGTACTGGAGGGCGGCGGCGAGTACCTGACGTTGCGGCAGGAGGGTGGGATCGTTCGGATTCGGCCGTGCCGCAGGATGTTCCGCGACCACCTCGCGCGGCGCGCGCGCGGGCACCGCGCCCGCGCGCCCCCCGCCGTTACGGTGGCGCTTCGCTTCTTCGCCGACCCGGCGCACCACGGTCTGGATGTCGTCCCAGCCGACCCACCCGGCCAGTTTGGTGGCGTAGGCCTTGCGCAGGGCGTTGTCCTTGATCTGCGCGACCACCGGCACCGCCCGGCGCAGCGCCTCCACCTGACCCTCCGCGGTGTCCAGGTTGTGGTCGGCAAGCAGACCGCGAACCACGAACTCGTACAGCGGGATTCGGCGGGCGACCAGATCACGCACGGCGGCGTCACCGGAGTGCTGCCGCAGTTCGCACGGGTCCTGCCCGTCCGGCGCGATAGCGATGTAGGTCTGACCGGCCAGCTTCTGGTCACCCGAGAAGGCTTTCAGTGCCGCCGCCTGGCCGGCGGCATCGCCGTCGAAGGTGTAGATGATCTCGCCGCGCCAGAAATTGTCGTCCATCATCAGGCGGCGCAAGAGGGCGAGGTGGTCGTCGCCGAAAGCGGTGCCGCAGGAGGCGACGGCCGTCTTGACCCCGGCCAGGTGCATCGCCATGACGTCGGTGTAACCCTCGACCACGACCGCCTGGTGCCCCTTGGCGATCTCGCGCTTGGCGTGATCCAGGCCGAAGAGCACCTGGGATTTCTTGTACAGCACCGTTTCCGGAGTGTTGATGTACTTGCCGGGCATGGTGTCGTCGTCGAAGAGCTTGCGGGCGCCGAAGCCGATGACATCGCCGGACAGGTTGCGGATCGGCCACAGCAGCCGCCGGTGGAAGCGGTCGATCGGGCCGCGCTGACCCTGCCGGGACAGCCCTGCCGCCTCGAGTTCCTTGAAGTCGAACCCTTTGCGGAGCAGGTGCTTGGTGAGTGTGTCCCACCCCGCCGGGGCGTAGCCGCAGCCGAACTGGTGCGCGGCCGCCGCGTCGAAGTTGCGATCGGTGAGATATTTGCGCGCGGCTTCGGCTCCCGGCTCGCGCAGCTGCGCGACGTAGAACTCGTGCGCGGCCGCGTTCGCCGCCACCAGCCTGGACCGGGTGCCGCGGTCGCGCTGCACCGAGGTGCCGCCGCCTTCGTAGTTGATCTGGTAACCGATCCGGTCGGCGAGCTGCTCGACCGACTCGACGAACCCGACGTGCTCGATCTTCTGCACGAAGGCGAACACGTCGCCGCCCTCGCCGCAGCCGAAGCAGTGGAACAGGCCGAGATGGGGTCGCACATTGAACGACGGCGACTTCTCGTCGTGGAAGGGGCACAGCCCCTTCATGGAGTGCGGTCCGGCGGACTTCAGCGCGACATACTCCCCCACCACGTCTTCGATCCGGACGCGCTCGCGTATTGCCGCGATATCGCGATCAGGAAGTCGTCCGGCCACGGCAGAGAGTCTAGGCGAAGGCGGGGCCGACGCGCCCGGGCGCCCGACGCCTCGCGAGTTCCGCCCGAACCTGCCCCGCGAGCGGGGGCTGCCGAGATCAGGAGCGATCCAGTTCCGCGCGGATCGCGGCGACCGTTTCGGCCAGACGAGCCTGATGAGAGCCTTGCCAGTAGATCCGGCCGCACTCGCGGCACTGCCGGAAGATGTCGTAGTAGCGCCGGGTGAGCGGTTGGAGACGATCCTCGACCTCGGCTTTGTCGACCTCGGCGACGACACCGCCGCACCGCAGGCAGCGGGTGAACGGATCCAGGCACGCGACGAGGTCGAGCCGCCGGATCACCTCCACGGCCTGGTCGACCGGCCGATCCGACCAGATGTAGACGCCATGTGTGACGTTGCGGCGCTTCAGCAGCCCCCGGTCCCGGGTGAGCAGAATCCGGTGCTCGGCCGCCGACGCCTCGGCGAGTTCGGCGTCCTCGGCGTCCCACCGGCAGTGCACGTCGAGCCCCATCAGCCGCATGAGCTTGGCGAGACCGCCCAGGTTCACGTCCGCGAGGAAGCGCGGCTCGCGCAGCGGATGGGGGCGGACCAACGTCACCCGGCCGATGTCGAGTGTCTCGAACACGGGATACGCGGTGATCCGCCCGCCGGGGCGGGGGTGATGGTCGAAGTCGACCGGTTCTCCGTCGACCAGCACCAGGTCGACCTCCGTGTGCGGAATCCCCGCGGCCTCGATGACGTCTTTGACGGTCTGGTGCGGGTGGCACGGCCGGCGCAGGACGGCGTATCGCTCGCGGGGCCGCAGGAAATCGTTCAGCTCGGCGTAGACGCGGAGATCGACGCTCATTCGACGAACAGCGCCATCGACGCCGTGAATCCGTGCAGTGCGTTGCGGCCAGCGATGGGCCCGATCTCGCCGGCGGCGAAGAAGCCCGCGAGGGGGATGCCGTCGAGCACGTCCTCGATGGTCGTGGCGTCGTGGTCGGCGACACCGAACATCCGGCGGCCGCGTCCGTTGCAGGTGAACAGCAAGGCGCCGGCCGGCGGTCCGGAAAGGTCGGTGCGGGCCCGCGCCAGTGCCGCCCGCAGGTCGTGATCGGCTCCGATCGCGTCGCGGACCTGGAATTGGACGGTGGTGCCGACTTCCACGACCTCGCCCACCTCGATCGCGCCGCTGGCCGGATCGGCGCCGAGCAGGCCGCGGATCAGGAAGTCACCCTGCCCGGGCTCGGCCAGATGCTCGTCGACGACGAACCCGATCTGGAGACCCCGCGCGAGCTCTTCCTGCTGGTCGGGTGGCAGCACGGCGACGATCTGACGCAACCGCTCGATCGGGGGCAGGCCGCCGAGCCCGGTGATCACGGTGCCGTCCGCGCCGGTGACGGTGTAGGGATAGCCGATCGGACGGCAGCCCTGGGACACGATCGGTACGTTGTGCAGGCCGGGAAGGCGCACGCCGACCGCGCCCGAGGTCACCACGGCGTGGTCGCGGAACAGGCGGCTGCCTTCCGGGCCGTGTCCGCCGCTCACCAACCCGCCCATCACCACGGTGCCGGGCAGATCCGTGTTCACGTACTCCAGCAGCAGATCGGCCGGGAAGGAGTAGGGGTCGGGCAGCAGCAGGTGGAAGTCGCGTGCGGCCTTGTCGAAGCGATAGCCGGCGAGGAGTCCGCCGCTGGCCGTGCGAAGGAAGTCCAACTGGAAGGTTTCGGCGGCGGGTAGTCCGGCGGCCAGCCACACGGCCACCGCGGGTTCGTCCTCGATCTCGCGGCGACCCGCCACCACCGCCTGGGCCACGCATCCGATCAGGGCGGGCACCCGGACCGTCCGGTGGACGCCGGAGAGCACCTCCACCGCGTCGTCGGTGTGCGCGCGGGACGCGAGCAGCACAGCGAGCGACGGCGCCTCGCCCGCGATCTCGTCGCGGGCGTGCGCCGCGGCTTCCATGCCCGCGCGCCGCGCTTCGGGCGCGGTGGAGAGCCCTACTCCGATCCGCACCCCTCTATGGTAGCCACCTTGGGAATATTTTGAATTTGGTTGCAGCACAATAGTTTTGATCGGAGAACACGAGCCACTCGCGCAGACGGTCCGATGCGCGGGGTGAGGACGAAGACCGTCGGCGACGGGAGCGGCCACGGTGGCGGGCAGGTTGCGAACCGATAGCTGTCGAGGCGGCAGGCGACGCGTCATCCCTCTTCCCAGCCCGGAGAGGTCCGGCGATGTGAGCGCGTCGGCCAAGGAATTGCACAGCGCGCTGGTGAAAATGGTCCGAGCGGAGTCCTCCGACGACCTGTGGGCGTGACGCCGTAGCCCGCATGGCCGCAGCGAAGGCGGAGGTTCGCACAAAAGGCGCTGCCGGACGTAGTCCGTCATCAGACCCGCGCATGGCCGCAGCGAAGGCGGAGGTTCGCACAAAAGGCGCTGCCGGACGTAGTCCGTCCCCAAACCCGCGCATGGCCGCAGCGAAGGCGGAGGTTCGCCTAGGTGTTCAGCTCGCCCGCGACTCGCTCCAGCCGGCTTTCGGTGTAGGAGGCGATCTGGTCGACGACGACACGCACGCGGGCGGTGTCGTCGCCGGCGGCGTTCCAGAACGGCAGCAACAGCGGATCGAGACTGCCGGGAACGGTGGCGAGCAAGCGATCGGCTACGGCGAGGATGCGTTCGCGCTGGGCTGCCTGCCGCAGCCGGTGCGCCGGGTCGGACATCACGTAGCGCAACGCGACGGTCTTCAGCAGCGCCACCTCGGCGGCGACGATGCGCGGCACTTCCAGGTCCGCGTTGTACCGGGACAGCGGTTGCGGCCCGGCCACCGCTCTCGTCGCCATGATCGCCGCGGTGGCGAACCGGCCGACGAGCTCGCTGGTGAGGCGCTTCAACGCGACCGAGGCGGTGAACGTGCCGTCGTATCCGGACGCCGCCGCGACCACGGGGAGTTCCGACAGTCGTTGCGCGGCGGCGATCAGTTCGTCGGCGGCCAGCGAGTGCTGGAATTGGCCGAGCGCGGCCAGCGCGTCCTGTTCGGCGGGGTCGGCCAGTGCGCGCAGATCGATCCGGCCCGCGATGACGCCGTCCTCGACGTCGTGCACCGAGTAGGCGACGTCGTCGGACCAGTCCATGATCTGGCATTCGAGGCTGCGACGCCGGTCCGGCGCACCCTTGCGGATCCACTCCAGGCGCTCGGTGTCGACCTCGTAGGCGCCGAACTTGGTTCCGGGACCGGTTCGGCCCCAGGGATATTTGAGCGCGGCGTCGAGTGCGGCGCGGGTGAGGTTGAGGCCCGCGCTGGCGCCGTCGGGCTCGAGCACCTTCGGTTCGATGCGGGTGAGGATGCGCAGGTTCTGCGCGTTGCCTTCGAAGCCGCCGAAAGCGTCGGCGAAGGTGTCGAGGGCTTTCTCACCGTTGTGGCCGTAGGGCGGGTGGCCGATGTCATGGGCGAGACCGGCCAGGTCGACCAGGTCCGGATCACAGCCGAGTCCGTCGGCGATGCTGCGGCCGATCTGGGCGACCTCCAGGGAATGCGTGAGCCGGGTGCGCGGGGTGTCCGCCTCGCGCGGACCCATGACCTGAGTCTTGTCGGCCAGTCTGCGCAGCGCCGCGGAGTGCAGTACGCGGGCCCGGTCGCGGGCGAATTCGGTCCGGTGGCCGGTCTCGAACTCACTGCGCGGCGGGCCGAGCCCCGCGGTCTTGGCGCCCTCGACGACGAGGCGTTCAGTGTCGTGATCGGTGTACCGGGCGCTCATCGAGCCTCACTGTCCCGCCGTGTAGGTGAAATCCGCCGAGAAGTGTGTGAGCTGATACCACAGCAGGGCGCCGGTTTCCCTGGCGATGCCGTGCGCCTGGGATTCGCGGGTGTAGACGGCGGGGCCGGTTCGGGTGGGGGCGGTCCACGCCGCCAGCCCCTCGTCGCGAGCCATGGTGCGGGTGCGCAGCGAATGCCAGGGATCGCTGACCAGCACCGCCGACGACATGTCCCGCGCCCGCATCGCCGTGACCACCGCTTCGATGCTGCGCAGGGTGTCCGATCCGG
Source organism: Nocardia aegles (assembly GCF_052545135.1). Taxonomy (NCBI): domain Bacteria; kingdom Bacillati; phylum Actinomycetota; class Actinomycetes; order Mycobacteriales; family Nocardiaceae; genus Nocardia; species Nocardia aegles. Next base: position 21,033 of record NZ_JBQWRI010000018.1, read on the forward strand.
TTTCCACGGCGAGGATCTTGTCGGCGGGCACGCCGCGCGCCTGCAGATAGTTCTTGCCCGAGGCGGCTTCGGTGAACAGATCGCCCTCCTGCTTGCCGCCCACGGTGATGACACGCGGCGCGACACCGGCTCGGAACAGCTTGTACGCCTGGTCGAGTCGCGCCTCGAACACCGAGGACGGCGTGCCCGAGTACTGCGCCGCGCCGAGCACGACGATCGCGTCGGCCTTCGTGTAGTCGTCGATGCGCGCCACCTGCCACACGCGGAAGGCGGTCCCGCCGACCAGCACCGCGCCCATCACGACGGAACCGACGGCGAGCCGCCGCGTCCAGCGCAGCAACCCGGCCCCGAAGCCTTGTGGCCGCGCAGATCCGGGCGCAGGGAGCGCTCGGGTGCGCATCGTTGGCAAATTCACTCCCCAAGTCTGCCAGGAGCGGCGCGGGCCCCGGACCGGTTACCGGCAGGGCGGTTACCAGCCGCGGTCGCGCCAGGCCGGAAGGCTGGGCCGCTCGGCACCGAGCGTGGTGTCGTTGCCGTGGCCGGGGTAGACCACGGTGTCGTCGGGGTAGCGGTCGAAGAGCTTGGCGGACACGTCGGTGAACAGTGAGGTGAAGTCCGCCGGGGAGGTGGTGCGCCCGACGCCGCCGGGGAACAGCGAGTCCCCGGTGAACAGGTGGGTACGTCCCGCCGCGTCGGTGAGCGCGAGGGTGATCGAGCCCGGCGTGTGGCCGCGCAGGTGGATGACTTCGAAGACCAGATCGCCGATGGTGACGGTGTCGCCCTCGGCCAGCAGCCGATCGGGGCGGACCGGCAGCGGGTCGGCGTCGAGCGGATGCGCCGCGGTGGGAGCGCCGGTGGCCGCGGTGGTCTCCCGCAGCGCCATCCAGTGGTCGCGGTGCTGGTGGGTGGTGACGATCAGCTGGACCTGACCGGGCGCCTCCTGCTCGACGAGGTCCGCGATGCGGGGCGCCTCGTTGGCGGCGTCGATGAGCAGGGCCGCGCCGGTGCCGGCGCACTGCACCAGGTAGAAGTTGTTGTCCATACCGCCGACGGACATTTTGACTATGCGGGCGCCGGGGACATCGCGCTGTTGCGGGTTCGAACCCGGTGACAGCCGGCCGCTGTACGGGCGATCTATGGTGATCACGAAGCAATGCTAGCGAGTTAGATTCGTGCCATGTCACTGCCGTCGCGGATCCGCTTTGTCCGCTTGCTCGCGATCAGCGTCCTCTTGGCCGCGCTCGCCCTGCTGGGCGCTCCGACGATCGCGGCGGAACCGCCGCTGCGGATGAACACCTATGTGGAGAATCCGGCCGGTGCGCTCGATCAGGGGCAGCTCGATCGGGTGCGCAGTGCGGTGGATCAGCTCTACGCCGACCGGCAGCTGCGGCTGTGGGTGGTGTATGTGCGCGGTTTCGACGGGCTCGACCCGCGGGCCTGGGCCAGGCGCACCGCCTCGATATCCGGGTTCGGCGAACGGGACCTGTTGCTTGCGGTCGCCACCGAGGATCGCGCGTACTGGCTGGAGGGCGAAGTGCCCGGCGAGGTCAGCGATTCCGAGCTCGACGACATGCTGATCGGCAAGGTCGAGCCCGCCCTGCGCGACGGACGCTGGGCCGACGCGGGGGTCGCGACGGCCGACGGGCTGGACGCGGCCATGCGCGGCGGCGGGGTGAGCGTTCGCGCCCTGCTCGTCATCGGCCTGCTGGTGGTTCTGGTGGCGGGCGGGCTCGTCTGGTACGCGCGCAAACGGCGGCGCGAACGGTCCGAGGCCGAGCTGGCGGCGGCGCGGCAGCTGGATCCGGAGAACACGACGGCGCTGTCGGCACTGCCGTTGGAAGCGCTGCAGGCCCGCTCACGGGAGACGCTGGTGGAGATCGACAACGCGATTCGCACCAGCGGAGAGGAACTCGAACTCGCCACCGGCGAGTTCGGCGCCACCGCCACCACGGTCTTCCGGACCGCCCTCGACAATGCGAAAGCGGCTGCGGCCGACGCTTTCGCGATCCGGCAGCGCTTGGACGACGCAATCCCGGAAACACCGGACGAACAGCGCTCGCTGCTGGTCGAGCTGATCAGCACAGTGGGGCGCGCCGATCGGGAACTCGACGCGCAGGTCGCGGAATTCGACGCCATGCGCGATCTGCTGCTCGACGCCTCGGTTCGGCTGGACGCCCTCACCAGGGACGTTGTCGACGTGACCGCCCGGATTCCCGATTCGGAAGCCCAGCTCGGCAGGCTCGCCGCCACCCATCCGGCGAGTGTGCTCGCGCCGATCGCGGACAACGTGCGGATGGCCCGCGAGCGCCTCGCGTTCGCCGAGCAGAACGTCGACGCGGGACGTTCCGCACTCACCGAGCCGGTCGGCGAGCAAGGCGGCGCCGTCGCCGCCATTCGATCGGCCGAGGCCGCGATCGGTCAGGCCCGTGCCCTGCTCGACGCGGTCGACAACGCGTCGAGCGCCATTCAGCAGGCCCGCGACGGTCTGCCGGGTGTACTGGACGAATTGCGCCGCGACCTCGCCGCCGCCGCCGAGCTCGCCGACTACGGCGGGCCGGAACTGGCCGCCGCCCGCAGCGCCGCGCAGTCCGCGCTGGAGCAGGCGAGCGCTATGCGTGACACCGATCCGCTGAGCGCCTTCCACAGCGCGGTCACGGCCGACGCCGACCTCGACCGTGCCGTGGTGGAGGCAACCGGCCGCAAACTCGCTGCCGAGGACCTGCAACGCAGGGTCGACCGAGCGCTCACCGACGCCCGCGCCCGAATCGGTTCGGCCACCGACTACATCGGCACCCGGCGCGGCGGCATCGACGCCGAAGCGCGCACCCGCCTGTCGGAAGCACAGCGCCACCTGGACGAGGCGCAGCGGTCGAGCGCGAGCGATCCCGTCGACGCACTGCGGCACGCGCAGGCCGCGGCGGATCTGGCCGGGCGCGCGCTCCAGGCGGCGCAGGCCAGTGTGCAGGCCTGGGAGACGCGACAGGCGCCTTCCGGCAGCGCCCAGACCGGCGCGGTACTCGGCGGTATCCTGCTCGAAGGACTGCTCCGTGGGGCGGCGAGCGGCGCCCGGCATTCGGGGGGAGGCTGGAGCCCCGGCTCCTACGGTGGCTCGTCCGGCTCCCGGCGAATCGGCCGCGGCGGCAGATTCTGATCAACGAGCCTCGGCCGCGGACAAGGCGATCACGATCAACGAGCCTCGGCTGCGGACAAGGCGGTCAGCTCGGCTCGCACTGCCTCCGGCAGGCCGTCGGCACGCGCGCCGCCGCCGAGCACGCCGACGGTCAGTTCCCGTGCGAACGTGTAGGCCAGGAAGGTGACCGCGGCCGACGCGCCCGCGGACGGGCGAGGATGCGCCGAGACGTAGACGATCTCGTAATCGGTGAGCTCCAGATCAGCGGGTGTGTGGAATACCGGGACGACGCCGGTGTTGGTCATCGCGATGTGCCCGGCCAGCGAGTGGATCCTGCTCGTGCCGTAGTAATCCGGGAAATGGAGTACCGACTGCCGCACGACGCCTTCGGACAGGTCGCGGGTCAGTCGAGCCGAAATGCGTTGCGCCAGTTCTACCGGGCCGGCGGCCGGATCCACCTCGGCCGCGAAGGATGCCAGTCCGGCCATGTTGGTGCCCGCCGAGGCGGCGACCGGCGGCTCCAGCCGGTTGCGCAGGTCCACCGGATACAGACAGCCCAAAGCCGTTGCACCGCCGACGGTCGCACGGGCATACGCGCGCAGCAGTGCGGCGGTGAGCAGGCCGTTGACCGTCACCCCGCAGGTGCGTGCGAGATCGACGATCCGGTCGGTGGCCGCCCGGTTCAGTCGCGCACGCACCGGACGGGCGAGCGTACTCGACGCGGGTTCCGCGCGGTCGGACGGCACGTTCCGCGCGTCCGGCGGGAGCGGTGCGGTCACGTCCTCGAAGCCGGACCGCGCGGTCGCGGTGATGCCGCGCGCCGCCACATGCCACTCCAAGGATTGCGGAATCGGGTGTGGTGCACAGTTTCTCGGCTGGCCTTCGACAATGCCGGTATAGCGATCCCATAGTCGGGACAGCAGTTCGACGCAGTGGCCCGCGTCGGCGACGCTGTGGTGAGCGAACAGGGTGACGCGCCACTCGTCCGCGCGCGAGCCGACAACGTCCAGATAGGCCAGCTGGACCGCCGGATCCAGCACGGGAATGCCGATCTCCGCCGGGTCATCCTCGCGCACGGAAACCGGAGCCCACACCTTCTCCTGCGCGGCGAGCAGATATCCCTGCCCCGCAGCGTCTTCCGCGATTCTGCACCCGATCACCGGGTAGGCGCGCCGCAACTGCGCGAATGCCTCCCGCAGCGCCGCCACGTCGAGCGCTCCCCGCACCGACACCGACCGGCCCGTGTAGGTGCCATGCCGCACGAACCGCTGCTCCGACGGCGCCAGCACCCGAATCACAGCGTCCTCATCCCACAACACACGGCAAGGGTGCGGCACGATCGGCGCGGGTGCAAACCGACCGGGCGGATGCGGAAGACTGCGGGTATGAGTCTCGCGGCGCGTCTGGAGAAGATCGGCCTTCCCGCGGTGGAGGAACAACTCGCCCATCCCACCGTGCTGGGTATCGCCCAGGGCACCCTGCCCGAACCGGTCTTCCGGTCCTGGCTGGAGCAGGACTACCTGTTCCTGCTCGATTACGTCCGGGTGTTCGCCCGTCTCGCATGGCAGGCTCCGGCAGCCCATCTCGGCGACCTGGTCGACCTGGCGCACGCCACTTACCACGAGGAGCTGTCGCTGCACCGCTCGCTGGCCGCCGAGTTCGGCGCGGACCTCGACGGCGCCGTCAAAGGCGCTGCCTGCGCGGCGTACACGGCGTTTCTGCTGGACGCCGCCGCGTCCTACGGCGAAGGTCTCGCCGCGCTCTACCCGTGCATGTGGGGATACTCCACGCTCGGGGCGCGGCTGGCCCAGCACCCGCCCGCCGAACCGCGCTACCGGCGCTGGGTGGACACCTACGCCGATCCCGGATTCGCCGCCCTCACCCGCCGCTGCGCGCAGATGATCGACGAGTCCGGGGCCGATCCGGAGCGGGCGGAAGAGCGGTTCCGCGAAGGACTCCGGCACGAGCTGGCGTTCTGGGACGTTCCGCTGTGACCTGATCCCCTTGCCACTGATGAACACACCGCGCCATCGCCCGAATAGACCTACTCTGACACCGTGAGTCAGGACCACGTTCGGGCCTCCGACGCCGATCGGGAGAAGATCATCGACCAACTGCGCCTCGCCATGAACGAGGGCAGGCTGTCGCTCGCCGAATTCGACGACCGGCTGCGACAGGTGTATGCCGCCAAGACCTACGGCGAATTGGCGCCGCTGCTGTCGGACCTTCCCGCCCAACGGGAATCACGGCCCGCGCCCGCGCGCGGCTTCCCGCGGTGGATCACGATCATGTGGACACCGTGGGTATTCGTCAACGCGCTGTGCCTGGCGATCTACCTGGCCACCGGGGCGGGTTACTTCTGGCCGTTCTGGGTCGCGGTGCCGTGGGGCCTCGCGCTGCTCATTCCGACCACGATCGGGATCGTCACCCGCGAGAAAGACTGAACGACAGCCCCCATGGCCGGGCCGACCACGGGGCGCCGCGCCGGAGTTCAGGCGCCGATCAGGTGCTGGGCCAAGTAGCCCTCGACCTTGTCCAGCGCGATGCGCTCTTGAGTCATCGTGTCGCGTTCGCGGATGGTCACCGCCTGGTCGTCGAGCGTCTCGAAGTCGACGGTGATGCAGAACGGCGTGCCGATCTCGTCCTGGCGGCGGTAGCGGCGGCCGATGGCGCCCGCGTCGTCGAACTCGACGTTCCAGTGCTTGCGCAGCTGCGCGGCCAGGTCTTTCGCCTTCGGCGTGAGATCGGCGTTGCGCGACAGCGGCAGCACCGCCGCCTTCACCGGCGCCAGGCGGCGGTCCAGGCGCAGCACCGTACGGGTGTCGACACCGCCCTTGGCGTTGGGCGCCTCGTCCTCGGCGTAGGCGTCGACCAGGAAGGCCATCAGCGAGCGGGTGAGACCCGCCGCGGGCTCGATGACGTACGGGATGTAGCGCTCGTTGGTGGCCTGGTCGAAGAAGCTCAGCTCGGTGCCGGAGTGCTCGGAGTGCGTCTTCAGGTCGAAGTCGGTGCGGTTGGCGATGCCCTCCAGCTCACCCCACTCGTTGCCCTGGAAGCCGAAGCGGTACTCGATGTCAGTGGTGCCCGCCGAGTAGTGCGAGAGTTTGTCCTTCGGGTGCACGAACAGCCGCAGGTTCTCCGCGGCGATGCCGAGATCGGTGTACCAGGAGAACCGGGTCTCGATCCAGTACTTGTACCACTCCTCGTCCTCACCCGGCTTGACGAAGTACTCCATCTCCATCTGCTCGAACTCGCGGGTGCGGAAGATGAAGTTGCCCGGAGTGATCTCGTTGCGGAAGCTCTTGCCGATCTGCGCGATGCCGAACGGCGGCTTCTTGCGCGCGGTCGTCATCACGTTGGCGAAGTTCACGAAGATGCCCTGGGCGGTCTCCGGACGCAGGTAGTGCAGGCCCTCCTCGGACTCGATCGGGCCGAGGTAGGTCTTGAGCATCATGTTGAAGTCGCGCGGCTCGGTCCAGCGGCCGACGGTGCCGCAGTTCGGGCACGCGACAAGCTCCATCGAGACCGTGTCCGGGTCGTCGATCTTGTTCTTCAGCGCGTACGCCTCCTGCAGGTGGTCCTGCCGGAAGCGGTGGTGGCAGTTGAGGCACTCGACAAGCGGGTCATTGAACACGCCCACGTGACCGGAGGCGACCCACACCTGGCGGGGCAGGATCACCGAGGAGTCCAGACCGACGACGTCCTCACGGCCGGTGACCATGGCGCGCCACCACTGCTTCTTGATGTTCTCCTTGAGCTCGACGCCCAGCGGCCCGTAATCCCACGCCGACTTGGTGCCTCCGTAGATCTCACCGCACGGGTACACCAGACCCCGGCGCTTGGCGAGGTTGGCAACGGTGTCCACCTTCGACTTGGGTGCCACGCGAGAATTCTCCATCCACTGCGAGTCGGATTGTCGTGTACACGCAACGCAATAATTTTGCGTGCACGCTGCGATCGCGCCCAAGCCTATCGGCACTGCTATGACCGGTTTCAACCGCACGCACCCGCGCGCCCATTTGACATGCGCACCTGTGCATACGCAAAATGGTAATGCTTTCCATTAAGGAGTTGGTGACATGACCGCCGAGACCGCCGCGGCACCGCCGCACAACCCGTATCGGTCGCCGGGACCGGCGCCGGTACCCCCGCGAACCGTGCTGGAGAACGCGGGTGAGCTGTTGCGCGCGCTGGCCGCGCCGGTTCGGATTGCTATCGTGCTGCAGTTGCGTGAATCACCGCGGTGTGTGCACGAACTGGTCGACGCGCTCGGTGTCACGCAACCATTGGTCAGTCAGCATCTGCGTATCCTCAAGGCCGCCGGTGTCGTGCACGGTGAGCGTTCGGGTCGCGAGGTGCTCTACGAACTCGTCGACGACCATCTGGCCCATATCGTCGTCGACGCCGTCGCGCACGCCGAGGAAGGGTGATTCGTGCCAGACAACACGGCCGTTCCGCAGAACCCGGTCGGGATCCGCAGCACCAGGCAGCGCAGCGCCATCGCCGCGCTGCTCGGTGACATCGATGAGTTCCGATCCGCCCAGGACCTACACGACGAGCTGCGCAAACGCGGTGAAGGCATCGGGCTGACCACGGTCTACCGGACGCTGCAGTCGCTGGCCGACGCGGGCATGGTCGATGTGCTGCGCACCGACTCCGGCGAGTCGGTCTACCGCCAGTGCTCCACCGGCCACCATCACCATCTGGTGTGCCGGCATTGCGGCCGCACCGTGGAGGTGGCGGGCCCGACGGTGGAGGCGTGGGCCGAAACGATCGCGGGCGAGCACGGCTTCACCGAGATCAGCCACACCCTCGAGATCTTCGGCACCTGCACGACATGCGGGGCGGCGCGCCGATGCGACGGGTGAGCGGAGCGATTCCCGGCGTGTCGGGTTAACGCGGCTGCGGCCGGCGCAGATTCACCGGCGAGATCCTCGACGGGCCCGGGCCGATCCGGGCGCGATACGAAGGATTCGTCATCTGCTGGGAGGCAGCGTGTCAACGACCATCCACTCATCCGTACGCCCGGTGCGCCGCCGGGCCGTGACCGTCGCCGGGGCCGCGCTCATCGCGGCCTCGGTGCTGCTGCTGTCGGCGTGCCAGGACGAGGTCGGCACGCCGGTGGCGGTCCCGTCGGCCACCGCCACCGGAGTCGCCGCCGGTTCGAGCGGGACGAACGGGCAGTCGACGGTCCGCACCGTCGGCAGGACCGGCTGGTACGACGGATTCGACATCACCGTGGACAAGGCGACCGTGGTGCCGGACGAATACGGCGGGGCGAAGGTGCGCATCGATATCACCTACAAGAACACCACTCTCGACAACCACATGCTGAGCGTCACGCCGTCACTGCTGGTCGGCAAAGAAGTGGACGGCGGCGCGATCTTCGACAGCCCGACCGTGCCCGGCAACGGTTCGGCCACCGGCACCGCGACCACGTCGGTCAAATCGGCCAAGGACGCCGAGCACCTCATCGACACGCTGACCATCGTGTACGGCCAGGCCGCCGACAACCAGACCAAAATTCCGCTCGCCGCGTCGGGCAAGGTGGACAGTGTCCAACCCAGGACGGTGGCCGTCACCGGCACCCTCGTGCAGGACCAGACGACCATCCAGATCACCGGCGGCCGAATCAGCCCGAGCTACACCGAGAACGAGAACGGCAAGTCCGATCTCGCCTTGCGCATCAAGCTCGTCGGCGGGCCCGGCATCGCCGCGGGCGGGACGAACGTCTTCTACAACTACTTCACCGTCCGGACTCCTGACGGCAAGACCGTGCCCGCCGACATCCGCGGCCCGATCAACGAGTTGCTCGACGCGAACGAGACCATCGACAACCCGAAGAACTACGTGATCTTCGTGGTGCCCTCCCCCGGGACCGGCCCCTACACGGTGACGTACAACGCCCAGAAGCAAGAGGGCGCGGCCGGCGCACCCACCCTGTCGTTCACGGTGGGCTGAGCCGAGCACCCGAAGCCGTCACTGGGAAACGATTCCCGGCGAAACGCCGACGGCGGGCCGTCCTCCTGCGAGGGCGACCCGCCGCGATGACCGATTCAGCCGACCGGGACCGCATCCCGGGCCGGGACCTGCGCCTCGGCCCGGCGACCCCGCAACGCGGCCACACCGAGCAGCGCGAGTGCTGCCGCGCTCCAGACCAGCAGCACCAGCAGCGGCCCTGCCGCGCCGGCACCGTCGAAGAACGCGACCGAGCGCAGCAGCGACGCGGCGGCGCCGGGCGGCAGCAACTGGCCGACCGCGCCCCACGGCTGCGGCAACAGCTCCGGCGCTGAGGTGGCCGCCGAGAACGGATTGCCGATCAGCAGCAGGGTGAGCGCGGCGATGCCGATACCGGCTCGGCCGACGACGGCGGCGAGCCCGACCACCGCGCCCGCGACCGCGAACGACACCAACCCTCCGACCGCCGCGAGCACCGGGTAGGACCCGGGGACCACCGACAGCCAGCCCTGAATGATCGCCATGCCGAGCAGTCCGCCGACGACGCCGAAGGTGACCAGCCCGAGCACCTTGCCCCCGATCGACGGCATCAGCAGGGCCAGGAGCACACCCGCCGCGATACCGGACATCACCAGCGGCAGCACCATCGCGCCGAACGCCGCGCCCCGTGGATCGTCGGAGTCGGCCGCCACCACGTCCTCGACCCGGGCGGCGGGCGCGCCGGACAGCTGCTGCCCGATCTGGGTGAGCTGCTGCGCGACAGCGGGACTCGCGCCGGAGGCGACAAGTACGCGCGGCGGCCCGTCGCCGGTGACGATCGCCCCGTAGACCTCCCGGTCCTGAATGGCGGCGCGGGCGGCGGCCTCGTCCGCGGGCGTGCTGATCTCGAAGGCGCCCGGACTGTGCTCGGCGAGCTTGCCGGTGATCATCGCGGCCTGCGGACCGGTGACAGCCAGCGGCAGGTCACGCGGCGCGATGTTCGCGGCCGGCCAGGCGAACGCGATCAGCATCAGCGCTTGGAGCAGGGCGGCGCCGAGGCCGAGAGCGAACGCCCGCTGCGTGGTGTTCATGGCCTTCTCCTAAAAATCGAATGCTCGTTCTTTTAGTTGGGCCTACCGTCGCATGCGGCCGCGGTGTTGTCAAGAACGGATATTCGTTTTATTTTGGGCCTATGCCCCGAGTCACCGAAGAACACCTCGAACGCCGCAGACAGCAGATCATGGACGCCGCGCGGCGCTGCTTCGCCCGCAAGGGGTTCTATGAGACCTCCATGCAGGACGTCTTCGCGGAATCGGGCCTCTCGGCCGGTGCGGTCTACCGCTACTTCAAGAGCAAGGACGAGCTGATCACCGCGCTCGCCACCGAGACCACCGTGGCCTTGCGCATCGCCATGGACCATGCGATCCGCCGCGAACCACTGCCCACGCCCGCCGAACTGATCACCATGATCGCCGAGGAGGTCGTGCGACGCAGCGGCCCCGACGGTCCGGTGCGGCTGGCGCCGCAGGCCTGGGCCTTGGCCCTGGTGCATCCCGGCGCGGCGGTGATGGTCCGCGAGACGATGCTCGCCATGCGCGCACTGTGGGTGACCTACGCCGAGCGCATGCGCGACAAAGGCTGGCTACCCGAAGACGCCGATGTCGACGCGGTGGCCAAGGCGATCATCGGACTGCTGCCGGGATTCATCCTCCAGCACCTCATCCTCGGCGATCTCGACCCGCAGACGCTGGCGCTCGGCGTGCGCACTCTTCTGCCCTACGGCGAGCCCGCACGTCCGGTAGCCGGCTGACCCGCCCGTCACAACCAGCCGAGACGCTCCGCCGCGCGTACCGCTTCGCCGCGTGTGCTCGTGCCGGTCTTGCCGATCGCCGACGAAAGGTGGTTGCGTACCGTGCCTTCCGACAGGTGCAACCGCTTGGCGATGGCGCTCGCGGGCGCACCGTCGGCCGCCGCGGCGAGCACCTCGCGCTCGCGCGCGGTCAACGGGGAGGTGCCCGCCGTCAACGTTTCCGCGGCCAGGCCCGGGTCGATCACCCGCAACCCCATCCGCACGCGCCGCACGGCGTCGGCCAATTCCCTGGCCGGAGTGTCCTTGACGACGAAACCGGTCGCGCCCGCGTCGATCGCGCGACGCAGATAACCCGGCCTGCCGAACGTGGTGACCATCAGGATCCGCACGTCCGGATGGGCCAGGTGCAGCTTCCCGGCCACCGTGATGCCGTCCATCCCGGGCATCTCGACGTCCAGCAGCACCACGTCGGGACCGGTCCGCGCGACCGCGTCGAGCACCTCGTCGCCGCGACCGACCTCGCCGACCACCTCCAGGTCGTTCTCCAGTCCGAGCAGCGCGGCCAGCGCGCCGCGCACCAGAGCTTGGTCGTCCGCCAGCAACAGCCGGATCATGGCACCCGCTTCCCATCCGGGATCGTGGCGCGAACGCGCACACCCCCACCCTCCGGCGTCGACAGCGTCAGTGTCCCACCCGCGGCGCGCACGCGCTCCCGCAGCCCGGCCAGCCCCGAACCGGACGCGCTGCCGGCGCGGAGGCCACGGCCGTCGTCGACCACGTCGATGGACGTCGCGGTGACGGTCACCGTGCAGCGGCGCGCGGCGCTGTGCCGGATCACGTTCGTCACCGCTTCGCGCAGCACCCAGCCCAGCAATTCGCCGGACGGCGTGTCCGGCAGGCTCGCCGGTTGCGGTAGTTCGGCGGCAATACCCGCGGCGGCCAGCGCGGTCCGTGCGTTGGCCAGTTCGCCGCGCAGCGATACTTCCCGCAGCCCGCCGACGGTCTCGCGCACCCCGGCCAGCGCTTCGCGCGCGAGCCGTTCGATGTCGGCCAGCTCGGTCCGCGCCCGGTTCGGGTCCACGTCGAGCAGCCGGTGCGCGAGCTCGGATTTCACGGTGATCACGGTGAGCGAATGGCCGAGGATGTCGTGCACGTCCCTGGCGACACGATTGCGCTCCTCGATGAGCTCCAGCTCCGCGCGTTGCCTGCGCGCCAGCTCGGCCAGCCGGTCACCGCGCAGCCCGAGTTGTCTGGCCAACCACACCGCCACGGGAATGAACGCGAGGTAGTACGGTGTCCCACCCAGATGCCACGACGCCATCGCGACCGGGGCCAGCAGCATGATCGTCATGATGGCGACCACGACTACGGCCGAAGTGCGCAGCGGAAGCACGAACACGGCGACCACCGCGACATAGATCGCCGTGGGCACAGCGGCCCCGCCGAGCAGCGCCGCCATCGCCGCGGACAACGCCCCCATCGCCGCCAGCAGCAGCCAGGCCCTGCGGTCGACCGGTGCGTCGTCGGGCACGCTGTGCTCGGCATACCTGCGGAACGCGACGAACGCGACGATGATCAGCGTCGCGAATGCGAGCAAGCAGACCATGGCGGCCATCGCCTGCGTGCGCTCGCCGCCGCTCCAGTTCCGCCTGATCGGGCCGATCAGATAGACCAGCCAGACCAGTGACATGACAGCGCCGAACCACCCCCTGCGCCGTCCATCGGGGCCGAGCGATTGCCAGTCGAGCAGACCGTCCACGAGACCGGCGGACCTGCTCGTCCGCGCACTGCCCGAGGTTTTCACATCCATGCGCCACCCCGCTGCGGCCGGGCGGGACGGAGGCGGCGGTGCGCGGCTCCCCGGTCGTCGTCGATCACGGGAAGCGACGCTACCGAAACCGGTCCGCCCGAGGTTCGCACGTATGTCCCGCCGGAGGGCCCGGAAAAGCTCTTCGCGCCGAGGCAAGGGAACGTCGTACCACCCGACTGGCCGCGAACGGCGCAACCGGCCGTCCGGGTGGACGACCGGTTGCCCGACCAGGGTTCAGCGAGCGGTGTCACGCCGGAACAACGCGGCCGCGCCGAGCACGAAGACCACCGACCAGACCGCGATATTGATCACCGCCGCGATGACCGACCCGCCGCCGGTGACGCCGAACGGCAGCCGGGCCAGCGTGGCGACACCGCTGGTGGGGAACACTTTCGACACCGACTCGAACCAGCCGTGCGGTGGCACGAACAATCCGCCCGCGAACGACAGCCCGCCCAGCACCGGCCCGAGCAGCTGCATCACGTTCTCCGACGGCACCAGATAGCCCACGAACAGACCGAAGGCCGCGAACACGAGCGAGCCGACCCAGGCGAGCAGGAAGCACCCCACCCACGCGCCTGGCGTGAGGTGGGCGCCCAGCGCCGCTCCGACCGCGAAAACCGTGGTCACCGAGATCAGTCCGAGCACCATCGCGACCGCAACCTTGGTCGCGATGTACGCGATCGGCCGCAGCGGTGTGAGCCGCAACTGCCGGCTCCATCCCTGCGCGCGCTCGACGGCGACCATGGCGCCGCCGGTGGTGGTGGCCAGCATCGCGCCGTACACCGCCATCGACACCATGACGTAACCGGTCACGTTCCCCGATCCATAGGATTGGGTCCGGTTGTCGGATTGCAGTCCGAAGACGACGAACAACAGCGGCGGCAGGATCAGCGTGAAGATCAGCGTCCGCCGGTTGCGCAGCATGCGGCGCAGTTCCAACCGCAGAAAGCCGAAACTGAATCCGCCGAGCCTGGTGGCGGCGGGCCGAGACACCAGAGTGGTCATGTCAGTGATCTCCTGCCGTGGTCAGCGCGAGGAAGGCGGTTTCCAGGTTGTGCGCGGTGATCTCCAGGTCGACCGCGGCGGTGTGATTGAGCAGGAATCGCGCCACGGCGTCGGAGTCCTTGGCCTGCACCAGGATCCGGTCACCACGCAACTCGACATCGTCGACCCCGGGGACCGCGAGCAGCCGGGCCGGGTCCGCGCCGGGCAACGTCGCGGCGACGGTCCGGCCCGCGGCCAGGTTCTTGATCTCGGCCGCGCCGCCATCGGCGACGACCCGGCCCGCGCGCACCAGCACGATGCGGTCGGCGTACGCGTCGGCCTCGTCCAGATAGTGGGTCGCGAACAGGACCGTGCGGCCGCGCCGCGCATCCTCCCGCATCGCGTTCCAGAATTCCCGGCGTCCTTCGACGTCCATGCCGGTGGTGGGCTCGTCGAGCACGATCAACTCCGGGTCCGGCAACAGCGCCAGCGCGAACCGGAGCCGCTGCCGCTGGCCGCCGGAGCATTTGCCCACCATACGATCGGCGATCCCCGCGATGCCCGCGCGGGTGAGCACCTCCTCGACGGGACGCGCACTCGCGTGCAGCGTGGCCACCAGCCGCACCGTCTCCGCGACGGTGAGATCCGGCAGCAGGCCCCCCGATTGCAGCACCGCGGAAACGCGGCCCGCGGCGACAGCTCGCTCCGGCTCCGTGCCGAAGACCGAGACGCTGCCCGAGTCCGGGCGCGCCAAGCCGAGCAGCAGGTCGATGCTGGTGGATTTGCCCGCGCCGTTGGGACCGAGGAACGCGACGATCTCCCCTGGCTCGATCACCAGGTCGAGGCCGTCGACGGCGTGCACCACGCCGGCCGGAGTACGGAAACTCTTGCGCAGGTCGCGCAGCGCGACAGCGGGCGCGTGCCGCGTCGGATGCTGGACCGCGGTGGTCGTTGCTGAAGTCATGCCTCTACGGTCGCGGGAAACCGGGTCCCGAACCCCGCACGGCTGTCACGACTTCGGCATGACAGCTGTCATGCCTCTCAGGGCAGCAGACCCTGCCTGGCCCGGCTCGCGTTGGACAGTACGAGCAGCAGCATGGTGGTGAGCGCCTGGTCGTCCAGTCCCGCGCCGGGGAAGGTGTAGCGCAGGATGACGTCGGCGAGCTTTCCGCGAGCTATCACGGTGAGCGAACCGAAGTGCAGCGCGTTGTTGCGTTCGGCGACGCGCTTGTGCAGCTGCGGTGTCAACGGCCGGTCCCAGGCCAGCACGCAGGTGAGGCTCAGCACGTCCAAGCCGGGTGCCAGATTCACCGCGCGCAGCGACGAAAGGGCACCCTCGTACTCGAAACCGAGTGACCCTTCGGCGTCGACACGCACGTCGACACCGTAGCTCGACAGACAGGCCCCGGCCCGTGCCTGCAACTCCTGCTCCGGAGTCACCGCCGCGCCCATGTCCGCGCCGCTCACTTGGTGCCGCCGAAACGGCGGTCCCGCGCGGCGTACTGGAGACATGCCTCCCACAGGTTCCGGCGATCGAAATCGGGGAAAAGCGTGTCCTGATAGACATATTCGGCGTAGGCGGACTGCCAGATGAGGAAGTTGGAGCTGCGGAACTCACCCGACGGGCGCAGGAACAGGTCCACGTCCGGCATATCGGGCTCGTCGAGGTATTTCGCCACCGTCGCCTCGGTGACCTTCTCCGGGTCGATCTCGCCCGCCGCCACCCGGCGCGCGATCTCCCTCGCCGCGTCGGCGATCTCGGCGCGGCCGCCGTAGTTGACGCACATGGTCAGCGTCATCACCGTGTTGCGCTCGGTGAGTTCCTCGGCGATCTCCAATTCCTTGATCACGCTGCGCCACAGACGCGGTCGCCGCCCCGCCCAGCGCACCCGGACGCCCATCTCGTGCATCTCGTCGCGGCGCCTGCGGATCACGTCGCGGTTGAAACCCATGAGGAAGCGCACCTCATCGGGGCTGCGCCGCCAATTCTCGGTGGAGAACGCGTAGGCCGACAACCATTTGACGCCGATCTCGATGCAGCCCTCCACGGTATCCATCAGCACCGCCTCACCGCGCTCGTGCCCGGCGGTGCGCGGCAGCCCACGCTCCTGCGCCCAGCGCCCGTTGCCGTCCATGACGAGCGCGACATGATTGGGCACCAGTTCCGGCGGCAGCTGGGGCGGCCGAGCTCCCGACGGATGCGGCGCGGGCGGACGCACGGCGCCCGCGGGCTCGGGGTCGGTCGCGGCAGCGGAGTCTCGGCGGAGGATCACGGCCTCTATCCTGCCTGATCGCTCTCGCCGCCCCCACTGCCGTGGTGCCTGCTGACGAATTCCACGGTTCCGACCGCTACCGGTGACCTATTCTTTCCCTATCGTGATACTGGGGAGGGGTTTCTCGAAAATGACCGATTTGACCGATTTACCAGGCACCGGCACCGCGGCGGGTTTCCGGGCCACTCGTGAGTTACTCGGCCTTCCGGTCCCGTGGTGCGCGCGATTCTTCGCGGTCGCGGAGCGCACCGTCGAGCGATGGGAGAAGGGGGCCTTCCAGATCCCCGACACCGTGGCCCGCGAGCTCGCCGCCATCGCGGACGAGACCGAACAGGTGGTCGAGGCCATGGTCGACGCCATCGACGCCGGGGAGATCTCCCCCCGCCTGCACACCTACCGGACCAACGACGCCTACTCCAAGCACGAGCCGGACACCCGCTACCCGGCCACCTGGCACCGTGCCGTATGCGCCCGCGTCATGAACGAGCTGCCCCAGGTAGAGCTCCAATTCGTGGAGTAAGCGGCTGCCTCGCCTTCGCTCGGCCCGGCGCGGACTGAGGATGGACTCCGTCCAACAGCGCCCTTCCAGCGGCTGCCTCGCCTTCACTCAA
>NZ_JBQWRI010000019.1:0-29454 GCF_052545135.1 Nocardia aegles
CCCCCCCCCCCCCCCCCCCCCCCCCCCCCCCCCCCCCCCCCCCCCCCCCCCCCCCGACTGCATGGCGGTTGCCCACTTGGCCGGTGGCATGGTCGGCGTCCGCGACTCGAAGAACCCGACGGGCCCGGCACTGTTCTTTGCTCCCGGCGATGGGACACCTTCACCGCAGGCGTGGCCGACGGCCAGTTCGACCGACCGTCACGGCCAACCTGAAATGCTCCGTGATGAGGTCGCGTCTTCTGCTGGCGTTTGGGTGTGTCTGCGGCACTTGTGACACTCCGGTGACATCCTGTGGACGGCCTGGCCAGTCCTGAGAATAATGATCATCGTGCAATCAACCGACGATGCGGGCCCGAGCGAGTCTGCTAGCACCGGGTTGCCGCTGACAACCGCAGAGGGTTACATCAGCGGACGGCTGGAGCAGTACCAACAGTGGTACGACGGGAAGTCGGTTAAGACGAAGGCACTCCATCTACGAATGCGCGTGGTTGCTGTGGGTGGAGGTGTCCTAGTCCCGGCGCTGGTTAACCTGCCGTACGTGTGGGCGGCCCCGACGGTCACAGTGATCAGTCTGCTCGTCGCCGGGTCAGTCGCTCTAGAGAGCGTTTTTCGGTATCGAGAGCAATGGAAGAACTATCGATCAACTGAGCAGCTACTCGGGCATGAAAAGGTGTACTTTCAAACGCGGACAGGTTCTTACGAAGGTCTCGGTGACGGTGCCGCCTTCCGGCAGTTGGTCGAACGAGTCGAGGCGGCTATCGCGTCGGAGAACTCCGCGACGCTGAATGTCATGACGACCGCTCAGCAGGCAACAGAGCTCGAGTCTCCCCGCGGATAGGCGATCTATCCGTCACCTACTCCCCTCGCTTCCCCATACTGGCCGTCCTGTGCTGAGCGAGGGTTGGGCAGGGTGCCGTATGCATCATGCAGCGACGCGAAGCGCCCTTTACTCACCCGGACGGAAGTCAGATCATCGGCCATGAGAAGGCGGGAACTCAGCCGGGATGTGTTCTCCAGGAGCGAAATCGGAGCTATCGGCGCGGATGGAAGGACAGTGTCCGTGACGGTCGCACTCGGGCCCACAGCAAGTTGACCGGGGTAGTGGCCAGCCGTTTCATGATCGGCTGCGGGAGGTAGGTCGGGTACGGCTCGCGTCGTGCCGATCGTGTCAATGCGAGTGAGCCCCGTGGTCCGCTGCGCTCACTTCCCGGTCTGGTCGGGTGTGTCGAATGTGTTGGAGTGCAACGGTTTCAGTCGTTGCGGTCCTGCAAATTGGAGGCACCTCCAGCCGAGGGGCGGTGGACTTGGTCCACACCGCGCCCAGGAAGGAGGTGGGATAGCGAAACATCGCCGGAGTAAAGCAAGGCTCCGGTCGATTACGACATCATCTTTGCGGTTGCTGCCGTGATCGCCGGGCCGCTCATCCTGGTCCGCCGAGTATGGCGGGCTAGCTGAACCCACCTGCCGGGGGCGGCGTTGCCGCGTCGCTCCCAGCTTCGGCATCACTCGCGTGATGACTCGAGTTTAGTTGACTGTTCATACCGGTAGTCAAGCTCAGCTTGGTCGATCAACCATGGCCGTGAGGTCGAATGATGCCGTGCGGTGCACAGTGTCCGCCTGTTCCTCGATGAGACGCATTCGTCTGTGCGTTCGGTCGGGTCGATGTGGGTCGGATGGGTGGTCATACGCTCGTCCATTTCCGGTAGAGCAAGCCCGGCTCGGCTGTGAACCATCCATCGGTGTGGGGATCCGCGGCGAGCAGGAGCCCGATGTCCAACCCGTCGCGTGCAACGAGGACGGCGTGCCATATCAATCGGACACGCGGGCCCGTCGGTAGGTTAAAGCCGTCAAGAAAGGCCGGTGTTCCGGCACATCCGAGTGCATGATGCTCGTCACACCTGCGGCTGGACGATGCGCCTGCGCAAGGTCCCGCTCGCGTCATCACTGCCCGGGCGCGTCGAAGCCGATGTCGCGGAGAGGATCTACGCCCATGACTCTCGGCGAGGTCGTGTCATCGAGGCGGGCTAAGGTCACGAGAAAGGCCCCTGCCAGCGTGCGTGCTGGTCAGGGGCCTTTGTCGCGGGTGCCCTCGGCAGGATTCGAACCTGCGGCCTTCTGCTCCGGAGGCAGACGCTCTATCCCCTGAGCTACGAGGGCGGGATAGGACTCGGTCGGCGCCGGGATGGCGGTCCGATCGGGCTGGGTCAGCCTATCGTATCGGCGGCCGTCCGCCAAAAAGGGCGGACGGCCCCGGGGTTTCGGATCACGGGAGGGGGGTGGCGCCCCGGGCGGTGAGCATGGTGGTCATCAGGTCGGACTCGCCGCGCTGAGTGGTGGCCATGGTCTCGGCGAGGGTGCGCACCGCCGTGGTGTCGGCGTGCTGGGCGGCGTAGTCGATCATCGACAGCCCGCCCCGGTGGTGGCGCAGCATGAGCTGCAAGAACATGGTGTCCAGGGTGGGGCCGACGGCCTGACGCAGCGCGGCGAGTTCGGCGGGGGTGGCCATGCCGGGCATGCTGGACACCGGGCCGGTGCGGGGCATGTCGGCCCCGGAATGGTCGTGGCCGCTCATCGGCTCGGTCATCCAGGCCATGAACCCGTCGACGCTCTGCGCGGGTTCGCCCCACAACTGCAACCAGCCCTGCATGCGCCCGATCTGGCTCTGCTGGGTGGTGAGGATGTCATAGGCCAGGCGGCGTACCTCGGTGTCGGTGGAACGCACCAGCAGCACACCTGCCATTTCGACGGCTTGGGCGTGGTGCGCCGACATGTCCTGGCTGAAACCGACGTCGACCGGGCCCGGATCCGGCTCGGTCGAACCGTTCAGCGGAATCCGGGCCAGCACGCCGATCGCGAAGCCGATCAGGATGGCGCCGATGATGCCGAGGGTCAGCAGCGCGGTGCGCTGGCGGCGGAATTGTCCGCCGACGCCGGATGCTTCTCGATCGTCGGATACGCCAGACGCTTCGCGTTCGGATGCGGTGGTTCCGTGATCGCCAGCGGGTGTTGCGCCCGTGCCGGACCCGGTGAATGTTTCGCTGTCGGATCCGGCGGGTGCTTCTCGATCGTCGGCCACTACTGCCCCGCGCCAGGAGCGGGCTGCGCGGGAGCAGGCTGCGCCGGCACCGGAGCACCGGGCAGACCGGGCATGCCGGGCAGCCCGGGAAGACCGGGCACGCCGGGCACACCGGGCAGACCCCCGGGCATGCCGCCGAGTTCGGTCTGATCCTGCTGCAAGCCCTTGCCGTCCATCGGCACCGCGTCGGGTCCGGGCGGCGTGGGATCGAACGGCGGCGGGTTGTCGGTGTCGAAGGCGATGGTCGAGCAGTCCGCGCCGACCTCGGGGTAGGTGTAGTTGTTCAGGCGCAGCGCGGTGATGAACTGGCCGACGCGCTTGTCGTCGGGGCTGTCCAGCTTCAGTTGGTGCCCCCAGGACTGCACGGAGACGGCGGTGTCGAGGCCGGGGTAGGGCGACATCATCGTGTACGGCTTGCCCTCGACCTTCGCCTTCAGCGTCGCGATGCCGTCGGCGTTCACCTTGTCCGGGTTGTAGGTGATCCACACCGCGCCGTGCTCGAGCGAGTGCACCGCGTTCTCCACCCGGATCGGCTTGTTGTAGACCACGCCGGTGCAGGTCGCCCAGGACTGGTCGTGCGGGCCGCCGAACGGCGGGGACTGGTCGTAGGCCACGCGCCGGTTCGAGGTGATGTGCAACCCGGCGGGGTAATCCTTCTTCACCACGCCCGCGATCCCGTCGGACGGATCCTCGTGCTGTGCGCTCGGCGTGTACTTGTCCAGGTCGGCCTTTTCCAGGTACTTGGGGACCAGGTTGTAAGCCAGCGCGCCGATCAATGCGATGATTGCTACGGCCGCGCCGATGGCAGGCCAGGGGACCTGGCGATTCTTCTTCGGAAGCTGTCCTTGTCCGCCCCGCTTGCGGGGACCCGACAACTTCGCCGCGGCCTGGGCGGCCTTGGCCGATTTGGCGCTGGGACTGCTGGGCATCGCTCAGTGTGCTCTTTCGACGTGGATGGATCCGCTGGCTGCGCAGTGCCCACCCGAGGTGTACACCCGCCAAGACCATAGGATAGAGACTCGTGACTCCAGCTGACCTTGCAGATCTCCTTCGCTCGACCGCGGCGAAGGTGCTTGTCGAACGTGGACTGGACCCCGCGGTCCTGCCCGACGAGGTCACCGTGGAACGTCCCCGCAACCCCGAACACGGCGACTATGCCACGAATGTCGCGATGCAGGTGGCCAAGCGCGCCGGAACCAAGCCGCGTGATCTGGCCACCTGGCTGGCCGACGCGCTGACCGCCGCCGACGGCGTCGCGGCCGCCGAGGTCGCCGGACCCGGATTCCTGAACATCCGCCTCGCGGCCTCCGCGCAAGGCGCGATCATCGAGCGGGTGCTCGCCGCGGGTGCCGCGTACGGCACCGCGGAGCCGCTGAAGGGCACCCGGATCAACCTCGAGTTCGTCTCGGCCAACCCGACCGGTCCCGTGCACTTGGGCGGCACCCGATGGGCTTCGGTCGGCGACGCGCTGGGCCGCATCCTGGTCGCGCAGGGCGCGGATGTGGTGCGCGAGTACTACTTCAACGACCACGGTGCGCAGATCGACCGGTTCGCCGCTTCGCTGGCCGCGGCCGCCACCGGTGCGCCGACCCCGGAGAACGGGTACGCGGGCGCCTACATCGGCGAGATCGCCGACAAGATCGTCGCCGCTCACCCCGACGTACTGAGCAAGCCGGAGGCCGAGCGCCTCGAGCTGTTCCGGGCCGAAGGCGTCGAGCTGATGTTCGCGCACATCAAGGAGTCGCTGCACGAGTTCGGCACCGATTTCGACGTCTATTTCAACGAGAGCTCGCTGTTCGCCTCGGGCGCGGTCGAGCAGGCGGTGGAGCGGCTGAAGAACTCCGGCGACCTGTACGAGAAGGACGGCGCCTGGTGGATCGCCAGCTCGGAATACGGTGACGACCAGGACCGGGTGGTCATCAAGAGCGACGGCAAGGCCGCCTACATCGCGGGTGACATCGCCTACTTCCAGGACAAGCGCGCCCGCGGCTTCGACCTGTGCATCTATATGCTCGGCGCCGACCACCACGGTTACATCGGCAGGCTGAAGGCCGCCGCGGCCGCGTTCGGCGACGACCCGGCGACCGTCGAGGTGCTGATCGGGCAGATGGTGAACCTGCTGCGCGACGGCGTCGCGGTGAAGATGAGCAAGCGCGCGGGCACCGTGGTCACGCTCGACGATCTGGTCGAGGCGATCGGCGTGGACGCGGCGCGGTACTCGCTGGTGCGTTCGTCGGTGAACTCGAGCATCGACATCGATCTGAACCTGTGGGCCAGCCAGAGCAACGAGAACCCGGTCTATTACGTGCAGTACGCGCACGCGCGGACCGCGTCCATCGCCCGCAACGCCGCCGAGTTCGACTACGATTCCGTCGCCGCCGACCTCACGCTGCTGTCGGCCGAGGAGGAAGGCGAACTGATCCGCACCCTCGGCGAATACCCGCGCGTGGTGGCGAGCGCGGCGAGCCTGCGCGAACCGCACCGGGTGGCCCGCTACCTGGAGGAACTGGCCGGCGCCTACCACCGATTCCAAACCAACAAGAACCTGCGCGTCCTGCCGCTCGGCGACGACCCCGTCTCGCCGACCAACGCGGCCAGGCTCGCTCTGGTCAACGCCACGCGCCAGGTCTTGGCCAACGGCCTGGGCCTGCTCGGCGTCAGCGCGCCGGAGCGCATGTGACCGGCCGGCCGACCAGAGTGAGGAAGGAAGCGAAAGTGAGCGAGCGCACGGAGGAGCAGGTATGAGCGCGCATCCCGCCGGTCCCCGGCATGCCGAGATTCCGCACGCGCCGAACCTCCCGGAGCGTCCCGGCGATCCGAAGCGGATGATCGACCTGCCCGCGAACGTCTGGCCGCGCAACGCCACCCGCGACGACGCGGGCGTGGTGCACTTGGCGGGCGTGCCGGTGTACGAGCTGGCCGAGCGGTACGGCACCCCGCTGTTCGTGGTCGACGAGGACGACTTCCGATCCCGCTGCCGCGACATGGTCCGCGCGTTCGGGGCGAACGCGCGGGTCCACTACGCGTCCAAAGCGTTCCTGTGCGGCGAGGTCGCCCGCTGGATCCGGGACGAGGGCCTCTCGCTGGACGTCTGCTCCGGCGGCGAACTCGCCGTCGCGTTGCACGCGGGCTTCCCCGCCGAGCGAATCGCGTTGCACGGCAACAACAAATCCGTCGAGGAACTGGAAGCCGCGGTGTCGGCGGGCGTCGGCCACGTCGTGGTCGACTCGCTCATCGAGATCGAGCGGCTGGAAGCCGTGGCCGCCCGCGCGGGCGTGGTGCAGGATGTGCTGGTCCGGGTCACCGTCGGCGTGGAAGCTCATACCCACGAATACATTTCGACCGCGCACGAGGACCAGAAATTCGGCTTCTCGATCGCGGGCGGTGACGCGATGGAGGCGCTCGCGCGCGTCTTCGACGCCGACAACTTGCGCCTGGTCGGCCTGCACAGTCACATCGGCTCGCAGATCTTCGAGATCGACGGCTTCGAGATCGCCGCCCGGCGCATGCTCGGCCTGCTCCGCGAGGCCATCGACAAGTTCGGCATCGAGCGCACCGCGCAGATCGCGACGCTGGATCTCGGTGGCGGACTCGGCATTTCGTATCTGCCGTCGGACGACCCGCCGCCACTGGACCGGTTCGCGGCGAACCTGCGTGAACTGGTCGCCGCCGAAGCCGGACGCGCGGGCCTGCCCACGCCGACGATCGCGGTGGAGCCGGGCCGCGCCATCGCTGGGCCGGGCACGGTGACGCTCTACGAGGTCGGCACCATCAAGGATGTCGCGCTCGACGCCGGTCTGCGCCGCCGCTATGTGAGCGTCGACGGTGGTATGAGCGACAACATCCGGCCCGCGCTGTACCAGGCCGACTACGACTGCCGCCTGGTGTCGCGGTCCTCGCAGGCCGGGCCGGTGGTCGCGCGTGTCGTCGGAAAGCATTGCGAGAGCGGCGATATCGTCATCCGGGACACCTGGATGCCTGCCGACGTCGGCCCCGGCGACCTGATCGCCGTCGCCGCCACCGGCGCGTACTGCTACTCGATGTCCAGCCGGTACAACCAGTTGACCCGTCCCGCGGTCGTCGCGGTGCGGGACGGACAGCCACGCCTGATTCTGCGCCGGGAAACGGTCGCGGACCTGCTCAGCTTGGAGGTGGAAGCGTGACGGCCAACGCGAAGAACGGCGTGTGGGGGATCGATCGCCCGATCGGGGTGGCGGTCCTCGGCATGGGCAATGTGGGTACCGAGGTCGTGCGCATCCTGCGTGAGCACGCCGAGGACCTGCGTTCCCGCGTCGGCGCGCCGGTGGTGCTACGCGGAGTGGCCGTACGCAGCCTCGGCACCGACCGCGGCATCCCCGCGGACATGCTGACCACCGACGCGGACGCACTGGTCGCCCGCGACGACGTCGACCTGGTGGTCGAGGTGATCGGCGGTATCGATCCGCCGCGCCGGTTGATCCTGGCCGCTCTGACCGCGGGCAAATCCGTGGTGACCGCCAACAAGGCGCTGCTGGCCGACTACACCGGCGAACTCGCCGCCGCCGCCGAAACCAGCCGCGCCGATCTGTATTTCGAGGCCGCCGTCGCGGGCGCGATCCCCGTGGTGCGCCCGCTGATCCAGTCGCTGGCGGGCGACCGGGTGAACCGGGTCGTCGGCATCGTCAACGGCACCACCAACTTCATCCTCTCCGCGATGGACGAGACCGGTGCCGACTACTCGCAGACACTCGCCGAGGCCACCCGTCTGGGCTACGCCGAAGCCGACCCGACCGCCGACGTAGAGGGTTACGACGCCGCGGCGAAGGCCGCGATCCTCGCCTCGCTGGCGTTCCACACCCGGGTCACCGCCGCCGACGTCTACCGCGAGGGCATCTCGCGGATCACGGCCGAGGATCTGGAGACCGCCTCGGCGCTCGACTGCACGGTCAAGTTGCTGGCCATCTGTGAGCGGGTGGACGCGGGCCCCGGCGAGCCGGGACCGGAGGACGGCGGCAAAGAGCGCGTCTCGGTGCGCGTCTACCCGGCGCTCATCCCGCGCAAGCATCCCTTGGCCGCGGTGAACGGCGCGTTCAACGCGGTGGTCGTCGAGGCGGAGAACGCCGGGCGGTTGATGTTCTACGGCCAGGGCGCAGGCGGCGCTCCGACCGCGTCGGCCGTACTCGGCGATCTGGTGATGGCGGCACGGAACAAGTTCTATGGTGGTCGCGCTCCCGGCGAATCGGTTTATGCTGAGCTACCGATCGCGCCGATCGGCGATACGCCCACCCGCTACCACGTGAACCTGCAGGTCGAGGACCGTCCTGGAGTCCTGGCCGCGGTGGCGGGCGAATTCGCCACACACGGGGTGAGCATCTCGACCGTCCGTCAAGAAGGGCACGGCTCGGGTGCGCGCCTGGTCGTGGTGACCCACCACGCCGTGGAGTCGGCGCTCGCGGACACCGTGGCCGCACTGGCGGACATGGCATCCGTCACATCCGTGACCAGCGTTCTGAGATTGGAAGGCACCGAAGAATGACCACAGCGTCGCGCAGCGACTCCATCAGCGGCGGCGGCCGGGAGACGGGCGGGCCTACGGCCGGTGTCGCGCCCCAGGCCGGAGTGCACTCCCGCTGGCCGGGCCTGATCGCGGCCTACCGCGACCGGCTCGCGGGCGCGGCCGACTGGGAGCCGGTCACGCTGTTCGAGGGCGCGACGCCGCTGGTGCCCGCGCCGCACCTGTCCGAGATCACCGGCTGCGAGGTCTACCTGAAGGTCGAGGGCCTGAACCCGACCGGCTCGTTCAAGGACCGCGGCATGACGATGGCGATGACCGACGCCAAGTACCGCGGCCAGAAAGCGGTGCTGTGCGCGTCCACCGGCAACACCTCGGCATCCGCCGCGGCGTACGCCACCCGCGCCGGCATGAGCTGTGCCGTGCTGATCCCGCAGGGCAAGATCGCGATGGGCAAGCTGGCCCAGGCCGTGCTGCTCGGCGCGAAGATCATCCAGGTGCAGGGCAACTTCGACGACTGCCTGGAACTCGCCCGCAAGGTCACTGCCGATTTCCCCAGCATCGGCCTGGTGAACTCGGTGAACCCGGCCCGCATCGAGGGCCAGAAGACGGCGGCCTTCGAGATCTGCGATGTGCTCGGCAAGGCTCCCGACGTGCACGCTCTTCCCGTCGGCAACGCGGGGAACATCACCGCGTACTGGCGTGGCTACCGGGAGTACTACGCCGACGGCGTCACCGGCGGGCTGCCGCGCATGCTCGGCGTGCAGGCCGCGGGCGCCGCCCCGC
Source organism: Nocardia aegles (assembly GCF_052545135.1). NCBI lineage: Bacteria > Bacillati > Actinomycetota > Actinomycetes > Mycobacteriales > Nocardiaceae > Nocardia > Nocardia aegles. Next base: position 9,354 of record NZ_JBQWRI010000019.1, read on the forward strand.
TGGTCAACGGCGCCCCGGTGAAGGATCCCGAGACCATCGCCACCGCGATCCGGATCGGCGCACCCGCCTCCTGGAACGGCGCCGTCGAGGCGAAGGAACAGTCCGGTGGCGCGTTCCACGCCGCCACCGACGAGGCGATTCTCGACGCCTACCGCCTGATCGCGGCCACCGAAGGAGTGTTCGTCGAGCCCGCGTCGGCGGCCGGCGTCGCCGGTGTGCTCGCCGCCCGCGCAGAGGGCTGGCTGGATGCCGGGCTGACCGTGGTGTGCACCGTGACCGGCAACGGTCTCAAGGACCCCGACACCGCGCTGTCGGGCATGCCGCAGGTGCGGCCGATCGCGGTCGACCCGGTCGCGGTCGCCGCCGAATTAGAGCTGGCCTGAGTTGAATTCGCGCGACAGTCAGGTCATGAGCGCGACGCTGCCCGCCGGTCTGACCGTGACCGTCCGAGTGCCCGCGTCCACCGCGAACCTCGGTCCCGGGTTCGACTCGCTCGGTATGGCGTTGGGGATCTACGACGAAATTCAGGTGCGCACTACCGATTCCGGGCTGACCATCCGGGTCGAGGGTGAGGGCGCCGACGATGTGCCTTGGGGCCCTTCGCATCTCGTGGTCCGCGCGATCGAGCGCGGCCTGGAGTCGGCCGGCGTGTGGGCCGACGGTCTCGATGTGGTGTGCCGCAACGTGATTCCGCATTCGCGCGGCCTCGGCTCGTCGGCCTCGGCGGTGGTCGGCGGGCTGGCCGCCGGGTGCGCTCTCGCCGCGAAGCTGGACTCGGCGCTGACCACGACCGCCGACCGAATGGTGCAGCTGGCGGCGGAATTCGAGGGGCATCCCGACAACGCGGCGGCCAGTGTGCTCGGCGGGGTCGTGGTCTCCTGGACCGAGAGCGATCGCCCCGCCGACGAGGCTCCGGGCACGGAATACCACGGTCGCGTCTACCGGGCGGTTCGGTTGGAGGCGCACGCGGCACTGCGCCCGGTCGTGCTGATCCCGGAGGAGCGCTCGTCCACCGCGCACACCCGCGGCCTGCTGCCCGACGTCGTGCCACACAGCGACGCGGCGTTCAACGTCAGCCGCGCCGCGCTGGCCGTGGTGGCCCTCACCCAGCGCCCCGACCTGCTGCTTCCCGCCACCGCGGACCGGTTGCACCAGGCCCAGCGCGCGCCCGCGCTGCCGCTGACCACCGCCTGGATCACCCGCCTGCGCACGGCGGGGATCGCGGCCACCGTATCGGGGGCGGGGCCCACCATCCTGGCTCTGGGGACCAGCGAATTTCCCGCGGAACTGCGCGAACTGGCGGCGGCCGACGGCCTGCGTGTGGTGGAGCCGGGAATCGCCGAAGGCGTCCTGGTCGACTGACGGCGAGTCTGTCTTGCCGAGATTCGCAATGGGCAGCTATTCTGGGCAGGTCCGTACATCGTGCGCATCAGACGCCGGTGCTTCATCAGGGCAATCGCTCCAGCAGGCTCCAGGCTCGAGCCTCCAGGCCATGGGGGTGCTGCGTAGCTGCGCAACTGGAATGATCTCTCCCCACCTTTCTTCAATGGTGGAGAAGCCGCCGGTCCGGCGGGGCAGGTGATACGGCACACAGCGCCCGGACGGACGCATCCCAGTCCGGCAGAATGCCCGGGCTGCGGGACGAACCCTCGAAACAGCACACGGCGATCGAGGGAAGGAAAGGATTTCCGTGACAGATACGGACCTGCTCGCGACACCCGGCGTGGAATCGAACCCGACGGGCAGCCGCGAAAGTGAATCCGGACAGATTTCGAAGATGAGCGAACACACCGACGTCGCACGATCGGGGCTGACTGGAATGTTGTTGCCGCAGTTGCGTGCGCTCGCGGGGGAGCTCGGTATCCGAGGCACCTCCGGGATGCGCAAGGGCGATCTGATCGCCGCCATCAAGGAAAATCAGGCCGCGGGCAAGGCGGCGGCGAAGGTGGAGAAGCCCGCCAAGAGCGAGGCCAAGTCCGCGGCAACCGCCAAGGCCGACGCCCCCGCGAAGGCCGGTAACCCCGCCAAGACCGCTGCTCCCGCGCAGCAGGCCCCGGCCAAGGCCGAGCAGGCGACCCTCGACGTGACGCCCGCGGCCCCGGCCGCGCCCAGCGAGGCTCCCGCCCCGGCGAAGACGGCCGCCGCCGATTCCGCGCCCGCCGCCGAGTCGGCGTCGTCCCCGGCCATCGAGACCACCGAGGAGTCCGGCCGGGAGAGCGGCCAGCGTGGCCGCGGTCGGCAGCGGCGCGGCCGTGACCAGGCGCGATCCGCCACCGAGACCGCGCAGGCCGAGACGCGGACCGAGGAGCCGAAGCAGGACGCCGAGCAGGGCGGCGAGCGTCGTCGCGACCGTGGCCAGGGCGAGCGGCAGAGCGAGCGCGGCCAGGGCGAGCGTGTTCAGGGCGAGCGTGGCCAGGGCGAGCGTGGCCAGGGCGAGCGCGGCCAGGGCGAGCGCGGCCAGCAGAGCCAGAACGGCAGTGCGGGCGGCCGCGGCGGCGACGATGAAGAGGGCGGTCGCGGGCGACGCGGGCGTCGCTTCCGGGAGCGTCGTCGTGGGCGCGACCGCGATGGCAGCGCCGGCGAGTCGCGTGAGCCGGAGATCCGCGAGGACGACGTCCTCCAGCCGGTCGCGGGCATCCTCGACGTGCTGGACAACTACGCCTTCGTCCGGACCTCGGGCTACCTGGCCGGACCGAACGACGTCTACGTGTCGATGAACCTGGTCCGCAAGAACGGCCTGCGCCGCGGTGACGCGATCACCGGCGCGGTGCGCGCCCCCCGCGACGGCGAACAGTCCAACCAGCGCCAGAAGTTCGACCCGCTGGTGCGGCTGGACACGGTCAACGGCGGCGACGTCGAGGCGGCCAAGCGCCGTCCCGAGTTCGGCAAGCTCACCCCGCTGTACCCGAACCAGCGCCTGCGGCTGGAAACCCAGCCGAACAAGCTGACCACCCGCGTGATCGACCTGATCATGCCGATCGGCAAGGGGCAGCGCGCCCTGATCGTGTCGCCGCCGAAGGCCGGTAAGACCACGATCCTGCAGGACATCGCGAACGCGATCGCGACCAACAACCCCGAGTGCTACCTCATGGTGGTGCTGGTCGACGAGCGTCCGGAAGAGGTCACCGACATGCAGCGTTCGGTGAAGGGCGAGGTCATCGCCTCGACCTTCGATCGTCCGCCGTCAGACCACACCTCGGTCGCCGAACTCGCCATCGAGCGCGCCAAGCGCCTGGTGGAGATGGGTAAGGACGTCGTCGTGCTGCTCGACTCGATCACCCGGCTCGGGCGCGCGTACAACAACTCCTCGCCCGCATCCGGCCGCATCCTCTCCGGTGGTGTGGATTCCACCGCGCTGTACCCGCCCAAGCGGTTCCTCGGCGCGGCCCGCAACATCGAGAACGGCGGCTCGCTGACGATCATCGCCACCGCCATGGTGGAGACCGGTTCGACCGGTGACACGGTGATCTTCGAGGAGTTCAAGGGCACCGGTAACGCCGAGCTCAAGCTGGACCGCAAGATCGCGGAGCGGCGGGTGTTCCCCGCGGTGGACGTCAACCCGTCCGGTACCCGCAAGGATGAGCTACTGCTCAGCCCCGACGAGGCGGCGGTACTGCACAAACTGCGCCGCGTGCTGTCCGGCCTGGACTCGCACCAGGCGATCGATCTGCTGATCGACCGTCTGAAGAAATCCAAGAACAACCTCGAGTTCTTGATGCAGGTGAGCAAGACCGCGCCTGGCGCGCTCGACGAATAGGCCGGTCCGCGTACGCGGACTTATGGCAACGGCCGAAAGGGTCCCGCTGCAGCGGGACCCTTTCGGCGTCCGAGGAGCGAAGAAGACGAGGCCGATCGTCGCCGCGCCACCGATCAGGACGGCGAGGATCAGCGCGCAGGGCCCGACGTCCGCATCAGGGGCGGCGGATTCCGAGGTGTGGACGTACCCGGCGTTCTTCGGCGCGGGATAGTTCGGGGTCCGGGGGAGCGCGGATACACCGATGGCGACCGAGAGAGTCAGCAGAACGAAAATCGCGGCCGCGATTCGGATGTTCACGGAGTCTCCTTCCTGTCTCGGCACGCCGATGTGCACCAGGTCTGCCATGCTATGAACGAATTCGTTCATATTCGTGAGTAGCGGACTACCCGACTTCAGGGTCCCGAAGGTGGCGCGGATTCGCGTGCCGGACTTCCAGCGCGGGGCGCACCTCGGGCGGGGAACAAACCGCTCGCCGGGGGCGTTTTGGGAGCGTAACGGCAGTTCTGGCATACTGAACGGTCGTTGCGTCTGCTCAGGTGAGCAGAGCTCCCGCCTAGTCGGTTCCGGTTCACGCTTCGCACGCGCGGGCGACCCGGCGACCACAATCGAGAGGACATCCATGAAGGCAGGAATTCACCCGACGTATGTCGACACCACGGTCGTCTGTGGTTGTGGCAACACCTTCCAGACTCGCAGCACCAAGGAGTCGGGACACATCACCGTCGAGGTCTGCTCGCAGTGCCACCCGTTCTACACCGGCAAGCAGAAGATCCTCGACACCGGTGGCCGCGTGGCCCGCTTCGAGGCTCGCTACGGCAAGCGTGCAGGCAAGAAGGCCGACGCCAAGTAGCTTTCCCGCCGACGCCCGGTCCTGCTGCGCAGGCCGGGCGTCGGTGTTTTGTATGGACAGCTACCAGGAGAGGGAAGCACTGTGACGCAACCGTCCGCCATCGACGACATTCTGGCCGAGTACGCCGGCTTGGAGACGCAGCTGGCCGATCCGTCGCTGCACAACGATGCGGGCGCCGCGCGCCGGGTCGGCAAGCGGTTCGCCGAGCTGGCCCCGGTCATGGCCACCTATCGCAAGCTGGAGACGGCCCGCGGCGACTTGTCCGCCGCTCAGGAGCTCGCCGCCGACGACTCCGCGTTCGCTGCGGAGGTGCCGGATCTGGAACGCCAGGTCGAGGAACTGGAACAGGCCCTCGCCGACCTGCTGGCCCCCCGCGACCCGCACGACGGCGACGATGTCGTGCTCGAGGTGAAGTCCGGCGAAGGCGGCGAGGAGTCCGCGCTGTTCGCCGCCGACCTGGCCCGCATGTATGTGCGGTATGCCGAGCGCCACGGCTGGAAGGTCGAGATCCTCGACGCCGCCCTGTCCGACCTGGGCGGATACAAAGAGGCGACGCTGTCGATCAAGAGCCGCGACGCGGCGCGCGACGGTGTCTGGTCGCGCTTCAAGTTCGAGGGCGGTGTGCACCGGGTGCAGCGCGTCCCGGTGACCGAATCGCAGGGCCGCATCCACACCTCGGCGGCCGGCGTGCTGATCTACCCGGAGCCCGACGAGCTCGAAGAGGTGCAGATCGATGAGTCCGATCTGCGCATCGACGTGTACCGCTCCTCCGGCAAGGGCGGCCAAGGCGTCAACACCACCGATTCCGCGGTCCGCATCACGCATCTGCCCTCCGGCATCGTCGTCACCTGCCAGAACGAGCGATCCCAGTTGCAGAACAAGGCGCGCGCCATGCAGGTGCTCGCGGCGCGCTTGCAGGCACTCGCGGAAGAACAGGCCGATCAGGAAGCGGCCGCGGGCCGCGCCAGCCAGATCCGCACGGTGGACCGCTCCGAGCGCATCCGCACCTACAACTTCCCGGAGAACCGGATCACCGACCATCGGATCGGCTTCAAGGCGCATAACCTCGACGCCGTGCTGGACGGGGACCTCGACGCGCTGCTGGACGCCCTCGGTAAGGCGGATCGCGAAGCGCGGATGGCCGCGGAATGATCATGATTCGGGCAGAGTCGGTGTCATGTCGACGACCCGAGTAGCGCTGCGCCCCGTCATCAACGAGGCCATCGAGACGCTACGCGACGCCGGGGTGCACAGCCCGCGGGCCGACGCCGAGCACCTGGCGGCGCATGTGCTCGGCGTGGAACGGACGAGACTGGCGCTGACCCCGCTCGTCCCGCCGGCCAAGCTGGCCGAATTCCGCGCACTGGTCGACCGCCGCGCGGAGCGAATCCCGGTGCAGCACTTGACCGGAACGGCCGCGATGGGCGCGCTCGACCTCGCGGTCGGTCCCGGTGTGTTCGTGCCGCGCCCGGAGACCGAGTTGCTTTTCGCCTGGGCGCTGGCGCAGCTGGAAGCGGTGCCGCACGATCACGCGCCGATCGTCGTCGACCTGTGCACCGGGTCGGGAGCGCTCGCGCTGGCCGTCGCGCACGCGCGCCCCGACGCCGAGGTACACGCTGTCGAACTCGATCCCGCCGCACTGGTGTGGGCGCGGCGCAACGCCGACGACCGCATAGCCGCGGGCGATACCCCGATCACCCTCTACGCCGACGACGCGACCGATCCCGATCTGCTCCCCGACTTGAACGGCCGGGTGGACATCGTCGTCTCCAACCCGCCCTACATCCCGGAAGGCGCCCGTCTCGACCCGGAGGTGGCCGACCACGACCCGTCCATCGCCCTGTTCGGCGGGCCCGACGGATTGTCGGTCATCCGCGGCATGATTCCGAACATCACCCGGCTTCTGCGCCCCGGCGGCGCCACCGCCATCGAGCACGACGACACCAACGGCTCCGGCGTAGCCGCTCTCCTCACCGCCACCGGCGCCTTCACCGATGTCGTCGAACACCCCGACCTGGCAGGTAAACCCCGCTTTGTCGCCGCCACCCACACGTGAGGGAGTCTTCGGACCGGTATCCAGGACTATCCGATCCGGACCGGATGCACCGCAGCGGCCCGGAGTAGGGCTGTCGGACGGCGGTGAGGAGTAGGACGTGCTGGTTTCGGGTTCGGTCGGCGATGCCGATGCGGTAGGACGCCAGGTCGTAGGTGCCGGGGTCGCGTCGGTGGAGCAGGTCGTCGATGTGGCGGCCGCGATCGCCCGATGACGACCAACCCACTGATTTCGCCTGCCGGCCGGCTGATTTCGCGAGGACATGGGTAACTCGCCGGGCACGCCCAGAACTCGCCCGGCACCCGGCGCAAGACCTGAACGCGACTGTGGTTTCACCCCACTAGTACGGCCTGAGTTCTCGGAGAGGCGGCCCAGCATGCCAGGATGGTTGCCGTGAGTACCGTCTACGACTGCGCGGATCCCGACTCGCGCGCTGCCGGACTGTCCGCGGCCACCAGCGCCCTGAAATCCGGACGCCTGGTCGTGCTGCCCACCGACACCCTGTACGGGCTGGGCGCTGACGCGTTCGATTCGGCCGCGGTGAGCTCGCTGCTCGCGGCCAAGCGCCGCGGCCGGGACATGCCGGTGCCGGTGCTCGTCGGTTCCTGGCACACCATCGACGGCCTGGTGTTCTCGGTGCGCCCGCAGGCGCGCGAGTTGATCCGGGCGTTCTGGCCCGGCGGTCTGAGTCTCGTTGTGCAGCAAGCTCCTTCGCTCGCCTGGGATCTCGGCGACACGCGCGGGACGGTGATGCTGCGGATGCCGCTGCACCCGGTCGCGCTCGAACTGTTGCGCGAGGTCGGTCCGCTGGCGGTGTCCAGCGCCAACGTGTCCGGGCAGCCGCCGGCGAAGACCGCCGCCGAGGCCCGCGATCAGCTCGGCGACCTGGTCGGCGTGTATCTCGACGGTGGCCCGGCCGACCACGCGGTCGCCTCCACCATCGTCGACCTGACCGCTGATCAACCGCGGATCTTGCGCGCGGGCGCGGTGCCCGTCGCCGACATCGCCGAGGTGCTCGGCATGTCGCCGGAAGCGCTCAGCGGCGCCGCGCAGCTCGGATGATGGGTTCGAGCGCCGTCGTCCCGCTCCGGGAGCTGCTCGTCGTGCTGCTCATCTCCGCGGTGGTGACGTTCCTGGCCACCGGCGGCGTACGGGTGCTGGCGATCGGCTTCGGCGCGGTGGCCGTGCCGCGTGACCGGGATGTGCACGTCAAGCCGATTCCGCGGATGGGCGGCGTCGGCATGTACATCGGTGTGGTCGCCGCGGTGCTGTTCGCTCACCAGCTGCCCGCGCTGCGCAGCGGCTTCGACTACAAACCCAACATCCCGATCGCCGTGCTGGTGGCCGCCACGATCATCGTGCTGGTCGGCATCGTCGACGATCGCTGGGGACTGGACGCGCTCACGAAGTTCGCCGGCCAGGTGACCGCGGCGGGCGTCATGGCCGCCATGGGTCTGGGCTGGTATGTGATCTACAACCCATTCAGCAACACCACGGTGGTGCTGGACGGATTGCAGGGCGGGCTGGTGACGGTCGCGGTCACCGTCACCCTGGTCAACGCCATGAACTTCGTCGACGGTCTGGACGGCCTCGCGGCGGGTCTGGGACTGATCGCGGCACTGGCGGTTTTCGTGTTCTGCCTCGGATTGATGAACGAGCAGGGCGGCTCGGTCGACACCTACCCGCCCGCGCTGCTGGCCGCCGCGCTCGCGGGTGGCTGCCTGGGATTCCTGCCGCACAATTTCCAGCCCGCGCGCATATTCATGGGCGACTCCGGCTCGATGCTGATCGGATTGATGCTGGCCGCGGTCTCGACCGGCGCCTCGGGGCGAATCCCGCTGCAGGGATACGGCCCGCGCGACATCGTCGGTCTGCTTTCTCCGTTGTTGCTGGTCGGCGCGGTGATGTTCATTCCCGTGCTGGACCTGTTGCTCGCCATTGTGCGCCGGGTTCGCGCGGGCGTGAGTTTCTCGACGCCGGACAAAATGCACCTGCATCATCGCTTGCTGCAGATCGGCCATTCGCATCGGCGGGTGGTGTTGTTGATCTATTTGTGGGTCGGTGTGCTCGCCTTCGGCGCGGTCGGCACCTCGCTGATGGATCGCACGCTGGTCGTGTTGCTGATGGCGGGCGGGCTGGTTTTCGCGTTGGTGATCACCGCTATTCCGGGGTTGCGGCGTGGGGATCCGGCGGGCGACGGATCGGCGTCCGGGTAAAGTCGGCGACTGTGAGCGAGCTTGCGAGCGAACCATCAACACAGCGCGGGCCGCGCACGACGGCCCCGAGCGCCGGCGAGGTGACGTCGTGAGCTTCACACCCCGACCGGTCCCAGGCCCCGACGCGCCGCTGCGATCCGCGCTGCGCTATGGACTGATCGGCTTGGGGGTGCTGGTGATCGGGTCGGTCGCGCTGGGCGCCGCCGTCTCGGGTGTCGCCGGCGTGTGGGGTGCGGTACTCGGCGCCGCGATCGGCGGCGGCTTCATCCTCACCACCGCTGCGGTCGTGCTGTTCGGCGCGAAACTGCCGCCGAGTACCGCTGGCCTGGTCATGCTGGTCAGCTGGGTCGGCAAGGTCCTGGTGGCGCTGATCGTCGTCGGCAGCCTGCACCGATTCGAGTTCTACGACCGGGGCGTGCTGTTCCTCACCGTGGTCGGAGCCCTGGTCATCGTGCTCGGCGCGGAGACCTACGGTGTTGTCCGCCAGAAGGTTCCGTATGTGACGACCACCGACTCGGAACCCACTCCCGGTACCCGCGAGTAACGAAAAACCCCTACCCCCTACACGCTGTCGTAGATGACTTGGTAAAGTGTTGGTAAGCAAGCGACCAAGTCGGGGATCAGCGAGGGGTCACCGCCGAGATTCCCTGCATGGGCCGCTATGCTTACTGCCGTGCCGGGCTCCGAGGTGTGTTCCGGTTCTGCATGTCGACGAATGTCGCCGACACACGTACAGACGCCTGGTGGATTTCGAACCACCGCACAGCTGCTGACGAACTTCGAGCCGACCTGAGTCGACCCAAATTGATCGTCAATGTCCGATCGAACCGCGGGAATGACCGTACCTGCGGCCCGAACACGGGAGAGAACGCTGAGCGTCACCACTCTGGCGGCCGAGTTCCACGCGCCGTCGCTTACCGACTTCTTCCCTCCAGCTGTGCTGTTCGAGGGAACGCCGTTCGAACTCGATCGATTGATGCTGATCCGCATTCTGATGACGGCTGTTCTGGCGGTTGTGATGGTGCTGGCATTCCGCTCGCCCCGGCTCGTTCCGCGCGGCCTGCAGAATGTCGCCGAAATCGGCCTGGTCTTCGTCAAAGAACAGATCTGTGACGAGGTCCTCGGCAAGGAAACGGGACGGAAGTTCTTCCCGCTGATCGCGACGATCTTCTTCACGGTCCTCTTTCTGAACTTCTCCGGCGTCATTCCGGGGTTGAACATCTCGTCGAACGCCCGAATCGGCATGCCGCTGGTGCTGGCCGTCATCGCGTACGTCGCCTTCAACTACGTCGGTATCAGGAAGTACGGATTCCTCAACTACATGCGTAGCAGCATCGTCGTTCCGAACGTTCCCGCCGCACTGCACGTGCTGCTGATTCCGATCGAGTTCGTCTCGACCTTCGTCCTGCGCCCGTTCACGCTGACCGTCCGACTCATGGCGAACATGCTGGCCGGCCACATCATGCTGGTGCTGTTCTTCAGCGCGACCTGGTTCTTCCTGTTCGACGCCACCGCGTGGATGAAGGTGTTCTCGCCGTTCTCGCTGCTCGCGGGACTCGGATTCACACTCTTCGAGCTGCTGGTCATCTTCCTGCAGGCCTACGTGTTCGCGCTGCTGACCGCCGTGTACATCGGACTCGCCCAGCACGCGGCCGACCACTGACCCGACCGACACAACTACCGGAAATCTGCTACACCACGCCGACCGGCGGGTGAGCAACAGAAAGGGAATGGAAGACTCATGAGCCTCGCTTACCTGGCCCAGGAAGCCGCCACCAACGAGAGCACCTTCAAGGGCCTGGGCGCCGTCGGCTACGGTCTCGCCGCGATCGGCCCCGGTATCGGCGTCGGCATCGTCGTCGGTAAGGCGATCGAGGGCATCGCGCGTCAGCCCGAGCTGCAGGGCACCATCCGCACCAACATGTTCCTCGGTATCGCGTTCACCGAGGCCCTTGCCCTCATCGGTCTCGTCGCCGGCTTCATTTTCTGATTCCGATGTACGAGTCAGTTTTGCTCGCGGCGGCGAAGGGAGAGGATGTGAATCCCCTCGTCCCCGAAACGTACGACATTGTCTGGTCGATCGTCTGCGTCGTCATCATCGCGGCCCTGTTCTACAAGTACGTGGTCCCGCGCCTGATGAAGACGCTCGACGAGCGCTCGGACAAGATCGAAGGCGGCATCGCTCGCGCGGAAGCCGCGCAGGAAGAAGCTCAGCTCACCCTGCAGCAGTACCAGCAGCAGCTGGCCGAAGCCCGGTTGGAGGCCGCGCGCATCCGGGAGGACGCGCGTACCCAGGGCCAGGAGATCCTCGCGCAGATGCGCTCGGAGGCCCAGGCCGAAGCCGATCGCATCATCGCGGCGGGCCACACCCAGCTGGAAGCCCAGCGCCAGCAGATCCTGACGGAGCTGCGCCACGAAGTCGGCCGCACGGCCGTCGACCTGGCCGAGAAGATCATCGGGCAGTCGGTGTCGGACGAGGCCAAGCAGGCCGCCTCGATCGACCGGTTCCTCGACGAGCTCGACCAGTCGGACGCAGGCATCGGGGTCGGAAGGTAACGACGCGAAAGTGAGAAGCATGTACGCAGCGAGCCGCGAGGCCAGTGCCCGGTCTCGGGAGGCGCTTCGGGCCGCTCTGACCGGAAGCGAGAGTGCTGCGGCCACGACGGGCTCGGAACTGTTCGCCGTTGTCGCCGTGCTGGACGACCAGCGTTCGCTGCGTGTGGCGCTCGCGGACGTGTCGGTGCCGGGTTCCGTGCGCGCGGAACTCTGCGAGCGGGTCTTCGGCGGCAAGGTCAGCGCTGCCACGCTGGCGGTGCTGACCACCGCGGTGGCCCAGGACTGGTCGCGCACCTCCGACCTGGTGGACACCTTGGTGCTGCTCGGCCAGGAGGCGTTGCTGGAGTCGGCGGCCCAGCGTGGCCGGCTCGAAGCGGTGGAGGACGAGCTGTTCCGGCTCGGCCGGATCATCAGCGACAACCCCGAGTTGGAGCAGGCACTGTCGGATCGGGCGCAGCAGGCCTCGGCCAAGGGCGAGCTGATCAACCGGCTGCTCGCCGGTAGGACGGAGCCCATCACCCTGACCCTGGCGGAGCAGGTGGTGACCAGGCAGCGGTCGGGCATCAGCGCCGCCTTCGACGAGCTGGCCGACCTCGCGGCGGCACGTCGCGATCAGATCGTCGCGCATGTGCGCGCCGCGATCGGGCTCAGCGAGCAGCAGCGCGACCGCCTGGCCGCCTCGCTGCAGCGCATCTACGGCAAGGCGACCACGGTGCACATCCAGGTCGACCCGAGTCTGCTGAGCGGAGTCGTGGTGCGCGTCGGTGACGACGTGATCGACGGCAGCGCACTCGGCCGACTGGAGAAGCTGCGCCGGGCCCTCACCTAGCGCGCTTCCACCACCCCCGACATCCCAGACCCAGACAGCGAGAGCAGGAAGAACATGGCGGAGCTGACGATCTCCTCCGACGAGATCCGTAGCGCGATCGAGAGCTACACCCAGAGCTACACCCCCGAGACCTCCATCGAAGAAGTCGGTGTGGTCACCGACACCAGTGACGGCATCGCGCACGTCAGCGGCCTGCCTTCGGCGATGGCCAACGAACTGCTCGAGTTCCCGGGCGGTGTGCTCGGCGTCGCGCTGAACCTCGAGGACCGTGAGATCGGTGCGGTCATCCTCGGCGAGTTCGCCGAGATCGAGGAGGGCCAGGAGGTCCGCCGGACCGGTGACGTGCTCTCGGTTCCGGTCGGCGACAAGTTCCTCGGCCGCGTGGTGAACCCGCTGGGCCAGCCGATCGACGGCCTCGGCGAGATCGAGTCCGAGGAACAGCGCGTGCTCGAGCTGCAGGCCGCGACCGTGCTGGAGCGCCAGCCGGTCGAGGAGCCGCTGGCCACCGGCATCACCGCGATCGACGCGCTGACCGCCATCGGCCGTGGCCAGCGTCAGCTGATCATCGGCGACCGCAAGACCGGCAAGACCGCGGTCTGCATCGACGCGATCCTGAACCAGAAGGCCAACTGGGAGACCGGCGACCCGACCAAGCAGGTGCGCTGCATCTACGTCGCCATCGGCCAGAAGGGCTCCACCATCGCGGGCGTGAAGGCCGCGCTGGAGCAGCACGGCGCGCTGGAGTACACCACCATCGTCGCCGCCCCGGCGTCCGACTCCGCCGGCTTCAAGTGGCTGGCCCCCTACACCGGTTCGGCCATCGGCCAGCACTGGATGTACCAGGGCAAGCACGTGCTCATCGTGTTCGACGACCTGACCAAGCAGGCCGAGGCCTACCGCGCCATCTCGCTGCTGCTGCGTCGCCCGCCGGGCCGCGAGGCCTACCCCGGTGACGTCTTCTACCTGCACTCCCGGCTGCTGGAGCGCTGCGCGAAGCTGTCCGACGAGCTGGGCGCGGGCTCGATGACCGGTCTGCCGATCATCGAGACCAAGGCCAACGACATCTCGGCGTTCATCCCCACCAACGTCATCTCCATCACCGACGGCCAGGTGTTCCTCGAGTCCGACCTGTTCAACAAGGGCGTCCGCCCGGCGATCAACGTCGGCACCTCGGTCTCCCGCGTCGGTGGCGCCGCCCAGACCAAGGGCATGAAGAAGGTGGCCGGTTCGCTGCGCCTCGAGCTGGCGCAGTACCGCGAGCTGGAGGCGTTCTCCGCCTTCGCCTCCGACCTGGACGCGGCCTCGCTGGCTCAGCTCGAGCGCGGCGCCCGCTGGGTCGAGCTGCTCAAGCAGGACCAGTACTCGCCGGTGCCGGTCGAGGACCAGATCATCTCGATCTACCTGGTCGACCGTGGCCTGTTCGACTCGATCCCGGTAGCCGACATCCGCCGCTTCAACGCCGAACTGCTCGAGGATCTGCACCGCAGCGCCGCCGACGCGTTCAAGGCGATCGAGGGCGGCAAGGTGCTGACCGGCGAGGCGGCCGAGCAGATCGAGGCGGCGACCAAGAAGTTCCTGGGCACCTTCCTCACCTCCGACGGCACCCCCGTGGTGAACGAGGCCGAGGCGGGCCGGCTCGACCACGAAGAGGTCGAGTCTCTGTCGGTGACCCGCAAGCACGTCGAGAAGTAACGCGAGCCGGCACATGCGCTATTCGATCCGCGGCAGGCGCGACGGGCACGAGGGTGGCCGCAACCACCTCGTGCCCGGCGGATGCCGCCCATCCCACGCAGCGAATGAAGGGAGTGTGAACCGCTGATGGCAAGCTTGCGTGAATTGCGCTCCCGCATTCGTGGTGTGAATTCGATCAAGAAGATCACCAAGGCCCAAGAGCTGATCGCGACCTCGCGCATCTCCAAGGCCCAGGCCAGAGTCGCCGCCGCGAAGCCGTACGCGGAGGAGATCACCAAGGTCCTCAGCGAGCTGGCGAGCGCGTCGAAGAACCTGTCACATCCGCTGCTGACCGAGCGCCCCAACCCGCGCCGGGCGGCCGTGCTCGTGATCACCAGTGACAGCGGTATGTGCGGTGGCTACAACTCGAACGTGCTCAAGCGCGCGGAAGAGCTGATGACCACCCTGCGCGGCGAGGGCAAAGAGCCGGTGCTCTACGTCATGGGCAACAAGGGCCTGACGTACTACGCCTTCCGCAACCGCTCGTACGTGTCTGCGTGGACCGGGTTCTCGCAGCAGCCGAAGTACTCCGATGCTTCGTCCGCCTGCCACCACTTGGTCGACGCCTTCATGGCCGGTTCCGACGGGGCGGTGCCCGCTCCGAACGGGACGGGTGACATCGCCGGTGTCGATGAGCTGCACGTCGTGTACACCCGCTTCGTCTCGATGCTGACGCAGACCCCGGAGGTGCGCCGCTTGGCGCCGATCCAGGTGAGCTACGTCGACGAGAACTTCGACCTGGGCGAGGACATCGTGTCGGATTCACCGACCGCGGAGGTCCACGCGCAGTACGAATTCGAGCCCGACGCCGATGTGCTGCTGGCGGCGCTGCTGCCGAAGTACGTCAACACGCGCATCTACGCGTCGTTGCTCGAGGCAGCGGCATCCGAGTCAGCGGCTCGGCGCACCGCAATGAAGGCCGCCACCGACAACGCCAACGAACTCGCGAGCGTGCTCCAGCGCGAGGCGAACTCGGTGCGCCAGGCCCAGATCACGCAGGAAATCAGCGAAATCGTCGGTGGCGTGAACGCGCTGGCGTCGAGCTCGGACCGCGACTGAGCGCCTGCGCCCCCCGAAGCCGCATATCGACACGGAGAGAACCAACACCAATGACCGCAGCTGTCACTCAAGACAACACGAGCCGGACCGGCGGCGCCGTAGGCCGCGTCGTCCGGGTCATCGGCCCCGTCGTGGACGTCGAGTTCCCGCGCGGAGCCATCCCCGAGCTGTTCAACGCTCTGCACGCCGAGATCACCCTGACCTCGGTGGCCAAGACCCTGACCCTCGAGGTCGCCCAGCACCTCGGTGACAACATCGTGCGCACCATCTCGATGCAGCCGACCGACGGCCTGGTCCGCGGCGCCACCGTCACCGACACCGGCAAGCCGATCTCGGTGCCGGTCGGTGACGTGGTCAAGGGCCACGTCTTCAACGCCCTGGGCGACTGCCTGGACACTCCGGGCCTCGGCCGTGAGGGCGAGCAGTGGGGCATCCACCGCAAGCCGCCGTCGTTCGACCAGCTCGAGGGTAAGACCGAGATCCTGGAGACGGGCATCAAGGTCATCGACCTGCTCACCCCGTACGTGAAGGGCGGCAAGATCGGTCTGTTCGGTGGCGCCGGCGTCGGCAAGACCGTTCTGATCCAGGAGATGATCACCCGTATCGCGCGGGAGTTCTCCGGTACCTCCGTGTTCGCCGGCGTCGGCGAGCGCACCCGTGAGGGCACCGACCTGCGCCTGGAGATGGAGGAGATGGGCGTCCTCCAGGACACCGCCCTCGTCTTCGGCCAGATGGACGAGCCGCCGGGCACCCGTATGCGTGTCGCCCTGTCGGCCCTGACCATGGCCGAGTACTTCCGCGACGTGCAGCACCAGGACGTACTGCTGTTCATCGACAACATCTTCCGGTTCACCCAGGCCGGTTCCGAGGTGTCGACCCTGCTCGGCCGGATGCCCTCCGCCGTCGGGTACCAGCCCACGCTGGCCGACGAGATGGGTGAGCTGCAGGAGCGCATCACCTCGACCCGTGGTCGGTCCATCACCTCGCTGCAGGCCATCTACGTGCCCGCCGACGACTACACCGACCCGGCTCCGGCGACCACCTTCGCCCACCTCGACGCGACGACCGAGCTCTCCCGCCCGATCTCGCAGAAGGGCATCTACCCGGCCGTCGACCCGCTGACCTCGACCTCTCGCATCCTGGAGGCCTCGATCGTCGGCGACCGGCACTTCCGGGTGGCCAACGAGGTGAAGCGGATCCTGCAGAAGTACAAGGAACTGCAGGACATCATCGCCATCCTCGGTATGGACGAGCTGTCGGAAGAGGACAAGGTGCTCGTCGGCCGCGCCCGTCGTCTGGAGAAGTTCCTCGGCCAGAACTTCATCGTGGCCGAGAAGTTCACCGGTCAGGTGGGTTCGGTCGTGCCGCTCGAGCAGACCATCGACGACTTCGACCGGGTCTGCAAGGGCGAGTTCGACAGCTACCCGGAGCAGGCCTTCAACAGCTGCGGTGGTCTCGACGACGTCGAGGCGGCCGCGAAGAAGATCCTCGGAAAGTAGTCAGATGGCGACCGAGTCCATTAACTACATGTCAGTCGATCTCGTCGCGGTCGAACGACTGCTCTGGTCCGGCCAGGCGAGGTTCGTCAGCGCGCAGACGACCGAGGGCCAGATCGGCATCATGGCCGGCCATGAGCCGCTGCTCGGCCAGCTGGTCGAGGGCGGCACGGTGACGATCGTGGACACCGACGGTCAGCGGGTCGTCGCCGCGGTGCACGGCGGCTTCTTCTCGGTGACCGCGAACTCGGTTCGGGTGCTCGCCGAGTCGGCGGAATTCGCCGACGAGGTGGACGTCGAGGAGGCCCGCCGGGTGCTGGCCGACTCCGACGCCAGCGAGGAGCAGCAGCGGGCCGCGCAGGCCCGGGTGCGTGCGGTCGAGCAGACCGCGAACGCGTAGCAACAACCTGTCATCGAGAACGATCGCTGTCGGCGGTGAAGCTTTCTTCACCGCCGACAGCGTCTTTCAGGCGAGTCGGACACGGCCGGGGCATTTGTAAACTCGGGTCCGTGATTGAATGACCGCACGCGGTGTGAGCATCGGGCTCGGAGGCGAAGGCCTGCGAAACCAGGAAAAGCTCGTACACCGCGAATCGATTGTCGTGTGGACGACACGGCGGCGGAGCGAAGGGACGAACGGCATTGCAAACCGGGATGGTTCTCCTGATCATTCTGGTGCTCACGCTCGTGTTCCTCGCCCTTGCCTCGACTTACCGCCTGATCATGTTGCGGCGCGGCGGAACTGCCGCGATCCTGCGTGTCCTCCCCGCTCGCGGCGGTCAGGGGTGGCGGCACGGACTGATCCGCTACGACGAGGATCGTCTGGTCTTCTTCAAACTCACCAGCCTGAAGCTCGGCCCGGACTCCACCATTCGGCGTCAGGGCATCGAGATCGGTGATCGCCGTGGCCCACGCGGCGACGAATACGACATCATGACCGACGACATCGCCGTGATCGCCGTATCCGACCGTGCGGGTGACTTCGAGTTGGCCCTTGATCGCGACTCCTTGACCGCCTTTCTCTCCTGGGTGGAGTCCCGCCCCTCCGATCGCACCCGGCGGATGCCGGGCCGATAGTCCGGGTCCCACGGCTATCGGCAGCCCCGCGTGCGGCCGCGACCGTTAGGGTTGTGCTGTGAGCGTGCATTTGACCCGGATCTACACCCGGACCGGCGATGACGGGACAACGGGATTGAGCGACTTCTCCCGGGTCGCGAAGACCGACCCACGCTTGGTCGCCTACGCCGACTGCGATGAGACGAACGCCGCCATCGGTGTCGCGATCGCTCTCGGCGGCCCGGACGACACGATGCTCGCCGTGCTGCGGCAGATACAGAACGATCTGTTCGACGCCGGGGCCGACCTGTCCACCCCCGTGGTCGCGGAGCCGAAGTATCCGCCGTTGCGGGTCACCCAGCCCTATATCGATCGGCTCGAAGCATGGTGCGACGAGTTCAACGCCGGGCTACCCGCGCTCGATTCGTTCATCCTGCCGGGCGGTACGCCGCTGGCGGCCCTGCTGCACACCGCGCGTACGGTCGCCCGCCGCGCGGAACGCTCGGCCTGGGCGGCGATCGAGTCCCATCCGGAGGACACCAACGTGCTGCCGGCCAAGTACCTCAATCGCCTCTCGGATCTGCTGTTCATTCTGAGCCGGGTGGCCAACCCCGGCGGCGATATCCTGTGGAAGCCCGGCGGGGAACGGCCGAGGGGCTGATCGCGTAGCAGCGCGGGCGAGTATCCGAGCGATCCCTGGGTATGGCAGGCAAGGTGACGAGACCACCTCGTCGATCGCAGTACGCCGATCCCGCGGCACTCGCTCTCGAACGGCGAAAACGGCCGGAGGCGAGGGCAGTCGTGGAGAGGCGGCACCGTAGTGCGTCGCCCCAACTATCCTTGCACCAACAGTGCGCCGAATACGCGGAGAGGCGGCATGGAACGGTTTTTGGTTACCGGCGGAAATCGACTCGTCGGTGAGGTCACAGTGGGGGGCGCCAAGAACAGCGTCCTCAAACTGATGGCCGCTGCGCTGCTGGCCGAGGGCACCACCACGATCACGAACTGCCCGGACATCCTCGACGTGCCGCTGATGGGTGATGTGCTGCGTGGTCTCGGTTGCGACGTAGCCATCGACGGCGGAGTGGTTACCATCACCACGCCCGCCGAACCGAAGTACCACGCGGACTTCCCCGCGGTGACGCAGTTCCGCGCGTCGGTGTGTGTGCTCGGTCCACTGATGGCGCGGTGCAAGCGGGCCGTCGTGGCGCTGCCCGGTGGTGACGCCATCGGCTCCCGGCCGCTGGACATGCACCAGGCCGGTCTACGCCTGCTCGGCGCGACCAGCGAGATCGAGCACGGCTGCGTGGTGGCCAAGGCCGACGAGTTGCAGGGTGCCCGCATTCGTCTGGACTTCCCCTCGGTCGGCGCGACCGAGAACATCCTCATGGCGGCGGTGCTCGCCGAAGGGGAGACGGTGATCGACAATGCCGCGCGCGAACCCGACATCGTCGACCTGTGCAACATGCTCGTCCGGATGGGCGCGCGGATCAGTGGCGCAGGCAGCTCGGTACTCACCATCGAGGGGGTCGAGCGTCTCCAGCCGACCACCCACCGTGTCATCGGGGACCGCATCGTCGCCGCGACCTGGGGCATCGCCGCCGCGATGACTCTGGGCGACATCCGCGTCACCGGCGTGAATCCCAAGCACCTGTCGCTGGTGCTGGACAAGTTGCGGTCCGCGGGCGCGCGCATCTCGTTCGAGCAGGACGGGTTCCGGGTGGTCCAAGCCGACCGTCCGCGCGCAGTGAACTTCTCGACGCTGCCGTTCCCCGGTTTCCCGACCGACTTGCAGCCGATGGCCATCGGGCTCGCGTCCATCGCGGATGGAACCTCGATGATCACCGAGAACATCTTCGAGGCGCGCTTCCGGTTCGTGGAGGAGATGATCCGGCTCGGCGCCGACGCGCGCACCGATGGCCACCACGCGGTGGTGCGCGGGATCCCGCGGTTGTCGAGTGCGCCGGTGTGGTCGTCGGACATCAGGGCCGGCGCGGGTCTGGTCCTCGCGGGCTTGGTCGCCGACGGGACCACCGAAGTACACGACGTCTTCCACATCGATCGCGGATATCCGAATTTCGTCGAGCAGTTGCAGGCGCTCGGTGGCGATGTCACGCGCGTCGGCGTGACGGATTGAGCGCCGCAGCGGCAGGGTCGGTGGCACGTTACGAGAACTGTTCTTGAAAACGCGTGCTGACCAGGGGATTTGACATCATGAACGCAGACACGTAACTTATTCCAAGTCAGAGCGACACGGACACCGACCCGGAGCCGAGGAGCTGAGCGGAAACGCTGAGCGAGAGGCCAGGGAAACGAGGTAGGACGAGGAGCGCCTGACGCTCACACTAGCTTGAAAGCGACCTCAGTTTGCAACTGGGTTCGCGAGTGGGCTAAGCTGGAAAAGTTGCTTCACGGATGGTCCGGAGTTATTCGGGCTGGATGTGTGTGCGTGTGTTCTTTGAGAACTTAACAGTGTGTCGATGAATGTCAGTGCCAAA
>NZ_JBQWRI010000020.1:0-21726 GCF_052545135.1 Nocardia aegles
CTGCGCAACCGTTGCGGGTTTGTCCGACGCGGGGGCTCCTCTGCGGCGATGCCGTCGCATTACTGGGGCAGACCTGGGCCCTCATGTCTACAGACTTCAGTGGCCATGCGCCCGAAGATCGCCGGTGCGGCGGCCTTGTGGCTCGGAGTCGGTCAGAGATCGAATGTTTCGCCCGGTGCCACCGCGTGCACAGGGCCGGTGAATTGTTCTTTCGCCTCGGCGATCACGTCTTCGCGGGAGGTCCACGGGGGGATGTGGGTGAGCAGGAGTTCCTGCACCCCTGCCGCGGCGGCGATCTGGCCTGCCTCGGTGCCCGAAAGGTGGATTCCGGGAGGGCGATTCGCCGGATCGTGGGTCCAGGATGCCTCCGCCATCAGGATGTCGGCGCCCCGCGCGAGTTCGTGGACCTGGGGGCACAGCGCGGTGTCGCCGGTGTAGACGAAAGTGCGGCCCGCGGCGGTGACGATGCGCAGACCGTAGGCCTCCGGAGGGTGATACATCCGGCGCGCGGTGACGGTGTGACCCGGCCCGAAGGAGACGGGCTCGCCTTCGGCCCAGGGCCGCATGTCGATCACATCGGACCAGTCGTCGCAGTCGCCGCCGACCTCGGCCGAGGCGTTGCCGATGCGCAACGAGGTGTCCGACGGTCCACGCACGATCGCCTTCCCCGCCGGCGGTCTCGGATGGTAACGGCGCCACACCAGCAAACCGGGCAGGTCGAGGCAATGGTCGGCGTGCAGGTGGGTCAGGAAGATGTCGACCTCGCCGGGATCGGCGTGGCGTTGCAACGCGCCCAGCACTCCCGGACCGAAATCGATGACCGTCGGCCGCATGTCCGGGCCGGTCAGCAGGTAACCCGACGCGGGCGAGTCCGGGCCGGACACACTGCCCGAGCACCCGAGGACGGTAAGGCGCATTCCCCCATGCTGCCACGCGGAATTCGCACCGGAGAAAAGATCCCCTGCATCCCGGCGGGTCGCCCGCTCACCGCGGCGGCGCGCCGATTCCGGCTCGGTCCCCGCGGCGGTTTCGTCGTGCATCTCCAGAGACTACCCAGCCGGCCAGCAGTCCGCTCAACGCGCCGAACAGGTGCCCCTGCCACGAGATTCCGGGCTGTCCGGGAAGAACCCCCCACAGCAGCGACCCGTAGAGGGCCAGCACCACGAGGCCGAGCACGATCTGCCCCACGTTGCGGGCGAACCAGCCACGCGAGATGAGGAAGGTCAGCCAGCCGAACACCAGCGACGACGCGCCGATATGCGTGCTTCCGGTCGCTCCGGTGAGCCAGACGCCGAGCCCGGCCCCCAGCCAGATGATCGCCGTCGCGGCCAGCCCGCGTCCGATGCCAGCCAGCAGCACAAGGAAACCGAGCACCAGCACCGGGAGCGTGTTGCCGAGCAAGTGCCCCCAGCCGCCGTGCAGCAACGGGGCGAACAGGATGCCGGTCAGCCCGTCGGCACGGCGCGGCTCGATGCCCGCGTGGTCGAGCCGTCCGCCGACGGCGGTGTCGACCCCTTCGACCCCGTACAGCACACCCACGAATCCGACGATCAGCACTCCGGCCCGCAGCCACAGCTGCTCGAGCGCGGCGAAACCTCCGGCGACGGGCGGTGTGGACGGCCGCGCGCCGACGGGTTTGCCCAGTCGGGCACGAAGCGCCGCGATCCGATCCGGGTCGAACGACGGCCCGAGTCCCGCGCCGGTCATGGCCACCTCCTCGCCGTGGCGGGGACGTGGCCCCGCCTCATCGAGGGTACCGGCGCGGCCCGGGAATCAGGCCCAGAGCTGGCCGTCGAGCCGCTCTTCGGCCTCTTCGAGCGTGCCGTCGTAGGCCCCGGTCGACAGGTACTTCCACCCGCCGTCGGCGACCACGAACGCGATGTCGGCGCGCGTGCCCGCCTTGACCGCCTTGCGGGCGACACCGAGCGCGGCGTGCAGGATGGCGCCGGTGGAGATCCCGGCGAAGATGCCCTCTTCGAGCACCAATTCGCGGGTACGTTTCACCGCGTCGTACGGGCCGACGGAGAAACGCGTGGTCAGCACGCTCTCGTCGTACAACTCGGGAATGAATCCCTCATCGATGTTGCGCAGGCCGTAGACCAGTTCGCCGTAACGCGGCTCGGCGGCGACGATCTCGATGCCGGGCACCTTCTCCCGCAGGAAGCGGCCGGTCCCCATCAACGTGCCGGTGGTGCCGAGACCCGCGACGAAATGGGTGATCTCGGGCAGGTCGGCCAGGATCTCCGGGCCGGTGGTCTCGTAGTGCGCCGACGCGTTCGCCGGATTGCCGTACTGGTAGAGCATCACCCAGTCGGGATTCTCCGACGCGATCTGCTTGGCCAGCGCGACGGCCTGATTGGAGCCACCCGCCGCCGGGGAGTCGATGATCCGCGCCCCGAACATGGTGAGCAACTGCCGCCGCTCCACCGAGGTGTTCTCGGGCATCACGCAGATGAGCCGATATCCCTTGAGCTTCGCGGCCATGGCCAGCGAGATGCCCGTGTTGCCGCTGGTGGGTTCGAGAATCGTGCAGCCGGGCCGCAGCAGCCCATCGGCCTCGGCCTGCTCGATCATCCGCAGGGCGGGCCGGTCCTTGATCGAGCCGGTGGGATTGCGATCCTCCAGCTTGGCCCACAGTCGCACATGATCGTCACCGTCCCATTGCGGGGAGAGGGTGCGCAGGCCGACCAGCGGGGTATTGCCGAGGGTCGCGATCAGCGATTCGTAACGCGCCACGGGACGGGTCAGCCTCCCGCC
The DNA here is from genome assembly GCF_052545135.1 of Nocardia aegles. NCBI lineage: Bacteria > Bacillati > Actinomycetota > Actinomycetes > Mycobacteriales > Nocardiaceae > Nocardia > Nocardia aegles. The sequence goes on from NZ_JBQWRI010000020.1 coordinate 2,758, forward strand.
ACGGCGGGCAGGATCGTAACGCTGGCGTCCTGCGGGACTTCGGCGTCCAGCCCACCGGCGAAGCGCACGTCCTCATCGTCGACATAGATGTTGACGTAGCGGTTCAGCTTGCCGTCCTTCAGCAGGCGCTCCGCGAGCCCGGGGTGATTGGCCTCGAGGTCGTCGATCAGCGCCGACAGCGTGGTGCCTTCGGCCTGCACGCGCTTCTCACCCCCCGTGAGGCCGCGCATGATGGTGGGAATGGAGACGGTTACCGGCATGGGTACTCCTCGGTTTCACGAACAGTCATCGGTCTAGTTCTCGTACGCGTCGACGATCCGCACCGGCTCCTCGGTGACCTCGCCGTCGACGATCCGGTAGCTGCGCAGCTCGTGCTGCTCGGGGTCACGGGTGGAGAGCAACACGTAGTGGGCGAACGGCTCGGAGGCGTACGACACGTCGGTCCGGCTCGGATAGGCCTCGGTGGCGGTGTGCGAGTGGTAGATGACGACCGGCTCCTCGTCGGCGTCGTCCATCGCGCGCCACACCTTCAACTGCTCGCCGGAGTCGAAGCGGTAGAACGTGGGCGAACGCTCGGCGTTGACCATGGCGATGAAGCGCTCCGGACGATCCGAGCCCTCCGGCCCCGCGATGACACCGCAGGCCTCATCGGGATGATCGGCGCGGGCGTGCGCCACCATCGCCTCCACGAGGTCGGCCCTGATCACCAGCACGAGTCGCACACCTTTCCACAACGCCGACCCATCGCAGTCGACAACGAGCCAGGATATTCGGCTATTCCCCCGGCGACGTCGCCCGGTCCCCGGTTCCGGCCCGTCCGGCACCCGGCGACCGCACATCGGTGCCGAGCGCGTGGCCGCCGCGTACGCGACGCCGTCGCCGGCCGCGGTCGCTGGAATCACCCACCGAACAAGTCCTGGTAAGCGGGAATGCCCGCCACCGTGTGCGCCGAACGGATCGCGTCGACGATGGCACGCTCGACGCACACGGCGGCGGCCGTGCAGATCTGATCCAGGACGAGCAGATCGGCGGGGAAGGCGGGCGGCAGCGGCAGGTCGGTGTCCTCCTCCGCCGTCCCGGTGGCGAGCACGAAGAGCGTGTCCCCGTCCAGCGGCGAGTGCGCGGGACGGATCGCCCGGGCCAGCCCGTCGTGCGCGGTGACCGCGACCCGCTTGCATCCGGCCGGATCGAGCGGAGCGTCCGTGGCCACGACGCCGATCGTGGTGTTGAGCACGGTGCCCTTCACCGGCAGCGCGTTCGCCGTCGCCAACTGTTCCGCGGTCGCGGGCCGCAGACCGAAGAAATCCGGCCCGTCGGTGCCGCACCCCCATGGCAACCCGGTGCGGGGATCGAACACCGAGCCGACGGGATTCGCCACGACCAGTGCCGCGACGGTGATTCCCGCGGCGGCGCCGTCACCCAGCACCATGCTCGCCGTGCCCACCCCACCTTTGATCGAACCGGCGCGGGCGCCGACGCCCGCACCGACCGAACCGCGAGCGAAGGCGACGTCCGCCGCCGCGGCGGCCCGGTAGCCGAACTCGGCGGTCGGGCGGATGTCCCACGCGCCGACCGGGAGATCGAAGATCACCGCACCGGGGACGATGGGCACCACCCGGCTCGGGTCCGCCGGGTCCAGCACGATGCCCGCGCCGTTGTCCTCCAGCCACCGCATCACCCCGTCGGCCGCGGCGAGCCCGAAAGCGCTGCCGCCGGTGAGCAGGACGGCGTCGATCCGGCGAACGGTGTTCATCGGATCGAGCAGATCGGTCTCGCGGGTACCCGGCCCGCCGCCGCGCACGTCGACCGCCGCCACCGCGCCGCCGGGAACACGCACCACCGTGCATCCCGTCGCCGCCCCGGAGCCGAGCGTGGCGTCCGGATCGAGGAGGTGATGGTGACCGACCAGCACTCCGGGCACGTCGGTGAGCGAGTTGTGTTCACCCGGTTCGGCATTCACCATCTGGACTCCTCGGCGCGGGACACTGGTCGGCTCGCGCCGATCTTCGCAGCGTGCCCGGTCAGGGCGCCAGCGCCTGGAGCAGCGAGTCCTGCATCCAGGTCAGCCAGTGGTACACGTCCAGGTGCGGAGCGCGCGGATCGTCGGGGTCGAGATGGTCGGGCGTGTCGGCGTCGATGTTCAGCACTGTGCCCAGTGCCAGCCGCACGTCGGTGAGGGCGGTCAACCACGCATCGGCCTGCTCGGGAGTGAGGACGATCTTGCCGCCCGCGCTCGGCACGGTGTCCAGCACGACCGAGCCGGCCGCCAGCTTGGCGTCGATGATGTCGGGCTCGTGCAGACCGCGCAGCGCGCTGTTGAGGTCGGCGCGCTCGGCGTCGGGCGAGCCGGGCTCGCTGCGGTGGAAGTCCGGTAGCAGTCTGCGCAGCCGCGGATCCTCCGGCGGGACGGTATTGCCGGAGCGCAGTCCGGTGAGGGCGGCCAGGTCGTCCTCGGGGGCGGACCCGGCGCGCTCGGTGAGCAGCCCGGAGACCGCACCGACCAGTGACCGAAGCACATTGGCCTCGCGTGCGTCCATCTCGGATCGCAGTTTGAGACCACTCAGCGAGTTCTTCCTGCTCCACTTGCGCACGGCGTCAGGGTAGTCGCGCTGGTCAGTCGTCCCGCTGCATGGTGGCCCAGAGTCCCGCGGCGTGCAGTCGCTGGACATCGTGTTCCATCTTGTCGCGGGAACCGGACGAGACCACCGCCTTGCCCTCGTTGTGGACCTTCAGCATCAGCTCGGTCGCCTTCGCTTTGCTGTAGCCGAAAAGCTTCTGGAAGATGTAGGTGACGTAGTGCATGAGGTTGACCGGATCGTCCCAGACCACGGTCACCCAGGGGCGGTCCTCCGCCTCCAGGATCTCGGTGTACTCCACCGCTTCGGGTGTCGCCTGTGCCGCCGACAATGTCGCGTTCGCGGCGTCCACAACGACGTCACCCCGGACTGAGTTGCACAAGGCCATAAGGTCAAGGGTACGACTCGACTCCGGATAAACAACACCCACGCTGCCCCGATCGGGGTTTCCGCCGGTTCACCGAGCCGATGCCGGACACCGTGAGCCCGACCGTTCTGTCTACAGTGACAGCGTGGACCTGTGTGACGGCGCGACCAGCACGGCGCTGCTGACCGACCAGTACGAACTGACCATGCTCGCCGCGGCGCTCGCCGACGGTTCGGCGCATCGGCAATGCACCTTCGAGGTGTTCGCTAGACGTTTGCCAAACGGTCGCCGATATGGCGTCGTCGGGGGTACCGGCCGGGTGCTCGAGGCACTGCGGCAGTTCCGGTTCGGCGAGGCGGAACTGGCCGTCGCCGCCGCGTTCTCGGATCGGCGGACGCTGGAGTGGCTGCGTGACTACCGGTTCACCGGCGACATCGACGGCTACCCCGAGGGCGAGCTGTACTTCCCCGGCTCCCCGATCCTGTCGGTGCGCGGCAGTTTCGCCGAATGCGTCGTGCTGGAGACGCTGATCCTCTCGATTCTCAATCACGACAGCGCGATCGCGGCCGCCGCCGCGCGGATGGTCAGCGCCGCGAGTGGCCGCCGGATGATCGAGATGGGTTCGCGGCGCACCCACGAGCTGGCCGCCGCGGACTGCGCGCGTGCGGCGTATCTCGCCGGTTTCGACGCCACCTCGAATCTGGAGGCGGTGCGCCGCTACGGGATTCCGGGAGCGGGCACCAGCGCGCACGGGTTCGTCCTGCTGCACAGCGGCCCCGACGGCGCGCACGAGGCCGAAGCTTTCCGCAGCCAGGTGCAGACGCTCGGGGTCGGGACGACGCTGCTGGTGGACACCTTCGACATCACCCGGGGCGTCGCTACCGCCATCGAGGTGGCGGGCCCGGAGCTGGGCGGCGTGCGAATCGACTCCGGTGATCTCGGTGTCCTGGCCAGGCAGGTGCGCGATCAGCTCGACGCACTCGGGGCCACCAAGACCCGCATCGTGGTCTCCGGCGATCTCGACGAGTACGCCATCGCCGCGCTGCGCGCCGAGCCGGTCGACGTCTACGGTGTCGGAACGGCGCTGGTCATCGGCTCGGGCGCGCCGACAGCCGGGATGGTCTACAAGCTGGTGGAGGTCGACGGGGTACCGGTCGCCAAACGCAGCAGCCACAAGCAGTCCCGCGGCGGTACGAAGAAGGCGATCCGCTTGGCCCGCGACACCGGCACGATCGTCGAGGAGATCGTCTACCCGGCGGCCGGGCCGATGCCGCCCCGCAACGGCTTCGAAGCCCGGGAACTGCTGGTTCCGCTGATCCGGGAGGGCAAGCAGGTCGAGGACCTGCCCACCCTCGCCGAAAGCCGCGACCTGGTCGCGCGCGGGTTGATCAGCCTGCCGTGGGAGGGCCTCAAGCTCTCGGCGGGTGAACCCGCCGTGGTGACCACCTTCGCCTGAGGTCAGGGCCTGCGCCGGCCGGCGCGGGTCACCAGCAGTAGCCCGACGGCGAACAGCAGTGCGAACACGACTCCGGTGATCCCGAACCACACCCATGCCGACGGCTCCGCGGGCCTGGAGCCGAGCAGGAAGAAGACCGCCAGGAACACGGTGGTGGCGACGATTACGGTGCGGAACAGTCGGACAGGGCTCATCGGAGGTCTCCGTGCTACGAGGCGGCGCATCCGGCCGCCGACGAAAGGGGCATCCGGTAATCACCGTGGGCGCGGGCGGCGTTTACATCGCGCACGTGAATTCCCGCGAGTCGGCGGAACGAGCGTCCGACCGAGCGGCAGAATCGGAAACAGTTGTTCAGCCACACCGCGGGAGGCCGCCATGACCCGGGCATTGATCATCGTCGACGTCCAGAACGATTTCTGCGAGGGCGGTTCGCTGGCGGTCGCGGGCGGTGCCGCCGTGGCGGGCCGGATCAGCGAGCACCTCGCGGCCGCGAACTACGCGGTGGTCGTGGCCACCCGCGATCACCACATCGATCCCGGTGGGCATTTCTCCGAGGAGCCCGACTACATCGACAGCTGGCCCCCGCACTGCCGGGCCGGCACGCCGGGCGCCGACTTCCATCCGGCCCTGACCACCGAGCCGATCCAGGCGGTCTTCGCCAAGGGCGCGTACGCGGCGGCCTACTCCGGGTTCGAGGGCACGACCGAGGACGGCACCGGGCTGGCCGACTGGCTGCACGACCGCGGTGTCGACGCCGTCGACGTGGTGGGCATCGCGACCGACCACTGTGTGCGCGCTACCGCGCTGGACGCGCGCATCGAGGGGTTCGACACTCGCGTCCTGCTCGATCTCACCGTGGGCGTCGCACCCGAAACGGTCGGCGCCGCACTGGACCGCATGCGGGGGGCGGGCGTCGACCTGGAAGGCAGCATCACCCGGTAGACCGTTCGGTCTCGGCGACCTGTCGGAGGCGCCGAGTAGGCTGCTCGCGTGCCCGAACTGCCGCCCGTTTCCGACCTCTTGGCCACCGCCGTGCAGGCGCTCGGCGGCAAGGAGCGCGCCGGGCAGGTGACGATGGCCGCGGCGGTGGACCACGCGATCGACACCAAGGAGCATCTCGCCGTGCAGGCCGGGACGGGCACCGGCAAGTCGCTGGCGTATCTGGTGCCGAGCCTGCGCCACGCCGTGCGCACCGGCCGCACGGTGGTGGTCTCCACGGCCACGATCGCACTGCAGCGGCAGCTGGTCGACCGCGACCTCCCTCGCTTGGCCGACGCGCTGAGCGGGCCCCTCGGCCGCACCCCGAAGTTCGCGATCCTCAAAGGCCGCAACAACTATCTGTGCCTGAACAAGATCAACAGCGCCGTTCCGGACGAGCCCGCGGAAGCGGAGTTGTTCGACGCGTTCGCGATCTCGCGGCTCGGTCGCGAAGTGCAACGGCTCAACGAGTGGGCCTCCGACACCGACACCGGCGACCGCGACGAACTCGCCCCCGGCGTGAGCGATCGCGCTTGGCGGCAGGTCAGCGTGTCGTCGCGGGAGTGCCTGGGCAAGTCGCGTTGCTCCTTCGGCCAGGATTGCTTCGCCGAGCGCGCCAGGACGGAATCCGCGCAGGCCGACGTGGTGGTGACCAACCACGCGCTGCTGGCGATCGACGCGATCAGCGGCATCCAGGTGCTGCCCGAACACGACGTGGTGGTCATCGACGAGGCGCACGAGCTGGTAGACCGGGTCACCGGCGTTGCCACCGCCGAACTGACCTCCGCCGCGATCAGCGCGGCGGCCCGGCGCTGCGCCACACTCATCGACGAGCGGGAAGTCGATCGGCTGGAGGGCGCCGCCGAGGCCTGGCATACCGCGCTGGAGGAGCTGCCCGCCGCTCGGTGGGACGCCCTGCCCGACGGCGTGGCCCCGGTGCTGGCCCTGATCCGCGACGCCGCGTGGAACGCGCGCACCGCACTCGCGCCGCCGGGCAGCACCACCGCGCAGGGCGATCCGGAGACGTCCGCCGCCCGCACCATGGCCCTGGCCGCGCTCGACGAGGTGCACGACAGCGCGGTCCGCGCGCTGACGGCGTTCGACGAGCCCGATCCCGCCGCTCGCCGCGACGTCATCTGGCTGGCCGCCGACGAGATCCGGGGTGTCGTGCGCCGGTCGCTGCGGATGGCGCCGCTGTCGGTGGGCGGGCTGCTGCGCAGCAGGCTCTTCGGCACCGCGACCGTGGTGCTCACCTCCGCCACGTTGCAGATCGGCGGCTCGTTCGACGGTCTCGCGGTCACCTGGGGCCTGCCCGCGCAGTCGGGCAATCGCACCGACCCGGCCACCGCGAACGGTGCGCAGGCGCCGTCGGACACCGACGTGGTGCGCTGGAGTTCGCTCGATGTCGGCTCACCGTTCGACCATGCCAAGTCCGGCATTCTCTACGTCGCCAAACACCTCCCGGCGCCGGGCCGTGACGGGCTCGCACCGGCCTATCTGGATGAGATCGAGCGACTGATCACGGCGGCGGGCGGGCGCACCCTCGGCTTGTTCTCCTCGATGCGCGCCGCCCGCGCGGCCACCGACGCGCTACGCGAACGGTTGGCTACCCCAGTGCTGTGCCAGGGCGAGGACGCGACGGGCGCGTTGGTCCGCAAGTTCGCCGACGACCCGGAGACCTCCCTGTTCGGCACGCTGTCGCTGTGGCAGGGCGTCGACGTGCCCGGGCCGTCGCTGAGCCTGGTGATCCTCGACCGCATCCCCTTCCCCCGCCCGGACGATCCGCTGCTGGCGGCCAGGCAGCGCGCCGTGGAGATGCGCGGCGGCAACGGCTTCATGACCGTGGCAGCCAACCACGCGGCTCTGCTGCTCGCGCAGGGCACCGGCCGCCTGCTGCGCAGCGTCGACGATCGCGGCGTGGTGGCCATCCTCGATTCGCGCCTGGCCACCGCTCGCTACGGCGGATACCTGCGCGCGTCGCTGCCGCCGTACTGGGCGACAGCCGACCCGGAGGTCGTGGTCAAGGCACTGAGCAGACTGGCCGCCGCGGCGAAGGTGCGATAAACCGATTCGCGGCGCGACGACCGAGGTCACCGCGCCGCGAATCCGGCTCACCGTAGGTTCAGAGCACCCACTTCAGGATCAAGGTGAGCACGCCCGTCACGACGGCGAGGATGAGCGCGCCCACACCCCACACGAAACCGTGACGCTCCCACGGACGCCCGGCGTCCAACGAGAACTTGCCCGGCCCGGTGAAGGGCAGCGCAGCGCCGACCACCGCGAACAGCAGGCCCATCTCATATCCGCCCAGCAATCCACCGGCCCAGGTGGCGTTGATCGCGTTGATCATCGTGCCCAGCACGATCGCCCCGGCCAGCGGCGTCAACAGACCGAGCAGCAGGAGCAGGCCGCCGCTGAACTCGCTGAGACCCGCCAGCGTCCCGAACACTTTGCCGGGGTTGTAACCCATCTGCTCGAAGCCGTCGGCGTTGGCTTGCAGACCGGGCCCTCCCCACCAGCCGAAGAGCTTCTGCGCCCCGTGCGCCGCGAGCAGGCCGCCGAAGACGACCCGCACGATCAGCAAGCCGATGTCGGGGGCGATTCGGTCCAGTTCGGTGTCGGTTCCCGTTCTGTCGAGTACGGATCTGATAGTCATGGTTGTCTCATCCCTGCGCTGTCGTTCCCGGACACGGTCGTTACTTCGGCGAAGAAAGCGGACTACGGTCCGATTATCGCACGACGGGGGCAACTGCCCGACCTCTCGGTCTATTCCACGGTCGGGCGAGAAGGATGGTTCAGCGCTCGGGCCGGCGAACGGTCATTCCGCGAGGAAGAAGAAGTAGCCGAGGAAGACCAGCATCAATGCCCACATCGCCGGGTGCACCTCCTTGATGCGGCCCTTGGCCACCATGACGATGGGGTACAGCAGCATGCCCATCGCCAGACCGTTGGCGATGGAGTACGTCAGCGGCATCATCACGACGGTGACGAACGCGGGCACGGCGTACTCCAGACGGTTCCAGTCGATTTCGCCGAGCGACCGAGCCATCAGGATGCCGACCACGATGAGCGCGGGCGCGGTCACCTCACCGGAGCCCGCCACCACCGCGAAGATCGGATAGCAGAACATGGCGAGCAGGAACCAGCCCGCCGTGGTGACGGCGGTCAGCCCGGTCCGTCCGCCCGCCGAGACACCCGCGGTCGATTCCACATAGGCGGTGGTGGTCGAGGTGCCGATGACCGCGCCCGCCATAGTGCCCACCGAGTCGGCCGCCAGCGCGCTCGCCGCGCGCGGCAACCTGCCGTTACGGTCCAGCAGCCCGGCCTGGTTCGCGACGCCGATCAGCGTGCCGGAGGCGTCGAAGAAATCGACGAACAGCATGGTCAACACCACGACGACCAGCTCACCGGTGAACGCGTCGGGCAGGTGGACGATCGCCTGACCGAAGGTCTGCTCGAGCCCCTTCGGCGCGGCGAACAAGCCCTTGGGCAACGCGACCAAGCCGCTGACGATGCCGACGATCGTGGTCAGCACGATGCCGTAGAGCACGGCGCCGTGCCGGCCGCGCACGAGGAACACCACTGTCACCAGCAACCCGAACAGCGCGAGCAAGGTGGTGCCCTTGGTGAAGTCGCCCAGGGTGACCAGCGTCGCTTCGCTGTTCACCACGATCCCGGCGTTCTTCAGGCCGAGGAAGGCCACGAACAATCCGATGCCCGCGCCGACGGCGAGCTTCAATTGCATCGGGATCGCGTTGAGGATGCGTTCGCGAACCCTCGTCACCGCGAGGACGAAGAAGATCGCGCCGGACAGGAAGGTGCCCGACAGCGCGACCTGCCAGGGAATCCCCATACCGAGGACCACCGTGTAGGCGAAGAACGCGTTGAGTCCCATGCCCGGCGCGAGCGCGATCGGATACCGCGCCCACAGCCCCATGACCAGCGTGCCGAACACCGCGGCGACAGCGGTCGCGGTGAACACCGCCTGCATCGGGATGCCCTTGTCCCCCAGCGCGCCCTGATCGCCGAGCACCGCGGGGTTGACCGCGAGGACGTACGACATGGCCAGGAACGTGACCGTCCCCGCCATCAGTTCACGCTTGACGGTCGAGCCGGTCGAGCGAACCCCGAAGTATCGGTCGAGGCGTCCGCGGGTCCGGTGCAGGACGTCGGTGACCATGGGTGACTCCAGTCGAGGAACGAATCGGGGCGGGCCACTGGCACGGTAGCCGACGGTTCACTACCGGCGACACCCGCGGCGGCGCCACCGTGACCGGAGCCACCCCGCTACGCGCTCGGAGCGGAGACCAACCCGAACTCGGCGTCGGAGGCCAGCAGATCGTTGTGCGGCAGCACACGCACGGTGTACCCGACCGCACCGGACAGCGGCAACGGCGTGTCCACCGTGAACAGCTCGGCGCCGGAGTCGGACCCGACATGCGTCATCGGGATCGTCGTGGTGTCGGAGAGATCGTCGGTCGCCGACACCCGGCCGAGCACCGCCTGCACCACCACGTCGGCCACGCTCAACCCACCGAGCTCGACCCGCGCGGTGAGCGACAGCCGCGCCCCGATCACCGGCGTATCCGGCAGCCCCGCACTGTCCACCTGGACCACCTTGACCGAGGGCCACGCCGACTCCACTCGGTGGCGGTACTCGGCGATGGCGCGCGCCACCGCGAAATCGTCGGCCGTCGCCCGCTGCGACGCCGCGGCGGCGGGAGCGTAGTACTCCACCGCGTAGTCCCGGACCATCCGCGAAGCCAGCACCTTCGGCCCCAGCGTCTGCAGGGTGTGGCGAACCATCTCGACCCAGCGCACCGGCATTCCGGACGCGTCGCGCTCGTAGAAGCGCGGCGCCACCGCACGCTCGAACAGGTCGTAGAGCGCGGCGGCCTCCAGATCGTCGCGGCGGTGTTCGTCCCGCACGCCCTCCGCGGTCGGAATGGCCCACCCGTTCTCGCCGTCGTACATCTCGTCCCACCAGCCGTCCCGGATGGAGAGATTGAGTCCGCCGTTCAGCGCGGATTTCATACCGGAGGTGCCGCAGGCCTCCAGGGGGCGCAACGGGTTGTTCAGCCAGATGTCGCAGCCCCAGTACAGGTAGCGAGCCATCGACATGTCGTAGTCGGGCAGGAAGACGATCCGATGCCGCACCTCCGGATCGTCGGCGAACCGGACCACCTGCTGGATCAGCGCCTTGCCGCCGTCGTCGGCCGGGTGGCTCTTGCCCGCGACGACCAACTGCACCGGCCGCCGCGGGTCGAGCAGCAGGGCGCGCAGCCGCTGCGGATCGCGCAGCATCAGGGTGAGTCGCTTGTAGGTCGGCACCCGGCGCGCGAACCCGACGGTCAGCACGTCCGGGTCGAAAACACCGTTGACCCAGCCGAGTTCGGCCTCCGCGGCGCCGCGCTCCAGCCAGGACGCGCGCAGCCTGCGGCGCACCTCGTCGACGAGGATGCCGCGCAGGGTGTTGCGGGTCGACCACAACTCGGTGAGATCGACCTCGCGCAGCCGCTCCCAGCCGCGCCCCTCTTCGACCAGCTCCGCGCCGATGTGCTCGCGCGCCTTGTCCACCCACTCCCGCGCCGCCCAGGTGGTGGCGTGCACACCATTGGTGACCGAACCGATCGGCACCTCGGCCGGATCGAAGCCCGGCCACAGCGAAGCGAACATGGAGCGGCTCACCTCGCCGTGCAGCTTCGACACGCCGTTGGCACGCTGCGCGAGCCGCAGGCCCATGTGCGCCATGTTGAAGACCGACGGGTCGGCCTCCCGGCCGAGCGCAACGATCCGGTCCACCGAAAGGCCCGGCAGCAGAGCGGATTCGGATTCCCCGTGCGCACCGCCGAAATAGCGGCGCACCATCGGCATCGGGAACCGGTCGATGCCCGCGGGGACCGGCGTATGCGTGGTGAATACCGTGCCCGCTCGCACGGCGGCCAGCGCGGAATCGAAATCCTGCCCGGCCGCGACGAATTCGCGGATCCGCTCCACGCCGAGGAAGCCCGCGTGGCCTTCGTTCATATGGAACACGTCGGGATCGGGCAGTCCGGCGGACGCGGTGTACGCGCGCACCGCCCGCACACCGCCGATGCCGGCGAGGATCTCTTGGCGGATGCGATGCTCCTGGTCACCGCCGTACAACCGGTCGGTGACCGCGCGCAGTTCCGGGTCGTTCTCGGTGATGTCGGAGTCCAGCAGCAGCAGCGGAACCCGGCCGACCTGCGCGATCCACACCCGAGCCCGCAGCACCCTGCGGTCGGGCATCGCGACGTGGATGAGCACCGGCGAGCCTTCGGAGGTGAGTGCCCGCAGCGGCAGGCCCTGCGGATCCAGCGCCGGATAGTGCTCGGCTTGCCAGCCGTCGGTCGTCAGCGACTGCCGGAAGTAGCCCGAGCGGTACAGCAATCCCACGCCGATCAGCGGCAGGCCGAGGTCGGAGGCGGCCTTCAGGTGATCTCCGGCCAGGATGCCCAGGCCACCCGAATAGTTCGGCAACACCTCGGTGACGCCGAACTCCATCGAGAAGTAGGCGATGCCACGCACCCCTTCCTCACCTGCCCGGCGCTGGAACCAGCCCGGCGCCGCCAGGTACTCCCGCAGGTCCGCCACCGCGGCGTCCACCCGCGCGACGTAGCCGGGGTCGGCGGCCAGCTCGTCCAGCCGTGCCGCGGGCACCTCGCCGAGTATCCGGACCGGATCGTGCCCCATCTCCTGCCAGCGCCGCGGATCCAGCGCGGCGAACAGGTCCTGCGTCGGCGGATGCCACGACCAGCGCAGATTCGTGGCGAGTTCGCCCAGGGCCGCCAGTCGCTCGGGCAGATGGGCACGGACGGTGAAACGACGCAATGCCTTCATTGGGTAGAACCTACACGGCGACCGCGGGACGCGCGCCGCGCGTGACCTCGCCCCGGAACAACCTCCCGACCAGCGGGTTTCCCGGTGGTGCCCGCCGATCCGGGCGACGAACCCGATCTTGGGTAACGCTCTGCTTCGTCACGGAACGGCCACGCGAGGCGCACCCGTACCCGCGTTTCCGCTACCCGATCGAGACCCGCGCTCGCTTGTGAACTCGGGAACGCCGGGCAAACCCACAAGCTGTGCGGACCAACCGGCCGCATCAACCGAATCAGTACGGGAGTGATCGAGATGTGGATGACAGCACACCCAAATCGCGCCCGCGATCGGCGCTGGTCGCGCGCTGGAGCGGCGACCACGGGGTTCGGAGCTCTCGCGGCGGCGTTCGTTCTCGTCGCACCCGCCGCCGGCGCGGCGGTCACGACGGCGACCGCGAGCCCGGCCCAGGGCACCAGTTTCGGTTTCGGGAACTACGGAACCAACTGCCAATACCGGGTGACCGCGACCGTGGACAACAGTCCCTCGACCGAATCCGTGCAGTTCGCCGACAGTGCCGGAGGCACCTTCTCACCGAATCCCGCACCGGTGGTGGGCAACCAGGCCACCACGGTCTGGATCCCGCAGGCGAGCGGGCAACACACCATTTCCGCGACGCAAGGCTCCACCCCCGCGTGGACGTCACCGGCGATGACGGTGGGCAACGGGATGAACCTCGGCTTCGCGTGCATGGTCATGCCGTGATCGGCGTTTCGGGCACGTCGAGTTGAGCGCCCGGGTGGCCACACCGGCGGGCCGTGGCCGCCCGGGCAGCTCTCCCGGAGCCGGCGGGTCAAGCCCGGCCCGCCGCGCGGTGACCGGCCGCGACGGTGCCCGAAAGTCGGCTGATCCGGTCCGAAAGGCCGGTTGCCGGTAGGTTGGGGACCGTGACCGGCCGCATCGCTATCGATGACACTGCCCCGTCCATCCCAGGCGGCCGGCCCGCCAAGGCGGTGGTCGGCGAGGTATTCCCGGTGCGCACCGTGGTATGGCGGGAGGGGCACGACGCCGTCGCCGCCACACTGGTCGTGCGTGCACCCGGCGCGTCGCGGCCCACGCGCGTCCGCATGACGCCGGACGACGAGCCCGACGTCTTCAACGCGACCTTCACGCCGAACACGCCGGGAGTGTGGACCTACCGGATCGAAGGCTGGAGCGATCCGATCGCGACCTGGCGATCGGCGATCGAGGCGAAGCTGGCCGTCGGGCAGAGCGCCGCCGACCTGGCCAACGATCTGGAGCTGGGCGCCCGGCTGTTCGACCGTGCGGCCAAGGCCGTTCCGAAGAAGCAGTTCGAGCGCTTGCGCACGGTCGCGGCGGCGTTGCGCGGCGATGATCAACTGCCCGCACGGGTGGCCCCGGCCTTCACCGAGGAGGTCGCCGAGATCCTGCGCGCCACACCGCTGCGCGACCTGGTCACCCGAGGGCCGCAACACACCGTCCTGGTCGAGCGGCACCGTGCGCTCTACGGCTCCTGGTACGAATTCTTTCCTCGCTCGACCGGCGGCCGCGACGCCACCGGCAAGCCGGTCCACGGCACCTTCGTCACGGCCGCCAAGGAACTTCCGCGCATCGCCGCCATGGGCTTCGACGTGGTGTACCTGCCACCGATCCACCCGATCGGCGAGATCAACCGCAAGGGCCGCAACAACAGCCTCACCACCGAGCCGGGCGACGTCGGTTCGCCGTGGGCCATCGGCTCGAAGCACGGCGGTCACGATGCCGTGCATCCGGAACTCGGCACCGAAGCCGACTTCGCCGAATTCGTCGCGGCGGCGCGGGAACTGGGCCTCGAGGTGGCGCTCGACCTCGCCTTGCAGTGCGCGCCGGATCATCCATGGGTGCAGGCGCACCCCGAGTGGTTCACCACCCTGCCCGACGGCACCATCGCCTACGCGGAGAACCCGCCGAAGAAGTACCAGGACATCTACCCCGTCAACTTCGACAACGATCCCGACGGCCTCTACGCCGAAGTGCTGCGAGTGGTCAAACACTGGATCGCGCTCGGCGTCCATATTTTCCGCGTCGACAACCCGCACACCAAGCCCGCCGACTTCTGGGAGTGGCTGATCGCGAACGTGTGGCGCACCGACCCGGACGTCATCTTCCTGTCCGAGGCGTTCACCCGCCCCGCCCGGCTCTACGGGCTCGCCCGGCGCGGATTCAGCCAGTCCTACACGTATTTCACCTGGCGGGTCGCCAAATGGGAGCTGACCGAGTTCGGCAACGAGTTGGCGGCGAAAGCCGACGAGGCCCGCCCGAACCTCTTCGTGAACACCCCGGACATCCTGCACGAGAGCCTCCAGCACGGCGGGCCGGGAATGTTCGCCATCCGCGCCGTCCTGGCCGCCACCCTCGCCCCGACCTGGGGCGTCTACTCCGGCTTCGAGCTGTTCGAACATCAAGCGGTGCGCCCGGACAGCGAGGAGTACCTCGATTCGGAGAAGTACGAGTTGCGTCCGCGCCCGTTCGCCGAGGCACTCGCGCGCGGGGAATCGCTGGAGCCCTGGCTCACCCGGCTCAACGAGATCCGCCGGGCGCACCCCGCCTTGCAACAATTGCGCTGCTTGCGTTTCCACCACGTGGACAACGACGCGCTGCTCGCCTACTCCAAGATCGATCCCGCCAGTGGCGACGCGGTGCTGGTCGTGGTGAATCTCAACCCCTTCGGCGCCGAATGGGGGATGCTCTCGCTCGACCTCCCCGCGATCGGCCGCGAGTGGCACGACCACCCGGTGGTGTACGACGAGGTCAGCGGTGAGGAATACCACTGGGCGCAGACCAATTACGTGCGCTTGGACCCGGCGCGTGCCGTCGCGCACGTCATCGCCCTGCCCCCGGTCTCCCAGCAGGCGCGCACCGAGCTGGCCTACCGCAGGACCTTCCGATGAAACGTCGCGACCTCATGCTGCTCGCGGCAGGCACCCACTCCGACCCGCACACCGTACTCGGCGCGCACCCTCATCCCGAGGGCATGGCCGTCCGGGTGCTGCGCCCGCACGCGGAAACGGTGTCGGTGCGCGTCGGCGGCGACGAGCACGTGCTGAAGTCCCTGGGCCACGGCGTGTTCGCCGCGGTACTGCCCTACCCGGAGATCATGGACTACCGCGTCGTGACGACCTACCCGGGCGGCCAGACCGTCATCGGCGCCGACGGCTACCGCTTCCTCCCCACGTTGGGCGAGCTCGACCTCCATCTGATCGGCGAGGGCCGCCACGAACGCCTGTGGGATGTGCTCGGGGCACACCCGCGCCGCTACACGACCCTCGACGGTGACGTTGCGGGCACATCGTTCGCGGTGTGGGCGCCGAACGCGCGCGGCGTCACCGTGATCGGCGACTTCGACGGCTGGAGCGGCAACACCGCCCCGATGCGCACGCTGGGATCGTCCGGGATCTGGGAGGTCTTCGTCCCCGGCGTCGAGCCCGGCGCCAAGTACAAATACCGTGTGCACGGCGCCGACGGGCGCACCGTCGATCACGCCGACCCGCTGGCCTTCGCCACCGAACATCCTCCGGCGACGGCGTCGGTGGTCACCGAAAGCCACCACGTGTGGCAGGACAGCGCCTGGCTCGCGCAGCGCGCGGCGACCGACCCCACCCGCGCCCCGATGAGCGTCTACGAGGTGCATCTCGGTTCGTGGCGGCCCGGCCTAGGCTACCGCGAACTGGCCGATCAGCTCGCGGAGTACGTGCGGGCGACCGGATACACCCACATCGAGTTGCTCCCCATCGCCGAGCATCCGTTCGGTGGCTCCTGGGGCTACCAGGTGACCTCCTACTACGCCCCGACGGCACGATTCGGTTCCCCGGACGACTTCCGCGCGTTCGTCGACCGGATGCACGCGGCCGGCATCGGCGTCCTGCTGGACTGGGTCCCCGCCCACTTCCCGCGCGACGAGTGGGCATTGGCCCGATTCGACGGCACCCCGCTCTACGAGCACGCCGACCCGCGGCGGGGCGAGCAACTCGACTGGGGCACCTATGTGTTCGACTTCGGCCGACCCGAGGTGCGCAACTTCCTGATCGCCAACGCGCGCTACTGGATCGAGGAATTCCACATCGACGGCCTGCGCGTCGACGCGGTCGCCTCCATGCTGTACCTGGACTATTCCCGCGCCGAAGGCCAGTGGGAGCCCAACGTGCACGGCGGCCGGGAGAATTTGGAGGCCGTCGACTTCCTGCAAGACCTCAACGACACGCTGCACCGGCAGCACCCCGGCGTCATGACGATCGCCGAGGAGTCGACCACCTGGCCCGGCGTCACCCGCGGCATCGACGTCGGCGGTCTCGGCTTCACCATGAAATGGAACATGGGCTGGATGCACGACACCCTCGGGTTCCTCGGCCGCGATCCGGTGCACCGCTCCTGGCACCACAACGAGATCACCTTCTCGCTGGTCTACGCCTGGAGCGAGAATTACGTCCTGCCGATCAGCCATGACGAGGTCGTGCACGGCAAAGGCACGCTGTGGACCCGGATGCCGGGTGACGATTTCGCCAAAGCCGCGGGCGTGCGCGCGCTGCTGGCCTATATGTGGGCACACCCTGGTAAACAGCTGCTGTTCATGGGGCAGGACTTCGGCCAGTTCCGGGAATGGTCGCATGATCGCGGCCTGGACTGGCACGAACAGGACAACCCACTGCACCAGGGCATCACTACCCTGGTGCGCGATCTGAACGCGGTCTACCGCGCCCAACCCGCCCTGTGGAGCCAGGACACCGCCCCCGGCGGCTATGCCTGGATCGAGGCGAACGACCGCGCGAACAACGTGCTGGCGTTCCTGCGTTACGGCTCCGACGGCTCGGTGGTGGCCTGCGTCTACAACTTCTCCGGGTCGACGCACGACGCTTACCGGGTCGGCCTGCCGCGCCGGGGCCCTTGGCTGGAGATCCTCAACACCGACGCCGCGGACTACGGCGGCTCCGGCCTCGGCAACCTCGGCGAGGTGATGGCGACCGATGAGCCGTGGCACGACCGGCCCGCCTCCGCCACCGTGACGCTCGCACCACACGGCGCGGTGTGGCTGCGCCCCGCCTAGCGGCGAACCCCGGAGCGGGCGGCGCGCCGATCCCACGGCCCTGTCGACGCTCACACGGGCGGAACGTCCGACCCGCTACTGCCCGGCGGCGGATGTGGAAGCACTCACTCCCGAGATCATTCGATCATCGCGCGGAGCGCGCCACCCCCTGGCCTGGTCACGATGCGCTCTTCGCACGCTCCCGGACGACATCGGACCCAGCGGCCACATCACGAACCCGTTCGCGGCCGCGAGCCGACTCAGTACAGTGCCGCGGCCAGCTTGCGGCGCGCGGCCACGACGAACGGCTCGGCCTGATCGAACAGCTCGAACAACTCCAGCAGCCGGGTGCGCACCTTGGTGCGCTCGTCGCCGGAAGTCCGCTTGACAACGGCGATCAGCCGATCGAAGGCTGCTTCGGGCCGCTGCTGGAACAGTTCCAGATCGGCGGCGCGGATCGCCGCATCGACGTTCGACGGGTCGGCGTCGGCATCCGCGATCGCCGACTCCGGCAGTTCCTGTGCCCGGGCGAGGAAGCGCAGCTGCCGCAGCGCGCCCTTGGCCTCTTCGTTCGCGGGTTCAGCGTCGAGAATCGCTTGGTAGGCGGCCTCGGCGCCGGCCAGGTCACCCTGCTCCAGCGCCGCCTCGGCCGCCGCGAAACGTGGGTCCTCCACCTGCGGCTGCGGCTGCGCGCCGCCCTCCAGCTTGCCCGCCACCGCCTCGACCACGGCGTTCAGCCATTGCCGCACCTGCGGCTCCGGCTGGGCGCCCTCGAAATCGGCCAGCGGCTGCCCGGCCGCGATCGCGATGACGGTCGGGATGCCCTGCACCCGCAGCGCCTGCGCGATGCGCATATTGGCCTCGGCCTCGACGGCGGCCAGATCCCAGGCGCCGCCGTCGGCGGCCACCAGACGTTCCAGCGTCCGCACCAGTTCGACGCTGCCCGGACTGCGCTGCGAGTACAGCACGACCACCACGGGCACCTGCATCGAACGGCGCAGGACCTTGGTCTCGAAATCGGCCTCGGAAACCGCGTAGTCGCCACCGGCCGGACCGCCCGCGCCTCCCGCGGGCTGCTTCAGGCTGGACAGATCGACCGCGCCGGACATGGCGGCGGCGACAGCGGGCGAAGGACGGCGTGCGGCTGGTCGATTCACGATCTCCAGTTTGTCACGACGTGGCGGATGCGGGGGCCCCGGACTCGATCGAATCGGCGTTGCTCAGCTCACCCAACCGTCCCGTGCGCACCGCCCACACCTCGAACAGCACCGTGCAGAACGGCGGGATGCTCGACAGCAGCGCGAGAACGGTGATCTTGGCATTCCAGCCCAGCTCGCGCGCCGCCACGATCGCGGTGATCACGAACAGCACGAACACGATGCCGTGCGTCATCCCGAACACCTTGACCGGCCACAGCACCGGCTCGGGAATCCGCTTGAACACCATGCCGATGATCAGCAGCACCCAGGAGATCGCCTCGAGCACCGCGATGAAACGAAACCGCTTGGCCACCGTGCTCAGGTCGAAGACATTGCCCATGCGCCCATTGTGCCGGATGCACTACAGGCTGTCGTAGTGAGCTGTGTCTAATTTCCAGCGCCTGCGGCGCTGGGTGTTCGCGGCTGTGTTTGTTTTCCAGCGCCTGCGGCGCTGGGTGTTCGCGGCCCCTTGGTGG
>NZ_JBQWRI010000021.1:0-16491 GCF_052545135.1 Nocardia aegles
TCTTCGTACTCGGCCTCGGGTTCTTGCTCCTCGTCTTCGTACTCGGCCTCGGGTTCTTGCTCCTGGTCCTCGTACTCGGCCTCGGGCGCCCGCTCTTCGTCCTCCTCGAAATCCGCCGCCTGCGAGCCACGGCGATCCTCGCCCGCCAGGAGCGTCGTCCCCCGCTGCAACCGGTCGCTGAGCGCATCGATGCGGTTGCTGGCCGCGGTGACCGCGGCCGCGCGCGCCGCGCCGACCAACTCGTCACGCACGGTGTCGGTGATCCGGGTCAACTCCGGTGTCGATTTCAGCAGCTCCGTGCCGCGCTCGAGCAGTTCGGCGGGCGCTCCCGTGGATCGCCTCGCCAGCACGGCGCCTGCCAGCGTCATCGCGAAACGCATTTTCTTCGTGCGGCCGAGCAGGTACCCCAGACCCACCCCTAACGCGATTTTTGCTCCACCTTTCATTACTCACTCCTTGCTCGCCTCGGCCGCCACCGCCCTGCGAAGCCGGGGCGCCGAGACTTGATGTCCCCAGAAGTGGGGTAGACCACATCATGGTGGTCAAACATCAGCGTATGCCTGGTTACCGTCGAGATCGATGGATTCTGCCTGCGAAAAGGGGGAACGACCTGGGGTTGTAGCGGTTATTCAGTGACCACCTGGCGGACTGCGGTGAAACGCGGCCGAAAAAAATTTCGGGAATTCTCGCGAACTATGTCGAAGGGGGGCGGACGGCTCCGACCAGTAGGTGACAGCAGGTCACGCCACAGCACAGGAGCACATCATGTCCGTCAACACCTTCTTCTGGTTCGACAACACCGCCGAGGACGCCGCCGCCTTGTACGCATCGGTGATCCCGAACTCGCGAGTGGTCGACGTCTCGCGCAACTCCGACGGCTCCGCGTTCATCGTCTCGCTGGACCTGGATGGTCAGGCGGTCACGCTCATGAACGGCGGTCCGGACCATCCGCTCACCGACGCCGCGTCGCTGCAGGTGGTCGTGGACACCCAGGCGGAGGTCGACCGACTGTGGGACGCGCTCACCGCGGACGGCGGCGAGCCCGGCCCCTGCGGCTGGCTGAAGGACCGCTACGGCCTGTCCTGGCAGGTAGTGCCCTCGGCGCTGCCGAAGCTGATGAGCGGTGACGATCCCGCCAAGACCATCGCCGTCGGCACCGCCCTGCGGTCGATGTCCAAACTCGATCTCGCGGTTCTCCAGGACGCCTACGACAACGCCTGATCGGGCCGACCCGCGGCGAACGCCGAAGACCTCGCCCGGACGCCGCTGTCCGGGCGAGGTCTCGCGCGACGGCGTGGTCAGCGCCAGCGTTCGGGCGTCACGGGCGCGTCCCACGCGCGGGCGTAACGGCGCTTGTCCGGTCCGTTGTATTCCTTGCTGCGGTAGACCACATACGGCCGCACCAGGTAGCCGACCGGCGCACTGAACATGTGCACGAGCCGGGTATACGGCCACAGCCCGATCAGGACGAGCACGACCAGCCCGTGCAGTTGGAAGGTCCACGGGGTATCCACCATGAGCTCGGGTTGCGGGCTGAGGGTGAACAGACCGCGGAACCAGGGTGACACCGTCTCGCGGTAGTTGTAGGTGCCCCACAGCAGGTTGCTGCCCCAGGTGTTGAGCAGGCCGGTGACCAATGCCGCGGCCAGCAGCCCGTACATCAGCTTGTCGTTGCCCGTGGTCGCCTTGCGCACGGCGGGAACGGTGACACGGCGGTAGAGCAGGATACCGACGCCGGCCAGCACGGCCAGGCCCGCCACCGAGCCCGCCCCGACGGCGACCAGGTGATAGACCTGCTCGGAGATGCCGACGGCGGAGGTCCACGACTCCGGGATGAGCACTCCGACCACGTGCCCGCCGAACACTCCGAGCATGCCGAAGTGGAACAGCGGACTGCCCAGCCGCAGCAGGCGGCTCTCGTAGATCTGCGAAGATCGGGTGGTCCAGCCGAACTGGTCGTTGCGGTACCGCCACAGGTGCCCGAGCACGAACGACGTGAACGCGACGTACGGCAGGATCAGCCACAGCGAGACCGGCAGATGCGGGGAAGCGTTCATCGTCGGCCTTCCGATCCGTCGAACAGGGCGGGGTCCATCGCGAAGGGTTCCAGCCCGACTTCCTCTTCGGGCGGGCCCTGGGCGGCGAGTTCGGCGATGCGCCTGCGGTCGGCGGTGGTCGGCGGCGGCAGCGTGGCCCCGATCGCCGCGAGCACTCCCGCATAGGGAGAGTCGTTGTCCGATAGCGAGAGTCGCAGCAGCTCCAGCACCGGAACGTGCTCGCCGAGCAGCCGTTCGCCCCCGATCGGATCGACGGTGGCGGCGAACTCCAGCAGCACCGGCAGGTGATCGGGCAGTTCCTCGTCCCCGAGTTCCACCCCGGCGTGCCGGTAGGCGTGCTTGAACCGCAACAGCGCCATCCCGCGCTTGCGGGTGTCGCCGTAGGCGTAGAAGGTCAGATGCAGGCTGGCGCGGCGGCGCAGGTCGAACGTCGCGACGTAGGCGGCCGCGAGTTCCAGCGGCGGGGTGGTCCGCAAATAGTCGAGGCAGGCGCTCAGGTGCGCGCGTACCTCGTCGGGCAAACCGGCTGCTGCGCTGTTCAATTGGTCGATCATGGCCAATGTCTGCTGGGTCGGGTAATCCAGCAGCAGCGCGGCGATCCGCCACACCAGCTGGCGGTCGCGCTGGGCGAGTTCGACTACCGCTTCCGGGCGGCGGCGCAGCTTCAGCAGGCTCATCGCGCCGCTCCGCTGGGCGCGGAAGCCGGATCACCGGAGGCGGCGTCGCTCGACGCGTGCTCGTTACTCGGACCGTTCCCGTTGCCCGCACCGCTCGCGTGCGGGTTGCTCGCGCCGGTGGCGTGCCCGTTGCCGTTGCCGTTGCCGTTGCCGTGCGCGTTCGCGGCGCCATTGCCCGGCACCAGACCCTCGGTGCTCCTGCCGTCCCAGTTCAGCAGGTTGATCCGGGACGACTTCTGCTCCGGCGCCGCGCCGTTGGCGTCGGTGAGGTGGAACTTCTCCACCATCTGGTCGAACGCCGTCATGCCGGGACCGCCGTCGGTGTCCAAGCTGCACCCGGTGGCGAGCGAATCCAGTTCGTGCGCACGCGCTCCCGCGCCGGTCGGGATGACGTAGCGGTGCTCGTACTTGGCGATGGCCAGCAGCCGGTACATCGACTCGATCTCCTCCGGTTCCAGCCGCACCGACGGCGCGATCGAGGGATCGGGCTCCTCGCCGAGGTTCACCGACCGCATGAACGAGCGCATGGCGGCCAGGCGTTGCAGGGCGGCGCGCACCGGTCCCACATCACCCGCGGTGAACAGCTCGGCCAGGTACTCCACCGGGATGCGCAGCGCGTCGATGGCGCCGAACAGGTTCGACACGTTCTCGCCGTCGTGCCCGGTCTCGCTGAGCACATCCACCACCGGCGACAGCGGCGGCACGTACCAGACCATCGGCATGGTGCGGTACTCCGGATGCAGCGGTAGCGCGATCTGGTAGTCCACGATCAGCCGGTAGACCGGCGAATCCTGCG
The DNA here is from genome assembly GCF_052545135.1 of Nocardia aegles. NCBI lineage: Bacteria > Bacillati > Actinomycetota > Actinomycetes > Mycobacteriales > Nocardiaceae > Nocardia > Nocardia aegles. The sequence goes on from NZ_JBQWRI010000021.1 coordinate 3,531, forward strand.
CCGCCTGAAGCCATTCCGGCGAGATACCGGCTCGCTCCGCCTCCGCGATCACCCTCGGGTCGTGCGGATTGAGGAACACTCCGAGCTGCGCGGGGTAGAGATCCTTGTCGTCGGTGACGGACGCCGCCTCGAGCACCGCGTCGGCGTCGTAGAGCATGACGCCGATGTAGCGCAGCCGCCCGACGCAGGTCTCCGAGCACACCGTCGGAATGCCGACCTCCACGCGCGGGTAGCAGAAGGTGCACTTCTCCGCCTTACCCGTCTTGTGGTTGAAGTAGATCTTCTTGTACGGGCAGCCCGACACGCACTGCCGCCAGCCGCGGCACTTGTCCTGGTCGACCAGCACGATGCCGTCCTCGGCGCGCTTGTAGATCGCGCCGGACGGGCAGGACGCCGCGCAGGAGGGGTTCAGGCAGTGCTCGCAGATGCGCGGCAGGTAGAACATGAAGGTCTCTTCGAACTCCAGTTTCACCTGCTGCGAGAGTTTCGCCAGCAGCGGGTCCCGGCCGACCTGCTCGGGGCCGGAGCCGAGGTCGTCGTCCCAGTTCGCGCCCCAGGTGACCTGCGTGTCCTCGCCCGTGATCAGCGATTTGGGCCGCGCGACCGGCGTGGTGTCGACCGGCGGCGAGGACAGCAGGTTGTCGTAGTCATAGCTCCACGGCTCGTAGTAGTCCTCGACCGTGGGCAGATCCGGGTTGGCGAAGATGTTCAGCAGCCGCTTCAGCCGGGACCCGGACTTCAGCGTGAGCTTGCCGCGCTTGTTCAGCGTCCAGCCGCCCTTCCACTTCTCCTGATCCTGATACTGCCGCGGGTAGCCCTGTCCCGGACGGGTTTCCACGTTGTTGAACCAGACGTACTCGGTACCGCCGCGATTGGTCCACGCCTGCTTACAGGTGACCGAGCAGGTGTGGCAGCCGATGCACTTGTCCAGGTTCATCACCATGGCCAGCTGTGCCATGACGCGCATGTCAGTACCGCTTTCTCGCGTCGGTGGATGGTGCCCGCGTGCCGCCCATGTCAGTACTTCACTTCCTGCGAGCGCCTGCGAATCGTGGTCACCTCGTCGCGCTGATTTCCGGTGGGGCCGTGATAGTTCAGCGCGAAGGACTGCTGCGCGTAGCCGCCGATGAGATGCGAGGGCTTGATCATGATGCGGGTGAGCGCGTTGTGAATGCCGCCGCGCTTGCCCCGGCCCTTGGTGTCCTCGCCGAGGCCTTCGATGCGCGGCACGTCCACCGCGCGGTCCTGGGCGTGATACATGAACACCGTGCCTTCCGGCATCCGGTGGCTGACGATGGCGCGGGCGACCACGATGCCGTTGCGGTTGATCGCCTCGATCCAGTCGTTGTCGGCCACGCCGATCTTCGCCGCGTCGCGATCGGACATCCAGATCGTCTGCCCGCCGCGCGAGAGCGTCAGCATGTGCAGGTTGTCCTGGTAAGCGGAGTGGATCGACCACTTCGAGTGCGGCGTCAGATAGCGCACCGTGACGCCCTTCGCACCGACCTCGCCGATCGAGGGCTCGCGGAACAGCGCGGTCATGTCCAGCGGCGGCCGGAAGATCGGCAGCTGCTCGCCGAGTTCGATCATCCAGTCGTGATCGAGGTAGAAGTGCTGCCGCCCGGTGAGCGTGTGCCAGGGCTTGAGCCGCTCGGTGTTGATGGTGAACGGCGAGTACCGGCGTCCGCCGGTCTCGCTGCCCGACCATTCCGGCGAGGTGATCACCGGCACCGGACGCGCTTGGGTGTCGGCGAAAGTGATCCGCTTGCCCTCGTGCTCGGCGGCCAGATCGGCGAGTTTCGTTCCGGTGCGGCGTTCCAGCGCGTGGAAACCCTCCACCGCGAGCCTGCCGTTGGTGGTGCCCGACAGCGCGAGGATCGCCTCGGCCGCATGCGTGTCCTTGGCCAGCGACGGGCGGCCCCGCGCGATGCCGGACACCACCGTGCCGTTCACTCCGGCCAGGTACTCGACCTCCTGGTCGGGGTAGGTGGTGACGCCCTTCGTGGTGACACCGAGCGTGTCGACCAGCGGCCCGAGCGCGGCCATCTTCTCCGCGACCTTCGGGTAGTCGCGTTCGACCACGACCAGTTTCGGCATGGTCTTGCCCGGAATCGGTTCGCACTCACCGGCTTTCCAGTCCAGCACGCGCCCGCCCGCCTGCGCTGTCGCGTCCGGCGAGTCGTGCTGCAACGGCACCGCGACGATGTCCTTGCGCTTGCCCAGATGCTTCTCGGCCATCCAGGAGAAGCCGCGGGCGATCCGGTGGAAGGCGTCGAAGTCGGTCTTGGCTTCCCAGGGCGGCGAGATGGCCGGGGAGAAGGCGTGCACGAACGGGTGCATGTCGGTGGAAGACAGGTCGTGCTTCTCGTACCAGGTGGCGGCGGGCAGCACGATGTCGGAGAACAGCGTGGTGCTGGTCATCCGGAAGTCCAGCGACAGCAGCAGATCCAGCTTGCCGGTGGCGGCGGTCTCGCGCCAGTTCAGCTCCTGCGGCCGCACGCCGGTGGCTTCCGTGGCCTGCAGGTTGGAGTCGGCGCCGAGCAGGTGGCGCTGGAAGTACTCGTTGCCTTTGCCGGAGGAGCCGAGCAGGTTCGCCCGCCACACGGTCAGGCAGCGTGGGAAGTTCTCCGGCGCGTCCGGGTCCTCGCAGGCGAATTTCAGGTCGCCGGACTTCAGTCCGTCCACCACGTGCTCCGGCGCGGTCTTGCCCGCGGCCTCGGCCTCGTCCACCAGGTCGAGCGGATTGCGGTCGAACGTCGGGTAGCTCGGCATCCAGCCCAGCCTGCTCGCCAGCGCGATATTGTCGGCGGCCGTGCGTCCGGCGAACGTGCCCGTGCCCAGCGGCGAGGCGAACGACTCGGCGGTGAACGGGTCGTAGCGCCACTGGTCGTTGGTCAGGTACCAGAACACGGTGCCCTGCATCTGCCGCGGCGGGCGCTGCCAGTCCAGGCCGAATGCCAGCGTGGACCAGCCGGTGACCGGGCGGCATTTCTCCTGCCCGACGTAATGCGCCCAGCCGCCGCCGTTCACGCCCTGGCAGCCGGTCAGCAGCGTGAGGGTGAAGAACGCGCGGTAGATCTGGTCGGAGTGGAACCAGTGGTTGGTGCCCGCGCCCATCAGGATCATCGAGCGGCCGCCGGAACGGTCGGCGTTGTCGGCGAACTCCCGTGCGATGCGCTGGGCCTGCACGGCGGGCACGCCGGTGATGGCTTCCTGCCAGGCCGGGGTGTAGGGCTCGGCCGCGTCGTCGTAGCCGCTGGGCCAGGTGCCGGGCAGTCCGTCGCGGCCGACGCCGTACTGGGCCAGCAGCAGATCGAAGACCGTCGTGACCCGCTTGCCCGCGACCGTCGTGGTCGGCACACCGCGGACGAGCACGCCGGGAACGTCGCTGTCGAAGCGGGGAATCCGTACGGCCGCAGCATCGTCGGTGCGGCCGTACAGACTCAGGAGGGGATCGACGTCCCCGAGATCGAGGTTCCAGCGCCCGGTTCCCGCTTCGCCGAACCGATGACCGAGCGACCCGTTCGGCACCACCGGCTGCGCCCGCTCGTCCAGCAGCACCGTCTGGAAATCCACGCCCTCGCCGGTGCGGCCCAGGTCGGCGGCAGTGAGGAACTTGCCGGGCAGGTACGCGCCGTCGCGCTCCTCCAGCGTGATCAGGTACGGCAGGTCGGTGTAGCGCTTGATGTAATCGAGGAATCGCGGCGTCGACTTCTCGACGAAGAATTCCTTCAGCACCACGTGGCCCATCGCCATGGCCAGCGCGGCGTCGGTGCCGGGACGCGCGGGCACCCACTCGTCGGCGAACTTGGTGTTGTCGGCGTAATCAGGGGAGACCACGACCACCTTCTGGCCCCGGTAGCGGGCCTCGGTCATGTAGTGCGCGTCCGGCGTCCGGGTGACCGGCACGTTGGAGCCCCACATGATCAGGTAGCCCGCGTCGAACCAGTCCGCGGACTCCGGCACGTCGGTCTGGTCGCCGAACACCTGCGGCGAGGCCACCGGCAGGTCGGCGTACCAGTCGTAGAACGACAGCATGGAGCCGCCGAGCAGCGAGATGAAGCGGGCGCCGACGGCGTGGCTGACCATCGACATGGCCGGGATCGGCGAGAACCCGGCCACCCGGTCCGGGCCGTACTGCTTGATCGTGTACACGTGTGCGGCAGCGGCGATCTCGGCCGCCTCCCACCATTCGGCGCGGACGAATCCGCCCTTGCCGCGCGCGGCCTTGTAGCTGCGCGCCTTCTCGGCGTCTTCGACGATCTCGCCCCAGGCCAGCACCGGGTCCTTGAGCCGGGACTTGGCGTCCCGGTACAACTCCAGCAACGTGCCGCGCACGTACGGGTAGCGCACCCGGGCGGGCGAATAGGTGTACCAGGAGAACGACGCGCCGCGCGGGCAGCCGCGCGGCTCGTACTCCGGCTTGTCCGAGCCCACCGAAGGGTAGTCGGTCTGCTGCGACTCCCAGGTGATCACGCCGTCTTTGACGTAGATCTTCCACGAGCAGGACCCGGTGCAGTTCACGCCGTGCGTGGAGCGCACCACCTTGTCGTGCGACCAGCGATCCCGATAGAACTCGTCGGCGCTGCGCCCGCCGACCTTGTGCAGCGTCCGCTGATCGGCCGATATCTCGCCCCGGTGGAAGTATTTCCCCAGCCGCAGGAGCGCGTCCCCGGCGTCGGTGGCCGGGGCGGAGGGTACGCGACCCTGGCTACGTGAATTAACCACGACGTCCCCTTCGAGCTGTGCGATCGGGTTGATGCTCCGACTGTAAAGAGGGCGCCGCGCGGGTCCAAACGTTTCACTCACAGCCCTCCGCGGCCCAGGGTGAGCTGTGAGGCGGCCGCAACGTGATGGTCACTGTGCGCTCGCGGCGTATGGACGCCGACCGCGGCGCGACCTGGGCCGATACCCGGCGACGGGCAGAAATACGGTCCTGGACGGGGGTTTTGGATCGGATTCGTGAAACTTTGGAAACCGCTGGTTCTCTGTTCCTTTACATTTGTTAACACAGTTGTGGGGGCCGTGCGGGGCGGTCTCCGGGCGTCGGCACAGCCGGTGGCGGCGACCTTGCGTGACGGGTTGTCGCCGGAAACAAGGAGCTTGCTGATCGGTTGCTATCCGAGGCTCCGCTGCCGGGCGACTCAGTCGGATCAGGGCGCGGAGCGTGGAGCGCTTCGCCGGCAGGACCGGGTCCGTGGGCGGCCCGTCATCGCGGAGGGTTTCGCTGGTTGTACCGGCACGATGCTCGCCGTGCAGGCATTACGCTGATCGGTGTGACCGAGGCATACGACTGGTCGTGGATGCGTACCGTCATCCCTGTCATCGACATGGCGATGTATCTTGCGATGCCGATCGACTTGGCTCGGACGATCGAGGTCAAAGACGGCATGCTGGTGCATTGCGAATCGCCCTCACCCAACCACGTCTCGATTACCCACAATCTCCAGCGAGCGCTGCGTGACGCGGTGCGCGATCGACCATCGCAGGCACCGTGCCTGCGGGCCCGAGGGGTCACGGTCCCGGCGCAGCGATATCGGTCATCGACCCACTCGAATTCGAAATCACCTGGGAACAATTGGATCTCGACATCGAGTAGCGCCCCGGTGTGGGTCAGGACACGACGTCTGTTCCGGCCGGCAGTTCTACCGTGGCTGGAATCGTTACCGGCGTGGCGGGCGAGAGGTCGGCCAGCGATTTCCGTTCGCCCGGCGCCACCAATCGACCGTCGGTGACGATCCCGTAGTCCCCGGCGGGCAAGTGCCCGCCGACTCGTCGTCACCTGCTGGCGCGCGAACTTGTAGGGATACTGCTCCCGCGAGTCGACCACGATGTCCAGGTCGGCCACCCCGGCGGCCTTCGCGATAGGGGTGCGCACACTCGGCCGAGCCTTCTTCCGGACCCGCGCGGTCTGCCAGAACACCGCATCGCGTCCGCGCGCCCGCGCGTACACGATCTGCGAGCGGTTCTCCCGGCCACGATCGAGCACAAGATCGATAGCGGCGCCGCGTCGCACACAGGACCGCACCGCGACCCGTTCGACGAGCTCCGGCGCATCGGGCCACTCGTCGGCTCCCACGGGGTAGCAGTACAGCGCGTTGGTGCGCGGCCAGGTCCCCATGTGCGAAATACCAGCCCACCCGGCAAGGGCAGGCGCAGAAGATGCGGCAACCGGGATTGCGCGTCCGGGTTGCGCGCGATCAGCATCTCCATCGGATGGCATTGTGTTACCTGCATGCTGTTCTGAAACGGGTGGGGTGCTGGCCCGGCTGTTGCGCCGGCGGGCAGCGCAGCACACGCACACACCACCTTGTCGGAAGGAATCCGAGGCAGGATCCCAGCTCGAGGGACCGCAGTAGTCTGATGGCCGTGACGGGACTCCGGTTCTATGCCAGGCGGCGACCCTGCATCGCAGGCAGATGCTGTGATCGCTGTCCCCTTTTCGCCGCGTCCGGACGATTCTGCCGACCTGGAGGCCGTGCCTTCGCGGCGACGTCCGCGCCGTACCGAGGTGGTGACCTTCCAGGTGCGGATCGACTTGCGCTACACCTCGCCTCCAGTGTGGCGGCGGCTCGAGCTGGCCTCGGATCTGTTTCTCGACGAATTGCACGACATAGTGCGGAGTTCATTCGCCTGGGATGACAGCCACTTGCATCAGTTCGGCAGCGGGCGTGAATATTACGGCGCCGGGACCGAGTACTACCTGTGCCCGCAGCAGGTCGCATTCGGGGAACAGGGCGTCCCCGAGGATCAGGTCCGGCTCGACGAGGTACTCACCGAGATCGGTGAGGTGCTGTTCTGCTGCTACGACTTCGGCGACGACTGGCAGCACCTCGTGAAATTGGAGAAAGTACTGCCGCGCACTGCCGAGACGTTGCGCGCGCGATGCACTGCCGGGCGCCGGCGCGCACCTGTCGATGACTGCGGCGGCGTGCCCGGATTCGAACTGCTCGACGCGGCGACCGATCCCGCGCACAAAGACCACGCCCTCGCTCGTGCCGAGTTCGCCGACCGCTTCGGCAACGACAGCGATCCCGATGATTGGTCGCCGGTCGCGTTCGACATCGACGAAATAAACGCCGAGCTGGCTGATTTCGGGGTCGGCACCAGCAGTCGCGATACTCCGGCACCGGAATCGCCAGGCTTCGGGCGAGTGCCGGGCGTACTCGTCGACGCTCTGCGCTACTTACCCAACCCTCAGCAGCGAGAGCTCCGGCTGCTACTCGTCAAGGCCGGATTGGACGGCCCGGTCGAGGTCGATATCGACACCGCCACCGCCCTGGTTCACCCCTTCCGTGTCTTGCTCGACCATGTCGGGCCGGACGGCGTGAAGCTGACTGCGGCAGGGAATATGCCGCCGGCGGTGGTCGCGGCGATCTTCGCCGACCTCGGTCTCGCCGAGCGCTGGATCGGCAAGGGTAACCGGGAAGATCTCACCCCGCATGTTGCTGACCTGCGGCAATCCGCGCAACGGCTGGGGTTGCTCCGCAAGCATCAGGGCCGCCTGATCTCGACCACAGCAGCCCGTCGCCTGCACGACGATCCAGTGGCGTTGTGGTTCCACATCGCCGAACGGTTCAGCTCGCTCAGCAAAGGCAGCCCCCAGAAGGAAGCCGCGGCGGTGTTCCTCCTCGCCATCGCCGCGGGCCGAGCGGAGCAAGCCACCCAGATCGCGGCAGACTGCGTGACCGCGCTCGGCTGGCAAGATTCGGCAGGCCGGATGGCGGGCGGGCACACCGCATGGCTCATACGACCCGTCATCGATGTGCTGGTGATGGGCGGGTTGCTGCGGGAAGAGTTGGGGGTTGTCCGTAGCGCCGGGCCGAACGCCGCCGCGTTCGCGCGGGCGGTGCTGGCCGCGATGGCGGGTTGAGTCCGACCAATGGAGTAGATGGCAGCACTCTGCTGGCCGGGCCTCGGCCGCGGTGCTGGAGCGGTAAGTGCATCTTTCGCAATTATGTTGTTACGCTGACGGGTCGATCGACGCTCGGCGAAAGCGCTCGCTGAGATGCTACGCACCCGATGCTTGGGCGAAGCTGTTGATAGCGCCGAGCGTTGATTCGCCGAGCATCGTGCGATCAGCGGAATTTGGACCATCTGCACCGTGCGGTCGAGGAGACGGTCGACCCCGAGGTCCGGTATCTGGAACAAGTCTACGATCAACTGGGAGTCGCTCTACCGGGACAGGCGCTGCGACGGTTCGAAGAGGTGAAGGAATTCCACGCCGCTGTCGTAAGGAATCGACGCACCTATTTGAAAGACGAGATCGAGGCGACCTTGGAAAATCTCGATCGCCGGAGAAAGGAACGCATTCGTCTCGACGAGGAGCAGAGCCGCGTCCTCGGTGAGCTGAGCGAAGGCGGGGCTTTGGAAGCTCTCACGACACTTCAGAAAGCATTGGCCCAAGAGGAAGCTAAAATCGGGGCACTTCAGCATCGGCTGGAGGCCGCCCAAACCGTCGAGGCGAGCAGTAGAGAGTTGGATGCTGCGCGAGTCGAACTGACCCGCGCGGTAACCCTGGATCTAGACGAACGTCAACCGCAGATCGACGAGGCCACGCGGCTCTTCCACAAATTGGTCAGCAAGCTCTATGGAGACGACAGGCCGGCATATCTGGCCGTTCAGGCAGGTGCGAGCAGTCTGAAGATCACCCCCAAGATAATGAGCGATGCCAGCCAGGGTATCAACAAGATGTCTATATTTTGTTTCGACCTCACGATGGCCGTGTTAGCTCACCGCGGCGGTCGCGGCCCGGATTTCCTGGTACACGACAGCCATATTTTTGACGGTGTGGACGACCGTCAACTCACCCGCGCGCTAGAGGCTGCGGTCGAACTTTGTCAGGAAGAGAATTTGCAATACATTGTCACCATCAACGAAGACGACCTCTCGAAAGCGGAACGTCTTGGATTCATTCCTGGCCCTTTCATTATCGAGCCGAGATTGACAGACAGGTCGCAGGACGGAGGGCTCTTCGGGTTCCGGTTCGACCAGTAGACATGCCGGAGACGACGAGCGAGCCGAGTTGGAGTACGACAGGCGCAGATGGATTGCGCTCGGATCGGATTGACGCGTCGAGTACAGGAGCTGGCTCGTGACGGCGCTCATCTAATCTGCATCACAGCCCTTCAGGCTGGCAGGCGACAGCGGCGACCTGCCCGGCCCGCAAGCCGCCACCGGACTCGGCGGGCACCGCCAGGATCTCGGCGTAATCCTCCTGCTGCGCCGACGCTTTCATCTCCGCTGCTCGCTGGGGCGCCAGCACCAATCCGATCAGCGATCCATCCGGAATCGGCTGCGACGCAATCATTCCCGTTCTACGGGCCGAAACCTCGCCCACCTCGAGAGGGTCGTTTCGGCGATCTCGGCGCAGATCTCGCTCATCGTTTCCCGCGTGGCCGCCAGTCGCGACAAGCGGTGCTATTCAGCTCTTGGCAACCACCACAATAGTGGCCCACGCATTTTCGCAGGTCAGCCCACCTGGTTCGCTAAACGATCAGTTTGGCTCACAGGCACCAAAGACACGCACAGTGGGTGCCGCAGATCGTCCGCAGTCGGGACGGTTGCCACGCACCGCCGCACGAGATATCGGCGAAGTTGCGCTGCGTGCGCATCTTGTGTGAGGGTGCTTCGGTGTAGAGCGGTCGGCGCACGGCCGAGAGGGGAGGTCCGATGTCGGAGATTTTCAAAGTCGATCCAGCCGAAGTGGACGCGTTCGCCGCGGCTTTGAAGACGCTGGCCGAGGCCAATGCGAATGTCGCAAACTATCTGGAAAAGTGGCTGGTCTTGGACAACACCGTGTGGGGCGACGGCGGGCTCATCCGGATCGGGCTGAGCGCCGTTGCGGAGGCGCACGACAAGCTGAAGCCCAATTACGCCACCCTCGGCGCCCTCGCCGACGCTGCGGCGACCGAATTGACCAAGGTCGCGCAGGTTTACCGGACCACCGACCACGCGCGCGCCGACGAGTTGGACCGCACGTACCCCACAGGCAGCAACTGATGACGAATACGCCGTCCGAGAACCTGGCGGAACCTTCGCTCGAGGACCCGCTCAACGACAGTTTCGAGTTCCTCATCACCTCGAACGCCATTTCGCCAACGTATTGGGCTTGTAAATGGTGCGAGAACGTCCTCGGGACAGACCCGCTGAAGTGGCTCACCACCAAGATCTCCGGTGATTGGGAGGCCTTGCAGAAGGCGGGCAAGGCGGTAGAAAACCTGGCTTCCTACAGCGCGAGTTTCTCCGAATCGGTCAAGTCCGCCGCGACGACTGTCGACGCGACGTGGGACGGTAACGCGGCGACCAGCGCTCAAGCCTATTTCACGAAGCTCTCGACAGCCATTTCCGCGCAGGTCGAGCCATTGAAGCAGATGGCGACTGAGATCAACCGCTTCGCGACGACGGCGTACCACCTCTCCACCGCCATGAGTAATGCTTTGCAGACCTTGCTGGACTGGGCTGCCATGGCGGTGATCGAATGGGCCGCGGCCGAGGTCTCCGCGCTCACCGGCGTCGGAATTTTCGCAACGGCGGCCCTGGTCGCCGCCGCCACCGCGACCACGGCGAAGGTGATCGCGCAATGGGGCATGCTGGTCGAGAAGTTCAACGCCGCGTATGTCGCACTCGAGGCCATCGCCGGGGTCGGTTTCGGCGTAGCCGCGGTGGTCGAGTCCGCCAATATGCCGAGCCTGCCCACCGCCACCTACGACCACCCTGGAGCCTGAATGAACGCGCCCGAGCCGATTCACGATCTGGCCCACGGCGATCTCGGGGCCTCACGCCAACTGTCCCGGGCGATTCGGGTGCTGATGGATACCGCCACCGATCCGCAACTGAAGGAGCAGCTGCGCGGTGTCCTCGAAGGCAAGGGCAGCGCACGCGAATTGATGCACAGCGAGGCATTCAATCGGGTGCTCGATCGTACGTTGCCCGCCGCCATGCAGCAGTTCGCGGACATGCCGGATGAGGAACGGCAACGGCTCGCCGCCCAGGGCGAAGCCGAGTTGGTGCGACTACGGTCTGACCTATTAGAGGACCAGCGGCCGGCGGACCGGCCGATGCCACCTCCCGCGGATCGGCCGGCGCCCGCCGGGAACGCCGTCATCCCGGGCACCCGCAAGCCCAACCGCGATCGCATCGTAACCCCGACTGATGACGACGACGAGGACGACGAATACTTCCGGGACCGCCAGCAGCGCGGATGGCTGCAGTGACCAGGGCGCGGGTGGTCTTCGACACTGAGATCAACCCGGATTTGACGCCGACCTTCGCGACGGCACCGACGGAACTCGTTCTCACTGAGCCGATGCCGGGGTTGTGCAGCGAGCACGGTTGCACCGCCAATGAGACCCGTTCCTTCGCAGTCAATTCCAGTGGCCCACTATCGGAGTTGCCGACACTGCGAGCCATGTTGCGCTCCATGAAACCCGGGCGGCGGGAGCCCGTCCTGGCGCGCGTTCGCTTCGACTGCCCGGCCTGCGAGTTCTGTCTGCATGAAATCCGGCGCTTTCGTCGAATCGCGCTGCTGGCACTGCTGGCGATACCGCTGACAATCGCGGCCGCACTCATCGCACGGGCGCTCGAACTCGAACCGCTCTATTTGCCTGTGGCTTTCATGAGCGTGCCCGGATGCATGCCGATCGCGTTGCTGGCGGCGATGCTCTCCTGGAGTCGCTCCCGCTATTTCGCCGATGTCTGGATGAACGAAACAGCCGACCAGCTGATCGTTTCCGCGCACCCGGATTTCGTGGCCACGGTCGAGCACAATCGGGCGGGAAATCGCTGAACGCCCCGTGAACCATTTGGGCGACTGGGGCACCCAGTTCGGGATACTCATCCAATACATCGACGAGCATCCCGAATCACCCTGGCACACAGAGGAACTCGATACCAGAACCAGCTCGGTATCGGCGCTGGACAGCCTGTACAAGGCTGCCCGCGCGCAGTTCGACGCCGATCCTTCCTTCGCCGACCGGGCGCGGAACCACGTCGTTGCCCTGCAAGCCGGTGACCCCGAAACTGTCGCACGATGGCGGGAAATCGTCGCCGAGTCCGAAAAAGCGTTCGGTGCGATCTATGACCGGCTTGGTGTCCTGCTGACACCCGATGACTACATCGGCGAGTCGTTCTACAACGACCAGTTGGCCGGACACGGTCACCGAACTTGTCGACAAGGGCGTGGCGGTCGACAGCGATGGTGCGATTGTCGTGCTGTCCGAACAGGTCAAAGGCCCCGACGATCAGCCTGCCGTGCTGATGGCCCGCAAACGCGACGGCGGCTACGGCTACGACAGCACTGACCTGGCCACCATCCGATACCGCATCACCTCCCTGCACGCCGACCGGCTGCTGTATGTCACCGACTCACGTCAGGCACTGCACTTTCAGCTGGTCTTCGAAGCGGCGCGGCGAGCAGGCTGGCTCACCGACGCGATCGGTGTCGACCATGTCGCCTATGGAACCATCCTGGGGCCGGACGGCAAACCCTTCAAAACCCGTGCTGGAGGAACGGTTCGGTTGATGGACCTGCTGGACGAAGCCGTCGCCCGTGTCCGTGCCGTTGTCGCCGAGAAGAACCCTGACCTGACTCCGGACGAACTCGACACCATCGCTGAGCAAACGGGTATCGGTGCGGTCAAGTACGCGGATCTGTCGACTTCCCGGGTCAAGGACTACAGCTTCGACCCCGGCCGGATGACCTCACTCAACGGCAACACCGGCGTCTACCTGCAGTATGCCCACGCGCGGGTGTGCTCGATCCTGCGCAAGGCCGGTGCTACGACCCAAGCTGCGGTGGACACCCGCGCTCGACTCGAGCCGGCGGAGCGAGAGTTGGCGCTCGCCCTCGATGGCTACGGGACGGTTCTCGGCGAGGTTGCCGAAGCATTGGAGCCGCACCGGCTGGCGGGCTACCTCTACGAACTTGCCCGCACTTACACGAGCTTTTATGACTCGTGCC
>NZ_JBQWRI010000022.1:0-15013 GCF_052545135.1 Nocardia aegles
GAACTGGCGGCGTTGATTGACATCGCGCAAGCGAAACTCCGTGCCGGACAACAGATGCTGCACCTGGGTATCGACTCCACCGCGCCGGGGGTAGCGCCGATCACCGGAAAACGTGCTCGATGGTTGACCGAGGCGATCACTACGGGCTGGCGCGACCTCGGTTTCGACGCCATCGATGACGAGGCATTCTTCCAGTTGGTCCTAGCGCGGCTGGTGGAACCGACCTCGATGACCGATTCCACTCGCGTTGTCGCCGACCTCGGCATGACACCAGCACACCGAAACACCTATGTCAACGCGCTAATCCGTTGTGCCACACGCGATTACCGTGACCAGATCGCCACCGCCTGTTTCGCTCACGCCGGGCGAAGCGGCGGACTCTCGCTCATCATCTACGACGTCACCACCCTATATTTCGAGGCCGACACCGAAGACGGCCTCCGCAAAGTCGGCTATTCCAAAGAACGTCGCGTCGACCCGCAAATAGTCGTGGGACTGCTTGTCGATCGCAACGGATTCCCGCTGGAAATCGGGTGTTTCGAAGGCAACACCGCCGAAACCACCACCATCATCCCGATCATCACCGCCTTCCGGGACCGCCACGACCTGACCAACACCGAACTGGTGATCGCCGCCGACGCCGGAATGCTGTCAGTGACCAACCTGACCGCACTCGATGACGCTGGCTGCGGATTCATCGTCGGGTCGCGCCAAGTCAAAGCGCCTGGTGACCTGGCTTCCCATTTCCATTGGCACGGAGACCATTTCATCGACGGACAGCTCATCGATACCGTCACACCCCGACGCGCCGGGACCATGGTCAACACCATCGCCACCCGCGCCGAGCCCGTCTGGACCCACGATAACGAGAAAGCGTGGCGGGCGGTCTGGCACTACAGCACAGCACGCGCGCGCCGTGACACGATCACCCTCAACGCCCAAGAAACGCGGGCGAGGGCCGCGGTCGATGGCAGCAAACCCGCGAAATCGACCCGGTTCGTGAAAATAGCTGGCACCGACCGATCCCTGGACGAGGTTTCCCTGGCCCGGGCACGGTCGCTGGTCGGGTTGAAAGGGTACGTCACCAACATTCCCGCCGAAGCGATGACCGCAGGCGAGGTAATCGGCAAATACCACGACCTGTGGCAGGTCGAGCGGTCGTTTCGCATGTCGAAAACCGATTTGAAGGCTCGCCCGATGTTCCACCGCACCCGCGACGCGATCGAAGCGCACTTGACGATCGTGTTCACCGCCCTCGCTGTTGCCCGCTACCTGCAAGAATCCACCGGAATCAGCATCGCCCGCCTGGTCCGAGTGCTACGGCCGCTACAAGAGATCACCGTTATTATCGCAGGCCATCGGCACCTCGCTGCCGACCCGATCGGTCGTGAAGCCGCCGAAATCCTCACCGCCCTCGGCATTCCGCACCCGTGACGACCAGAAGTGGGTCACTAAACCTGTGCAACCCAGGTCCAGCAGAGTGATGTACCCAGTGACTCTGTAGCGACCATGTGAGCGTGTCGTAGCCGGAGGGGGCGGTCACCGCTACTCGCACGGGCTGTACCCGGTCATAGACGATGCGCCATCCACTCCACCGGCACGGATGAGCCTGCCGGGGTAGGCGCGACTACGCGCGAAAGGACTCCGCGAGGGCCGCCTATGTAGGCACGAGGGCCTTCTGGTCGACACCGTCGCCGTCACAGCGCTTCCCATTGCCACGGCTGCGGCACTGCTCCGCGGAGGCATGCGATTCGATGATTCGCCTGCCTCGCCCGCCGAGCTGGTCGATCTCGACGCCATCACCGCCGACGGTGAGCAGGAGGCGGCATGAGCCTGCCCGCATTCGTCGGACCCGGCAGCCCTGGTCTGCTCGGGATGGGTGGTGGGTCCCCGGTCCCGGTCGCGGTGTTCCTGCGCACTTCGACCCGGGATTTGCAGGACCCGACCCTGTCGCTGCCACGCCAGCTCGACAACTGCCGCAAAGTCCTCCCGCCTGGGTTCGTGATTGTCGCGTTCTTCTACGATGTGGAGTCCTCCCGCAAGGACCTCGAACAGCGCGGTCGCGGCAACGCGCACGAGGCGTTCGACATCCCGATTCCCCGCGACGGGGGATTGGCCGACCTGCTGGCCGAAGCGCGCCACCCCAATCGTCGGTTCGAGGCGGTGGTGGTGGAGGAGATCGAACGCGCCGCGCGGTGGACCCATCAGTCCACTCAGCTCGAACACGAATTGGAAACTGTTGGCGTGCCGCTGTACGCCGCAGATGAGGGGCCGATCTCGCTGTCGGAGAAACGCGCCACCCAGATCCTGGTGCGGCGCATGAAACAAGCTGTGGCCGAATGGTTCCTGCGCCACACTCTCGAACAGTCCTGGGAGGGCTACCGCGAACACGCCAAACAAGGCTGGAACATTGGCAAACCACTCTACGGCTACCTTAACCAGCGGGTCCCGCACCCGGTCGCGGCCAAACGAGAAGAGGGACGCACCAAATCCCGACTCGTCGTGGACCCCGAACGCGCACCGGCGGTCGTGCGGATCTTCCAAATGCGACACGACGAACACCTCGCCTACGAAGTGATCGCGGCGCGGTTAAACGTCGACCTCGACCGCTACCCGCCCCCGCAACCGAACCGGCCCGAGCGAGCCCGGGGATGCTGGACGCGATCGTCGGTGCGCGAGATCCTCATCAACCCCAAATACACCGGCTACATGGTGTGGAACCGGCGAGCCACCAAGAAAGGCGGCAAGCTCAACCCACCCGAGAAATGGGTCTGGTCACCCGAGCCCACCCACGAACCACTCGTCACCCGCGAAATGTGGGAAGCGGTACAGGCAAAGCGCACCATCCGGCAAGGATCGCGGATGGGCGGCAAGAATTCCCATCCCGCCACCATCCGCACCTACGTGCTGCGCTACTACGTGCACCACCAGCAATGCCACAAACGGATGTTCGGCAAAACCCGAAAGGGCTACGGCTACTACACCTGCCAGCCGCAACTCGACCGCGTCGGCAACCCCGAGGCGTACGCCGATCACCCCCCGACGGTGTACGTGCGCGAAGACGCGCTACTGGAATGCGTACAAACCTTCTTCAACGAGCGCGTGTTCGGCCCCGACCGCGCCACGCTGCTACGCCACCAACTACGCGACCACGACTCCAGCGACCGCGACGACATCGAACAGCAGATCGCCGCGATCGAGAAGACGGTCGCCGAGATCACCCGCCGTCAGAACAACCTCCTCGACGAGCGCGAATCCCGCAGCTTCTCCAGCGGTGACGAGACAGCTGACGCCTGGGCCGGACGACTGCGTCACCGGTTCGCCGAACTCGAACACGAACGCCGAACCAAGAACACCGTCTGGAGGCACTGCGCGAACAGGCCGCCCGACGACCACCGAACGAGCCCGACCTGATCGAAGACCTACCCCGACTCGCGCTGCAACTCACCAACGCCCCCGACGCCCTGCAACGCGACCTGTACGAGGCGTTCGGTCTCAAGATCGTCTACGACCACAACGCCAAACGTGCCACCATCCACGCCACACTGACCACGGAGACACTCCCCGTCGCCGCACAAGCCACCGCCGCGCTGACCGCACTTGCACCCCCGGAACCCACCGTCGAGCCGCCGCCAGCATCAAACCAAACCAGCACACGGTCCGTCACAGGTAGGGCAACAACTGAAAAAGTTGCCCATGTTGGTGGTGCCCTCGGCAGGATTCGAACCTGCGACACCCGCTTTAGGAGAGCGGTGCTCTATCCCCTGAGCTACGAAGGCTTGCTAGGTGGGCTCTGCGCCCGGGACGTTCGCAGTCTACCGGGTATCGGGCCGGGAGTCCGCATCGCTGTCCCAGGGCGGTGGTGAGGATCAGAAGCCGCCGCCGTCGAATCCTCCGTCGAATCCGCCGCTGTCGTCGTAGCCCCCACCGTCGTAGCCCCCACCGTCATAGCCGCCGGAGTAGTCCCCGCCCTGGTCGTAGCCGCCGTCGTCCGCGGCCGGTCCGTCTTGGAAGCCTTCGCCGTAGCCGCTCTCGAAGCCGTGGGCGTCGTAGCCCACTCCGGACATCCCGGAGAACAGGGACGTGAACAGCAGGGCTGAGCCGAGGCCCCAGGCGCCTGCGACCATCGCGGGCTTCCACCAGGGCTCGGAATACCAGCCGGCGGGTACCGGACGTCCGGCCACTCGGCCGCCGGGATAGTAGTTCGGCGTCGACGACGAGGGTTCGGGTGCGGCCGTGATCTGCCTGCCCTGGTATTCGACCGCGCGCTTCTCGGTGACCTGCCCCGCGGCGTCCTGGCCGTCGAGTCCGGGGATCGCGGGGCCCGGGTCCATGTTCATCGCGGTCCGTGCGGCCCTGATGTAGTAGAGCCCTTCCAGCGCGGTCTGCTTCGCGAGCCGTGCCTGCGCGGGTGTGCGGGCCTGGTCGAGTTGGGCGCCTGCCGCGAGATGCCGTTCGGAGGCGTCGGCGAGTGCCTGCGTGGCGGCGTCGTTGCTGCCGGAGAGGCTGTAGACCTGGCCGCCCAGCCGTTCGTTCACTTGCCTGGCCTCGGCGAGCCCGTCGGCGAGTTCGGTGGCTCTACGCTGTTCGCTCTGTTGTGACTGCCATATCAGTAAGACGATCAGCGCGCCGAGTATTAAGGCGATAAGCAGCCACAACATGGGCACCTCTTCCGCGAGATCTCGGACAATGCCAGTTTACTGTCGGCTTGCTGAGGTCTCGCTGAGTGTGCGGTAAGGCGCTGCGGCCGGTGTCTGTGCCGCGTCGTGGTCGGCGGGGTCCAAAGTCCCGGCCTTCCGGCGGTAGGGCGCGCCGGGCCGGTTGTCGGTGATATGGCCGGAGACGTTGCGGTAGCAGCATCCGCGGTCGTTCAATCGGCATTTCCGGCCACCTGGGCCATCAGTTCCCGGCGAGTTGACGTGCGATGACCAGACGCTGGATCTGGTTGGTGCCTTCGAAGATCTGCATCACTTTGGCTTCGCGCATGTAGCGCTCGACCGGGAAGTCCTGGGTGTAGCCGTAGCCGCCGAAGACCTGGACCGCGTCGGTGGTGACCTTCATGGCGGCGTCGGTGGCGACGAGCTTGGCGACGCTGGCCTGGCGCGAGTACGGCAGCCCCGCGTCGCGGCGGCGGGCGGCGTCGAGGTAGGTGGCGCGGGCGGAGTCGACCGCGGCCGCCATGTCGGCGAGGACGAAACCGAGTCCCTGGTGGTCGATGATGTGGCGGCCGAACGCTTCTCGCTCCTTGGCGTACGCGACGGCCTCGTCGAGGGCGCGCTGCGCCAGACCGGTGGCGACCGCGGCGATGCCGAGGCGGCCGGAGTCCAGAGCGCTGAAGGCGATCGAGAGCCCCTGCCCCTCCGCGCCGACACGCCGTTCTTCCGGCAGGAACGCGTCGTCATAGGCGGCGGTGGTGGTGGGCACCGCGCGCAAGCCCATCTTCTCCTCGGGCTTGCCGAAGCTGAGTCCCGCGGTGTCGCTGGGGACCAGGAAGCAGGAGATGCCGCGGGAACCTTCGCCGGTGCGGGCGAACAGGGTGTAGAAGTCGGCGCGGCCACCGTTGGTGATCCAGGCCTTGGCGCCGGTGATCCGATAGCCACCATCGACATGGGTGGCGCGGCAGCGCAGCGCGGCCGCGTCGGAACCAGCGTGCGGCTCGGACAAGCTGTAGGCGCCGACGGTCGCGCCGGACAGCATGTCGGCCAGCCAGCGTTGCTTCTGCTCCTCGGTGCCGAAGGTGAACAACGGGTGGCAGGACAGGCTGTGCACGCTGACGGCGACGGCGACAGCGGCCCAGCGGGCGGCGAGTTCCTCGAGCACCTGGAGGTACACCTCGTAGGGCTGCGCGCCGCCGCCGTACTCCTCGGGATACGGCAGACTGAGCAGCCCCGCGGCGCCCAGCGCGGGGAAGACGCCATCGGGAAAGATCCCGGTCTTCTCACACTCGGCCACGCGCGGTTCGAGCACCTTGTCGGCGATGTCGCGGGTCAGTTCCAGCAGGTCTCTGGCCTCGGGGGTGGGCAGCATACGGTCCACTGGCATCTCGTCTACTCCACGGTGCTCGGTGCGTCTCTCGTGATTCACAGTAACCGGGCGTCACCGGGTGTCGGCTCGGCGATATCGGCCGTGCTGGTGAGGGCGGCGGGACAGCACAGTACGGACGAGATTTCGGCGAAGACGACGAGTTCGGTGCGGAATGCTTTGCTCGGCCAGCCCGTAGCCGAGCGCGATCGAGTGCAGGCACGCTTACGTCGACCGATGCTGCACGTGCAGCCGTGTGTACAGGTGTGCATGAACCGTCTGCGGACGCCGCGACATTTGTGCTGGTCATCGCCGTTCTGTCGAGTGGGTGGCGCAAATCTCGGGAATCATGCCGATTGGGTTTGTCTCATTCGGGTGATATCGCTCCGCTCACCTGGCGCACTGACGCCACACTCGACTAAGACAGAAGATGGTCGGGAGTCGGGGACGACCGATGTGTCGGCGGCAACGCAGGGGGTGCCGCCGGCACACCGGCATGATCAGATGGATCGGTTACCGGCTACACGCCGACCTCGCACTGGCCGTCGCCCGACGGACGCGCATCGCGTCGCGCACGAGGCCGGCTCATGCCCATGTGGTTCCCGCGCTCGAGTCGGCCGGGGTGCACGCCTACTCGACGAATACCGAAATCGCGGTCCCCGGGCCGCCTGGAACCTGAGGCATCGAAGTCCCGCTACGAGCTGACCCGAGGGAATTGATGGCGTATGCCATCGGATGGATGCGCACGGTCTTTCGTCGCCCCTGCCCCAGGCGGTCTACCGTTGGGTAGCATCCCACGTGTGATGTGGCTCATGGTCGACGCGTGCTGAACCATGCCGGCGCGCGTACCGACTTGCCCTGAGCTCCTCGGCCTGATGCTGCGCAGGCACACCCCGAAAGATTCGGAGGCCGTCGCGTCCCACGGCCCGGAGACGGATCGGGCCGAAGTCGACCTTGCTCGCGACCATGCCGAGCGCACACAGATTCCGACACCCGCCGCGCCGTCGGCCATCCGGGCTGCACTGGAAAGGGTGGCGTGGGCCGATCCCGAGCGCGCACTGTCGTGCGCCTTGCTCACCAGTGGCAGACCGACTTGTATCCCGCCGGAGTTTCCGAAGGTGGCCGAAACCGACTTGGCTTTCTGACGGGAAGTCACCGAAGAAAAAGGAGTTCCGATGTTGAGCACCATGCAGGACGAGCCGTTGTCGTTGGCGACGTTGCTGCGCTACGCATCGACGTTCGCTGGGGATTCGACCGTGTCCACGTGGACCGGCACCGGTGTGCGCACCATGACTTATCGGGAGGTCGGCGCCGAATCGGCGCGGTTGGCGAACGCGTTGCGCGGGCTTGGCATCGGGGTGGGTGACCGGGTGGGCACGTTCATGTGGAACAACAACGAGCATCTGGTCGCCTATATCGCGGTGCCCGCGATGGGCGCGGTGCTGCACGCGTTGAACATCCGGTTGTTCCCCGAGCAGGTCGTGTATGTGACCAACCACGCCGAGGACCAGGTGGTACTGGTGGACGGCACGCTGGTGCCGTTGTTCGGCCAGATCCTGCCGCACCTGACGACGGTGCGCCACGTGATCGTGGTCAATGGCGACGCGGCCACCCTCACCGCGCCCGAGGGCGTGCGGGTGCACTCCTACCCGGAGTTGCTCGGGGCGCAGCCGGACACCTACGACTTCCCGGTGATCGACGAGCGCGCTGCCGCGGCGATGTGTTACACCTCCGGCACCACGGGTGATCCGAAGGGCGTGGTGTATTCGCATCGTTCGAACTGGCTGCACGCGATGCAGGTGGCCGCGAACAACGGGATGGGCTTGCACGGTACCGACACCATTCTGGCGATCGTGCCGTTGTTCCACGCGAACGCGTGGGGCCTGCCGTACGCGGCGCTGATGACGGGAGCGAATCTGCTGATGCCGGACCGCTTCCTGCAGCCGGGTCCGCTGCTGGAGGTGATGGCCGCGCAGAAGCCGACCTTCGCCGCCGCGGTGCCCACCATCTGGGGCGGCGTGCTGGCCGGGCTGGCGGCGAAGCCGCAGGACATCACGCATCTGCGCGCGGTGGTGGTGGGCGGCTCGGCCGTGCCGCCGTCGATGATGCGGACCTTCGAGGACGAGCACGGCGTGCGGGTGCTGCACGCCTGGGGTATGACCGAGACCTCGCCGCTGGGCAGCGTGGCGCACCCGCCCGCGACCGCGGTCACCGACGAGCAGAAGTGGGCCTACCGGGTGACCCAGGGGCGTTTCCCGGCCGGTGTGCAGGCGCGTCTGGTCGGCGACGACGGCGTGGTCCCGAACGACGGTGTGTCGCTGGGCGAGTTGCAAGTGCGTGGTCCGTGGATCACCGGCTCCTACTATTCGCCGGACGGCACGGTGATCGATCCGGAGAAGTTCGACGACGGCTGGCTGCGCACCGGTGACGTCGGCAAGATCAGCCCCGACGGTTATCTCACGCTGGTGGACCGCTCCAAGGACGTGATCAAGTCCGGTGGGGAGTGGATCTCCTCGGTGGATCTGGAGAACGCGGTGGTCGAGCACCCGGCGGTGGCCGAGGCGGCCGTGATCGGCGTGCCGGATGAGAAATGGGACGAGCGTCCGTTGGTGGCGATCGTGCTGGCCGAGGGCGCCGAGGTGAAGCCGGAGCAGTTGCGCGAGTTCCTCGCCGACAAGTTCGCCAAATGGCAGCTGCCGGAACACTGGACCTTCATCGCCGAAGTCCCCAAGACCAGCGTGGGCAAGTTCGACAAGAAGCGGCTGCGCAGCCAATACGCTGACGGCGAACTGAACATCACCACCCTCGCCTGACGTCGCTGCCCCGCGTCACCACTTCAGCATCGGCAGTGGTGAGGTGGGGTGGCTGCGCAGCCGCCGCGCGGCCAGGGACACGAGCCTGCGGTGGAAACCCTGGTTCGGATAGCGCTTCGCCAGTTCGCGGTAGGTTCCGCGGGAGATGCCGAACCGGCCGAGTACGCCGAGTTCGACATCGATCGCGTCGGCGCGCCGGAAGATCTCGACCGGGTCGTGCGGCGGGCCCGCCGGGCGAATCTTGTGGTGCTGGTCGATCATCGCCACCACCAGTCCGGTGAGGTCGTCGCGGTCGATGCTCGCCAGCCAGGCGCGCGCCTGGTCGCACGAGGGGGCGAGGTAGTCGAAGCTGCCCGCCGACCAGATGCCGATGTCGTGCAGGACAGCCGCGGTCAAGAATTCCTCGCGGGTGCTCGGCGGGGTTTGCCGGTCGGCGGCCAGGAGATCGCACAGCGTCAGGACGCGCAGCACATGGTTGGTGTAGGCGGTGCGGTCGGCCCCGAGCTGTTGTTGCCACGGCGCGAGCCTGGCCTCGACCTCGGCGCGAAGATCGTTGCTGCTCATAGCGGTTCACCCTACGCGCAGACGGCCGGGGCGGACGGCGGCGACGCGCGGTGCGCGGCGGCGCTTACGCGAGAACACCCGGCGCGGGGCAAAGGGTTTGCCGCGCCGGGTGTTCGGTTCGTGGATCAGCAGTTGCGCAGTTCCGGGCTCTGGTTGAGCAGCTGGGCCCGGGTGCCGATGAATGTGGTGTAGGTCTCGCCGCCGACCGCGGAGAGCGGGAACGCGGCGACGCGGTGGCAGTTCTGGAAGGCGAGCTTCACACCGAAGTGCCGCTCCAGGCCACCGCGAATCGCGTCGGAAGCCATAGCGCGCAGCAGTTGTCCGCGCGCTACGTCGTCGGGCGGCGCGATCGTGTTGTCGGCGAATTCCGCCGTGCCGGAACGCAGTTCACCGGCTACGCGGCTGACTACTTCCCAGGCGTAGGGCAGTGAATTGCGCACGACCTCGACGAAGTCGGCGTCGTCGACCTCGCCGCGTTCGGCGCGTTCGAGAACTGCGGTGGGGACATCAAGGGACATGGCGCTCTCCTCCAGTGCTGGACGTCGATGCGATGCCACTGAAGTCTAAACGAAAGTCGTTGTCAATAACACTGGATTCGGCGTGAAAATGCTTTTTCCAGTGCCGCTTTCGTGTCGGCGGCCAGCGCCGCGACCAATTCGCCCGCGGGTAGCTCCGGTGCGAGCTCATGGGTTTGGCCCGCCCAGAGGTTGATCTGGTCGGGGTTGCCCGCCGCCCGTGCTGCGGCTCGCAGCGGGGCGGTGGCGTAGTGGATCTCGGGGTAGCCGGTCGGCGCGGTGGCGGTGTGCCGCAGCAGGAATCGGTTGCGCAGCCCGCGTGCCCTGCGTCCGGTGAACGCGCGTGTGAGCATCGTCGGGGTGTCGGTGGCAAGCGCGGCGCGGTGCGCCTGGCTGGTGCCCGCTTCGGGGCAGCGCAGGAACGCCGTGCCCAGTTGCGCGGCCGCGGCGCCCGCCGCGAGCGCGGCGGCGATGCCCGCGCCCGTCGTGAGACCACCGGAGGCCACTATCGGCCGGTCGGTGGCGGCGGTGAGCAATTGCAGCAGCGCCAGCAGGCCGAGCGGGTCGGTGGCGTCGTCGGCGGGTCGATCAGTGAACGTCGCGCGATGTCCGCCCGCCTCCGCGCCCTGGGCGATGAGGACGTCGGCGCCCGCCTCGACCGCGATGCGCGCCTCGGCGACCGAGGTGACGGTGAGCCAGACTTCGGAACCGGCGGCGTGCAGTCGTTCGATGTCCACGGCGCTCGGGCAGCCGAAGGTGAACGACACGGCCGCGACCGGGTCGGCGAGGAGGAGCTCCAGCTTGGCGTCCCAGTCGTCGGTGTCGAAGCGTGGATCTCCGAGCTGGTGTTCGGCGCCGAGTTCGGCCAGATAGTCCGCCAGATCGGCGGCGGGAGTCGGAAGGCCGGGCACGAACAGGTTCACGCCGAACGGTTTGCCGGTGGCCGCGCGGGTCGCCGCGATCCGCGCGGCGGTGTCGGCGGCGCTCAGATAACCGGCGGCCAGCTGTCCGAAACCGCCCGCCTCGGCCACCGCGGCGGTCAGCTCGGGGGTGGATGGGCCGCCCGCCAGCGGGGCGAGCGCGATCGGAATGTCCAGGTCGTCGATGATCACGGTGCGATTGTCTCTTATCCGCGCATTTGGATATGTGACCCGGGTCTCAGCAGTGTTCTTCCACCAAAGGTTGCGGAATGGTCACGACGCGGTAGAGTTCCCGTCACAACGGATGCCAAACCGTTATCCGCCCGGCTTCATCGGATCGTTATCGACCCGCTTCGGCCCGGGCTCCGGCATCCCGGACCCTGTTGTATTACCGAGGATTCAGCTTTGTCGCAGCACCGTGTAGGCCCCAGTTCCATTACCGTCCAGAGCCTCCTCGGCGAGGGCGAAACGGGCCGTCCCACGCGGCACCGCGCCGAGCCGTCCGCTACCGAACGAGTCAAGGCCGCCGCCACCGCCGCGGTGGCCGCGGGGGCCCTGATCGGCGCTGCCGGCCAGGTCGCTCCCGCGCTCGCCTACGCGTCGCCGTTGCTGCCCGGTTCACACGACGCCGACGAAGAGACGCAGGCCGCGCCGACCACCGTGAAGGGTACGAGCATCCTGCCGATCGCCGAGGCGAAGGCCGCCGCCGCGCCGGTCGCGCAGCCCGTGGCGGAGCCCGCCGCGGTCGCGGGCCAGATCGCCGCCCCGGTCGCCGCGCCGTTCGGCATCCCCAATCTTCCCCCGGAGCTCGCCGGTCCCTTGGCGCAAGCCGAGGAGGCCCTCAAGGGCGTGCAGCAGCAGGTCGCTCCGGCGCCCGCGGTGCGCCCGGTGGCCGGCCAGATCAGCTCCGGCTTCGGCAGCCGCTGGGGCGCTATGCATTACGGCCTCGATTTCGCCGACTCGCTGGGCGCGCCGATCCACTCGGTCAGCAACGGCACCGTCATCGAGGCGGGTCCCGCCTCCGGTTTCGGTCTGTGGGTTCGGGTGCTACAGGACGACGGCACCACCGCGGTCTACGGCCACGTGAACGAAATGTTCGTGCACGCGGGCCAGCGGGTGAACGCGGGTGACGTGATCGCCACCGTCGGCAACCGGGGTCAGTCCACCGGTCCGCATCTGCACCTTGAGATCTGGGACCAGTCCGGCACCAAGATCGACCCGATGCCCTACCTGGCCGCGAAGGGCGTGCCCCTGGAGTGGGGCCCGTCCGGGCACTGACATTCCCTGTCCGGCTTGATATTCCGATCAGCGTACGGGTGCGGGCAGCGAAGCCTGTCGCGTCCAGGTGACGCGGGCGGCGGTTCGCAGCCGGCTCTCGTAGAGCTACCCCATGGGCACCGGTCGGTCGCTAGGCTCGGGCCGTGATCGAGCTGGGCGACATCTTCGAGCCTGGGTCACCGCACGGCCGCGTTTACGCCGTGCTGGTGCACCATCCGCGGTCGAGTCTCACCGATATCGCTCAGTACCTGGGTGTTTCGGAAGATCTCGCCGCGGACTCACTGGACGTGCTGTGCGCATTGCACGCCGCGGTCCGCATCGAGTCGCCCGACGGCGAACCGCGATGGGACGCGCACGCGCCGGAATCGTTGTCCGAAGCCGAGGCACGGCGCAGGCAGCAGGAGATCAACCAGATGCATGCCACCGCAGCCCGATTGAGCGAGACGTTCCGTTCGGTGCGCCGCTCGCCCCGCGGCAACGGCGCGGTGGTGCCGGTATACGAACGGCTGGAGATGCTGGCGGATTTCGAGGAGATGCAGACCGGCGCGCGCAGCTGCGTCAAACTGGTCGAACGCGGGCCCTATCTCAGCGATCCCGAGCGTGAGCACCGGCTGTTCGAGCTCAAACGGAGCAGGCTCGCCGAGGGTATCCGCTACCAGACCTTGTACCAGGACACCGTCTATCAGGACCCCGAGCGCCTGCGGCACGCGCTGTCCACCAACGCGGGCGGTGCGCAGGCCAGAACGTTGCCGGAGCCGCCGTTCAAACTGATCATCAGCGACGACGAGCGGGCCGGCCTGGTGCTGCACGCCGACGAACGCAGGCCCGACCCGATGGGTTTGCGCGTCACCGGCTCGCCCACGCTCGAATTGTTGATCAAGACCTTCGACGTGTTGTGGACGATGGCCGCGCCGATCTCGGTGAACCCGGCCGCCGAGGCACTGGACGAACGCGATCGCGCGATCTTGACCCTGATGGGACTGGGCGCGACCGACGACACCATCGCGCGGCGACTCGGAATGTCCCGGCGCACGGTGGTCCGCCGGACCGCACGGCTGCTGGAGCGGCTCGGAGCGAGCACGAGGTTCCAGGCGGGGGTGCAGGCGACGCGGCGCGGGTGGTTGTGAGCAAGTTCACCGATTCGGGTAGTTCCTGCAACACGGGAGTACCCGCACCGATATAACGGCAGGAATCAGGCAAGACACCGATTCCAGGGGGTGGGTGGTGTCCGACGAGCGGACAGCACGCCACAAGGGGGGACGCGGACCGTCCCGGCGGCCTCCGCGGCAATCCAATACAGCGCGCGGGTCCAGTGGTCAGCCCCTTATATGATTGCTCGGTCCGCGCTGGCCTCGGATAACAAGCCCTGAGCAGGGTATTGCCCGGGCCTGGCTCGATGCGAGAGGTGAATGCACTCGAATGGAAACCGCCCGTCGCTCTGCTCGCGGTAGCCGTCGCCGTAGGTCGGGCAGTCCGCTCTTCGCGCAGCTGCTGACCGCCGCGGTCGAGTCCGCAGCCACCGAGGTCGCGATCCGGTTCAACCCCACAGGTGACCCGGCCGACGATCGGGAGCTCACCTACGCCGAGCTGGACGCGGCGTCCTCGCGGCTGGCCAGGGAGCTGATCGAGCGCGGTGTCGGGCCCGGCGACGTGGTCGCCATCGGGATCTCGCGCAGCGTGGAGTCGGTGGTCGCCGTCTGGGCCATCGCCAAGACCGGCGCGGCGTACGTACCGGTGGATCCGACCTACCCCACCGACCGCATCAACCACATCGTCGCCGACTCCGGCGCCACGGTGGGCCTGACCACTTCGGCGCATCGCCCGGTGCTCGGCACCGGCGTGTATTGGATCGAACTGGACGATCCGGTGCAGGCCGCGCGTATCGCCGCGCGCCCGGAGCATCCCATCTCCTACACCGACCGGGTCCGCCCGCTGGACGAGCGGCACCCGGCCTATGTCATCTACACCTCCGGGTCCACCGGCAAGCCCAAGGGCGTCGTGGTCACCCACAGCGGTCTGGCCGGGCTGGTCGCCGCGGAGCGCGAGCACTACGGAGTGACCGAGGACTCGCGCGTTCTGCACGTCTGCTCGCCGAACTTCGACGTGTCGGTGCTGGAACTGCTGCTGGCCTTCCCCTCCGGAGCGACGCTGGTGATCGCGCCGCCGAGTGTGTTCGGCGGTTTCGAGCTGGCGGACTTGCTGCGACGCGAGCAC
The DNA here is from genome assembly GCF_052545135.1 of Nocardia aegles. Taxonomy (NCBI): domain Bacteria; kingdom Bacillati; phylum Actinomycetota; class Actinomycetes; order Mycobacteriales; family Nocardiaceae; genus Nocardia; species Nocardia aegles. Next base: position 14,326 of record NZ_JBQWRI010000022.1, read on the forward strand.
GTCACGCACATGCTCATCACGCCCGGCGCCCTGGAATCGGTGGATCCGGCCGGACTCGACGACCTGCAGGCCGTCATCGTGGCCGGTGACAAGTTCGGCCCGGAGCTGGTCGGGCGCTGGGCGGCCGAGCGTGAGTTCTACAACGGTTACGGGCCCACCGAGGCGACGATCCTGGCCACCAGCACGCCACCCATGACGCCGGGCGAGCCGATCACGATCGGCACGGCCATCCCGGGAGTCGGCGCGTTCGTGCTGGACTCGCGGCTGCGCCCGGTGCCTGCCGGGGTGGTCGGCGAGCTGTATCTGTCCGGTCCCGCGCTGGCGCAGGGCTACCTCAACCGGCCGGGCCTGACCGCGGAGCGATTCGTCGCCAGCCCGTTCGGCGCCGACAGCGGCAACCCGGGAGCGCGGCTGTACCGCACCGGTGACCTGGTACGGCGCATCGAATCCGGCGGCCAGGACGGTGGCGCCATCGAATACCTGGGTCGCTCGGACTTCCAGGTGAAGATCCGCGGTTTCCGCATCGAACTGGGCGAGATCGACAACGCCCTCACCAGCCATCCGGATGTCGACTTCGCGGCCACCCTGGGCAAGACGCTGCCGTCGGGCGCGACCGCCCTGGTGGCCTACGTGCTGCCGCGGCCCGGCGCCGACGTGGACACCGGTGTGCTCGCCGAATACATCGGAG
>NZ_JBQWRI010000023.1:0-14431 GCF_052545135.1 Nocardia aegles
CTCATAATCCATTGGTCGCGGGTTCGAGCCCCGCCCGCCCCACAAACCCCCTCTGAGCAGGGGGTTTTTGTTTTTCTGGAGAGGTTTCGATCTAGAACAGCGCTCGTCCACGAATAGATTATGGCTGTAGCATCGTGGGATGGGGAGCACTTCGCTGGACGATATCCGCGAGCTGGCCGACGACTTCGCGACCGAGCTGCGGCGCAAGAACCGCGCCAAGAAGACCATCGATGTCTACTTGGTCCACATCGGCTACTTCGCCGATTACCTGATCTCTGAAGCTCTGCCGACGGACGCGCCCGAGATCACCCGTGATCACATCGGCGGGTACATCGAGACACTGCTGTCGAGGACGAACCGCCGCACCGGTGAGCCGCTGTCCCCGCAGTATGCGCGCAGCCAGTACCGGAGCCTTCAACAGTTCTTCAAATACCTTGCGGCCGAGGAGATCATCGACTCCAACCCGTTCGACAGGTTGAGTCTGCCGGACGCTCCGGACAAGCTCGTGCCAGTCCCGAGTCTCGAATCCCTGCGCGCCCTGCTCGACCAGTGCGCCGGAACCGACTTCGATTCGCGCCGGGACAACGCGATCATCCGCCTGTTCGCGGACACAGGGTGTCGCTGCGGCGAGGTCGCCAACCTCAGTCTGGACGATCTCGACTTCGAGGAGAACAGCGCATTGGTCGTAGGCAAGGGCGGTCGGCCGCGATCGTCACCGTTCGGCGACAAGACGCGCATCGCACTGCGCCGGTACCTGCGCGCCCGCAATCAGCATCAATTCGCGAAGAAGAGCGACCGGCTGTGGCTCGGTCGGCAGGGTTCGATGACCGACCACGGCATACGGCAGATGCTGGAACGCCGTGCCGAGGCCGCGGGCATCGACCACATTCACCCGCACATGCTGCGCCACTGGTTCGCCCACAACTGGCTCGCCAATGGCGGCCAGGAGCAGGACCTGATGATGCTGGCCGGATGGCGGTCGAGGCAGATGCTCGATCGCTACGGCAAGTCCGTTGCCGACGAACGTGCAAAAGCAGCCCACCGCCGAGCACGTCTCGGGGACAAGCTGTAGGGACGTACAGGCACCTGATGGGCGTGACGTCCGCTGCCGTGTTTTGACTTCGGTGAGACTTGAACAATGAACGCATCAGCTGTCGTGCATTCGGCACCACCAGTCAAGGCTGCGCGGGCACTATGGAGTCCATGACTGGGTTTGTCCTCTCTCCAGATCGTCGCGACCAGTTGGCAGCGCTACTCGGTGACGAGCAGCGACTCCGGGCCGAGTACCCGAAGGTGGCCGACTACCTGGACACGGCGCCGATGATCCCCGGCAGTGGTGACGATCAGGCCGACGCTGCATTCGACCTTCGATTCGTGAACTACATGACCGGAGACGACACTCAGAGTCGAAATCCCTACTGGGATATCGTTGCCCCTTCGGTTTCCCACCGTGACGGTCGTCGGGTAGTCGATGGCGGGCGCTCGCAGGGCAGTGCGCGACTCGCGTTTGCACAGACGATTCTGCAAGCGGTCTACGCCTACGCCATACCGTCGCCGGAGACGATCGCTTGGATGACGGACTTCTGCGCCGGTCGGCCCGTGGTCGAACTCGGCGCTGGCCGCGGCTACTGGGCGGCGCAGCTGGCTGCTGCTGGTCTAGACGTCGATGCATACGACTCCGAACCGCCGGATGCGACCGCGAATATCTCGTTTCCCAGTGCATCTGGTCAGCGTGATATCTGGTGTCCTGTAAGTGATCTTGTGTCGTTCGCTGAGCGAACTAGAGGTCGGAACGACCACGTGTTGTTCCTGTGCTGGCCGCCGGGCTGGGGCAATGAGATGGCATCGAAAGCGCTCGACGAGTTCAGCCGCGCCGGAGGCGATCGACTCCTGTTCGTCGGCGAACCCAAGGGCGGCAAGACTGGCGATGACGCCTTCTTCGATGCCCTGACATCAGGGTGGAAGCTGGAATCTGAAGACTCGCAATATGTCTCGTGGTGGAACCTTGCCGATGTAGCACAAGGTTGGGTTCGCCGCTGACCCTCGCTTGACCGCCCTATTCGGTGGGGGACTGCTTCAGCTGTTGCTTGAGTTCCATGCGGAACACGAATGCGTCGTACCGATCCCTGGGATAAGAGATCTCGGACAGCATCAGTACGTCGCCGCCTGGACCGAGATACCGCTGGCGAACCGTTTTGACGAGGTCACCGGCGGGAGTGCCGAGCCATGTCGCGTGTGACGCCAGCGGAATCCGGTCGGCCACGGTCTCCTCGAGGACGGTGGCAGCCGTGATGTCCGGAGCTCCGATCGGTTGGTAGGTGTCGGAGATCGAGATTGGCCGGCCGTCCTCGGTCGCGCGGGTGACTGTGTGAAGCACCTCGTCCCCAACTGGGATCGCGAATGCATCGGCAATCTCTTCTGATGATGCAAGATGCTTGCTCTCGCGCTCGATGCGAATCTCCCCGTCAGATTCATGTGTGAACGTGTCTTCGGGGTCTTCCATCTGCCGTTCGGGCGCGACCCGAACGAGGTTCGGATGGTCGGTAATGAAGGTGCCACGGCGGGGGACGGTACGAACGAGCCCTTGGCGCTCTAGCAACTGTATGGCCTGGATGATGACGATCTTCGACACGCCATGCCGTTCGACCAGTTCGTTGAGGCTCCGCATCTGGGTGCCAGCAGAGAGCGCCCCACTACGAATCTGACGAGCGTACTCCGCTGCGATGGAGACGTATGCAGGTTCTGCCATGAGCTGAGTCCTTCCAGACGCGCGCACTCGGTTATTGAAAATCATTTCTATCTTACACAGCTGTATATGCACACGGAGCATATCCGGCCAGTCGCGCTCTCACGCGATCGGCCGCAGGTCTCATCTGCGAGCCATGAGCGCGCATAGCTGTGCATAGACTCTTGTGCATACACAGTTGTGCATATACAGTTGTCTTGTTGTCGCTGGCAGCGGCCAGCAACAGCTCCAACAAAAACTCCCCGACGGTTGCCGCCGCCGGGGAGTCATCACCAAAGCGGGTTGCCGCCCGCTTCAGCCTTTCTGCACTTCAGATGGATAGGAGTCCCTGAAGCATGTCAAGTGTAGATCCCGCGCGCCCAACGCCGACGGTCAGTGACCAGCGCGAACGCGCAGCATGCGCCACACTCGGCGCCCCCGAGAACGTCTCTCTGCCAGACGATTTGATCAATTTGCGGCAAGCGGCCAGCCTGGCGGGAGAGGTGCACCCGACAACGGTTCGTCGGTGGATCGCCCGCAGCATGTTGAAGGCTTACCGACGTCGCCCATCGCGCGTGCTCTACGTCAGTCGGGCCGAGGTTGTCACCTTGGTACAGCCGGTTGAGTCCGGTGGTGCGGTATGAGCACCCCAGTTGAGCGGACATTGCAGGCGCGGATCGCGGCGCACGAGTCCTGGGCGAAGACCTCCGATCGTGCCGCGCGCACTGCGAAGGCGCGAGCGGCGATGGCAAGCAAGTTCGACCGCCTTGTCGACCCGGACGGGCTGTTGAGCCAGGAGGAGCGTGCGTACCGCGCTGATCAAGCTCGGAAGGCTCATTACACGCGGCTTGCATTGAAGTCGGCGCAGGCCCGCCGTCGGCGCGGTCGGAACCGCAAGGACGGTGAGTGCTGATGCGAGCGCGGACGTTCGGTCTGGCGGTTGCCGCTATCGCGGTCGGCTACCTCGTGCTGACCGCGCCTGAGGTTGTCGGTTTCACGGTGATGTTGCTGGGCGCGATCGCGTTCTGGCGGTCGTCGAGGCGATGGAAGGCCCGGCGATGAGCACACCGTGGCGGCAGGACCCGCCTGTTCAGGGCTACACGGTCACGCATTTCGACCGCCGTGGTGGTCATAACCCGTTGCATTCGATGGCTGGTCCGGAGTTCACCGGGACCAGTGCGGTATTCGCGCCGCTGGGGTTGTTGCCGCCGATGGTGCGGCTGGCCGCGTTCGGTGTGCTGCTGCTCATCGGGATGGGCGGGTGCACGGCGGCGTGGATCGATCAGCAGGACTATGTGCCGTCGCCGAACATCTGCCGCCCGCTGAACGCGGGGGTTCCGCCGGAACCGGCGGGGTCGTGCGTGCCCCGTTCGCAGCTGCCGTCGCAGGTGGTAACGCGATGAGCACTGAGAACGAGCGTCGCCGCGAGCACGCGGAGTTGGAGGCGGAGTTCCAGCGCCTGGACACCGCTCTTGGCGTGTTGAGCGACATGCTCGACGGCGCTGTCGAGTCTTCGCGGGCGAAGGACTGGACCGGCATCGCGTTCGAGAGGTCGCGCATCGCACAGACCGACGCGATCAAGCAGGTCCATGCCGAGCAACGCGCGGTCTGGGATCGGCTGCTGGATTACCGGCACGGCCCGGAGGTGGCGGCCCAGATCCGAGCCCGTGTCGCCGAACGGGATGCCGAGCAGCGGCGTGCGCAGCGTCCGGGGCGGTCGCGATGAGCAGCCGTTTTCATGATCCAGACGGCCACCGGTTCGGTATTCCGACCTGGCCGTGGGGTTTGGCGCCGCAGCATTTGCGGACCCGTCGCCAGCTCGCGCGGGAGGGCAAGAGTCCGAGTGGTGAGTACGAGGCGCAGGTGCTGCGGGCGCGGGGTGGGTCGCGAGGGCCGCTGAAGGCACACCTGTACGACGCGGAATCGGCCGTGCCGAAACGAGTCTCGACCGAAGCGCAGCTGGAGGCATTGCAGCTGGCGCGGTGGACGCGCTCGGCGATGGCCGCGGAGCGGCGAGGGGTGGACGCGACGGAGATGCGCGAGTTCATCGCGCAGGCCCGCACCGACATCGCCCAGCGCCGCCGCGCGGCCGGTCACAGCCGCGACTCGCGGCAGGGAAGGGAGCGAACCCGATGAACCACAACAAGGAGAGTCACGGCGCGGATCTCGACGAGTCCATCACCGCGTTGCGCGCCTCGGGAATGGGCTACCAGAAGATCGCCCGCACTCTGGGCATCCGTGCCCGTCGGGTGGAGGTGACGCTCGGGGAGGTCACGCGATTGCACGGTCGCGGGCTCAGCCAGGCCGAGATCGGGCGTCGCGTTGGGCTGCCTCGCACCACCGTTCAGGCTCTCATCCCTGACCGGCGGCAGCGGTCGACAGCGCGGAAGACGTCGGTGTTGGCGGCGTTGTCGGAGATGAACGGGATGCAGCGGGACACGTTGGGCTGGTTCCTGGGGATGGAGCGCAACCACGTGTACGCGCTGGTCGCCGACCTCGTCCGCGACGGCGACGTGTACGAGCCGGAGGAGGTTCAGGCGGGGGAGAAGTGGGTGGTGCCCACCCGCGTGACCGCGGCCCGCTTCTTGGGTTGGCGGCCCAGTGATTGGCGTCCGCGGTTGGCGTTGGCCGAGCACTACCGGGCGGTGGCGCAGGCGCGGGTGATGTTGGTCGGTTCCGATCCGCAGCTGTGGGTGTCGGAGCGGGTGCTGCGCCATCGTGTGCAGTCCGCCGAGGGCGGACCGCAGTCGAAGACCCCGGTGTCGACTGGTCGCGAGCCGCGACTGGGGCGCACCCATATCCACGACGGCCGGTTTCTCGGTGTTCGGGAGGGTGTCCACGGTTGGTGGGCGCTGGAGGTCGAGCTGTCGAAGAAGCAGCCGGAACACATGGACATCGCGTTGCGGGGCGCGATCCGCGCCGCCCGTGACAGCGACGTCGAACCGATGGTCGGTGTGCTCTACCTGTGCCGGTCCCGAGCCGTCCGCGACAACGTCAACGCCGCTTCCGATCGGCTGCCGGACCAGGAGTTCGGACGGCTGGAACTGCATCTGGTGGTCAGCGATTTCGACGTGGAATGGGCCGCGTGGCTCGAGAAGTACGCGCAGTTGCGCGAGGCCACCAAGGCGGCGAGCCCGAATCGTCGGCGCCGCAACCTCATTCATCTCTCCCAGCAGGAAGCGTCATGAGCAACTGCCAGCCGATCATCACTCCCCAGGACTGCCACCCCATCGGCAGCCCGCAAGTCCCCACGACCGGACAGCCGGACATGCCGCCAGTGGAGCCGGGCGCCGGTAGCGGCCCGCTGGTGCCGGAAGCCCCGCCGATCCGCCACGTCGAGGGCTGGGATCTGCCGACGCTGGAGTTGTCTGCGGTCGGTGACGCGGCCTCGACAGCGACGGTGTGTGGTGTCGTGGTCGTGGCGATGCTGGTCATGATCGTGGCGGTCGCGGCGCGGTGGCCGCTGGCGCCGCACCGGTTGCGGAACTTCGCGATCGGGTCGCTGCTGCTGCCCGCGGCGTCGGCGATGGCCGGCGGATCGTGGATCACGCCCGCTTCCCTGTTGTGGTCGGGTGCGGCGCGGGTCGCCGACGGCGATTTGGGTGGGCTGCGCACGATGGTCGTGCTCGGTGCCCCGGTGGCCGCGTTGGCGGCGACGTACTGGTGGGCGTCGTTCGTGCACAAGACCAACACGGTCGGGTTGAAGAACCTGGGCCGCACCGAGCGGGTGCAGGCAGCTTTGGCGGCGCGGCAGTTCGCTGGGGCCGCTCGGTCGGCGCGGTCGGTTGGTGCTCCGTTCACCACGGCGGATGGGATTGTGCTGGGGCCGCTGGCGGATCGGCGTTCGGCGCACCCTCTGGGGGTGTGGTCGGAGCTGACCGCGCGGCATCAGGCGTGGATGGTGGTGCCGCACAGGGAAGCGCGCCGCCAGATGGCCGCGTTCGGCACGACTGGGTCGGGCAAGACGGAGCTGCTCAAGCGGTACGCGGTCGGGATGCTCGAATACGAGTGGAACGCCTGGCAGCGGTGGAAGGACGTGCCGGGCATGCGGGGCAAGCACCCGCGCCCGCTGCTGGTGGTCGTGTCCTGCAAGGGCGGCAACGACGACAAGGTTCTCGGCCACGAGTTGCGCGAGATCGCCCAGCGCCGCGGTATCACGGCCGACCGCATCGCCGAGGTTCCTCACGGCGCCCGCCTGAATGTGTGGGCGATGCGCGCCCGCGACCAGCGCGCGGTGCTCGGCGACATGCTCAACGCCGGACAGGCGTCGACGTCGGAGGGCCAGCACTTCGACGAGCTGCGCCGCCGCATCGTCTCCCTCGTGGTCGATGCCCCGGCCGGGCCGCCCCGCTCGAGCCGGGAGTTCCTGAAGCGCTTGAATCCCGAGACGCTGCTGGATCTGTGGGGCAACGCCCCGGATGTGAAGCGGATGGTCGAAGCCCTTCAGTCGGAGAAGGTCGACCAGCTCGCCGACATGCTGATCAAGGCATCCAACCTGTTCGACAGCCTCCAGGGTGAGGACGGGCGGATGGTGTTCGACGACGGTGTCGACCTCGACGACCTCGACGTGCTGTATGTGACCGTGCCCGGCCTGGACAAGGACGCCGCCCGCGCCCAGGTCGCCGCCATTCTGCGGATGCTGATGCAGCGCGCGGCCCGCACCGCCAAGGACCAGCGTCGCAGCGTCACCTTGATCATCGACGAGCTGAGCGCGCTGACCACCGGCCAGGGCTCGATCGGGCTGGAAGAGGTGTGCGAGCGGGGCCGCTCCCAAGGGGTGAGCGTGCTGTTCGCCGCCCAGAGCCCCGAGGGTGTCGCCGGGGATCAGTGGGCGCTGGACCGGATCTTGAAGTCCTGCGCGGGTGGGGTGCTGCTGGGCTATGTCGAGAACGCCGGAGAGCTGTGCAAGCACTTCGGGTCGGTCCGGCACATGCTTCCGTCGCGGCACCTGATCAAGGGCCAGCGCACCGGCGACGAAGGTCAGGTGTCGGTCGGTGAGAAGTGGCTGGTCGACCCCGACCGTGTCCGCCAGTTCGACACCGGTCAGTTCGTCTACGCCAAGGCCGGACGCGCCCAGTTCGGGCACGTCGTGCCCGTCGACCCCGCCACCGTGCGCCCGCTGCCCGGCACAACCCGCCCCGATCCCCAGGCCGAGACGGTCACCGCCGACGCGATTGCCTGACCCCTCGCTTTATCCGAAACCGTTTGAAAGGCAACCCCTATGCGCATCATCCGACCCCACGACGACAACGACGACGAGGGCCAGCGTCGGCCCGACCCCGCTGCCACACCGACCGATCCCGTGATCGCGGGCGAGCTGTTCGCCGACGAAGTCGAGGACTGGCTGGCCGGTATCGCGGACCTCGACACCGCCCCGACCGCCGCACCGGCACAGGCCGAACGGCCCGCTGGACACACCGGGCCGGTGCGCCGGGCCGCGCTGACCGTCGTTCCCGACCTCGACGCCGAACCCGCCGAGCAGGCCACCGCTGCGGTGGCGCCGGTCCCGGCGCGGTCACGGACGCAGACCGCGCGGCGCACCGCGGCAGCTTCCGCCGTTGTGGTCGGCGCGGCCGTGACCGCCGGATGGGGTGAGGGGCCGCTGGTAGTCGGTCCGCTGGCCGTCTACGGCGGCGCGTGGGTGGCCTACCTGTGGTGGAACGCCGCCCACCGCCCGCCCCTGCCGCAGGCCATCAGCACCGTCACCGCCGGTGTTAGCCACGCCGTCGCCGCCGTCGCGACCGCCATCGTCGGGCTGCTGCGCGCCCTGGTCGAGCGCATCGACCGCGCCCGCACCCAGCACGAGACCAACCGCACCACCACGACCACCCCCGCCCAGTAACCCACTACAAGGAAGGAAAACCGTTGAGCACCAACCCAATTCCCGACGATCCGATCCGCACCGCGCCCGCTGATCTGTACGAGCGCCTGCACGACGTCGACGACCGGATGTACCAGCTGCGCCGCGAGATCAGCGAGATCCGGCGCGAGTACGCCGCCCTGCGGCGGCATCCCGATGCGTTGGCGGTCGACACCCTTGGCGATCCGATCGACCCCGCCGACGCCGCTCTCGGCGCGGAGACCGCGCTGGCGATGGCGGACGAGAAGTTGGACGCCGCCGATATCTGGCTGACTCGCGCCCGCGGCCGCTACGCGACCCGCCTCAAGCTCACCGACGCCGCCGCCGACGAACTCGACCGCCGACGCCACCGCGTCGAGCGGACCCGATGAGCCCCGACAACACCCACTGGAAGGAACCCATCACCATGTCCGACCGTAGTCCTGAGGACGAGATGATCGCCGAGGCCCGCAAGTTCGCGCGATCGCTGCCGGAGCTGACCCGCCTGCACGCGCAGGCCCGTAGCTTCTTGGAGCGCCGCAAGATTCGCAAGCAGATCAGCCGGACGCTGCGCGAGCAGCGCCGCGAGGCCGAGGTGATGCGTAAGCATCAGCTGACCTGGACCAGCCAGGCTATCGACCGCTACCGCGTACACGTCCAAGCGGTCGCGGCCCGCGCGAACGACCCGCGCGTGGACCATGACCGGCGCGCCCGCGACGCTCACGCGCTGGCCGAGCACCGCAACCGCCTGGCGGGCGGCTTCATCGGCAACGAGCACCTGACCCGCACCGAGCAGGGCATAGCCCTCGACGGGTTGGACTCGGCGACGATTTTCCCGCACTTCGAGGTCGGCAACCTCTTCGCCAAAGCGCACAAGGTCCGCGGCATCGACGCCCTGCGCTACCGCGCCCACGTCGCTCGTGAGACGGTCAACGCCCGCCAGCGCGCCGAGGTGCAGCGGGAGGGCTGGCAGCACAGCCTGGACGCCGCGCGCCGCGCCAACGCCGAGGAGTCGCTGCTGGCGCGGATCGACGCGGCCCAAGCCCACCGTCACCGCTACACCGCGGACATGACGTGGACCGACCCGGACGGCGGGAAGCTGACCGAATCCCGCTCGTTCGCCACCGAGCACAGCGCGACCAGCTGGTTGCAGCGCACCATCAGCGGCACGTCGTGGTCGGACGGCACCACCCTGGCGGTCGAGACCCGCGACACCCTCAACACCGCGAAGCAATACGTCGACCATGGCCGCCCCGAGACTGTCGCCGACCAGCTCGCCGCATGGGAGGCCGTGCTGCGGGAGCGGACGCTGTCCGGGCAGGTTCATCGCGAGCAGGCCGAACAGCCCGCCCGGCAGCGGGAGAACACCGACCGCGAACGTCCACCCGACACCGCGGGCGTCGACCGGCTGGCGCAGGTGGAGCGCCAGTTGAACGACATGGCCGCCGACCGGGACCGGCTCGATCACCGGGTGGGGTTGCTGCAGCGCGGCCTGGATGCGGTTACCGCCGACCGCGACGAGATTCGCCGCAAACTCGACTCCGCCGAGGGGCACATCGAGGCGTTGAAGAACCGCAACCTGCGACTGTCCGCCGAAATCGGCGAGTTGCGGGACCGGCCGGGTGTCGAGCAGCTGACCGCCGAGCGGGACCAGTTCAAGCAGGAACGCGACGAAGCCGTCCGCAAGCTCGTGCAGTCCACGCCCGAGCGCGAGCGTTACGGCAACCGCCAGCGCAGCACCGGCAACGGCGCGGCGCCGGAGCCGACCGCGGAGGCGGGGCGGCAGTCCAGCGACACCGGCCCGGTGGGCAAGCGCGCCAGCTACCTGCGCGACCTCGCCGGGACCGGCCGTGAGCAGGCCGGTCCGGACACCCAGTCCTGGCCACGGCCGGACCGCAACGGCGACGGCCGCAACGGTGTCGAGCGGAGCCGGTGATATGGAACGCGAGCACGAGGAAGCGATGCGCGCCGAGTTCGCCCGCTACACCCAGTTGGGTGACATGTACCGGCCGGGCACGACCGATGCCGGCCTCGGCCGCATCGTCGCGCAGCGCCGCGAGACCGATCAGCGGTGGGGCGAAGGGCCGCACGCCGAGCACTGGAACTACCTATCGGATGTCTATGCGGACTGGCGGCAGGCGCCGGACACCATGTTCCGGTTGCTCGACAACATCGACCACAACGGCGGTGATGGGGTCACCGACCTTCAGCACCGCAGTCTGCGCCAGGCCGGGCAACTGGCCGGCCGAAGCAGCGAGAAAGTCCGCGAGGCCGCCCGCCGCTACATCGACCACGCCACCTCCCCACAGCCCACACCCCGAGCGGGCCGCGCACAGGTCGAGCGGGGGCGGTGAGCATGCACATCGAGCACGAAGAAGCGATGCGCGAAGCATTCACCGAAGTCGACCGGCTCTCGCGGCTGCGGGACCGCCCCGGAGCCAGCGAAACCGAGATCCACAGCCTCTACGCCCAGCAAGAAGCGATCGACCAGGGGTGGCGCAACGGGCCGCATCCGGGGGAGTGGAAGTACCTGAAGGATGTCCACGACTTGTGGTCGCGCTCGCCCAGTGCCGTGCGGCGGATGCTGTCCTCGCCGGGCGCCGATTCGTTGAACGGGGTGCAGCGGCGCAGCATCGAGCAGGCCCGCATCCTCACCGCCGCCCAACGGCCCGAGATCGAGCGGGGGCGGTGACAATGACCGAACAGCCACCGCAGCAGGGACGTTCGTACGAGGTCGTCACCGCGGCGTTGATTCGCCGGGTGGGTCCGGCCAAGTGGCCACGGGAGCCGCAGCAGTGGACCAACTACCTGTGCCCGGTGCACGAGGGCGACGGCCACCACCACAACCCCAGCCTGGGCGTGCGATATGACCCCCGGCAGGGCAAAACGATGGTCCGCTGCTGGGCCCGCTGCGACGACCAGGACGTGCTCGACCGCATCGGGTTACGGGTGCGCGACCTGTGGGACCGGCTGCCCGAACGCACCAACCAGCAGGGTGCTGCTCGTCGGCCGCACGCGGCCGGCGGACGTCCCGCCCGCCCGGTCAGCGTCGCTTCCCCGGTCGAGAAAGCCATCCTCGCAGCTCGGTTCCCGCTGCCCGCCAAACGCGATCTGGGGGCCCAGATCGGGGAGCCCGAGCCGGTGGACACCTACGTCTACCGGTGGCCGGGCGGTCGTGTCGAGGGCGCGGTGGTGCGTCTGCACACCCCGCACGAGCACGGGCACGCCAAGAGCTTCTACCAGCGGCGCTGGACCGGAACCGAGTGGGTCAATACCGGTTTCGCTCCGCTGCCGTGGCAGCTGGGCGACGTGCGCGAAGCGCTCGACACCGGGCGTGAGTTGTACGTGTGCGAGGGCGAGAAGGACGTGCAGCGAGCCCGCCAGGCCGGGCAGCTCGCGACGTGCAACGCGATGGGCGCGGGGAAGTGGACCGACGACCACGCGCGCTGGCTGCGTGGCGCTGGCCGGGTGATCGTGGTCGCCGACCGCGACCGGCCCGGCTACCGCCACGCCGCCCAGGTCGCCGAATCCCTCGCCGACCGCGTCGGCGAAGTCCGGGTGTTACAGGCCCGCGACGGCAAGGACCTCTGCGACCACCTCGACGCCGGACACGACCTCGACGAACTGGAACCGGTCGCCTACCTCGACCGGCCCCACTCCCAGCGCAGCATCCACGACCTGCACCCCACGACCAGCCGCGGCCGGCCCGACCGGACCCGCGCCCGCTGAACACCACAACAGGAAGGACCCCATCCATCATGAGCACCAACACCTTCGGACAGCGTTTCCGCCGTGCCGCCCGCCCCGCGGCGGCGTTCACCAAGACCAGCAAGCCCGGCAGCACCGTCTACGGCCGCATCGTCGCCGCCGTCGAGGAACCCAAGTTGAAGTTCGGCGGCGCGCCCGGTGAGGTCGAACTCGACGAGGACGGCCAGCCGGTCATGCAGACCGTCGTCACCCTCGACAGCGGCGCCGGACCGCGCAACCTGTACGTGTCCTGGCGCATGGAACAGGCCATCGGGCTGGCGCTGGAGAACGCAGGCAGCGAGGATTTCGAGATCGGTGCGACGCTGTCGGTCACCTACACCGGTCCCGATCCGGAGTACTCGCGGGCGCGGCTGTTCACCGCCGTCTACACCCCGGCCGCCGCGAGCAAGGGTGCGTGAGTCGTGACCGGACTCCGCTCCGGTGCGGACGTGGTGCGCAGCAGCGATCCTGCTGCGCACCGCAGCGCACCAGACAGTGCACAGGCCGGTGCACGGACCCGCGAGCAGGTGTCGGCAATCCGGTTCTTCTGGGGTGAATTGCTGTTGGTCGCGGCGATGTCGATCGCGGGCAACCTCGTCCACGCATGGATCAACGCACCGGACGGCAAGCAGCCGGTCGCGGCGTTCGTCGCTAGTTTCCCGCCGATCGCGTTGCTGGCAGCAACCCACGGCGTCGGGCTGCTCGTGCGCGCCCAGAACAAGGCACGCCTGGCCTACTGGGCTGTTGTCGCACTTACCGCCGCTATCGCGGTCGGCGCGTTCCGGTTGTCGTTCGACGCCCTGCGGGAGCTGTCGATTCAGGTCGGGATGAGCGAACACCTGGCATGGCTCTTTCCGCTCATCATCGATGGGGCTATCGGACAGGCCACCGTCGCCCTGCTCGTGCTCGCACGCACCGACCACACCAGTAACGAACCGGCGGTGCGCACCGAGCCGGAACCAGTGCAGCGGCCCGAGCCGGTACGCACCGTCTCGGTGCGCGAGGTCCACACCGAGACCCGGTCGACCTCGACCGAACTCACCGCGCAGCAGGCGCCGCCGGAACTGCGCACCGCCGAACAGTCAGCGATCGAAGCCCCTACGCACCACACACCGGCGCCCGGTGCAGAAGTTGAACGGTGGGCACGGGTCGCCGAACTGCTGTGCAGCGCTGACCCGTCTGGGCGGCGTGACCCGGAGAAGGTGACCGAGATTCTGCGCCTGCGTCACGAGCAGAACTGGTCGCACGCGCGCATCGCCGAGCACGTCAGCCTCAGCTCGTCCTCGGTGACCCGCACTCTCACCGCGGCCCAGGAACACATCCAGGAAGGAGCCCACCAGTGACCAGCGTGGGTCAACCTCCGACTGTCCGGCGACGCCGACGCCATCGCCGCGGTGGCCGCGATGCTCACCGCCGCCGGACTCGACTTCCGGCTCGGCGAACGTGTCTACCCAAACCGCAACAGCTTCGGCGTTCGCGCATACGGTGAAATCGCCGTAGCCGACGCCGTCCCGGTGTCTCGAGGGAGAGGGGAACCCAGACATGAAGATCATCTCAAAGCCGGTGACGTACGAGCCGCCGCCAGAGCCGGACAGTTCACGGTTCACACGCATCAGGTTTGTTGTGGCAGGTTTCGAACTCATCGACATCACGATCGAGTCCGGCGTTCGTCCGGCGCTCAGCGCCCGGACTGCCAGCGCAACCGACGAGAACGATCAATAGACACAGCGGAGGTTGCCCACTTCAGCCCCCCGGACTCGCTCGAATCGACCTGAACAGCCGAAGGCCCGTCAGCCCGCCTGACGGGCCTTCGGCTATGTCCGGACCACCGTACTTGCCGGGACAGTGCCGGGATATTGACGGGACTTCGACGGGACAGTGCCGGGACATATCAAGTCCCGGCACTGTCCCGGCATGCTCAGGCCAAATATGCGTTTGACCTGGGGTGTTTTGCGCCGCCTCCTGCCCTGCCCGGCCGACACTCTCTATGGCTTCGCTGTTCATAGAGAGTGTCGGCCGGGCAGGGCAGGAGACAACACAAAACACAAAGAACAAAAGAGCAGGACCAAAGAGGGGAAAGGGAAACCACAAGGGATGAAAGGGAGGACCACAAGAGGGAG
>NZ_JBQWRI010000024.1:0-11346 GCF_052545135.1 Nocardia aegles
TCCATCCAGCACCCACGCGCGGGTGTTACGAATCGGGGCGCCGATCGTCACCGAATCACCTTGGGTCAACGGCCCACTGATGGTGACCATCATCGACGTTTCGGTGGGACCGTAGCCCTGGTGCATCCGCACCTGACCGGCCCACCTGTCCACGATATTTGGGGGGCATGCCTCTCCACCGAAAGCGAGCACCTCAAGCGAGGACACGGCGGGGGCTTCGATCGTGGCCACCACGGCGGTAGTGAGGAACGCGTGGGTGATCCGCTCGGCTTCCAGAAACGCCGCGAGGTGCCCGCCGGCAAAGATGCGCACCGGGGCTACCACCATCGCTGCGCCACCACTGAGAGCGAGCAGTACCTCGAGCATCGATGCGTCGAACGTCGTCGTCGCGCCGAAGAGCACGCGTGATTCCGATGTCACCGCGTAGCGGTGGCCTTGCTCGGCACAGAAATTGGGTAACCCGCGGTGGGGCACGGCCACCCCTTTGGGTGTTCCGGTGGACCCCGAGGTGAACATGACGTAGGCGGTGTTATCGGGACGCAGAGGTATGCGCCGCTCGGCATCGGTGACCGGTTCCGGAGACCAGGTGGCGCCGCTCATCCCGCCGACGTCGATCACCGGCCGGGCCCCGATGCCCGTGGGTACGCTGTCAGCGCCTGCCACCAGCACACACTGGGAATCCGTGGTTTCGACCAGTACCCTGATGCGCTCGGAAGGGTGGTCGAGGTCCAGCGGCACATAAACTCCGCCCGCTTTCAGTACCGCCCACAGGGCGACGACGAGATCCAGCGAGCGCTCGATCGCCACGGCGACCGACGTTTCTGGACCAACCCCTAGCGAGATGAGCTGGCGAGCAAGACGATTCGCGCGCACATCAAGATCCCGATAGGTTAACTGTCGCCCTTCCGTCACCACCGCGACGGCATCTCCGAACCTTGCGACCCGGTCGTCGAGGACGTCCGCCAATGTTGCGCACTCGATATCGCGAGTGGTGTCGTTCCAGCGGCGCAGTACCAGGTCCCGATCCACCTCATCGAGCAAATCCAGATCCGCCACTACGGCTGACGGGTCCTGTTCGAGGAAGAACCTCAGCGTCGACTGGAGCAGCGCCGTGTAGCGATCGATTTGCTCGGCATCGTAACGGTGGCTATTCCAGGCAAAGTCGACCCGTACACCATCTTCATCCAGGTTGGGGTAGACGTTGATCGCGACGTCAGCTATGGGCCCTGTCGTCAGCACCTGGCACGTTGTTCGCATCCCACTGAACTCAAGCGGAGCCAAGAAGTCCAGGAAGTTCACGACCGGGCCGAAGTCGGCGGCAAGGCCGCGGTTGTCCGATGCGTCGGCGACTTCGCTCCACCGCCGGAAAAGCTGATGACGCAGCGATGCCGCGACCACCGATGCGATGCGGGTCGTGAGGGCACCGATGGTGTCGGTGTCGGGCGCCGACAGCCGCAGAGGCAATACGTTGGAGACCGCTCCACCCGTGCGCTTCAACGCCGCGGTGGTGCGCGCCGACACCGGCAGCGACAGGGTGATCTCAGGTCGCGCGGTCACGCGGGCCAGGAACGTAGTGAAGGCGGCCAACAGCCGGGAGGTTCGATCCGTGACGTCGGTTGAGAAGGTCAGAGTCCGAGTCGACGCATGGCTTGGTGGTGTCTTCTTACGGTCGCCCCGCAGATCCGGCGGAACGCACCCCTCGCTCAGGGTATTTCGCCAGTAGATGGCATCCTCGCGGCTGCGCCTGGAGCGCCGATAAGTCTCCTCGAAATCGTGGATGACCGCGAAGCCCGCGTAGTCGATCGGCAGTTCGCCGTCGGGCAGGTGGTCCAAGGAGTAGAGCCGAGCGATCTCGGAGATCAGATTGCATGCGCCGTACCCGTCGAGCAGCACGTGGTGGCCGCGAATGTAGAATAGCGTGTTTGTCTCGGATACCCGCAGCAGCGCAAGCCTCAGCAGCGGGTCGCGCTCCATGTCCAGTGGCGTGCGGCAATCCCGCGCCATCCACTCGTTCGCCTGATCTGCCGCTGCGACAGATCCTCGGAAGTCCACGATCTCGATGTTGTCGTTGGCCGCGCGGTCGGGAACGAAGACCGGCTGGCCCTCGACGCGCTGCAACCGTACATAGGTCGACCCGAAGCGAGCGCCCGCAGTCCGCGCGGCGGAGGACAAGCGAGCGTAGTCAGGGAAGCGATCCATCTCCAGGTACAGCGCGATGGTGAATGCGACGTCAGGCCACAGCTGCTGGGCCGACCAGATTGCGAGTTGGGTCGCGCTCAACGAAAAAGATTCGGCCGATGAGCCACGCAATGAACCGTCTGTCACCGTTGTACCACCGCTCTGAGCACCCCCGAGTCGGAGAGGGGCACGTGATTGCCCGCGGCAGGGAGCTCGGCGCGCATCACCGGCTCGTATGCATGTGAGCGTGTCGCAAGGCGCGCACTCGCCTGAAAGGACTGTGCTGTCACGGACGGACCTCGCCTGTATCCTCGTCATCGAAGGGGCTGTTCATGAAAGCCTCCAAGGTTTGGGTGGCAGGGTCAGGTCCTGGTCGGGCGAAGGCCCGTTGAATCAGCGCGGCGGCGTTGGGCTGGTATCGGTGGTTACTTGTCAGCTCGTATCACGACGAGTTCCTCCCATCGCCTGCGGGCGGGGCACAGTCCGCGTTCCTGCAGCCAGGCGGTCCGTGCCGTCAACACCGGACCAAACGGAACGAGCTTGCGCGCGACGACTTCCACGTTGAGTCCCTGCTTGCGAAGCGATGCGATCGACGTCTGAATGCCAGCGTACTCGGACTGCACCACAAGCAGCGTTCCGCCGTCAACGAGTAGTTCGGATGCACTGTCGCACAGTGGGTTCAAGATATCGCGTCCATCGGGTCCGGCATTCCACGCGACGGATGGACCAGCCACGGTCACCAGATTGTCCTCGTCCAGGCCGACCGGTCCTGGTACGTAGGGAGGGTTGCATGTCACGACGTCGTAGGGGCCCTCAGCGATCGCATCGTCGAGTACCCCGTGCCGAACGTCGATGTTCAGCCCGTGACGCGTCGCGTTGCGTTGCGCGCAACCCACCGCCCGCGGACACACATCGAGCGCGGTCACATGGGACGCCCCTGCTTGTGCCGCGGCCACAGCGATGACGCCGCTACCCGTACACAGGTCCAGCACCTTGCGCGCGGGCAGGACGCCCGCAGCCTTCATCGCCTGAATGAGCAGGCGCGAATCATGTTGCGGTGCATAGACGCCCGGATCTACCAGGATTTCCACGCACCCGTCGCCCTCGGCGACTACCGACGCCGAGATCACTGATCGACCCCGCGCCGAGTCCGCTGCGTCGCGCCGGCCGCCGCGGCATTGGACGGTGGTCGCGTTATGGCCTCTCCGACGGGAATGAGTGTTTGGCGCACGAAGGCTGCCGATTTCACCGCGCGGTACTTCCGTGCGCCATACAGGTGGCGCATGCCGCGCCGCAGATCACGGCTGGCTTCGGTGAGATAGGCCCGTTCGCCCACCAACGCGCGTGCGCTCATGCGGCCGAAGTGATTGAGGAATGACATTTCAGTGATGTATACGCCGAAACCCGACGCACGCAAACGTAAGGCAAGATCGATGTCGGCTCCCCAGGAGAATCTGCCGAAGGAACGCTCGTCCAGGCCACCGACGCTCGTCCAGGCCGCCTGGGAGATGCACAGACACGTACCGTCGATCGCCGCTACGCTCCGGAAGTGCGGTGACGGCGAATAGTCCTCGGCGGCACCCCGGTACGTGGATGACTGTGACGCCCAGCCGTTCTCGACCCCGTCCTCGTCGTACATGGGACCGATCAGTCCCGCGTCGGCCGGCAGTCTGGGGTCGAGCACGCCAGCGAAGAAATTCGGGGACAGCCGGGTATCGCTGTTCAAGGTCATGGCGTGCGAGTAACCGCGGAGGAAGGCGATGCGGAAGCCGAGGTTGGACGCCGCCGCCCAGCCCATGTTGTGGCCGGCCCGGACCACTTCCTCTTCGCCCACCGGGTGGTAGTCGCCCCCGTTGTCGACGATGAGCAGGTCCGCGTGCGCGCTGGCCGACAATACGTCAGCGACCGGCGAGCGCGCCTCGGGTATTGTGCCGAGCACTGGGATGGTGACCAGGCATCGGCGGCGTGGATGCAATGTAGTCTCCGTCACATCGATGCCTTCCGGATGATTATGGTGGTGTCTTTTTCGTCGCGGCCTCGGGTGGTCAAGCGCTTCAGCCGTCCAAAGGATCCATCTAGAATGTCCTGAACCATCGCCAGTCCCGGCGGTCCTCGTCCGTTTTCCGAAGGGCCACCATCGAGGGATAGCGGATCCGGTTGTAGACGTGGTCGAACAGGGCGTGGGGCATCACTGCGGCGGCCGGACCGAGCCGGCCGAGGATCCGTCCGGCGACGCCCCGAAAACCGTGGCGGGCCGATCCAGCGCACATCTCGTAGCACGGGTAGCTCTGCAGAAGAGACACCGCCTTCGCGACTCCGGGCATGTCGCAGTCGTCGACGATTACGTAGCCACCGACTCGCAGAAGTCGGTTCGCGAAGTACAGATCCACCATCGTCTGATCGAAGGTGTGCCAGCCGTCGACAAACACCAAGTCGACTTCACCGGCGCTCTGCTCAACCAGTTGCGGCAGGAACAGTTCCGACGGTTGCTCGGTTAGTTCGAAGCGGTCGTGGCCGGCCTCGCGGAGGTTCCGCACACCAACGCCGTGCCAGTCAGAGAACTGGAACGGGTCGGCGATGATGTGACGGGCGCCTGGGCGCGACCGCAGCCCGTGTGCGATGTAGAGCGAGGACAAGCCGAACGCGCAGCCGATCTCGACGACGTGAATGACAGAGGGTCGACTGTCGATGAAATCGGCGAGGAACTCGCCCTCGACCGCGTCGATGTTCGAGTGCAGTTCTAGGTCGACTCCGTCGGCCGTTGTCACCCGGCGATTGCATAGAATGTCGCCGATGATTTGTCGCGCTCTGGTGGGCTCGACGAACGGCTCAGATGTCTCGGTCACCGCGGCTCTGCCGTTCTACTCCGATGCAGGCATTCGGTACCCAGGAATTGGCGATGTGTCTCCCACGAGATGGCGAAGCTGTCGAACAGTGGCGCAACCTGGGAGGCGTAGCAGCGGAAGGCTTCGTCCTTGATGGACCACTCCGCATCATCGAGTTTGTGATGCTCGGACCATCCCGCCACGGAGTCCCCGCGTTGCGGACACCGGTGCTCGATCGGGCAGGTCCAGTAGGGGCGGTCGCAAACCACCCGCAATTCGATGCCGCTGTTCAAACAGATCCGTTCGGCCAAGGCAGCCGCTAGTCGGTGATCAGGATGTGCGGCCGAGCAGGAATGGCTGATCAAGAGATCGACCCCCCGTTCTCGCACGATTTGAGTGGCCAGCGCCTCGCATCGTTGCAGCTGTGTCGTGGACATCCCCCCGTACTGGCCGTCGACGCCCATGAGACCCACGGTTTCGATGCCCACAACGTGACAGGCCAACTGGTGTTCTGCGCGCCGGGTGGCGACTGCGTCGCCGGGGCGGTGAAATCCGGATCGAACGTCCCACGAGGCCTCGGCGTTTCGTCCAAAGGTTTGACGCAGCGCGCGGAACTTGCGATGGGCATTCGTCGGATCGGCAGTGGTCGCGGCATCAGCCGTCGTAGCGGCGGCCGGTGGATGCGAGCACAAGACCATGTCGATCGAACGGCCACCCGCGGCGGACAGCAGCACCGAGGCCGACAGCACTGCGTCGTCGTAGTGTGCGAAGAGGAATCCAACGGTCTTGCTGCGCGCAGCAGCCATCGTCGGCATGCCGAAGGTCAACGCCGGCCCCCGTTCCTCATCCGCTCACCGCGGGCGACGGCAGAACCGTCCCCCTCGCCGATGTCGACGCGTGCCGCGAGCGCCATCTGGCGGTAGAGATCGTCGGTTTCGACGAGTTCGCCATGGGTTCCGCTCGCCCTTACCCGGCCCGACTCCAACAAGTGAATCGTGTCGGCCTCCTGCACCGACGAAAGCCGGTGCGTCACAGAGATCACCGCGCAGGAGCGTGCGACCTCGTGCAGGCACTCGCCGACCGCCGCGGCTGTGACCGGGTCGACGTGGCTGGTCGCCTCGTCCAATATGATTGCGTCCGCGGGTCGTATGAGAGCTCGTGCCAGCGCGATGCGTTGAAGCTGACCCAGCGACAGCACCCCACCGCGCAGCGGCGTGTCGAGTCGATGGGGCAGGTCGGAGATTGCATCGCCGAGCCGCACCCGCCCGAGCGTGTCCCACATCTCGGCGTCACTCGCATCCGGTCGCCCGAGCGCCAAATTGTCGCGGACGGTCCCCGCGATGATAGGCGTTCCCTGTTCGACGTAGCTCAGTCGTTGGCGAACGGCGTCATAGGTGAGGTCGGTGTACGGCCTGCCCAACAAGACAAGCGAGCCCCACTCCGGCTCGATCAGTCGCAGGATGGTCGCGAGCAGTGTCGTCTTGCCGGCCCCCGAAGGTCCGACGATAGCGGTGTGCCCACGGGCCGGGATCTCGAGCGTGACGCCATCCAACGCGGGCCGTCGTGCCTCGTCATATCGATAGCCGACCGACGTCAGCACAAGTAGCGGAATGAGGTCACGCTGCCCAGCCGGGGTGAGACAATCGGCACCGACGATGCCGTCGACCCGCCGCGCTTGCTCGGTTGCCACCCCTTCGAGCGGGATCCGCTCGAGTTCATCGATCCGGCGCGCACCAGCCACACCGGCCTGGATAGTCGAGAAGTGATGAGAGATCTCTGACAGAGGCCCGACGACTCCGAAGGTGTACATCAGGAATGCGATCAGGGAGGACAGCGGCATCTGGCCACTGGCTACGCGCGCCGCCCCGAGCGCGAGGATCACGATCACCGAGAGATTGGTTCCGAAGTCGACGGCGACGGTGGCCAGTGCCCGTACGCGCATCGCGCGGGTGGCGAAACGCTGAGCCTCCCGGGCGTCGCCTTCCAACGACGTCATCAGCCGGTTCTCGCTGCACGTCGACTTCACTGTACGAATCGCTGTCAGGTAGCTCTGAAACTTCTCGGCGACATTTCCGAGACTGCGTTGAACCTGCAGTTGTGCCACCGTGATTCGGGGAATCAGCAGCTTGTGCAACACAGCGAGCACGACCATCATGACCAGGATCACGACCAAGAGTCCGATGTCTATGCACGCCATCAGGACCAGCGTCCCGATGCTCAGGACGACCGCATGGAACACTGAAATCAGCGAGCTGGACGTTGCCTCGCGCAGCAACACGGTGTCGGCGACGGCTGCGGTGACGAAGTCGCCGCTGGATCGCCGCTCCAGCTGCGATAGTGCCGCGAATAGACACCGCCGGAACAGGGTGATACGAGCGTCGTAGACAACTCGCTCAGCCGTTCTAGCCAGCAGGATCCATTCGCCGAACACTAGCGCCGCGCTCGACGCAACGAGCAGCGCAAGCACGATCAGCGGGATCCGCAGCGAAGTTCCCGCCGCCACGCCGTCAACGATGTTCTTGACCACCATCGGGACAGCGAGTGTCGCGGCAGATGTCAGCAGCGTGAGTACGGCGCTTACAGTCAGCGCCTGGAATTGAGGCCGCGCGAAGCGCATGAGCATCTTGGTATCCGACGTCCGTCGGTCCGATGTCCACGGCGCGCCGACTACACTGTCGTCGCCGAAGTGTTGATGAGTCGTCGATGCATCCACGCTCACGGCGTCGGCGTCCACAGCGTGTTCACCGTCGAGGGCCATCGGGCTGGTCAGTGATAAGCCGCCGTAGTCGGTCGGCGCTCGATCATTCTGCGCCGCAGCGTCACCTGAGGTCATCACGCACCGACGGAGCCGATGGATTCGAATGCGACAGCTACCTTTACGAACGCCGCGGCAATGTCATCGACATCATCGGGAACTTCGAGAAGCGCACTGTGGTGGAACAGCAGGGTGTGCTCATAGTAATGCTCGGCTCCCGGGTAGTAGCGGTGGACACGGTCCTGGTCGATCAGCGTCTGCCAGGCCTGGCTGAACCGCTTTTTGGTCAGGGGTCTGAGCAGCACGCTTCGGTTCAACGGCGCGCGCGGCCGATAAACCGGTAGGCCGATCTCCTCAGCCACCGCGTGTGCGTAGGAGTCGATCGTCGCGTGGTCAAGTACGTTAGGTCGCAGTTGGACGGCGTACTCGTAGATCGCGCGTGACTGTACTGTCCCCGGCACTGGTAGAGGCGCGAAGTGATCATACTGGAAGAGCAAGTTCTCCAGCCGTTCGGCGTTCACCAACCGCCGCTCATTCTGGGAGTCGAGCCGAGCCAACTGATCCAAAAGGACAGCTGCAGTGAGTTCGGACATACAGTAATTCGCGCCCATGACGGCGCCGTCTTCGTAAAGTTCGGGTTGGTCGCGCCGTCTGGTCGCCGATCCATAGCGGCGAGAGTCAGCCCTCAGCATCTGAAGCCGTTCGAAGGTGACAGCATCATCAGTGATGACGGCGCCTCCTTCTCCCGCCGCCAGGGTCTTGGCCGCACCGAGGCTGAACACCCCGAGGTCCCCGATGGTTCCGACACGACGTCCGTCGCACATGGCACCGTGGGCTTGCGAGCAGTCTTCGATCACCGCGACGGCGACTTCATTCGTGAGCGCCACAATTTCGTCGATCTCGGCAATCGCGCAGGCGAGGTGCACCACAATGACCGCGCGCGTTGCCGATGTCATCGACCTACGCACGGAATCCGGCGTGATGCAGCCCGTCCGCGGGTCCACATCGGCGAAGACGGGCGTGGCACCCACCCGCAGGACCGCGGTCGCCGGGGCTACCCACGTGAGCACAGGCACGATGACCTCATCGCCGGGACCGATGTCCAGCGTTTCCAGCGCAATCAGCAGAGCGCTGGATCCGTGGTCGACGCTCACACAAAAGCGTGACCCGTTGTACTGCGCGAAAGCCTCGGCGAAGGACCGCTCTCGTGATATCCCCGTGCCAATCGGCCACGTCACCGACCAGCGCAGCGAACGCAGCGCGGCAAGCACTCTTTGCTCGGTGTTGTGGTCGATCTCGGGCCATACCGGCCATTCCCGCCCTCGTCGGATCGGTGGCCCGCCGTCGATGGCCAACGTAACGGTCTCTGCGGCCCAATCGGCCGAGCCGCGATGGTCGCTCATCTGCGTTTCACTCCGCATCGCTCAATTCGAGTCCGCGTGTGGCGGCAGCCGAATCCTCGTCCAGTGTCATCGCCAGCGCCTGCTGGATCTCATCGAAGTCGACCATCGTCAGAGGCAATCCGTCGGTCTCGACCGGCCGACCGAGCCTCTCGAGCAAAACGAAGGGTGCCTGGTCGTCATCCTCGACACTTAGGTAACCGCGTTTGTTATCGCCACGAAGCACCGCAGCGATCTCGTCAAATCCGACTCCCGACAACGGGGAGCACTCGACACCAAGGCCAATCCTCACTATCGCGTCATGGGCATATACAGATTCCCCGCCCAGCAGCCCACGGTTCATGGCGATCCGTGCGGCAACCAGCATCCCGATCGCGATGGATTCGCCATGACTGAAAGCGTCGGTGCCGCGCCGTCGATGGTCGACGAGTTCTATTGCATGTCCGAGTGTGTGGCCGTACTCCAAGACCAGCCCTCGACGTCGTTCGAACGGGTCGTCCTTGGTCACTTCCATCTTGGCGCGGATACTCGCCTCCAGCAGCCAGTTCAGGACAACGGGTGCCGACCACTGCGCTGAGTTCAAGGCAACCCACAGGTGGGGAATCTCGCGGGGGGCGATGGCGAGGCAATTCTTCGCCATTTCGCACAGCCCAGAACGAAGTTCGCGCCGGGGAAGGGTCCGCATCAGATCAAGGTCGGCAGCGATGAATTGAGGCGCGTAATAGGACCCGATCTGGTTCTTTCCGCCGGGTCCGTTGATGGCCTGCTTGAGCGACAGTACCGAATCCATAGCGGCCACGGTTGTAGTGGGGATATGAACGAGCCGGATGCCCCGGAACAGGATGCTGGCCATGACACCAGCGAGGTTGCCCGGAACGCCGCCGCCGAGAGACACGATAACCGAACGTCGTGAGATCGGCACGGCGAGCGCCGCTTCGATGTACTTCGCCATGGATTGAAGGGTCTTCACGTCCTCACCCACACCATGGGACACGATCGAAACCTTCTGGAGTGGGTCGAGTGCATTCAGCAGCGATTGGCCGTGCAGTTCAGCAACGACGTCGTCGGTGACGATAATTAACCAGTCGGCGTCGAGATCGGCCAGGTGTCGCGCGATCTCGTCGAGGCATCGCAAGCCGACGAAGTAGTCGACACTGTTTTCTCCGAGGCAGATTGGCATCTTGCGCAGGTCACCGCTGGCGATACTCGGAAGGGAATCCGTGACCGCCGGCTCAGATGCGCTCACCGAGCCGCGCCCCTCGGCGAATGATCGCCTCGATGAACGTTCGCATCGGTCCTCGCAGATACCGATGAAACATCGATGAAGTCTCCAGGACCGCCCCATCGGCGCCCCTGCGTTGGAACGCCGGCCACGATGCGGCGTGCGCTGCACCCGAACGGCCCCGAGATGCCCACGTACATTCGAAGATGCCCAGCACGCAGAACCCCGACCGAATCGAAGCAACGCCGGTCACGATGCTCGTCTACCACGAACAACGGATGTGACATCGACTGCCCTCTCACAACTTTGCGTGCGCTCCGTGCGTCCGCTCGGTATCCAACTCGGCAGCCACCCGATCCGGCTACGGCTCGCAACTGAACCTGCCCCGATCGAGACATCGATTTCCTACGTGACGTCATCTCTGCCGGTTGAACACTCAATATGGGTGAGAATACGTAACCTTGACCAATCACGCCAGTTGACAGTTGACGTTGGCCACTTCTCAAAATGACGAAAGTACTTCGGACAAGTTAATTTGACTAACTAACCCACATTTCTGGCGGGGCTGAGGTGCTGGCCGGATCGGTTCGGATTGCCGTCTTGCCGCCCTTTCGGGCCGCAAAACGGCATGGTACGGGGCCCGCTCAGCGAGTGTCTGCCGGGTTCCGCGGGCCCGGGTGGTTGGTCCTCCCGTCTGGCAGGTGCGGGTTTGTGCTGGTCAGCCGGGTTGGAGGCGGGACAGTGCGGTCAGGATCAGTCCGGTGTAGGGCCAGTGGGCCGAGAACCGGAGGGCGGGCATAGCGAGCCAGACCTGCCGCGGCGGAGAACAGTCGCAGCCGGAGTCGTTTGGGTTCCCAGCGGCGCGCGTCGTCGTCGTGCAGGGCAAGTAGTTTCATGCAGGCGGTGGGTTCTGTTGCCAGGCATACAATCTCGATCCAGATCCGGTTCTGGTCGAATCCCTGCAGC
>NZ_JBQWRI010000025.1:0-10320 GCF_052545135.1 Nocardia aegles
ATCAAACACTGTCGGCGCTGTGCATACCTGCAAAGAACCTGCATGTCAGGGTGCATTTCACCATAATCTATTGGTGTTAAAACCCTCACCAAGGGGCCGCCGAGACGACTCCGACATCCTCACCGTATCGCCAACAACGCAGCGCTGCCGCCATCAGAACGGAGATGGCTGACTTCGCCAACCGAGAAGTGCGGGCACGACGAGAACCGTACCCGGCCTGGTCTCCCAACCCGAGTACCACAACAACCCAGTCTCTGCCGGGATGACTGGCTGTGGCCCCGTACATGGAATCCGATCGTCACGGGTGAGCATCGCCCGATTGTTCTAGTTACCGGAGCGCCTGCAGTACAACAGTCTCGTCATCCCACGATCTTTTCAACGGAGGCTCCTGGGTGCATCGCTTCCCATGCCCAGCGCAGGCGATCCCCTTCACCTAAGGCGTTCATCGCCACGCGGGCCGGTGTGGTCCCCGACCCGTCCCTTTGCTTTCGATAGTGGCTAGTCCTCGATCGTCCGACATCGTTGTTCGGGAGTCGGTCGCTACCGCAGATCGGGTTCCGCGTCGATGGTGTTTGTGAGATCTGTCCAGTGGTTACCTTCGATCTTGCGCACCACGTCGTTGATCACTGATGCGGTGTTCTGCGCCTTTGCTTCGACGACTTCCATGGTCCCACCCTTGCCGTCCTGGATCGTGCGGACCTTTGGCCCGCCGGTCTGCGCGTCGACAGCTGCGCCGGTGATGTTGATCCAGTGTTTGCGGTGGCGGTACCAATCGATTTGACGGAGACGGTCGGCGAATTCCTCCATCGTGAGATTTGGCGATTTGGGCTCAACTTGCCGCGTAGCTTCCAGATAGGACTGGTGAGCTTCCTCGGCGGTGGTGTGATCGTCCTTGCCGCTCACACTCGGACCGATCGGCGCTGACAGAGGACCGAGGACATCGATCCGAACGTCGTGATAGACGATCGCGAGTGCCTTCAACGCGAACGGCCATCCGTGAACGTAGAGGCGTCGATAGGGCTCGGCGCCCTTCGGGGTCTGCTCAACCCAATCGGTACCGAACAGCTGCTCCAACAGCAGTAGGAACTCGCGGCAGTGTGGCAGGAAGTAGTTCACATGGAAGTTCTTGATGTAGTGAGGCTTTGCGTTGCCACGTGAGATGACGTTGAGCAGCATCTGATCCATCGTCGAGAGTTCGACGATGGTCTTGGTCGCCGTCACGGTGGCACCACCGGTGCGCCCATCGCCAAGGCGGTCTTCGAAGATCGTTCCTGCGATCGCCCTCTCACGCAACTGCGCGAGTCCGGAAGAGGTATCCATCAGTGCGACAAGGTTTTTATTTTTCTTGGAGCCTCGACCGTTACGGTCTGCGAAGCTCTGCTTTGCGCCAAGACTGTCGACGTTGAGTTCGATCTCCAGGGTCGTGCCGAAACTGTCGCGCGCTTTGGACTTATCGGCCACGCCGGTTGCAAAGGCCTGGAACAGGGCTGCAGTTTGGGTTTGGCCATCGGCCTGGAGGACAGGGCTTTTCGGCAGGAACAGCCAACCGTAGAGCACTCTTGGGTTGCTTTCGTCGAGCGCGACGAAGATGGTATCTGTGAAGACGCTTCGTGGCTGCCAACCGCTGACAGTCGGCAGGTAGGCTGCCCTGTCTCCACGGATTGCTTCGACGACATAGTTCTTAAAGAAGGCCAGATTGTCTCGTTTGGCCCCCTTGAAGTCTTGCTGTGTCTGCCTGTGGGCATCTCTCATCTCAACCGCGTCGAAGTCTTCCAGATGTTCGACCGACGGGTCGTAACGCACGATCTCGACGAACTGGCGCAGGGTGGGATGCATCGTGGCGGAGATCCGGTAGTCGGTCTCAGCACCCTTGAGCGCCAAAGTCACCCCGCGTATCATGTGGCGCTTTTCGAGTTCGTGTTGGAAATCGTAGCGGTTGCCGTCATAGGCGCGCCGGGCGGCTTCGTCGGACTGGTAGCGGACGATCTTCAATCCCTTGAACAGAGGATCTGACGGAATGTCTTCGTGGGGAATGAGTTTGGTCTGCGGGATCATCGGCATGGACACGTAGGACTCCTAGTTGTCGGATGGCGGGGCCAGGGGGTGGTGCGGGATGAGCAGCGCCGGCGTGGAAGGCAGCGGCACGCTCTGTGGGACGAATCCCGCGGCTCGAAGCTTTGGTGGGATCGTGACTAGCTCAAGGCCAAGGTTCAGATTCTCCACGGCATTGACGATTTCGGATTGAAAGTCGAATGCCGCGAGAACACCCTTGACTGGACGCTGCAGCTGCGAATCAGCGCGCTCTTGAGCCCAGTACGCCAGGGCTTGACCCAGTCCACGATAGTCGGCGACGATCTTGAACTCCCATACGCGCACGATGTCGCTGCGGTCGACGGTTCGCATGTCGGCACGGATCTTGTTGCCGCGGAATGTGTGTTCGGTGTTGAGCAACCTCTCATCTGGACGGAACTCGGACAATCGTTGCGCGTAGGCATCTCGGATGGCACACTCTCGCGCAATGTCGCCGAGAAGATGCATCGGTGAATCTCCCAATTTAACCCCCTTCTCTTGCAAGAGAGTACACGTATCTTGAAGATGGTCAATCGAATCTCCAAACCATACCCAGGAGTCTCACTCGCGCTGCCGCCGGAGGAGATCGGGTCCGAGCATCACCGCAGCGGGGGCGTACAGTGACCCACGCGCTCAACGGCCGGACGTCAATCGCAGTGTCGCCAACGGATCGATCTTGACGAAGGGCCACTATGTCGATTGGGTGCCGGCAGCCTGTTCCTCCCCTCGATGCTCCGACGGACGCGAGGCATACATGACCGCAAGTCAGGCTTACGGCAGCCGTTGAAGACTGTGCGCTTGGATCCGAATGGCGATCAAGACGTTCGCTTCTACACGGTGGACGGCTTGTCGGTGGTCTTCGGTAACGTCGCCGAAGTTGAACCAACCACGCTATAGGCCAGACGCAACTGCGGATGGCCATCTTCTCTTGGGACGACGCAATGAACGGTGAGACTAGCCTCGTGCCGTATCACGACATCGCGATCGTGAAGGGCCAGGAGCGCCCCGGCACAGAAGAAGACGATGACAGGGGTGATCTCGACTTCGGGGACACCATCTGGATCAACGGAGCCGAGACGCTTCGCAGGTCGATCCCAGAGTTCGCTGCACTGGACCGGTACGGCACGCTCGACGACTACGACCGGAAAACGCTCGCTGGGTTGCCTTTCGTGCAGACGATGTGCCCGTTCTGTAGGACGCAGTTACAGACCGATGAGTTCTATCATCCCGATCCTTTCCAGAGAACGCCCGAGGAGGTTGAGATCTGGGAGATCTACACCGTGGTAGACCGGCTCGACTTCTGCCCACGTTGTAGGTACTGGCGGATCAACAACCTTCAGAAAGACTGGGGTTACTACCGCGCAGACACCTGGGCCAATTGCAAGTTGACAACCGCGTCATCGAAGTTGCGCGAGTTCAACGATGTTGCTCCGGAGGGCACGCTGGAAGAGCTTTCACAGTGGTTCCGTCAGCATCCGCGCCTTTATCAGACCGTCTCGCCAACCTACTTGGAAAAGCTTGTCGCACGGGTATTTCGCGAGCTCGACACCTATGTTGAGGTCAGGCATGTGGGTCGTCCCGACGACGGCGGGGTGGATGTCTTGCTGGTCGAGGACGACACACGTACCTGGTGCGTGCAAGTGAAACGTCGAGAGAAGGCTTCTAGCTCCGAGCCGGTGTCTACTGTTCGGAATCTGTTGGGGGCCTTGGTACTCAATAAATCGACTCTGGGGGTCGTGGTATCGACCGCAGATCACTTCACAACGCGCGCGCGACAGGCGATCGAAGGGGCAGCCGAGGTCGGCTATACGATCAGGCTGCACGACCGTGATGCCTTCGATGCGCTACTGGCGCGCGCGCTTCCTGAAAAGCCGTGGAGTGAGGTCGCTCGGACGATCGGGGTCAGTCAATCCGAATTCTTCAACCGGACCCTTGAAATGCATTCACATGTGGACGCTGAGTATGTCCGTCTGTATGATCCGAATCAATTGCGGCTCTGCTGATCCCGGTTCAGTCTCTCGCGATGGCGCCGAAATGCCCCTTGTCATCTTCGCGGTCTGCAAGTTCGGCGGCGGTGAGGTTGGCGATGATGTGATCTGCTGCGGCGCGGGTCGCCGGTTCGGCATCGACGCCCCATTTCTGCCGCAGCGCACGAAGTTGATCCACGAGCGGCCCGTGGTCGGGTCCAGCGAGGAGCTGCCCGACCCGGGCCGGGCTGAGGTCCATGAGGGTGGCGATCTGGCGGATGCTCATGCCGTCGCGGTGGGCCCATCGGATGCTGGTATCGCGTTCGAGGCGGGCGGCTTCGTCGCGGAATCCGGACAGCGCCAACCGGTGTGAAGCGCGGGTGGTTCTGTCCAGTTTTCTGGACACCGATCGCCGGGAAGGCTTCTGGCAGATCGGGGTTCGGGTGGCGTGCCCGGCCAGCGAAGCGAGCACCCTTTCTCGCCATTGGAAGGCCCAGCGCAGGCAGTTGGCGCAATTGATGTGTCCGGTGCAGCCGGGCAGCAGGATCTTCTCCTCGCGGGCGGTGACCGACCAGGCGGTGCTGTCCGAAGAGGCCAGCAGCGAGCCGTAGGCACCCAGCCCGGAAGTTTTGATCCCGAACCCGTGCAACCGGATCCCGGGAACGGCCTCGTGGATCGCTGTGATGATTTCGGCGGCCTCGCGGGTGTTTTGGCGGCGGCAGACGCTGCCGATCGCGACGATCGGTTCAGCGGCCAGGTCGATACCGGCCTTGTCGTAAAGGTCCAGGCATTGCTCGTAGTCGGCGCGCGTGAAGCCCTGCACGGTGGGGACAATCGGCAGATCCGGCGCCAGGGACCGCAGGTCGATCAGATTGCCCACGCTGCGGTGCAGGTGCTCGGTCACCGACAGTCCAGTTCCAGCGAAGATGGTCTTTCCGATCCGACCGCCGTGGATGATGATCGGTTCGCACATCCAATCCTGCGGCGCCGCCCAGGCCAGGTTCCCGATCTCGTCGCGGTAGCGGCACACCCGGTCCACGTACTGGCGTGGAGTGACCGAGTCCCAACTGCCGTGCTTCTGCAGTTGGGTGAATCCGCCGGAGTCCAAAGCCCATTCGCCGTGGGCGCGGGGGAAGGATTTGCGGTCACGCAGGCGGGTGTCGCTGATGAACAGTGGTTCGGTGGTGCGGGTGAGCCAACTCGGCTGGTGGGTGCCCAGGAAGAACTTCACCGCCCTGCTCTCCGATATCTGCGGGCCCCGATCATCGCGCTGGCAAGAGTGACGCCGTAAACCTTGCCCAGCAGCTGCCCGGGCAGTAGAGCCAGGGAACCGAAGGCGACGGACAGGAACAGGACCGAGTCCAACACGGCACCCGTAATCCCACCGAAGAACACCGCACGAGTCCAGCGGGGTGCGAGCCAGGTGAAGATGACGAAGTCGGTGACCTCGCTGACCGCGAACGCCACCGCCGACGCGGTAGCGACCGCGGGGCTGGCCACCAGGTAGGAGATCAGCGCCCCGATCGCCAACGTGGCCAGTGAGATCGGCTTGCCCCACAGGTACTGCACCCCGTCACGCAGGACTAGAGCGGGGCCGACGACGAACACTCCGGCTGGTGCCATCAGTCCGAATCCGACACTCACAATGCCGAACTGTTCGATCAGCCAGTTCGCCGCCACCACCGACCCGAGATACGCCGTAACCGCGGCAGTGGCCCATGTGGGTCGACCGGGTGGGATGAGGAGTTTCCGGAGTGGTGCCGGGGCGCGGGTTTCTGTCGCGAATTCCATCATGTCCCCTGCTAGAAGGTGGATAGCCACCTAAATCCTACCATTTCGCGCGGTGGATATCCACCTGTGGAATGATGGAGGAATGCCCAGTCAGCACAGGTTTCCGGCCGTGATCATCCGCCCGGATCCGGAGCTACATCACCGAGCGAAAGCAACTGTCGCCGAGGTCGACTCGGACCTGAACGCGTACGTGGTCGCGTTCCTACGCTGGTTGGTCCACGACACAGACGACCTGCCGCAACGACCCGACCGCTGAGACCAACCTCGTGCGGCAGCACAATTATGAGATCAAACACTCTCGGCACTGTGTGCTAACCAGCAAAGAACCCGCATGTCAGAGAGAATTTCTCCATAGTCTATTGGTGTGCACCCCCTTGCCACGTTGGCCTCGATGCAGACTACCTCAACATCCTCACCATACCGACGACGTAGTTCGAGGGACGGAGAAGCGGAGACGGACCGAGTCTTCAATTGCCGAATTTCGCTGTGCTTCACTCAAGAGCGCCCGGGCGGCGCGGAGCGTCGGCGCGTCGGCGGCGCACGGGCAACGCTCCGCTCCTGTCAGCATCATCGGCTATCCACTTTGGCGACGTGGTAGCACGGTGGCTATCGACGTTCGTCACTATTTCGTTCACCGAGCAGTGCTGGGCACGACGCCTGCCGTCCCCGACTTGCCTCCGCAGCTCGACCACGAATCCGCCGGAACCGTTCACGGAGCCCTGCCCTGGGCCGTCCCGGAGAGTCCAATCATGTCGGCATACGAGGATACCGTTGCCGTGTGCCGAAACGAACCAACGCGTTCCAAACACTTGTAGCGACAATCAGTGAGCATGTTCGCGGCGAAGCCATCGTCACCGAGTCGAAGATGCTCCAAGACCTCGACACCGGCGCTGAGCGAGAGGTAGACATCTGCATCGAGCACACCGTTGCGGGTCATTTGATCCGGATCTGTATCGAGTGTTCAAGCCACAAACGTATCCGAGATGTGTCGTGGGTTGACCAGATGCACGGCAAGCATCTGCGGCTTCCGACCAACCTGCTGGTACTAGCATCCGAGTCGGGATTCACTCCCGCTGCACTGGAGAAAGCCAAGGCATGCCGCATCGAGACCGCAGTTCCAGGCAGTCTTCCGCCCTCGTTCGGTACCGACATCGTTGGCAGGATCGACGTACTCGGCTTCGGCGCCATGGATCTCACGCCCGAGCGGATCAGAATCGGCGTGGAAGCTACTGCCGACCGACCCGATGAGGTCATTGTTGCACTGCAGGACAATGTGCTCTTCCTGGCTGATGGCGCACCGTTGGGATTCGCCCAGGGGTACGCCAACGAAGTCACTCGCCATCTCGACGTGACCGCATCCGACATGCTGCGTAACGCGCAAGGCAACGAGACCCACTTCTCGATTGTCGTTGAGCCCGTAGTGATCCCCAACCCTGAAACAGGGGAGAAGGCAGAGATGTTCCTCCAGAAGGAAGCGCCAACTGGGAACTACTTGCGACGAATCACCTTCATAGAAATCAGTGGCCCGGCCCGAGTACGGGTAGGCGAGATTCCACTGACGCACGGTGAATTCCAAGGCACCGGCTACTCGACCGGGGCAGCGACACTGAGCGACGGCCAACCGCTTCACGTGGTCGCAACTGAAACATCCCAGGGCGAACGACATCTGACGCTTCACTCCGGGCAACCCGGTCGACTCCTGAAGCAGCAGTGAGCATCCCTTCGCAACCTCCGGTCGCGGGGCCCTAATGCATGGCGGCCTGCATTGCGTTCCCGCGCCCCTCCAGCCTCCAGAGCGCCGAAGGCGTCCCTACGGGATGGGCTTCGCCCCCCTCTTGACCCCGGAGCCTCTACGAGAGAAGGGCGGACCTGAGGGGAGGCGCAGCCAGCCCGCCGTTCGGTACAGTCCACCACCTCCCAGGGCCAACCTTATGCCTCGCTCTGGCCTGGCGCGCTACGTCTCCTCCGAATTCCTACTCTGTTACCGAGCCACCCGCTCGGGGATCGCAAACCGACTCGTCGTCCCACCCAAGCGACTGACAGCAGCGCGATAATCGCTGTGTAATATATCGACAGTGACCGGATGGAAGAACTATGAAGATGAGACTGCCGAGTTCTATCGCTCCCTCGGTCTCGATACGCGCACTGGTGAGCAGTTGGTCGGCAGTCGCGGAACTCATAAAATTGATGTGACTGTTCGAGGCTTAAAAGCAGGAATACGATTCTTGTGGATTGTTGAGTGCAAGCATTGGCGGCGGCGCGTTTCAAAAGAAAAAGTCGCCGCACTCTCCGCTATCGCTCAAGACGTGGGCGCCGACAGGGGAATCCTCTTGAGTGAAAGTGGATTTCAATCAGGTGCGCCACGCATGGCGCAAAACTCGAATATTACCCTGACCAGCCTCAGCGAACTGCGCTTGGACACCGAATCCGAACGCAGGGAGTATCAGACATCGACCGTCAGGAAGCGGTGTGAGATTCTCCAAACGGAAGTCGATGCAATATGGTCAAATCCGGGCTGGCCGAGCGATGAGAAAGAATTCCACTTTAGCTGCCCTCGTAGTCAGCATTACTGGCATGCGCAGATTAATGTTATTGAGGAAAGCGCAAAGCAGGCAGTTGGCGGTTTCTGGCCTGTAAGGATCTACATCGTCGATTTCGACGGAGATGGACGGTCTGCTCAAGCTTGTGACTATCCGGGATTTATCGAACTTATAGACCATGCCCTCGGCGTCATGGAGGATAGCGTTTCTCGGTTGCGCGGAGAGCGTCCTCCATGCTGGTGCAAACCCGAACTGTAGGTTCCGTCGTCTAGCTTGAGTTCTGACCTCTGAGCCGCCCGTACCGGCCCCTCAGCGTAGCGCCTATGCGGCACTGGACCGGGAGCGGATCGGCATCGCACGGTTGCGGCGGACGCTGGTCTCGGTGCCGTTGCCGCGGGTCGCGGACGGCCGGCTGGCGGTGTACATCACCTCCTGGCTGCGGCCGGAAGCGCATACCTGCCTGCAACGGATCCTGTGTCATACCTACGGGCGCGCCAAGAATACGCACCAGATGATTCCCCGTCCGGCCTGCCACACCTGCATGCCCGGCTCCATACTCGCCACTGATGTATGACCTACCCGGCGGGGATGCTAGCGGTCTGGATCACCCATCGCGCCGGGAGGCATCTCGTGGTCGGCCCTCCGTTTCCGCAGCGGGTGTCGGCAACGGTCTCTACTCTGCCTCCATGACCAACGAACACGCGGAGGAGACCGCTCAGTTAGCCGCCGCGGTGAAGCCCGGATTTGCAGAGGTTTCCGATGCCGAGCAGGTCGTGCTGGCGCAGGTCAAGCACGGCGCTATAGCGAATATCAGGGATTGCGTTGTCGCGTTGTGCGAGCACTGGGGTGTTTCGACGTCCGACATTGACGAGCGCAACCTCCCCTTCGCTCTGTATGGGCCCGACAGATACGAGGGTCTGGCCGAAAGGACGCGAGTCCGGCAACTCCGCGCTACGGCGGCCGTCCGGACTGCAGTCAGCAGGCTGCTGGCGCAGGGATCACTCGTACCTATGGACGCGTGGCAAGATCAAGAAGACCTCCATCTCCCGGTAACTCTCGGCCACAACGGTCCCCACTTGAATACGGCATTGCATATACCCACCGACTGCAGACGGATGCCGGGTCGTTTCCGAATTACACCCGGCCTGGAAGCGATCGGAGACGTACCTCTGCTCCGGGCGGCGCAGTGGCAGAGCGAGATTGGACCGCTGCTCACTCCGCGGTCGGCCGAGGTCCTCGAAGAAGCCCTGACCGCACTTCGGCGGGGCCTCTACATGAGCGCGGTATCGCAGTTTGGCGCGGTCAACGAAGCAGCCTGGCACGTCGTTGCCCACAGCATAATCAACCGTGGTACACCACCCGCTCGAGTGCAGAGCCTCACGAACATTCTGCAGCACAGAGGGATTGCCGCGTTACAGAACGAGGTCCTGCAGCAACTTGAGGCAGACGGGGTCAAGACCTATGTCGCCGTCGACCTGCGCGCG
This sequence comes from Nocardia aegles, assembly GCF_052545135.1. Taxonomy (NCBI): domain Bacteria; kingdom Bacillati; phylum Actinomycetota; class Actinomycetes; order Mycobacteriales; family Nocardiaceae; genus Nocardia; species Nocardia aegles. The sequence continues at coordinate 9,853 of NZ_JBQWRI010000025.1, forward strand.
TTCGCCACCTACCTGCGCGACTTGCGCAACTACGGAGTCCACCCGACCATTCTGGCGCAGCCAGCACCCGAACACGCATTCACCAGTTTGGGCTGTCTCTCAGTCGCGCAGCAAACGCACCACCACCTAGCTCAGCTCATCGACGCCGCCGCCGTGGCCGGTATTTCCTTATAACTACTCCATCACACGCCCTCGATCACGCACATGCCGCCGGGCCGGACCCTCTTCTTGTGGTTCCTCGTCTATCAACGCTTCGACCACCGGACACGCTGTGCTACACGGTATTCACCGACGACTTGCGCGCCCTGCACCGCGACCTACGCACATGAACCTCGTCCCTGCACTGAGCGCGCCCACCGCGCAGACACGCCACCTCCGGTGGCGCAGCTCTAAACGTCACCTTGCCGCCTGATGCGACCCCGCTCCCGACCCCTCCTGGACGGTCCCCGATGAGGCGACCACCCGGTG
>NZ_JBQWRI010000026.1:0-5145 GCF_052545135.1 Nocardia aegles
CTGAGGCGAGAACGTTTCGCAGCAATTTCGTAGGGAACTATAAGCACACGCAGCCTGCGGACGACGATGATGGATGGCGGGGATGGATCGCCCTCCCACGCGAACAACGGAGGTATGCATGGTCGTCGCGACGACGCCGGATCACACGGCGCCGCCCGATTCCGCCACGTCGGCACGCCCGCAGTGGTGGCGGCCGAGGCTGCCCGCGACGGCCGTGTACCTGGTGGGGCTGGTTGTCGTCTCCGCGGTCTTCTCCGTACTGAGCGACTCCGCGCAGACAAGGGTGGTTCTGCACGCGAGTACGAACCTGCACAACCTGCTCGACGGCCGGATCGGGACGTTGCTGGCAAGCGCGTTCGTGATCGGTGACGTCGTCGGGTCGTGGGTGATCATCCCGCTGCTGGCCTGTCTGCTGGCTCTCGCCGAACTGCGCTTCGGTGCGCTGAGGTTGGTGCGCGTTCTACTGGCCGGCCACATCGGCGCCACGTTGTTCGTCGCGGCGGGACTGTGGGTGGGTGTGGAGGCCGGATGGGTGCCCGCGAGCATCCGCTGGGCCGAAGACGTCGGTGTCAGCTACGGCGCCATGGCATTGATCGGAGCGCTGGTGGCTGCCCTGCCCTACCGGTGGCGCGTCGCCTGGTCGACGCTGTGGTTCATCGTCGCGGTCGAGGGTGTGCTCATCGAGCAGACCTTCACCCAGGTCGGGCACTTGGTGGCGTTCACGATCGGCACCGCGGTCGGCTTCTTCATGGTCTGGACCAGGACGACCACTCGGCGGCGCCTCACGCGGATCGAGAGCGCGTTGCTCGCCGTCAGTGTGGTCCTCGCGGCGATTCTGCTCATGGGCTGACGGCAGCGGCCTGCCGGCGTTCGCCTACAGTGCTTGGGTGCGCCTTGTGATTGCTCGCTGTCAGGTCGACTACGTAGGGCGGCTCACCGCCCATCTTCCGATGGCCCGCAGGCTACTGCTGATGAAAGCGGACGGCTCGGTGCTCGTGCACTCCGACGGCGGCTCGTACAAGCCGCTGAACTGGATGAGCCCACCGTGCCGGCTGGAGGAACGCAACGGCGATGCGCAGCTGCCGGATGGTGCGAAGGCGCTGTGGGTGGTTGCCAACAAGGCCGGCGAAGAGCTTCGCATCACCATCGAGGACATCGAGCACGACTCCTCACACGAACTGGGCGCAGACCCCGGTCTGGTGAAAGACGGTGTCGAGGCTCACCTTCAAGAGCTGCTTGCCGAGCACGTGCACACGCTCGGCCCGGGCTACACACTCATCCGCCGCGAGTACATGACCGCGATCGGCCCGGTGGATCTGCTGTGCCGGGATGCCGACGGCGGCACCGTGGCGGTGGAGATCAAACGGCGCGGTGAGATCGACGGCGTCGAACAGCTCACTCGCTACCTCGAGTTGCTCAACCGGGATCCGCTGCTGGCTCCGGTGGTGGGCGTCTTCGCCGCCCAGCAGATCAAGCCGCAGGCACGCACGCTCGCCGAGGATCGCGGCATCCGCTGTCTCACGCTCGATTACGACGCCCTGCGCGGCACGGAGAGCAACGAATTCCGCTTGTTCTGAACTTCCCGGGCACGCGGGGCTCGCGCGGGGAGTAATAGGCTTGTCGCATGCCCCGCCGGAAACCGCGTTCGGACCGCCATCTTGATCACTCCCGGGTTGGGGGTGCGCCGATCGGGGACGTTTTCGGACGAACCGAATCGGGTCCGGACGATGACGAAACATATGTGGTCCGCACCATTCCGGGCACCCGCGCGATAAAGACCTACCGCTGCCCCGGCTGCGATCACGAGATACCGCCCGGCGTCGCGCACATCGTCGCGTGGCCCGCTCATGGCGGAGAAGAGGACCGCAGACATTGGCATCGTGGGTGCTGGAACGGCCGCCGCACTCGGCGGATCACCCGGCGCTGGTCCTGAGGCTCACACCTGCCAAGGTGCGAAATCGAGGAAGGCCGCCCCGGCGGGGCGGCCTTCGGTCATTTCGGTTCAGTTCGCTGCAGTCGCCGTGGCCCGACGTCAGTTGCTGATGTCGGCGCTCTCGCGCTCTTCCGAGTCGATCTCGTCGTCCTCGGTGGCGACCTCCGGGATCGCCTTCTGCCGGGAGCCGGTGACCGACTTGGTGTTGCCGCCGATCGACTTGCGCTGATCCGGAACGCCGTCCAGCAATTCGCTTTCCCGGTTGACCGCGGCGAGCATGGCGGGCACCGAGTCCAGCTGCCCGCGGATACCGAGCAGCTGGGCGAGCACCCGGCCGCGCAGCACGCGCATCTCCTCGGCCAGCTCCTTCGCGTGCGCGATCTTGCGCTCGGAGGTCTGGGTGGCGGAGGTGATGAGGCGGTTGGCCTCGTCGGTCGCGTCCTTGATCCGCTGCGCGGCCTCGGCGCGGCTGGTGGCCTCGAGCTCCTCCATGGCGCGGGTGAGCTTGGTGCGACGCTCGGCCATCGTGGCCTCGAAGTCTTGCTGGGTGGCCTTGCGCTTCGCGTCGGCTTCCTTCGCGATGCGGTCGGCTTCGGCCTGGGCGGCCTCGATGATCTTGGCGGACTCGGTGCGCGCGTTCGCGAGGGTCTGCTCGAATTCGATTTCGAGCGCCTCGCGCTTCTCCTTGGTCTCCGCCAGCAGTGACTCGTACTTGCCACGCATCTCGGTGGCCTGCTGCTCGGCGATCGACACCATTTCCGCGGCCTCGGCCTGCGCCAGAGCACGAACCTCGGACGCCTCGTCGGAGGCAAGCCGGAGCATGCGGGAAATACGGTCGGACATGCCTTCCGCGGTGGTCGGCGGCACCGAGAGTCGGTCGACCTCCTTACGGAGTTCGTCGATCTCGTCGCGCGCGTCTTCCAGCTGGCTCGCGAGGTTACGTGCTTGGGCCGCAGCCGCATCGCGGTCGGTGGCGGTGACTCTCAGTTCCGCGTCGAAGCGGTCGAAGTAATTACGCACCTCGTCTTGCGCATAACCCTTGCGCACAACGGTGAAGGGCAGTGCAACGAAGCGATTGCGATCGGACTCGGGTGACGACATGGCACACAAACTACAGCCTGAAGACAGCCGATGGTGACTCGACTGCGAATGTCATTCCAACGAGTTTGCCCGACCTGACGTCGATACTAATGCGTAACATTCGCGTTGGGTTCGACCAACTCGATCAGCACACCTCCAGCATCCTTCGGGTGGATGAAATTGATGCGGGAATCGGCCGTTCCGTGCCGCGGGGCCTCGTACAGCAAACGCAGGCCCTTGGCGCGCAGGTACGCGGAGACGGCCTCGATGTCGGTCACGCGGTAGGCCAATTGCTGCAAGCCGGGCCCGCTGCGGTCGATGAACTTCGCGATCGTCGACTCCGCGTTGAGCGGCGCCAGCAACTGCAGGGCAGTGGCGCGGTCGGGTGCGCCGGGCAGCGACAGCATCGCCTCGTGCACGCCCTGGGCCTCGTTGACCTCGCGATGGGTCTCGATCATGCCCAGATTCTGCGCGTACCAGGCGACCGCGGCGTCCAGGTCCGGCACCGCGATGCCGACATGGTCCACCGCGGTCACGTAGTCGGCGGGGATGAAAGATGACTGTCCGATAACGTTGCTCACCATTCGAAAGTAGCGCGACCTGGCACGGGGCGCGCTGGACACACCCGCTACCGTTGAGTAGAACACCTGCTCTCGTACCTCACGGTATGGGCGCGAGCAGGTCCGATCTACGAATGCGAGGCTCGTCGTGACCACTTCCGTGATCGTCTCCGGTGCGCGTACCCCGGTCGGCAGGCTGCTCGGAGGTCTGAAGGACTTCAGCGGTTCCGATCTGGGCGGGCTCGCGATCAAGGCGGCGCTGGAGAAGGGCGGTGTCGCGCCCGACCAGGTCGACTACGTGATCATGGGTCAGGTGCTCACCGCGGGCGCGGGGCAGATCCCGGCCCGGCAGGCTGCGGCGGCCGCGGGCATTCCGATGGACGTGCCCGCGCTGACGCTGAACAAGGTCTGCCTGTCGGGCATCAACGCGATCGCCCTCGCCGACCAGTTGATCCGGGCGGGTGAGTACGAGATCGTCGTCGCGGGCGGTCAGGAGTCGATGAGCCAGGCGCCGCATCTGCTCGAGAAGAGCAGGGAGGGCTTCAAATACGGCGACGTGACCCTGCGTGACCACATGGCCTACGACGGCCTGCACGACATCTTCACCGATCAGGCCATGGGCGCGCTCACCGAGCAGCGCAACCAGGCCGATCGGATCAGCAGGGAGGAGCAGGACGCGTTCGCGGCGGCTTCGCACCAGCGCGCGGCGGCGGCGTGGAAGAACGGCGTCTTCGACGACGAGGTGGTCCCGGTCGCGGTGCCGCAGCGCAAGGGTGATCCGGTGCTGGTGACCACGGACGAGGGCATCCGCGCCGACACCACGGCGGAGTCGCTGGCGAAGTTGCGTCCGGCGTTCCGCAAGGACGGCACCATCACCGCGGGCACCGCGTCGCAGATCTCCGACGGAGCCGCGGCGGTCGTGGTGATGAGCAAGGCGAAGGCGCAGGCGCTGGGTCTGAGCTGGATCGCCGAGATCGGCGCGGCGGGTGTGGTCGCGGGCCCGGACTCGACCCTGCAGGACCAGCCCGCCAACGCGATCGCCAAAGCCTGCGCTCGCGAGGGCATCTCGCCTGCCGACCTGGACTTGGTGGAGATCAACGAGGCGTTCGCCGCCGTCGGTATCGCCTCCACCCGGAAGCTGGGCATCGACCCGGAGAAGGTGAACGTCAACGGCGGCGCCATCGCCATCGGTCACCCGCTGGGCATGTCCGGCGCCCGCATCCTGCTGCACCTGGTGCTGGAATTGAAGCGCCGCGGCGGCGGGGTCGGCGCGGCCGCGCTGTGCGGTGGCGGCGGGCAGGGCGATGCGCTGATCGTCCGCGTCTGAGCCCGGCGGGGCGAGTCCCCACCCCGAATCGTCAACCGATGGCCGCCCCGACGTGGGCGGCCATCGGCCGTTCTGCCGGCCTCGCATCACCACCACAATATGACCCGATCGGACGACCCGCGGCCGCCGGTCGCGTCGTCGGAGCAGCCGGTCACTCGGCACGCCTCGCCTACCGGGCACAGCCGGACGCAGTCCGTCCTCAGTCCCGCGCATGGCCGGAGCGAAGGCGGAGGTACGCCTAACGG
>NZ_JBQWRI010000027.1:0-4531 GCF_052545135.1 Nocardia aegles
CATCGTCGGACGGCTCAACCAAAGGCTGGCTGTCCGGCTTGTGGTACGCGATCTCTTCGCCGCAACCACACCGGAGCGGCTAGCGACCCGCGTGAACGGCGCGCCGTCGACTGCGACACGCACTCTCGCATCGACCGTCCGACCCGACCGGATTCCCTTGTCCCTGGCCCAGACTCGGATGTGGTTCCTCAACCGCCTCGATCCGTCGTCGGCCGCATACCACATTCCCCTGGTCCTGGGGCTAGAGGGGCTGCTCGACGTCGCTGCTCTGTCCTCAGCGATCGTGGATCTCCTCGAACGAAATGAGTCGCTGAGAACGCGGTTCCCTGACGGGGATGCAGGTCCCCATCAGACAGTCGTCGACGTAAGCGCCCTTCCCAGATTGTTCGACATCGACGATGTCGCCCCGAACTCGATCCTCGGTCATATCAATGCTTTCGTCAACGACAGCTTCGACCTTTGCGCCGACCTACCGATACGATGCCGACTACTGCGGATGTCGGACCGGTCGCATGTGCTGGTGATTGTCGCGCACCACATCGCCGTAGACGGGCTTTCGCTTAAACCACTATCACGAGACCTGATTCGTGCGTACCAAGCGCGTCGAGATGGTGCGGCACCGGACTGGGAACCGCTCGACGTCCAATACGCCGATTATGCCTTATGGCAACGGGCTGCGCTCGGCGACGAGGACGATGAGATGTCCGAGACCGCGATCCAGGCCCGCTTCTGGCGGAAGACCTTCGCGACGCTGCCCGACACCTTGAACCTGCCGACCAGCTATCCGCGGCCCCACACCCGCGCGATGGTCGGCGGGATGGTCCACGCGCACGTCGATCCTGTGCTCACTGAATTCCTTGACGACCTCGCCCACAGCCAGGGGGCCACTCGATTCATGGTATTTCACGCGGCGCTGGCGGCGCTACTGTCACGACTCACCGGTAGCTGCGACGTCACCATTGGAACACCATTGTCGGGTCGAACAGATCCGAGACTCGAAGAGCTCGTCGGCATGTTCGTGAATACGGTCGCCCTTCGTACCACAGTGGACCTCGCCCAGCCGCTCGCCGAATTGCTGACTCGCTGTCGTGATCACGACCTGGAGGCATTCACACACGGCGATCTGCCGTTCGATCGCGTCGTCGAATTGGTCAACCCGCCACGGACGACGTCGCACACGCCCCTATTCCAGGTGATCTTGGCGTTCGAGGACGACAGCCAGTTCAACCTGGATCTGCCGGGACTCGCGGTCGAACCCCTCGATCGCGGTGAACATGCCGCGCTGTTCGACCTCGAATTCACCATCACGGCTGACGGCACCACCGGGTCACCACTGCAACTGATTCTGACCTATGCCACCGACATCTTCGACGAGCCGACGGCTCGAAGCCTCGTGGATCAATTTCTGACGATGCTGCGCGCCATGGGATCTCACCCGGCGACCCGAGTAGGCGACGTTGACCTTGTTACGGCGGCCCGCGCACATCACCTCGTGCCCTGCCGCGGCGCGGAACCGTCGAATACACCGTCACTGCGTGCGCTACTCGACCTCGCCGTCAGGCAGGCCGCAGACCGCGACGCCGTCTGCGAACCCGACCGCTCGATCAGCTATGCGGAATTGGACGCTCGGTCCACCGATCTCGCCCGAGGGCTGAGTGCCAGAAGCATCGGGCCAGCATCGGTAGTCGCGATCTTGGTGCACCGCTCGATTGAGCTCCAGATCGCGATCTGGGCCGTGGTGAAAACCGGAGCTGCGTTCCTGCCGATCGAGCCATCACTTCCCGCCGAACGCATCGCGTCCATATTGTCTGATGCCCATGCGAACCTGGTCTTGACGACCGCTGCCGCCCAACCTGGGTGCCGGGATTCGGTGACGTATCTCCGCATCGATGAAACGCAACCCATGCACGCGTATCCACATCATGGACAGGAGCAATCGCTCACGCCGCGCGAGCCCCACCCTTTGGACACGGCATACCTGATCTACACGTCGGGGTCCACGGGGCGACCCAAGGGAGTCGCCGTTACAGGAGCCGGAGTCGCCAACCTCGCCGAAGCACTGCGGACCCAGCTGCCGCTCGGCATGCACCCCCGGGTTCTCAACGCGGCCTCTCCAGGGTTCGACGCCTACGTATTGGAAATGCTGTTGGCGCTCGGCTCTTTGGGAACCCTCGTCGTCTCCGCAGAGGCGTTGTGTGTCGGGGATGATCTGACCTCGTTCATTCGCCGGGAACGCATCGATTGCGCGTTCCTGACTCCTTCGGTGCTGAACACTGTCGATGCCTCCGACACCTTTCTTCGCACGGTCATCGTCGGTGGCGAGCAGTGCCCCCGCGAGCTCGTCGACACATGGGCGCCTAGCACCCGAATGTTCAACGCTTACGGTCCCACCGAGGCGACGGTCGCGACCGTAGTTTCCGGACCACTCACGACGTCTGCATCGTGGGTACCGATCGGACGGCCACTGCCAGGTACGAGCGCCATAGTGCTCGACGCTCGCCTCCAGCCTGTTTCGCCGGGTGTCATCGGCGAGCTCTATCTAGCGGGTGTCCAACTCGCAGAGGGCTATCGAGGTCTTCATGCGCAGACTGCGACGCACTACGTCGCCGACCCCTTCGGCGAGCCGGGAGAACGGATGTACCGCACCGGCGATCTGGCCCGCTGGCACCACGATGGGCAACTGGAATACGTCGGCCGCGCCGACTCCCAAGTCAAGATCCGCGGCCTACGCATCGAACTCGGCGAGATCGAGCACACTCTGGTCGACCACCCGGGTATCCTCGCGTCCGTTGCCACGACTCGGGAATTCCCGGGCGGAACGGTCGTCGCTGCGTTCGTTGTGCCGTATCCGGGCCAACGGCCCGATCCCGCCGAGCTACGGGCCCACTGTGCGCAGCGCCTTCCAGAATACATGGTCCCCTACCGCGTAGCCGTCCTGGATGAACTGCCCTTGACGACTTCCGGAAAAGTCGATCACGCCCGGCTGCCCGGAACAGCTCCCGGTGCCGCTGTCCACAGAGCACCAGTGACCCCAGTTCAACAAGTGATCGCCGACACGTTCGCCGACGTGCTCGAGGTAGCACGAGTCGGTCTCGACGACGACTTCTTCGAACTCGGCGGCAACTCGTTGAGCGCCACACGGCTAGCCGCCCGATTGAGCGCCGCGCTCGACGCGGCGGTCCCGGTGCGGTCGGTGTTCGACCACCCCACCGTCGATCAGCTCGGCGCCACCCTGACAATGCTCGAAGCCGGCCATTCCCCTCTGCCTGAGCACCCCGTCGAGCGTCCCGAACGGCTACCGCTGTCATTCGCTCAGTCACGCATGTGGTTCCTCAGCCGGTTCACGGACTCGGCGGCATACCACATTCCGCTATTTCTTCGTTTGATCGGCCGTCTCGATGTCGAGGCCCTGCGCGCCGCCCTAGCCGACCTCGTTGACCGCCACGAGCCACTACGCACGACATATCCGGCACCCACGGGCCAACCCATGCAAGTGATCCTGCCCGTCGGCGAGGTGACGCCCAATCTGCCAGTAGTCGACGTCGACGCGGCAGAATTGGACGTCGCGATCGACGAATTCGCCTCCCTCGGATTCGACCTTGAGTTCAGTCCGCCGTTCCGCTGCCGACTTTTCCGCCACAGCAACGACGATCATGTGCTCGCCGTCGTCCTGCACCACATCGCCGCCGACGGGTCCTCAATGGCGGTTCTCGGCACGGACCTGATGCACGCCTACCAGGCGCGCCGACGCGGCATGCCGGTGGGCTGGGCACCCTTGCATATACAGTACGCCGATCACGCCCTCTGGCAGCGCTCTGCGCTGGGCACGGTCAACGACGCCGAGTCCGTACTTGGAACGCAGCTGGCCCATTGGAGGGAAGTCCTGTCCGGAGCGCGCGAGGTGCTGGCGCTTCCTTTGGACCGTCCTCGCCCGGCGCGACAGTCGTTCCGCGGTGCCGCGATCGAATTCGACATCGATGCCCTGCTGGGCGAAAGGTTGGATGAGCTTGCTCGCGCCCACGGCGCCACCGTGTTCATGCTGTTGCACACGGCGCTGGCCGTTCTGCTGGCTCACTGGTCGGGCGAGCACGATATCGTGATCGGCACCGCGGCCGCCGGACGAGGCGACGAACGTCTCGACGGCATGGTTGGCATGTTCGTCAACTCACTCGTTTTGCGCTGCGACGTTCCTATGAACGTCGCGTTCAACGACCTGCTCAGGACTGTCGTCCAGTCCGACGTCGACGCCTTCGACAACGCAGACATCCCATTCGAGGCACTCGTCGACCAGCTGAGGCCGAACCGTTCGGGCGCTCATTCGCCCCTGTTTCAAGTAATGCTCGCCTATCAAAACTTCCGTCGCGCTAACCTCATACTGCCGGACCTGACGGTGTCTGAAGTCGAAACACCCGTCGACACCACCAGATTCGATCTCGAGTTCGCAATATTCGAACGCGCCGGGGAAGGCGACGCGCAACGCGGACCACGGTGCATACTGTCGTACGCGACGGACCTTTTTGACGAGGTCACT
>NZ_JBQWRI010000028.1:0-2889 GCF_052545135.1 Nocardia aegles
CGGGAATATCAACCCGTTGTCCATCGACTACGCCTGTCGGCCTCGCCTTAGGTCCCGACTCACCCTGGGCGGATTAACCTGGCCCAGGAACCCTTGGTCATTCGGCGGACGAGTTTCTCACTCGTCTTTCGCTACTCATGCCTGCATTCTCACTCGCGCAGCCTCCACAACTAGGTCACCCCGCTGCTTCCCCGGCTACACGACGCTCCCCTACCCATCCACACGACTGCCTCGAAAGGAATCACATGTGTGAATGCCGCGGCTTCGGCGGTGTACTTGAGCCCCGCTACATTGTCGGCGCAGAATCACTTGACCAGTGAGCTATTACGCACTCTTTCAAGGGTGGCTGCTTCTAAGCCAACCTCCTGGTTGTCTTCGCGACTCCACATCCTTTTCCACTTAGTACACGCTTAGGGGCCTTAGCCGGCGATCTGGGCTGTTTCCCTCTCGACTATGAAGCTTATCCCCCACAGTCTCACTGCCACGCTCTCACTCACCGGCATTCGGAGTTTGGCTGACTTCGGTAAGCTTGTAGGCCCCCTAGGCCATCCAGTAGCTCTACCTCCGGCGAGAAACACGCGACGCTGCACCTAAATGCATTTCGGGGAGAACCAGCTATCACGGAGTTTGATTGGCCTTTCACCCCTACCCACAGCTCATCCCCTCAGTTTTCAACCTAAGTGGGTTCGGGCCTCCACGACGTCTTACCGTCGCTTCACCCTGGCCATGGGTAGATCACTCCGCTTCGGGTCCATAGTGTGCGACTCCACCGCCCTATTCGGACTCGCTTTCGCTACGGCTACCCCACACGGGTTAACCTCGCCACACACCGATGACTCGCAGGCTCATTCTTCAAAAGGCACGCCATCACCCACAACAGGCTCTGACGGATTGTAAGCGCACGGTTTCAGGTACTATTTCACTCCCCTCCCGGGGTACTTTTCACCTTTCCCTCACGGTACTAGTCCGCTATCGGTCACCAGGGAGTATTCAGGCTTATCGGGTGGTCCCGACAGATTCACAGCAGATTTCACGGGCCCGCTGCTACTCGGGCATCATTCACAAGAGCCGTCATGCTTTCGTCTACGGGATTCTCACCCTCTACGACAGGCCGTTCCAGACCACTTCGACTAACACAACGGTTTCTGACTCCCGCCCAGCCCGGCAGGACTGAGAAGAATGACCCCACAACACCACATAGACAACCTCTGCCGAGTATCACATCTACCTGGTTTAGCCTCATCCGCTTTCGCTCGCCACTACTCACGGAATCACATATTGTTTTCTCTTCCTGTGGGTACTGAGATGTTTCACTTCCCCACGTTCCCTCCACACACCCTATACATTCAGATGCGGGTGACACGACATCACTCGTGCCGGGTTTCCCCATTCGGACATCCTCGGATCTCAGCTCGGTTGACAGCTCCCCGAGGCTTATCGCAGCCTCCTACGTCCTTCATCGGCTCCTGGTGCCAAGGCATCCACCGTACGCTCTTACACACTTACAAACAAAGATGCTCGCGTCCACTGTGCAGTTCTCAAACAACACACAAGGCCAAACCAAAAACCAGCACCAGCCCGAACCAACGCCCGGCGGTATGACTGAAAATCCAGCCTCGTCGTCATATTACCTGGAAAGAACGCCTGTTCTTTCAGGACCCAACAGTGTGTCGATATATCACCCGCCAGCCGGCCATCGAAGACCAACCGATCCACGGAAGAACCTGTCAGCGTTCCACCCATGAGCTCCACCGAACTTCATTCGAGTTCGCAGTGGCTCTGCCAGCGATCACCCCGACTGTTCGGGACATCGACTGGAGAATGCTCCTTAGAAAGGAGGTGATCCAGCCGCACCTTCCGGTACGGCTACCTTGTTACGACTTCGTCCCAATCGCCGATCCCACCTTCGACGGCTCCCTCCCACAAGGGGTTAGGCCACCGGCTTCGGGTGTTACCGACTTTCATGACGTGACGGGCGGTGTGTACAAGGCCCGGGAACGTATTCACCGCAGCGTTGCTGATCTGCGATTACTAGCGACTCCAACTTCACGGGGTCGAGTTGCAGACCCCGATCCGAACTGAGACCGGCTTTAAGGGATTCGCTCCACCTCACGGTATCGCAGCCCTCTGTACCAGCCATTGTAGCATGTGTGAAGCCCTGGACATAAGGGGCATGATGACTTGACGTCGTCCCCACCTTCCTCCGAGTTGACCCCGGCAGTCTCCTGCGAGTCCCCGCCATAACGCGCTGGCAACACAGGACAAGGGTTGCGCTCGTTGCGGGACTTAACCCAACATCTCACGACACGAGCTGACGACAGCCATGCACCACCTGTACACCGACCACAAGGGGGCCTACATCTCTGCAGGTTTCCGGTGTATGTCAAACCCAGGTAAGGTTCTTCGCGTTGCATCGAATTAATCCACATGCTCCGCCGCTTGTGCGGGCCCCCGTCAATTCCTTTGAGTTTTAGCCTTGCGGCCGTACTCCCCAGGCGGGGCGCTTAATGCGTTAGCTACGGCACGGATCCCGTGGAAGGAAACCCACACCTAGCGCCCACCGTTTACGGCGTGGACTACCAGGGTATCTAATCCTGTTCGCTACCCACGCTTTCGCTTCTCAGCGTCAGTTACTGCCCAGAGACCCGCCTTCGCCACCGGTGTTCCTCCTGATATCTGCGCATTTCACCGCTACACCAGGAATTCCAGTCTCCCCTGCAGTACTCAAGTCTGCCCGTATCGCCTGCAAGCTCACAGTTGAGCTGTGAGTTTTCACAGACGACGCGACAAACCGCCTACAAGCTCTTTACGCCCAGTAATTCCGGACAACGCTCGCACCCTACGTATTACCGCGGCTGCTGGCACGTAGTTGGCCGGTGCTTCTTCTAC
>NZ_JBQWRI010000029.1:0-2856 GCF_052545135.1 Nocardia aegles
CTCCACAGCCTCAAAAGCATCGGTTCGGTACGTGAATCTGGCGCCGAGGCGGTGCTCCGGCTTCACAGTCACGCTGACCGGATAATGAGTGGCCTCGACGGCAGTGACATCGTCGATGCGGAATTCCTCGAAAGGCACATGTCCGTAGTGGAATCCGGCGATGTCGATGGGATAAGACTGGAACACCATCATTGTGTCGAACAGCGGGCCGAGGCCCACTGCATTCTGAATATCATTGAGTCCCAGGTGATGATGGGCAAGCAGTGTCGTTCGCTCCGTATGCAAGCGGGTCAGCGCCGCCTCGATCGACTCCGAGTTGTCGAGCCTGACGCGGACGGGAACGGTATTGACGAACAAGCCCACCATGTCCGCAACTCCGGTGAGTTCGGCGGGTCGACCGGACACCGTCGTGCCGAATACGACATCGTTGCGACCCGCCGAGAGGCCCAGAACGATCGCCCAGGCGAGTTCGCAGATCATATTCACTGTCACCCCGAGCCGACGGGCCAGATCCACCACCAAGGCGGTTCGATGCTCGTCGAGTTCGACGGCATGGTCGTGCGACGGAACCGTGATCTCGCGCGCCCCACCGTTGCTCGACAACAGAGTCGGCCCGTCGAGTCCCGCTAGGGCCCGCTGCCACTGACGCATCGACTCTCTGGTGTCTGTGGTAGTGGCCAGCCAGACGAGGTAATCACGGAACGGCCGTCCTGTCGGCGCATCGGATTCATCGCCGTAAAGGGCGAGCAGGTCGCGCAGGAGCAGCGGGGTAGACCAACCGTCGAGCACGATGTGGTGGCTGGTGATGACCAACCGATAGTCGCGATCGCCGACACGTATCAACGTGAAGCGGATCAGCGGTGGTGCACTGAGGTCGAACTTCGCAGTTCGGTCCGCCTCGGCGATTCTGCTGAGTTCGTCTTCGACGTCGGGGCATCCGACGAGGTCGAGCGTCGTCCAGGGAACGTGGACGTGCCCGAGGACGACCTGAGCGGCTACGCCGCTCGGGGTGATGGTGAACGCTGTGCGTAGATTGGCGTGCCGGTCGACGAGCACATCTGCCACGCTTCGCATCCGCTCGATGTCGACATAACCGACCAAGGTGAGCGTGTATTGTGGAACGTAGACGTCCAGCGAGCTGTCGGCAATCTCCGCGTGATACATCAACCCGAACTGCAACGGCGTGAGCGGCCACACGTCGACCAGGTCGGGAAAGTCGAGCTCGAGTGACTCGACGTCGGATTGCGGCAGGGTGATGAGCTCGAAGTCCGACGGTGTGTGTCCACCGAATTGTGTTGTAGCGGTGTACCCGGCAAGTGCGGTCAGCCCGCAACGCCACAACTCCGCGAACTCTTCGACCTGCTCGCCGCTGAGCATCTCAGTCGGGTACAGGATCTGCAGGCCGAGCTGTCCGCCGATGACGATGGCAGTTACGTCCAGGACGGCTGCCGCAGGAGCGTCAGGGACAGTGGTCCTCCACTGCCACAGTCCTCGTGAGGGCAGCCAACTGCGATTGGATTGATCGGCACGCGCGTCACTCTCGATGACGCGGCCGAGGTAGTTGAATCTGATCTGCGGGCTGGCGTGCGTCGAGAACTCAGCGCCGGTGGCGTCGTTGAGATGCCGAAGAAGGCCGTAGCCGATGCCTTTATTCGGTATCGCGGCCAGCTGTTCCTTGACCGCTTTGACCGAGGACGCCATCGATGAGTAATCACGCATCGTGCCCTGGGGATCGATCCCCGCAAGATCCAGCCTGACCGGGAATGCACTGGTGAACCAGCCCACGGTCTGGGATAGATCAGCACCGGGGAGCAGCGATTCCTGACGACCGTGATGTTCGAGGGTGATCAAGGTGGAGGGTTCGATGACACCCCGTCGGTTGCGCCACACAACGACTGCCAACGCCAGAGTGGTGAGCAGGATTTCGTTGGGCCCGCAGAAGAATTGGTTCGGCGCTGTGACGAGGACCTGCTCGGTCGTCACAGCGGACAGCTGCAGTTCGACACGCTCAAGGGTCGATGCTCGGTCGATCGTGGGATCGACTGGCCGCGCTGCCAGTAGCGGGTCCGGTCCGTCGGCGATACTGCGCCACAGCGGAGCCTCGCCTGTGATCGAGTCGTCTTCTGCCAGGGCACTTAAGCCGTGCGCCCATCGGCGTAGCGATGTGCCATGTTCGGGCCATGCGGGCTGGTGCCCATTCGAAACCTGTTGCCATCCTGTGGCCAGGTCGCCGACGATAATACGCCAAGATACGCCGTCCACAGCCAGATGGTGGACCACTAGTGTCAGCGTGCCTCGTCGATGGCTTGCCGCCGTCGGTGTGGGGTCGAGCCACACTGCCTGAAGCATCACGCCGCCATAGGGATCGAGTCGGTCCTTAGCAGCTGCGATCTCCTTGTCCAGGAGTGCGGCCACTGCGTGGTCGGAGAGCTCGGGCCCGAGCGCTACGCGATGGATCGCTACATCGGCGGCATACGGATCGCCGCAGGCCAGCACGATGCGTCCAGAAGGTTCGTGCACTAGCCGGGCCCGCAGTGCATCGTGGCGGGCGATCAACGCCGACAGCAACGTGACCAGCTGAGCCTGGTTGATCTCCACCGGAAGATCGACCGCCATCGACTGGCTGAAACGGGAAATGTCCCAACTCATGTCGACCAAATCGCTCGCGACCGGTAACAGTGGCAGGGTCCCCGTGCCTCCTCCGGGAAGTTCTTCCAACACGATTGCGCTGCGGTTCGGCATCGCCGCCACGCGGGCCAGTTCTGCAACCGTCTTGTACTCGAAGATGTCTTGGACGGAGATCCGTAGGCCGCGACCACGCACTCTCGACGCCAGGCGTATCGACCCGATGCTGTC
>NZ_JBQWRI010000030.1:0-2661 GCF_052545135.1 Nocardia aegles
CAACGTCACCTCCAGCGACACCGCTGCCGCGATCAACCGGTTGACCAAGCAGTACCTGTACACCATCGCGGGCAAGAACTACACACCACCCACCGGCACCACCGGCACCAACGGCGCGACCGGAGCCGCGGCGAAAGCCATCCAAGTGGCACTCGCCCAGCTCGGCGACCCCTACGTCTATGGCGCGGAAGGGCCGAACGCTTTCGACTGCTCGGGCCTGATGCAATACGCGGCGGCCGCCGCCGGTGTGCGGATTCCGCGAGTCGCGGCCGACCAATACCGCACCCTGCCCAAGGTGAATCCCAGAGACATCAAGCCCGGCGATCTCATTTTCCCCTCGAGTTCGTTCACGGGGCCGAACAACCCGGGCCACGTCATCATGTACATCGGCAACGGCATGTGCGTCGAAGCTCCCCGCACCGGCGGCCACGTCCAGTACCGGAAACTGCCCAGCAGTTACGCGGCCGCGCGGTGGGCGTGATCAGTCGATCCGGCGCGCCCGCTGTCTGCCGGAACCGATCGTCCGCGACCGGCGTCAATACCCCACGTACGAGCCGCCGCCGCGCATCTGCACGATTCCCGGCACGTTGCTGACCGACCCGTAGCGTTCGATGGCGTACCGAACGCCCGCGACGATATTGTCCACCGGATTCCAGATATCGCGGTGCCCCGGAACGGAATACGCGTTGAACGTCGGATCGATGGTCTGCATCAGGCCTTTCGACGGAATTCCCGCCGCGGCGTTGCTGTCCCAGAGATTGATCGCGTTCGGGTTGCCACCGGACTCGTGCTGGATGATCGCCGCGATGTCGGCCGGATCGATCTGGCGCGTGTCGTAGCCGTGCCGGCGCAACACCTGCAAGGCTTCGTTGATCCATTGCCCCTGCTGGCCGGACGGCCGCGTGCGTGGCGGACCGCCGCTGGGCCCGTGCGTGCCCGAGTGCGACGTGCGGCGAGGCCGCCGCGACTGGACGGGACGCGACTCGCGCAGATAGCGGTCGGCAAGAGCAGCTACCCGATCGGCGGTGAGTACTGCGGCGGCCTGTCCTTGGCCGAGCACGGTTCCCGCCCGTTGTAAGGCGCTGTCCAAGGTCGAGATCACCAATTGCCTGCTCGCGTTGGCGTCCTGGACGGTGCCGAGCGCGGTGAGCGCGGTGTTCACCTCGGCGATGATCGCACCGATCGCGGCGCGTCCCTGCGTGCTGTTGTCGACCGCGCCGCCGAGGATGCGTTCCAGTTCGGCATTCATCGACTGTGTCGCATCGCCGTGGCGTGCTCGATTCTGATTGCTGTCGGCGTACCGAGAACCGAGCGCACCATCCCACACGACGGGTCCGCTCGGCCGCGCCGCGTCGAGATCGGGCGGCGCGTACGGCTGTCCCGTCACGGCGGTCGGCGGGCCGTCACCGTATTGGGCCGCGATGGCCGCCAGCGCGCCCATCGCCGCGGCCGCCATTGGCGTGGACGAGCCCGCCATGCCCAGCGTGTCCGAGCGCGGAACGGAGGGTGAACCCGCAGCCGCGGAGGTCGTCTCGGATGCCGTCGGTGCGTTCTGGGTGCGCCCCTGAGCCGTCGCGCCGACCGGCGCCGCCGCTGCGGCCGCACCTGGCTGCGGCCGCGGGATCGGGGTGGGAGTGCCGCGCGTCGCGGACTTGGCGGGGCGGCGCGGCGCGCTGGTGGTGGCGCTCGCACGCACGTCGCGCGGATCGCCGGGATCATCGGAATCTCGCTCGGGACCAGAGCGATCCGTCGGAGCCATCAGTTCCCCCGCTGCGCGCGGACACTCCGCACGGTGACCACAGAGGCAGCCATGACTCACCTTCCGCCGGATGCCCCGGTACGCGCGCTTCCGGTCGCCGGACACGATCGGCGCGTGCTGGAGCCGGAAGAGTTCGCAGCCGACGCGGCAGCGGTGTGGCAATCGGAATGCCTCTTCCCCGGCACTCGTCCCGAAGCGTATTCGCAGCTTAATGCAGGTACCTCCCAGGCACTCCCATGCTGTTCCCGCTTGCGGGAATATCGGTGCCCCCGGCACGCGGCAGCGGACAACCGCGTGGCGCGTCGGTGAAACAGGACACTGAGCGACCGGCGACGGCCGGGCGAGGTCAAACAGCGACGTTGCGCATCGCCGAGGCGATGCTGTTGGCGTAGGCGATGCGCTGCCCTCTCGCCTCACCGGAACTTCTTTCGTAATACTGATCGAAGACCGCCGCCGCGTAGGCGGGCGTCTGCGCGGCCCGGAGATATCCGTACGCGGTGGATTCATTGCTGCGCAATTCGGCCATCATGAAATCGATCTGGACCTTCCAGTCGGTGACCGGCTTCCCTTGGGCTGCCGCGAACCGCTCCAGGGCCTGCCGCCGCCCGCCCCGCCATTGACACAGACCGATGGCGCCTTCGCCCGGGTTGTACGCGCTGGTGTTGAAACCGGACTCGACCTGCAGGTTACCCACGATTCCGGCTGCTTGCGCCGACGTGAGCCCGTATTTCGAAATGAGGTAGCGATAGACATCCGCCGGATTGGCTTTCGAGCCTCCCGGAATGTTGTCGCCGCTGCCGGTGGTGCCGGTGGGTGGTGTGTAGTTCTTGCCCGCGATGGTGTACAGGTACTGCTTGGTCAACCGGTTGATCGCGGCAGCGGTGTCGCTGGAGGTGGTGTTC
>NZ_JBQWRI010000031.1:0-2153 GCF_052545135.1 Nocardia aegles
GTGCGCCGTGAGGCGCTGATTGATCGAGTGGAGGTGAGAGACCTGCACCTTCGGGTTGTCGCAGCGACCTGAATGAAGCTGGGGGCAGCCTGATCCGGGTCGATGCCGGGGAGGGCGGGAGCAGCCCCGACAAAGCCGGGATGTGTCGGCACTGCCAGACGGTGCGGGTCCGGCGAGCGAGGCAGAAAGGTGTACGTGCAGGAACCGGCGAGAAAGCCCCTTCAGTGTTCAACCGGCTCCAACCTGGCGGATATGGGCCGGGAAGCGGCTGAGTGTCCGTCGTTGAATCCGTGTGACGGGCAACTTCCGAACGTGGCGTGGCCGCAGGTTCGGAAGGCCACGAGGAAGGTCTGCGGCGTACTTGTGGATGGCCGCAGGGGCACAGTCGGGCACCGACCCTGCCGATCGATCATCAGTGAACACGGGAACCTGCCCGATTCCGACCACGGCCGCCGAGCCAGAGCGGCCGCCGGTCAGGTGCATCGGTCCACCGACGGGAGCGGGCGGGGGCGGAGCCGCCGTAGTACTCGGGGCCGGGGAAAGCCCGGCACAGGGGGAAGGGCGGCAGCGAGTCACACAGGAGAGGACTGGAATGCCTGAAGACGCGGTGGTGAATACTGTCGCTCCGGTCGAGCAGCCCCGGCTGGCCGGTCGGGTACGGGAGATCCAGACGAAACTGCACAGGTGGGCGGGCCAGGACCCGGACCGCCGTTTCTGCGATTTGTTCAACCTGGTCGCCGACCCGGCATTCCTCGCTGCGGCGTGGATACGGGTGCGGGGCAATCGTGGTGCGAAAACCGCTGGAGTGGATGGCCGCACGGTCTTCTACATCGAGCAGACCGTCGGTGTTCCGGAGTTCCTGGCCGGGGTCCGCCGGGATCTGCTGTCCGGGGGGTTCGTGCCGCTTCCCGTGCGGGAGAGGATGATCCCGAAGTCCGGTGGCAAGCTGCGCCGGCTGGGCATCCCGACTGTCCGGGACCGCGTGGTGCAAGCCGCGCTCAAACTGGTGCTCGAGCCGATCTTCGAGGCCGATTTCCACCCGTGTTCCTACGGGTTCCGGCCGCGCAGACGGGCGTGGGACGCGATCGCCGAGATTCACCAGTTCACCTCGCGTGGTTACGAGCAGGTGCTGGAGGCCGATATCGAGGCGTGTTTCGATGCCATCGACCACACCGCCCTCATGGGGCAGGTGCGGCGGCGGGTCGGAGACAAGAAAGTCCTTGCGCTGGTGAAAGCTTTCCTCAAATCGGGTGTCATGACCGAGTTGGGGCAGCTGGAACCCAACGACACCGGCACCCCGCAAGGCGGCCTCATCTCCCCGCTGCTGGCCAACATCGCACTCAGCGTGCTCGACGAGCATTTCGAGCGCCGCTGGAACGCGCTGAGCCCCAAGCAGCGTCACACCGCCGCCCGCAAGGGCGTCCCGATCTGCCGGTTGGTCCGCTACGCCGACGACTTCGTCGTCCTCGTGCGCGGCACCGCAGCCCAGACCGAGGCGCTGCGGGACGAAGTGGCGGGAGTGCTCGCCCCGCTCGGGCTGCGCCTGTCGCAGACCAAGACCCGGGTTGCGCACATCGATGACGGGTTCGACTTTCTGGGGTTCCGCATCCAGCGGTCCCACAAGAAGGGAACCCCGAACAAACGGTTCGTCTACACCTACCCGGCGAAGAAGGCACTGGCCTCGATCGTCGGGAAGGTCCGCGAAACCACTCGCAGGAACAGCGCCAGGACTCTGGCGAACCTGCTGCGCACTCTCAATCCCATGATCCGGGGCTGGTGCACGTATTTCCGGCACGCGGCATCCACGACCACGTTCGCCTACCTCGCCGCCTACACCTGGCGGCGAGTGTTCGGCTGGACGGTGAAACGCCACCCGAAGACCCCGGTCCGGAAACTGCGACGACAGTACTTCCCGGACTGGAAGCCTACCGACGGCGACGTGACACTGCTCTACGCCGACACGATGAAGGTCAGCCGATACCGCTACCGCGGCACCCGCATCCCGACCCCATGGAACAACGAAACCGCAGCATAGCCCGCTGACTCGGGGAGAGCCCGGTGCTCAGGAATGGGCACGCCGGGTTCGGAGGGCGGTCACGGGAAACGGACTGGAACCCAACCAGTTCCAGCACCGCGCCCGTGGCCGACCCTAC
>NZ_JBQWRI010000032.1:0-1858 GCF_052545135.1 Nocardia aegles
TCGTGAAGGATGTTCCGGCGGTGTCCTACTCTCCCACACCCTGTCGAGTGCAGTACCATCGGCGCTGGCAGGCTTAGCTTCCGGGTTCGGAATGGGACCGGGCGTTTCCCCACCGCTATAACCGCCGTAACTCTATGAAACTATCCACACCCCGACACCTGCCCCTGCCCACCACACACAGCGGTGAACAGAGCAAACACGGTGTCACGGGGTATCTGTGTGTTGTTTCAGATACCGCACAGTGGACGCGTAGCAACCTTTGTTGGTAAGTCCTCGGCCGATTAGTACCGGTCACCTCCACACGTTACCGTGCTTCCAGTTCCGGCCTATCAACCCCATCATCTCTAGGGGGCCTTAACCACTCGAAGGTGGTGAGAAACCTCATCTTGGAACAGGCTTCCCGCTTAGATGCTTTCAGCGGTTATCCCTTCCGAACGTAGCCAACCAGCAGTGCCCTTGGCAGGACAACTGGCACACCAGAGGTTCGTCCGTCCCGGTCCTCTCGTACTAGGGACAGCCTTCCTCAAGTTTCTGACGCGCGCGGCGGATAGAGACCGAACTGTCTCACGACGTTCTAAACCCAGCTCGCGTGCCGCTTTAATGGGCGAACAGCCCAACCCTTGGGACCTACTCCAGCCCCAGGATGCGACGAGCCGACATCGAGGTGCCAAACCATCCCGTCGATATGGACTCTTGGGGAAGATCAGCCTGTTATCCCCGGGGTACCTTTTATCCGTTGAGCGACACCGCTTCCACATGCCGGTGCCGGATCACTAGTCCCGACTTTCGTCCCTGCTCGACCCGTCAGTCTCACAGTCAAGCTCCCTTGTGCACTTGCACTCGACACCTGATTGCCAACCAGGCTGAGGGAACCTTTGGGCGCCTCCGTTACACTTTAGGAGGCAACCGCCCCAGTTAAACTACCCACCAGGCACTGTCCCTGAACCCGATCAGGGTCCGAGGTTAGAAGTCCAATACGACCAGAGTGGTATTTCAACGACGACTCCACGAACACTGGCGTGCCCGCTTCACAGTCTCCCACCTATCCTACACAAACCGTACCGAACACCAATACCAAGCTATAGTGAAGGTCCCGGGGTCTTTTCGTCCTGCCGCGCGTAACGAGCATCTTTACTCGTAATGCAATTTCGCCGAGTCTGTGGTTGAGACAGCAGAGAAGTCGTTACGCCATTCGTGCAGGTCGGAACTTACCCGACAAGGAATTTCGCTACCTTAGGATGGTTATAGTTACCACCGCCGTTTACCGGGGCTTAAATTCTCAGCTTCGCGTCCGAAAACGCTAACCGGTCCTCTTAACCTTCCGGCACCGGGCAGGCGTCAGTCCGTATACATCGTCTTACGACTTCGCACGGACCTGTGTTTTTAGTAAACAGTCGCTTCTCTCTGGTCTCTGCGACCACACCCAGCTCAGGAAGAAAATTCCGTCACCAGACGTGGTCCCCCTTCTCCCGAAGTTACGGGGGCATTTTGCCGAGTTCCTTAACCACAGTTCTCTCGATCGCCTCGGTATTCTCTACCTGACCACCTGTGTCGGTTTGGGGTACGGGCCGTGTACCAACTCACTAGAGGCTTTTCTCGGCAGCATAGGATCACTGAATTCGCCTCACTCGGCTACGCATCACCTCTCAGGCTTATGCTGTGCGGATTTACCTACACAACGCCCTACCGGCTTACACCAGGTAATCCACCACCTGGCCCAGCTACCTTCCTGCGTCACCCCATCGCTTGACTACTACGGTCTGGATCCTGTGCAGCCCCCTCCTGTCTCCCGAAGGAGATCAATCAGGTTTTGGACAGTTAGCAAAACCGGCTCGCCATTGGGCGCGGATACACGGGT
>NZ_JBQWRI010000033.1:0-1796 GCF_052545135.1 Nocardia aegles
CGATGACGATCTTGGTCTGTAAAGGTGGGGGTCGGAGGTCCGGGACGACGTTGGCGATCAGTTGGCCCGCTGGAAACGGCCGCGGTTGCTCATATGCTCACGTCCGCTGTAACACAGCGGAACCCGGTGTCGTTGTCGAGCATTTCCCGGTCAGCGTCGTTGAACGCGGCGGGGACGGTTCGCTCGAACAGGGTTGTCCAGGCACCGCCTTTGAGTTCGAACCGGCCGGGTGTCGACTCGGTGGCGCACCATTCCCAGACGTTCCCGCACATGTCGTAGACGCCCCAGGGGGATGCGCCGCTCTTGTAGCAGTCGACGGGGTTGGTGGTGGCCGGGCCGACGCCGCGGCAGTTGCATTTTCGGGGAGTGGGTTGGGTTCCCCATGGCCAGGTGGCGCCGCTGGTGCCGCGGGCGGCTTTCTCCCATTGCAGGCTGCTGGGGAGTCGCTTGTGGGCCCATCGTGCGTAGGCGTCGGCGTCGGCGTGGGTGATCCAGACCACGGGGTGGTCGGCGATGTCGAGTGGGGGTCGGTCGCCGGCCCAGTGCTCGGGCCGGCGGTGACCGGTGGCGGCGACGAACCGCGCATAGTCGTCGTTGCTGACCGGGTAGGTGTCGATATAGAAACCGGGAAGCCATTCGGGCCGCTCGTCGAGGCCCGACAGGAATACCCCTTCGGGGATCCAGGTCACGAGTTTGCCGTCGACAGGATTCCGGATGTGGGCGGGCTGCACCACGGCATCGGTGTCGCGGGCTTCGCCGATCGCTTCGGGCGCCACGGTGTTGATGAACCGCGTCTGTTCGTCTGCGGTCAGACGGGACAACGAGGTGTCGAGGGCCGGCTGGTTGACCGGTTTCGGCGTAACGTTCGCGGCGCCGGCCTCCCACTTCGAGATCGTGCGCTCTTGGACGCCGAGGTGCGCGGCGAACTCCTTGAGTGTCATGCGGCGCGCCTCGCGCAGCGAGCGAACCTCGGTGCCGGTCCAGGGCCGAACGAGGCTGATCATTGCGCGCAGAGTCCCTTTCCGGTGTGGTGGCGTATCAGCCTAGTCACTGGCCCGGTGTTCTGCTGCTCAGATCTTTTGTGGCGGAATGGATTCGTACTCTTTGCGCAGGATCGCGACGAGTTCGTGTTCGGGCCATTCGATGTCGTCGATTCGGGAGACCGGGCGTACACCGACCGCGGCGTTGGTTGCGACGGCGCCGCTGAATCGCCGGAGCTGGGACAGCGTGATGCGTTTGGAAACTATGCCGTTGTCGCGCGATTGGTTGATCAGCCGCATGGTGATGCCGACCAGCATGTTGGCCTGGGGCCATACGAGCTGCCCGTGCTCGGTGATGAAGCCGATATTGCTGGTGGCGATCTCCGAAATCGTGCCGTCGGGATCGGTGAACAGCACGTCGTCGAACCCTGCGCGCTGGGCGCCGCTGCGCATGGTCATCGCGCCGAAGAGCCCGACGTGCTTGACCGTAGGCAGATCACGAGCGTAGGCCGCGGATTGCAGACGCAATGGGCCCGGCTGAGCCTGCGGTGCAGGGCGCATGGTGACCAGTACGTGCGGTTCGGCGGGGGCGCCAGGCCGGCCCAACTCGATCGCAGGGTCGTAGATGGTGACCCGCACGGTCACCGGCTCGTCGGTCTCGCGCAGAGCGTGGCGGACCAGTTCGCGGACCCGTTCGGGCTGGAGCTCGGCGTCAAACACCGCGCGACAGTCTCGGGTGAGTCGATCCAAGTGCAGAGACAGGCCACGCACAGCGCCGTTCTCGCAGCGCATCGAGGTGAAGTGACCAAGGTTGAC
>NZ_JBQWRI010000034.1:0-1694 GCF_052545135.1 Nocardia aegles
GCCGACGAGCAGGCCGGGGACCGGTTGATCGGCTATGTCGTGGCCGACCCCGGGGCGAGCCTGGACCCGAATACGGTCCGCGCCGACGTCGCCGCGTTCTTGACCGGGTACATGGTGCCCGACGCCGTGGTCGTCCTCGACGTCTTGCCGCTGACCGCGAACGGGAAGCTGGACCGGCGCGCGTTGCCCGCGCCGGAGATCGTCAGCGCGGTCGACTACCGCGCGCCGCAGACCCCCACCGAGCAGGCGGTGGCCGCCGTGTACGCCGACCTGCTCGGCGCGGCGGAAGTCGGGGTGGACGACGACTTCTTCGCGTTGGGTGGTAACTCGCTGCTCGCGGCGCAGGTCGCCGGACGGCTGCGGGACGCGACCGGAGCGGCGGTGCAGGTGCAGTGGTTCTTCACCGACGCCACGGTGGCGGGCTTGGCCGCGCGCATCGACGCGGGCGACGCCGACGCCGGCGCGGCGCTGGACGTGCTGCTGCCCATCCGGGCGAGCGGATCGGCCGCGCCGCTGTTCTGCCTGCATCCGATGTACGGCTTGGCCTGGTCGTACGCGGGCTTGGCCCAATTCCTGCCCGCCGAGCAGCCGATCTTCGGTCTGCAATCGCCCGCGCTGTCGGAGGACGGCGAACTGCCCGGTTCGCTGGCCGAGCTGGCCGAGCGCTACCTGTCGGAGATCAGGGCGGTACAACCGCAGGGACCGTACCGGTTGCTCGGCTGGTCCCTCGGCGGCGTGCTCGCCCATGCCATCGCCACCAGGTTGCAGGACGCGGGCGAGCAGGTGGAGTTGCTGGCCATGATGGACAGCCACCCGAATCCGGACGTGGTCGGTTTCCGCGCGGCGGTGCGCGGCGCACTGGCCGAACTCGGTCTCGACACGGCGGTCACCGCGGACGGCGATGTCTACGAACTCGACGACGAGTCGTTGGCCGCGCTGCACGCCATGATCCCGGCCGATCTGGTCGCGGTGACGCCCGAGCGGCTGCGCCGGATCTACCGCAGCGCGGTCCGCTCGGCGGAGCTGATCGCCGAGCACCGGCCCGGGGTTTTCCACGGCACCGTGCAGTACTTCAGCGCGGCGGTCGCCGACCCCACCGACGAGTTGCGCGCCGCGGCGGCCGATTGGTGGCCGTATGTCCAGGGCATGGTGGTCGACCGGCCGGTGGAGGTCGTCCACGCTCGGATGGCCACACCGGAGGCGCTGGCGGTGATCGGCCCGCAGCTGGCCGCTCTGCTCGACGCTCGCCGTTGACAGCCCCTGCCGACGTCGCGAACCCCATACGCGCGTCGGCAGGGAATAATCAACCGCGGCACTCGTCACACGCGCCCGTTCTCGACCCGGAACCACCGGGTCGGGGCCGGTCGCGCACGGCGTGCGCCGGCGGTTCGGTAACGATCGACCTGCGCGTTCGATGATCCCAAGGTGGGGAGCGTGGTGACGTGCGTGTGGCGACGATAGACAGGGTGAGGCAGCACGATGGTTCGGGCGGTCGGGCAGCGCAGTGACGAAACCGCGGAAGCGGTGCGCGTATGACCCGCGCGGCGCGTGTGCGCCCGACCCGGACCCGCCGCCACCGCGTCACCACCTTGCCGCAGTTGATGGCCACCGCTGTCGAGGCCAACCCGAGCGGTGCGGCCGTCGTGTTCGCCGACGCGACCGCCACCCGCGCCGAGCTGAGCTATGCCGAGCTG
>NZ_JBQWRI010000035.1:0-1662 GCF_052545135.1 Nocardia aegles
ATCGTCGTGCTTTGCCGCGGCCGGTGTTCGAACCCGCAGCCTTCCGCGCGCCGCACAGCGAGATGGAGCAGTTGGTCGCCGGGATCTTCGGTGAGGTGTTCGGCTCTACTCGCGTCGGATTGGACGACGACTTCTTCACGATGGGCGGCGATTCGTTGTTGGCCACCCGCGTCGTGACCCGACTGGAGGACATATTGCAGGCTCCCGTGCCGGTGCGGGCCTTGTTCGACGCGACGTCGGTTGCTCGTCTGGCCGAGGCGATGAGCCTGCTCACTGGTACTGGCATGCGGCCAGCCTTGACATCGAGTGCCAGACCCGATCATGTTCCAGCATCCTTCGCGCAGCGACGGATGTGGTTCCTCAATCACTTCGGGAACGGAGCCCCCACCTACAACATGCCAGCAGTCTTCCGACTCACCGGACCGGTAGCGGTCGACGCTCTGACCGCTGCGATCGACGACGTGACCCTCCGCCACGAAGCGTTGCGGACGGTGCTTGCCGACGAAGATGGCGAACTAGTCCAACGCGTGCTGGCCAGTGCGAATTGGCGTACAGGCAACGCGTTCCCGGCCGAAATCGCCGAGGAGAATCTGGATCAAGCGATACAAACCCTGGTGACTCGGGAATTCAACCTGTCTGTCGACACCCCGCTGCGTTGTGCACTGTATCGGCTTTCCGATCGAGATCACGTGCTGATTGTGGTCATACACCACATCGCCGCCGACGGATGGTCACTGCGACCGCTGACGCGCGACTTGATGGACGCCTACGAAGCACGGCGTATCGGCAATGCGCCGCGATGGCAGCCGCTGAACGTGCAATACGGCGACTACTCTCTCTGGCAGCGAAGCTATCTCGCCGCAGGTGACATCGACGGCGTGATGGCTCGTCAACTGCGCTACTGGGAGGAAGAACTGCGGGATCTTCCGGACGTCCTGCAACTACCGACCGACCGGCCCCGTACCCAAATCGCCAGTCAAGCAGGCGATGTCGTACCGCTGCGTATCCCCGGCGCTACCTGGGCAAACCTGAAGGCATTGGCCCGAACACAGCGGGTCACTCCAGCAATGGTGATGCAGACGATCTTGTCCCTTCTTCTCCATCGCGTCACCGGCGCTGACGACATCCCTCTGGGGATACCGACGGCAGGCCGGCTCGACGAGGCGCTCGACGACCTCGTCGGGTTCTTCGTGAACACGTGGGTTCTTCGTGTCTCGATCACCGATGACCAGACGTTCGTAGACGTGCTCCATTCGATCCGTATGAAGGCATTGGCTGCGCTGGCACACCAGGACGTGCCATTCGAATGTGTCGTGGAGCGAGTGGACCCCGTCCGTTCAGTTGCTCACCATCCACTCTTCCAGGTCGCGATGGGATTCAACAGTGACCTCGCTGTGCCGGCCTTACGGCTGAGCGGCATCGAGGTGGAGGAGGTGGCGGTATCGACACGAACGACGAAGACCGATCTTGACTTCGCGTTCGCCGAGGAACACGGCGAGCACGGGAGACTGCCAGCCCTTACCGGGAAGATCGAGTTCGCCACAGACCTGTTCGACCGCACCACGGTGCAACGGTTGGCTAGGTGGTTCACCACTATCACAGAAGCGGTGGTGGTTGATTCGTCGGTGGTGGTTGGTGATATCGATTTGATGGACGCCGCTG
>NZ_JBQWRI010000036.1:0-1652 GCF_052545135.1 Nocardia aegles
TGGTAACTCACTGCTGGCGACGCAGGTGGCGGCGCGGATCGGTGCGGCGTTGGATACTCGGGTCCCGGTCCGCACCATCTTCGAAGCCTCCACCGTCGCCGGGCTCGCGGTGAAGGTCGAGCAGCACGCGGGCACCGGCGGACGTAAGGCTCTGGTGGCCGGTCCGCGTCCGGACCGCATTCCGTTGTCGCTGGCGCAGCAGCGCATGTGGTTCCTCAACCAGTTCGATCCGGCCTCATCGGTTTACAACATCCCGGCCGCCATCCGCCTCACCGGTGACCTGGACGTCCTGGCCCTGCGACAGGCGGTCGCGGATCTGGTGGCGCGCCACGAAATCCTGCGCACCATCTACCCGCAGACGCCCGACGGCCCGGTACAGCAGGTGCTGACGGCAGACCAGGTGCCGATCGAGCTCACGCCCACGCGAGTCGACGCGGCCGAATCGGTCGCTGTGGTGACCAGCGTCGTCAGCGCCGGGTTCGAGGTCACCACCGAGGTGCCGTTCCGGGTCGCGCTGTTCGAGATCGCGTCCGCGAGCGCGGAGGACCCCACCGAGCACGTGCTGGTCTTCGTCGCGCACCACATCAGCTCCGACGGCTGGTCGATGGGCCCGCTGACCAGGGATCTGGTCCTGGCCTACGAGGCGCGCAGCAGGGGCGAGGCCCCGGCCATTGCTCCGCTGCCGGTGCAGTACGCCGACTACAGTCTCTGGCAGCGGGAGGTGCTCGGCTCCGAGGACGACCCGCAGAGCTTGATCGCGCAACAGGCCGCGTACTGGCGGGACGCGCTCGCCGCCCTGCCGGACGAACTGCCGCTGCCGACCGACCGGCCTCGGCCCGCCCGGGCGTCCTATCGCGGCGGCAGCTTCGCCTTCGATATCGACGCCGACCTGCACTCCGGGCTCGAAAACCTTGCCCAGCAATACAATTCGACCCTGTTCATGGTGGTGCACGCCGCGCTCGCGGTGTTGCTGGCCCGGCTGTCGGGCACCTCGGACATCGCCATCGGCACGCCGGTGGCAGGCCGCGGCGAGGCCGAACTCGATGATCTGATCGGCATGTTCGTCAACACCCTGGTGCTGCGCACCGAGGTCGAGCCGGGCACGTCGTTCGAAAC
Source organism: Nocardia aegles (assembly GCF_052545135.1). NCBI lineage: Bacteria > Bacillati > Actinomycetota > Actinomycetes > Mycobacteriales > Nocardiaceae > Nocardia > Nocardia aegles. The sequence goes on from NZ_JBQWRI010000036.1 coordinate 1,117, forward strand.
ACTGCTGGCCGAGGTCCGCGAGACCGACGTAGCCGCATTCGGTCACGCCGATCTGCCGTTCGAGCGACTGGTCGAGTTGCTCGACCCGGTCCGTTCCGCGGCGCGGCATCCGCTGTTCCAGGTGATGCTGGTACTGCAGAACCTGGCTCCCGCGACGCTCGAGTTGCCCGGGCTCACCGTGTCCGGCATCGATCCGGACGTGTCGGCGGCCAAGTTCGATCTGCAGATCACCCTGGTCGAACAGTCGGGCGCACCGGGCCTCTCGGTGGTGATCGGCTACGCGACCGACCTGTTCGACGAATTGACAGTGCGAAACTTCGCAAGCCGCTTCCGCCGTGTCCTGACGGCGGTCGCGGCCGATGCCACCACCCCGGTCGGCGACATCGATGTGCTCGCGCCCGGCGAACGCGAGCAGGTCCTGAACGCATGGAATGTGCCGGGGGCCTGGGTTCCCGGCGCGACCCTGCCGGATGTGATCGCCGAGCAGGCGTGGTCGCGTCCGGACGCGGTCGCGGTCCGCTGCGGTGCGGCCAGCT
>NZ_JBQWRI010000037.1:0-1642 GCF_052545135.1 Nocardia aegles
ATTCAACGGCAGAGCATCCAACACCACGAACGCCGACGGCACCATATACGACGGCAGGTTGGCGGCGAGTTCGGACTTCACCTGCGCCACATCCACACCCGCGTCGACATCACTCGCCACCAGGTAGGCCACCAGCCGGTCACCGGTCTTCGGATCGGACTTCGCGACCACCGCTGTCTGCGCGACCTCCGGCAACGCCAACAGGGCGGCTTCGATCTCACCGAGCTCGATACGGAAACCACGGATCTTCACCTGGAAGTCGGTGCGACCCCGATACTCGAGTTCACCGGCGCTGTTCCAGGCGACCAAGTCACCGGTCCGGTACATCCGCGCACCGGGCTGGAACGGGTTGGCCACGAACCGATCCGCGGTCAGGTCAGCACGACCGAAGTAGCCGCGCGCCAACTGCGAACCGGCGAGGTACAACTCACCGGAGACACCGTCCGGCACCGGCCGCAACCGGGAATCCAGCACGTAGACCTGGCTGTTCCACTCGGGCGCACCGATCGACACCGAGGTCTCGTCAGCGAGAGTGACGCGGTGGCTGGTGATCGACACCGCCGCCTCGGTCGGACCGTAGAGGTTGAACAACTCGATACGCGGGTGTTCCCGCAGGAACCGCTGCGCCAATGCACCGGGCAACGCCTCACCGATCGCCAACACTCGCCGTGGCGACCAATCGCCCGTGCTCGGCCGGTGCGCCAGCAGCGCCTCCAGCATCGACGGCACCGCGTGCAGGGTGGTGACCGATTCCCGGGCCATCAACTCGTTCAGGTACACCGGATCCCGGTGACCATCCGGTGCGGCGATCACCAACCGTCCACCGCACACCGCGGCCGACCAGAACTCCCACACCGACAAATCGAACGTCGCCGCCGTCTTCAACAGCACCGAGTCGTCCTGGCCCAGCTCGAACTCGGCCGCCTTCCAGAGCAATTGGTTCACGATCGCCCCGTGCGGCACCGCGACGCCCTTCGGGCGACCGGTCGAACCCGAGGTGAAGATGACGTAGGCCGTGTTCTCCGGTCGCAGGGCCACGGCTCGCTCGGCGTCGGTGAGCGGCACGCTCGCGACCGCGGTGAGTTCGAGATCCTCGAGCCGCACCACCGGCGCGACCTCGGTCTCGAACTCGGCGTCGACGTTGGTCAGCACACACACCGGCGCGGCGACGGAGAGGATGTAGTCGGTCCGCTCCGCGGCTTGGTCGGGGTCGACCGGCAGGTACGCCCCACCGGCTTCGGCCACCGCGTACATCGCCACGACCAGATCCACCGATCGTCGGAACGCGAGCGCGACCAGGGTTTCCGGGCCGACGCCCACCGAGATCAGGTAACGGGCGAGGCGGTTCACCCGTGCTGCCAGCTCGGCGTAGCTCAACTCGACGCGTTCGCCGCCGGGTAGGTCCGCGACCAGCGCGACCGAGCCCGGCGCCGCCGCGACGGTCCGGCGCAGCAGCGATCCCAGCGTGGCGGGCTCCACCGGATGGGTGGTGTCGTTTCGCGTGGTGAGTACGTCGTGTCGTTCGGTGTCGGCGAGCAGTTCGATATCCCCCACCAGCACATTGGCATCAGCAACCACAGCCGAGAGAACACGCGACAACCGATCAACAAACCCCTCCACCGTCGACCGATCGAACAAATCC
>NZ_JBQWRI010000038.1:0-1636 GCF_052545135.1 Nocardia aegles
GTTCAACGGCAACGCATCCAACACCACGAACGCCGACGGCACCATATACGACGGCAGGTTGGCGGTGAGTTCGGACTTCACCTGCGCCACATCCACACCGGACTCGGCATCGGCAGCCACCAGGTAGGCCACCAACCGGTCACCGGTCTTCGGATCGGACTTCGCGACCACCGCTGTCTGCGCGACCTCCGGCAACGCCAACAACGCGGCTTCGATCTCACCGAGCTCGATACGGAAACCACGAATCTTCACCTGGAAGTCGGTGCGACCCCGATACTCGAGTTCACCAGCGCGGTTCCACGCCACCAAGTCACCGGTCCGGTACATCCGCGCACCCGACTCGAACGGATTCGCCACGAACCGATCAGCCGTCAGATCCACACGACCGAAATAGCCCCGCGCCAACTGCGCACCCGCCAAATACAACTCACCCGACACACCCACGGGCACCGGACGTAAACGCCCATCCAGCACGAACACCCGGCTATTCCACTCCGGCCCACCGATGGGAACCGAAACCCGGTCGGCACCACTGACGCGGTGGCTGGTGATCGACACCGCCGCCTCAGTCGGACCGTAGAGGTTGAACAACTCCGTACGCGGGTGTTCCCGCAGGAACCGCTGCGCCAATGCACCGGGCAATGCCTCACCGATCGCCAGCACCCGCCACAGCGAGTCCGGCATACCGGCAGTCAACAACGCGTCCAGCATCGACGGCACGACGTGCAGCGTGGTGACCCACTCCTGGGCCATGAGTTCGTTGAGGTACGCCGGATCCCGATGACCGTCCGGTGCGGCGATCACCAGCCGGCCACCACATACCGCGGCCGACCAGAACTCCCACACCGACAAGTCGAACGTCGCCGCCGTCTTCAACAGGATCGCATCGGCGGCATCCAGACCGAACTCGATGTTCTTCCACTGCAACTGGTTCGCGATCGCCCCATGCGGAACCGCCACACCCTTCGGACGACCCGTCGAACCGGAGGTGAAGATGACGTACGCCGTGTTCTCCGGACGCAACGGCCCCACACGATCGGCATCCGTGACCGGGGAGGCATCGACACCCGACAAATCCAGCTCATCGATGCGCACCACATCGGCCACATCGGTGCTGAACTCGGCGTCGGCATTGGTCAACACACAGACCGGCGCAGCCGTCTCGAGAATGTAACTCGTCCGCTCCGCAGCCTGATCCGGATCCACCGGCACATACGCACCACCGGACTTCGCCACCGCGTACATCGCCACGACCAGATCCACCGACCGACGCAACGCCAGCGCGACCCGCGACTCCGGACCCACACCCAACGAAATCAAATGCCGCGCAAGACGATTCACCCGGGCATCGAGTTCGGCGTAGGTCAGCTCGATCCGTTCACCGTCGACCGCGTCCGCGACCAGCGCGGTGGAGCGTGGGCCGGCCGCCACGCTGGCGTCGAGCAGCGAGACCAGCGTCGCGCCCGCGTCGACGGCGTGGTCGGTGTCGTTCCAGCGCGCGAGTACGTCGTGTCGTTCGGTGTCGGCGAGCAGTTCGATATCCCCCACCAGCACGCTGGCATCAGCAACCACAGCCGCGAGAACACGCGACAACCGATCAACAAACCCCTCCACCGTCGACCGGTCGAAAAGATCG
>NZ_JBQWRI010000039.1:0-1577 GCF_052545135.1 Nocardia aegles
ACCCGGCGCGGTCAGCAACGCGGTGAACTGTTCGAAGGTCTTGGTCCAGTTGATCTTGTCACCGACTGGGCGAGTGCCACCGTGTGGGCGGTGCTGACTCGGAAAGATCTGCGGTAGCCGGTCTACCGTAACTTTCCGGGCGACTGGCCCCCATGGGCCGCGCTTACAGATGCGGCAGCTTTTCATGCGGCGGAACGGCGGCAGAACAGCGCGACCCGAGGCGACAGACATGGATGTCGTCGCCCCGGGTCGGGTGATCTGATGATCCAAATGCGGTTACGCGGGTGCGAGTTCGATGTTCAGATGCACCCCAAGCGCGCCCGCGACGCGGTCAAGAGTCTGGATAGTGGGCACGCCGTCCCCGGCTTCGAATCGGCTGATGGCGTTCTGCTTCATCCCTGCTCGCTTCGCAAGCTCGCTCTGGGTCCATCCTCTCGATTCCCGGGCTTGCCGAACTTGCTCACCGAGCCTGTAGGCAATCTCGGCTGCACGGTAGGCAGCCTGGTACTCCGGGGTTGCGCGGACTTCTGCGCTCCGGCGGTTGAATTCCTCCTGGCTGATCTTTCGTTGTGTGGTGGTCATTGATATCTGCCCTCTGGGTTCTCTCTCACCGAGAGATTTAGTGACTCCCCTGCTCCAAGCCAACGGGGCCGGGGAGGGTCGTGGTCGTGCCTCTTCCACCTTATTTTCGATGCGGCAGAAGGTTCTGAACATCTCTCGTACCTGCGCCGATCAGCACGGCGAAGAGTTCTTCACTGAGTTGGTCGAGGTACCCTACCGCCCTGCTGGTAGGTGTCGTCTTTGCTGGTGAATGACTGTCTTCATAGGTCTCCCTTGGTGCTCTCCGGTCAAGTGTGGTGATGATGTGCTGTGCTGGCCGAAATCGTCACCGGGCGGTAAGTCGTGGGATTGGGCTTCCGCGGCGTGCCGCCGCCGCGGAAGCCCAATCCTCAGGTCCATCAGGTCTCGAACACGCTGTGATACGTCCGGTCGTGTTCGTTCTCGCACACCTTCTTCGCCTGCACGGCGCGATTGACCTCACCGGGCTCACGCCGCGCCGACTTCGTGAAGACGGTCAGGAGAATGATCTTGTTATCTCCAGGGAACCAGTAGGTGATACGGACGTTCCGGTTCCCAGAGATCGCGAAACGGAGCTCACGGACGCCGTCCCTGAGGTAGCGGCAATGAGGCTCAGCCAATTCCGGGCCCTTCTCGGCAAGAAGGCCCGCCCTGAAGTCCGCGCGGGCGCGATCCTCAGGACCCAAGCTCAACAGAAAGTTCACGACTTCCTGCTCGGCAATCATCTCGAACAGCACTGGTCCAGGATATCACACAAGTGTGATACTACCTGATGAGAGGGTTTAAATCTAGCCCCCGTTACCCGCGACGTCAGGTCGGGCAGGCGTTGCAGCCTCACATCCGGGCCCCATCTGCACTATGGAGCACGACGCGGCGAACCTCTTAACGGGTTCGCCTAAGACCGACACCGGTGACGGGTTCGCGAACCGGATTTTCCAGAGAACGCTGCCTCGAGCCGCGTGCGGCGGGCTGATCCAACCGTGCGCTAGAGCTATTCC
>NZ_JBQWRI010000040.1:0-1481 GCF_052545135.1 Nocardia aegles
CGATCTTCCCCGAAACAGTCAGCGGCATAGCATCCAGAACGACAATCTGGGAGGGCACCATGTAGTCGGGTAGGTGTTGGGTGAGGTGTTTACGGATCTCAGCGAGGCGGCTGTTGGCTTGGGGATCGTTGGCGTGGACCGCCGGCGAGGGCGTCATCGGGGTTGTCGTCGGTTGATAAACGTGGGTCCAGCGTGGGATGGGGTCGGTGATGCTGGTGAAGACGGCGTCGATTTCGCCGGGGTGCTGTGCCCAGGTCACGGCGACGTGGTAGCCGTTGGCTCGGCCGATGCGGTGCAGGTGTTCAGGGGTCACCGCGTCGGTGTGATGGTGAGTGGCAATGGTTCGCGCCTCGGTCGGTGAGGTTCCGTTGCGCAGTGCGTGGTGGGCGTTGACCTCGCCGATGAGTCCGCTGCGTGGGATGCCGGTGACGCGGACCGAAATGGGACGGTCGCCAGCGGTGAGACGTTGGGCCAGTCCGGTTGTTCCGCCGCAGTGTGGCCATGTCCATTGGGCGTGCACCTCGGCCAACGATCGCACTGGTGCTGGGGTCTTGTGGATCACGACGTCGTAGCGATACCAGGTCAGTTCGTTGTGCGCTTGGCCGCGTTTGACCTGGATGTCGATACCAGCCACCGTGTCGGTTCGGTCCGCCCACGTGGTGAAGAAATCGGGGGCCAGCAGCAGTTCGGGTTCGCCGACCACGGCCCGGCGGATCCGGTCGCAGACCTCGGTGGTGTCGTCGCCGTCGTGGAGTTGGGCTAGGGCGACCCCCGTCTCGAACGGTCCCTGTAGTGCGTGGTTGCGGACGTCGCCGATGAACACCGACCCACCCGGGCGCAGCAGTCCTATCATCTTGTCCAAAATGTCGTCGAGGTAGCCGACGTTGGGAAAGTACTGCACCACGGAGTTGATCACGATGGTGTCGAAGTACTGCTCGGGCAGTCCATCGATGATGTGGGCGGGTTGGGTCGACAATCGCACCCGGCCGCGCCACGGCACGGCCATCGCATCGAGTCGGTGAGTCAGGTTGGACACTGCCACAGAGGACACATCGGTGCCCCAGTATTGCTCACAGGTCGAGACCAATTGTGACAGCACCAGTCCCGAACCCACTCCGATCTCGAGTATCCGTTGCGGGTCGAGTTCGGCGATGCGTGCCACGGTGGCTGCACGCCATTCGACCATCTCGTTCAACGGGATCGGGTCACCTGTATAACTGCTGTTCCAACCTCGGAAGTCTTGCCCGAACGCCACCGAGGGTGCGGCGTCGCGGTCGTAGAAGCCAGCGTAGAAATCGTCGTACAACTGTTCGCGTTCACCGACGATCTCGACGTCCTCGTCGTCATGGCCCAGCACCGCCGAGCGGTCCAGCGTCACGTAACCCACCAGCCGAGCATCAGCACCGTCAGCGTCCTCGCCGCGCTGCATGCTGGCGGCGGCCGCAGTGACACCAGGGGTCGCCAGCAGCGCGGTTTCGATG
>NZ_JBQWRI010000041.1:0-1372 GCF_052545135.1 Nocardia aegles
CAGCGGCGTCCATCAAATCGATATCACCAACCACCACCGACGAATCAACCACCACCGCCTCCAGAATGCGGTGATACCAGGTGACCATCCGTTGCACCGTGGCGTGGTCGAACAGGTCGGTGGCATAGGAAACAGCTCCGGTCACCATGGCCTGGCCGGTGTCGCCTTCGACGGCTTCCTCGAGGTCGAAGTCAAGATCGAATTTCGCGGTGTCGGTGGACAGGCCGATCGTGTCGACGGTGACGCCGTCGAGATCAACCTCGGCACGGACATTGTTATGGAAGGCCAGTGCCACCTGAAACAGTGGGTGGTAGGCCGTCGATCGAGTCGGATTGATCCACTCCACCAGCCGTTCGAAGGGCACGTCCTGATGGCTGTAGGCGCCCAGCGCCTTCTCCCGAACGATCTCGAGAATGTCCCCGAATTCCCGATCCTCGGTAATGGGAACGCGCAGCACCCAGGTATTGACAAAGAAACCGACCAGATCGTCGAGCGCGTCGTCCATCCGCCCGGCGATCGGCGCCCCGATCGCAATGTCACGCTCACCGCAGATCCGGTGCAACAACACCACCAGCACCGACTGCAGCACCATCGACGGCGTCGCCTGGCTGCGCAGCCCTAACTGCTTGATCGCCGCCCACGTCTCCGGCGAGATGATCACCTCCACCCGACCGCCCACGTAGCTGGCCACCGGAGGCCGCGGCCGATCAGCAGGGAGAGCCAATACATCTGGTAGCCCGCGCAATTCACCGGACCAGTAGCTCAACTGCTGGGCGATCACGCTGTCGGGATCGGATTCCTCGCCCAAGATCTCACGTTGCCACAATGTGTAGTCGATGTACTGCACCGGCAGAGGTTGCCACTGCGGTTCCCCACCATGCCGCCGGGCCTGGTAGGCAGTCAACACATCACGAGCCAACGGCGCCAACGACCACCCATCCGAGGCAATGTGATGCATCACCAGGGCCAGCACATACTCACCACCGTCAACGGCGAACAGCTCAGCCCGCAACGGGATCTCGATCGACAGGTCGAAAACATGTCGAGCGAACTCGGCCAGCCGGGCCGGCAACCCGGCCTCGTCAATCATCTCGACCGGCTTGCCCCTGAACCACGACGCGGGCGCCAACACCTGCTGCTCTACTGCCCCATCGACTTCGATGAACACCGTGCGCAAACTCTCATGCCGCCCGACGACATCATCGATGGCGGCCATCAACGCCTCCGCATCGACCGCACCCCTCAACCGGAACGCCACCGGCATGTTGTAGGTCGCCACCCCCTCCTCGAACCGATTCAAAAACCACATCCGCTGCTGAGCAAATGACAACGGAACCCGATCCGGACGCGGCATCACCACCAAACCAGGCCG
>NZ_JBQWRI010000042.1:0-1279 GCF_052545135.1 Nocardia aegles
TGGCGAGTCCGTGGTGGGTGATGGTGACGCCTTTGGGGAGTCCGGTGGATCCGGAGGTGTAGATGATGTAGGCGGTGTGGTCGGTGTGGAGGGGGTGGGTTCGTTCGGTGTCGGTGATGGGTCGGGGGTCGGTGTGGGTGGTGGTGGTGTCGAGGGTGATCCAGTGGATGTGGTGGGGGAGGTGGTGTTGGTGGGTGGTGGTGGTGATGCCGAGGGTGGTGTGGGAGGTGGTGGTGATGTGGGTGATTCGTTGGGTGGGGTGGGTGGGGTCGATGGGGAGGAAGGCGGCGCCGGTTTTGGTGATGGCCCAGATGGCGAGGATGGTGTCGGGGGAGCGGGGCAGGGCGATGGCGACGACGTCGTCGGGGCCGATGTGGTGGTGGAGGAGTTGGCGGGCGAGGTGGTTGGAGTGTTGGTCGAGTTGTTGGTAGGTGAGGTGGTGGTTGTTGTGGATGATGGCGGTGTGGTGGGGGTGGTTGTGGGCGGTGGTGGTGAGGATGTCGGGCAGTGTGGTGGGTGGTGTGGGTGGTGGGCCGGTGCGGGTGAGGAGGTCGGTGCGTTCGGTGGGGTCGAGGATGTCGATGGTGGCGATGGTTTGGGTGGGGTTGGTGGTGATGGTGTGGAGGATGCGTAGCCAGCGGTGGGCGAGGGTGTCGATGGTGGTGGGGTTGTAGAGGTCGGTGGCGTAGGTGATGGCTGCGGTCATCTCGCCGTTGTGGTTGTCGGTGAGGATGATTTGTAGGTCGAATCGTGATGTGGTGGTGGGTAGTTCGGTGGGGGTGATGTCGAGGTCGGGGAGGTGGAGGTGGGGTTGGTCGAGGTTTTGGAAGGCGAGGAGGGTTTGGAAGAGGGGGTGGTGGGATCGGGTGCGGTGGGGGGTGAGGTGGTCGACGAGTTGTTCGAAGGGGACGTCGGCGTGTTGGAAGGCTTGTAGGTCGGTGTTTCTGGTGTGGGTGAGGAGGTCGGTGAAGGGTTGGTGGGGGTTGATGTGGGTGCGTAGGACGAGGGTGTTGACGAACATGCCGATGAGGTCGTCGAGGGCGGGGTCGCCGCGTCCGGCGATGGGTGTGCCGATGGGGATGTCGGTGCTGTTGCTGAGGCGGGCGAGGAGGACTGCGAGGGTGGCGTGGATGACCATGAACAGGGAGCAGTCGTGGTGGCGTGCGAGGGTGTGTAGGGCGGTGGTGAGTTCGGTGTCGAGGGTGTAGGTGGTGGTGGCGCCGTGGTGGGAGGCCACCGCGGGGCGTGGCCGGTCCACCGGCAAACCCAACTCCTCCGG
>NZ_JBQWRI010000043.1:0-1250 GCF_052545135.1 Nocardia aegles
CGCGGGCTGTTCCCGACCTCGCGCCGACGCCCGTCGCCGAGCACGAGCTGCCGGACTGGCTGCGCGGGCTGGCGCTGACCGGCTTCGATGTCGCGGCGGAAGTGCCGCTGCGCATCGAGCTGGCCGAGATCGGCCCGCAGGACCATGTGGTCGTGGTGGTGGTCCATCACATCGCCGCCGACGGTGCTTCGGTCGGGCCGTTCCTGCGAGACCTGCTCGGCGCGTTTTTGTCCCGGCGCAACGGCGCGCGTCCGTCCTGGGAACCGCTACCGGTGCAGTACGCGGACTACACGTTGTGGCAGCGCGAGATGCTGGGCGACGAGAACGACCCGGATTCGGTGGCCGCGGCACAGATCGCCTATTGGCGCCACGCTTTGGCGGGCATCCCGGACCGGATCGACCTACCCTCGGACCGGCCGCGCCCAGCCGTCGCCTCCGGCCGGGGCGCGGAGTACCCCTTCGCGGTGGACGCTTCGGTGCACCGAGGTCTCGCCGAGCTGGCACACCGCGCGGGCGCCTCGGAGTTCATGGTCGTGCACAGTGCGCTGGCGGTGCTGCTCGCCCGGCTCACCGGTTCTGATGACATCACCATCGGCACGCCCGTGGCGGGTCGCGGCGAGCGGGAACTCGATCCGCTGATCGGCATGTTCGTCAACACGCTGGTGCTGCGCACCCGGATCGACTTCGGCGCGTCGTTCCGTGCGCTGCTCGACCGCGTGAAAGAAACCGACCTCGACGCGTTCTCGCATGCCGAGTTGCCGTTCGAGCGGTTGGTCGAGGTGCTGGATCCGGTGCGGTCGCAGGCGCATCATCCGCTGTTCCAGGTGGCGCTGTTCTTCCAGAACCTGAACAGGCCCGAGCTGGATCTGCCCGGACTGTCCGCTCGAGTGGTGGAGTTCGACAGCGCTGTAGCGAAATTCGATCTGCAATTGACCGTGGTGCCCGACGCCGAAGGGGAAGCCACGGGTTTCACCGCGATGTTCACCTACGCCACCGATCTGTTCGACGAGCGCACGATCACCGAGTTCGCCTGGCGGCTGAATCGGCTGCTGACCGTCGCCGCCGCCGAGCCGGATCGGCCGATCGGCGCGATAGACCTGCTCGATCCCGTCGAGCGCGAACGCATTCTGGTCGAGTGGAACAGCACCCGGTACCCGGTGCCCACCGGGCTGCTGCTGGACGGCTACCGGCGGGCCGCGGAGGCGTACGCGGACGAGGTGGCCCTGGTGCACGAGGGCGCTGAGCTGACC
>NZ_JBQWRI010000044.1:0-1247 GCF_052545135.1 Nocardia aegles
AACAGGCGACGCCGGACCTGACGCCGCACGACCTGGCCGCCGGGGAACTCCCGGACTGGCTGCGTGCGTTCGCCGCCGCCGGTTTCGATGTCGCGGCGGAGGTGCCGTTGCGGCTGTCGCTCGCGCGGACCGGTCCCGACGACTACGTCCTCGCTGTCGTCGTGCACCACATCGCGGCCGACGGAACGTCGATAGCGCCGCTGGTGCGCGACCTGATGACCGCCTACGTCGCGCGCAGCGCGGGCAGCGCGCCCGGCTGGGATCCGCTGCCGGTGCAGTACGCGGACTACACGCTGTGGCAGCGTGCCGTGCTGGGCGAGGAGAACGACCCCCGCTCGGTGGCCGCGACGCAGATCGCCTTTTGGCGAGAGACTCTCGCCGGTATTCCGGACCGGCTCGACCTCCCCACGGATCGGCCGCGTCCCGCCGCGGCTTCCGGGCGCGGTGGCGTCTTCACTTTCACCGTCGACGCACCCACCCGGGCCCGGCTCGACGAGCTCGCGCACGCCGGCGGCGCCTCGCTGTTCATGGTCGTGCACACCGCTTTCGCGGCACTGCTCGCCCGATTGTCCGGCACGGACGACATCACCATCGGCACCCCGGTCGCGGGCCGCGGCGAGGCGGAACTCGACGATCTGGTCGGCATGTTCGTCAACACGCTGGTGCTGCGGACCGCCGTGGATCCGGCGGCCTCGTTCGCCGAACTACTACAGGCGACCAAGGAACGCGACCTCGCGGCCTTCTCGCATGCCGAGTTGCCGTTCGAGCGGTTGGTCGAGGTGCTGGATCCGGTGCGGTCGCAGGCGCATCATCCGCTGTTCCAGGTGGCGCTGTTCTTCCAGAACATGGACCGAGCGCAGCTCGAGCTGCCCGGCCTGTCGGTCGGCGCGGTCGAACTCGACGGCGCGGTGGCCAAATTCGATCTCCAGCTGACGGTGACGCCGCAGGAAGGTCCGGACGCGGGCCTGGCCGCCATGTTCACCTACGCCACCGATCTGTTCGACGAGGGTTCGGTCGCCGCCTTCGCGGCGCGCCTGAACCGATTGCTGCGAGCGGTCACGGCCGATCCCGATCGCCCGCTGGGCGGTATCGACCTGCTCAGCGTGGTCGAGCGGGATCGCATCCTGCACGAGTGGAACGACACTCGCTACCCCATCCGCTCCGGGTTGCTGCTCGACGGGTATCGCCGTTCCGTGGAAGCGAATCCGGAGCAGATCGCCGTCGCCTACGAGGGCGCTGAGCTGACT
>NZ_JBQWRI010000045.1:0-1240 GCF_052545135.1 Nocardia aegles
CGATACCGACGCGCCCAGCGCACCCCCACCCCGTCTTTCGAGCGCAGCGAGACCGAGCCTGTTTCCGTTCGCGGCCCGGCTCGCGTGTGCGCGGCCGCCGCATACGCCGACGAAGAAGCACCCGCAGCCGGCCGCCGGCCAGGTCGAGCCACCAGCCAGCCACTACAACCCGCACGCATCGGGCAGTGAGCTCCGATATCGACGCGCCCAGCGCACCCCCACCCCGTCTTTCGAGCGCAGCGAGACCGAGCCTGTTTCCGTTCGCGGCCCGGCTCGCGTGTGCGCGGCCGCCGCGTCCGCGACGAAGGAGCAAGCGGCGGTCGCGCACACGCGAGCCACAAGGGGGCCGCGAACACGCCGCGCCGCAGGCGCGGCCAAACAACACAGCATTAGACTCACCCCGTGCGGTTGTATCGGGACGAGGCGGTAGTAGTTCGCCAGCACAAGCTGGGTGAGGCGGACCGCATCGTCACGCTGCTCACGCGACAGCACGGACTTGTTCGCGCGGTCGCCAAGGGGGTGCGGCGGACCAAGTCGAGGTTCGGGGCCCGGTTGGAGCCGTTCTCCTACATCGACGTGCAGTTGCACCCCGGGCGCACGTTGGACACCGTTACCCAGGTGCACACGATGGAGGCGTTCGCCGCCGACATCATCGACGACTACGGGCGCTACACCACCGCGTGTGCCGTCCTGGAGACCGCCGAGCGCCTGGCGGGCGAGGAGCGGGCGCCCGCGCCCCGGCTGCACGCGCTCACCGCTAGCGCCCTGCGCGCCATCGCGGCCAAACAGCGTCCGCGCGAACTGATCCTGGACGCGTTCCTGTTGCGCGCCATGGGTTTCGCGGGCTGGGCGCCCGCGTTGGACGAATGCGCCAAGTGCGCGACACCCGGCCCGCATCGAGCCTTCCATGTCGCGGCCGGTGGCGCGGTGTGCGTGCATTGCCGTCCCCCTGGTGCGGCGACGCCCGCCCCCGGGGTGCTCGACCTGCTGGTCGCGTTGTTGCGTGGGGAGTGGGAGCGGGTCGAGGCGACGCCCGAGACGGTGCGCAGACAGGCCAGCGGACTGGTCGCGGCGCACTTGCAGTGGCACCTGGAACGTCAGTTGCGCACCCTGCCGTTGATCGAGCGATCCCAGGACACCGCCGCACGAACTCCGCCGGTAGCCGCGCGGGGTTGAGTGAAGGCGAGGCAGCCGCTGGAAGGGCGCTGTTGGGCGGAGTCCATCCTCAGTCCGCGCGGGG
>NZ_JBQWRI010000046.1:0-1232 GCF_052545135.1 Nocardia aegles
GCGGATGGCGGCCGCGGCGGAGCCGGTGAGCGTCGAAGCGCCCACCGCGACCGCGGGCACGGCGCTGACCCAGGCGCTGGCGGCGGCGGTCGAGGACGACCCGGACGGGCCTGCCGTGGTTTCCGGTGAGAACGCGCTGACCTACCAGGATCTCGACGCCCGCTCGTCGCGTTTGGCGCGGGTGCTCATCGCCCGCGGCTGCGGCCCCGGCGCGGGCGTGGCACTGCGCCTGGACCGCGGCGTCGAAGCCGTCGTCGCCACCTGGGCCGTCCTCAAAACCGGCGCCGCCGTCGTTCCCACCGACACCGCACTGCCCGCACACCTCGAGACCAAGATCGGCCTCACCCTCGGCGACCCCCCCACCAGCACCCTCGACTGGCTCGCCCTCGACGACCCCGCCATGATCGCCGAAATCGACGCCGAATCACCACGCCCCGTCACCTACGCACACCGCACCCGCGCCCTCCGCGGCACCGACCCCGCATTCGTCGGAGACCAGACCCTCAGCTACGACGACTTGGCCGCGGCGGCCGGACGGTTGCGCGCCCGCACCGAACTGACCTTCGAATCGCGCACCTTCCAGCACGGCAGCCCGCAGTCTCCGGCCGCGCTGATCGAGGTGGTCGCCGCCGGATCGGCGGGCGCGTCGGTGGTGCTGGTCGACGCGGACGGCGCGTTGACGGAGTCGCTGGCCGACGAATGGGTGACCCATCTGGTGACGGATCGGAACGGGCTGGCTGCCCTCGACCCGACGGCGCTGGAGGATTTGCACGCTGTGGTGCTGGACAATGGTGTCGGCGCCGTACCGGCGGGGCCCTGGACCGATGTGGCCGCTATCGTCGAGCTCACCGAGTTGCTCGGTAGCGCGTGAAGCGAACTACGGTCGGACTCCGAGCTTCCGGTTGTGTGACCATGGACACAGCTGATCGGTTTGGAGTACCAGGGTGTCCGCTGGAAATGTGTCATGGACGTGTTCTTACAGGCAGGATGTGCAGAGTTTTCATGTTTCGCTTGTCGGGGAATAGCCTGCCGGCTCCGGGATGGGGGACCAGGGACGAAGCGGGGCTCGCGTGACGCGGCCCGCGCGGGTGCGGCCCACCCGCTCCCGGCGACCTAGAGTCACTACCCTCCCGCAGTTGATGGCCACGGCCGTCGAGGCGAATCCGACTGGTACCGCGGTCGTGTTCGCCGACGCCGTCGGCTCGCGCGGACACCTCACCTACGCGGAACTC
>NZ_JBQWRI010000047.1:0-1165 GCF_052545135.1 Nocardia aegles
TGGTGAACTCTACCTCGCGGGTGATCAGTTGGCGCGTGGTTATGTGGGGCGTGCGGATCTCACCGCCGACCGGTTCGTGGCCAACCCGTTCGGTCACGGGGAGCGGATGTACCGCACCGGTGACCTCGTCGTGTGGCGCAAGGACGCCGACGACGCGGTCCTCGACTATCTCGGCCGGACCGATTTCCAGGTGAAATTCCGTGGGCAGCGGATCGAGCTGGGGGAGATCGAGACGGCGTTGCTGGCGCAGCCTGCGGTGAGCCAGGCGGTCGCGCTGGTGTCGCCTTCGTCGCTGGGCGACCAGCTCGTCGCGTACGTCGTCCCCGCTCCGGGAGACCGGATCGACGCCCGAGCGCTGCGGTCCGCGATCGGCGAAACCTTGCCCGCCTACATGGTTCCGGCAGCGATCGTGGTGCTGGAGGCGTTCCCGCTGAACGCCAGCGGCAAGCTGGATCGTAAGGCGCTGCCGGAACCCACTTTCGAGACCAAGCATTTCCGTGCGCCTACCAGCGCGATCGAGGAGATCGTGGCGGGTGTGTTCGGTGAGGTGCTCGGTGTGGGGCGGGTGGGTGCGGATGACGATTTCTTCGCGCTGGGTGGTAATTCGCTGGTCGCCACGCAGGTCGTGGCGCGTCTCGGTGCGGCGGTCGGTGGCCGGGTGCCGGTGCGGGCGTTGTTCGAGAGCCCGACGGTGGCGGGGTTGGCGGCCGTGCTGGAGTCGCACACGCACGGTGAGCGGGTGGAGTTGGGCAGTATCGCCCGGCCGGAGCGGTTGCCGTTGTCATTGGCGCAGCGGCGGATGTGGTTCCTGAACCGTTTCGATCAGTCCGATGAGGCTGTGGGGCAGATTGGTTCGGCGGCTTATAATTTGCCGTTCGCGTTGCGGTTGACCGGTGCGTTGGATGTCGCGGCGTTGGGTGCGGCGCTGCGTGATGTGGTCGCGCGGCATGAGGTGTTGCGCACGGTGTATCCGGAGACCGTGGATGGTCCGGTGCAAGTGGTGCTGCCGGTCGGGCAAGTGGATGTGGATCTGACTGTGCGGGTGCTGGCCGAGTCGGATGTGCCGGGCACCGTGTACGCCTTGGCGGCGACTCCGTTCGATGTGACGGCGGAGGTGCCGTTGCGGGCCGTTCTGATCCAGGTCGACGGAGCGCCCGAGACGTAT
>NZ_JBQWRI010000048.1:0-1165 GCF_052545135.1 Nocardia aegles
CGGTGAGTTGTATTTGGCGGGTGATCAGTTGGCGCGTGGTTATGTGGGGCGTGCGGATCTCACCGCCGACCGGTTCGTGGCCAACCCGTTCGGTCACGGGGAGCGGATGTACCGCACCGGCGATCTGGTGGTCTGGCGCGCCCCTACCGAAGTGCTGCCACATCGGCTGGACTATCTCGGCCGGACCGATTTCCAGGTGAAGTTCCGTGGTCAGCGGATCGAGCTGGGGGAGATCGAGACGGCGTTGCTGGCGCAGCCTGCGGTGAGCCAGGCGGTGGCTGCTGTCGCGCCTTCGGCGTTGGGTGACCAATTGGTCGCCTACGCGGTCCCGGCGCCCGGGCAGTCGATCGAACAGGGGGAATTGCTCGCGGCGATCGGTGAAACGCTTCCCTCGTATATGGTTCCGGCCGCGGTCGTCGCGCTGGAGGCGTTCCCACTGAACGCCAGCGGCAAGCTCGACCGCAAGGCGCTTCCCGAACCCGCCTTCATCGCAAGGGAATTCCGTGCGCCCGCGACGGCGGTCGAGGAGATCGTGGCGGGTGTGTTCGGTGAGGTGCTCGGTGTCAGCCGGGTGGGTGCGGATGACGATTTCTTCGCCCTCGGCGGTAATTCGCTGATCGCGACTCGAGTCGTGGCGCGTCTCGGCGCGGCCGTCGATGCTCGGGTGCCGGTTCGGACGTTGTTCGAGAGCCCGACCGTGGCGGGGTTGGCGGCCGCGCTGGAGTCCCACACGGACGGTGAGCGTGATGTGGAGCTGGGGAGTATCGCCCGGCCGGAGCGGTTGCCGTTGTCGTTGGCGCAGCGGCGGATGTGGTTCCTCAACCGCTTCGATCAGTCCGATGAGGCTGTGGGTTCGGCGGCCTACAACTTGCCGTTCGCATTGCGGTTGACCGGTGAACTGGATGTCGCCGCGCTGGGTGCGGCTGTGCACGACGTGGTCGCGCGGCATGAGGTGTTGCGCACGGTGTATCCGGAGACCCCAGATGGTCCGGTGCAGGTGGTGCTACCCGCCGGGCAGGTGGCGCTGGATGTGGCCGCGCATGCGATCGGTGTGGACGAGGTCGCGAGCGAGGTGCACGCCTTGGCGGCGACTGCCTTCGACGTGACCGCCGAAGTGCCTGTGCGGGTGCGGCTGCTGCGGATCGCGGATGTGGCGCGGGAACAC
>NZ_JBQWRI010000049.1:0-838 GCF_052545135.1 Nocardia aegles
GACCGTCGAGGAGCTCCGCGGTCACCTACCGGATCAGGTCGAGTGGCTGTCCATCGACACCGCGGACTGCGTCCGGCTACTAGAGGAGTTCCCGGCCGATCCGGTGACCTACACCGATCGGGTGCGTCCGTTGCGTGCGGAGCATCCGGCCTATGTCATCTACACCTCCGGTTCCACGGGCATGCCGAAGGGTGTGGTGGTCACTCAGGCCGGGTTGGCGGGTTTCTGTGCTGAGCAGCGTGATCGGTATCGGGTGACGAGCGCGTCGCGGACGTTGCATTTCGCGTCGCCGTCGTTCGACGCGTCGGTGCTGGAGTTGTTGCTCGCGCTCGGCGGCGCGGCCACCATGGTCATCGCCTCCCCCACGGTGTTCGGCGGCGAGGAATTCGCGTCCCTGGTCCGCCGGGAGGCCGTGACCCACGCGTTCGTGACGCCCGCCGCGCTGGCGTCGGTGGATCCGGCGGGGCTGGACGAGTTCCGTGTGGTGGTGGCCGGTGGCGAAGCGTGCCCGCCGGAGCTGGTGCGGCGCTGGGTGCTACCGGTGTCGGGTGGGCGCACCCGCGAATTCTTCAACGGGTACGGCCCGACCGAGACCACGATCATGACCAACATCAGCGCGCCGCTGGTGCCGGGTGAACCGGTGACGATCGGCGCGCCGATCCCGGCCGTCACCGAATACGTACTGGACGAGCGATTGGTCCCGGTTGCCAGTGGTGTGGTGGGGGAGCTGTACATCACCGGCGCGCAACTGGCTCGCGGCTACCACGAGCGGCGCGGGCTGACCGCGTCCCGCTTCGTGGCGAACCCGTTCGACTCCCATGGGTCGCGCCTGTATCGG
>NZ_JBQWRI010000050.1:0-835 GCF_052545135.1 Nocardia aegles
GCGGTAGAGCCGAGAGTGGTTCGGGTCGAACGGATTAGGGACGAATCGCACGGCGGTGAGGCCGGGGCGCAACTGGTAGCCGCGCGCCAACTGGGGTCCGCCGATGTACAGTTCGCCGACCACGCCGATCGGCACCGGCACCAGGCGCTCGTCCAGCACATATTCGGTGGTCGCCGGAACAGGCGCGCCGATCGTCACCGGCTGCCCCGGCACCAGCGGCGCGCTGATGTTCGTCATGATCGTGGTCTCGGTCGGGCCGTACCCGTTGTAGAACTCGCGCTCGCCCTCGGCGATCGGGCGCACCCAGCGCCGCACCAGCTCCGGCGGGCACGCCTCACCACCGGCCACCACCACGCGCAACTCGTCCAGCCCCGCCGGATCCACCGACGCCAGCGCGGCCGGGGTGATGAACGCGTGCGTGACCGCCTCTCTGCGCAGCAGCGCGGCCAGCTCGTCACCGCCGTAGACCGTCGGCGCCACCACGACCATGGTGGCCGCGCCGCCGATCGCGAGCAACAACTCCAGCACCGACGCGTCGAACGACGGCGACGCGAAATGCAACGTCCGCGACGCGCTCGTCACCCGATACCGATCACGCTGCTCGGCACAGAAACCCGCCAAACCGGCCTGAGTGACCACCACACCCTTCGGCATGCCCGTGGAACCGGAGGTGTAGATGACGTAGGCCGGATGCTCCGCACGCAACTGGCGCAGCCGATCCGCATAGGTGACCGGTTCGGCCGGGTAGTCCTCCAACTGCCGGGCGCAGGTGTCGGAATCGATGACAACCCAGTCGATTTCGCTGGGCAGGTCCTCCACCACGCGCGCGAGGGTG
>NZ_JBQWRI010000051.1:0-805 GCF_052545135.1 Nocardia aegles
GCGACGGTGGGGTTCGAGGTCGATGCCGAGGTGCATGCGGGGTTGAGCCGGGTGGCGCATGCGCACAATGCGACGGTGTTCATGGTGGTGCATGCGGCGTTGGCGGTGTTGTTGGCGCGGTTGTCGGGGAGCCGGGATATCGCGGTGGGTACGCCGGTGGCGGGGCGGGGGGAGGCCGAGCTCGATGATCTGATCGGGATGTTCGTCAACACGTTGGTGTTGCGGACGGAGGTGGATCCGGGTGCGCGGTTCGGTGAGTTGCTGGCGGGGGTGCGGGGGGTGGATGTGGCGGCGTTCGGGCATGCGGATGTGCCGTTCGAGCGGTTGGTGGAGGTGCTGGATCCGCCGCGGTCGGCGGCGCGGCATCCGTTGTTCCAGGTGATGTTGACCTTCCAGAATCTGGTGGTGCCGGAGTTGGCGTTGCCGGGGTTGTCGGTGTCGGGGCTGGATCTGGCGGTGGGGGTGGCGAAGTTCGATCTGCAGGTGACGGTGGCGGAGAACAGTGATCGCCACGGTGGGGCGGGGGGGTTGTCGGTGGCGTTCACTTATGCCACGGATTTGTTCGATGCCGCGACGGTGCGGGATTTCGCCGACCGGTTCACCCGGATCCTGGCCGCGGTCGCGGCGGATGCGTCGGTGGTGGTGGGGGATATCGATGTGCTGGCCGCGGGGGAGCGGGAGTTGGTGTTGCACGAGTGGTCGAGTCCCGGGGCGGTGGTGCCGGAGGTGACGTTGGTCGATGTGATCACCACCCAGGCCCGTAATCGTCCGGACGCGGTCGCGGTCCGCTGCGGTGCGGCCAGCG
>NZ_JBQWRI010000052.1:0-797 GCF_052545135.1 Nocardia aegles
TCCCGTTCGGTGGGGTCGAGGATGTCGATGTCGCCGATGAGGGTGTGGGGGTGGGTGGCGATGGTGGTGAGGATGCGGTGGAGGCGGTGGCCGAGGGTGTGGATGGTGGTGTGGTCGTAGAGGTCGGTGGCGTAGGTGAGGGTGGTGTCGAGGGTGGCGGGGGTGCCGTTGTCGTGGTGGTGGGGGGTGATGTTGATTTGGAGGTCGAATTTGGCGGCGACGGTGTCGGTGTCCAGGGCGGTGACGGTGAGGCCGGGGAGTTGGAGGGTGGGTTGTTCGTTGTTCTGGAATGACAGGACGACGCTGAAGAGGGGGTTGTGGGTGGTGGCGCGGGTGGGGGCGACGGCTTCGACGACGCGTTCGAAGGGGATGTCGGCGTTGGCGAAGGCGGCGAGGTCGGTGTCGCGGGTGTGGTCGATGAGTTCGGTGAAGCTCATGGCGGTCTCGACGCGGGTGCGCAGGGTGAGGGTGTTGACGAACATGCCGACCAGGTCGTCGAGGGCGCGGTGGCCGCGGCCGGCGATGGGGGTGCCGATCGCGACGTCCGCGTCGGCGGTCAGCCGGGCCAGCAGGACCGCGACGGCGGCGTGCACGACCATGAACAGGGTGCAGTTGTGGGTGCGGGCGAGGTCGGTGAGGGCGTGGTGGGTGTCGGGGTCGATGGTGAAGCCGGTGTGGGCGCCGCGCATGCTGGGTGTGGTGGGGCGGGGGCGGTCGGTGGGCAGGGCGGCGGTGGCGGTGAGGCCGGCGAGGTGGTGGCGCCAGTAGGTGAGTTGGCGGGCGGCGACGGAGGTGTC
>NZ_JBQWRI010000053.1:0-787 GCF_052545135.1 Nocardia aegles
AGTCGTTGCCCGCGTATATGGTTCCGGCGTCGATCATGGTGTTGGATGCGATTCCGTTGACGCCGGTGGGGAAGTTGGATCGGGCGGGGTTGCCGGAGCCGGTGTTCGTGGTGCGGGAGTTCCGGGCGCCGTCGACGCCGGTGGAGGAGATCGTGGCGGGGGTGTTCGCGGCGTTGCTGGTGGCGGAGGAGGACGGCCGCGTCGGTGTGGATGACGATTTCTTCGAGTTGGGGGGGAATTCGTTGTTGGCGGCGCAGGCGGCGGCGCGGATCGGGTCGGCGTTGGATGTGCGGGTGCCGGTGGGGTTGGTGTTCGAGGCGAGTACGGTCGCGGGGTTGGCGGCGCGGGTGGAGGCGCATGCGGGGTCGGCGGCGGGGCAGGCGTTGCGGGCGTGGCCGCGGCCGGAGCGGGTGCCGTTGTCGTATGCGCAGCAGCGGATGTGGTTTTTGAACCGGTTCGATCCGGTGAGTGGGGTGAACAATATTCCGGTCGCGGTGCGGTTGAGTGGTGTGTTGGATGTGGCGGCGTTGCGGGCGGCGGTGGCGGATGTGGTGGCGCGGCATGAGGTGTTGCGCACGGTGTATCCGGATGTGGATGGGGAGGGTTTCCAGTTGGTGTTGCCCGTGGAGGATGCGCGGGCGGTGCCGGAGGTGTTGGTGCGGCGGGCGGATGAGTCGGAGGTGGCGGCGTTGGTGGCCGCGGCGGTGAGCGAGGGTTTCGATGTGACGGTGGCGCCGCCGGTGCGGGTGCGGGTGATCGTGGTGAGTGAGTCCGAGCATGTGCTGGT
>NZ_JBQWRI010000054.1:0-783 GCF_052545135.1 Nocardia aegles
TTGGGCGCGACGCGGATCGCAGCACGACTCGGGGCCGCGTTGGATACCGATATCCCGGTCCAGTTGCTGTTCGAGGCGCCCACGGTGGCGGCACTCGCGTCGCGCGTCGAGCGGCATATCGGTCAGGGGCGGCAACGCCCACCGCTGGTGGCCCGGCCGCGCCCCGATCTCGTGCCCCTGGCGCCGGCCCAGCAACGGATGTGGTTCCTCAACCAGTACGACACCGGTTCGGGGGCATACAACTTGCCGATCGTCATTCGGCTGCGTGGCGAATTGAACGTGGACGCTTTGCGATCGGCCCTGGTGGATGTGCTCGGCAGGCACGAGTCGCTGCGAACGCGGTACCCGGATCACGACGGAAAGCTGATCCAGGTGATCGAACCCGTCGACGGAATCGATCGCGAACTGGCTTTGGTCTTCGTTCCGCGGAGTCGATTGATCGGCGCGGTGACCGAATTCGTCAGCGAAGGCTTCGATGTCAGCACCGAGGTGCCGGTGCGCGCTCGATTGTTCCGTGCCACCGGCGGTGCCGAACCGGAATACGTGCTGGCCGTCGTGGTGCACCACATCGCCGCCGACGGCTTCTCCATGTCACCGCTGGCGCGCGACGTGACGACCGCGTACGCCGCGCGGATCCGCGGCGAAGCCCCTTCGTGGCCACCGCTGCCCATCCAGTACGCGGACTACGCGCTGTGGCAGCAGGCCGCCCTCGGCTCACCCGACGATCCGGAATCGTTGTGCGCCCGGCAGATCCGATATTGGACCGAGACCTTGGACGGAGTC
>NZ_JBQWRI010000055.1:0-756 GCF_052545135.1 Nocardia aegles
GTGCTGACCACGCTGGAGCAGCGGGATGCGGTGCCGTCGGCGGGGTTGCCGGTGGTGTTGCTGGAGCAGGCCCGGCAATATTCGGAGGCACCGGTTTCGGATGCGGATCGGGTGGCGCGGTTGCGGCCGGACAATCTGGCGTATGTCATCTACACCTCCGGGTCCACCGGGGTGCCCAAGGGTGTGGGGGTCGCGCACCGCAACGTGATCGAGTTGCTGGCCAACACCCAGCCGTTGTTCGGGTTCGACGAGACCGATGTGTGGACGTTGTTCCATTCCTACGCGTTCGATTTCTCGGTGTGGGAGCTGTGGTGCGCGCTGGCGCACGGCGGCAGCGTGGTGGTGGTCGACTACCTGACTTCCCGTTCACCCGAGCAGTTCCGGCGGTTGCTGATCGATGAGCGGGTGACGGTGCTCAACCAGACGCCGTCGGCGTTCTATCAGTTGGTGGAGGCCGACCGCGCCGCGGCGGGTGGGGGTGAGCTGGGGTTGCGGTATGTGATCTTCGGTGGGGAGGCGCTGGATCTGCGGAAGCTGGGTCGCTGGTATGCGCGGCATGGTGAGCGCACCCGGTTGGTGAACATGTACGGCATCACCGAGACCACGGTGCATGTGTCGTTCTTGTCGGTGGACGAGCAGATGGTCGACAACCCGGCGAGTGTGATCGGGCGGGCCCTGCCGGGTTTGGGTGTGTATGTGCTCGATGACCGGTTGCATCCGGCGCCGGTGGGGGTGGCCGGGGAGATCCATGTGGTG
>NZ_JBQWRI010000056.1:0-705 GCF_052545135.1 Nocardia aegles
CCGCTGGTGGCGGGTGAGGTCGTCACCATCGGCCACCCCATCCCCGGCGCCCACACCTGGGTCCTCGACCAACACCTACAACCCGTACCCACCGGCGTCCCCGGCGAACTCTACATCGCCGGACCACTACTCGCCCGCGGATACCACCACCAACCAGCCCTCACCGCCGAACGCTTCATCGCCTGCCCCTACCAACCCGGCACCCGCATGTACCGCACCGGCGACCTCGTCCGATGGCAACCCGACCACACCCTCCAACACCTCGGACGCACCGACTTCCAAGTCAAAATCCGCGGCCAACGCATCGAACTCGGCGAAATCGACACCACCCTCACCACCCACCCCACCGTCGACTACGCCACCACCATCGGCCACCACGACACCAACGGAAACCACACCCTCACCTCCTACGTCCTCCCCACCCCCCACCACACCATCGACACCACCACCCTCACCCAACACCTCACCACCCACCTACCCCCCTACATGATCCCCACCACGATCATCCCCCTCGACCACCTCCCCCTCACCCCCACCGGAAAACTCGACCGCACCGCACTCCCCACACCCCAACCCACCAACCCCACCCCCTACCGACCACCCCAAACCCCCCTCGAACACACCCTCACCCAAGCCTTCACCGACATCCTCCACACCCCCACCATCGGACTCGACGACTCCTTCTTCACCCTCGGCGGCGACAGC
>NZ_JBQWRI010000057.1:0-679 GCF_052545135.1 Nocardia aegles
GCCACTGCGATACATCCGCGAGCCCGGCGCCCCGAACGGGTCGGCCACGAACCGCGTCGCGGTCAACCCCGGACGGCCCAGATACCCGCGCGAGAGCTGCGCGCCGACCACGTGGATCTCCCCGGCCACCCCCACCGGCGCGGGATGCAACCGGTCATCGAGCACGTACGCGGCCAAACCCGGCAGGGCCCGCCCGATCACGCTGGCCGGGTTGTCGACCATCTGCTCGTCCACCGACAGGAACGACACATGCACCGTGGTCTCGGTGATGCCGTACATGTTCACCAACCGCGTCCGCTGCCCGTGCCGCGCATACCAGCGACCCAGCTTCCGCAGATCCAGCGCCTCCCCACCGAAGATCACATACCGCAACCCCAGCTCACCCCTACCCGCCGCGGCGCGGTCGGCCTCCACCAACTGATAGAACGCCGACGGCGTCTGGTTGAGCACCGTCACCCGCTCATCGATCAGCAACCGACGGAACTGCTCGGGTGAGCGGGAAGTCAGGTAGTCGACCACCACCACGCTGCCGCCGTGCGCCAGCGCGCACCACAACTCCCACACCGAGAAATCGAACGCGTAGGAATGGAACAACGTCCACACATCGGTTTCGTCGAACCCGAACAACGGCTGGGTGTTGGCGAACAACTCGATCACGTTGCGGTGCGCGACCCCCACC
>NZ_JBQWRI010000058.1:0-653 GCF_052545135.1 Nocardia aegles
CGGCCACCAAGCGCCGCGCTGTTGACATGCTCAAACAGGTGATGGGCATGTCGGAGCGGTTCGCGTGCAAGGTGGTTGGGCTGCACCGCTCCACCTATCGGCAGCTGCCGGCCGCGCAGACCCCTGCCGATCCGGATGCCGGGTTGCGGGTCTGGCTGCGTTCCTACGCGGTGAAACATCCGGGTCACGGGTTCCGTCGGGCGTGGGCGGCGCTGCGGTTCGATGAGGGCAGTGGGGTGAACAAGAAGCGGGTGCACCGGCTATGGCGCGAGGAAGGGTTGCAGGTGCGCGCTCATCACCCGCGTAAGCGGGCTGGCTGCTCGACTGCGCCCATGGTGGATGCGGATGCGCCGAAGGTGGTGTGGGCGTTGGACTTCCAGTTCGACTCCACCGTCGATGGGCGGGCGGTGAAGATCGCGTCGATGATCGACGAGCACACCCGCGAATCGCTGCTGCATCTGGTGGAGCGGTCGATCACCGCCGAGCGGCTGGTCACGGAGTTGGAGCGGGTGTTCACCGCCCGGGGCGGGCCGCCGCGGGTGCTGCGGATGGACAACGGGCCGGAAATGATGTCGATTGCGCTGCAACAGTTCTGCGTGAACAAGGTCGGGATGGTCTATATTCCGCCCGGCACGCCCTGGAACAACGGCTAC
>NZ_JBQWRI010000059.1:0-610 GCF_052545135.1 Nocardia aegles
TCTGGACACCGCTCGCCCGCTCTGTGTCGTGACGACGAGCGCTGATGCGGCGGTGCTGCCCGAGGACGTCCGGGCGCTCGCCGTGGACACCGTGGATCTCGACGGTTTCGACGACAGCCCGGTTCGCGCCGAAGAACTGGTGCGTCCGGTGTTGCCGCAGCATCCGGCGTACGTGATCTTCACCTCGGGATCGACCGGCCGCCCCAAGGGCGTCGCGGTGTCCCACGCGGCGATCGACAATCAGATCGCGTGGATGCTCGCGGAATATCCGCTGGGACCGGACGACGTGTACTTGCAGAAGACGGCGACGACATTCGACGTCTCGCTGTGGGGCTACTTCATGCCGTTGCGCGTGGGCGCGAAGCTCGTCGTCGCCACGCCGGACGGACATCGCGACCCTGCTTACGTCGCGGAAACCATTGCCCGGCAAGGCGTGACGGTAACCGATTTCGTGCCGTCCATGCTGACGGTCTTCGCCGCGCACACCGCGCCCGGCAGCTGCCCGACCCTGAAACACGTGTTCGTGATCGGTGAGGCGCTGCCCCCGGAGACCGTGGGAGCCATGCAGGCGGTGTCCGACGCCGCGGTGCACAATTTGTATGGTCCGACG
>NZ_JBQWRI010000060.1:0-610 GCF_052545135.1 Nocardia aegles
CCTCGAAACGGCGCAGCCGGTCTGTGTGCTCACGACCACCGCCGAGGCGGTCGACGTGCCGGAAGGCACCGCGGTGCTGCTACTGGACGCTGTGGATCTCGACGGCTTCGACGACAGCCCGGTTCGCACCGAAGAACTGGTGCGTCCGGTGTTGCCGCAGCATCCGGCGTACGTGATCTTCACCTCGGGATCGACCGGCCGCCCCAAGGGCGTGGTGATCTCGCACTTCGCGATCGAGAACCAGATCAGCTGGATGCTCGCGGCGTATCCGCTCGACGCCGACGACGTGTACTTGCAGAAGACGGCGACGACCTTCGACGTCTCGCTGTGGGGGTACTTCATGCCGCTGCGCGTGGGCGCGAAGCTCGTCATCGCCGCCCACGACGGGCACCGAGATCCGCGGTACGTCGCGGAAACCATTGCGGCGCAGGGCGTGACGGTAACCGATTTCGTGCCGTCCATGCTGACAGTGTTCGCCGCGCATACCGCTGCCGGGTCGTGCCCCACTTTGCGCGACATCTTCGTGATCGGTGAGGCGCTGCCGCCGGAGACCGTCGCCGCGGTGCGCGCGGTGAGTGACGCCGCGGTGCACAATTTGTATGGTCCGACC
>NZ_JBQWRI010000061.1:0-580 GCF_052545135.1 Nocardia aegles
GACCACATGGATCTCCCCGGCCACCCCCACCGGCGCCGGATGCAACCGGTCATCGAGCACATACACACCCAAACCCGGCAGGGCACGCCCGATCACACTCGCCGGGTTGTCGACCATCTGCTCGTCCACCGACAAGAACGACACATGCACCGTGGTCTCGGTGATGCCGTACATATTCACCAACCATGGCGCGTCCACCGGATGGCGCTCGTACCAGCGCCGCAACTGCCGCAGATCCAGTGCTTCACCACCGAACACGATGTAGCGCAACGCGAACGTGCCCTCGTCGTAGTGTGCGGCGCGGTCGGCCTCGGCGAGCTGGTAGAACGCCGAGGGGGTCTGATTCAGCACGGTGACTTGTTCGCGGATCAGCAGTTCGCGGAACTGCTGCGGTGAGCGGGAGGTCAGGTAGTCGACCACGACCACGCTGCCGCCGTTGGCCAGCGCGCACCACAACTCCCACACCGAGAAATCGAACGCGTAGGAATGGAACAACGTCCAGACGTCGGTTTCGTCGAACCCGAACAGCAGCTGGGTGTTGGCGAACAACTCGATCACGTTGCGGTGCGCGACCCCCACA
>NZ_JBQWRI010000062.1:0-538 GCF_052545135.1 Nocardia aegles
GATTTCACCGGTCCGCGCGGCACCGCGGAAGGATATGTCGAGTCCGGCATCATCGACCACGGTCGTCCGAGCACCGCGGTCGGCGGCGGCATCAGTCAATTCGCCACCACGCTGTACAACGCGGCGTATTTCGCGGGTCTCGAGGACGCGGGTCACACCGAGCACAGCTACTACATCTCCCGCTACCCCGCCGCCCGCGAGGCCACCGTCTTCGACGGCGTGATCGACCTGAAATTCCGCAACAACACCCAGACCGGCATCTACATCGAAACCTCCGCGACCGCCTCCGAGATCACCGTTCGCCTGTGGGGTACGAAGACGGTCGACGTCGAATCCATCACCGGCGAGAAGACCAAACCGACCGAACCCAATACCGTCACCCTGCCCAAGGGCAAGGACTGCATCGCCTCCGAAGGCGGCCCCGGCTTCACCATCTCCGACACCCGCGTCATCACCGACCACAAAACCGGCCGCGAAATCTCCCGCAAGACCCGCACGGTGAAATACGACCCGATCCCGATCGTCAAGTGCGAGTGAG
>NZ_JBQWRI010000063.1:0-530 GCF_052545135.1 Nocardia aegles
AGAACCCGGATCGAACTGATTCAAAAACCACATCCGCCGCTGCGCCAACGACAACGGCACCCGCTCCGGACGCTCCAACGCCACCAACGCGGGACGGGCCGCGCCGGTGTCGAATTCGGCCAGCCGGGCGGCCAGCAGCGCGACCGTCGGCGCCTCGAACACCGTGCGCGCGGGTACCCGCGCGCCGACCGACGCCCCGAGCCGGGCCGCGACCTGCGTCGCGATCAGCGAGTTGCCGCCCAGCTCGAAGAAATCGTCGTCCGCGCCGATCTCGCCGGCTACGCTGAGCAGGTCGGCGAACACGCCCGCCACCAACTGCTCGAGCGCTCCGGACGGGGCGCGGAATTCCTTGGTCTGCAACTGCGGAGCGGGCAGGGCACGACGATCCAGCTTGCCCACCGGGGTCAGCGGGATCTCCTCCAGCACGGTGAGGGAGGTCGGCACCATGTGCACCGGTAGGCTGCGCTCGGCGTGCGCGAACAGCTCGTCGGTGTCGATCGATCGTCCGCCGGCCGCGTGCACGTAGGAGG
>NZ_JBQWRI010000064.1:0-530 GCF_052545135.1 Nocardia aegles
CAAACCCGGATCGAACTGATTCAAAAACCACATCCGCCGCTGCGCCAACGACAACGGCACCCGCTCCGGACGCTCCAACGCCACCAACGCGCGCCGGTCGCCCGCTCCCCGCAACGGCTCCAGCCGCGCGGCGAGCGTCGCGACGGTGGGGCTCTCGAAGATCAGCCGGGCGGGCACCCGGGCCGCGATCGCGGCTCCCAACCGGGCCGCGACCTGCGTCGCGATCAGCGAGTTGCCGCCCAGCTCGAAGAAATCGTCGTCCGCGCCGACCGGCGCGGCGGGACCGAGCAGTTCGGCGAACACCTCGCCGACCAGCTCTTCGAGTGGGCCGACCGGGGCGCGGTACACCTTGGTCCGCAACCGGGGCGCGGGCAGTGCCTCGCGGTCCAATTTGCCCACCGGGGTCAGGGGAATCTCGTCCAGCACCATGACGCCCGTCGGCACCATGTGCGCGGGCAGGCTCTGCTGGGCGAAGGCGGCCAGTTCAGCCGCGTCGGCGTCCATCCCGGGCGTGGCGTGCACGTACGAGA
>NZ_JBQWRI010000065.1:0-526 GCF_052545135.1 Nocardia aegles
GCCTGGTGGGTGATGATCACGCCCTTAGGCGTTCCGGTGGAACCAGAGGTGTAGATGACATAGGCAGGATTACCAGGACGCAGCACAGCGACACGATCACCATCGGTCACCGGAACATCGGAGAAGCCGGCCAGGTCGAGTCCATCAAGAACCACAACCGGACACACCGACGTAATCGTGACGGTAGCCGACGTCGCAGCACTGGCGAGCACACACACCGGACGCGCGGTGGCCAAGATCGCGCACACCCGATCACTGGGATAGCGAGGATCAATCGGAACATACGCGCCACCAGCCTTCAGAACAGCATAAAGCGCGATCACCAACTCAACAGAACGATCCATGACAATCCCGACAACAGCCTCGGGCCCCACACCACAAGCAATCAAATAACGAGCCAGCCGATTAGCCCGCCGATCAAGCTCACCATACGACAACTCAACATCGCCACACACCAAAGCCACACTGCCGGCAGCAACCGCAACCCGAGCATCGAACAACCCCACCAACGTCACCACCGGCACAG
>NZ_JBQWRI010000066.1:0-487 GCF_052545135.1 Nocardia aegles
GCCCACTCCCGGAAGCGCCGTGCCTATGGGGCTGGAGGTCTTGAGGGCCAAGACATCGCCTTCGATGGGAAATAGTGTTGCGTGGACGGTGGATTCCGTGATGCCGTAAATGTTGGCTAAGGCGGGCTCGTTGTGTCCATGCCGCCAAAGCCAGGACTCGAGGTTCGCGGGCTGGAGCTTTTCACCGCCGAAGATCACCAGGCGCAGGGCGAGGTCGACGTCGCGTGACCTTTCGGCGTCGTCAAGCTGCCAGAAGGCCGTGGGGGTCTGGTTGAGGATCGTCACCTGCTCCCGCCCGAGCAGCCTTAGGAAGGCATAGGGGTCGCGTGCAGTGAGATGATCCACGATGACCAGCCGCCCACCCGAGGCGTGGCATCCGAATATTTCCCATACCGCGAAGTCGAAAGCTTCGGAGTGGAACATAGTCCAGACGTCGCGGTCACCGAAGCCGAATATCGGCTGGGTGCAGGAAAGAAGGGTCACGATG
>NZ_JBQWRI010000067.1:0-479 GCF_052545135.1 Nocardia aegles
CCTACCGTCACTCTCGCTTCGTCGGAGTCGAAAGAGGTTTACAACCCGAAGGCCGTCATCCCTCACGCGGCGTCGCTGCATCAGGCTTCCGCCCATTGTGCAATATTCCCCACTGCTGCCTCCCGTAGGAGTCTGGGCCGTGTCTCAGTCCCAGTGTGGCCGGTCGCCCTCTCAGGCCGGCTACCCGTCGTCGCCTTGGTAGGCCATTACCCCACCAACAAGCTGATAGGCCGCGGGCCCATCTCACACCGATAAATCTTTCCACCCCCAGCCATGCGACCAGGAGTCATATCCGGTATTAGACCCAGTTTCCCAAGCTTATCCCGAAGTGCGAGGCAGATCACCCACGTGTTACTCACCCGTTCGCCGCTCGTGTACCCCGAAGGGCCTTACCGCTCGACTTGCATGTGTTAAGCACGCCGCCAGCGTTCGTCCTGAGCCAGGATCAAACTCTCCGTTGAAGACTCACAACCACACCC
>NZ_JBQWRI010000068.1:0-458 GCF_052545135.1 Nocardia aegles
TCGTCGTCGGTGCCGATGACCTGGCGTTGCCAGATGGCGTAGTCGGCGTAGTGCACGTCCAGCGGCGCCCAGCGGGGGGAGTTGCCGCCGATGCGGGCGAGGTAGGCGGTCATCAGGTCGCGGGCCAGGGGGGCCATGGAGGCGCCGTCGGCGGCGATGTGGTGGGCCACGAACGCCAGTAGGTGTTCGTCGGGGCTGGTTTCCAGTAGCAGGGCGCGGACGGGGATGTCGGTGGTGACGTCGAATCCGGTGTGCATGAGTGTGGTGATGTGGGTGAGGGGGTCGTCGGTGACGACGACGTCCAGGCCGGTGGGCAGGGCGTCGGCGACGGTGAGGATCTGTTGGTGGGGGAGGCCGTCGGGGCCGTCGGCGGGGTAGCGGGTGCGGAGGGTTTCGTGGCGTTCGAGGACGTCGGCCAGGGCGTGGCGCAGGGCGGAGACGTCCAGGGCGCCGTGTAG
>NZ_JBQWRI010000069.1:0-440 GCF_052545135.1 Nocardia aegles
GTGCTGGCTGTGGTTGTGCATCATATTGCGGCGGATGCGTCGTCGATGGGTCCGTTGGTGCGGGATGTGATGGTGGCGTATGGGGCGCGTTCGTTGGGTGTGGTGCCGGGGTGGTTGCCGTTGCGGGTGCAGTATGTGGATTACGCGTTGTGGCAGCGTGTGGTGTTGGGTGATGAGAACGATCCGGCGTCGATCGCGGCGCAGCAGATCGCGTTTTGGCGTGGTGAGTTGGCGGGGTTGCCGGATTTGTTGGAGTTGCCGGTGGATCGGCCGCGTCCTGTGGTGGCGTCGTTGGCGGGTGCGCGGGTGGGTGTCGAGATCGATGCGGTGACGCATGCGGGACTTGTGGGGTTGGCGCGTGCGTATGGTGCGACGTTGTTCATGGTGGTGCATGCGGCGTTTGCGGTGTTGCTGGCTCGGTTGTCGGGCAGTTCGGATAT
>NZ_JBQWRI010000070.1:0-424 GCF_052545135.1 Nocardia aegles
GCAGCGGAAACTCACAACCCCGAGCACGCGGGTTGTAGCCGCGGTATCGGCTCGGCTGCGGGTGCTCTTTCATGGCTTACGAGACGGCCGCGCAAACGCGAGCCGGGCCATGAAGACGCGATGCTCGGCCTCGCTTCACGAAAGACGTGCTCGAGGTGCGCTGAGCACGCAGGTATTGGGATCCCGCAACCCGGAGCACGCGGGTTGTAGCCGCTCTGGTACTTCGTCGACTAGTGGCGGCCCTTCGGGCGGGAGCCGGGTCACGAACGAAACAAGCTCGATCTTGCTTCGCTCAAAGGAACCCAGTCGCTTCCCGCGGCCACTACGCGCACTTGTCGCTCGAACGCGCGCTCGCGAACTGGGCGTACCTCCGCCTTCGCTCCGGCCATGCGCGGGACTGAGGACGGACTACATCCGACCGCAC
>NZ_JBQWRI010000071.1:0-413 GCF_052545135.1 Nocardia aegles
GCTGTTGGTACTCCTGTCGCGGGTCGTGGTGAGCGGGAGCTCGATGATCTGATCGGTATGTTTGTCAATACGGTGGTGTTCCGGTCTCGGTTGGAGCCGGGTGAGTCGTTCGCGGATGTGGTTGTGCGTCAGCGGGATGTTGATGTGGCGGCGTTTGCGCATGCGGATGTGCCGTTCGAGCGGTTGGTGGAGGTGTTGAATCCGCCGCGGTCGGCGGCGCGTCATCCGTTGTTTCAGGTGGGGTTGTCGTTTCAGAATGTTGCGCGGGCGGTGTTGGAGTTGCCGGGTTTGTCGGTGGCTGGGGTGGATGTGGATGTGGATGTGTCGCAGTTCGATTTGCATTTGATTGTGGGTGATTCGTATGAGGAGTCGGGTGCGGCTGCGGGTATTGGTGGGTTTTTGACGTATGCGAC
>NZ_JBQWRI010000072.1:0-401 GCF_052545135.1 Nocardia aegles
GCAGTGGATGTGCGCGGAGCACCATATCGGCGACCGTGATGCGGTATTGCACAAGACTCCGCTGACCTTCGATGTGTCGGTGTGGGAACTATTCGCCCCCCTCGTCGGCGGAGCACGCATCGTGTTGGCCCCGCCCGGGGCCGAGACCGACCCACGAACGCTGGCCGAGGTGATCCGCACGCATTCGGTCACCCACGCCGAGTTCGTGCCGTCAGTGCTGGAGATGCTTCAGGCCGAGCTCGGCTCGAATCCGGTGGACTCGCTGCGCGAGGTGCTCGCCGGCGGCGAGGTGCTCTCGGGACAACTTGCGGCATGCTTCACCGACGCTAGCCGCGCCGAATTGTTCAACACCTACGGCCCGGCCGAGGCCACCATCACCGTGACACGCCACCGGTTCGAGC
>NZ_JBQWRI010000073.1:0-396 GCF_052545135.1 Nocardia aegles
ATTGGTGAATCGACTGATGTGGATGCAGTCCCGATGCGATCTGGGTCCTCAGGATACGATCCTGCACAAGACTCCGCTGACCTTCGATGTGTCGGTGTGGGAACTATTCGCCCCCGCAGTGACTGGTAGCTGTTTGGTACT
The DNA here is from genome assembly GCF_052545135.1 of Nocardia aegles. Taxonomy (NCBI): domain Bacteria; kingdom Bacillati; phylum Actinomycetota; class Actinomycetes; order Mycobacteriales; family Nocardiaceae; genus Nocardia; species Nocardia aegles. The sequence goes on from NZ_JBQWRI010000073.1 coordinate 142, forward strand.
GGCCGAACCGGAAGGGCATCGAGATCCCGGTTATCTTGCCGAAGTGATCACGCGCCGTGACGTGACGGTGATCCATTTCGTGCCATCGATGCTGAATCACTTCCTCGCCGCAGAGACTATTACGGGCGGCACCTCGCTGCGGCTTGTGGTCGCTTCGGGTGAAGTGCTTCCAGCTGACCTTGCCGGGCGGGTGGTGCGTGGCTTGGGTGTGCGGCTGCTGAATCTGTATGGCCCTACCGAGGCCACCGTGGACGT
>NZ_JBQWRI010000074.1:0-386 GCF_052545135.1 Nocardia aegles
GGACGGCAGCGTGGCGGCGATGGTGGTTTCACTGGGCCCGTATCCGTTGAACACGGCACGGCCGCGGCTCCAGCGTTCGACCAGTTCGGTGCCGTAGCCTTCGCCGCCGACCAGTAGATATCTCAGATCCGGTAGCGGCGTACGCGTGTGGTCGATGGTGGACAGCACCGAAGGCGTGAGGAGGGCGTGGCTGATCCGCTCGCGAGCGAGCAGGTCGCCGAGCTCGGCGCCGCCGTTGACGTCGCTGGGCGCGATGACCATGGTCGCGCCCGTGCCCAGTGCCGTCAGCAATTCCAGAATCGCCACATCGAAGCTCGGCGAAGCGGAATGCAGGACACGGGAAGAAGTTTCGACGCACAGCGCACCACGGTGGGCGGCGGTGCAGT
>NZ_JBQWRI010000075.1:0-383 GCF_052545135.1 Nocardia aegles
CCCGCTCTGGCTCGTCATGATCGTGGCCTCGGTCGGGCCATAGGCGTTGAAGAACTCACGGCCGTCGACCGCCCAGCGGCGCACCAGTTCCGGCGGGCATGCGTCACCGGCCGCGACGACGACTCGCAGGTCGTCGAGCCCCGCCGGATCGACCGACGTCAGTGCCGCCGGAGTGATCACCGCGTGGGTCACCCGCTCGCGGCGCAGCAACTCGGTCAGCGCCGAGCCGCCGTAGGCGTCGGGTGGGGCGATCACCATCGTGGCTGCGCTCCCCGCCGCGAGCAGCAACTCCCAGACCGAGGCGTCGAAGCTCGGCGACGCCAGATGCAGCGTTCGCGAGTCCGCGGTCACCGCATAGCGTTCCCGTTGTTCACGACCGAGCG
>NZ_JBQWRI010000076.1:0-375 GCF_052545135.1 Nocardia aegles
ACGATGGCTGAGCCGACAGTTCGACCTCAGTGCTGCAGACATTGTGTTGCACAAGACTCCGCTGACCTTCGATGTGTCGGTGTGGGAACTGTTCGCCGCCATGGTGAGTGGCTGCCGCGTAATACTCGCCGAGCCGGGCTCCGAGCGAGACCCGTCGCGCCTCGCCGAGATCATTCGATCCGAACGCGTGACCGTCGTGCACTTCGTGCCATCGATACTGGATCCGTTTCTGGACGGATCCACAGCACTGGATTCGCTGCGACAGATACTAGTTGGCGGCGAATTTCTGTCCGCCGCAGTGGCTCAGCGGGTGGTGCGTGGCTTGGGTGTGCGGCTGCTGAATCTGTATGGCCCTACCGAGGCCACCGTGACGGC
>NZ_JBQWRI010000077.1:0-271 GCF_052545135.1 Nocardia aegles
GTCCGGTTGTGCCGGGTGGGTCTGGTGTGCCTGGTCAGGCGGGGTTGCCTGCGGGTGTGCCGGGTCAGGGTGTGGCGGGTGAGGGTGTGTCCGGTCAGCCGGGTGGTGTGGTGGCTGGGCGGGTGGAGCGGGTGCCGGAGCCGGGTGGGGGTCGGGAGCCGGATCCGTTGGTGGATCCGGGGGTGGTGGCGCCGATGGCGGGGATGGCGGGGATGCTGGCGTTGGGGATGGTGCCGTTGATCGCCTCGGCGTTGGCGGGGTTGGGTAGTGG
>NZ_JBQWRI010000078.1:0-262 GCF_052545135.1 Nocardia aegles
ACACCTCGGCCACCGCCTGTTCCACCGGGGAACTCGGCGCCCGGAACACCGCCGCGGACACGACCTGTGGGGCGGGCAGCGCCTTACGGTCCAGTTTGCCGTTCGCGGTCAGCGGCAACGCCTCCAGCACCATCACCGCGTCCGGGACCATGTACCCGGTCAGGAATTCCGAGACCTGCGTGCGCAGCACCGACGGGTCCAGGCTCGCCCCGGGGTCGGCCACGACATAGCCGATCAACCGGTCCCCGGCCCGCTCGTCGGC
>NZ_JBQWRI010000079.1:0-248 GCF_052545135.1 Nocardia aegles
GCTGAGCAGGTGTTCCAGCGCAACGCGGCGAAGGCGTTCAACACTGTGGACAACCAGTTGGTGTCGTATATGCGGGGTTTGAAGGGGTCGAACACGGTCGACAAGAAAGCGATCGTCGGGTTGGTGCGGGAGGTGAACGTGGCGTTGGCGGAGTTGGGGCCGCAGGCCTACACCAAAGCCGGGCAGCGGAAGGTGCATCAGATCCTGACCGCGGCGTTGCTGAAAGCGCAGTCGATCGTCTCCGGTGG
>NZ_JBQWRI010000080.1:0-248 GCF_052545135.1 Nocardia aegles
CGTTTGCGTCCGGTGCCGGTGGGTGTGGTGGGGGAGTTGTATCTTTCGGGTGTTCAGCTTGCTCGTGGTTATGTTGCTCGTGCGGATCTGACTGCTGAGCGTTTTGTGGCGAATCCTTTTGGTGTTGCTGGTGAGCGTATGTATCGGACTGGGGATCTGGTGCGGTGGAGTGCCGGTGGTGAGCTCGATTATGTGGGTCGGGTGGATTTCCAGGTCAAGCTTCGTGGGATGCGTATCGAACTCGGGGA
>NZ_JBQWRI010000081.1:0-245 GCF_052545135.1 Nocardia aegles
CGATCTTCCCCGAAACAGTCAGCGGCATAGCATCCAGAACGACAATCTGGGAGGGCACCATGTGGCTGGGCAGCCGCCGCGCGACAGCACTCGTGATAGCCGCGACATCAAGACCACTGACACCGACCACATAACCCACCAAACGCTCCGCAGGACCAGCAGAGCCACCGTCCTCGACGTGCGCACCATCCAACGTGACCACAGCCTGAGCAACGCCATCGCATCCGGCGAGAGCAGCTTCGATC
>NZ_JBQWRI010000082.1:0-224 GCF_052545135.1 Nocardia aegles
TGACGTTCGGTGAGTTGCATGGGCGGGCGAATCGGGTGGCGCGGGCGTTGATCGCGCGGGGTGCGGGGCCGGAGTCGGTGGTGGCGGTGGCGGTGGCGCGGACCGAGGAGTTGCCGGTCGCGTTGTTGGGGGTGTTGATCGCGGGTGCGGCGTATCTGCCGATCGATACCGGGTATCCGGTGCAGCGGGTGCAGTTCATGCTCGACGACGCCGCCCCGGTCTGC
>NZ_JBQWRI010000083.1:0-213 GCF_052545135.1 Nocardia aegles
GGCCTAAAATTTTCCCTTCGCGATCTCCCGCAACGCGTCCTTCTCCAGCTCCGCATCCGCCAGCAGCCGCTTCAACCTGGCGTTCTGCTCCCGCAGCTCTTTGAGCTCCTTCGCGGCATCGGTGTCCACACCGCCGTACTGGCGGCGCCAGTTGTACAACGTCGCCGCCGACACCCCCAGATCAGCAGCGATCTGCTCACCCGTCTGCCCGGC
>NZ_JBQWRI010000084.1:0-212 GCF_052545135.1 Nocardia aegles
GACGAGCGGTCCACGCGGTTGGCGCGGTTGTTGATCGATCGGGGTGTGGGTCCGGAGGATCTGGTCGCGGTGGGTGTTCCGCGGTCGGTGGAGTCGGTGGTCGCGGTGTGGGCGGTGGCGAAGACCGGTGCGGGGTTCGTGCCGGTGGATCCGAACTATCCGGCCGACCGGGTCGAGCACATGGTGAAGGACTCCGGCGCCGTGCTCGGACT